>DS995299.1:859399-1334326 GCA_000156155.1 beta proteobacterium KB13 | reverse complement strand
GCAGATATTGAGGAGGACAGAACCAATTCAATCGGAAGTGGAGATTGGCAAACTGGACTATTTACCCCAAGTGATTCTGACGCAGATGCAGCTTGTAATGTCATAGCTGGCTTACCCTTCTCATGTACTCTACCTGCATCCGGGGGAGGTTCAGTCACCTGCTCGCCTGTCTCTATTCCTGGTGGATTAACACTGTCATCAGGCTGCGTCTTAGCAGGCTCATCAACATCTGACTTTTCTGTTGATGTTCAATTCGATGATGGAGTTAGTGATCCTGTTACAAAAACTATTAATCTCACAGCAGGCCCAAACCAAAGCCCGTCTGTTGCCGACCCAACTGGGTGCTCGGCACCTAAGTCAGGCATTGCTTGGTCATGTGATTTAGCAAGCTCGGTCAGTGACCCAGAAGGTCAGCCCTTAACCTATTCTCTAGGTTCCGGTGCTCCATCATGGGCTTCTATTAGTGGTTCGACTCTGTCCGGTACACCAACGTCATCTGGCTCGATTGGAGTTCCATACGACGTGAGTGATTCTGTGAATATTGTTTCATACACTTATAATATTAGTATCGCTGTCGGTACAGCAGAAGCTCTTGAGGGTGATGATCCGGTATCAATAGCAACACTGGATGATGCTGGTGTATCATCAGCAATGACTACAGCCTTAAATTCAAACACATGTGGTGCAACTGGTGATCAAAGTTGTCTCACAGCCTTTAATAATCAAAGATCATCGTCAGCATGTTCACTTGCAGGCGGTTCATCTGCAACAACATCACAGATGGAAGATTATGTTGAATGCGTTGTCTTTGAAACTTATACAGCAGATGCTTCTGGTGTTTCTACAACCCCAGCATCAGAAAGTGCTGCATCAGGATGTGGAACGTCTGCTAATGTTCCATTACCTCCGATGTGTGGATATACGGCATGGACTTGTCCCATTACCAATCTACCTTCTGGTTGGGTTAATAATGGACAAACCGTTACCATTCCAGACAGTGCGTCAAGTACAAATGTTACTCTGAACGTTGAAATGAGGCTGGCGAGCTGGACTAACCATCTTATTAAGACTGTTCAACAGCCTGTAAACGTTTCTGCA
The DNA here is from genome assembly GCA_000156155.1 of beta proteobacterium KB13. GTDB lineage: Bacteria > Pseudomonadota > Gammaproteobacteria > Burkholderiales > Methylophilaceae > BACL14. The sequence continues at coordinate 1,333,228 of DS995299.1, read as the reverse complement.
GCTATTTCTGGCGCCACAAATGGTTACAAGCTTTACAACGAAGATTTCTTAGGTGGAAGGTTTTGGGACGTATGGGCTGCCTACGATGCATGTCAAGACCGTGGTGGTGATTTAGCCACACTGTCTGAAGCAGTTAGCTCAGGTGTGTTAGGTGGTGCGAATCAATATTATGGACAAAAAGAAGGCTCAACCACCCGACCAGTAAATACATCCTCTGGTTGGACTGGTGCCAGCGGTACTGATTACAAAGCGGCGCAAGATGGAGGAACGCAAAAATATATCAATTCCGATTCATCAGCCAGTTATGTTTGTGGAACGAAATCAAGATACGGTTCAGGTTGCGGGTCTAATGGAGCTTCAACAAAATATTATGTATGTAAGAATTTACCCTCATGTAACTAATAAGAAGTTATTTTTTTAACCATTAAGGAGAAATTTATGAAAAAAGTTTTATTAGCTGTGTTACTAGCTTCAACTCATTTGTATGCAGCAGATGATGAGTATCCAACCTGCGATCCAACAGCTGAAGATAGTGCTACTTCTTGCCCATCATGCTATGCAGCTGGTGATCCAGAAATTGCAAGCGCTCCAGCAGATAAGCAGGTAGTTTGCGTTGAATCTGCTGATGCTGGCTAGTTATTGGTCCTGATTCATTAAAACCCAATCTTTTGATTGGGTTTTTTATTGTCACGAGCAACCCATCTTTAATATTTCATAAATATAAATGCTATTAACTAATTATTCGGTAAAATTTAGCGTATGGTTCGCCTGATTTTAATTTTCTTATTAATTGCTATCGTTAATAGTACCTTTTGGATGAACAAAGAATTCGGCGAAGTTTATCCCTACGAGTTTTTTTATCATCTTTTTTTTGGCCTGAATGAGTTTACCGAAGTTAATCAAGACTATTTTTTTAGCTTTATCCAAAATGGCTTTGTTCTTCCTGCATGTGCATCTGTATTAATTTATTTAATTATCAAATTTATCAATACCGCTCAAGTTGAAAATTTATTCGTAATTAAACTTATTGATCTCACCAATGTAATTTTCAAAATCAGAGTCTTGCTTGTGCTAATCACTTTATCAATAATTTGGTTACTTTTTAGCATCAATATTCAGATTCTTTTCACTAAAACACATGATGGTGATTTCTTTAAAAATAATTATGTAGCGCCTCAACTTGAAAAGATATTGGTGCCTAAAGTAAAAAGAAATTTAATCCTTATTTTTGTGGAGTCTTTATCCGCAGAGTATGAGAACACTATTAGGTATCCTGATGATTTGTTAAAAGATATTAAAGCACTCACCGAAAATGATACATCATTACAATTTAAACAAGCGCTGCATAATCGCTGGACCCAATCTGGAATATTTGACTCAATGTGCGGCGCCCCTTTAAAGCATAACTTTGCCATGCGATTCCAAGATAAACCTCGAGAAAAATCATGGAATATTTTTTCAATATTTTTTAAACCATTTAATTCATATCCAAAATATGCTCCAAAAATAATTTGCCTGGGAGATGTGCTAAAACACCATGGTTATAAGAATATATTTTTTGGAGGGGCTGATCTTAATTTTGCCGGCAAAGGTCAATTTTTATCACAGCATGGTTATGACATTGCCTACGGCAAACAGCACTGGGAAAATTTAGGAGAAAGAGATTTTAATCAGTGGGGTCTTCATGATGATCGACTTTTTTTGCAAGCGAAAAAATTTCTCCTCGACCTCGATAAACCAGCTCAGCCATTTAATTTAACAATGTTGACCCTTAATCTGCATGAGCCTGATGGTTTTACTGATACAACTTGTGAGAGTCAAAATCTTTATGACTACAAAGGTTTGGTCAAATGTACAGACTATGCACTGGCTGACTTTGTCCAATTTTTTTATGCTAATGAGCTGCAGCATTCTACCGATCTCGTGATACTCGGTGACCATAATCCACGAAGTAAAAAAAGTCTTGTCGATGGAAAAGAAACGGATAACCAATTTATTTTTAATCGCTTTATTTCCCAAACTAAACTCCAACTAAATCGAAGCATGACTTATCACTTTGGGATGTTTCCATCTATCTTAAACATGCTAGGTTTTACATTCCCAAATAATCAACTAGGTATTGAGCCCTCCTTCTTTGGAGAAGCTGTTAAGGAGTCAGCAATCTCAAAACTTGAACCAGAAGAGCTAAATGAATTCATTAATCAATACTCTGAATTCTATAGTAAGCTTATGTATAGTTATGAAAAATAATTTTAAAATCTTAGGTTGTTCTGGGAGTGTGGGTAAGGGAGGATATACCACGTGCTTTCAAATCAACGATGATATTTTAATTGACGCAGGCTCTGGATTATTAGATCAAGACTTTGATGAATTAAAAAAAATAAATAAAATTTTTTTAACTCACAGCCACCTTGATCACATCTTGGGCATCCCACTTCTGGCTGATTTGGTTGGTAATTATCGCGATCAACCGATTGAAGTTTTTGGCAGCAATGACACCATCATTAATATTAAAAAAAATATTTTTAACGGAGTGATCTGGCCTGACTTCTCAGTCATTCCAACCGAGTCGAAACCTTACCTAAAATTTTCAAGTATTAACACTGAGATTCCTAAGGCCGTTGATCAATTTAAGATCACCCCATTTTATGTCAATCATACAGTTCGGTGCTTTGGCTATAAAATTGAATCTCAAGATCAGGCTATTATATTTTCCGGTGATACTGGACCCTCAGAAAATTTAATCCGCATGATTAATGAGACCAAGAATTTGGCTGCAGTTATCATTGATGTTTCATTTCAGGATAAGCGCCAAAATATCGCAGATCTATCAAGACATTTTACGCCACAAAGTCTAGCAAAAGCAGTAAAGGCCATTAATGATAAGCAGGCTATCTTTATTACTCACCAGAAGCCAGGATGTGAGGAAAATATTCTCAAAGAGATTAAAGATCATAAGATTAAGCATGACATCAAGATCCTCGAGCGAGATCTGGTGATTAACTTCTAGGGAGTATCACTAACAGCGTGGCATCGTCATGGAGCTGAATAACATCCTTTTGTAAAAAACGATTAATCTGTTCATATCGCTGGGGTGCACTCATCCCATCTTGATTTTTTGCCATCTGTGCCAAGCCCTTTGAGTCAATTTCTTTTCCATTAATTTTTGCTTCGGTAATTCCATCGGTCGAGACATACACAGAGGACCCCTCATTAATGGTGATACCTTGATCAGATGGATTAAACGCTTCATCGTTGACAATACCGACGGGTGGGGCGCTCGATCCATACTCACGATACTTTCCGCCTGCATAATGTAAGACAGGATTATGCCCACAGTTGACGAACTGCAGGTCATTCCCATCGAGCCATCCCATGACACAGGTCGCAAAGCGGTCATCGGTACCTTGGCCATAGATTTCATTGTTCATTTTTTTTGCAATGTGACTGGCATCCCACTCCTCTTTGGCAAAGAGTCTAAATAGTGACATGCAGCGTGACATCAGTATAGTCGCTGGTACCCCTTTACCAGACACATCGCCTTGTATAAAAGCGATTCTGCCATTTACCTCAAAATAGTCTATAAAGTCACCAGACAGTTCTCGGTAAGGCTGAACCCCCCCAGAAATAAATTCATAGGCATTAATTTTTGGGAATAGGACTGATTGTGCGATTCTAGCGTCAGCAATATCTTTTTCAATCAACTTATCCAGTACTGCCTTCTCGGTCAGTTCAATATTTTTTAGGATGATGCCCAGGTTTAACGCTAATAATTCAAAGTATTCCAAGTCATCTGTATTGAAAAAACCTGTATCGGTATTCTTATTCAGTGCCTGAAGGCAACCATACACGTTCTCATCAAACTCTACTGGGACAGTCATCAAGGACTTGGTCACAAATCCTGTTTTTTCATCAACCTTGCTTAGATGAGATGCATCTTTTTTAACGTCCTCAATCAATTTACTATGGTGATCAGTAAATACCTCGCCCACAATCCCCTGGCTTGATGGAATAGACAATCCTGTGATGTCCACTGGACCAATGCAAGTTTCACACACAAGCTTATCGACTTCTTTTTTATGAACAAAGAATGAGGCCGCCTCAGCCTCAATGAGAGTTGAGATTTCTGCCAGCACATTTTTTAACGTGATCGAGATATTGGAGTCTGCTGAGAACTGATTCAGCATAGACGTTAAGATGTTTATTAAATTTTTATTTTTCATTGTTGTAACTTAATTATACAACTGGTTTCATGACCTTGGTCTGTATGCCTCACATCATAGTGAGAACAAATCTTTTTGATCACATTGAGGCCTATTTGCCCGTCCTCAGAGGGCTTATATTCTTTTTTTAAAAAAGACAGGTCAGAATGTTGTGCATGATCATTAATCTTAAATATGACCTGATCTTGATATATATCCATTGTCATTGTAATAGGTTTTTCATCCTGCATTTGATAGGCATGCCGATAGATATTTTGAATAACCTCATTGATGACGATCACAATCTCATCTAAATTAAGAATGTTGTTCGAAAGATTGGCTAACAGATGCTCACGCACATCCGCTAACAATTTTTTTTGGGTGTAAAAAATTTTTTCCATAAAAAAAGCCACACTTTAAAAAGTGTGGCTTTTCAGTTAACACATCAAGTTATGATGAGATGTTATCTAATGTTACTGTATCAGCAGTTTGTAAAGTTTGTGAGTCAACGTCACCTGTACAAACCTCAATAGTCGCATCACCTGAAGCAAATGTGACCTGGATTTGACCACGGTTAGCCTGGTTACATGTGATTGAAGCTGCTACTGTAACAGGACTATCTGCTGGGTCATATGGATTATCAAAAGAGCCTGCATCACGGATTGTAGTAACACAATCTAATGCTGAGTCCGTTGATAAGCAATCGTTACCTACACCAGCTGAGATTGCAAGGTCTTGCGCCTGCAGAGCTTTTGCTAATGTTTCAGCGTTTGTAATCGCGACACGCTCTTTGGTACCGTCAATATAGTTCTGATAACCAACTGTACCCACAGCAGCTAAAATACCGATAATTGCGACCACCACTAATAATTCAATTAGCGAGAAGCCTTGTTTCATTGTTTTCATAAATCCTCCAAATTACTCGAAAGTTCCTGGTTTAAATTCAAAATCATCTGACTTTGAATCGCCAGAATCATCTCCTCTTTGTGAATTCTCACCTGTTTCTCCTTTATTGTCAACCACTTGCGAATCATCAGGACCTTTTTCACCTTCGTCAAAGTCCATGGTGAAGTCATCTTCTGTTGGAGTATCTTCAGAAAAATCTAAATTTGGCTCTGTATCTGTATCTGTATCTGTATCAGGTAAGTTTAACTCGATCTCATCATCGCTATTGTCGGTCGACAAGTCCATCTCGATGCCGCCATCGGCCGGTGAGACCTCCTGCTCTTGGTCTGCTTCAGCACCATCCTGCCCATTATCTGTTTCGGCATCTGGGCTGGACACTGCCGGAAGTGAAAATACGGCTCCAAGACCCGCCATCTCGATGATTTTTTTGGCTGAGCTAGAGATCGAAGCAATCTCAAAGATCATTTGACTCTCCTCAGCAACGCGTTTAGCAAATAAAAGAAGGGCCACTGCAGAAGAATCCATGTACTCGGTCTCTCCACACTCAATCACCAGTCTCTTAAATCCTGCCTTCGGCTCATTTTTTAAAAGGTCTTTTACATTAGATGTTTCTGTGAGATCTACCGTACCCGAGAGTGTCAGGGTAAATGCGTCACCTGCGGTTTGTAAATCATAAGCCATGTTCTTCTATCCTTTATTCTATTGATTCAATGAGGCCTTTGCCCAATAAAATTTCTTTATATTTTTCCATTAACATCATACCTTCTTTGGCCCCGGTCTGCATCATGTTGGCAATCTGCGATATTTTCTTCTCACGGATCAAGTTAGCCACCGCGGGTGTATTGACCATCACCTCAAAGGCACCAATCCGACCGCCGCCCTTTTTTTGCATCAACTGCTGAGTCATCACCAACCTCAATGACAATGATAACTGGGCTTGAGCCTTGCTCTGTTCCTCAGGAGGGAATGCATCAACCAGTCGGTTAATGGTCTCAGGTGCACCATTCGTATGCAACGTCCCAAATACTAAGTGACCCGTTTCAGCCGCCGTTAGTGCCATAGAAATGGTCTCATAGTCCCTTAGCTCACCCATTAAAATAATATCAGGGTCTTGTCGTAATGCTCCCTTGAGGGCCGATGCAAAGGTATCCGTATCTTTACCCACCTCTCGTTGCACGATGAGAGATTTTATATTTTGATGAGTGAATTCAATTGGGTCCTCAACGGTGATGATATTTTCGGCCCGTGTTCTATTGATCTTATCGATCATGGCCGCCAAAGATGTTGACTTACCTGACCCCGTCGCACCCGTCACTAACACCAACCCATCACGTAACTCCAAGGTCTGATGGACGGCCGGTGGAAGGCCCAACATATCAATGTTAGGAACCTCAGACACAATCACCCTCAAGACGAGACCAGTGCCTGATATTGTACCGAGCGCTGAGGCACGGAACCGCGTGTCTTTAATAACAAAAGCGAAATCCAGGTCCTTGTGTTCACGGAATCTTTGGTACCAATCTTCAGGCACTTCAGAACTGATCAGATCTTGGAGATCATCCTCGGTGATCATTTTATCTTCAAACGTTTTTAGTTGGCCGTGGACCCGCACCGTCAGTGGCTTCCCTGCATGCAAGTGAAAATCAGAGACCCTCTCTGCCTGTAAGGTATCGTAAATATAGTCGTATAAAGGATTGTTCTCGCTCATTCATCTGTTCCTAATAAGAATTATGCAAACGCATCACCCGCACTAAATATTGGTAAATACAAGGCTACCACCATCACACCGATCATGCCACCCACAAACACAATCATGATTGGCTCAATAATGGTTGTTAGTCCTGAAACAACTGCCTCAAATTCCTCTTGGTAATAACGGGCAATTGATGCCAGCATCTCATCCATATTACCGGTTCGCTCTCCGACCTTTATTAATTGAGATAGCTCCATTGGAAAAGTAGCAGACTCCTCAGCAAATAATTCAGAGAGGTCGGTACCTGTTACCACCCTGTCATTAATTCTTTCCATGGATTCAATAAATTTGGTATTGGTGGTAACGTTAGTGGCCACCTTCAGAATTTCTTCTACCCCAATGCCGGCAGCAAACAAATTCGCCATCAGTAATGATAATCTGGCCACAGTGGACTTAATAATAATATTGCCAAATAAAGGTAATTTGAGCATAAAGCCATGAATATTGGCCCGGTAAGGATAAGCCTTATCCATAAGCAGCCGATGCACAACAATGACCCCAACAACGGTCCCAACCAGGCTCATAAAATTTCCACCGTCCATGATCCAGTCACTGGCATTAATAATCATCTGGGTAGGTCCCGGTAACTCGATTCCCATGCCTGCATACATTTCCTGGAATGTCGGCACCACAAAGATCAGCATTGCCCAGACAATGAGGATGGTCACGACAATTAAGGTCACTGGATAGAATAGAGCACTTTTGATCCCCTTACGGATTTTTTCCATTCGTTCTTGCCCGTCAACGATCCGGTCTAAAAACTGGTCTAGCTTACCCGAAATCTCACCGGCCTCGATCATATTACAAAAAATACTATCAAAGACGGTAGGATGTTTGCGCACCACATCGGAAAAAGGCATACCGACATTAATATCTCTAATCATCTCGTTGATGTATTTTCTAAAAACAATATTTTCGGTTTGCGTGCTGATGAGATTCAGAGAATCGAGGATAGTCAGTCCACTGCGCACCATGGTCGCCAATTTTTTAGTAAAGATCAACAAGTCTTTTTGTGCGACTTTACCAAAAGGTCCCCACGTGATGGCGGTTAAGGTTGGATCTTTTTTTGGCTTGAGCTCTTTAGCACGGATCTTGGTATATTTTCTTGCTTTGAGTGTTGTCAGGGCATCATTTCGATTACCGGCTTTAATCGACCCGCTGATCGATCTCCCTTGCTTGTCTTTGGCCTTATAACTAAATTCTTTCATTAATTTTCAAGCTGTAAAGTATTTGCATATTCTTCGATGCTTAAGATTCCCTCTTTGACAAAGTCACGCCCAATTTCCTGCATGGTTCTGAAGCCATCTGTTTTGGCTGCCTTTTCAATTTCTTCGACTGACTTGTTATTCAAGATGGCGATCTCCATCTCCTTGGTCATTCTCAAAACTTCGTAGATGCCCTGTCGGCCTTTGAGGCCAGAGCCGCCACAGACCCTACATCCCTTTCCTCGCTTGGCTTGAAAGCTAGACAATTCACTTTCTTTAAAACCCATCTTAATTAACTCTTCTGTGGTAGCGCGTGGGTCATCTTCTAAACATTCCTGACAGTTTTTTCGCGCCAGGCGCTGAGCGACCACCACGGACAATGCGCTGGCAATCATAAAGTTCGGCACGCCCATGTTCTGAATACGAGTAATGGTCGCAATCGCATCGTTGGTGTGTAATGTGGATAACAATAAGTGTCCGGTCAACGCCGCCTTGATGGCTATGTCAATGGTTTCCTGATCTCGAATCTCGCCTACTAGGATCACCTCTGGATCTTGTCTTAAAAAGGCCCGGAGGATTGAGCTGAACGTCAGACCAATTTTTTCATTGGCCTGCACCTGGCCTGCGCCCTCTAAATAGTATTCCACCGGATCCTCAGCCGTCAGGATACAGGTATCAGGTGTGTTAATTTCCTGTAATGCACCATACAGGGTGGTTGTTTTACCTGAACCCGTCGGACCAGTAACTAAAACCATCCCTTGTGGAGCGTTAATGGCATCAATGATTTTATTGTAGTCGCCTGGATCAAATCCGAGCTTGTCTAAAGATAGGGCGGGATTACCTGCCAAGATACGCATCACGATCCGTTCACCATTTTTTGTTGGCATGATATTGAAACGGAAATCGATATCATCTTTTCCACCCATGGGGTCTTTTATGGTGATAGCTCCATCCTGGGGCAATCGTCTTTCAGAGATGTCACAATCCGCTAGGATTTTAAAACGTGTAATTACGCCCGCATAATGCTTAAAAAGGTACTTACTGTATTCGTCAATGACTTGCATGGACCCATCACGACGCATCCTCACTTGTGCAAAATCACGGAAACATTCAATGTGAATATCAGACGTCCCGGAGATCACCGATTCGTTTAAGATTTGATCACAAAAATCGATCACGATGTCTGGGTTCCCTAATGCGAAATTATCACGATATTTCATCCCCTTGGGGACATTTAATTTCGTTTTTTGGACTACTTTCTTTGGCGCATCGTCTTGTTTTTTTTCAACCACCTTTTTTTTTGCAGCTGCCGGGGCTTGAGCATCTGCTACTGATAAGACGTCACTCACAGCAGGGTAGGTCAGCATCTTCTCAAAATGTGACAGGCTAGTAATTTCCAACGCGACATCTAAGTTAGATTGGGTCTTAATAGATGAAGACAAAGAAATATTTTTTGGATCTAAAATTAAAACGTGCAAGACATCGTCTTCAATCTTATAAGGCATGAGTACGTTTTCTAAGATGGTAGACGAGTTGATACTGCGGACTGCTTCGCTTTGGCATTCCTCTGCACTTGGAAAGGTCCTGGTTAAGCTGACACTCTTAGCAAACGTATTGACCAACCATGACTCATCAATTGAGCCATCATTGATGAGCGTTTTAAGTTTCTCATTCCACTCAAGTTTTGAAAAAAAGTCAGAATTAATTTTACTTTCTTCAAGGCGTCCTGCGTTGATGATCGCCTTGATTGCTTTTTCACTTGTGGTTGGCGAATAATTGACCAGCATAAATTAGTTACCGGTTGGAGTTGGTTGTGCTGGTGACGCTGTACTAGTTCCTTCGATATTAATTGGAAATGTCGATACCGGAATGAACATAGCATTACCACTCAGCCCAGTCACACTGATACCATTGTCATTAATATTTGTGATCACAAATCCATGCGGGCCTAGGAGTTGGTCAACGGTGACCTCTAAAGTCATTTTTTTTAATTTCTCTAAGCTAAAGTCGTATGGTTTTTCTTTAAAGTCTAGTAATGCGAATTGGGATAGACCAACAGTGGCTGTATTTTGAGTAGCCATTTGTTCTTGCTCCGAGACAAAGTGTTGATGAACTTGTGAGCAGTTCATGTTCTTATTCTTGGTTAATGCAGCCAAATAATGACAATGCGCGACTGTAATTTCTTTCGTCCGGAATGGGCCGTACTCCAGATCATAATTGCTCAACGTATTTTTTTCATTGAATCGAATGATGATATACCGGTTCAGGCCGTCGTTATAATTGACCATTAAATTTTTTGCGACGGTGCGGATTTCACCCAAATCTTGTTTCGATTGAATTTTGACGTAGTAGCCTTGGTGTTCATCACCAAAAAAATCATCAGGGTTCAGTTCCAGTATCTTAGGCATCTGTAATTCTTCATCTGCAACGATGCCCACTACTCGGTAATACCGCAGATCCTGTAAATGCCTCAGATCATCAATTCTGCTCGAATCACTAGCTGATTCTTCGCCAAAGGTGGCATATGCTGGAGATCTTGTCACCCCTCTTTTAAATGGGTCAGTGTATATTTGCTGATTCTCAATATCTAATTCAATCACTGAATCATCAACCATATCAGTTTGAGGTAAGTCTTCTGGAAGCATTCCATCAGCAAATGATGTAAAGACAAAGAATGTACCAATCAATGTTATGAAACATTTATTTAGTGTCTGTATCTTAATCATTTATCTATCCTTTCCTCTTAGTAGATTGTATAGGATTATTTTCCGTGAAAAAAGGAATGTCGTAAATTACTCTAAATTGGATTTCATCTTGATTGTTTTCAGTCACAATCTCTTCCACCGGAATAATTAAATAAGGATACTGCTTAAGCACATCCTGTCTCGCTTTTAAGTAATCCAGATACTGCCCTTTAAGTTGGAAGTGATAGGTCATGAATGACACATTTTTCGGTAAGCTTTTCATTAATTTTTGTTTACGTTGCGCTTCTTTATTTTTGATCACATCCATAATTGTTTTATAGTTATCCTTTAAAGCATTAGCCGCCTGGGTAATTTGTGGTTTTTCTTTCGCCTCTGGCTTTTTCTTATTATCCTTTTTCTTGCCTTTTCGCATTTTTTTACCAGTTAACTTTTCGGCTACATTTTTTTTATCTTTTTTAGCTTTTGGTGCATCATCCTCCATTGGTACAACAATATTTGAGAAGATGGTCGTATCCGCGTCTGGTTTTTGTAATGGTGGAATTGAGAAAGTCACAGGAGACAATGATTTTTTAATTTGTATTTCTTGTTTCACAATTTTTAAATCGCCATTTTCTAATAACATCGCCACTTGATTGACCAAATCATCTGCTCCCGACTGGGATGGAATCTTATTCAGTTGGTCTTGGATATTCTGTTTTTTATTTAAGATGTCTTGTTGGATTTTTTGTGCATTTTTTTCAATGTTTTTAATTTCAGCTAACACCTTGGGAAGCTTTTGTTTATTCTTCATTACTTTTTCTGAGTATGTCTGATAACTTCCCCATCCGTTATTTGCAATAAAGAAGATAATGGCTCCTAAGGCTATATACCCTACCGACCAGATGATCATCTTGTTCTGTGCAGCAAATTTGCGATATTTGATTGCTGAAAATTTTTGCTTACTCCCCAAATAGCGAACAGCCAATCTATTTTCAGCAACATCATTTGCACTTACATTATCTTGTGAAGATATCTCCTGAGCTTTGATCTCATCCAATAATTTTTGGGCTCTTTTTGATAGTTTTTTCTTAAAAATAGCCATTAGGTTTTAATCACCCCCACCAATTCAAAAAAGTTCATCGAACGATCTTTTCTTCTAAAGGAATCAATTTTAATATTTTCAAAATTGTTATCCTGCATAAATGTATTGTAAAAATTATTGACGCTCATGACGTTCAGACTATTACCAAAAATTTGAAAAGTGTTGTCCCTGATGATTACTCGATCCAATTCAACATCCTTAGGAATATCTCGAATTAATTTTTCAAACAGTTTCTGATTGGTTTGGCCATTTGAAAGGTCAGCGATAATTTCATACTCCGCCTCTTTTTGATTAATCTCTGCCTTACCTGACTTGATTGCCTGTTTCAACCTTTCTAATTTTTTTTCAGACACGACTAGCTGTTTTTCTTGGTGGTTACCTCCCATATTTAGAGTAAACAGGCTTGCGCTAAAAATCAGTGCGCCGATGAGAAGCAGCCCAAATAAATAAAATCCTTTTTTGATTGCTGCCTCTTTTTCAAAATTACTTTTGATGAAAGCAGCTTTTTCATGAAAGTTCATTATTGGAGCAGAGGTGACTTTATTCGGAATGGCAATTTCTGAAAAATATTTTAGTGAGTAATTGCCCAGTGCAGGAATAAATCTTGAGCCACCATAAAAATTGATATCTCCTTGGTCGTTCCCCATGAATGAGTTTTTATCGAGAGGCTTTTGCACAGAGATATATTCAAACTGCTGGTTTATAGATATGATATTAACAACCCTAAAATTCTCACGCAGTAAGCCAAAAAACGGCGATTCGTGGTCATAATCGCTGATAAAGTACATATTCTCAAACTTTAGTACCTTTGCCTCTTCTAAAAGATAGTTTGTTGCTGTTTTTAGTGCGGTTGAGATTCGACCTACGACCTCATTCCAAAATGTTTTGTTTTCTTCATTAATTTCAGGAATATCATCTAACAATGACTCATCTAATTCATCAATATTCACTTGGGCGACGTCGACCTGCTCGGCATTGACATAAATGATTCGATTGTTGCCTTTACTTAGATGAAAAATCGCAAAAGGCCTCTCTCTTTGAACTCGGCTTAGGCGTGACTCAACAATTTTGATCAAAGCCTGATCCTCTGCGATATAACCCACTGGATATAGATTGGACTGTAGCGATAGATTTTGGTACAAGCGGGTCAATAGTCGATCTACGGCAACATACATCAGATTGGAAGAATTTTCCTCAGCATTAGTCGTAAGAAGACTCGAACGTATTTCTGCTAACTTTATATCAGCCAAATCTGGATCATGTTCCTTCCAAAAATCATAAGGGGTTGCCTTGGTCAACGTATTAAATTCTTTTTTATCTGCCTTTACTTCAAGATTCATTGGAATGGAAATGCTCTTCATGCGACTTTTTTGGTGGGGGATTATCCATGTGACCAGCTCACCCTCCATCTTGTATTGCCTCACCATGCGGGAAATAAAAGAACTTAAAAACTCAATCTCAGGATTAATGTTATTAGGATCAATCACTTTCGGTAATTTCCACTCCATGACCTTGGTCTGAACTTTGTATGGTTCTGCCGCATAGCTCAAATTAATGAGTAATGATGAGTGAGTTAAGCGCATCACCACCCCGGATTCTGCTGGCATGATTTTTTTATCCGCCATAAGCTTCCTTGAGCTCCAACACTTTTTTATCGTGCTGCTCTTGATTGATGTGACTGCCATCCAATAATTCTTTTAGTGCTTTTAAGTCAAGCGTAAGCTCTCTTTTCTGCTTGCTCGTGAGGGGTGTTGCCTTAGCTGTTTTTTTGGGCTGACTAGCATCTTCCTTTAAATCCAAGTCCAAACCGGCCACACTTTTTTTAAATTTTTCAGTATAGGCCTGATCTTCAGCCGATAGCGGTTTTACTTGGTTAGAAGATTGATTAGCCATCTTTTGTTTTGCTGGCTTAGATTGTTTGGTATCTAATAATTGATTGGCTTTTTTTCTGCGAATGGACAGCATAAGCCACACCAAAAGAAGCAACACCAGACCACCTAAAATAGGAATAGTCAAAGGATGAGAGATGATGTTTGCTTTTGATAGAACTGTTATGGTGTCATCAATTATTTTAAAAATAGCATCCATTGCAAATTCTTAGTACCTCGTCCTAGTGACTGTACGATTGATATTCTCTTTAGTGATCACTGTGGGGTTAATGAACACCAAGAGCTCGGTCCCTGTATCTGTTCTTCTCACCTCACCACCACCTAGTAGCGCAACCAATGGCGATAGTAATTTACTAAAGCCCAGTTTTGAGACAAACGGTAACCCCTGTGTGGTGTTGTTCTGAGTCTGCTGGAATAGTCCCGCCATCATGACCACCTCACCCGGTTCAATTTTCAATTTGGTTGTGATGTTGTTCGAAGTCGATGCTGCGGTTGGCGAGGCAGAATCATATGTCTCTTCAACAAAATTAAAATCTAGGTCAATGACATCATTGTGCTTGTTAATGTTCGGAGTTACTGTGAGTTTTAACGGTGCGTCGTACTCATCAATTTGGTTGTTGGATGTATTAGTAGTAGCAGAGTTGGTAGTTGTCGTTGAGCGTTGTGCTCTAAATGTTCTTGTTTTGTCGACCACGCCCTCTTCACCATCTCGAACTAGAATTACGGGGTTTGATATTTTTTTACCTAACGAGTTAGTTTCGATCATGTTCACCAGAGCTGAAATTTGATTTCGCGAACCTAATCTTGTGCTGGCAGTGATGCCACCCTCAGCAGTCGCACTGGCAAAATCAAGTAGGCCTGCAGTAAAACTGTACAAGCCAGAGCCGCCATCCCCTGCAGCTTCACTTGAATTAGTGCTCATTGTGTTTGATGTGAAACGGGACTCTAACTCATTCTTCCAGTCTGAGTTCACTTCCAAGATGAAGGTCTCGATCATGGCCTGCTTTACCGGCTGGTCTTGATCGACTAAGAATTTTTCAACTAACTGGATATCTAAAATACTGCCTGACGCTACAATGCCGAAGTCGTCAGCTACAAAATCGACACATCCTAATGCTGAGTCGGCCTGCAAATCATTAGCCTCTTCAATAAGTTCTGCCGCAGATTGATCAATTGCTGCAAAATCGTTGTTGGCGTTTCCTGCTACTAAATCATCGATGACCACAGAATCTCCGATGACTGTGTTTGGGACATTGTCATTCATCGCAGCCCCTCCTTCGATAATGGTCTCAGTCTCTAACTCACCGTCATCATTCGTTGATGTTTCCGTCACCGTACAATCATTAAACACTGAGAAGGCTTGTAATTTTGTGAACATGGCATCTGGAGTATCGTTATACACACTAAACTTCTCAATAACGCGCTCGTTTCCGTTTTTGATATCATCCTCAAAAATTGTCACGGTCGGAGTTTTAACGAAATCAGATTCTTCTGCCCTTTTGATTAAGGTGGTACGGTAATAACTTCCAAGCTCTCTTTGTTTCACCACATTTTCTCTGGTTTTCTCGACCAGGATAAGTCGATTCACAATTTTTCGACCGTAATTTGTTTTCACAAATTGATCGACCTTTAACACCTCCTCGATAGTGGCATCGGATCCCTCAAGCTGTTGAGCGACTTCTTCAATCAGATCCAAGTCCTTTTCCACCTCAAAAGGGTTGAGGGCGATGGCATTAATCACAGGATTAAATTTTTGATTCTCAGGGAATGCTGTTTTCAGGTGCAAGGTTTTATAATCCATGGAGAAATACATGACCAGGTTATTGTCCTCTGCAATATTTCTGATGATTTCAAAACTGGTTCCCTTATATCGACCCTCGATATCCGTCTCGTCGACTTTCAATTTCAAACCTGTATTTTTTAGCAGCTGCTTCACAATCGAACTTAATTGTGTTTCGGTCACGTTGACTGTTTTTTGTTTGGCTAATTTTTTATAGACTTGTGTGATTTTCTTAAAATTCTTAATCTCGCCGATCAGATCATTAGTGTCTTCGTTGAAGTCAGTATTCTGATACTGGTTCTCACTCTCACGTAACTTTCCGATCAAATCATTCGGTAAGTTTGCATTGGACTGCACTAGGTATTCAAGGAAGTTATTGTTTTCAAAACTGTTTGGACCGTAGGAGAATTGCATTAACTCGCGGCGTTGTTTTAACGGTTTTTTTTCTGTTTCGAACTCTTGATTGAATTTTTCTGCGCGCTCAATGAACTGGTCCATCGTTTTTTGAGCTTCTTCTTTTTGGCGGTCAATATTGCTAGCGCATCCGGCTATCGATAAAAGTGCGGCGAGCAATACTGTTTTTTTCATTAATTCCCTAGAATTATGCACTATTGATATTAATTTCATAATATCAAAATATAGGTAAATCAACAAGAAAAAATACAATATTTAGTGATTTTTTAAAAAATAATAAATAATTGATTTAATTGAATAAAAATTGACGCGAGAATAATAAATGGGCCATAGGCAATTTTTGTCGGGATCGTTTTATTTTTTAGGTATAAAAAAGCCATAAAAATGATCGCTATCCACGAGGACAAGACCAAGCTCTGAAAAACAATTAATGGGCCAAACCACGCGCCCATCATGGCGAGGAGGTACTTATCCCCATCACCTAGGCCTTGTTTTTTTCGAAAAAATTGAAAGAGCCAATTCGTGGCAAATAGCAATGTAAATCCTAATAAGGCGCCATAAAAATGGAGCACTAATTGATCTAAGTAAAATCCATAACCCAAACCAACACCAATGCCGGTCAGCATCATGGGTAGATAAAGCTGCTGATACTCCATGTCCGTCAAAAAAAGATGCAGGGATATGCTCAAAAAAACTAAATAAAAAATAAATTCCGTTTTATCGGCAAATATTTGCATGTTTGTGAATAACACCAAAAAAATTACTCCGAATAACACCTCTGTTAAAAAATATCGAATCGAGATTTTTTGTTGTTTCTTGCATCCACATTGACCCCGTTGTTTTAACCATGACAAGACTGGGATTAATTGATGAAATTTTAAGGGAGTATCACATGCGCGGCATCGAGATGGATTCATAATAGACTCATCACTTCCGAGACGCATCGCCCAGGCGTTCACGAAACTGGCAATGGATGCGCCTAGAAAAAATATGATTGTCTGATAAAATAATTCCATGATGATTCCTTTTTTCAAAAGCCATAGTACATCATCTCGACCGAGTGTAACAATGCGAAATGGGTTCTCTCTTCCGGAACTCATTACATATGCAGGACTGGCCAGTGTTGTTGGATTGTTTATGTGGAGCATGATGAATAGCTTCACCAAAAAACAAAACAACCTAGAAGAGCTCAATAAAATCCTGATTGAAAAAAATGTTACCGTCCAAAAAATTTCAAAATTACTAGCCAAATCAGAGGCTAACCCCAGAGCCTATGATGGCTCAAATACTGTCACCTTTACTATCGGAGATTTAAACTTTACCAACCAAGACGGTAAGTGCATGGGGTTTAACGACGTGGTCAATGAGCAATTCATCCGCCAATCTTTGTGGCTGGGTTTCGATGATGCAAATGGCCCTCATGCCGTCTATCATGGGGTTGGTATAGGTTGCGAGGATGACATGCCGGATAGTGTTAAAAAAATCTCAGAGCCGATATATGTCAAAAAAGACACTGCTCGAGCTTGGTTTATTTCGGACAATCAAACCGTCCAGTTTAATTTAAAGCCTCAAGGAAAACTCATTGGACAAAATAATGATACCTTAGACCTCGATATCAACGCCTCACAAACCGTCATAAAGTACAACAAGATTCAGGATATTGGCTGCCGTATCGCGAGTCCAAACCAGAGTTGGTTTAATGGACTACCAGATGATTATCGTTACGCATTTGTCGCATTTACCAGTAACTACAATAACGACCAAGACCGATTGACACTCACTGGTGTAAATTGTGCGGGAAATAACTCCACCACTATTGGAGGTGTCAGCGTGAATTGTCTTTTTTGTCATGCGGGGTCAACAAGCGCCAAGTGTCCGCAAACACAACATAATATCGATGCCGATCATCGAGCCAGAGGGTTTTTACATCTTGATGCAGGCGCACAAAGAACCTCGACTCAATGGCAAGCTATTTTAAATGAGCTGGAATACGTACCACGATGTGTAGAGGCAGACGGCTGTTCACCACCCATTGTGATTAACCCAGGTTCTGAAATTAGCTCAAAGAGATTAATCACTATTTTATTATCGAATAATCAAAGCATCTTAGAGCACGACCAAAATTTAGGCACCGGACAGGGTAGTTTTCTATTAAACTTACATCGTTTGTCGCAATCTTGCACTCATGAAAACTTCTAAGAAAAAATTAAAATCGGGATACATGTTACCAGCGGCGATGGCGATGGTTGCTGTGATGGTGATTATCACATCCAGCTTATTATCCAATTCTGACTTTGCTATTCAGAGTGAATACAAAGAAGATAATCGAGTAAGAGCGAACGCCCTAGCACGAACTGGTCTAGAAAATATTACCTTCCTTCTCAGAAATCTTGCTTCCCAATCAGAAAATATGAGTATGTTGTGCGCCTTTCTTCCCAGAGTTGGAGGTGTTGGTGACTGTGATAGTGATAGTAATACCCTTACACCTGCTATAGCCAGTTATTCTTCCGAACCATTTTCTGATTGGATTCAGTTAGATCAAGACACTGATTTTGATAACCTCAATGATGATGAAAACGATGCTAATGCTTGTGGAATATCTGGGAGTTATACGGGTAAGGATTCTTGGCCTGCAGACCTAATTAGGAATTTAGCAACCACCTTTTTTATTCCTGGCAGTGACGACCCGGGTGGTGGTAACATTGCACGATCTCAAGCCTTGTTACAATCTATTAATCTCGGTTTTATTCCTGATGATCAGCTAGATCCTGGTAATGGAGGATTTACCCTAGAAGCCTGGACCTATCTTACCGATGACAACTATCTAGGCGATGCTCACTGGCCAAGGATATTTGATCTTGGTAATCCAACCCCAACAAATAACCAGGGAAACTCGAATATTTTATTAGCATGGCAGAGTGATAGTGGTAATTTGGTCAGTCATTATTTCCAACCCACAGGAAATGGTCTATGTAATTGCCCTAATGACAATAATAACAAAGCGAGGATTGATGGCTCGAACGGAATCCCTTTCCCGGCTAGAATCTGGGTACATTCTTTTTTAACTGTTGAAAGAAATATGATGAGAATGGGGATGACGTGTAACAATGACTCGATGGCTCGTGGCGTCAACGATACCTGGCTTGCCTCTGACGGTCCCAACACTTCTGCAAACGCAAGAACATCTTTGCCTTCACAGTGTAATAACGGCAACACCATTGTTCGTGAATTTGCAAACCCAACAGACGCTGAAGGAAAAAGTATTGTACCAACAGCACTAGATACTAATGGCTGGACGACGTGGACCGAAAATCCAACGAGGCCAAATAATGCGGTCCCTTATACCTCAAATTTTCTAGGGAGAAGTAACTGGGAACAAGATTCATTTACCCAAGGTTACTTTCATAATGCTCGTATTTGGCAACGCGCTTTAACTGAAGATGAAATCCAGGAAAATATCGAGAACGACCTCGATGGAATTCCCCTGACCACTGTCACTCCAGGAGGGAGCTCAGCTATTTTATCCAATCAGTTTTTAAAACGCAGCACGCGGATGTCTCCACGATATGATCATGGCTCTCATTTTTTAAGATACTTTACGGTCATGGATAATGACAACCCGAATAACATTGCTAATTCATCTTTCCCATACACTTTTAGAGTCATGAGCTGTGCTTGGTCAAAATCTGATCAAGCAAAATCAGTCGCCACTTTTTCATCGACACTTCGATATGGAGTCACTGATGATGGAAGAGGAATTATCACTAACGTCAAACGTTACTAATTTAGAAACTGGATGGCTGACGGTTAGCCAAGGTATCGCCGAAGCGGTCCATAGGGTCGGCAAAGCTTTCCATCACAGACTGCACAAATCGTAAGGTAAAATCAGAGGAATAAAACACCAACCGCGGGGGAAGAAAGTACACCGTTGAAGACGCTGTGGGATCAGTGGATACTGAGCTCGCTGGGCAGCCAGAATTTTCTTCTAAAGTCAGTGTTTCGGTAGCCGAGTCGTAAGCTGTCACTCGACAAATGGCCCCATCCAACATCCCGATATCAAAGAAGGGGACATTATCAGTGTTCATCAAATTATTGATGTCTGTCTTCAGACGGTCATAATCATCGTCATCAAAACAATCAAAGGTGTACTGGTAGTTGGAACCTCCGGTAAATTTGCAGGACTCCTGGGGAATGGCAAAGACTCGGTAATAGATAGCTGCATTATCGTCAATCGATAAATTTGTCAGAGGTAACGTAATTTGTGGTTCGTCTGTTGATGGCACGTTGCTCTCATCGATCAACTGATCTCGAAAGATACTTAATGTCCCGGCTGCTGTTGGCCAAGGATTACAATTTTGAAACTGTTGAGGGCCGTCATAAGTATCCGTACCCCCTGGCACCTCTGTTAACCCTCCACAATTTCCTCCATTGCCCCAGCTTCCTGAATTACCTCCAGCCCAAGAAGGCAACTCGCCCGGAAGCCCCAATTGACACTGATCAGCAGTACAGGTCGCTTCAGAGTCAATGACTTTCCGGTTATCAATCCATAATCGAATTCTTCCTGGGCTTTGATCATCAGTGCTACCCGTATCAATATCCCATGTAAGATCATGCTCCATGCCATCAAATTCAGGTATTTCATTTAACTCGATACTACGAATCGCACGGTCTGGGCCACTAAAATTATCGTCCTCACTGACAGTTCCTCGTCCCGCCCGCATTCGTAAATAAAAATCTCCATTAATAAATGCGATACCAATCCAAGTTCCTCTTTGTCGACCTCCCATATCAAATAGTTTTAAAGTTTGTGAAATGGGATCATCGTTGGGGTCGAACAATGTTCGATCCGGCAGAGTCACACTGCCAGAGGCAATGTAATCCTGGTGAACGAAGGCATCTGGATCTGTAAGACTTGTTCCTTGGCCAAACCCAGCAGCAATATTACCATCTTCATATGTGTAGTCAGCTGTCAGATTGGCAGTTAAGTCACCGGGGTTTGCGTCTAAACCTAAATCTGTGCTATCTGGATCAAACAGCACCCTGATCCGGTCACTACGAAAACGATTTGAATTCGTGAATGGATCAATGTTCGGAGTGAGATCTAGGACCTCAATGGCGGTCGATAACTCTTGGCTGGAATTATACTGAGCAAAAAACTGATTAAAGGCAGCAATCGGTTTATCTACATTTTGCGTGGCCTGGATGGCTCTGTACTGATTTTGCTCAATGGTATGAAAGACCTGATAGCCAGCCGCAGCTGTGAGTCCTAAAATACCAATTGCCATCAGGATTTCCATGATAGAAAACCCAGATAAAAACCTTAATTTACTCGACTGCATACACCGGTATTTTTTCTTTTTTTCCACGAACAGCAATGTCATCAATAAATTTTAACGCAATTCCCTGTGCTTTGAAATTCTTGATCGCCTCATCAGAAAAATTGAGTGACCCAGCGAGGATGGTCTTTTTCTTCTCTTTGGTCATCGCTTCTAATCGTGCGGCAACATTGACCATGTCACCCATGACCGAGTAATTGAAACGGAATTCCGAGCCCATGTTCCCGACAACCACCTGGCCCGTACTTAATCCCATCCCAAAATTGACGTTAATTAATTTACTTTGTTCTTGGCTGAGCATGGCTTTCACTTCAGCATTAATTTTCGGAATCTCTTGCTTAATAGCTAATGAGGCTTGATAAGCTTTAGCTTGATGATTCTCAACTTTCACAGGAGCATTCCAAAATGCCATGACGGCATCACCGATGTACTTATCGATGGTCGCTTCATGTTGTATTAAGATATCAGTCACTCGATTCATGATATGACCAATCACCTTAACTAAAAGATTAGGATCATCTTTTAGGGTTTCTGTAATGCTTGTGAATCCTCGTATATCTAAAAAGAAGACGGTCGCCTCAATCTCCTCGCCACCTAAGGATGGCACATCAGATTCCTTATTAATGTTTTTGACAATATCAGCAGGCACGTATTGTAAGAAAGAACTTTGGATCTTTCTTTTTTCAATATTTTCAATGAATGTTTTGATGATATAGGTCGCGATTCCTGAAAAAAATAGGATGGCTAGAGCCAAGGGAACATTCACTATCAGCCCAAAACCTAAAAACGCATACTTAGACAAATAGTAGAGCGGGGCGAGGGAAATCGGCAGTGCAAAGGCGATCAGGTAGACTGAGTACTTGGTGATCAGCCAACATAAGGTGATACTAAACATGACCGTTAATAAGTATATGATCTGGTCATACACCGGGTGAAAATTAATAAACCGCTGTCCTAATATCTGATCAATCACCTGTAAATGAAATAACGGTCCCGGAATGTCTTCTTGGTAGCTTGTAGAATGGTAGTCCCCAAGGCCGGCTGCCGATGAGCCAATAATTAAGATTTTCTCTGATAAATCCACCTTATTTTCCATGACGTCCAAGATTGAGGCTGTATTAAACCGGTTCATGTCTCCATAGTGGAAGTAGAACGTACCATCAAGATCGGTTTGCGTGATGACCTCGCCGGACTTAATGAGTAATTTATCCCCCACATCATTAAATTTCATAACATGGTTAGGGGTACCTTGAGCAACCCTGACCATTTCAAGATTTAAGGATGGATGGATCTCGTCTTTAATAGAAAAGAGTATGGGAGTTTTACGAATCTTGCCCTCGCGCTTAATGGTGTTTACAAAACCAAAGCCGGGCGTATTTTCAAATTCTTTAATTGGAGCTAGTAGCGTATCCGCTTGGTATAGAAATTGATCGGCCTCATCAATCACCACAAAGCGTCCGGTCACATCGGTCTGATTTTCTTCTATTTCTTGATCATCATCGAGGGCTGCAATAGCTAGCACATAAGGAAAATCCGACATCTTATCAGCTAGTAACTTGTCCCCATCCAGGACTCCAAGCTGAGTAAATTCCTCTTCTTGTATTCCGAAAAAGCCTGCAATATTTTCTGAGGCGTAGCGATCTTTTTCAGCAAATAAAATATCCACCCCCACCACCGCTGGATTTTGCAGGTTAATGGCATTAAATATTTCGGATATTTTTTGTCTTGGCCACGGCCATTGTCCAATTTTATTTAGCGCCTCATCATCAATATCGATAAATAACATTCTGTCGGCATAGGATCCAAAAGCTTCCTCGTAGGGAAAAGATTGGCTCAGGAGATCAAGGGTAAAGTGTCTGCTCTTGTCAGCAATATTCAAGATGTTTGCGGTCGCGACAAACCATAAAATTAAAGCGACCAATACGCCAGCGGGGAAAGGTAACAATAATTTGAAAATGAATTGTTTTAATTTATTCATTATTAAATTAATTTATCCAATCGGATATCCAATCGTAAACTAGGCAACTTCTTTTTGTCTAGTCGGTACAAATTAAATTGCCCATAAATAAAAGTCAGTATACTGTTTAATAAAGTATCCTCAGGATATCTGCTCGTTTTGGGTTCAAGCACGTAACCCTTGAGATAGTCTTTAAAAATCTCTTCCATAGATAGATTAAATTCATCCAATGATGTTTTATAATTTTTTTCTGAGTTATCCCTAGGTTCAAACATAACAAGATACACAAAAGAATAATTCTTTTCCGCATAACGAAATATTTCTTTGATGAAATTTTTAATTTTTACCGATGACAAGCTCGAGCTTTTATCTACTGTGTCTTTGATTGATGCAATGGATTCTTTGTGATGATTGAGGAGGCTTGTCATGAGCTCATGCTTTGACCGAAAATTCTGATAGATCATCGCCTCACTGTAATTAGCCTGGCGTGCAATATTTTTTGTACTGATCGAGGGCATCTCAGAGGATTCAATCAGATCTTTTAAGGCCAAAATAATTTTTTCTTTTGGTTTCAACTATAAATAAATGAAATAGTAAGTGGTTACTAATACTATAATTCAAATCAAAAAATAGTCAAAGAAAAAACTAATCTAATATTTCTTGGATACCGTCAATGTAGGTATTCAGATTGGCTCCAGGGGTTGTATCATTGAGTAGTGCATCAATCCTAGAATACGTTGTTCCCGTACCAGAAAAAGGCCCGCCAATAAATTTCACGTCGAGTGTCGCCGAATTTCCTAAGGTCGAACCTGTGAGAGTACCGAATGAGGTTCCGTCATTCAAATCAACGGTTGGGCTGATTAGCTGAACCTCATCCAAAAGGTCTGTCGATGGATCAAACACAGAACCATCCGAATTATTTGCCCCGTCAATCCAGCCGGTACTAATGGCCAAATTATAGGTATCGCCATTTAAATTTGCTGAGCCCGTGGTGCTTACATTCAGGGCATTCGATACTGCACCAGTATCCACTTGCACCGTGGCCGTCATATTTCCAGAGGAGCCTGCCGTCGCACCTCCTTGCCCACCAAGGCGGATGTCATCAAATGTTCTGGTAATAATGCCAGTCCTTCCTGCCGCAAAATCAGAGATCGTTGTTCCAGTTGGCTGGCTATAACCTGCCGCGATGTAAAGAAATATATTTCCTGAAACCACCACATTATCTAAAGTGGTGAGGTCAAAATCCTCATCTCCCGTGATTTTGGAAACCAATTCCGCGTTTTGACTAGCGAATAATGTGAACACTTCACCGACAGAGACATTCGATGCATTCCCTGATTGATCAATCACCTGATCAGCCGCAGCTAACAATCCCTCAGCAACCTGGGTTGCATTTTCAGAGCCGATGGCCTTAGCTAATTCATTTTCATCATCATCCAGCATGGTTTTTGAGAGTGAAGAGACTAAAGACTGAGCTTCAGCAGATTCTGTTGCAGGCTTAGCCTCAGACAAAGACACTTTTTCAAACACTCCATCAATAGCTGCAGGATCAAAAGTTATTGGTTCTGATACCGTACCTGCTTGATCCACAGTCACGCCTAAACCCGAATCTGTGAGTAATTGGGCCGAGTCTGTATCAATAGAAGATACCTCAATCGCACCGTCCAGCAAGATAATACTTTCTTGATCCGGCTCAATATCACCCACAACACCGGTACCGCGAATAGCGATCTGTGTCTTGGGTGTTTTCACTTTCATGGCATCTTTATTTTTGTCTGAAATTTTTCCAGAGATAAACTTAAATGCGCCCTTTTTTATTGAAGTTGTTAATTTGTTGTCAGTGGCTTCAAAATTTGAAAACACGAATTCATCTACCTTTAATTCACTGTCCTGACTCAGGTTGATGGTCATCTGATCTTTAAACAACAACTGGGTTTTACCCCCGGCAGGAGTAAGAATAGATTCTCCCTGACTAAAATTATCCCCAGTCTTTGCCTGCCTTTTGCTGCCATCGACGGCTACAATCGTGACATCTTTGGTTGCAAGGGAGATCACTCCAGCAACCTCAGCAAAAGCGCTTAAACTAAAAGTAACTAACAATAATAAAATTTGAACTAGTCTCATATCATTACCTTACACTAAAAATTCTGAGAGATGCTCAACATCCACTCACGATTATCATCACGTTTATAGTTCACCAAATTTGATAAATTTGACCCCTGGCTGTAATACACCGTCAATATTGGCTCTTTTGCTTGTGGTACGTCCCAGTTTTTTAGCCCGATAGACCAAGAGACACCATAATTATTAATAACGTCTCGACGCTCAACAAGTGGATTAATTGCTGCACTGGCCTCTTCGTAATTATTTTTAGTAAATGACTTAAAGAGAGTGGTGGACCCAATACCATAATCAGTGGTCAGGCTCATATCGACTCGATCACTCTTATATGAATACCAATCTTCCTTAGCACTCATGCGGCCTGCGGTGTAGTTGATATTCCCCCGAAAGCGTTTCCATGTCTTGGTCAAACCAATATTGGCGGTGTGATTCCAGCCACTTTTAAGGTTGTTATCTGGGATACCGTCATAGTATCTAAAGTCCAGTTTCGTGCCGCCCACACCAAAATTCAATAATAGATTTGGCATCAGGACCCTACGATGATCAATTCTTAAGCCGGTAAACCCTAAAAAGTTTTGTTTGGCCAAATGCATTTCGCCGCCATTGACACTAAAGCGCGTAAAGCCATTCAGCATCTCCTTGTCATAACCAAGGCTAAAATTGTAAGATTGATTCCTACCGTCCTTGTAACTTGAATCATATGAACGGTCATTTAAACTGACCGAAGAAATTAAACGATCGTTTGAGTTTTCAAAACCCCTCGAGAGATTTAAACCCAATGTCCCTTGTCGAAAGTACTCAGCCTCGTCAGACACTGCACTGGTATAAATTGACCCCGAATAAAAAATTTCATTATTTAAAGAGGCCGCCCTGGCATTATCTCTTTTGCCCCATGCGACTGAATAATATCCGTTAAATGCCCATAAGCTTTGGTCTTCTTCGGCCTCTTCGACTAGACCCAACTCTTGACGGGCAAGGGCAATATTTTCTTGGGGGGCGTTTGGGTTGCTAATAATTTGGTTATAGAGACGATCGGCTTCAGTGAAGTTTTTGAGCTGACGATTAATACGAGCTAATAATAATTGCGCAGTCGATTCATTCTCAAAGCGAACTAATATTCGTTCAAGAGAGGCGGCTGCTCCTTTTAGGTTGCCGTTTTTAAGTTGCAGGCGAGCGAGCTTAAAGTTGAGTTCAAGGCTTTGTGGGTTATTAAAAACCTGTTCAAACAACTCTTCTTCCGTCTCGGCATAAACCAGGGTAGAGGCAAATAAGATTAGTATTAAGAAAAGCTTCTTCACGAATAATATGTTTTACAGTAATATGTTTGTATGCATTATAACAAAAAACCCTTAAAAATCTTATATTTAGCTTTTTTGCTATTGTTGTCCCCGTTCATATTTGCAAAAAACATCGTGCATGAATTAAAGGGCGGTGTGTTAATTAACGATCAGCCGGCTGAAATGAATCAAGCACTGGCTGCAAATGACAAGATTCAAACCCTGCATGATGGGTTTATTAAAGTCATCTTTGAGGATTCTGCTTACTCGATTAAGAAGAATTCAGTCTTCGTTCTGCCAGAGAACACGGATGAATCTTTGGGTAATTTAGTGAAGGGCTCTCTGATCGGTGCGTTCAAAAAGGGTGGGGAGCGTAAACTTAAAATCAGTCACGGCATTTTATCTGTCAGGGGTACCGGGGTTGCAGTAGAATCGGGCCATGACCACAGCGCGGTCTGTCTTTGCTATGGCGAGATTGACTTGAATACAGAACAAGAACAAATCTCATTAAGTACCGAAAATACCAAGTATCACCTCGTGGTGCATATTGACCCTGCGGGCGATGTCTACCTCCCGGATCTTAATTCATGTAAATTTGATCATTGGTCTGTAAACAACATTGAACTAGAAAAAATATTAAACAATTCTTCACCGTTTAAGAAAGGCTTGGCACAATTCTTATGATTCTGCGAACACTTATTCTTTGCTTCACCTTATTATCAACGATGGTCCACGCCGAATTTGAGTTTGTCACAACAAATGAAGATTTGGATGAGATTTACTTTATTGATTTATCGACACTCGATATTCTAAAAAACGATCACAAGACCGTTCAGGTGCTCATTAACTATCAGAATGGCTTTATTACCAATAATTCCGCCGTTGCTTTCTCAGCGCTTGAAGAAAATATCTACGACTGCACCAAAGATACCATCGAGAATAACTTTATTGAGTACTACTCTGAAACAAATGCTCGTGGGGATATGGTCTACAAGAATGATGAACTGTCAGAATTCATTGTTGATTTTGATAGCCCTGAGTACCGCATTAAAGAAAAAATCTGCAACTAAAATTGTTTAATGTTTAAATCTGGCTTTTCACTAGTTGAATTATTGACGGTGGTGGCAGTTATTGGAATCTTGGCCGCCATAGGCACGCTTGGCTATCAGAACTACATCGACGGCACACGAGATCAGGCCACTGATGTGAATCGAACAAGCGCTGGGGATAAGATCATTACTGACAACACGGCGCAACAAATCTCTGCAAATGTCTTGGCCAGCGCCGATGTCGATGATGATGGCACAGTGACCTGTCGTGAATACATTGACCTACTGATTGAAGAACATAGCGGCAGCAATGCCTATGAAGTAGATGATGTTGCAACAGCATTCATCAATGCACATGCCGGCGGATCTACTCGATACACCTGGTCGCAAGGTGAACAATATGTCTACTGCGCAGAAGATCCAAACGAACCGTTTAATTTAGCGGCCAATCCGATTGTAATTTGCTCATGTAAACTAGAAGATAATTGTATTGTAGGAGGACCGTTTTGCCCTGGACCAAGACCTTAATCGCCACATCAATGTTAGCCATGTCTCCACACCTCATGGCTGAACACGGCTTTGTTGAAAAAGAACCTGACGTGTGGAATTCCACCGGACAAGCCTTGACCCGACAATGGGCGCCAGCAACTTATTACAATGAAGGGGACACGGTATGTTTAGGCAATAACTGTTGGATTGTTATTGTTCCAGGTTTATCCGGAGGCACTGCACCCACCTCAACCTCTGGGACAGAAACCAATGGCGATGTTACTTTTCAGGCCTACGACACCAATAGCCCGTCCTTTATAGAACAACAGATCCAACTTGAAGCGGAAAATGACAATGAAAATAATAACGATGACGATGACGAGGAAGATGACTCACTCGTCATTGAAAAAATTGACCAAGATGCTCTGATGCTTGCCGACCAACAATGGAGCGGCAATGACATGACGCTCAATGTCACCGGTGGGTCGGGTGATGGAGAAATTACCAGTTATATTTCTACTTATGAAGAAAATTGCACCGTCTCAACAACCGGGGTAGTGACTCGAATTAATGATGATGCGGATGCCCTATGCACCATCACCGTCACCAAGGCAGGTGATGAAGTTTATAACCCGGTCAACGGTTCGTGGTTGATTGACATGACCAGCGACCTCACCCCGCAGGCAGCTTTCGACATCAACCCATTCGACGCCAATAGTGTGAATAACGGTCAATATAGCTTGGAGAATGCTGCCTTTGGTGGCTCCGGCTCTGGAGCAGTGACTTACTCCGTGCCGGATGGGCAGTCGGTCTGTTCGGTAGTGAATAACATGTTGGTGTGGAATACCTCTGGAAGCTGTGATGTCACCGCCACCAAGGCCTCTGCAGACTTTTATCAGGTAGCCACAAACAGTGCGACCTATACTTACAACCCCGTCTCCACTCCGTTGGCGATCACCAACCCAACCGAGAGCTCATGGGGTGAAGGTGACACCATCAGCTTGGAAGATTATGTCAGCGGAGGGAATGGCGGAGAAATCTCTTATGTCTCCGCAACACCTTCGATTTGTTCTGTTTCCGGTAACAGTTTAACCAGGCTCACCAGCGGCTCCTGTCAGGTCGAGGTCACAGAAGCGGCGAGCGGTGTGTTCCTCGCTCAAAATGGACAGATGTCTTTTTCCACTTCAACCACGGCCAGCCCTTTAAGTGTGGCGACCATCTCTGAATCAGACTTTGGATCGGGGAATTCATTTGATGCCCGCACTAAAGTGAGCGGGGGCAGTGGCAACGGGTCGCTCAGTTTTACATCCGATACGCCAAGTATTTGTAGTTTTGATGCCGATGGTTACACCATCCGCCGTCTCACCGAGGGCGTTTGTGAATTTACGGTGACTAAGGTGGCTGATGGATTCTTCGACGAGTCGGTGCAAACGGCCAATTTTGAGACGGGGACTATTGCCTGCACGATCAGTGACATGCCGGTACTTGCCCGCTGGGATGACACCAACGACGCCAAGGATGGCATCTATGTCGCCGTTGCTCTTAGCCACACCAACGCCGGCCAATCTTGTGGGGGTTCTTGTTCAGCTGCAAATAATGCCGTTAGATCTGATGCTGTGCAAGTGTGTAACGCACTCAACGATTATGTTCCAGCCTGTTTGGAGGCGAACTACTCACTCATTCAAACATACCGTGTGGATAATGAAGAAAATGCGGGAGAAAATTTTGCCATGAGCAGCACCTTTTCAAACAACTCCTGGTTTATTACCAGTGACAACGCATTTAAAAAAGGAACCAGCGCCATCGATGGTGAATCCGATGTAAATCCTGTAAATCCTATTTTAGGTGAGCTTGGACAAACCATCATCCCTGCCGGTGTGGCCATGTGTATCTGCCTCGATGATAATGGCCAAGTCGATAACTCTGGATGTAATGTTTATTAGTAATGACTAATAAAAAAAGCCGACTTATTAGTAGGCTTTTTTTAGTTTAAGGAACCTGACGCTACCAATCCGTAGGGCCATCAACAGGGGTTGAGTCTGCAGGTAAATCGGCACAGCGACCCTCATTGAAACTTAAGCAGGAGTTAATTCTTTTCTCAACAAAGTTTTCAGTATCAAATATCCTTACGTTAATGTTGCAAGAATAATTTTGTTCATTCCGGCTCCAAGCAGAGTTAAGTTTATATTTCGCCGTTCTCTGATCAAAGTCCCTTAATTGAATTGGATAAATTCCTTTATAAAGATTTGAGCAAACCTGGTTGCCATTGTAACTCCAGGTGATCCTCCAAGTCGGAGGCCACTCACCCTCTTCATCCGTATCTAAGGTGGCTGCAATATACCCCACGCTTGACAGATGTGCCGGAGATAGAGAAACACTTAAGCGATCGAGGTCAGATAAGAATGTTGTACCTCCCGCTTGGGCTTGCTGCTGTGCACAGTGAGCATTAGTGCTTCCTGCTCCAAAGGTCAGACAGACATACTCTGTCAAGGTCTCGCCTTGTGGGTTATCAATACGCTTATCAAAGTCCACC
Organism: beta proteobacterium KB13; assembly: GCA_000156155.1. Classification (GTDB taxonomy): domain Bacteria; phylum Pseudomonadota; class Gammaproteobacteria; order Burkholderiales; family Methylophilaceae; genus BACL14. The sequence goes on along the minus strand of DS995299.1, from coordinate 1,302,531 downwards.
TGCACACGGATGGTCCTGTCATCTGGACAGCTCACTGTTCGAGATGCCACTCTGAAGTTGTCTTCATTCCAAGTACATCCTGGAACCAGAACTCCACCAGGAGAATTGACTGGACCGGCATTGGTACTGCCACGAATCATAAAATTCTCATTCTGGATTAGGCTTCGATTAATCGCAGCATTAATCGTGATGGATTCACCTGGCTGCGCTGTTTCACTCGATGATGTTACCGTAAACACCGTCTCCGGAGCGCCTCCAGCACAAGTCGCTTCATCAGAAATAATCGCACTTCCATACGCTAGGCAGGCAAACACAGGGTTTTGTGGGAAACCTTGTTTGGTAACTCTCACCCGACACACCCCATCCCCAAGATTTGCTCGATGGCCAATCACGGCTGATGTTACATTTGATGCACCTGTTGAACCAGCAGATTCACCATGTCTGACAAAACACTGAGAAAGTTCTCCACCAACGTTGATGACATCAATATTTGCCAATGCCATTCCAAGACCTGTTGCCGTTACCGTTACTTCACTACCCACCGTTATACCTGTAGTCGATCCTGACACCTCAATACCCAGGTCTGCGATATCAGTGCCGCCAGCATTTTCGGTATTACAAGCTGCATCTAGAGAGCTGCCGAAAGCAGCACAGTAAACATTAGATGAATAGTTTCCATTTTTATAAGCTCTTACTTTACAAACCGTATTAGCGGTTGCGGCAATTTGTCCCTGACTACTAATTTGACAATCGTCATTTGCCTCAAGCAATGACCATGTGATGGTTCTCCCTGAACCGCCTCCTCGAGCTTGCAGCTGTATGGGTTGTTGGTTTGCTACACCCACCGTTCCTCTTGGATTATCGACAAGCAACGGTCCATTATAAAACCCTGTAGGTAAACACTCCTCTGGTGGATAAACAGAACCCAGCCCAAAGTTTTGACATAAAGATCCTGATTTATTACCAGCTCGCGCAGTTATTAAACAAGTCGTGTCGCCTGAGGTGGTCAAACGACCGTTAGACGCAATTTGACATGAGCCAGCAGTTCCTCCCGAAGCACCAAACAATACTGAATTGGCACCATCGCCTCCGGCTCCTGATACAATGACATCCACCTCTGCACCGGCTGGTGGATTTTGTTGACTAATCGATAACGTAAGCCCGCCATTAGGATCGACTGATGAAGACTCTGGATCTGAAAATGTCACTACCAGTCTTCCTTCAAAAGCGTCGTTGATAGCCTCTGCTGCATAAGCTAAAAATATACATTCGCCTGCAGATGTTGCGTAAGCTGATCCATTCTGGTCAATTCGGCAATGAGGGGACAATAAACCAAAGTAATAATTATTATTACCAGACTCACACATGACGCGCTCACCGCCCGATGCGGTCAGCTGAATGGTTTCACCCACTCTCGGCGTAAGATTATCTGCAGTTAAAGTCACTGGATTGTCCACTAGACAACGGTCTTCAACAATAGTTAATTCAAGCGGATCACTACGCAGGGTTAAGCCTGCATTAATGCGCTCAGAGGCCTGAACAACACAAGGGCCCGGTTGAGGTGTAATTACACCATCTACAGAAATCGAACAGTCTCCAGAAAGCACCTCATAGCTAAAATGAGTATCGGTGTGTGCAGGTGATGCGTTATTCACGTGAGTGTGAATCCACGCACCACGCATACCAAACTCCCGAGTTGGTAAACAACGTGGGCGTCGTTCGCCATTAACTTCTGGGTCAGGATATTGTTTTGCACAGAAATAGGGTTTCTCATCCCCATCTAGGCCTGTATTTTCAGCTAACTCCTGAAGATAATCGTCGGGAGTACGAATTTGTAGAGAGCGTAGCTGATTTAAACAGGCGGTTAATTTGGCCGCATCCTCTGAGCTTTGAACTCTTTCTTGAAGTGCTGTGCAGGCATCCTGAATAACATCTCGTCTGTAACTCCGAGGTGAAAATTGTTCCGCATAGTTTGCCCAATAATCTGCCCAACGGTCGACTTGATCTTGATCAAAAACTTGCGCCTCAGCTTCTGATGGGGTTGGTTCATTTTCTAATTGTTCAGCATTTAATGGTTCTCCCGATGGTCCAATACCCTTGGCATCAAATCCTTCAGCTTGGGCCGTCCAATGAACAGCCGATAAACCCAAAGCAAATAAAATAGTTACTAAGTTGTGTTTAATTATATTCATCATTTTTTTCCTCTCTTACTTACCAAGGTCTTGGGCAGGTAGCGTCCCAGCTACATGAGTCACTTTTACAGTGACAGTTGCGAATTAAAAAATTAGAGTTATTCGGTGTGGCTGTTTTTACATTACAATAAATTACTAACTGATTACGACCAGGCAACTCACTTCCAACACCCTCAAGGTCGGGGCCATAAATTGCAGCCGCGGATCGTTCTAAGATAGAGGCTCCCTCTCCGGCTAGAGAGTCTTGTGCATATGCCACCATCTCTGTCGCATAGTTCTCACAGACTGAATTTTGGGTTAGATTTTCAAGGACGTCTGAGCCCGCTTCTTGACCACTAGTAACTAATATCAAATCTCTTTCGAGTGTCCGAGTTAATTCATCCGAGACATTTTCTGTCACCGCCTCCCTCGTACCATCGATGTAGTTTTGATAACCGACGGTCCCAATCGCAGCCAAGATCCCGATGATCGCAACAACGATAAGTAATTCGATTAGTGAAAATCCTGATTTAATGTATTGCATGTCATCCCCTCAAATATGAAACCACTTTAGTAAAGTGGTCAGAAAAATTTTAACATGGCCTTTTACTAAAATTCAACAGGATCGACATCGATCACCCATTTGACTCGGGAGGATATCTTCATGGCGCTAATAAATGAACGCAATTCACTTAGGAAATGATTGAGTTCTGTTCGATTATTTGATTGCATATAAATATGCGAGCGTTCAAATCCTTGTAGACGCTCAAGGTAAGGTCTCACCGGTGGAAAGCATGTGACCTTGCTTGGTAAATTACTCATGAACTGAAAACACTGAGTCACGAATGCTTCTAAATATTTTTTATTTTTAGACTCTGTCTTTAACATGGCCTGCATGACAAACGGAGGAAAATGTAATTCTTTTCTCAACTGCAGCTCCTCTTTTGCAAACCCATTAAAATCTTGTGACTGTATTTTTTTGTACAAAGGGTGTTCGGGGAAATTAGTCTCAATCACCACCTCACCCTTTATCGAGGCTCGCCCTGAGCGTCCTGCCACCTGCACCAGTTGAGAAAATAAACGCTCCCCCGCCCTAAAATCAGAACTATATAGAGCATGGTCTGCATCTAAGATACCGACCAGGGTTAAATGAGGAAAGTCGTGTCCTTTGGACAACATTTGCGTGCCCACTAAAATATCCAGCTTCTGGTCATGCATGTCGGCATAGAGCTGATCCAAATCCTTTTTATTCTTGATGGTGTCTCGATCCACTCGCTTTATTCTAGCTAAAGGAAAGAGTCGTGCCAGCTGTTCTTCAATCTTCTGGGTTCCCTTTCCTAAGGTCATCAAGTCCACGTTGCCACACTCCTGACAACTAGAATCAATGGTTCTTTGATAATCACAATGATGGCAACGCAATTGTTGTTTATTTTTATGCACCACCAACTTCGAGCTACACCTATTGCAGTCAGCCTGCCAGCCACAAGAGGAACAAAACAGAACCGGGGCAAATCCTCGACGATTAATAAAGATCAAGACCTGTTGTTGTTGATCCAGGCGATGTTGAATCGCATCTTTTAAATAAGTGGATAGGGGCTCATCTAAATCCTGACTGGTTTTAATAAGATCCACTCGGGGTAGTGTGGCATCCTCATTGGCCCTCTTTGTTAAGCTCAATAATTTTAATTTTTTTTCATTCACGGCTCGGTGCCATATCTCCATGGAGGGTGTGGCGCTGCCTGCGATGAAGGGGATATTCAGTAACTTTGCCCTCATCATGCCGACATCCCTTGCATGGTAACGCAGGTTGTCCTGCTGCTTGAAGGACATGTCATGCTCCTCGTCCATCATGATGGCGGTTAAGTTTTTGAACGGGGTGAACACCGATAGTCGGGTGCCTATGACAATTTGTGCTTCACCTGATTTGGCGAGGCGCCAATTTTCTAGTCGGTCGGGTTGAGATAAATGACTGTGCAACGAGACAATTTTTTTGGTGTGAAAACGAGATTGGAAACGATCTTCCAGCTGGGGGGTGAGGTTAATTTCCGGCACCATCACCAACACCTGACCTTCATTTTTTATGAGGCTATCAATCAGATGCATGTACACCTCGGTCTTGCCGCTCCCCGTGATGCCATGAATTAAAAATGCCTCAAAGCCTTTTGTTTTTTTTATTTGTTCGACGATCTCTGACTGTTCTGAATTCAATATTAATGGTGCTGAGTGCTGAGGAGCTTCAGGGGTAATTTCTACTTGTGTGACTAAGTCATGATTGATTAGATACTCAATGTGCTTCTTCCAGTTACTCACTGTTTTGAGTTCTATTTCATTCATCGGTTGAGTTAATAACTGAGTCGCTATTTTGATTAAGTTCTTTTGGTTTTTTGGAAAGCCATGAATCACCTCATACGATAAGTTGTTGGATGCATTAAAGATATAATTTTTTTTCTTGCCCCTGGTTACTCCCTGTTTAATTCGGGAAGGGACCGCGGTGTGAATGGTCTGACCAATCGGGTATTGATAGTAGCTCGCAACAAATCGAAATAGCTTAAATAGTTCCGTATTAAACAGTGATTCCTCATCGACCCGAATGACCTCTTTTATTTTATTAAGTGGGAGGGTGGTATTCACATCCACCTCAACGACAATGCCAATTAATTTTCTTGATCCAAATGGGACCACCACAAACTGGCCAACATCAACCTGCTCACTACATCGATAATCAAATAAATCGTCTACGGGGACATCGATGGCGACTTTAATGATTTGAGATTCTTTTAAATTCATATGAGATTTACTATATCTGTCATAAGGTCTCAGGTAAAATAATATTTTTTTTAAAAATGCTGCACGTGAAAAATCAGATATCTAACATCCTTAGTGACGCCTTACAACAATTAAACATTGAAATTTCTGAAGTTGATATTCACATTGAACGTCCAAAAACACTCGAGCACGGAGATTATTCATCCAACATTGCCCTTCAATTAGCTAAAGGAATGAAAAAAAATCCTCGCGAGGTGGCCCAGCTGATTATCGATCAAGTCGGATCAGAACAGCTCTTTAGTAAATTAGAACTTGCAGGTCCTGGTTTCATTAACTTTCATCTAAGTGACATCGGTCGCTCTTTAATTATTAAAGAGATTATTCAAAAGGATGATCAATACGGGAGAAACACCAGCGGCGCAAAACAAAAATTACAGGTTGAATTTGTGTCAGCCAACCCAACCGGACCTCTCCATATTGGTCACGGTCGTGGGGCAGCAATTGGCGATTCATTGGCTCGCATCATGGATGCCAATGGCTGGGAAGTCACTCGCGAGTTTTATTACAACGATGCTGGGCAACAAATCAATAACCTCGCTCTATCTGTGCAATCTCGATTAAAAGGGGTCACACCTGAGGATGCAGATTTTCCTGAAGACGGCTATCGTGGAGATTACATTCTTGAGATCGCTGAGGCTTTTAAAATATTATCCAGCATCACTGTCGATCGTGAGACGGTCACGGCGACTGGAAATGTCGATGATCTTGAAGCCATTAAACAATTTAGTGTTGCCTTTTTAAGAAATGAACAGAATATTGACTTAGCGGCCTTCCAAACCCATTTTGATGTATTTACATTGGAGTCTAGTTTTTATGAAAATGAGGCTGTTCATGAAGTCGTACAACTATTAACCGACAACGGCTTTGCCTATAAAAAAGAAGATGCGACGTGGTTGAGAACGACTGACTTTGGAGATGATAAAGACAGGGTCATGGTCAAATCGGACGGTGGGTACACCTACTTTGTACCTGATGTTGCCTATCATTTAAATAAGTGGCAACGAGGGTTCGTGCGCGTCATTAACGAACAAGGGGCCGATCATCACAGCACCATTACCCGGGTTCGTGCTGGCTTACAGGGATTACAAAAAAAGATTCCTCAAGACTGGCCAGAATACGTTCTCCATCAGATGGTCACCGTCACCAAAAATAATCAAGAAGTTAAGATATCCAAAAGAGCTGGCAGCTATGTCACGTTACGTGACCTTATTGATCAGGTGGGTTGTGATGCCACCCGTTTTTTCTTAATTGCCCGTAAACCTGATTCACAACTAGTCTTTGATATTGATCTAGCTACTTCGCAAACCAACGAGAATCCGGTTTATTACATTCAATACGCCCACGCTAGAATTTGTGCAGTATTAAATCAATCCGAATTAGGACAAGATCAACTTTTACAATTTAACGAAGTCCTTCTTTCGACCAAACATGAACATCAGCTCATTAAAAGACTTTCAGAGTTTCCGGAGATAATCAGCTTGGCTGCTGAGGAAAGCTCACCGCATTATATTGCTACTTTTTTAAAGGACCTTGCCGGTGACTTTCATAGCTACTACAATGCCAATAAATTTTTGATTGACGACCAAAACATTAAATGTGCGAGACTGGCGCTCATTTTAGCCACCAAAAATGTACTAAGAAATGGGTTACAATTGTTAGGCGTTTCAGCCCCAAATAAAATGTAGGAGTATATATGGCTCAAGACTATCGAACAAAAAAAGATATTAATCAAACGCAGGCATTATTTACCAACGGTTTATTTATTGGTGTCTTATTAGGTATCCTTCTTTCGATTGGAGTCACCTTATTTATTACCAGTGGAAAATCACCTTTTATTTTTAAAGACACCGAAGGGGCATGCATTGAGATAAATTCTGCATTTGGTGATGAAGATGTTATCGCAATTGATGAGGAGGCTTCTTTTGATTTTTATGATAACTTACCTGAAAGCCAAGAAACATACAGCAAAGATACTACTCAGAACAAGGATGATCGAGCTATACAATACTACTTACAAGTAGGTGCATTTTCTGAAGAATCCCAGGCAGATAATTTAAAAGCGAAACTAGCCTTGATGAGCTACGAGTCGGTGATTATGTCTGCAAGAATTGGAGATGATACCTTCCATAGGGTCAGTGTTGGACCATATGAAGATATCGATCAAGCAAAAAAAATTCGTGAAAATCTAATTAAAGAAGGATTTAAAGCGAACTTAATTAAGCTCACAAAGCCCAAAGATTAAATAATATTATTTTAAGGATTAGTAATGAAAAAAATATTTTTTCTATTTTGTTTTTTTATCTTTCAATTTGCACACGCGGTTGATCCCCAACTGAATGTCAATTTCAAGCCAACTAAAGAAAAAATTGCCACAGAGTCAAAAGATAAAATAGAAGTGGTTGAGATGTTTTGGTACGGTTGTGGTCACTGCTATTCGTTTGAGCCTGAACTTAAAAAATGGCAAGCATCCTTACCCAAAGATGTGGTCTTCAAAAAAGTGCCTGCTGTTCCAAGACGTGACTGGATTCCAATGGCTAGAGCCTTTTATGCAATGGAGTCACTCGAGGTGTTAGATGATCTGCACAGCAAAATGTTTGAAGCGATTCATAAAGATAAAACACTCAGTCCTGTTGATGAAGCGGGTGCGATTAAGTGGATTGCGACCAATGCAAAACTGGATACAGATAAAGTAAAGGCTGCATTTAAATCATTTTCTATGGAATCTAAACTAAAAAAGGCTAACCAAATGTTTCGAAGTGCAGGAGCCACAGGGGTGCCTACTCTTATCATTAATGGCTCTTACATTACCTCATCAACAATGGCTGGTGGTCCAAAAAATGCCATTGATGTCACCAATGGAATTTTAGAGTCTATCCGTTCCCAAAAATAAAATATTGTCCAAAAAAATATTTATTACCGGAGCATCTTCAGGAATAGGCTGGGCCATAGCTAAACAACTGGATGCTCAGAATGTTAGCCTGGGCCTTGTGGGTCGTAATAAAAAAAGATTACTCGCATTACAAAAACAATTGCAATGCACATCCTTCGTTTTGCCAGCCCATGTTGAAAATGTTGTCTCAATGCAAAAGGCAGCAGATAAGTTTAAGCAGCTGTGTGGTTGTCCTGATATTGTTATTGCTAATGCCGGAGTCAGTTCTGGAACACTCGCCGCTGATTCAAAAGATTTAGAAATTATTCAAAAGATTTTTCAAATTAATTTTCATGGTGTTTTAAACACTTTTAATCCTTTTGTTGGGGATTTTATCCAAAACAAACAAGGGCAATTAGTTGCTGTTGCCTCAGTTGCAGGAATCAGGGGGCTTCCCGGGGCTGGTGCTTATAGCTCATCAAAATCAGCACTCATAAACTACATGGAAAGCATTCGTGTCGAATTAAAAAAATTTAATATATTTGTGACCACCATTTCTCCTGGCTATATAAAAACGCCAATGACTGATATCAATAATTATCCGATGCCCTTTTTAATTAATGCTGAAAGTGCAGCAAAAAAAATAATTAAAATAATTAATAAAAAAAAGTCTCACGCGATCCTGCCATGGCAAATGTCAATCATTGCTAAAATAATGCATATCCTTCCCAACTGGCTCTGGGATCTCTTGGCAAAGAATTCTCCAGGGAAAAAGAAAATTAATTTATAAAAATATATTATATAATTTTATATAATGTTATATAATCTTGCTTATGTTTGAAGCCATTGATTTAGCCCGTTTCCAGTTTGCCTTTGTGGTCAGTTTCCACATTATTTTTCCTGCTTTTACCATTGGTCTCGCATCCTACCTTGCCGTTCTCGAAGGACTGTGGTTATGGAAAAAAGAAGATCGTTATTTAAATCTATTTAATTATTGGTTAAAGATATTTGCCATCGCATTTGGTATGGGCGTTGTTTCTGGCATCGTCATGAGTTATCAATTTGGAACCAATTGGTCAGTATTTTCAGATAAGACCGGACCAGTCCTTGGGCCATTAATGGGTTATGAGGTCTTGTCCGCATTCTTCTTAGAAGCAGGTTTCCTAGGCATTATGTTATTTGGCATGAACAAGGTCGGCAAACAACTTCACTTCTTTGCCACTCTCATGGTGGCCTTTGGAACATTTTTTTCAGCGTTCTGGATCTTATCTGTGAATAGTTGGATGCATACCCCAGCAGGTTTTAGCATCAATGAGGTCGGGCAGTTTGTGCCTGAGGATTGGATTCAAATTATTTTTAATCCTTCTTTTCCATATCGACTTGTGCACATGTTGATGGCTGCGTACTTAACCACCGCGTTTGTTGTAGGAGCCGTGGGTGCATGGCACCTTTTAAAGAACAATAAAAATTTATGCGCACGCACCATGCTCTCCATGGCTATGTGGATGGCTGCTATCGTTGCCCCATTGCAATTAGTTGCAGGAGATATGCATGGACTCAATACATTGGAATATCAGCCCGCAAAAATTGCTGCGATGGAGGGCCATTATGAAACCAAGAAGGGGGCTCCATTAATTTTATTCGGCATACCTGATGATGATGCCATGGAGATTAATTCCATTGTTGAGATTCCAAAATTAGGAAGTATGATTTTAAAGCATGATTTTGATGCAGAAATCAAAGGCCTTAGAGATTTTCCTGCCGATGAGATTCCACCTGCTGAGATCATCTTCTGGTCATTTCGTATTATGGTTGGTATTGGCATGGCTATGATAGCTTTGGGTTTATGGAGCCTTTTCTTAAGATTTAAAAACCTGTTTTATTCAACTAGGTTGTTTCACCAAATATGTCTGCTTATGGGCCCAGCTGGATTTATTGCCGTCATAGCTGGATGGGTAACCACTGAAGTGGGAAGACAACCATTCACAGTGTATGGTGTATTAAGAACCGTGGATTCAGTGTCACCGATTGATGCACCTGCAGTAGCAACTTCCCTTTTGGTATTTATTGTGACTTATTTTCTTGTCTTTGGCGCTGGTACTTATTATATTTTTAAGCAGTTTTCGATTAACCCCGAACAAGATAAAGATGCAACCAAAAAAGTTGGCTCTTTAGGCGTTTCATTAAAGTTATTTGATAAAGCATGAGTATCGAACTGATTTGGGCCATTATTTTAAGCTTTGCTATCTTTGCATATGTCGTCCTCGATGGTTTTGATTTAGGTATTGGAATTAATTACCCCTTTATCCGATCCAAATGGGAAAGAGATATCGCAATGAACACCGTTGCTCCGGTATGGGATGGTAATGAAACCTGGCTAATTTTAGGAGGAGGTGGTTTATTTGCAGCATTTCCGTTAGCATACAGCGTCGTTCTACCAGCACTATATGTTCCTCTAACCGCTATGCTCATTGGTTTAATTTTAAGAGGGGTTGCTTTTGAATTTAGATGGAAGGATAAAAGTAAAACTCAAATATGGGATAAAGCTTTTATCATTGGTTCAATCGGTGCTACTTTTTTTCAAGGTGTGGCACTAGGAGCATTTATTCAAGGTATTCCTATAGAGGGTCGTGCATTTAATGGTGACTGGTGGCATTGGTTATCACCCTTTTCTATTTTCACGGGCATCGCCTTAGTTTTTGGTTATGGGCTTTTGGGGTCAACTTGGTTGATTTATAAAACTGAAAATAAAACCAAACGACATATGCAAATGTTAGGTAAACGTTTTTTTATTTTGACTTTGTTAATGATTCTTATCGTGAGTCTGTGGACACCTTACTTACATCCAGAATACTTTGAAAAATGGTTTAGCTATCCGCGTATATTATATGTTCTACCAGTGCCTCTTTTGGTTGCAATCTCAACTGTATGTTGCTTTCGTGCGTTAATCAAAAATAATGATTTACAGCCATTTGTTTGGAGTATTATTTTATTTTTGTTATCGTTTATTGGGTTGATGATCAGCATCTATCCCAATATCGTCCCGCCTTCACTGGATATATGGCAAGCTGCCGCACCGAAAAAAAGTTTGCAATTTTTATTAGTCGGCGTATTGATCTTTATGCCCATAATTTTAGTCTATACGTCATTCACATATTGGGTATTTCGAGGCAAAACCAAACCTGACGAAAGCTATCATTAATTGAAGAAAGTTTTTTATTTCATATTAATCTGGTTGCTCTCTGTTGGCTTTATTTCTATCATTGGTTACTTAATTAAATTAATGATTAAGTAACTTATAAATCCAAATCAATATTTTTTGCTGACTTTAAAAACTGTGACTTATATTTTGTTTTTGGCTTAGCTTTTGGTTTTAAATCTTTATTTTGAGATGTTGTATTCGATTCTAGATCCATCTGCTTGAAAGCATAAATAATTGAATAGAGTGCGACCACAAAAGAAAAGATCAGAAATAATGACAATAAAAGTAATTCCATAGAGTAATTATAATTCTTCGACTGCTTTAATTAAATCTTCTACACAATCTTTAGCATCACCTAAAAACATCATTGTTTTATCATCATAAAATAACTCATTATCGAGGCCAGCATATCCGACTCCCATAGTTCTTTTATTAACGATAATAGTTTTTGCTTTCTGTGCTTCTAATATTGGCATTCCATAAATAGCCGATCCAGGTTTTTTTGCAGCTGGATTTACTACGTCGTTAGCACCAATTACAAATACAAGATCTGTATCAGAAAAATCATTGTTTATTTCTTCCATCTCAAAGACTTGATCATAAGGTACGTCAGCTTCAGCTAAGAGGACGTTCATATGTCCAGGCATCCTCCCAGCAACTGGGTGAATTGCATATCGAACATTTATTTCTTTTTCTAATAATTTGTTAGTGAGCTCTTGCAGTGCATGCTGGGCACGAGCAACAGCTAACCCATAACCAGGAATAATTATTATATTTTCGGATGAGCTCATAAGATATGCGACGTCCGCAGCAGAACCAGATTTGTGTTGTTTTTGATTTTCAGTAGCTGATGCCTCCGCGACATCTGATCCAAAACCGCCCAGTAAAACTGACACGATCGACCTGTTCATTGATTTACACATAATGTATGACAATATTGCACCTGAGGATCCTACACATGCTCCAGCAATAATAAGAACAGAATTATTTAACGTAAATCCAATTCCAGCCGCCGCCCATCCAGAATAACTGTTTAACATAGACACCACCACTGGCATATCAGCCCCACCAATCGGAATTATAAGTGTGATGCCTAAAATCAATGCACAACAATTCATTAAAATGAAGGCAAGATTGCTTTCATAAATAAAGAAGATCATTCCAAAAAGGATCATTAGTATAAAGATTGTTAAATTTAATAAGTGTTGTCCTTTGAATATTATTGTCTTCGCAATGAACTTTCCAGATAGTTTTCCAAATGCTACCAAGGATGCAGTAAAGGTAATTGCACCAATAAACGACCCTAAAAATAACTCAACCCTTTGGGTCGTTGAGTAGGTATTCGTATAGTTATAGATTGAGGCAAACGCGATGAGCATGGCTGCTAACCCGACAAAAGAATGCATTAGGGCAACTAGTTCTGGCATCTTGGTCATATGGACTTTTTTTGCAATAACCAATCCTATTGTTCCTCCTGCCAGGATAGAAATTGCTATAAGTGAAAAAATATAATTTAAATTCATGCTAAGGGTCGTAATGACAGCAATAGTCATTCCAAGCATCCCGTAATAATTTCCTCTTCTTGACGATTGAGGTGAAGAGAGGCCTCGCAATGCTAAGATAATTAAAATTGCTGAGATTAAATACAAAGATAAATTCAAGGTGGTCATTGTTTATTTTTATCTTTCTTTTTAAACATATCGAGCATTCTCTGCGTGACCATGAACCCTCCAAAAATATTTATCGATGCAAAAAAAATTGCAATCGCGCCCACGATGCTGCTGAAAGAAAAAATATCTCCATCAATTTCAACCACCTGTAATATCGCGCCTACAATAACAATTCCAGAAATGGCATTTGTAACAGACATTAGAGGAGTATGAAGTGCTGGGGTCACATTCCAGACCACGTGAAATCCAACAAAAATAGCTAAAACGAATATGGTGATATTTTGTATTGTTAAGATTTCATCCATAAATAATTCCTAATTCTGTAAACAAGCTTTAACAAGCTCATCCTCTGTGTTAATTTTTATTTGATTGTCTTGAATGATTAATTCAAGAAAATTAAATAGATTTTTTGCATATAAAATTGAAGCGTCATGCGCCAACATTGATGGGAGGTTCTGATAGCCCACAATGGTTTTTCCATCAACATTGATTACTTGATCAGTCTCAGTCAGTTCGCAGTTACCTCCAGCAATATCAACAATCACAGATCCTGGTTTCATTGATCGTACATCAGCCTCATTAACTAATACAGGTGGTTTTTTTCCTTGAACTAATGCCGTTGTTATAACAATGTCAGATTTTTTAATAGTTTCTGAAATTATATGTCGTTGTCTAGCTAACCAAGATTTTGGCATCATCTGCGCATAACCACCCTTACCTTCAGCGATTTCTTTTTCTTCATCCGTTTCATAAGGAACATTTACAAATTTAGCCCCCAAAGATTCCACTTGATCTTTAACCGAAGGTCGAACATCCGATGCCTCTACAACTGCACCCAACCTTTTCGCTGTCGCTATGGCTTGTAGTCCAGCAACCCCAACACCCAAAATTAATACCCTTGCTGGTTTTACAGTTCCCGCAGCTGTCATGAGCATCGGCATAAATTTTTTATAAAATTCTAATGCTAATAAAACAGATTTGTAGCCCGCAATATTTGCTTGTGATGATAGAACATCCATTGATTGTGCGCGTGTATTTCTCGGTAATTTAGAAAGATCGAAGACATTGTGTTTAAAAGATAAATCTTTTGTAGAGCCTAAATTTCCAATCACTATTCCTTTTTTTAGTTCTTTTAATATTTCATTGGTCGGTAATGATACCGTTAGTAAAATATCGGCTTCATTTGAAATGTCTTTTCTTGTTTTAATTAAGGCGCCTGCCTCAATAAAGTCTTTTTCCGTAAATTCAGCTTGAGTAAAACAATCATGTTCAAGAAATATTTTAATTTGATTCGTACTTAGTTTTTTAACAATTTCCGGACTGATCGCAACCCTATTTTCTTTTTTCTCAAATTCATTTAAAACACCAATAATCATTTGTTCTTACCTCAAAATATCTTGATATTGTTTGATTTGATATCTTTTAATGCCATTACAAACTTTTCAATTGCTTCCATTCTTACTGTACTCTTTCTGTAAGCAATTGCTATTCTTCTAAATGGCACTGGTTTTTTGAAAGGGATAACTTTTACCAAGGGATTATTATAATTAATTGCTGTAGCTGTTTTTGGTAGAACAGAAATGCCTAAATTTGAAGCCACCATATTACGAATCGTTTCTAATGAGTTTCCTTGTAACACTTCACTTTTTTTTGACAGCTCTGGACAGGCCTCTACTACTTGTTCACTAAAACAGTGCTCATTATTTAAAAGTAATACTTTTTCTGTTGAGAGATCTTTAGCCACTATCTCTTTTTTCTTGGCCCACGCATGATTTGTTGGAACAACAACATTAAATTCCTCATCATACAAAGGAATACACTCAGTACCAGGTATCTCGAATGGAAGAGCTATCACTGCAGCCTCAATAGATCCATTCTTTAATGCAACCTCTAAGTTTTTGGTTATATTCTCTTCTACATCCAAAGGCATTTCAGGTGTTTTTTTTCTTAATACTGGAATGATTAAGGGTAATAAGTATGGAGCCACCGAATAAATCAAACCTACCTTTAATGGTGTATTTAATTGTTCCTGACCTTTGTTAGATATGTCTTTTAATTTGCTTGCTTCATCTAGAACAACTATGGCTTGATTAATTATTTTTTCGCCAATGGGAGTAATTTTTACTTCAGTTCGATTTCTTTCGAACAATAATACTTTGAGTTCTTCTTCAAGTTTTTTTATTGCTAAACTTAGTGCAGGTTGGCTGACAAAACATTTGTCAGCTGCTCTACGAAAATTTTTTTCTTTTGCTACTGCGACAATGAATTTAAGTTCACTTAAAGTCATTAAATATCCAGGTTATTAACTCCAAGGGCGTTTGATTCAATAAAGTTTCTTCTTGGTTCTACCTGATCCCCCATAAGTGTGGAGAATACCTGATCAGCAGATATTGCATCTTCAATTTTTACTTGAAGCAACCTTCTTACGGATGGATCCATTGTCGTTTCCCATAATTGGGAAGGGTTCATTTCACCCAAACCCTTATAGCGTTGAATATTTAACCCTGATTTTGCTTCAGACATTAGCCAATCCAACGCTTCTTTAAATTCACCAACTTCTAAAGCTTTATCATTTCTTGAAATAGTTGCTTTTTCTTGAATTAAGTCTTTAGTTAATGAGGATGTTTTAATAATTTGTTTATAATCACCTGACAATAAAAACTCTTCATCTAATACTGATGTGATCAAGTTTCCATGTCTAAACTGATTAATTTCAATCATGAATTTTTCAGAATTAGGATTTTTCTTAACATCAAAATTAATGTTTTCTATCGAAGAAGAATTTTTTAATTTTTCAACATATGATAGAGCCGCCTCTTCAGAATCAAGATTAATATCACCACACAAATAAATAGCTTTTAGTATAGAAGAGTCATACCTATGAGCCAACCGTCTAATAACCGCATCATTTAGGATCATTTCTCTTGCTAAGTTACCAAGAGATTCACCCGATATAATATTTTTATCAATCTTTAATTCAGCGCCATCTAACGCTGATTCAATTAAATATTGCTCTAATTCTTGCTCATCTTTCAAATATTGTTCTTTTTTATTTTGCCTCACTTTAAAGAGAGGTGGTTGTGCGATATATACATAACCGTTCTCAACAAGCTGTGGCATTTGACGATAAAAGAAAGTTAATAAAAGTGTTCTAATGTGAGCGCCATCAACATCCGCATCGGTCATGATGATGATGCGATGATATCTAAGCTTCTCAAGATTAAAATCTTTATCAATTCCGGTTCCCAAGGCTGTGATTAATGTTGCAATTTCTTGGGATGATAATAACTTATCTAACCTAGCTTTTTCTACATTTAAAATTTTTCCTTTTAATGGAAGGATAGCTTGATTTTTTCTATCTCTACCTTGTTTAGCAGAGCCTCCAGCAGAGTCACCCTCGACCAAATATAACTCACTTAAACTAGGATCCTTTTCCTGACAATCCGCTAATTTTCCAGGCAAACCAAGCGAATCCATGGCGCCCTTGCGTCGCGTCATATCTCTCGCTTTTCGTGCGGCTTCCCTTGCACGAGCAGCATCGACAATTTTGCCACATATTATTTTTGCATCGGCAGGGTGTTCTAATAAATAATCTGTTAATTTTTTCGCAACCACGTCTTGAACAACCGGTTGAACCTCACTTGATACAAGCTTGTCTTTGGTTTGTGATGAAAACTTAGGCTCAGGAACTTTAACTGATAAGACACAACTCAATCCTTCACGCATGTCATCGCCCGTGGTATCTACTTTTGCTTTTTTTGCTAAATCATTAGATTCAATATAGGTGTTAATGGTCCGAGTCATTGCCCCTCTTAAACCGGTAAGGTGTGTACCACCATCTCTTTGAGGAATATTGTTTGTAAAACATTGAACGTTTTCACCGTATGAATCATTCCATTGCATACTCACTTCAACCGTGATTCCATCTTTTTCACCTTCTGCGGAAAATGGATTTTTATGAATGGTGGTTTTGGTTTTATTTAAATATTCAACAAACCCAGTAACCCCACCTGAGAATGCAAAATTTTCTGATTTACCTGTGCGATGGTCAATTAACTCAATTTTGACTCCATTGTTTAAAAAGGATAACTCTCTAATTCTTTTGGCTAATATTTCGAAATGAAAATTAATGTCTGTAAAGGTGCTTACTGATGGTAGAAACTGAACCTCTGTTCCCGTTTTATCAGTATCACCTATGATTTTTAAACTTTCTTTTCTTTCACCTCTAGCAAATTCAATCTCATGAATCTTATTGTTTCGATGAACTTTTAATTTAAGCCAGTCCGACAATGCATTAACAACAGACACCCCCACCCCGTGAAGTCCACCGGAAACTTTATATGAATTCTGATCAAACTTTCCTCCAGCATGAAGCTCCGTCATAACTATTTCAGCTGCAGACCTTTTTTCTTCATCATCTTCTTTAATGTCGGTTGGAATTCCTCGACCATTATCTTGTACAGACACAGAATTATCTGGATGAATAATCACCTTAATATCATCACAATGACCTGCTAGTGCTTCATCGATAGCGTTATCCAACACCTCAAAAACCATGTGATGTAATCCACTGCCATCAGACGTGTCTCCAATATACATCCCTGGTCTTTTTCGAACTGCTTCTAGGCCTTTTAAGACCTTGATACTATCTGACGAATAAGCTTTATTTTCTTCAGTCAATTTAAATCCTCATTGGCATTACAACGTATTTATAATCATCATTATTTGGAATGGTTACCAAACAACTACTATTAGAATCTTTAAAGGTAAAAGATAATTGGTCAAATTGAATGTTATTTAACACATCAATTAAGTAAGTGACATTAAACCCGATATCAATTGCTTCTTTATTATATAAAATCTCTATATCTTCTTGAGCTTCCTCTTGTTCACTATTAGTGGTAATTAATTGCATATTATTTTCAGAGAGGACTAACCGAATACCACGATATTTTTCGTTTGATAAAATTGATGCTCGCTGCATCGCATTTAATAACATTTGTCTATCAATAAGGAATCCATTTTCATACCCCACAGGAATTACTCGATTGTAGTCAGGAAATTTACCATCAATTACTTTCGTAATAATAAAAATATCACCAAACTTGAATGTCACTTGCTGATTTAAAATTTCTAACTCAACAATCTCATCCGAATCGTCAAGAAGCTTAATTAACTCCATAATGGTTTTTCTTGGAATAATAACTTCCTTCTTCTCGTAACTATCATCTAATTTCGTTGATGTAAAACTAAGACGATGTCCATCAGTACCAACTATGTTTAATTTTTGGCCTTGAATCTCAAACAACAACCCATTTAAATAATATCTTATGTCCTGCTGAGCCATTGCAAAATCAACCTGCTTCAATAACTCTTTTAGTTTGTTTTGAGATAATTTTACAGACACACTTTCTGAATCATTTTTCTTCAACAAAGGATAGTCTTTCGAAGGAAGGGTTTGTAAATTAAATTTACTTTTACCTGCTTTAACATTCACCCTTGATTCATTAATCTGAAAATCCAGTTCACTGTTTTCAGGAAGTGCTCTTGTAATATCAAAAAGTTTTCGGGCTGAGATAGTAATTTCAAAATCAGTTTCAATTTTAGTATCAATATTTAAACTTGTTTGCATCTCAAGATCTGTTGCTGTGAATGTTAGTTTGTTAGCATTTCCTACTAGTAACAGATTAGATAGAATAGGTAACGCCTGTCTTTTTTCTACGATTCCTACAACACTACTTAATGGTTTTATCAAAACTTCTCTATTGATTTTAATATTCATTTTTTAAATTATTTATATATATATTTAATAGTAATAATAATACATCAAAAAACTGTTAAGAACATTCAGTTATCTGATTCCTAATGGCTTATATCGGTTATAAATCAGTGGATTTAATATGGATTAATTGTGGTTAAATTGTGGACAAAAAATATAAATTTTTAAACCAGGTAACTGTGCACATTTAATCAACAATTAACCCACAACCTTATCCTCTTAATACTTGCGTTAAAAAACCTAAATCTTGTCCTAAAGATTGATTATTTAATCTTTGTTCCTCAATTTCTTCACACGCATGCATAACGGTAGTGTGATGCCGCCCGCCAAAATAATTTCCAATTTCTGGATAGCTTAAATTTGTTAATTCTCTAGTCAAAGCCATTGCAACCTGTCTTGGTTTTGAAAAATTTCTTGATCTCTTTTTACCCACCATGTCAGAAATTTTAATCTTATAATAGTCAGCAACCGTCTTTTGTATATTCTCTATCGTTACCTGTCTTCCACGAACCGCGATGAGATCCTTTAATGCTTCTTTTGCAAGGTTTAAATCAATTGGTAGGTTGGTGAAGTTAGATAGTGCGACAATTCGATTAAGCGCCCCTTCTAGCTCTCTAACATTTGATCGAATTTGTTTTGCAATAAAAAAAGCAACATCCTCAGGTAGGGTTATTTTTGAAATTTCTGCTTTTTTCAATAATATTGCCACTCTCATTTCTAATTCTGGTGGCTCTATGGCTACTGTTAAACCCCAACTAAAACGAGTCCTTAATCTTTCATCTACCCCCTGAATCTCTTTTGGGTAACTATCACAAGTAATGATGATTTGTTTTTTATTTTCGATCAGTGTGTTAAATGCATAAAAGAATTCTTCTTGTGTTCTATTTTTTTTACCAATAAATTGGATATCATCAATTAACAATAAATCTAATGAGTGGTAATTTTTTTTAAACTGATCAAACGTCTTACCTTCATAAGCTTTTACGACATCTGTGACGTATCTTTCTGCATGTAAATACTTAATTTTAAAATCTTTATTTTCTTCTTTAACTTTATTACCAATGGATTGCAGCAAGTGTGTCTTCCCGAGCCCCACCCCTCCGTATATGAATAGGGGATTATACGATTCTCCTGGTCGCTCTGAGACTTGTTTAGCTGCAGCCGTGGCAAGTTGGTTTGCTCGACCTGTGACAAAATTCTCAAAATTAAGATTTTTATTAAGCCCGGTTGATTTATTAATTACAGCTTTTGGCGCTCTATCCTCAACTTTTGGTTTAACGTCATTTTTTTCTTCACTTGTATTTGTTGGTTTAGAATTTTTTTTACCTTTTTCGGTAACAAATAAAATTTTATTTTTAATTTTATGTTCTTTGCCAATTTCAATAATTTCTTTGGAGAACCGATCAGTAACCCACTGTTGAATGAACTGGTTAGGCGCAACAATCTCAAGGGAATCTTCTTTTTCTCGAATTGATAAGGGTTTTACCCAGGTTTTGAATTGTTGGGCGGTTAACTTTTTCTTTAGTTGGGTTGAAATTATCTCCCAGAACTCTTCTGTTTTCATATTTAATTTTTTATCTTCGGATTGAAATGATAACGGATTTGTAAAAAGTTATCCACAGGCAAAATGCAAATATAACAATTATATAAATTGACTTTTTGATCAAATTTATGTATATTTCGCGATCAATTTAAATTTTTATGGAATACCAGCATGAAACGTACATATCAGCCTTCTAAGGTAAAAAGAGCAAGAACACATGGCTTTTTAGTTAGAATGAAAACTAAAGGCGGAAGATCTGTTATCGCTTCAAGAAGAGCTAAAGGAAGAGCAAGGTTAGGTCTTTAATCTTTGATTGTAAGCTCGCTTACTCGATTAACAAATGCGGATGATTTTTCATCCGTTTTTATTTTAAGAAAGCGTTTTAGTGGTGAGTTCATTAACATTTTCCGTAAACCGAACCAATTAGAATACAACCGCTTTGGTCTCATTGTTGGCAAAAAAATCAATAAAAAAGCTGTTGCCCGAAATTACATGAAGAGAGTGATTCGGGATGTCCTTCGACAGTTTGATAATTCAAGTAAGCTGGACATAATTATTCAAGTTAAGAAAAACTTTCATAAAAAAGACTATCCGTTAGTCAAAAAAGATATTCATTCCTTTATTAAGACGCATGCTAAATAATCTCTTTATCCTTTTGGTTAAAATTTATCAAAGAGCGATTAGCCCATTTTTTATTTCTTCATGTAGGTTTACGCCGTCATGTTCTGAATATACAATTGAGGCTTTAAAAAAATACAATGTTTTTAAAGCTTTGTTTTTAGCTGCAAAAAGAATTTTAAAGTGTCACCCATGGAATAGAGGTGGCCCCGATCCATTACCATAGATATAGTTAGGAAAATATGGAAACCAAACGTCTAATATTATTTGTAGTCTTCTCATTTTCATTGTTGTTATTGTGGGACTCTTGGCAACAAAAACAATTGCAAACAGAGTTGGCTGTTAATAATGCCGAACTTAGTGATCTTCAGCCAGGTGATTACGACTCAAGCAATATCGAAAATCCTGCATACCAGCTCGCGGATGATCAAAAAATAGTGGTGAAAACATCTTTGTACGAGGCTGAAATTAACACGGTTGGTGGAGATATTAGAAAACTAAAATTGGCGAATTTTCAAAACGACAACAAAGACGGTTTGTATGAAATCTTGAATGATGAAATGAACCCTCTTTTATATATTGCACAAAGCGGCTTAATTGGTAAAAATCTCCCCACCCATAAGGATGTGTTTAAATCAGACCAGTTACAATACGAATCAAACGATCAAGAAGTCAGCGTTCCTATCATCTTTGAAAATGAGGAAGTTAAGGTCGTCAAGACATACATCTTTTCAAACGATAATTATCAGATTAAATTAGTCACCTCGATTACTAATAAAAGCGATGCTGCTTTACAGCCTCAAATTTATTATCAGTTGTTACACGATCACAAATCCGCAGAAAAATCAGGCATGATGCCGACCTTTACAGGCGTATCTTATTTTACAGAGGCAAGTAAGTTTAAAAAAATGGATTTCGATGACATCGACAATCAAAAACCTTTTACTCAGAATGCTAACGATGGATGGATTGGAATCATCCAAAGGTATTTTGCTAGCGCATGGATCATCCCGGGCAACTCTCCCAGACAATTTTATACCAAACGCCTTACAGACGGCATCTCCTCTGCTGGTGTTCGAGCTAAGCTTGCAATGGTAGAAGCGGGTTCCAGTGCGGAAGTCAGTTCGGTTCTGTATTCTGGTCCCCAATTGAAAAAACAATTAATTAAAGCCGCTCCTGGGATGGAGTACACGGTGGATTATGGTTGGCTAACCTTTATTGCCTCACCCTTGTTTTCATTACTATCAGGCATACAGAAGTTAGTGCATAACTGGGGCGTTTCTATTATTCTATTGACCTTAGTCATTAAGATTTTCTTTTATCCGTTATCTGCTTCAAGCTACCGGTCAATGGCACAATTAAAAGAAGTCGCACCTAGACTTCAGAGCATGAAGGAAAAATTCGGTGACGATAAACAAAAAATGCAACAGGCCATGATGGAGCTCTATAAAACAGAGAAAATTAATCCTTTAGGCGGCTGTCTACCCATCCTGATCCAAATCCCTGTATTTATTGCGCTCTACTGGGTGTTGTTAGGAGCGGTTGAATTAAGGCAGGCTCCATTCTTTGGTTGGATTACAGATCTGTCAGTGAAGGATCCATTGTATATTTTGCCAATATTAATGGCGGCATCAATGTTTTTACAACAAAAATTGAATCCGAAACCTACGGATCCGACTCAGGCCCGATTAATGATGATGATGCCGATTATCTTCAGTATCTTCTTCTTCTTTTTCCCCGCTGGGTTGGTGTTGTATTGGTTCATCAATAACGTGTTGTCGATGATGCAACAGTGGTATGTGAATAAACAGATTCATGCGACGGCTATGAAGAAGAAAGGAAATGGTTAATTCATCATTTGTAAATGATGATTCAACCATTGCCGCTATTGCGACAGCGGCTGGCATGGGGGGCGTGGGTGTTATTAGAATATCTGGTCCTGCTGCGTTCACTATCGCCCATCAAATTACTCATCTAGATTCTATTGATTCTCATCGGGCTCAATTTACTTCTTTTTATTCCAATGAAGGTCAATTACTCGATAAGGGTTTATTGATCGGGTTTAAAGGCCCCAAGTCATTTACCGGGGAAGATGTGGCCGAGTTCCAATTACACGGCGGCCCAGCATTGCTGCAGTCCTTGTTGGAGGAAGCGCTATCTATGGGAGCCCGCATGGCCAAACCTGGTGAATTTACTTACCGTGCGTTCCTGAATAACAAACTAGACTTAACTCAGGCTGAAGCGGTAGCGGATATCATTAATGCGTCTACCAAGTCGGCGGTGATTAATGCAGCGAATTCTTTAAAGGGAAATTTCTCATTACAAATCAATAACTTATTGAAAAAACTCATCGACATTCGCATGTACATAGAAGCCTGTTTAGATTTTCCAGAAGAAGAGATTGATTTTATTGAAAAAGGACAGATTAAGTCAAAAATTCAATCCATTCAGCAGGCGATTATTGTTTTACAAGAGACGGCTGCCAAGGGCCAAATGATTCAGGATGGGTTTCAGGTCTGCTTAGTAGGCAAACCTAATGTTGGTAAATCGACGCTGATGAATTTATTTTCCCAAGAAGAAGTGGCTATTGTGACCAATGTCCCAGGAACGACTCGCGACCCAGTGAGAGCCTCGATTGCTTTAAAGGGGGTTCCCTTAAACTTTGTGGACACGGCAGGGATTAGAGAAACTGAGGATATTGTCGAACAAGCCGGTATTAAAAAGACCAGGGAGATTATCAGTCGTTCGGCGCTGGTATTAGTGCTTCTAGAGTCTTTAGATGAAGCAGATGATTATCTTAAGCAAAACATCTTACAGGACGAATGTAATGTTATCTGGCTGCTAAATAAAATTGATCTCAACAATGAACCACCCCATGTCACTGATTATGCTGGACAACCACTGGTAGCAATATCTGCTAAATGTGGGACCGGTTTGGATCTCTTAGAGGAACATATTTTACAATCCTTTGGTTTAAACCATTTAGAAGCGAATGAGCAGTTATTTTCCTCCAGGCAGCGACACCTTGAAGCCTTAAAGCAGATTGATCATCATTTAAATACTGCCCTTGATCAACTTAATCAACCGGAGTTGGTGGCTGAAGAACTAACCCTAGCCCAGAAAGAAATGTCTGGCATTACTGGTGAGTTTTCTACAGAAGATCTTCTCGGTGAAATTTTTAGTCGTTTTTGTATTGGGAAATAGTGTTTCACGTGAAACACTCACTTTTAACCTCAGCACTAAATAGTTTCACGTGAAACAAAACAAAACCTTAAAAACATTATAAAATAACCTTTATGAATAATTTTGATTCAAATTATGATGTCATTGTCATTGGCGGCGGCCATGCCGGTACAGAAGCCAGTCTGGCTGCTGCGCGCATGGGCCAGAAAACCCTCCTGATTACACACAATATTGATACCTTGGGTCAAATGTCATGCAACCCATCCATTGGTGGCATCGGTAAGGGGCACTTGGTTAAAGAAATTGATGCGCTGGGGGGTGTGATGGCGAAGGCAGCTGACCAAGCCGGCATTCACTTTAGGATGTTAAATGCGAGTAAAGGCCCAGCCGTGAGAGCAACCAGAGCTCAGGCTGACCGGGTCTTGTATCGTAAGGCGATTAAACACCACTTGGAGAATCAAGACAATTTAAGTATTTTTCAACAACCGGTGGATGATCTGATCATAAAAGAGGATCAAGTCCAAGGCGTTGTGACAGAGTCAGGCATTCATTTTTATGCAAAATCCGTGATCTTGACCGCTGGAACGTTTTTAGATGGTGTTGTGCATGTTGGGTTAAAGAATTATCAGGCAGGTCGAGCGGGTGACCCGTCATCAAAAACGTTGGCTCACCGATTAAACCAGTTAAATCTTCCGGTGGGACGATTAAAAACGGGAACGCCGCCACGCATTGATGGGCGGTCGATTGATTATAGCGTCATGGAAGAACAGCCAGGGGATGCTCCTACACCCTATTTTTCTTTGCAATCGCCTTTATTAGAGCACCCAGAACAGATTTCTTGTTGGATTACCCACACCAATTCAGCAACTCATAACATTATTCGATCAGGTTTGGATCGATCACCCATGTATACCGGAGTAATTGAGGGCGTCGGTCCACGATATTGCCCGTCGATTGAAGATAAAATTCATCGTTTTGCCGATAAGGACTCCCACCAAATCTTTCTAGAGCCTGAGGGGCTGACGACGCATGAAATTTATCCCAATGGCATATCCACGAGTCTCCCCTTCGATGTTCAGTATGAACTGGTCCGCTCCATCAAAGGGCTTGAGCAGGCGTACATCACCAGGCCGGGTTACGCGATTGAATACAACTATTTTGACCCGAGGAACCTACAGTCGAGCCTGCAGACGAAAACCATTGAGGGCCTTTTCTTTGCTGGACAAATTAATGGCACCACAGGCTATGAAGAGGCGGCGGCCCAGGGGCTGGTTGCGGGAATTAATGCGGCACTAAAAGCCCAAAACAAACCTTCTTGGTGTCCAAAAAGAGAAGAATCCTACATCGGGGTAATGATTGACGATCTTATTACGAGAGGTGTAACTGAGCCCTACCGAATGTTCACCAGTCGAGCAGAATACCGCCTTCTTTTGAGGGAAGATAACGCCGATCAGAGACTGACATCAGCTGGTTATGACCTAGGTGTTGTGAATCAAACACAATATGATCGATTTATGAAGAAAGATCAGGGGATCCATTCCTGTTTGAACATCATGAAAAAAACGGTGACCAAACCAGAAGCGATTCCAGCGGATGATCAACAACGTATTTTTGGGAAAAAATTAGAGCGTGAGTACAGTATTTACGACCTAATCAAGCGCCCCAATGTCAATTGGAAGCAATTACAAGACTTTATGAGGCTGGACCAAGACTACGATGACCAAATCATCGAACAAGCCGAAATTAGTGCTAAATATTCGGGCTATATTAGCCGCCAGTCCGATGAAATTTTAAAAATTCAGTCACAATATGCGATGAAGATACCCAAAAATATGAATTTTGAAGATATTAGTGGCTTAAGTAATGAGGCGGTACAAAAATTTAAAGATGTGATGCCAGAGAATATTCAACAGGCGAGTAAAATTTCGGGAATTACCCCGGCTAATATTGCTTTATTGGTGGTGTATCTAAAAAAATCGGCTGTAAAGCAAGACAAAACCAAGCAGAAGGCGTCTTAGTTGGACTTGAAGTTACAGATACAGAGTGGGCTAAACGAGCTAAAGATTGATTTTATAGATGAGCAGGTCAATTTATTAGAAACCTATAAAAATCAGTTACTTAAGTGGAATAAGGTGTTTAATTTAACATCGATAACGGATGAGAAGGATGTAATAACGAAACATTTTATGGATTCTTTGAGTGTGAATCATGAGATTCAGGGTACACAGCAAGTCCTTGATGTCGGAACAGGGGCCGGTTTTCCAGGAATGGTACTGGCAATCTTCAATCCTGGTATCACTTTTCATTTAGTGGACGGGGTGGCTAAAAAGATTTCTTTTTTAGATGATTTGAAGGGAAAGTTAGGCCTGACAAACGTAAATACCTATCATGAAAAGGTAGAAAATCTACGTTTAGATACCCCGGTTGATATTGTCATCAGCCGAGCATTTGCTGATATAAAAAAGATGATGGATCTAACCCAGCATTTATTAAAAACAACGGGTCAATTTTTTGCCATGAAGGGTCCCGGGTATGAAATGGAATTGGAAAGTTTAGATCAAAACAAATTGGCCGTGGCGCCATTAAAAATTCCATTTTATGATGGCAATAGAAGTTTAGTAAAAATATATAAGTAACCACTCACTATTTAAATTATGACGAAAATTATTGCAGTATCAAATCAAAAAGGCGGAGTCGGTAAAACCACCACCACGCTGAATCTAGCCACGGGACTAGGCATGGAGGGCAAGAAGGTATTGCTTGTCGACCTTGACCCGCAGGGCAATGCCACCACCGGATCTGGAGTGGAGAAGAATGAAGTCGAGGCGACGATCTATGAAGTCATCATGGGAGAGGCAGACATCAACACCGTGATCCATGCGAGCAAACATCATGACATCATCCCAGCCAATCAACATCTAGCCGCAGCAGAGTTAGAACTGGTGAGCAAGGAGCAGCGAGTTAATGCCCTCAAAAACCAGTTACAACAATTACAAAAAAGCTATGACTTTATTCTGTTGGACTGCCCACCCTCCTTGGGTCTTTTAACCTTGAATGCATTGACCGCAGCCAAATCCGTGATCATCCCAATGCAATGTGAATACTTTGCACTCGAGGGACTCACTGATCTTGTGAATACCATAAAGCGCGTCAAACAAAAAATGAATCCGGACATTGAGATAGAAGGGCTGTTAAGAACAATATATGACTCACGAAACACCTTAAGTAAAGAAGTCTCTGACCAGCTATCTTCTTACTTTCCCAACAAGGTCTACAAGACCATCATTCCAAGAAATATCCGTGTAGCAGAAGCACCTAGTTTTGGGAAGTCTGCAATTGAACACGATAAATCATCTAAAGGGGCTAAGGCATACATCGACCTAGCCAGAGAAATAATTCATATTGAGGAGCGAAGAAATGGCTAAAGAAAAAGGTTTGGGTCGAGGGTTAAGCGCCCTGTTCGGATCTGAGGTGGAGGAAAAATCATCACTAGAACCTGTGGTTGGTGAAAGTATACAACAGGTAGACATTGACCAATTAATACCGGGACGCTACCAGCCACGTTCTGTTATGAATGAGGATGCCCTTAATGAATTGGCTGAATCGATTGCCGAGCAAGGTCTGATGCAGCCGATCATTGCCCGACAGTTGGATGACGGCTATGAAATCATTGCAGGCGAGAGAAGGTGGCGTGCGGCACAAATAGCTAAAATTAAAGAAGTTCCAGTTATTGTCAGGGAGATATCGGATCGAAGTGCATTAGCTATGGCGTTGATTGAAAACATTCAGCGTGAGGATTTATCTGCCCTAGAAGAGGCGAACGGAATTCGTCGCATGATTGATGAATTTGAAATGACACACGAGCAGGCGGCCGATGCTCTTGGAAAATCGCGGGTAACGGTATCAAATCTGTTGAGATTATTAAACCTGACCCCGCACGTGAGAAAAGCTTTGGCTGAGAAAAAGATTGAGATGGGCCATGCCAGAGCCTTGCTCCCTTTAAATCCTGATCGACAGATCATGTTGTGTGAAAAGATTGCCAGGGAATCTTTATCGGTAAGAGAAGTAGAGGTCTTGGTCAATGGTGAGGATCGATCGGCATTTGCAAAACCGAGTAGCAGAAAAAAAGAGCAGACCAAAGATGCCGATGTTCAGGCCATAGAAAATGAATTATCAGACCAGCTCGGTTTTTCGGTGAAGATCAATAACAAAAAAAATAATTCGGGAGAGATTCGGATCAGCTATCGCAACCTAGACCAGCTGGATGTTTTGATTGAAAAATTAAAAAAATAAACTATCATAGAACTGACAAGTAAAGAAAGATCTGCATGAGATATAGCTTTACCTTCATAATCCTCTTTTTCACTTGCATAATCGCAAGGGCCGGCGGTGTTTCCCCTGACGCTGGACAAATTCTCAATGAGATAGAACAGACCCTCCCGGAAATTGACATGATGGAATTCGAGGTAGAGCCTGAGACCGAGGAGGAAGTTATAGACCCTGACGAGCCCAAAGTCTATATTCAAGGGTTTCGTATCATAGGCAATGAATCACTGGACCGATTTACTCTAGACCAGTTCTTAAAAGACTACCGTAAAAAACAATTACCCATTAGCACCATCCGTTCTCTCAATGCGGAGTTAGCGAATTACTATCGTCAGCAGGGCTATGTGGCACAGGTCATCTTGCCAGACCAAGACATAACTGAAGGGGTTGTCACGATGCAGGTGGTTGAGGCCGAGTTGGAGGACATTGAAATTGCGTTGCAGGAAAAAAATTACATCAATGCCGAGACGTTGAAAAAATTCTTCAAAACTAAGAGCAAGACGCTCAGCCTGAAAGAGATCGATGACCAAATTTTCTTGATCAACGAATTACCAGGCATATCTGCTAAGGCATCACTCAGGCCAGGCAGTGTGCCAAAAAAAACTGGGGTCATCATCCAAACAAAATATGAAAAGAGATTTGTCTCCAGCGTGAGCTATGACAACTATGGGTCACGATCCACAGGAGCCCACAGGGGCTTGGCCACCTTTGTCATGAATAACCCATTATCAAGAGGAGATCAATTGAGCCTGACGGCCCTCAAGTCAGAAGGCGTTAATTTTGGCATGGTCAACTATGAGATGCCAATCGGTTTTGATGGTTTACGGGTAGGTTTTAAATTTAGTTCGCTCGATTATGAAGTGATCCTAGATGAATTTGATACAACCAAGCCAGAGGGAAGGTCGACCGCCTATGCCATCAATACAAGGTACCCGGTATACTTATCTCAGAATGCGAAAACATACCTCAAAGCAGAGTATGAGAATAAATCATTCTTCAATGAGACCACCGCAGGCACGACCTCAGACTATGACACCGATGCCATTGACCTAGGAGTAGAATCAAATTTTGTGGATACCCTGCTCTTTTATGGCGCCATCACCGAGCTGAGCGCCACCTATACAAAAGGCGAAGTTAATCTTAGCGGGTCACCCAATGAAGCGAGTGATAAAATCGGGGCAAATACGCAAGGTGATTTTAACAAGATACGATTTAATCTTAACCGGACACAATACCTGAATAGTGATTATGCATTAAGAATAAAATACGCCTACCAGTGGGCCGATCAAAACCTAGATTCATCGGAAAAATTGTACCTCGGCGGACCAAATGGGGTACGGGCCTATCCGGTCAATGAGGGTGCCGGGGCCCAAGGATTTTTAGCAAATCTCGAACTCACCAGAAATTTTCAAAATAACCTACAGGGCAAGATGTTCTATGACATGGGCTCAATAAAACAATATATTGATAATTCGAGTGTCAATACCGATCCTAACTCATTGACTTTAAAGGGTTTTGGTGTTGGAATAGACTGGACAGGACCAAAAAATAGTGTAATATCACTAAACCTAGCTCGTCGTGTGGGTAAAAATCCAAACCCCACAGTCACTGGCAAAGACCAGGACGGCAGCAATAAGGATAACTTTGTATGGCTCAGGGGGGCCGTGTTGTTTTAAATGAACACCGTTAGAAATGCTAAGAAAAGAGAACAAACAATCTGTACAGCATTCTATACACCAAATCTTTGGTAAGAACCTCACACGCCTATTAGCTTTATCACTATTTTCCCTTAACACACTCGCAGACATCAGTTCGAATGAGTTACCGCAAGGTGCAGATATTGTTTCCGGGGACATCACGATCAATTCCAATGACAATGTCATGAACATTGACCAGGATAGCCAACAGGGCATCATCGATTGGCAGACCTTTAACGTGGGCAGTGATGCCACTGTGAATTTCAACCAGCCAGACTCGAGTGCGTCAACATTGAACCGTGTGGTGACAGATAATGCCTCGCAAATTTACGGCAACATCAATGCCAATGGTCAGGTGCTCCTGGTCAATTCGTCAGGCGTCTACATTTCAGAGAACGGTCGGGTTGAGACCGGCGGTATCGTCGCGACAACTCAAGAAATTAACAATCAGGAATACTTAGACAATCCTGACCGCATCATCTTACGTGAAACGGATCAATCAGGATCCATAGAGAACCATGGAACGGTCATAGCGAATGAGGCCTATGTGGCGATGCTGGCTCCGGAGGTTCGGAATGAAGGACTGATCACGGCAAACATGGGCGAGGTGGTCCTGGCTTCAGGAAGAGAAATTATTTTAAGCTTTAATGACGGCCAGATCACAGATGTGATCACCACACCTAGTTTACTGAATAGCCTCATCGAGAATAAGTTAGCCATTGAGGCGGCTGGCGGAAAAGTGATCTTATCAGCTACGGCAATGAATCAAATCAATGGTGGCCTGATCAATCAAGCGGGCAGCATTAATGTCGGTTCAACAGAAACGGTAGCCGTGAATGAGGGCGGTAGAATTTATCTCACCAGTAACGAGGTGGTGTTTGACGGTGGATCACAGACGCTGGCCAATGCCGACACACAAGGCGGTGAAATTGAAGTCGCGGCCAACGACATCACGATTGAAGAAGATGCTCGCATAGAGGCATCGGCCACATTGAACGGTGATGGTGGCGGTATTGAGCTGGTCGCAGAAAACGAAGTCACAATAGACGGAGTGATCAAAGCTGACGGCGCTGACGAAGGAGTGGGTGGTGAGATATTAACCCAGGGCGAGCAGGTAATTTTAGAAGATAATGCACAAATTTCTGCTAAATCCGGTGAAAATGCACCGATTATTCAGGAAAATAACATTAAAATACTCGAAAATGCTGAGATCGTCGCTCAAAATAGCAACCAAGGCAACTGGCGTATCGTCTCAGCAGCATCTGTCTGGACTCAGACGCATGCCTCCGTCATTGAGCTCGCGTTACTAAATGCAAACGTATCGGAGACAGTCAACGCTGACTTGTGCGTGACCAACTGCTCCAGCGATCAGGTTGGTGATTTAATGATAGGCGATGACATTACCTTAAACAGTCGCAGCACAACATTAACGCAACTTGAGTTGACGGCCTCTGACTATTTATCGTTACAAGGCACAATCAGTGATGAACATCAGAACCTCATACTAGAAGCTACCGGTTTTAACGGATTGTCATTGGGTACAGTTGCAGACATTACAGCCAATCAGGTGAGTTTCCGTTCAGGAGATCAGCTCGATGTATTAGGGAGTATAACTGCCACGGGTAATGAGAATACCAATCCGCTAGCCAACTTCATTGGCGCAAATATGGCAATGGCGGGTCTTATCCAGACTTCCAATCAGACGAGACTGGGACGGATTGTGATGACTGCCCTGAATCAGATTAATTTGAGACCTGAGTCAAGAGTCTTAGCGAATGGTGATGAAGGTGGAAGGATCCTGATCAATGCAAGGCATTTAGATGTGGATGGATTTATTCAGTCCAATGGCGGAACAGGCCGTGGCGGAACGATCACGCTCGATATAGAAAAAACCGTCGACATGAATCAGGCTTGGATCGAGTCCAATGGCTTTGATGCTGGCGGCACTATAAAAATTCAGGTACGTGACGGCCCACTAAATATGGACTCCACGCGAATTCAAACCAACGCCTCGAACGGCCGTGGCGGCACAATACTCATCTCTGGCCGTGAACACACTCGAATCATATCTTCACACATTGAAACCAAAGGCACGTCACAGGGCGGTGAAATATATCTAGGCTACGATCAAGACAACCAACGCATCCCATTCAGTAAATACCTCTACATATCTAAAAATACCATAGTCGACGCTAGGAACTTTAACAACACAAACGGTGGTTTTGTTGAAACTTCTGGGCACGTTGTCAACATTTTAGCGACAATTAACGTAGGACGTGGAGGTATGTGGCTGATCGACCCGTTCGATGTGACAATATCAAACACCGCCAGTGGAGACTCATACTCTGCTACCTTTGATCCCACCCAGACCACCGTTCTAAATGCTAGTTCCATCGAAGGCTCACTTAATTCAGGTACGGATGTATCAATCACGACAGGCAGCGCCACCGCAAATACCTTAACTGTAGACTATGCGATTCAGTATAAAGGAGCAGGTGGAGCTACATTAACGTTAACCGGCGGAACAATTGATATTAATGAAAGTATTTCTGGTGATGGTGTTAGCTTAAACCTTATACTTAATGGCGCGACCATCGATATCGATAATTCAATTAGCTTGTTAGGTGGAACGTTAACCATCAACAATAGCTCGAGCGGAGATATCGATAGCGGCTCTACAATTTCTGCCGGATCTATTGTAAAAAATGGTGTCGGTAGCTTCACCATCAACAGTACAAGCACGATGACAAGTTCAAGCACTATTAACGCAGGAACCTTAATTGCCACAGCCAACGCCTTTGGCGATGAAGATGTGGTGGTGAACACGGGCGGAACATTCGAGATTCAGGGGTTTGCTTACAGCGGCAAGGGGACCATTATCCTCAATGGCGGAACATTATCGGGAACAAGCACGACGGCGTCGATTACCAACGACGGCGAAGTGGTGCTTCAGGCCAATAGTATTCTCGACGTCGCCTCGGGCACAACCTTTACGAATAATGCAAATTTTGGTGACGCTGGTAATAATTATGGCATCACCAAAAATGGTGCAGGGACGTTCATTTTCTCGCCACCGACATCAACGGCCAATCGATTTAACGGCGACCTGGTCATCAATGCCGGCGAATTTCAAATGACGGAGGCGATTGGGCACTCAGGAACAAGTTATAACTCTGGCGCAGGCATCAGACACACCTACACGGGTGACATCACGGTCGCTTCTGGCGCAACGTTAAACATTAACTTAGATCAGAACAAGACCAGCCAAGATGGTGACCCCTATGCCGGAATCTGGTTCGGTTCAGATCCAAATTTTATATCAATTAGCGGTGCGGGCAGTATTACCGCAAACGCGACATCATACTCATTTTCTTTTGACGCAAACTGGACCAATTACTCAGGGGTCTACACAGCCAACGATACAACATATTTTGTATTCAGAACTGGATCAGACCAGACCACCGCCATGAGTATCCAGGGAAATGAAACAATTTATGTCTACGGATCGAATAATGTCACGTTTACAAGCAGCAGCCATACATTCAGTCGATTGTCATTCGATGACCTATTTGGAAATTTTTCGGCAACATTCACTGGTGCCATTAATTGCGGGTCGGAATGTAATGACTGGATGGAGGTAGACACAGGGGTCACCCTCATTTTCGATTCATCGAATGACTTTGAAATATCAAGAATTGCCCCGAATGGATCAAACAATGCAGGAACTATCTACAAGAGAGGTACCGGTACAGTCAGTCAATTAGTTGCGGGCGCTGGTGCTTATTTTGATGGTACGCTCAACATTGAGGCCGGAACCTGGAGTGTCGGGACCAACGGTGGATTAGGTTCAGGCTCGACAGTGAACGTATCGTCTGGTGCGACCATTAATTTTGCGGGGGTCACACACAACAGATCATTAACACTCAACTCCAGTGGTAATTATTCAAACACCGGAGGTGACTCCAGCTTCAACCAAAACATAGCGCTTGGTGCTAACACGACCATTGATGTCGCATCTGGCACGACTTTGACTTTAAGCGGAATAGTTTCAGGTGGTTACAGTGTTACAAAATCTGGGGCAGGAACCCTGGTCATGTCCGCCAATAACACCTTCACCCACGGATTAAATGTCGATGCCGGGACGGTGTCGGTGACGGCGACTCAATTCGGGTTAGTCAATAACTCGAACTTTGCTCTGGTCATCGCCAATGGGGCGACTTTCAGTGCGGGAGGTCATGACATCTTTGCCAACAACCAGACACAAATTTTATCCACGGTTGAGATACAGTCGGGCGGGACCATGACCAACGGGGGTAACTACTTTAATAGATTAGGAAATCTGACACTGAGCGGCGGTACTCTGACCTCTACAGGAGGTATTACGACCAACGCACTTTCACCTTCCGTTGCTTGGACCCTGTCTGATACTGTCACAGCCACAGCTGATTCAACCATCAGCGGCTCTGCAGAAATCTTTAACGGCCAGGGCGGCAATGGGGTGAGTTTTTCAGTATCAGACGGGGCGACACTCACGGTGTCAGCTCCCTTAATTGATGGTGATGATAGCACTTGGAGTGGCACTGGTCTCGCGACTGGTTTTTCTAAAACTGGTTTAGGCACACTCTTGCTGTCCGGCACCAATGAGATTAGTTCAACTATTGCAATCAATGCAGGAACGTTAGAGATATCCGGCACCATCCACACCCTGGGTGAGTCTTCAACAGATTCTTATGTCACTTTCTCACAAGCAATTACAAATAGCGGCGCACTAGTCCTATCCCAAGATACCGTGAACCAAAGATTAACGGGGGTCATTTCAGGAACGGGCACGTTAACTCAACAAGGGGACAACATTGTAATGTTGTATGCAACGAACACTTACAGTGGCAATACAACAATATCAAGTGGAACATTAAAATTAGGAAACTATACGACGACTGGCTCCATTGATAATTCAAGCATTATAAATAATGCAAACTTATCTATTGATCGAACAACATCTGCAACTATTGCCTCGGATATTTCAGGAACGGGTACAGTCAATATTATTTATCGACTCGAAGAACTAATTGACTGGGGCTCATCTGATTCACTATTGAGTACTTATGAGGTAATCGCAACCAATGCCACTGTGCTCGATATCCTCAACCGTATCTCTGGTGGTCAGGTGCATGGAACCAGTATTTTAGATGGCGTACAAACTACATCGGGTGCCGGTGTCTATGAAAAAACTTATGATGCGGACAACGAAACAGCAAGCATGTGGTTTCGATGGAACAGTGGCAGTAATTACACAAAACAGGTAAATATCCTTTTACGTCAAAATGGTACTAATGTTGAAGCTTCCTCCACTACAAGGCAGTGGTTTAATACACCCTCTTCAAATTATCATCGCTTGGATGAAGGTGACGTATTAACTTCTCCTTCTGGAACAAGCACACAAATTTCGACCAGCAATAGCACTGCAGGTTATGGCGTGCGTTCAATTGACCTAAACGTGAAAATTTCTTTTAGCGGCAATCTGACCTATACCGGAGCAACAAATCTGCATGAAAATGATGTAGACCAATCTGGTTCAGGCAGTGCATACTGGAGAACCTTTTATAAAGACACGGTCGAATTTACTAACACCGGAGATATCGGGGCCGTCTCAAATGCAGGTAATCTGGCGGTGGCCTCTGATGCGAGTTTTGAAATTGGCGGAATTATTTCAGGCATCGGTACCGTTCGTAAGAGCGGATCAGGCACACTCACCTTATCGGCCGTAAATACATTCACCAATGATATTCATATCACTGGCGGAACATTATCTGTCACAGGCCAGCTAGAATCAGGCACCTATGACGGCCTCATAACCAATGCAGGCACTCTGAGTATTGCGACTGATTCAAACCAGACATTATCCGGGGTAATATCAGGCTCAGGTTCTCTTACAAAATCTGGTTCGGGTACATTAACCCTGTCAGGAACGAACACCTTTAACGGAACAGTCACTATCAGCACCGGTATCTTAGCTATATCAAACGCCAGCGCGTTGGGAACAACTTCTGGAAAAACCACAGTATCAGATGGAGCGACATTGCAAATTTCAGGGGGAATCACCGTAGCTGAAAATATGTACGTCAATGGATCAGGTGTATCAAGTAACGGCGCCGTGTATTTCTTATCTGGAAATAACACTTACTCGGGCGCGATAGTGCTTTTATCCAACACAACAATGACATCGGCTGCAGGAAATCAAACTGTTAGCGGAACAATGAACGGTGCCTATGATTTAACAATCACCGCCGCTGGGAACTGGACACAGTCCGCTGCCATTGGAGGGTCATCCGCCCTGGCTGATTATTCATTAACTGCCTCATCAGGAAATGTTTCTACTAATTCAATTACAGCGAACGGATCAATTAATATATTTGGTATTGATGTAAGTCAAACCTATGGATCAAGTATTACAGCCGGGAGTAATGAAGACATCATAATATCTGCGACAGGAGATTATACGATTGCATATTCTTCAGCATCAAATGCGTTGGTTACATCAGGAACTGGCCGATGGATTGTCTATGCCGCCGACGATGAAAATTCAAATTTTGGAGATTCAACAAATGGTTATTTGAATAGTAATAATACACCTTTGTGGGGAGCAACCTATAGCACATTAGCGCCTTCATCAGTCCCGAGCGGCAATCGTTATGTGTTTGCAGAAACATCTAGTCAGACAGTAACCTTTACCACAACCAGTGAAACCATAACCTATGCTGGCAGTTACGACCTATCTGACAACTATGAAATTACAACATCAGGTGTCGCTGGTCTGGCAAATGTGTATGACACGACATCGAGTGGCTCTCAGATAACGCTTGAGACAGCATACTCAAGCAATCCAACGTTAACCGTTTCTGCGAATAGTGCGTCAAACAGTACATCCGGAAATTTAGAGGCCGGGTCATATACCTTGGGAATCTCAGTCGCCGGTGGGACAATAAGATCAGGTTATACCTTAGCTACAAGTGAGACAGGATCGATTACAGTGAATCAGAAAGCTTTAACTGTCTCTGGTATCACAGCAGCAAATAAAACTTATGATGGTGATAATACAGCGACCATCGATACTTCTAGTGCAGCTTTTGCTGGCTTAGTGGCGAGTGATGTAGTATCGGTTACAGCAACCGGTACCTTCTCGGATGCCAATGTCGGGACAGGAAAAACAGTGACACTATCTGAAACTATGGGTGGGACTGATATCAACAATTATTCGGTAACAGCTCAAGGTTCCACCACCGCCGACATCACTGCCAAAACATTAACGGCAACTGCTGATGCTGCTGATAAAACATACGATGGCACAGCCACGGCAACGGTGACCTTAACCTTAAGTGGTGTGGTTGGTAGTGACTCGGTCTCTTCCACCAATGGGGCTACCTTTAGTCAATCTGATGTCGGCACAGGTCTCACTGCGACAGTGAATTCGATTACCCTAACTGGGGATGATGCAGGTAACTATACAATTAGTTCTGGTCAAACCGATACGGCTGCGATCACTGCTAAAACCCTCACCGCCACAGCCGATGCTGCTGATAAAACTTATGATGGCACCACCACGGCGACGGTCACTTTAACCTTGAGTGGTGTGGTCGGTAGTGACTCCGTATCCTCGACTAATGGAGCGACCTTCAGTCAATCTGATGTCGGCACGGGTCTGACAGCGACAGTCAATTCGATTACCCTAACTGGGGATGATGCAGGCAACTATACTATTAGTTCCGGCCAAACGGATACGGCTGCGATCACAGCCAAAGCTCTGACCTACACCGTAGACGCCTCCGATAAAACCTATGACGGAACCGATGCGGCGACGGTAACAATCACGCTATCTGGTCTAGTGGGTGCGGAAACATTAACTACATCAGAAACATCTACCTTTGCACAAACCACAGTAGGTACTGGCATTACAGTGACGGTTGATTCCATCTCACTTGTGGATGGTACTGGTGATGCAGACAACTACTCGATCTCATCGGGTCAAACCGATACGGCTGCGATCACCGCCAAAACATTAACCGCCACAGCCGATGCTGCTGATAAAACTTATGATGGTACCACCACAGCAACGGTGACCTTAACCTTGAGTGGTGTGGTCGGTAGTGACTCCGTATCCTCGACTAATGGAGCGACCTTCAGTCAATCTGATGTCGGCACGGGTCTGACAGCGACAGTCAACTCAATCACCCTAACCGGGGATGATGCGGGTAACTATACAATTAGTTCTGGTCAAACCGATACGGCAGATATTACTCAGAAGGCTCTAACCATCTCAGGCATTACGGCCAGTAACAAAACTTACGATGGTGATAACACGGCCACCATTGATTACAGCAGTGCCGTCTTTACTGGTTTAGTCTCAGGTGACACCGTCACCGTGACAGCCACCGGTACCTTCTCAGATGAAAATGTGGGCACTGGAAAAACAGTGACCTTATCTGAAACCACAGGCGGTGCTGATGAAGGTAATTACTCCATCACCACCCAAGGCACAACCACAGCGAATATCACAGCAAAAAGCTTAACAGTATCCGGGATCACTGCAGATGATAAAACATACGATGGTACGACAACAGCTACTGTAAATACGGACAGTGCAAGCTTCACAGGGTTAGTGGATGGAGACTCTGTGAGTATAGATACATCGGGTGTAACGGCAACATTTGCACAATCTGATGTGGGAACAAATATTAGCGTAACATTATCTGGATTATCATTGACTGGTGATGACGCAAGTAATTATTCTTCGACGTTACCTTCCGGAACCACCGCCGACATCACTGCCAAAACATTAACGGCAACTGCTGATGCTGCTGATAAAACATACGATGGCACAGCCACGGCAACGGTGACCTTAACCTTAAGTGGTGTGGTTGGTAGTGACTCGGTCTCTTCCACCAATGGGGCTACCTTTAGTCAATCTGATGTCGGCACAGGTCTCACTGCGACAGTGAATTCGATTACCCTAACTGGGGATGATGCAGGTAACTATACAATTAGTTCTGGTCAAACCGATACGGCTGCGATCACTGCTAAAACCCTCACCGCCACAGCCGATGCTGCTGATAAAACTTATGATGGCACCACCACGGCGACGGTCACTTTAACCTTGAGTGGTGTGGTCGGTAGTGACTCCGTATCCTCGACTAATGGAGCGACCTTCAGTCAATCTGATGTCGGCACGGGTCTGACAGCGACAGTCAATTCGATTACCCTAACTGGGGATGATGCAGGCAACTATACTATTAGTTCCGGCCAAACGGATACGGCTGCGATCACAGCCAAAGCTCTGACCTACACCGTAGACGCCTCCGATAAAACCTATGACGGAACCGATGCGGCGACGGTAACAATCACGCTATCTGGTCTAGTGGGTGCGGAAACATTAACTACATCAGAAACATCTACCTTTGCACAAACCACAGTAGGTACTGGCATTACAGTGACGGTTGATTCCATCTCACTTGTGGATGGTACTGGTGATGCAGACAACTACTCGATCTCATCGGGTCAAACCGATACGGCTGCGATCACCGCCAAAACATTAACCGCCACAGCCGATGCTGCTGATAAAACTTATGATGGTACCACCACAGCAACGGTGACCTTAACCTTGAGTGGTGTGGTCGGTAGTGACTCCGTATCCTCGACTAATGGAGCGACCTTCAGTCAATCTGATGTCGGCACGGGTCTGACAGCGACAGTCAACTCAATCACCCTAACCGGGGATGATGCGGGTAACTATACAATTAGTTCTGGTCAAACCGATACGGCAGATATTACTCAGAAGGCTTTGGGTTATACCGTAGATGCGTCCAATAAAACCTATGACGGGACAGATGCAGCGACGGTGACGTTAACTTTGAATAGGCTAGTGACGGGCGAAACATTAACCGCAACCGCTATTGCTACCTTTGATAGTGCCAATGTCGGAACCCGAACCGCGACCGTAAATTCGATTACGCTGGCTGATGGCACCGGCGATGCGGACAACTATTCAATCTCCACGGGGGGTACGGACAGCGCGAGCATTACTCAAAAAGCTCTGACCTACACGGTCGATGCAAATGATAAAACGTATGACGGAACAAGATCGGCGACCGCGACTCTGTCTTTATCGGGTTTGGTCGGCAGTGAAACCTTAGACGTCACCAACACAGCTACCTTTGCCAATGCCACCGCCGGGGATGATAAGACGGTGACGGTGACCTCAGTAAATTTAGCTGACGGCACTAACGGAGGATTAGCAGCAAATTATAGTATCTCTTCGGGTGAAACAACGACAGCAACCATCAATAAAGCGACACTGAATGTAGCGCCTTTGGACGATGCCAAGTTTGTGGGTGAGGCAGATCCGGCAGGATATAACGGTGTGATCTATAATGGGTTTATCTCCGGTGAGTCCAGTTCAGACTTAGGGGGCAGTACCACCATCTCAAGAAATGCGGGCGAAACGGCGGGCGATTATACGTTATCCCTGACCCAAGCATTGACCTCTGATAATTACACTATCAATTACGGCACGGGAACATTTACGATTGCTGCGACAACGGCAATTTTGGTTGATCTGGTGCAAATTAATACCCTATATTATGGATCAGACCCGACTTATGGTTCCGGTCAGTCTCATACGGTTTCAGCCAGGGACATCGATGGAGCCCTCACCGTGACGATGTCTGGTCAAGAGGCTACGATCACGAAATCAGGTGTAAACGTGGCGGTGGCTCCTCTAGTGCCTAATGCTGCGACCACATCTACTGCCGGATATTATGAAGTGGGTGGATATAACTATTCCGTGGACACAGCAGATGCCAATTACTCGCTTGCGGATGGATATTCGATCATTGTGGATAGCGGTGAATACAACATCACACCTTTAGAGATTGATGTCAATGCCACAGTGACGGTAGGTGGCCTGACCAAGACATACGACGGAAACGCAAATATTTCTGGGTTGACCACAACGATTAGCTCATCTCCAGTAAAAACCGGTGATGATGTCACCTTTGCGGCAACCGGAACTTTTGACTCACGCCATGTGGGTACATCAAAAACCGTATCGATCAGCATGGCAATTTCAGGAGACGACGCCAATAACTACAGCCTGTCAAATAATTCAATATCATCCAATACCGGGACGATTACCCAACTAAATTCAGTGACCTGGTTGGGATCTGCTGGGGATGGGCTGTGGGCCACCGCAAGTAACTGGGCCAATGGGGCGATCCCAGACCAGAATAATGTGGCGACGGTGATCATCCCGGACGGATCGACGGTGAATTATCAGTACGACGTCCTCGGTCAAATCGGTAGTGCGATCACAAATAACGGGGATCTCACCTTGTCAGGAACAACCGATTTTACTTTCAGTAATGACGTGGCGGGTGACGGTACCATCATTTTTGATGCGGACCAGGTGGGCGATACCCTGACCTTGTCCGGTACTTCAACCATGACGGGTACCGTCAATATCCAAGAGCATACCGCGATCATTGCGGCTAGTAATGCACTTGGAACGGCCACATTAAGGGCGAATGACGGCTACTTCTCGGTGAGCAGTGGTGTCACATTAAATCAGTTGACCACCGCTGGACAAATTAATCTGACGTCTGACCTGAACACGAACGGCGACGTTGTCTTTGGCGGCAATCTAGTGATTGCCGGCGGTAATGGAACAGATGCCAATAACCTAGACCCGCTAGAGATCAATTCAAATAATAATGACATAACCTTCAACGGCACGGTCACTGCTGGATCAGCATCCAAAGCCAACTTTAGATCACTGACTATTAATGCGGGCACGGGTGAGGTCAACATTAATGATCGATTTGGTTATGCATTTAATGGCGTGACCTACAGCAACCTGACCTCGACCAACCTGTGGCAGCTTAACGTGACCGCTGCAGCCATCAACCTCAGGGCTGATGTGATGACCTTTGAGCGACAGAACTACAATGGCGCCATGTTTGTTGGTGACAATGGCACCAACGGGTTAACCCGAACCTTATTATCGGTGGACCCAGAGGTGATCATTAACGGCACGGTCGATGACTTGGATCCGAACACCTCACACACCTTGGTGACCAAGGCAGTCTCTCTTAATACGGACACCCCAGTGGTGAATGTCACGGGCGAAGTTGGAGCCACTAATCCACTGGTGAATTGGATTGCAGAAACAGGTCGCCAAAATACAGCTGAAGAGTGGGGTAACATCACTACTGGAACGTCGGGCACCCTAACATATCAGGGTGATGCGATTAGTGGCGGCGCGCAGACGCTAGCTGCCTCTGAACAGTCCGGCTATGTGGCACCAACTAATACAACCACAGATAGTACGGCACAAAATGCAGGATCCATCGCTGGGCGATTCAAACAGGCCTATCGAAATATTGTGTCTAACACGACTGAAAAATTTAGAGAGATCAGACAAAAAACTATGATCGGTATCGGCGTCAAAATCTTAGATGACAAACGAGATTGTGATGCTTCCGGTGCCAATGATTGTAAATCGACCATCACCATTCGAGGCATGCTCGATCAATTAATCAGGAAGCTATGGATTCGATTTGCTTAACTTTAAAATTGATAACCCAGGCCT
Source organism: beta proteobacterium KB13 (assembly GCA_000156155.1). GTDB lineage: Bacteria > Pseudomonadota > Gammaproteobacteria > Burkholderiales > Methylophilaceae > BACL14. The sequence goes on along the minus strand of DS995299.1, from coordinate 1,260,007 downwards.
AAATTTAGGCTCCTAGAATCTAAATCCAGATCTTGTTGGAGAAGTCCACCGCCTACCATGGCCGATGTATTTTCATCAGAAAAGATGTATTGATTGAATTCACCAAACCAGAATAGATTCTTCTTGAGTTGGTGGCGATAACCTAAGCCAAACACGTATCCGTCATAATCAACGGATTGATTATTGACGTCCACCTTGGCCCTAGATAGCCCAGTTTTAAAGGAAATAGCAGAGTTTTCAGAAATTTGTAGCTGAGGTTGTAAGTAAGCACTCACTGTGTAATCTCGCTCGATGTCGGTGGTGGCTGATGAGTTCTGGAGAGATGTTTTTTGTCCAATGTGTGGAGATAATTCTAGGCCGATCAACACACTGAAATTATCACTTATATTTTTTTGATAGGCAGCGTTGAAATTTATTCCTGCCTCGACTTCATTTTCACTATCGCTGTTCACATTTATGCCACCGGCCACCACATTATTATTCTGAAAATCATTAAATTCTGCAGTCAGACCTAGCATGATAATAAATCCATCTTTTTGAAAGGCGTTGTATGGTTTTTTTTCATCCTCGATAAAGAGCTCACCCTGGTCATCAAATTTTTTAATCTTCTCAGCAATTTTTTGTACGGGATCTTTTTTAGTTTTCGGTTCGGAATATTTTTGTTCAGAGTGTTCAACGATATCATCTAGCTGTTTATTAAGCAGTTGTCTTTTTTCTTCCTCAGTGGATAATGCAATGCGCTCATCCTCAGTGATCTGTCGTGGTTTTTTCTTCACTGGTTTGACTGGGCTGGGGTCAGGGATCTCGGTAAAGGTGTTTTCAGGCAGCAAGTCAAAGCTCACAGGCTCGGTTGGTGCTATGTCTTGCAACAAAGAGGCTTCCTCTTCAACTACTACTTCATCAGTCTTTATTTGGGTCGCATAAAAATAGGCTAACACCGAAAACAGCATGCCTAATAAGATAATTCGCACGGCCCAACGAATAAATTGAGGATTTTTAGGTAACGAACGAACAAAAGCGGCGAATTTATTCATTAGTTAAAGAAAAGTATATGCATCTTTACATTTTATACAATATGTAGGCCTATGAATAGTAAATAATTGCATATTTAGTACTTCCAGAGATAATTGCTCGTAAGACTTGACGAATCATCAAAATCCATAGAGAATTTTGTTTTTTCTAAAGGAACGTTTTTCTTTTAAATGAGCTTAGTAGACAACCTCATAGAAAAACTTGAAGGCGTCCCAAAACAGTTGAAAAAAATGTTGCTCAGGCAGTTTATTGTGCTGAGCATTTTGTTTGTTCTAAGTTACTATATATATAGTATTGAACTGGCACTCTCAATTGTTTTAGGTTTTGTCGCAGTGATCGTAGGTATTGTGATCTCTATCCCTTTAGCTAAATTAAAAACAAAAGGTTTAAGTGCCTCCTCTGTTTTAGTCAATATATTGAAAGCAGAGTTGGTCAAATTGGGAGTGATCATATTGCTGTTGTGGCTCTCCTTTAAATTCTACTCGAATTTGATACCCTTTGGATTGATGTTAGGTCTGATTATCTCAGCGCTAATGTCGGGCCTGGCAATTTCGAAGTTAGATAACCGTTAATTTATAGGTATAAAAAATAATATATGGCAGATTCATACGGCTCACCAAACGAATACATTGGTCACCACTTAGCATTTAATGAATTATCTATTGGCGATACTCCCTTTTGGACTTTAAATCTCGATTCAGTTGTTGTTTCTATCATCCTAGGCGTTCTTACTATGGGCTTTATCTGGTGGTTTGCTAGAAAGGCAACTTCGGATGTACCGACCAAGACACAAGCCTTTGTTGAATTAATTTTTACCTTTATTGATAATCAAGTCAAAGCCACTTTTCATGGCGACCGCCATAGCTTCGTTGCACCTGCTGCGATGACAGTATTTTTATGGGTATTCATGATGAACGCGATGGACTTTCTTCCGATCGATATTATGGCTACCATTTTAGGTTGGTTTGGTATTCACGAATGGAGAAACGTACCAACCGCTGATGTTAACACCACATTTGCCCTCGCTTTAGGCGTTTGGTTCCTGATGATTTTCTTTGGCATTAAAGTTAAAGGCTTGGGTGGTTGGGTTCATGAATTATTCTGTGCCCCATTTGGATCGAGTCCATTTGTTTGGCCAGCAAATTTTATTTTTAATTTAATCGAATATGTTTCGAAACCGTTATCACATTCATTGCGGTTATTCGGAAACATGTATGCAGGTGAGGTGATCTTTTTATTGATCGCTATGCTTGCAGGTTTTTCTGGAGTTGCGGGTACCGCAGGTAGTGTTTTATTAGGAGCAGGTTGGGCAATCTTCCATATCCTGATTGTGACACTTCAAGCATATGTATTCATGATGCTCACAGTAGTATATTTATCCATGGCTCATGAGGGCCACTAATTTTTTGAAGGGAATTTAAATGGAAGCTTTACAATTTTTAGCAACAGTACAATCTTATACAGCTATCGGTCTTGGACTTATGGTTGGTCTTGGAGCACTTGGTGCTTGTATCGGTATCGGTATTATGTGTGCGAGTTTCTTAGACGGCGCAGCAAGACAGCCAGAAATGATCTCACAATTACAAACTAAAGTATTCCTATTATTAGGTTTGATTGATGCTTCATTTATTATTGCGGTTGGTATTGTGATGATGTTCGCTTTTGCTAATCCTTTAACAATGGGCGTAACACCTGGCGTTTAATTTAAGATTTAATCTGGAGATCAAATGAACATCCATTTTACTTTAATTGCGCAAGCAATGACCTTTGCAATTTTAATCTGGTTTACGGTTAAATTTGTATGGCCACCGCTTTTAAATGCAATTGAAAATAGACAAAAAGAAATCGCTGATGGTTTAGCTGCAGCTAGAGAAGGCAAGGCGTCTCTTGAAATGGCTGAGAAAAAAACCACAGAAGTTTTGGATGGAGCAAAAGAGAAGTCATCTGAGATCGTTTCACAAGCTGAAAAAAGAGCAAGTGAGATCGTTGAAGAGGCCAAGCAAAATGCGAAAATTGATGCAGACCGTATTATTGCAAACGCGAAATCTGAAATTGATCAAGAAGTTAACAAGGCAAAAGAAGAGCTCAGAGCACAAGTAGCGTCTCTAGCAGTTGAGGGAGCACAAAAAATTCTTGAAAAAGAAATTGATGCAAAAGCTCACAGCGCAATGTTAGCAAAACTTTCTAAGGAACTATAAGAAGATATGGCTGAAATTTCAACAATAGCTAGACCTTACGCACAGGCAGTTTTTGATCTTGCAAAAGAACAAAAAAAACTGAAAGCATGGTCAGAAACTCTGAGTTTGTTATCTCAGGTTGTTGAAGATGATGCCGTTAAGTCTGTGATCAATGATTCAAAAGTGCTGGATACAGATAGAGAAAAATTAATCCTTGATATTTGCAAAAAGAATATCAGTAAAGAAGGTGAAAATTTTATAAAACTTCTCATCGAAAATAAACGCTTATTGATTTTACCCTTCATCAGTGAGGCGTTTGAAAATTTAAAGGCGAATGAAGAAGGATCTGTAACAGCTAATATTGTAGTTGCAACCAAGATTACAAAAAAAGAAACAGACGAAATAATTAAAAACTTAGAAAAGAAATTAAATAAAAAAATTGAAGCAACCGTTGAAATAGATCAATCTATTTTGGGAGGCAGTCTTATTACTGTGGGTGACACAGTTATAGATGCTTCAGTTAAAGGACAACTTGAAAGTTTAGCTTTCTCAATGAAAGCGTAATTACCCAGGAGAAAATAATGCAATTATCAACTTCAGAAATTAGTGAACTGATTAAAAGTCGGATCAAAGATTTCAAATCTTCATCAGAAGCCCGTACACAGGGTACCGTTGTATCAGTTACAGACGGTATTGTGCGTATACATGGTCTATCAAATGTTATGTCTGGAGAAATGATTGAGTTCCCTGGCAATACTTACGGAATGGCTCTTAACCTGGAAAGAGACTCTGTGGGTGCTGTTGTTCTTGGTGATTACGAACACATTTCTGAAGGCGATACTTGTAAATGTACAGGTAAGATTTTGGAAGTTCCTGTAGGTCCTGAATTGGTTGGTCGAGTTGTTGATGCGTTAGGTAATCCATTAGATGGCAAAGGACCAATTAAGTCAAAATTAACAGACAAAATTGAAAAAGTTGCTCCTGGCGTTATTGCTCGAAAATCAGTTTCACAACCAGTACAAACTGGACTTAAATCCGTTGACTCCATGGTACCGATTGGTCGAGGTCAGCGAGAATTAATTATTGGTGATAGACAAACCGGTAAAACAGCTGTTGCTGTGGATGCAATCATTAACCAAAAAGGTCAAGACATGACCTGTATTTATGTTGCGATTGGTCAGAAAGCGTCAACCATTGCTAACGTGGTCAGAAAACTTGAAGAAACTGGTGCGATGGAATATACGACTGTTGTAGTTGCCTCAGCATCTGATTCAGCTGCATTGCAATTTTTGGCTCCATACGCTGGTTGTACTATGGGTGAATACTTCAGAGATCGTGGTGAGGATTCATTAATTATTTATGATGATTTAAGTAAACAAGCTGTTGCTTATCGTCAGATTTCATTACTTTTAAGAAGACCTCCAGGCCGTGAGGCATATCCTGGTGATGTGTTCTATATCCATTCACGTTTATTAGAAAGAGCTGCTCGTGTAAATGAAGAGTATGTTGAAAACTTTACTAAGGGTAAAGTAAAAGGCAAAACGGGTTCATTAACTGCGCTTCCTGTTATTGAAACTGCGGCTGGCGACGTGTCAGCGTTCGTTCCAACAAATGTTATTTCTATTACAGACGGTCAGATCTTCTTAGAGTCAGATTTATTTAATGCGGGTATTCGACCAGCTATTAACGCTGGTATTTCTGTGTCTCGAGTTGGTGGCGCTGCCCAGACTAAGGTAATTAAAAAGCTTGGTGGTGGTGTGCGATTAGCACTAGCTCAGTACCGAGAGCTTGCAGCATTCGCTCAGTTTGCATCTGATCTTGATGAAGCTACAAGAAAACAGTTAGATCGAGGAAGAATGTTTACCGAACTAATGAAACAGGCTCAGTATAGTCCGTTAAGTGTTTCTAAAATGGCAGTAACTTTATACGCTGCTAACAATGGTTACTTTGACGACGTTCCAGTTGAGAAGATTCTTACATGTGAATCAGACCTACATGGATTTATTGCTTCTAAACATAAAAAGGTAATGGAAAGTATTGAGAAAAATCTTGACCTATCTGAAAAAGATGAAAAAGATTTAGTTAAAGCAATTGAAGATTTTAAATCTTCTAGCAAATATTAATATTTGGAATATTTATGGCTGGTAGTAAAGAAATACGAACAAAGATCAAGAGTGTAGAAAATACCAAAAAGATCACTAAAGCGATGGAAATGGTAGCTGCATCAAAAATGCGTAAAGCTCAGGATCGTATGGCTGCTGCAAGACCTTATGCTGAAAAAATCAGGAATGTTGCAGCACATCTTTCTTATGCACAGTCTGAATCTAAACATCCTTTTTTAGTTTCAAGAAACAAAGTGAAGAATGTTGGCCTTATTGTTGTTACATCAGATAAAGGATTGTGTGGCGGATTAAATACAAACGTCTTAAGAACATCATTAAATCAAATTAAGAGCTGGGAAAAAGAAGGAAAAAAAGTCCAAATTGCAGCTATTGGGACTAAAGGTTTCAGTTTCATGAATCGCGTTGGCGCAGACGTGAAGTCGAATATCACAGGGCTTGGCGACACACCTCATTTAAATGATTTAATTGGAAGTATTAAGGTGATGCTAGATTCATATATTAATGGCGAAATTGATCAGCTTTATATATGCTTTACAAAATTCATTAATACCATGAAACAAGAGCCAATCATGGACCAAGTACTCCCATTAAATGGTGAAAAAATTGGTGCACCTGAAGGGCCATGGGATTATATTTATGAGCCAAATGCGGATGCAGTGATAGAAGATTTATTAAAGAGATATATCGAATCAATAATTTATCATGCAGTAGCGGAAAATATGGCATCAGAACAATCAGCACGTATGGTTGCAATGAAAGCTGCATCAGATAATGCAGTAAATGTGATTGATGAATTGACATTGGTTTATAACAAAGCACGTCAGGCAGCAATTACTAAAGAGATATCAGAAATTGTGGGTGGAGCAGCCGCGGTTTCATAATTTTTAATTTTTTGAGATGAGTAAGGAAATAAAATGAGTGCCAAACAAATCGGAAAAGTAGTTCAGTGTATCGGAGCTGTTGTTGATGTTGAATTTCCAAGAGATTCAATGCCAAAAGTTTTTGATGCTTTAAAAATTGACAGCAAAGATGCAAATGCAAAAACAGCTGAAGAAGGTTTAACGCTTGAAGTTCAACAACAGCTTGGTGATGGCATTGTGCGAGCAATTGCAATGGGTTCAACAGATGGTTTAGCCAGAGGCACTCAATTTACATCTACTGGCGCACCAATCCAAGTTCCTGTTGGTGAAGGCACTTTAGGCCGTATCATGGATGTTCTAGGTAGACCTATTGATGAGGTTGGTAAAATTGATACAAAAGAACATCGTTCTATTCACCAAAAAGCTCCTGAATTTAGTGAGTTATCTCCATCTGTAGAATTATTAGAAACAGGTATTAAGGTTATCGACCTGATTTGCCCATTTGCGAAGGGTGGTAAGGTTGGTCTATTCGGTGGTGCAGGTGTTGGTAAAACAGTTAATATGTTGGAATTAATTAACAACATTGCAAAACAACACTCAGGTTTATCAGTTTTTGCCGGTGTCGGTGAAAGAACTCGTGAGGGTAACGACTTCTATCATGAAATGTCTGACGCTGGAGTTATTAAGTTGGATGACATGAAAGAATCTAAAGTGGCTATGGTATTTGGTCAGATGAATGAACCTCCAGGCAACCGCTTAAGAGTTGCGCTTTCAGGTTTAACAATGGCTGAAAAATTCCGTGACGAAGGTCGTGACGTTCTGTTCTTTGTTGATAACATTTATCGTTACACTCTTGCTGGTACTGAAGTTTCAGCTCTACTAGGGCGTATGCCGTCAGCGGTGGGATATCAACCAACTCTTGCTGATGAAATGGGTCGCCTCCAAGAAAGAATTACATCGACAAAAACAGGTTCGATTACATCGATTCAAGCGGTTTATGTTCCGGCAGATGACTTAACCGATCCATCTCCAGCAACAACCTTCCAGCATTTGGATTCCACTGTTGTGTTATCTCGAGATATCGCTTCATTAGGTATTTATCCAGCTGTTGATCCACTCGATTCAACATCAAGACAATTGGATCCACAAATTGTTGGTGAAGATCACTATCAAGTGGCACGAAGAGTTCAAGCAACTCTCCAAAAATATAAAGAGTTAAGAGATATTATTGCAATTCTTGGTATGGATGAATTATCACCTGAAGATAAATTAGCTGTGAATAGAGCTCGTAAAATTCAGAGATTCTTATCACAACCATTCCATGTGGCGGAAGTATTTACAGGTTCGCCAGGTAAGTATGTTTCATTAAAAGAAACGATTGCAGGCTTCAAGGCGATTGTTGATGGCGAGTATGACGATCTACCTGAACAGGCATTCTATATGGTTGGAAGTATCGATGAAGCCGTTGCTAAAGCAAAAAAACTTTAATTAATTTTTAGGTTATAACTTATGAGTAAAGTTTTAGTAGATGTTGTAAGTGCTGAAGAGTCTCTTTTTTCAGGTGAGGCTGAATTTGTAGTTGCTCCATCAGCTATGGGTGAGGTGGGTATATACCCAAACCATGCCCCAATGATTACGACCTTAAAGCCTGGTTCTGTTCGAATAAAATTATCAGGTAAAAATGATGAAGAGTTAGTGTACGTTTCTGGCGGCATCTTGGAAGTGCAACCAGGTTCAGTGACTGTATTGTCTGATACCGCCGTAAGGGGCTCGGATCTTGATGAAGCCAAAGCGAACCAAGCTAAGAAACAAGCCGAAGATGCATTAACAAAACAAAAAGGCGATATTGATTATGCAAAAGCACAAGCTGAGCTAGCTGAGGCTGTTGCTCAAATACAAGCTATTCAGCGTTTACGAAAAAAGAAATAAAAAATCTTAAAAAATAAAAAGCAGCTTTTGGCTGCTTTTTTTGTTTATACTCAACATAATTATGAATTTAGATATTGTAATACTAGCAGCTGGCAAAGGGACTCGGATGAAGTCCTCAAAACCAAAAGTAATGCAGGAATTTGTTGGACAGCCTTTTTTACAAAGGGTCATCAACACAGCAATAGAATTAGACCCAAACAAGATCATACCAATAATTGGTTATAAAGCAGATGAAATAAAAAATTATTTTTCTAATCAACAGCTTGATTTTGTTATTCAAAAAGAACAGCTTGGGACAGGCCATGCTGTAATGCAAGCGATTAATGAAATTACCAGTCAACTTACCTTAATTTTATATGGCGACGTACCATTAATTAATCATGAAATTTTACTAAGGCTTATTGATGCCTCAAAAAAGACAGGAATAGGACTAGTAACTTTTGATAAAACTAACCCAACCGGCTTTGGAAGAATAGTCAGAGATGATAACAAGCAAAAAATAATAAAAATTGTTGAGGAAAAAGACTGCGACCACGAACAAAAGAAAATCAATGAAATTAATACTGGGATAATGTGTGTTCAGTCAGATCATTTAAAAAAATGGTTAGCACAACTGGATAATAATAACGCTCAAAAAGAATATTATTTAACTGATATCATAGAGTTTGCGAATAAGGATAAAGTTGAAGTTGCTGGCATTAAAGCTGAAATCGAAACCAGTATCCAGGGCATCAATTCAATGGAAGAACTTATTCTACTTGAGAGAATGTATATGCAAGAAAAAGCTGAGCAGTTAATAAATCAAGGCGTCAAAATTATTGACCCAAATCGGATAGATATCAGAGGTACATTAACATGCGAGGAAAATGTCACCATTGATGTGGGTTGTATTTTTGAAGGTAATGTATTAGTAAAGAAAAATTCAAAAATCGGACCTTATAATATTATAAATGCATCACAAATAGGAGAAAACACAAACCTAAATGCCTTTAATCATATCGATGATGCGTTGATAGGTGATAATTGTAATATCGGACCTTATGCAAGAATCCGTCCCGCAACCACTTTAAAAAATAATATAAATATTGGTAACTTTGTTGAGATTAAAAAATCTAGCATTGATGATCATTCAAAAATAAATCACCTTTCGTATGTTGGCGATACAAAAATAGGAAAAGAAGTTAATATTGGGGCCGGAACAATTACATGTAATTATGATGGAGCTAATAAGCATCAAACTATTATTGAAGATAATGTTTTTATTGGGTCAGATACCCAGTTAATCGCTCCCGTCTTAATTAAAAAAGGTGCAACTATTGGCGCTGGTTCTACAATTACAGAAGATGCGCCAGAGAATAAACTTACACTTTCAAGAGTTGAGCAGAAGAATATCGATAACTGGGTAAGGCCTAAGAAAAAATAATTATGTGTGGAATTGTTGGCGGCGTTGCTGTAAATAAAAATATTGTTCCAATATTAGTAGATGGCCTAAAAAAATTGGAATACCGAGGGTATGATTCTGCTGGTATTGCTGTAATCAATAATAGCCGTATCAAAAGAATTCGGTCAGTAGGGCGAGTGGACACCATTCAACAGAAAGTTAATAAGCAAAAATTAAGTGGTTCAATTGGTATAGGCCATACTCGCTGGGCAACTCATGGCGGTGTGAATGAAAAAAATGCACACCCTCATATCTCAAACGATGAAATCGTCGTAGTTCACAATGGCATCATCGAAAATCATGCCAAGTTATGCAAATTTTTAAAAGACAAAGGCTATAAATTTAATTCTGAAACAGATACAGAGGTTATTGCACACCTCATTCATTATTTTAAAAAGGGAAAAGTAGCATTATTTGATGCTGTGTTAAAAACGTGTGCCAAATTAGAAGGAGCATATGCAATTGCTATTACGGATAAAATTTCAGAAGAAATAATAGTGGCAAGAAATGGTTGTCCATTAATTATCGGTATATCCGATCGAGAAAATTATATTGCATCCGACATATCAGCTCTCTTAGCTGTTACAAATAAAGTTATTTTTCTAGAAGATGGTGACTTTGGAATACTAAACAAAAATGGATACCAAATATTTAATCAAAATAAAAAGAAAACTAATCGTAGGATTCATACTAGTGCACTAAAAAACAATCAAATGGAACTGGGTCCATATAGTCATTTTATGCAAAAGGAAATATATGAACAACCAGTTGCAGTGGCTGATACGATTGAATCAATTATTGATGATGGAATTATTAGTCCAAAATTAATTGGCGGGAAAAAGTTTGATGCAAGCAGATTTGATTCTGTTCTTATATTAGCTGCAGGAACGAGTTACTATGCTGGACTAACAGCAAAATATTGGTTTGAAAATATTGCAGAAATTCCTGTCAATGTAGAAATAGCGAGTGAATATCGATACCGAGAAGTTGTAACGCCAAAAAAACAACTTGTTATTACGATTTCACAGTCTGGTGAAACTTTAGATACACTTGAGGCATTAAAACAAGCTAAAAAAAATGGTAATAGTAAATCTTTAGCTATTTGTAATGTTCAAGAAAGTGCTATTGCAAGGCAGTCTGATCATGTACTTTATACTCGAGCTGGGGTTGAGATTGGCGTTGCCTCAACAAAGGCTTTTACTACTCAATTGGTCAGTCTTTTTGTACTCGCGGTTCTTTTTGGAAGACAGAATAAGAAAATCTCTAAATCTAAAGAATTAGAACTAATCAATGAATTAAGAAAATTATCCGGCCATGTTCAAACAGCACTCAACCTGGAGCCACAAATCAAAACATGGGCTAAAAAATTTGCTAGAAAAGATAATGCTCTGTTTTTGGGAAGAGGCGTTCATTATCCGATTGCACTTGAAGGGGCTTTAAAGTTAAAAGAAATTTCTTATATTCATGCAGAAGCTTACCCTGCTGGTGAATTAAAGCATGGCCCACTAGCGTTAGTTGATAAAAATTTACCTGTGGTTGTTATTGCACCAAATGATAAGCTGCTTGAAAAAGTAAAATCTAATATGCAAGAAGTAAAAGCGAGAGGTGGTGAATTGTTTGTTTTTGCTGATGCTGATAGCACCTTTGATGCTGAAGATCGGTTATCAGTGATTAGATCTCACCGGCACATTGGAATATTGTCACCTATTGTCCATACCATTCCAGTTCAATTGTTGGCGTATCATGTAGCCTTGGTTAAAAAGACTGATGTAGATAAGCCAAGGAATCTTGCAAAATCTGTTACTGTCGAGTAGATCTAAATCTATGTATAAATTTTTAATTGGTTGTATATTAATATTTTCCAAACAACTTTTTGCTTTTGAGTTATTTGTTGAGATCAGTAACATAAAAAATGAAAATAGCATGATTGGATGTGCTTTATTTGATAAACCAATCAAAGATTCATTCCCAACAGATTATGAAAAAGCAGTATTGTTGAATATTCCTGGAAACACAGAAAATATAGTATGTAGATTTGAAAACCTTCCTAGTGGAGATTATGCAGTCAGTGTATTTAATGATGAAAATAATAATGGCGAGCTTGATACAAATTTGTTTGGTATACCCAAGGAGGATTGGGGTGTTTCAAACAATATTCGACATCCAATGAGCTCCCCAACATTTGAGGAAGCGAAAGTTACTATTGATAATGATGATTTAAAAATTAGAATTGATTTAGGTAATTGAAATATGAATAAAATTATAAAAGATCGAATTACTGCAAAGAAAGATAGCGGCTTTGTTGTTTTTCTAATCGGAATGAGGATCAATTATTTCTGGAAAATACATCGCTGGTTCCCTATTTTTATAAGTTTTCCTAAGATGGTAAAAGAATTAATCAAAAATCAATCTTTAGGTTATTTGGCCGGTGAAACGTGGTTTGGCCGAAATATTATCTCAATACAATATTGGGAGTCATTTGATAAATTGGAGCATTTTGCTCGATCAAAAGATTTGAGTCATTTACCAGAATGGCAAAAATTTCTAAAAAAAGTAGGCACAAATGGCGATGTGGGTATATGGCATGAAACTTATATTATCAATAAAGGGCAATATGAGAATATTTATGCAAATATGCCACCTTTTTTATTAGGTAAGGTTGGTAAATTAGAAAAGGTGATCACCAAAAATAATTCAGCAAGAAAAAGAGTTAATTCAAAAAATAATTCGTAAAATAATCAAATAATAATTAATATTTGGGTAAGCAGATTACTGAGCTGATTTATCAATATAAATAATCCATATATAGTTGTCAACTTATAAATTTTCACCAAATGTTGTATTTTTCCCTAAAAGGAGTAAGGTTTTATTATGTTTAAAGCGAAGAGAGTTTAAACGTAAATTCTATAGTTATTACTACATAAGGAGAAGTAATAGATGGATATTTTAAAAACAGTAAGAAATTGGGCAGCAGCCCTTGCAGAGACTGTAATTAGTCTATTAGCACTTGGTATCGTTCTACAAATCCTTATGGGTGGCGCAGCTATCCCATTCTTTGGCGAACCAAGAATCATTGAAACTGTAACTGGCCATATTAATTCGCTTGGTGGCGAAGGTATAGTGGGTCTTGTAGCCATCTGGGTGCTTTATTCTATTTGGAAAGCTCGTAAATAGAAGTAGCGTTTAAATCACCATTTAAAAACCCTTGGAAACAAGGGTTTTTTTTTGAACCTTTAAAAATACTTAAAGTCCATAGTAGCAATCAGGTTATTCTGATAATTAGGTCTATAAATTTAAGTAAATACATGAGGAGAGGTATTCGTTTAAGTTTATGGGTTTTTGTGTTTTTTGTGAGATGAAGAAAGTCTCAAAAAGCCAATTCATTTAAATGGAGAATCTCTATGGAAGTAGGCGGATATAATTTAGTCTATAACTCACTGTCATTCGCAATTGCAACATTTGGTGCGGCTACAGTATTCTTTTTTGCTCAGCGTTCTCAAGTCGCTCCAGCATATAAAACTGCGCTATCCCTATCAGGGCTAGTTTGTTTAATCGCTTTTTATCATTATCTAAGAATGTTTGAAAGTTTCAATGACGCATATACATTAGTTAATGGTACTGTTGAAGCAACAGGTGCTCAATTCAATGACGCATATCGTTATGTGGATTGGTTGCTAACTGTGCCTCTGTTACTTCTTGAGTTAGTCTTAGTAATGAGACTCTCAAAAGAGGAAACATATTCCAAAGGTACAAAATTAGCTTTAGCTGCTGCAGTTATGGTTATCTTAGGTTACCCAGGTGAAGTAATTACTGATCCATCTATGTACGGTGATCGTTGGATGTGGTGGGTACTAGCTATGATTCCATTTGTATACATTGTATGGGATCTGGTTAGTGGTCTTGGCGCATCAATCAGCAAACAGCCAAAAGCAGTTCAAGGTCTTGTAAGTAAAGCAAGAACTTTAACTATTTTGTCATGGTGCTTCTATCCAATCGTTTTCGTTTTCCCAATGATTGGTTTACAAGCAGACCCAGGTGCTGTTAATCCTGCTATTCAAGTAGGTTATACAGTTGCTGACGTGGTTGCAAAAGCACTGTTTGGTGTAATGATTTATATGATTGCTCAGCGTAAGTCTGATGCAGGTGCATAATAGATCAATATTACATTTAAAATCTTGAGATAATAAACGCGCCTCTTTGTAGGCGCGTTTTTTTTAATATGAAAATAATTATCAGCAGTCATTTTGATGAATTTTTTATGCCACCGGAGGCGACAGCTGATTTACATCTCGTAAAAAAAGAAATTCAAAAAGCACTGCAAGACAAGAAGACGATCCTAAATGAATGGCTTAAATTTCAAAATCGATCTAAAGGTAAATTCATTCGCGCACAACTTGCTCTAGCTTCAGGAGAGTTGTTAAATTTACCAAAAGATACTGTTATTAAATGGTCTGTTGCATGTGAATTAATTCATACAGCTTCTCTGATTCATGATGATATATGTGATCAAGATGAAAAAAGAAGAGGTTTGACGACTATATGGAAAAAGTATGGCGTACCTGCTGCCATATGTCTTGGTGACTTTATTATTGCTCAAGCTTTTCAAAAATTATCGGAAATAGAAACAGGTTGGCATCAAACTATTTTATTAAATTCATTATCATTGAGCATGAAAAAAATTATCGTTGGACAAGTGTCAGATGTTGGAGTGGACATAAAAAAAATAAGTATGAAAGATTATGAACAAATCGCTTATGAAAAAACTGGACCTCTATTGATGACACCATTAGATGGAATGTTTCGATGCAAAGAACTGCCTGAATCAGAATTAAACGGGCTCAATAAATTAATGAACAGCATAGGTCTCGCCTACCAAATGATTAACGATTATAAAAATATTAAAAGTAAAAAAACTGATATATCGTTAAACCATTTAAATTTTATAAGCATTCTAATGAAAGAAAACAACATAAAAAATAATGATAAGCATTCCATTAAATTGTCATTAACAGATGCGCATGATCGAATCATAAAAAAATTAAACGAGATTGATAAATATATACATCAGGTCCCCATTATTCTTCAACCAATATTTATAAGTATTGCAAATCAACTGAAAGAAACATTATGAAAACAACCGTTATTGGCTCAGGTTTTGGAGGAATAGCAGCCGCATTAAGATTGCGAGCGATGGGCCATGAAGTGACTTTATTGGAAAAACTAAATGAAGTTGGAGGAAGAGCACAGCAATTCAAAAGAGAAAAGTATATCCATGATGCAGGACCAACGGTTATCACAGCACCAAACCTATTTTACGAACTGTTTGAATTGTTCAATGAAAATCTTGAGGATCATCTTGAATTTAAGCCATTAGATCCTTGGTATCGATTCTATTTTGTAAACGGATTTGAATTTGATTATGTACCTGATCGAGAACAAATGCTGGAACAAATACAACGGATCAACCCAAAAGATGTGGATGGATATAGCCGCATGCTAAAAAAAGCACAAGAAATATTTAAAATAGGCTACCAAGAGCTTGCGGATAAACCATTTCACAAATTATCGACAATGATTAAACATGCGCCAGATATTCTGAGATTAAAGGGATACCAGTCAGTCTATAAGTTTGTCTCGACATACCTAGATGATCAAAATTTGCGAAATGTATTTTCAATTCAACCATTACTGGTCGGTGGTAACCCATTTCAAACATCATCGATATATGCATTGATCCATGCGTTGGAACAAAAATGGGGTATTTATTTTGCCATGGGAGGGATGGCAAAAGTTGTGGAAGAATTAAAGAATTTAATGATTAGACAGGGCGTCACCATAAAAACAAATCATGAAGTAGAGAAATTAGAAGTAAATGGAAAAAATATATCCAGAGTTCACATTAAGAACCAAGCGTCTATTAATACTGATTTAGTGGTTTCTAACTCTGATCCAATCACTGTAAATTCTATCTTTTTAGGAGAAGAAAAAAAATCAATCCAAAATAGATTCTTGAAAAAATATGCAAAACATTCCATGGGCTTATTTGTATTATTCTTTGGAACAAAAACAACTTATCCAGAGATTGCACATCATACTATATGGATGGGACCACGATATAAAGAATTACTAGATGATATTTTTAATAAGAAAGTTTTGGCAGAAGACTTCTCAATTTATCTGCATAGACCAACAGCTACAGATCAAAGCTTTGCGCCAAAAAATCATGATAGTTTCTATGCTTTAGTCCCAGTTCCAAATTTACAAGCAGATATATCATGGGATGAAATAAAAAATGAATATGCAAGCAAGGTGGTCAAAGCATTAGCTAAAACAATTATGCCTGACTTAGAAAAACATATTGATGATCTATTCGTAATGACGCCAAATGACTTTAAAGAGTCTTATATGACACCACATGGTTCAGGCTTTTCAATTGCTCCAATACTCACACAATCAGCATGGTTTAGAACACACAATAAAGATGATTATTATAAAAATTTATTCTATGTTGGGGCCGGTACTCATCCAGGTGCAGGTGTTCCTGGTGTATTAAATTCGGCAAAAGTTATAGAAAGAATATTAAATGAGCGATAGCAGACAAATAATTAAACAGAATGGCAAATCATTTTACTGGGCTTCAAAATTTCTTGGTAAAGATTATATTGATCCCATATATTCAATCTATGAGATGTGTAGAAAATTAGATGATATTGTGGATGAGCAAAGTGAAGAAGCAGCGATAAAAGAGATAGGCTTAATAAAAAAAGATCTTACTAAAGAAAGTTTACAGAAAAAGTTTGAGTCTTTAAAAAGATTAAATGATGATCAATTTCCACAAATTAAATACTTTGAAGAATTTATCTTAGGACAAGAGAGAGATATAAATTTTAGACAACCTAAATCAATCAATGAGCTATTAAGGTATTGTTACCGCGTCGCCGGTGTAGTTGGCCTGATGGTATGTGATGCAGTTAATATAAAAGATGAAAATCTTAAATTTTTTGCAATTGACTTAGGAATAGCAATGCAGCTTGTAAACATCGTTCGTGATATTCAAGAGGATGCACTCAGAGGAAGGGTATATATTCCTGAAAATTTAATTGGAGCGGTATCAGCCAGTGATGTTTTAACAAAACCTGATCTTATTTCAAAGGTAGAGCAAGAGAAATTAAGAATCTTGGACATTGCTGACAAATATTTTAATAGTGCTAATTATGCTATAAAATTTTTGCCAAAAGAAGTTTCAATGGCATTCGGATTAGCATCAAATCTATATCAAGGTATCGGTAAAAAAATCATCAAAAAGGAACAACCCTTTACGAATGGGAGGGTATATTTGAATGGTGCTGAAAAGTTATTTCATACACTAAAATTCTTACTTAAGAGTAAAAAAAATAAAAGTTACCAGCCTATCCATAATAATATGCTTCATCTTCCAATTAAGAATTCACCGAGCACCAACAATTAAAATGTATGACTTAATCGTTATTGGACGTGGTTTATCAAGCTTGTTATTTTTAAAACAGTATTTAGACACGCATTCTGATTTAAAAGTATTAATAATTGAAAAAAATAAAAAAATTGAAAGCAGATATATTAGCAGTTGGCAGGGGCCAGGACTACTTGATCTAAAAAAAGAGTATGGCATTCATGCGTATAAAGCATATAAAAAAATATCAATAAGTGATAAAACTATTTCGATTAAAAAAAATCTTTTACCCTACAGCTATAACACTTATGACTATAAGCATGTAATTGAAACTATTTTTAGTAGTTTAAAAGATAGGGTTGAAATTATTTATGATCAGGTCATCTCAATTAAAGAAATGTATAACGAAGTCAACGTTAAGACTAAAAAACATAATTTTCAAAGTCAGTATTTAATCTCTAGTACTTCTATAGGCCAACAATCAGTCAATAATAAAAAAATGTTATATCAATATTTTGTTGGTACTGAAATTCAAATAAAAGAAAACCACAAACACGACACATGCCAATTAATGCATTTTTTACAATCAAATAATGAAGTTTTGTTTAACTATAATTTACCTTTTGATCAGAAATCAATACTAATTGAAACTACTGCATTTGGAAAAAAAGTACATTTTGAGAACCTTGATAAGATTCATAAGAAATCATTAGCAGTATTTAATATTGCAAAAATTATTAAAAGAGAAAAAGGCATAATACCAATGTCGGTGAATCATAAATTTCATAGAACTGCTCGTATCATTAATATAGGTATTGATGGCGGCTTTGCACGACCATCTTCTGGGTATATGCTTTTAAGAGCAGCACAGTGGTCAAAAATTAACAAAAATATAAATCTTAAAGACCTAGTTTTTAAAGAAAAAAAACTTATTAATTTTTTAGATAAAATATTTCTGAAAGCTTGTTATTATTATCCAGGCCTTGCTAACTCTATATTTATAAAGTTGTTTAATTCAAATGATATTGCTTCAGTGATAAGGTTTTTAGCAGATATTCCAAAATTATATGACATTGTCAAAATATTAATTAACACCCCCAAAAAAATAATGATTAATGCACTTATTAAATAAAATAAATATTCATCACCTACTTTTTTCAATCTTAGGAATACTTTTGATTAGCTTTTATCCTTATCAAAGTCTTGATGCAGTTTATTCTTTAGGAATCCACCCCGTAATTCTGATAATTTTTATTGCTATAACAACGATTGGCTTGGGTCATGGTGCGCTCGATGGAAAAATAATTTGGGAACTAAGTATTAAAAATAATTCACGTTTTAAAATTTACTTCATTTATTTACTCATTGTTTTAGTTTCAATTTTAATATGGATAGCTTTTCCAACTATAGGATTATTCATCTTATTTTTGATGTCCATATATCACTTCGGTGATAGTGATCTTAAAAATTATTCATTAAATAAATTACAGAAAATAACATGGGGTTTCCTAGTCACAATGATCCCAATATTTTTCCATGCAGAAACCGTCAATTTAATTTTTTTTAATTTAGCGGATTACCAAATGAATAAAATATTAATTATATGTATACAAATATCATTTATTGTTTGTCTTATAGGATGGTTGAGAATGGCTTTTAAAAAGATACTGTGGAGTGAGACGTCAGTATTATTTGTGATGCTGATCTCTGGTTACTTTTTAGATCCACTATTTTGGTTTGGTTATTATTTTTGTTTTTATCATGGAATGAGAGCATTAATGAATCATCAATTTCAGCTAAAAAAAGATACGATTTGGATGGTAATTTTTACAATTCCTGTTTTGATTGTATGGCTGATATGTAATGAATTGATTAAGGTTTCATTTATCGAATTATTATTTCCATCATTATTTGCATTAACTGTTGCCCACATGCAGTTGGATAACATTATTAAGTTAGCTCATGTTCGTTAAAAAATAGTTGAGGGTGTATGTGACTAAACATATACCAATCGTCACTAAAAATAAGGACAGATAAAAATTCATACCTAACTTCAGCAATACTGATAAAAGATACAGAAAGGGCAATACTGGTAGGATATAAAGTACGGTCTCGTGCGTTAATTTTGCAATGTGTAAATTGTCTTTATTTTGTTGATAAATCAGTGCAAAAGACACAAATAGGACGATTGGCATAGCTAAAAGCATAGCAGCAAGGGTAGTACTTTTCTTACTGAGCTCGGATGCAATTAAAATGATTGCTACAGCGATAGTTGTTTTAATAAAAAATATCATGTGCTATAGATAAATAAATATAAGAAAGATTCAATAAATGAAACAAATACTAATAATAGGAGGGTCTGGAGCGATAGGGTCTGCCTTGATCAGCGAATATGATAATAATGAAATCAACATTACTATTGCGTCTAGAAAAAAACAAAATTTAGACCCACACATTAACCAAATTATCTATGACTATGAGCAGCATAATGAGATTAAATTAAGTACAGAGATTAAGTTTGATCTAATTATTTTTGCTACAGGACATTTGCATAACGAGCACTTTAAACCTGAAAAAAGCTTAAAGGATATCGATAAAAATGCTTTGCAATTTTCGTACCATATTAATTGTATTGCACCCCTCGTATTACTTAGCCAGCTGAGTAATAATCTCACGGATCATACAAAGATAGTTTTTTTGTCAGCTCGAGTAGGTAGTATTTCTGCAAATGAATTGGGTGGTTGGTATGCCTACAGAATGAGTAAAGCTGCACTAAATATGATGATTAAAAATTTATCAATTGAGTTAAAAAGAAAATACAAAAAAATTATAGTTTGCGGTATGCATCCTGGCACTGTGGATAGTAAATTATCTAAACCCTATTCAGGATTTGTTAAGCATGAAATATTTACTCCATCTCAGTCTGCAGCAATGTTAAAAAAAGTGATTGATGAATTAAATTTGAAGCACTCGGGAAAGATTTATGATTATGCTTTTCAGGAAATTGCTTATTAGTTAACGGTTGGCTAAATAAATAATAATAATCAGCAATAGAATCAGGATGATAAATATTAGTACCTCTATCCAAAAAAAATCTATTTGCATTTAAATTTCCCTAATGCAATTTCGCTAGATTGAATTTTTTTTGGTTTACTCACTGTTGACTTTATTTGGTGATCAAAAATCAGGTCTCTGTTTTCATAATCATAAATAATTTCCATAAAGTATTGTGTATGGGCTGTTGATTCATACCGTGTGCCTGTATTGGGGTCACGTTCTCCCATTTCTGATAAAAAAGTAGCCTTCTTTGAACACACTGTTCTTGATGATTTTGGTTCACATGCGTAATGCATCTCATTATTAATTCTTAGTTTATTTTTAAGATCAAAATTAATCGTTTTATATTTTTTATCGAATGAAACATTTAGCAAAATATTTGAAAGGTCTTGTTGGTCATGAATTTGATCATTAATTTCGTATCGTTGAGAAACCTGACCAATGCACTCTAATGCAAATGAATGATGACACATCATCAGGGATAGAAAAAAAAGATTTTTCACTTTTTAACCAGGTAGAGGTGAATAAGGAAATATAATCCGAAGACAAGTGATACAAAAAGAGTGGCTTCTAAGTCACCTATCAATTTAATAATAAAGTTATTTGAACAAAATAAATTGAACACCTCGCATGCCGATAAAGACTTCACCCATACCCCTCCTTTAATATACTTATACAAACTAAACCCAATATAAAGTAAAAAGGTGATAATAGCGGTCAAGAATGTTGAGCCTAAAATGATGGCATCAAATCTAGTAAATTTTGTATCCTTCTTCATATCCATTATTATAACGTGATGGAACATAATTTTTGGTCAAGACTAGGTGGGATTGTTCTGCTAATTTCGCTCGGTATATGTTTTTGGTTGGGCTTTAAAGAGCAAAAATGGCTATGGGTGATTGCCATTCTTCCATCTTATTTGCTTGGATTTTATTTATATCGAATAATTAATGGGAATCATCTCAAGATTGAGTTCTTCCGTAAGATATATTTTGTCATCATTGCTTCAATAATAACCTTATCGATAATTTACTATATCGGTTTATTTTTTAATATAATCTTAGATATATGAGACCACCAATCCTATCAAAATATCCTGTAGATGAAATTGTTGCTAATCTAAAACGATCGAAACAATCAGATAAGTGGATCGTTCGTTTTATTCCCCAAATCATGAGTAAGGATAAGCTTAATGCCAACGCGATTTCTGTAACAAAAAGAGTGAGCTTACTAAAGACCGAACCAATTACAAAAGATGAATTAGATAGACTTAAGAAATATTTCAAAGAATTGAAGCGAGATGAAATAGTTATCATTCGACAAGAGGACAGTAGGCAGCAAAGAGTATTAATATTTTGTGCTCATGATGATGCTCCTGAAACAATTGATGGCCTAGAAAGGCATATATATCGTGTTATTCCAAATGCTAAACTAAAATTTGGTGCTTCTGATATTAATCGAGATCGATGCCAAATTGTCAAAAGAAGATCATGGAAAACAGAAAAAGATCGTCCAACCGGGGTATATTCAATAACGGACCTCTCTGGTTCGGATTAATATATATCTTATTCCTAAATCCTCAATTTATTTTTTCTACTGAAAAAATAAGTGAAAGAAATATAAGCTCTAATGACAACAACAATCAGGTTCAATTTTATGAACCAGTCCAGAAAAAAATAACAGGAAATAGTTGCGGACCTCAATCTGATTGGCCATGCATAGACCCCGATGGCTGTTTAATAATTGATGGGTTTAAAAAAAAGGAGTAATTGTTCATTACCCCTTTTCAAAAAATTACTTATGCAGTTAAAGAATTTAACTGTTGTGATGCAAGATTCTTTATTCCATTAATCTCAATTTTTTTTGGTTTTTTTGATTCTGGAATAATATTTTCAAGCGAGATTTTAAGTACACCAGATTCCAGATCTGCACCTTTAACTTCAATGGTATCTGCTAGTCGAATTGTTTTTGTAAATGATCGATTAGAAATTCCCTTATGAAGATACTGTATATTTGTATCATCTTTTGACTTATCACCTTTGATAATAAGCAGTCCATCTTTAACGGTAACATCAATATCAGATTGATTAAAACTAGCAACAGCTAATTCCACTGAATATGAGGTTTCATTATGTTTGATAATATTGTGTGGGGGAAATTTTTCATGGACGGACTCAATCGAGTTTTCCATCAGTGCTTCAATATCTCTTAAAGCAGTTTCGAAACCAAGCGTACTTGGATATAAGTTACCAAATGAAATTTTCATATTTATCTCCTTTAATAAAGCAAAATAAAAAATCATGGTGTTACCCATTAGGCATAACAACCATAATTTATATATGGGAGCCCTTAAAGAAAATTTCAAGTCATTTAATTATTTTTCCATTTTTATATAAATCTTTGGATATCAACTGACCTTCTTTATTCCAAATCCATTCATGACCATCTTTGGTACCATTGACCCATGAACTTTTTGATTTTTGTTGACCATCGTCAAACCATTGTTCCCATAGGCCATTTTCTTTTCCATCTTTATATTCAACTTTAAGTTTTATCTGCCCATTCTCATACCACTGCTTCCAGTGACCATGTTCCTTACCATCTTTAAAGTCACTTTCCATTTTAATTTGACCATTCTCATACCAAAATTTTTCTTTGCCGTTTTTCTTTCCATTTTTATAGGTGATTTCAAATTTCGGAGATTTATTTTCAAAGAATTCTTGATAGAGACCATCTTTAATCTCTTCGGCAGATAATGGATTTGAGAATACTGCGCAGGATAGGATTGTTATTTGAAAATATTTAAACATAATCACTCCAAATTTATAATATGAAATGACTAGATCAATTTTGTTAAGTTTCTGTTATTTGAATAATTTTTTATATTCTGGAAAGTAATTTGCGATCACTTCAATATCGAATTTTCTTAAAATAGAAGTATTAGACTCCCTTTGTAAAAGAAATATGAATGATTGTTCAATAATTTCTTTTTTTGTGAGATTTTTTATTTGATATTCAGTGATGAAATTATCTGAAATTGTAACTTGATGATTTGTTTCAGTATTTGAATATATTGTTACATCAAAAGCATTAGGAGATAGCTCTTTAATATTTATTTGATCTGACATTGGCCCTCAAAATTTTCAATATAATGTCCAAACCCTTTATTTCCTGATATCGAGTCAGTAATTTTTAATGTTTTTAAATCCAGATTGAGTGATCTGATATTTAAAAGATTTGATTTACATGTCAAAGTAGTTTTGGACTTTTCGCATTCAATGTTATTGAGGTCAATTAAGGTTAAATCTTCAAATTTGTATTCCCGTGACTGCTGTTCCTCTTTTGCTCCACTGGCTCCAACAAGTTCAAAATGACTTAATCCCTCACAAATATAAGTTAGTTCATTTGCGAAAGAGTTGCTGGCAAGGAAAAGTAATAAAAAAATATACCTCATTGAGTTAATTCTTCAAGGCAAATTGCAAAATCTTCTGTGCCTACTTTAAACCCAAGTCTTTCACACTTCTGTTTTGCAATTGTTCCGTTCAAGCGTTTTGATGATTTTCCGTCAATTTCTAACTCGTCAGATAGCTTATTGGCAAAATTACATTTAAATTCAAATATATCCTGGAGTAATAAATCACTATCTTTTTTTTGAATACTGTCTTGGTTGAGACCGCCATATACCTTACATGCCCTCATCATGTAGTCATTAGCATCTTCTCCAGAAAAATGTTGTTCAACAAATTTACCAGTATAGTCGTTATGTGGGGCAGGGCGTTGAATATTCTGATTAGTGGTAGCACACGAGGCTAGGAACAAAGAAATAATGAGTGTTGATATAAAACGCATAACTAATTATAAGCAATTTTTTTTAAATTAGCTAAATATTGAAGAACCAAACCCCTTTAATATCATCTTAGAAATATGCATAAACAAAACTTGCCCCAAAAAAAATGCGTCACGTGTCAGCGACCTTTCTCATGGCGAAAGAAATGGGAAAGATGTTGGGATGAGGTAAAGTATTGCTCACAAAGGTGTAAAAATCATCGTGTCACATAATATTTTCTGGTTTAGAAACAACCTAAGAATTCATGACAACTACCCTTTGGTGCAATGTATCAAAGATTCAACAAGCATTTCTTTTGTTTATATAGTTAATCGGCATTTAAGAGTTCTTGATGGCCATGAAAATCATAAGAATAAATTTTTAATTGATGCGTTGAATCAACTTAAGATAAATTTATCTGACTTGGGGCATGAACTTTATATTATTGAGGGTGAGCCTTCAGATATATTTTCTTCTTTGGCAAAACAATACCAAATTAATAAAATATATTGTGAAAAAATAGTTAGTCCTTATGAAACGGATGAAGAATTAAGCATTACTCAGACAGATGTGCTGTCCTTCTGGGACTCCACATTGTTAAATATTGATGACCTTGATTTTGATGTAATCGATTTACCTGACACCTTTACGACATTTAGAAAGAAGGTGGAATTAAAGCCAATTACAGCGACCCTTTATGAAGGATTAACTCTTCCGAAACCTGCTAATCTTTCAAATATTAATTCATATCAATTACCCAATTTTGATATCAAATATAGAGGCAGTGTAGATTTTTTAAATCATTATACTATCTGTGAAAATGGTGCACAAAAATATGTGAAGGATTACTTTTCAGACAAAAAAGCGCTTGAATATAAACAGACAAGAAATGAGTTAATGGGCAATGATTTTTCAACAAAATTTTCGGTGTGGCTTGCACATGGTTTAATTTCAGCAAGACAAATTTTTACTTCCCTAAAAAATTATGAGGAGAGTAACGGGGCTAACGAGAGTACTTATTGGATATTGTTCGAACTATTGTGGAGAGATTACTTTAGACTTTTGCACTTTAAATATAACAGAAAACTATATTTCCAATTCGGGCTAAAAAATAAAGAGATTAATGAGACAAGTCAAGATAACATAAGTAATTTAGAAGAGGCTAACACAGAGTCATCATTTATCAATGCAGGTATTAGAGAGTTACAAAATAGTGGATTCTTATCCAACCGAATGAGACAAATATTAGCCTCCTTTATTATTTTTGAAATGAAAATAGATTGGCGAATTGGCGCTGATTTTTTCCAAAAATATTTGATCGATTTTGATATTTATTCTAACCAGGGTAATTGGATATACATCGCTGGGTATGGAACGGATCCCAGAGGCGGTAGACGATTCAATGTTGAAAAGCAGAAGAATACTTACGACATAGATAATCAATATGAGATGTGCTGGAATGAAAACAATTAGATTATTATTGGGTGATCAATTAAATAAAAAGCACAGCTGGTTCAAGCAAATTGATCACAATGTCATCTATTTGATGATGGAAATTACTCCTGAAATGAATTATGCGAAGCACCACATTCAAAAAATGCTAGCGTTCATGCATGCGATGCGCAACTTTGCAAAAGAATTAGAGCAAGAAGGCCATGTTGTTAGGTATATCAAATTAAAAGATCCGGACAATCAGCAATCCTTTTATAAAAATATTCTTAAATTAATTGAAATAAATCCAGATATAAATAAATTTGAATATCAGGTGCCTGATGAATATCGACTGGATCAAGAAATGAAAAAAATAACCGATCAAATCGGTTTAGAACACCAATCTTATTCGACAGAACATTTTTTGACTCATAGGCAAGACTTGCGTGATTTTTTCACTAAGAAAAAAATATGGAGAATGGAAGAATTCTACCGCCATATCAGGAAAAAATATTCCATCTTGATGGTTGGTGATAAACCTATCGGTGATAAGTGGAATTATGATCAGGACAATAGGAAAAAGTGGGATCCAAAACAATCTATACCAGATCGTATCAAGTTCAATCATGATGTAGGCCATCTCAAGGATGAGATTGATAAATTAGAAATTGGGTACATCGGATCTGTTGATACAAAAAATTTTAATTGGCCAAGCAATGAGGAGGAGTCATTACAAGTCCTAAACCATTTTATAAGATTCAGCCTTGATAAATTTGGTGATTTTCAAGATGCCATGTCGAATGAAAATCCTTATTTATTCCACTCATTAATTTCTTTTGCTCTTAACACTAAAATGCTATCTCCATTAAAGATTGCTGAAACAGTGGAGGAGAACTTAAAAAAAGATTTATCCAATTTAAGTGCCGTCGAGGGATTTATAAGGCAGATTATTGGCTGGCGAGAATATATTCGAGGAGTGTATTGGGCAAAAATGCCTGAATATGGACAGAGTAACTTTTTAAAATTTAAGAATAAGTTACCTGAGTTTTTTTGGCATGGTAAAACTAACATGAACTGCCTGCAAAAATCAATTCAACAGTCTTTACAACATGCATATGCCCACCATATCCAGAGATTAATGATACTGGGTAATTTCATGTTACTCAGTGAAGTTGATCCAAAGCTTGTTCATGAGTGGTTTTTGGCAATTTACATAGATGCCATCGAATGGGTTGAAATGCCAAATGTACTAGGCATGTCACAGTATGCTGATGGAGGTTTGTTGGCCACAAAACCCTATGTGTCATCTGGCTCTTATATTAATAAGATGGGAAATTACTGTAAATCCTGTCAGTATGACGTCAAGACTAAATTTGCAGATAACTCATGTCCATTTAATAGTCTCTATTGGAGCTTTTTTTTAAACAATCCAACATTATTAGAAAATAATCCAAGAATGGGTATTGTAAAGATGCAGATAAATAAAATGAAAGAAGAAGATAGGGGCTTATATATTAAAAAAAGTAAACAAATATTGAAGAATATTGAACAGCTATGACTTTTTTAATGCAGTCATACATACCCAACCATCTTGATATAAAGAATCTTCAAAAATAAAGTTATCAGCATATATCTCTTTGATTTCATTTTCCTGTGATTGCAAAATACCAGATAGTGCGATACGCCCTAGAGGTTTACATTTAGAATGTATTAGTGGTTCTAATACTTTAAGTGCGCTTGATAATATATTTGCGACAACAATATCATAAAGGTCATTTGTTGATACGTCTGATGTATAAAAGTTAATGGCACTCGTTTGATTATTCTCTGCATTTTGATGACTGGCGGTAATTGCCTGAGGATCAATGTCAGTTCCAGCAACTGATTTGGCCCCTAATTTTTCTGCCGCAATAGCTAAAATTCCTGATCCACATCCATAATCTAAGACAGATTTATCAATAAGATCAATTTTGGTTAACCAATCTAAACAAAGTTTGGTGGTGGGATGCGATCCAGTCCCAAATGCCAATCCAGGGTCTAGGTGAATGTTAGTCGCATTATTATTTTTTATCTTGTGCCAGGAGGGAATGATCCAAATTTTGTCATTAATTTGGATCGGCTTAAATTGTGACTGAGTCTCTTTAACCCAATCTTTTTCTGCAACAGACTCAACCTGAATCTGATCGATATGAATATTAAACTCATTGTGAATGGAATTAATAACCTCTGTGAGAGTATGATCACTCTGGAATAGGGCCATGACCTTGGTATTTTTCCAATACCTTTCATGATCATCAGGGTCCTCACCAAAAATCGCAACTTCGTTCTGAGTGTCTAAATCAGAGTCGCTAAAGCTCAGTGATAGCGCATCGAGTTCAATGAGATGGTCTCCAATGGACTGTGCAATATCATCATCAACTATCAGTGATAAAGAAATCACCTATTTTTTCATTCCTAATTTTTCTTCTAAATAATGAATGCTTGGCCCACCTTTAAGGAAAGCAAGGTCGATTAATAAATCACGATGTAAATCAATATTAATTTTAATTCCTTCGCAATACATTTCTGAGAGAGCCATTTGCAGTTTTGCAGCAGCCTTTTCACGCGTATCCCCGTGTGCGACCAGCTTACCAATCATTGAATCATAATGCGACGGGACGCGATAACCACCATAAACATGAGTATCAACTCTGATTCCAGGACCACCGGGTACATGAAAACGATTGATGAGACCAGGTGATGGAATAAACGTAAATGGATCTTCAGCATTGATCCGACATTCTATTGCATGACCATTAATTGCAATATCTTTCTGGCGATAGCTTAACTTCTCACCAGCTGCAATTCTTATTTGTTCTTGAATTAGGTCAACACCAGTAATCATTTCCGTCACAGGATGTTCAACCTGAATACGAGTATTCATTTCAATGAAGTAAAATTCACCATTTTCGTATAAAAATTCGAAAGTACCAGCACCACGATAACCAATCTTTCTACAGGCATCTGCACATCTGTCGCCCATTTTTTTTCTTAATTTATCCGGTAACCCTGGAGCAGGAGCTTCTTCAATAACTTTTTGATGCCTTCGCTGCATTGAGCAGTCTCTCTCAAAAAGATGGATCGCATTTTTGTGATTATCTGCAAGTACCTGGTACTCAATGTGCCTTGGTTTTTCCAAATATTTTTCCATATACACCGCGGCATTACCAAAAAAGCTGTGAGCTTCATTTTTTGTCATGGAGACTGCATTTAGAAGCGATGCTTCGGAATGGACCACCCTCATTCCTCTTCCACCACCACCACCGGCTGCTTTTATAATCACAGGGTACCCAACCTTTTTTGCCGTTTTAATTATTTCATCAGGGTCGTCACTCAACTCACCATCTGAACCTGGCACAACTGGAATACCGGCTTTAATCATCGCCTCTTTAGCACTTACCTTGTCACCCATTAATCTAATAGTTTCTGATTTAGGGCCAATAAAAGTAAATCCACTTTTTTCAACTTGTTCAGCAAAATCAGCATTTTCAGAAAGAAAACCGTATCCGGGGTGAATAGCTTGAGCATCGGTTACTTCGGCAGCGCTAATAATGGCAGGGATATTTAAGTAACTCTGGTTTGATGGCGCTGGACCTATACAGACCGATTCGTCAGAAAGTTTGACATACTTTGCATCGACGTCAGCCTCTGAGTGAACAGTTACCACTTTAATACCCATCTGGCGACAGGCTCTTAGGATTCGGAGTGCTATCTCTCCGCGGTTAGCAATAAGAATTTTTTCAAACATAAATTACTCAATAATAAAAAGTGGTTCACCAAATTCAACCGGCTGAGCATTCTCAACTAAAATCTTCTTAATGGTTCCGTCTCGATCGGCCTCAA
The DNA here is from genome assembly GCA_000156155.1 of beta proteobacterium KB13. Taxonomy (GTDB): domain Bacteria; phylum Pseudomonadota; class Gammaproteobacteria; order Burkholderiales; family Methylophilaceae; genus BACL14. The sequence goes on along the minus strand of DS995299.1, from coordinate 1,230,820 downwards.
TTTCATTGAGTAATTTCATTGCCTCAACAATACATAAGGTATCACCTTTTTTTACAGTGCTGCCTACTTCAACATATGGATCTGCCTCGGGTGAGGATGATCTGTAAAAAGTCCCCACCATTGGAGACGTCAGAGCATTATCTGACTCTTGAACCACATCTTCTTTAACAACATTAGCTGTTGGGGTTGTGGTGTCACTTTGTATTGATGGTGCTGGTTGCTGAGGTATTGTATATTGCTGAGGCTGTTGAACTGCTTGTCCTTGACGACTGATACGAACACTTTCCTCACCCTCAGTTAATTCTAATTCACTAATCCCAGATTCTTCAACCAGGTCGATTAGTTTTTTTAGTTTTCTTAAGTCCATGATTCTTACCTTTTATGAATTTTTAACAATGTGTTGAATTGCTGCCGAATAACCATCCTTACCTAAACCACATATCACTGCCTTGGCTTTATCTGAAAAATAAGATTTATGCCTAAACTCCTCCCGAGCATGAACATTTGATAAATGAATTTCGTAAAAAGGTATACCTACTCCTAATATAGCATCTCGAATAGCTACTGAAGTATGGGTAAATGCTGCAGGATTAATAACGATATAATCAACTTTTAGTGCATGAACAAAATTTACGATCTCTGATTCACTATTGCTTTGAAAAAAACTAAAAGTTATTTCTGGAAATAGAGTTTGAAGTTCATTATTAATATCTTCTAAACCTTGATTGCCGTAAACATCTGGCTCTCGCTGTCCAAGAAGATTTAGATTAGGTCCATTAATTAAAGCTATTTTCATATTAATCTCTACAGTAGAACCCCAGTTTGCCGAATTTAACGACATTTGTCTACTACAATAGTGATTTTAATTTATAAAAAGATAAATGTTTTCTTGTTGGATATTTAAAATTTAGATAACGATAAATAGACTACATTTAAAAACATTTAGATGCTATTTAACGACATTTAATAGGTCTTTTTCGGTTATCTCACCATAAAATTTATGGAGGATTTGATAGTTTTTATCTACTACGACAGTGAATGGCAATACACCCTTGTCATTGCCAAAGTGACGACTTAATAAAAAGCCATTTTTTTCATCTGTTAGATTCGAGTATGAAATTGGTATTTCCTTCATAAAGGAAATGACTTCATCCATATCATCTATTGCAACGCCAATAAGACGGGTATTGTTGTCCTTATCTAAACTCGCATTGAAGCTATTGAGTTCCGGTATTTCTTTTTTACATGGCTCACACCAGCTAGCCCAAAAGTTAATGATTAACATTTCTTTAAATTCAATATCATTTATTGTTACCTTTCCTCCATTTTCAATCATAAAAGGAAGATCCATAGCTGATTTACTCTCTGTTTCAGTAATCTGCAGTTCTCCGGATGAATTTATAAAAATATTAGTTCCAATGCCAACAATAAAGGCCAAAGAAATTAATACGATGATCGGTAATTTTTTCATTTAATGTCCTTGATGTGTTTGAGAAAATTTTCAGCATTCATGAATCCAAAAATTTGTTTTTTTGTTAACTCTTCACTATCCGAGTTAAAAAATATAATGGCGGGAGGCCCGAAAATATTGAATCGGTTCATAATTTTTTTATCATTCTCATTAAAATCTGTCACATCGACTTTTAGGAGGATGAAGTTATCTAGTTCAGCTCGAACATTTATATCTTGGAAAGTATATTTTTCAAATTCAAGGCAGGCGACACACCAGTCTGCATAAAAATCAATCAGTATTGGTTTGTTTGCTTCTTGAATAATTGAGTTCAATTCATTCTCAGTTGTGACCATGCTAAATTGAATTTTCTCTGTTTCATTCTGCTGATATTGTTTGAAAGAATTGATGGACAAAAATATAGAGGCAATAACAGCTAGCATCAATAAAATAATTTTAAAAAATTTCTTAAGCTTTAAAGAAATTATTGAGTAAATAAAGACAACTAGCCCTAATAAGATAACAAGTAATTCAATCACCAAACTATTCAATAGCGGCTTGGCAACATAGATGGCAGAACCAAGCAGAATAAAGCCAATTAATTTTTTAAAAAAGATGTTGACTTGATTTGTCTTGGGAATAAATTTTATAGATGTTAATCCAATTACTAAGAGGGGCAAAGACATCCCCAATGCCAAAAAGAATAGAGAGGCCATTCCAATTAACGCATTCCCTGTCTGGCTAATATACAAGATGACACTTGCCAGTGGGGGTGCCACACACGGACTCAATATTAACGAAGAGATCATACCCAATAGGACAATTCCTAAATAATTTTTTGCATTTAAGTTATTGGCAAAATTATTAAGTTTCGTTTGGATGGAAGATGGGAGATTTAAATCGTACACATCAAACATGGCCAGAGAAAATAATATAAATAACAGAGCTGTGAACAACAAGACAAGCTCACCTTGCAGGTAAATCGATAAAACACTTCCTGTTTTTGCGGCGATGAGGCCAATAAGGCTGTAGGTGATACAGATACCAACAACATAGGCAATCGTAGCAAGCCCCCTGTTATTTTTCAGATTACTTAACATGGCCAGTAGAACTGGAATTAGTGGCAGTACACAGGGCGTTAATGACAATAGAATTCCACCAAAGAGGAAAAGTGCAAATGCTTTATAGATGCTATCTTTAAAGGCTTCCTGGTAAATATCAGATCCTCCAATACTCGTTCTATCAAGATTTTTCGTGTCATTTGAAATTTGTTGAGGCGGATAACATAGCCCCTGGTCACTGCACCCCTGGAAGTGGATGACAAACGACTCATCATCAGCAAGAGGTTCCTTTAAATTAATTTGAAATACCAGTGGCTGGTCATAAATAATTTGTTTGCCAAAAAACTCATCTTCTTTCTCTTTACCTTCGGGAAAGTTAAATTGGACATCAGTGTTGCTTGATGAAGAAAATTTAAATTTAGATTGGTAAAGATAGTGGCCAGGTTGAGTGTTAAATTGCACTGAAATAGAACTATTGGTTGGGGAAATAGAAATTTCGTATGGAAACGCCTCCTCAACCGTTAAAATTTTATCTGCATTTTTTGTTAATGACTTTAAATCATTAAAATCATCCGCATATAAAAGCCAGGGTGCTAAAATAAAAATGAATAAGGTTAAGTATCTGGTCATGACTGAAATATGACTTGCAAAAGAAAAATGGTTCAGATCATTATCTCATAGGAAAGCTAACATCATGAAATTTATAGGTATTTGGTTGTTAATATTGGTTCCGTTTATAGAAATATGGGGCTATTTTAAACTAGGCTCATTGTATGGGTGGTGGTATTTTCTATATATAATTGTTGTTGGTGTGCTTGGCTGGAGAATGATAAAAGAAGAAAAGTCCCAATTGCTCTTAAGAATGATGAATTCATTTCAGAGCGCTGGTTCGCCATTTCAGATGATCATGGGCACAGCAAAAAATATGATAGCTGGTGGACTATTTCTTTTTCCGGGTATCTTCACTGACTTTATAGCCATTATATTGCTGGTTATGCCTTCGAAAAATCCAAACGAAAATTTATTTCAAGAAATGCAAAATCGTTTTAATCAGAAAAAACAAAAAGATGATTCGGTGATTGAGGGTGAATTTAAAAAAGAGGATGATGATTGATGTATATTGGAAAAGTTGATGGTGTTGAATTTGAAATAAAGCCAAGTCAAACTATACTTGAGGCGGCAATATCTTCTGGAATAACGTTACCTTATGGTTGTCGAAGTGGGTCATGTGGATCATGCAAGGCAACAATTATCGAAGGCGAGGTGTTTCACGAAGACATCATACCAGGGGTACTCACTGACCAAGACAGGAGTGAGCAGAACTTTTTATTATGTAAAACTTATGCGACGAGTGATGTCACAATAGCAAGCCTAGTTGAAAAAAAACCTGATGAATTTCCAAAAAAAATAACTCCTGTCAGGGTCGAAAAATTAAACTTGCTAAATCATGATGTCATGCAGATTTTATTAAAGCTGCCTGCAGGAGAAAATTTACAATTTAAAGCAGGACAATACTTAGAATTTATTTTAAAAGATGGAGCACGAAGAGCCTTTTCAATGGCCAATGCACCGAGCGATGATTTGATTGAGTTGCATGTTCGTTTAATTGAAGGGGGTACATTTACCAACTATGTCTTTAATGAGATGAAAGAAAAAAGTATCCATCGCATTGAGGCGCCCATAGGAAACTTTTACCTCAGAGAATCAGATCGTCCAATGATTTTTGTTGCCGGTGGAACTGGTTTTGCCCCAATAAAATCAATTATTAATGATTGCCATCGTGCTGGTGTGGAAAGAAAAATATATTTATACCGTGGCTTCAAGACTCATAAAGATTTATATCAAGATGAGGTTGTTGAGAATTGGAAAAAAAATATTAATAATTTTGAGGCCATTAATATATATTCTGAAGAAGTCGTAAATGGACAAGAAAAAAGTTTAGTACATAAAAAAGTAATCAAAGATCTAGGCCGATTAGATTTATTTGACGTATATTGTTGTGGTGCACCTGGAATGATTGAGGTGGCATACAAAGAATTTGTCGAAGCCGGTTTAAATCCCAATAGTTTCTACTCAGATGCATTTACCTTTGCGCAGAAATAATCCTAATCAATACATAAAGATTGTAATTTTTCAGGATCCAAAGTGGGCGTGATTTTTATATCACACTCAAACACTGATAACTCTTTTGCAATATTTTCATGATTCACTATAAAGCAGATATGATCAAAGTGGATTTGATCTGGATTTCCAAATAATCCAAGCTGATCAATAAAATGTTGTGCTATTTGTGAACTTGTAATCAAGATATACAAAGTTTCCTTTTGTGAATAATTTGTAATTATATTGAAATCTATCAATTTAAAGATTCTCTGGTAACACTCAAGGTAGGCTATATTGGCTTGTTTTTTTTCTAACTCATTTTTTAAAAGTTCTTTACCGCCAACGCCTCTCACAATCAATATTGACTCATCTTTAACATTTTGTATTTCTGGTAACTCAAGGAGTGTTTTTGAGTCAAATTGGTCAATTGGGGAAAAAATATTCTTTTTTAAAAAAGATAATTCTTTTTTTGTGGTTGGACCAATTGCAAATATTTGCACATTATCAGAAAATTTTATTGAGTGATGTTCTGAAATTATTTTGAAGCATTGTGCGGCATTTGAACTGATAAAAATTATTTTTGAGAATAAGTGCATGTCATCAATAATTTTTTTAATTTCAGGTGTTGAAAATATAGGCTCAATTTCAATAAAAGGATAATCAATGACATTCAGAGAACTGCCTTTAAAAAAATTTATGATTGATTGATTTTGTAAGCTAGAACGGGTTGCAATTAAATTAGCCATGCTCAAGTCCAAGAATATTTTTGGCACCCTGATCAATCAGTGACTGAGCTACATTATTGGCAAGTGAAAGATGCTCTGAGCATGGTCCAGTATCAGTAGCACGAATCATTTTAATTCCATCCGGAGAGGATACAAAGGCTTGAATGGTGAGCAAATTATTTTTAATGGATGCGTGGGCTCCCATTGGCACTGTGCAGCTTCCTGCAAGGGTTTTACTGATCTTCCTTTCAGCCTCTACTTGAATCTGTGTTTGTTCGTCATTTAAAAAATCTAAAAATTCTTTTACCTCAGATTTATTTTTAAGGATTTCAATGCCAAGCGCTCCTTGACCTACTGATGGGATGTATTGTTTCACATCAAGTGTGCTTTTAATTCTATTTTCTAGGTTAAGCCTGATCAGACCTGCAGAGGCAAGGATAATGGCGTCATATATTCCAGAATCTAGTTTTTTCAGTCTAGTTTGTAAATTTCCACGTAGGCTTTCAATAATCAAGTCAGGCCTTGTGTGTTTAATGAGGCTCTGGCGCCTTAAGCTTGAGGTCCCTATAACAGCATCTTGTGGAAGGTCATCTAGTGAAGCATATTTATTACTGATAAAAGCGTCGCTGGGATTTTCTCTTTCAGAGATTGCACATATTTCAAATGGTTCTGGCAGGTCCATCGGAACATCTTTCATCGAATGAACTGCTAAATCTGCATCATCATTTAATAAGGCATGTTCCAGCTCTTTTATGAATAAACCCTTGCCGCCAATCTCAGCAAGGGGCTGGTCCAAAATAATATCGCCTTGAGTTTTAAAACTGAGCACGTTGACTTCTGTGTCGGGATATTTTTCTCTAATTCGATCAGCAATATAGTTGGCTTGCCACATTGCCAATTGGCTTTCACGAGATGCGATACGGATCATTTTTTTCATGCTGAAATTCTAGCATAGGGCTTGCTTATTAGTGATGTATAAAAGGCTTTGATATATACTTACGACTATGAAAGAACAAAATAAAAAATGGTCTGGCAGGTTTGATGAACCGGTGGATAAATTAGTACAGATTTTTACGGCATCTGTTGATTTCGACCAAAGATTAGCGCTCTATGATATCCAGGGTTCATTAGCTCATGCAGAAATGTTAAAAAAACAAAAAATTATCTCTGCAACTGATTTTAAAAAAATTGATCAGGGGCTAAAAAAAATTAGTGAGCAAATAATGCTGGGAAAATTTAAATGGAGTGTGTCTGATGAGGATGTTCATTTAAATATTGAAAAAAAATTAACGCAATTAATTGGTGATGCCGGGAAAAAGCTCCACACGGGTAGATCTAGAAATGATCAAATTGCGACAGACTTGAGACTCTTTTTAAGAGATATCACAGATGAAATTATTTTAAAGATAACAAAATTACAAAAAAATATTGTCAGTTTGGCTAAAAAAAATATTAATTCTTACATGCCTGGCCTAACTCACTTACAAATTGCCCAGCCAATTAGTTTTGCCCATCATATGATGGCTTATTATGAGATGTTGGACAGAGATAAGAATAGATTTTTTGATGGAAGAAAAAGAATAAATCAGTTGCCTTTGGGTTCAGCTGCTTTGGCAGGAACCACTTATCCAATTGATAGAAAATTTGTCGCTAAAAAATTGAAATTTGAAGGTATTTCGATGAATTCGTTGGATGCCGTTTCTGACAGAGACTTTGCAATTGAATTTTGTTTTAATGCTTCAATGATGATGACCCATTTATCTAGACTCTCTGAAGAATTAATTATGTGGATGAGCCCATTCTTTAATTTTATCGATATTGCAGATAAGTTTTGTACTGGATCCAGCATCATGCCGCAAAAAAAGAATCCTGACGTACCAGAGCTCATTAGAGGAAAGGTTGCGAGAGTGAATGGAAATCTTTTGAGTTTATTGACACTAATGAAGTCTCAACCTTTAGCCTACAATAAAGATAATCAAGAAGATAAGGAGCCTGTCCTTGATTCGGTGGATACGGTAATTGGTAGTCTCGAAATATATGCTGATTTAGTTAGGCACATTACAGTGAATAAAAAGCAAATGTTACATTATGCTGAAGAGGGTTTTTCAACAGCAACAGATCTTGCAGACTACTTAGTTAAAAAAGGAGTGCCATTCAGGACCTCACACGAAATAGTTGCAAATTTAGTGAATCATGCGGTGAAAAATGATTTGTCACTTCACGAAATTGAATTAGCTGATCTGAAAAAATTTAGCAGCGTGATTCAAAAAGATGTTTATGATTTTTTAACTGTTGAGGGATCAGTTGCAGCGAGGTCACACATTGGTGGAACCAGTCCAAAACAAGTTACCAAAGCTATTAGTTTGGCAGAAATTCAGTTAAAGAAAAAGTTGAGATAAGTCGTATCCAGCTCCCTTGGCCTGCTCCACAATTTCATTACCCGACATCTTATCTCGATTCGCTAGAGCCCATAGTGTGCATGAACGGGTGCCTGTTCGACAATAGGCAAAAATAGGGCCATTTTCTTTTTCTAAAAATATTTCGTTGAATTCGTCGACTGCCTGTTGAGTGAACTGACCAGGAAAAATAGGAATAAAAAAATAGTTTAGACCAACAGATTCAGCGGCGCTTTTGATAATCTCTTGAGGAGTTTGGTCGGCTGATTCATTATCAGGCCGATTACAAATAATGGTATTGAATCCCGCATCCTTAATGATCTTTAAATCATCAACATTAATTTGTTCAGAGACACTTATTTCGTCATTAATCTTATTTATTTTCATAATAATATTCCTTATTTTAGATTAAATTATGCAGTATTTCATTTAAAAACAACACACCCTTTTCAGTCGGTTTGAGTATCTCATGATCTTCATATAATAAATCTTGTTGAAATGATGGATGGAGTTTTGATTTGACGTCATCAAGTGATAAGCCTGTTCTTTGAGAATATGTTTCTTTAGTAAAGCCATGTGTCAAACGAAGTGCATTCATTAAAAACTCAAAGGGCAAATCTTGTTGAGGAATTAAAGTTTTGTTAGGGAAGAAGTTTTGTTTGGCTACCTCTGTAATATATTGCTTTGGGTTTTTAGTATTATCCATTCTAAAAATTTCGTTCTCATGCGTAAGTTTTGAATGTGCGCCTGCTCCTATTCCTAAGTAGTCGCCAAATGTCCAATAATTTAAATTGTGTCTGCATTGATGATCGGGTTGAGCAAAAGCAGAGGTTTCATAGTGATCAAAGTGTGAATTTTTTAATTGTTTTAAAACAAGGCTTAACATTTCATAAGCATCATCATCCGAAGGAATTTCTGGTTTGGATTTAAAGAACCTGGTTTGTGGTTCAATCGTGAGATGATAAAAACTAAGATGATTTGGATTAAATGATATGGCGGTATCAATGTCTTCTGTTAATTCAGCCAGGCTTTGATTGGGTAAGCCGAACATCAAATCAAGATTAAAATTCTTAAAATATTTTTTTACGACCACAATGGCTTGTTTTGCTTCCTCGGATGAGTGAATTCTCTCAAGGGATTGAAGGTGGTTGTCATTAAAACTTTGTATACCCAAGGAAACTCGATTGATACCTAAATCGGCATAGGATTGAAAATATTTAATGTCAATTGTTCCTGGATTTGCTTCGAGTGTAATTTCAGTTTTTGATAAGTCAAAGTTTTTGTGGATGGCAGTAATAAATTTTTCAAATAGTTTGGGTGAAATAAGACTAGGGGTGCCTCCACCAAAAAAAATAGATGTAATGATTCGTTCTTTGATTAAATCTTGGTAAAAATTAAATTCTTCAATCAGGGTATCAACATATTCTTCCTCTAACGATCTCACCTTTTCTTGAGATGCCTCATGCGAATTAAAATCACAATAGGGACATTTGTGAATGCACCATGGAAGATGCACATAAACACCAACAGACTGTGGTGTGGTTATCATTTTTTATTTTTGTAAGGATTATTGAGTTGATTAACTATATCGTGGAAAACATCTCTTATTTGTTGGTCAGATACTTCCATAATCAAGCCATCTTCGAAAGCATCCTGCATGAGCTGGTTAATCTCATCAAGATTCTCTTTCATAACTTTAATTTTTTCAGTACAGGAAACGGTTGTTCCATCATCACGCTTCCACACAGGCCACTTATTTTTGCTCATATTTTATTGTAAGTTTCAGTTTTAATTGTTGCAAGGCTTGGCCTCGGTGACTGAGTTTATTTTTTAATTGAGGATCTAGTTCTGCTGCGGTATTTTCTGTCATAAAATCTTCAAAAATTGGATCGTATCCAAAACCATTTGACCCTCTTGGCTGTTCAACAATTTTTCCTTTCCAAATACCTTCACAAATGATGGGCTGTGGGTCATCTGGCGTTGTTACAAAAACAATAGAGCAATAATAGTGTGCATTTCTATTTTCAACTCCCTCTAAATCATGAAGGAGTTTTAATAAATTTTCATCATCTGTGGCGTTTTCATGTGCAAATCTTGCAGATCTCACTCCAGGATTAAAATCAAGATGATCAACACAAATTCCAGAGTCATCAGCAATCGCAGGCAAATTAGTTTTTTTAGAAGCATACCTCGCTTTGGCTAGAGCATTTTCAACAAATGTCTGATATGGTTCATCTGCTTCACCGATATTAAAAAATGATTGGGGTATAATTTCCAAATTAATATCCGAGAGTAAATGTTGCATCTCATTTATTTTTTTTTGATTATTTGAGGCAAGGACAACTTTTGTCATATTATTTATGTGTAATTTGAAAAATAGATTGAATTGCATCAGAGCTCAAAGTTAAGATTTCATTCAACTCATCTTGGCTGAATGGATTTCCTTCAGCCGTCCCCTGAATTTCTATGAACTGTTTATCCTCTGTCATTACAATATTCATATCCGTCTCACAGTTACTGTCCTCATCATAATCTAAGTCAACGAGCACCTTTGAATCCACAATCCCTGCTGAGATGGCTGCAATTTTTTTTATGATAGGCGACTCTGATATTAACTTAGCCTTTAGCATGTATTCAACTGCATCTTCAATTGCACACGCCGCCCCAGTGATCGATGCGGTTCGGGTTCCGCCATCAGCTTGGAGAACATCACAATCAACCTGTAATGTATTCTCTCCAATCTTAGTTAAATCAATCATGGCTCTTAAACTTCTTCCGATTAGCCTCTGTATTTCTTGAGTTCGTCCAGATTGTTTTCCTCTGGCCGCCTCTCTTTGCATACGTGATGAGGTTGAACGAGGTAACATGCCGTACTCAGCTGTTAGCCAACCCTGGCCCTGACCCTTGAGGAAAGAAGGGACCCCTTCAATGACACTGACGTTACACAAAACATGAGTTTGTCCACATTTAATCAATACAGACCCTTCTGCATGACATGTATAATTCCTAGTGATTTCGATTGGGCGATGCTGACTATTAGTTCGGTTGTTTGATCTCATAAGTTACCTAAATTAATTTATTATGTTTTAAGATTATAAAGATAAAATGAGAAAAAAATTTTCATTAATTTGTCAAAGTAGAGAAAATTCATATGATTAATAGCATGACCGGATACGCGAACGGCTCTTTTAAACTTGATTCAAGTGTAAGTTTGTCCGTTGAAATACGTGCATTGAATAATAGATATTTGGATTTGAATATCCGTCTTGATGATGACCTTAAATATTTAGAGGCAAAAATTAAATCCATGCTCAGTGACACAATTAAACGAGGTAAGGTCGAATGTCGCATCTCTAAGTCTTTAAATCAACACAGTAAATTAAGTTATTCTGATGATCAAATCAAAGATGCCTTAAAGATTATGAAAAGAGTCGCACTCTTATCAAGACAGGAGTTTTCCGCTACCCCACATGAAATCATCAACTTTATCAATTCCAATCAAAAACCAAAAAATATCAACATTAACGAAAAAGCTTTTCTTGCAGCTTTAAGTAATGTTTTAAAAAATTTCAATAAAGATCGAGCCAGAGAAGGCAAAAATTTATCCAGTATTTTGAAGCAAAATGTAAATGCGATTAATGCACACGTTAAAAATGTAAGAAAATTTTATAAAGACGACGCAAAAAATCATCAACAAAAATTAATAAAAAAATTAAGTGATATTAATAGTGAGATTGACCAACAACGACTTCAACAAGAAGTAGTTTATTTTTTACAAAAATCAGATATTGAAGAAGAGTTGAGCAGAATCTTGTCTCACAATAAAGAAATTATAGATTTGCTTAAGAGTAACGATCCTGTGGGGAAAAAACTTGATTTCATGATGCAAGAGTTAAATCGTGAAGCAAACACATTAGGATCAAAATCAATATCAACAAGAATTTCATCACTTGCAGTAGACATTAAAGTTTTAATTGAGCAGATGCGAGAACAAATACAGAATATAGAATGACAAACTTAAATAAAAATAAATTATTTATCATCAGTGCCGCCTCTGGTGCTGGTAAAACGACAATTGTCAAAGAGCTATTAAAAAAGTGTCCTAATTTAAAAGTTTCTATCTCTCATACAACTAGAAAACCAAGGCCATCCGAAGTAAATGGCAAGGATTATTTTTTTACTGAAATAACAGAGTTTGAAAAGATGATTGAAGAGGGGTTATTTCTTGAATACGCTCATTGCCATGGAAATTTTTACGGAACCTCAAAAAAATCTGTTCATTCATTACTAGAAAATGGTAATGATGTAATTTTAGAGATTGACTGGCAGGGTGCGCAAAGTATTAAAAAGATTTTTCCAGAAGCTGTCAGCATTTTTATTATGCCGCCAAGTTTAGAAATTTTAAAAGAGCGATTAATTGAAAGAAATCAGGATACATTAGAGGTGATAGAAACGCGAATGCAATCTGCAGAGGAGGAAATCTCTCATGCCAATGAATTTGACTATGTTACAATTAATGAAGAATTAACATGTACTGTAAGTGAAATAATGAAGTTATTTACAGCATAATTTATAGAGAAGGATAAGTATGGCAAGAATTACCGTTGATGATTGTTTGACAAAAATACCAAATCGGTTTCAATTAACCCTAATTGCATCTATCAGAGCTCGTCAATTGGCTAATGGTGCTGAATCAATGATTGACAATGTGAATGAAGATAAACCTTCGGTTTTAGCATTAAGAGAGATCGCTGCAGGAGCCATTGGATTAGAATTGTTGACAGGAAATCAACCATCTTCTTCAGATGACAGCCAAGTCACAGTCGAACCTGAGGAGCAGTCAGCCCCACTATAAACTTGCTGGAGAATAATTTTGGCTGACCCAAATTTTTTAAATAAAGATACTGGCGATGCAATCATTATTCCAGCAGACCATCCTGAATCAAAACTATCACAGGCAATAACCTATCTAAAAAAAAGTGAAATTCAGGATGTATACAGAGCATATCATTATGCTTTTGAATGTCATATAGATCAAAAAAGAAGAAGTGGCGAACCTTATATAACGCACCCAGTTTCAGTGGCATGTATTGCAGCAAATCTTCATCTCGATGGGCCTTCAATAATAGCTGCACTTTTGCACGACGTTGTTGAAGATACTCCAGCTACTTTAAAAGAGGTTGAATCAAAATTTGGTAAACAAGTTGCAAAGCTTGTTGATGGATTATCCAAGTTAGATAAATTAAATTTTAATGATGTTGTTGATGCTCAAGCTGAAAATTTCAGAAAAATGCTTTTAGCGATGTCATCAGATATCAGAGTCATGATTATCAAGTTATGTGATCGCACACATAATATGCAAACTCTGGAACATCTTAATGAGCAAAAAATAAAACGTATTGCACAAGAAACGGTTGATATTTATGCGCCCATTGCAAATCGACTGGGCCTTAATCGAATATATCAAGATTTAGAAAATCTATGTTTTAAACATATTCATCCTCTTCGACATCAAACAATTACTAAAGCAATTGCTTCTGCTCGTGGAAATCGTAAAGAGGTTGTTGAAAAAATTCTCATAGAAGTTGAGGCAAAATTAAAAAAGGAAAAGATTAAAGCGGAAATTTTAGGACGAGAAAAACAGCCTGCTAGTATTCATAAAAAAATGGCAGAAAAAAATCTTGGATTTTCAGAAATTTCAGATATTTATGCATTTAGGATAATTGTTGAAGATATTAAGGATTGTTATCATGCATTGGGTGTCCTTCACTCTTTATATAAACCGATCCCAGGAAGATTCAAAGATTACATTGCGATTCCAAAAGCAAACGGATACCAATCATTACATACTACCCTTTTTGGTCCATTCGGAATGCCATTGGAGATTCAAATAAGAACTTTATTAATGAATAATTTGGCAGAAGCCGGAGTGGCTGCACACTGGATGTACAAAACCAAAGAAAATCAAGTCACACGCCTTCAACAGGATACCAATCAATGGTTAAAAAGATTATTGGAAATCCAGTCTGATAGTGCAGACTCACTTGAATTCTTAGAACATTTAAAAGTAGATCTTTTTCCTGATGAAGTCTATGTATTTTCTCCCAAAGGAAAAATATTTGTGTTGCCGAAAGGATCAACCGCAGTGGACTATGCCTATGCTGTTCATACTGATGTTGGTAATAGCTGCTTCGTTTGTAAAATAAATAATGAGTTGGTTCCCTTGAGAACTGAGGTTAAAACGGGTGATCATATTGAAATTATTACAGGCCCTATGGCCAAACCTAACCCATCTTGGCTAAATTTTGTAATTACAGGAAAAGCAAGATCACAAATTAGAGCTTTTATGAAAAAAGCTGAATCTAGTGATCTTGTGATACTTGGCTACAGTATTCTTAATAAGGCATTAAAAGCCTTTCACATTGAACCAGACAGTATCAAAAAGAAACATTGGGATAAATTACTGCATGACTATCATTTGAAGAATAAAGACGAAATTTTAATAGATATTGCTTTAGGAAAAAGAGTCAATATTATGGTAGCTCATCAATTATCTTCAATTGTCAGTGGTCAATCTAGTGTTGGACGTCAAGAAAAGTTTTTAGATGTAATTTCTATTAAAGGGTCTGAGGGTATGGCCATAGATTTAGCTGATTGTTGCCATCCAATTCCTGGAGACCCAATTTTAGGTTACATTGATAAAGACCGCGGTTTGATTATTCACACTCATGAATGTAATGAAATTAAAAAAATTAAAGTTGATCCAGAAAAATGGGTTGATGTTGAATGGGAGCCAAATCCAGATCGATTGTTTAAAGTTAAATTAGATATTCTAGTCAGTAATGAACGAGGCGTTTTAGCAAAGATTGCTTCTGTTATTGCTGAAATGGAATCTAATATTGACAAGCTTACAACTGAAGAGAGTGATGGTGGAGGTTTTACCTCAATTCATTTCTTAATTGAAGTGAAGAGTCGAATTCATTTGGCGGATATTATTAGAAACTTAAGAAAAATTGAACAAGTAAGTAGAATTACAAGATTTAAATTAGGAACTATTAAATAAAGAAAGATAAAAATGACAAAAGAAATTATTTCAACTGAAAATGCACCAAAGGCGATTGGTGCTTATTCGCAGGCTATCAAAAAAAACAACATTGTTTTTCTATCTGGGCAAATTGGCTTAGATCCTAAGACGATGGAATTGGTCGATGGAATTGAAAATCAAATTAATCAGGTATTTAAGAATTTATTATCAGTGATAGAGGCAGCAGGTGGAAAAAAGTCAGATATCGTTAAATTAAATATTTTTCTCACCGACCTAAGTCATTTTGTTATGGTCAATGAAATCATGGAACAATATTTTGATTCACCCTATCCAGCAAGGGCTGCAGTTGGAGTTGCTCAATTACCTAAAGGGGCACTTATTGAAGCAGATGGATTTTTAGTGCTTGATTAATTATTGAAATCTTTTTTTACACCACACCAAGAGAAGCTTTTAAATAAACTCAATATTCAAAATTGGTTTGATCTTTTACTACATCTTCCTGTGCGATACGAAGATAGAACTAAGATTACAGATATTCAAGATTTAAAAGATAATGCGTTCTCACAAGTGTTAGGAAAAGTAATAGACGTTGATATTGTTTTTCGTGGTAAAAGAAATTTAGTTGTTCATCTTGAAGACGGGTGTGGCGATCAAATTTCATTAAGATACTTGCACTTTTATCCAAACCAAAAAGCACAATTTAAAGTTGGAAAATATGTACTTGCAGCAGGAAATGTAAGAAAGAATTTAATTACTACAGAGATCATTCATCCTGAAACCGCAGTGTTTAATGCTCAAGAAGTTGTTCTTCCAGAAAACTTAACGCCAATATATTCAGTCACGTCTGGATTGGGTCAAAAAAATATTTATAGATTAATTAATAAAGCTTTAGAGTTCGCCTCTTCACAAAAACTTTTAAATTTCGAAATATTGAATCATAAAAGTAAAACAGATGGAGTTAATCTGCTTGACTCACTTTATGCAATTCATCAGCCAAATAAAAATTGTGATTTACAAGAGCTTAATTATTTCTCTACGATATTTCATCAACATATAAAATATGCAGAATTATTATCACAACAATTATATTTAAAACTATCTAAGGATGAATTCAAAAATCAAAAATCTAAAATATTTACTTTAAAAAATAATAATTTAAAAGATAGTATTTTAAATAGCCTTCCATTCAAACTAACAGAATCCCAGGAACAAGTTATTCACGAAATTGAATCCGATATGTCTTCTGGAAAAGTAATGCATAGACTTCTTCAGGGTGATGTTGGTTCTGGGAAAACCATTGTTGCAATTATTGTTTCAACTCTAATATTAAATAATGAATATCAGGTTGCCTTTATGGCTCCGACTGAAATATTAGCAAATCAGCATTTTAAAAAAATTAAGGAATTATTCCAAAGTACTGATGTAAGAGTTGAGCTTTTGACTGGAAGCATTAAAGGAAGAAAGCGTAATGAAATTATTGATGATATTGAATCAGGAAAAATTCATTATGTGATTGGAACTCACGCATTATTTCAAGATAACATTTACTTTAAAAAACTTGGACTTTGTATTATCGATGAACAACACCGTTTTGGTGTTAAGCAAAGATTAGATCTAATGAGTAAAGGAAAAAAAGATGGACATCAACCCCATCTATTGATGATGAGTGCTACACCAATTCCAAGAACGCTATCGATGAGTTATTTTGCAGATCTTGAGGTAAGTACATTGTCAGAATTACCTAAAGATAGGGTTCCTATCGTCACTAAACTAGTGCGTGATTCAAGGCGAAAAGAATTAATGCAAATGCTAAAAAACGAATTAAACAATGATAATCAAATATATTGGGTGTGTCCTTTAGTAGAAGAAAGTGAAAAGTTAACCCTCTCTGATGCAGTAAATACCTATGAAGAGTTTATTTCTTTTATTCCAAAAGAGATGGTGGGCATTATTCATGGCAGAATGAAGGATCAAGAGAAAGATGAAGTGATGTCAAAGTATCTTCAAAAAAAAATAAAGTTATTAGTGGCTACCACTGTAATTGAAGTTGGCGTAGATGTTCCCAATGCATCATTTATGGTGATTGAGCATGCAGAAAGAATGGGGCTATCTCAGCTACATCAACTCCGAGGTCGGGTTGGTAGAGGAGCAAAAAAAAGTACATGTATTTTAATTTTTAAAGAAAATCTTAGCGAGCTGGCAAAGCAGCGTTTAAAAATTATCTATGAAAACCAAGATGGGTTTTTAATTGCTGAAAATGATCTTAAAATACGTGGTCCTGGTGAAATGATTGGAACAAGACAGAGCGGAGTACCTGGATTAAGAATTGCTAACCTTGTAGAGGATGCTGATTTAGTAAAAGAAGTGAGTGATTATTCAGGAAATGCGATAAAGTCCAATAAACCAGCAGCTCATAGATTTGTTGAATTCTGGTTTCAAGATAAAAATTATTTAAGAATTTAAATATATGTGGTCAAAAAAAAATTATTCGGATTTAAGACTTGCTTCATCAAAAAAGTCACTGACAAAATATTTAAGCCAGTTTGGTGATCTAGAAATTCAGTTGATCTCAAGTAATATACAGAAAATAAGTGAGTATGAAAAAAAAATTTATGGCGGCGTATCAAAAAATTTTTATGTCAGGGATGTAGTAATAGGTTTTAAAAAAAAGCCACTCATTTTTGCAAGATCCATTACAGAATTACATAACTCAAAAAGATTGATTTATTTGTTAAAAAAACTGAATAATCGATCATTAGGTAGTATTTTATTCAGTAGAAATTATATCCGTAGCCAGTTTAAATATTCAAAATCAAAACAGATTCAATTTTCAACTGAAAGATTTAGAAAAATAAATGTTGAATTAGAAAAACTATTAGTCCTTAGGCAATCTTTTTTTACTAACAGAAAAGAAAAAATTCTTCTTTTTGAGGGATTTTTAGAAAATACAAAAATGTATGATGAATAAGTACTTTTACAGCTATCTTAAATTAGCAAGACTGGATAAACCTGTAGGTATTTTACTTTTACTTTGGCCAACCATATGGGCATTAATCCTTTCTACAGAAGGTCAGATCAGATTTCAAGATCTTTTAATATTTTGCATCGGAGTGATTTTAACAAGATCAGCTGGATGCGTGATTAACGATATTTTTGATCATGATATTGATTCAAAGGTGAAGAGAACAAGCAATAGGCCCTTGGCACAAAAAGAACTAACTCTTAAAAATGCATCTATTTTTTTTCTTTTTTTAAGTTTAGGGGCGCTATCTTTACTCTTTTTTTTGCATAGTTATGCAATAAAAATTATTTGTGTATCAGCTTTTTTATTAATGGTTTATCCATTGTCCAAAAGATTTTTCCCTATCCCACAACTTTTTTTGGGATTAGCCTTTAGTTCAACTGTTTTGGTGGTTTTTGCGCATGTTCAACAGAGTCTTCCACTGGAGTGTTGGATTTTATTTTTTCTGAATTTTTCATGGGTAATGGCTTACGATACGGTTTATGCTAAAGCAGATTTTACAGATGATATAAACTTAAGCATTCACTCATCTCCTAAATTGTTTAAAAAATACACAAATCATGCGATTGTTGTTTTTTATTTGTCTTTTCTAACTTTATGTGCCATTTTGATTAAAGAAGACCCCTATTTTATTGTTTACTTCCTCATTTTGTCATTCATGATATGGAAAATGGTTCATGAATTGATTTTTGGCATAACTCAAGACGGTGACTATATTAATTTATTTAAGAAAAACAATTATTTAGGAATCATTGTGACATTTATATTTTTATTAAGCCATTCATGGCTATTTTAGGAATTTTTTACCATTAATGTTTGACAAAACCCTATAAAACATAATAAAATCACGCTCTTTTATAAATTTTTGGAAGTACAGATTGATGAAAACAATTTCAGCTAAAGGCCACGAAGTCAAAAGAGACTGGTTTCTTGTTGACGCAACCGATGCTACTCTTGGAAGATTAGCTAGTGCAATTGCTCACAGATTAAGAGGCAAGCACAAAACAATTTATACACCACATGTTGATACTGGTGATTATATTGTTGTTGTTAATGCTGAGAAAATAAAAGTAACTGGTAACAAGTCTCAGGATAAAATCTACCACAGACACTCTGGTTTCCCTGGCGGTTTATATTCATCAAATTTTACACAGATGCAGGAAAAATTTCCTGGTAGAGCATTAGAAAAAGCTGTAAAAGGTATGCTTCCTAAGGGGCCATTAGGTTATGCGATGGTTAAGAAATTAAAGATTTATTCTGGTGACAAGCATGAGCATATTGCTCAACAGCCAAAACCATTAACAATATAATTGAAAGAATTTTATGATAGGTAAATATTATTACGGTACAGGTAGAAGAAAAAGCTCAGTTGCTAGAGTATTCATGCAACAAGGTAAAGGTGAAATATCGATTAACGGTCTACCAGTTGATAAATATTTTTCAAGATTTACGTCAGAGATGATTCTAAAACAACCTCTAGATTTAACAAAAAATGAAACTACATTTGACATTAAAGTGAATGTTTCTGGTGGCGGTGAATCTGGCCAGGCTGGTGCAGTAAGACATGGTATCACTAGAGCTCTTTTAGACTATGATGCCGAATTAAAATCAGATCTTTCAAAAGCTGGATATGTGACTCGAGATGCTCGTGAAGTTGAAAGAAAAAAAGTTGGTTTACGCAAAGCGAGAAGACGCAAACAGTTTTCAAAACGATAGCATTATCGTATTTATTAAAGCCGCTTTCGAGCGGCTTTTTTTTTAGGAAATCATTTATAATCGACAAATGGATAAATTACATGTTTCTATAGTTGGTGGATCTGGATATACTGGATCAGAACTTTTGAGGTTATTAGTCAATCATCCGTATGTTGAAATTGATCAAATAACTTCAAGACAAGATGATGGAAAGAATGTCACTGAAATTTTTCCATTTCTGCCTAATAAAATTAAAAATAAATTTGTTCACCCAGACAATGTAAGTTTTGATAAGTCAGACTTAATATTTTTTGCTACACCAAATGGTATCGCGATGAACTTTGCTGAAACATTAGTTAGTAAAGGGAAAAGAATAATTGATTTAGCAGCTGATTTCAGAATAAAAAATATACAGTTGTGGGAACAGTGGTATGGAATGAAACATGCCTGTCCAAAATTAGTTGAGACAGCTGTTTATGGTTTATCTGAATTGAAGAAAAATGAAATAAAAAATGCCAAGATTATTGCCAATCCAGGGTGTTACCCAACAGCAATTCAACTTGCTCTTTACCCACTCTTGAATAAAAAAATTATCAATGAACAAAGTATTATTATTGATGCTAAGTCTGGAATAAGTGGTGCCGGTAAAAAAAATGACGATAACCTTTTGATGGCGGAAGCTTATGATAATTTTAATGCTTACTCAGTTCAAGGACATAGGCATGAGCCAGAAATTGAAGAAAATTTAAAAGAAATCACAAATAGTAAAGATATTAGAGCTTTATTTGTTCCACATTTGCTCCCAATGGTGCGTGGAATTTATGCGTCTATTTATGTTGATTTAACTGAGGATATTAGCGAAAAAGAGCTCAATTCTATTTATTCTGTGGCTTACGATCAATCAATTTTTGTACATTTTATGGGTGTAAATAAAATACCAAAAACAAAAATGGTGAGAGGCTCAAATCAATGTAGAATATCTTGCTTTAAAAGACATAAAAAACTAATAATATTGTCGACTATTGATAATTTAGTAAAGGGCGCAGCCGGACAGGCTATTCAAAATTTAAACATAATGTTTAATTTTCAAGAAGATGCTGGACTAAATTACATACCATTGAATCCATAAATATGTTTGAAAGAATTAAAAGAAGAAAACGTATAAAGTTAGCAAAAGGAAGACCTAATGTTAAAGTCGGAGTCTTGTGGATTAATAAAGTTTTTTATACTTTTTTTGTATTTGTATTGTCAGTTATTTTATCTTATTTCGTTTTTGATGGAACAAGCTCAGTACAATACCTTTTAAAAATAAATAATCAAAGTGATGAGATTGATGAGCTAAAAGATGAATTAAGTAATTTAAATCTACAGATTCAATTAAATAATGTAGCAATTAGTAAAAATAATGAGGAAGTTAAAAAGTTAAAAGAAGAAAACAATGATCTGCAAGAAGAGCTACTTTTTTATGAAAAAATTGTTGGTAAGAGGAGATAGGATTGTTTAATCGGAAAAAAAATCATGCAATCGATACATTAATTGATGAAACAATGAACATACGTGGAAGTATGAACTTTTCAGGTGGCATCCGTTTAGATGGAAGGTTACAAGGAAATTTGACATTAACAGATGGGGCATATGGTTCATTAATTATGGGACCAAAAAGTAAAATTTCTGGAGATATTAAAACTGATACTGCAATCATTGCTGGTGAGGTTAAAGGAAACATTGAAGTTCAAGAATTTTTAGAACTCCATTCTACAGCCATTGTTAATGGAGATATTATTTATGGTGATATAGAAATTCATGCAGGAGCGACAGTAAATGGTAATATTACAAAAAATAAGCCGGAAAAAATTATAAAAAAAGACAAGCAAGCGAAGGAAAGAAACAATGACAAGTGATCTAAAAATGCCTGATCCTTTAATTTTTACAGACAATGCTGTAAAAAAAGTGAAAGAGCTAATAGCTGAAGAAGAAACACCAGACCTTAAGCTAAGAGTGTTTGTAAGTGGTGGAGGGTGTTCTGGTTTTCAATATGGTTTTACATTTGAAGAAGCGGTCAATGAAGATGACACTCAGGTGACTAAGGATAATGTGACATTATTAATTGACCCAATGAGCCTGCAATATCTGACAGGATCTGAAATTGATTACCAAGATAACGTCCAAGGCTCTCAATTTGTAATTAGAAATCCAAATGCTACTACAACTTGTGGTTGCGGCTCATCTTTTTCAGTTTAGGGATTAATCTTTAGAAACATTCCTATCCAAGGATACATTCCGAAGAAGCTTACCTTTGTAGATTTGTCTTGGCCTACCAATTTTTAAATTATCAGCTACAAACATTTCATTCCAATGAGCTATCCAACCTGCAGTTCTCGCTAAAGCAAACACAGCAGTGAACATTGAGTTAGGGATACCAAGAGCCCTCATAACAATGCCTGAATAAAAATCAACGTTTGGATATAATTTTTTCTTTACAAAATAATCATCTTCAAGCGCAATTTTTTCTAATTTCAAAGCGAGCTTAAATATGGAATCATTCTCTAAACCAAGCTCAGATAAAACTTCATGGCATGTTTTTCGCATAATTTCTGCACGAGGATCTTTATTGCGATAAACTCTATGACCAAAGCCCATCAATCTAAAAGAATCAGTTGAATCTTTTGCTCTTTCTATATATTCGCCAATACGACTTTCACTTCTGATCTCTTGTAACATTTTAAGGGTTGCTTCATTAGCTCCACCATGGGCAGGTCCCCATAAGGAAGCAATGCCTGAAGAAATACAAGCAAATGGATTGGCACCGCTAGAACCAACTAACCTAACAGTAGAAGTAGAAGCGTTTTGCTCATGGTCAGCATGTAAAATTAAAATTCTCTCAAATGCACGAACTAGTACAGGATTAATTTCATAATCTTGTGTTGGGCTTGAAAAAAGCATATTTAAGAAATTTGCAGCATAACTTAAATCATTTCTTGGGTAATTAAATGGTCTACCTAGATTGTAAAGATACGACCATGCTGCAATGGATGGGACTTTGCCTATTAATCTATTAGCTGATATTTTTCGATGGTTACGGTTGTAAACATTCATCTCATCAAAATAGAAAGCTGATTTTGAAGCAACGACTGCTGCCATAACAGCCATTGGGTGCGCATCACGCCTGAAACCTCTAAAGACACTATTCAGTTGATCATGAAGAAGGTAGTGTTTTTTTACTTCAGATACATATTTTGTTTTTTCATTTTGATTTGGAAGCTCGCCATTAAGCAACAAATAAGCAACATCAAGGAAGTCACAATGCTCAGCTAATTGTTCAATTGGATAACCACGATAAAGAAGAATACTCTTTTCACCATCAATAAAAGTTATTGCAGAGCCGCAAGAGGCGGTTGACATAAATCCAGGATCGTAAGTATGTAAACCGTGCTGGGATAACTGAGAAATATCAATTGCTGGCTTACCCATTTTCCCTTCAATGAATGGCAGCTCAATGATTTTTCCATCAGGTAATGTTAATGTAGCTTTTTTTTGATCCATCTTAAATATATTAAAAATTAAGGGATTTTAATTATAACTTAGATTTAAAGATGTTGAATTAAGGATGTACAACAACGCCTAAGATATTATCTTTTTTAGCGCCTGTTATGGTTTTATAGTTGAGTCTTTTATTGTTTATTGATTGACGTGCCAGCCAAGCAAAGCCTGCCGGTTCGATTAACTCAGGCTTAATGCCAAGATATTCTGTGGTATGAACGTTTTTTTGAGATCGTGTTAATAACTGATCCATGAGTAAATTATTATTTGCTCCACCACCACAAATAAATACATTTTTATAACCGGTTAATTTTTCAAATTCCCGTAGAATTAATACAGCAGTTAATTCTAAAAAAGTTCTTTGCACATCTTCAGGTTTGAGGTCATTTAGTTGAAATTTAGCTAACCACTTTAAATTAAAGTAATCACGACCTGTACTTTTAGGTGGTTTTTTTTTGAAAAATGCATCATTTAATAAGCGCTTTAACAGATCATCTAAAACTGCTCCACTTTTAGCCCATGAACCATTTTTATCATATTTTTTATTTTTAATTTTGTTGATCCAAAAGTCCATAAAGACATTACCCGGACCTAAATCGTATCCTTTGATTGAGTTATTGTTGACTATAGAGATATTGGAAAATCCGCCAATATTTACAAATACTCCTTTTTTAATATTTTTAGTATTGAGGAGATATTTATGGAATAAAGGAATCAAGGGGGCTCCTTCACCATTCGAAGCAATATCCATGTTTCTAAAATTAGAAACGGTTTTTATTTGTGTACGATTTGCTAATAAAAATTCGTTTCCAATTTGAAGGCTATAAAAATCCCTTGGCACATGTCTAACAGTAGGCCCATGAATACCAATGGCTTCAATTGATGATGGTCTAAGACCGTTCTTGAACAATAATTGATCAATTAATTTTATGCTGATATCGGAAATTTTATTTCCAAGAATATTGCTTTTATTAAGATCATCAAAGGAAGGTGAATTTAATTCAATAATTTCCATTTGTAATTTTTTGGAATATTTTTGAGATATGGAATCAATGATTTTAATTTGATTATCATCAATAGAACATAGCGCTACATCAAGACCATCTGATGATGTGCCTGACATGATGCCAAAAAATAATTTTTTATCTGACTTGGGCTGCATTAACTCTTAAGATTAACTTAATATGAATATATAATCATGTTTTATTTATAAGCTCAAATAATTATGTTAGATGAAATAAAACGAGGTGCTGATGAAATATTAGTTTTTTCAGAGTTCGAAGAAAAAATAAAATCTGGAAAAAAGCTAAAAATTAAGGCCGGTTTTGATCCAACGGCTCCTGATTTACATCTAGGCCACACAGTTCTTTTAAATAAATTAAGACAATTTCAAAATTTTGGTCATGAAGTGATTTTTTTAATTGGTGATTTCACTGGCATGATTGGTGATCCGACAGGAAAAAATACCACTAGACCTCCTTTAACTGAGGATCAGGTGAAGCAAAATGCCAAAACTTACCAAAACCAAGTTTTTAAGATTCTAGATAAAGAAAAAACACGTGTTGTGTTTAATTCTGAATGGCTAAAAAATTTAGGTGCTGATGGCATGTTAAAACTATCTGCTCAGTATACTGTGGCAAGAATGTTGGAGCGAGATGATTTCAGCAAAAGGTTTAAAAGTAATCAATCTATATCAATTCATGAATTTATGTATCCCTTGATGCAAGGTTACGACTCGGTTGCTCTTGAGGCTGATGTTGAGTTAGGCGGGACAGATCAAAAATTTAATTTATTAATGGGACGAGAATTACAGAAAGCATATGGACAAACACCACAGTCGATTCTAACAATGCCACTACTAGAAGGACTGGATGGCGTTAACAAAATGTCGAAATCATTAAATAACTATATTGGTATTGAGGAACCTCCTGAGGTGATGTACGCAAAATTGCTATCTATTTCTGATGATTTAATGCTGAGATACATTGACCTGTTATCGTTAAAAAATAACGATGAAATTAATTCATGGAAAAAGCGTTTGAAAGGCGGCGAAAACCCAAAAAACATCAAGGATGAGTTTTCTAAAGAAATTATCGAGAGATTCCATGATCATGAAGGGTACTTAAAAGCAAAAAAAGATTTTGAACAAAGATCATCAGGCCATGCTCCTGATGAGGTTCAAGAATTTAAAATGAATAAGCAAGATAACTTAGCAATTCCAAATATTCTGAAAAATATCAACTTTGTTTCAAGTACATCGGAGGCTTTGAGATTAATGAAAAGTGGTGGAATAAGGGTTGATGGAGAAAAGATTGATAAGGATTATTCGATAAATACTGATGAATTTCTAATTCAGGTTGGAAAAAGAAAGTTTGGCAAAATAAAATTAACCTAACATATTGATTTAAAAATTTATTTTTATACTATTTCATAGTATAATCCAATTTTTGAGATGGGCCTTTTAGGCCCATTTTTTATTTTTGATGGTTTTGTGATGGATTTGGAAAAAATTATAAGCGAGTCAATACAAAATATAGGCTATGAGTTGGTTGAGTGTGAACACAATCATAATAGTGGCCTGATTAGAATTTTTATTGATAACGGCAATTTAATATCTGTCGATGACTGTGTGAAGGTTAGCAATCATTTGAATCGCGTTTTGTCAGTAGAACTGGACTACGACTTTTCAAGATTAGAAGTTTCTTCACCTGGCGTAGATAGAAAATTAATAAAACTCGCAGACTATAAAAGATTTGAAGGTGAAAAAATTAAAATTAAATTGTACTCACCGATAAATAATCAAAAGAAATTTGATGGAAAATTAATTGCTTCTGATGAAAAAAAAATAAAGATTTTGCTATCAGATGAAAAAATATTAGAAGTGCCTTTTGATGAAATTCAGATGGCTCGTTTAAACCCAGATTTATAAATTGGAGAAAGTAAATGAATCGTGAGATGTTAATTTTAGTTGATGCTCTTGCACATGAAAAAAATGTGAGTAAAGAAATTGTTTTCAATGCTTTAGAGTTAGCTCTAGCATCAGCAACAAAGAAGAAATATCCTCATGGTACAGATATTCGAGTAAAAATTGATCCAGAATCTGGTGCTTATGAGTCCTTTAGATGTTGGACTGTGGTTGAGGAAGAGAATCTAGAAAATGAAGAAGCGGAGATTCTATTGATCGATGATCGTGCTAAGGATAAACAAATTGGAGATGTTATTGAGGAATCCATTCCTTCTGAAGAGTTTGGCAGAATCGGAGCTCAGGCGGCAAAACAAGTAATATTGCAAAAAGTCAGGGAAGCAGAAAGAGAGCAAGTGCTTAATGAATTTCTTGCAAGAGATGAAAAATTGGTCATGGGTCAAATTAGACGAATGGAGCGCGGTAATGCAATTATTGAAATAGGCAAATTAGAGGCCATCCTACCAAGAGACCAAATGATCCCAAAAGAAAACTTGAGAGTTGGCGACAGAATCAGAGCAGCATTATTGAAAATAGAGACATCAATGCGAGGACCACAATTAATACTCTCAAGAACATCGCCTGAATTTATAATTAAACTGTTCGAAATTGAAGTGCCAGAAATTGAGGAAGGATTATTGGAAATTATGTCTGCTTCAAGAGACCCTGGATCAAGATCAAAGATTGCTGTTAAAGCAAATGATCAAAGATTAGATCCTGTCGGGACATGTGTCGGGATGAGAGGATCAAGAGTTCAGGCGGTGACAACTGAATTATCTGGGGAAAGGGTTGACATTGTTTTATGGTCGATTGAGCCTGCACAATTTGTAATTAATTCCATGGCTCCGGCAGAAGTTTCAAGTATTGTTGTTGATGAAGAAAAAAGAAGTATGGATATTGTCGTTGATGAGGATCAGCTAGCACTTGCCATTGGAAGAAATGGGCAAAATATTCGTTTAGCATCCCAATTAACCGGCTGGGAATTAAACATCATGACTGAAGAAGAGTCTGAGAAAAAGCATGAGGAAGAGTACTCAACAGTCAGCCAGTTATTTATTGAAAAACTTGATGTTGATGAAGAGGTTGCCGATATTCTCGTTAAAGAAGGATTTACTTCATTGGAGGAGATTGCTTATGTTCCTACTGAAGAATTAAATCAAATGGATATTTTCGATGAGGATACAATTGAAGAATTAAGATCCAGAGCTAAGGCTGCAATCTTAACAGCTGCTATAGCAAATGAAGAAAAAGTGCCTGAAGCTCAAGAAGATCTATTAACAATGGAGGGAATGGATCAAAATACAGCAAATCTTCTTGCATCTAAGGGAATTGTTTCAATGGAAGACCTTGCAGAATTAGCTGTTGATGAGCTACTTGATATCATCAAAATTGATGAGGAAAAAGCCAAAGAGCTAATCATGACCGCAAGAGCTCCTTGGTTTACAGAATAACGGAGAAAATATGAGTCAGTACACTGTTGAACAATTTGCATCAGAATTAAAGTTACCAGTTGATTTACTTTTAGATCAACTTAAAAATGCTGGTGTAAAGAAAAATACTTCAAGCGATGAATTATCTGAGGATGATAAAGCTGCACTCCTGTCTTTTTTAAAACAATCGCATGGTGACTCACAAAAACCAAAAAATAAAATTACCCTTACACGTAAACAAAATTCAGAAATTCAAAAAACTGATAGCTCGGGTAAATCTAGAACGATTCAAGTTGAGGTCAGAAAAAAAAGAACACTCATTAAAACCCCAGAAGTTAAAAAAACTGAGTCTGAAGTTCAGAAGCCAAAAGAGATATTAGATGAAAACCAAGTAAAAATTAGGGATGATGAAAAAGTTAGACATGATGCATTAATGCAGGCTCAGGCAGAAGACAAAAAAAAATCAGAAGATAAAAAACAAGAATCCAAAAAACACATAGATGGGACAATTCACAAACCTGAAGATAAACAAATAAAAAAAGAAACGAAAAAAAGTAATTGGGAAGATGGGCCAAAGAAAAAAGTTTTAAAGACAAAGAATGCGAACCCTGTTCCTGATGGATGGAGATCGCCAAAGAATAAAAATAAAAAACAATCACATAAAAATACTTCAGACCAAGAAACAACTTTTGTTGCTCCAACTGAGCCAGTTATAAAAGAAGTAATGGTTCCAGAAACAATCACGGTAGCTGATCTTGCTCATAAAATGTCGGTAAAAGCTGCAGAAGTGATTAAATCCTTAATGGGCATGGGTATGATGGTGACTATTAATCAGGTTCTAGATCAAGATACGGCCATGATCGTGGTTGAAGAGTTGGGTCATGTTGCAAAAAAAGCAGAACAAAATGATCCCGAATCTTTACTTGATACTGATGAGTCAATTGAACCTATTCTCGAAACAAGACCACCGGTAGTGACTGTTATGGGTCACGTTGATCATGGAAAAACATCACTCTTGGACTTTATTCGAACCACTAAAGTGGCATCAGGTGAGGCTGGTGGAATCACACAACATATAGGCGCTTACCATGTTGAGACAAAAAAAGGGATGGTTTCATTTTTAGATACCCCTGGCCATGAAGCATTCACCGCTATGCGGGCAAGGGGAGCTGGTGTAACTGATATTGTCGTTTTAGTTGTTGCTGCTGATGACGGGGTCATGCCACAAACAATTGAGGCAATTAATCACGCAAAAGCTGCTAGTACTCCATTAATTGTTGCAATTAATAAGATCGATAAGCCAGAAGCAAATCCAGAAAAAGTAAAGAATGAACTCATGACCCATGAAGTTATACCTGAGGAACTTGGTGGAGATTCCATGTTTTTGGAATTGTCTGCTAAAACAGGTCAAGGTATTGATGAGCTTTTAGATGCAATCTTACTGCAAGCAGAAATTTTGGAATTAAAAGCACCAACAAATACTCCTGCAAAAGGAATTGTGGTTGAGTCAAGATTGGATAAAGGTCGAGGTCCTGTCGCGACCATTCTCATCCAATCAGGAATTATGAAATCTAGCGACATGCTTTTGGCTGGATCAAGTTATGGACGCGTGCGCGTGATGCTAGATGAGGGCGCAAATCAAATAAAACAGGCAGGTCCATCTATTCCAGTTGAGATTGTTGGTTTATCTGATGTTCCAAATGCAGGTGAGGATGTGATCGTCTTAAATGATGAAAGAAAGGCAAGGGAAATTGCCCTCTTTAGGCAGGGCAAATTTAGAGATGTAAAATTTGCGAAACAACAGGCAGCAAAATTAGAAAATATGTTTGATCAAATGGCCGAGGGAGATGTGAAGACCTTGCCATTGATTATTAAATCTGATGTGCAAGGTTCATTTGAAGCACTTAAGGGTTCATTGGAAAAATTATCAAATAATGAAGTTAGGATCAATGTCATACACAATGCAGTCGGGGCTGTTAATGAATCTGACATCAATTTAGCTGTTGCATCAAATGCAATTATCATCGCATTCAACGTGAGAGCTGAAGGCGGTGCTAGAAAATCGGCAGAATCTAATGATATTGAAATTAGATATTACAGTATTATTTATGATGCAGTTGATGATGTTAAGGCTGCTTTAACAGGAATGTTATCACCCGATGAAAAAGAAAACGTCTTGGGCAGTATTGAAATTAGAGAAATCTACAAAGTATCAAAAATTGGTTCTATTGCAGGGTGTTATGTCACCGATGGCCTTGTCAAGAGAGAATCAAAAGTTAGAGTTCTTAGAGATAATGTTGTGATTTACGATGGAGAACTGTCTTCTTTAAAAAGATTTAAGGATGATGTGAAAGAAGTAAAATCAAATTTTGAATGTGGCCTGTCTATAAAAAACTTTAATGATATAAAAGTTGGTGATGTTGTTGAGCCATACGAGATTGTTAAGGTTGCAAGAAAACTTCAATAAAAATGGCTAAAGATTATCCTCGTTCTAATCAAATAGGGCAGCAGATAAAAAAAGAAATTGCTGAAATTTTGCAGTATGAGATTCAACATCCTACTCTAGTAAACGTCACCATTACTGATCTTGAACTATCAAAAGACCTAAGACATGCGAAGATTTACTTTATATCAAAGCAAGATCAAATTGAGCTGGAAAAAGCCTTAAAAAGATCTATGAGCTTTATCCGTCAATCTTTATCAAAAAGAATGACTACTAGAGGTATTCCTAATTTAGAATTTATTTACGACCACTCAATTGATCATAATGATCGAATTACTGAGTTATTAAGTTCAGCATTCAAAAAATAATTTTTTATGATTTCAGGATTAGACCTCAATGATTCAGGGTACATATCAGTTATAAAACCTAAAGGCTGGTCATCAAATCAATTACTTTCAAAACTAAAATGGCTGCTTCAAATAAAAAAAGCTGGTCATGGAGGCACTCTTGATCCATTTGCAACTGGAATAGTCCCTATTTTTTTTGGGGAGGCTACGAAGTTTTCTAATAGAGTTTTAGAAAGTAATAAAGAATACATCGCAGAATTGAAATTAGGCTTTGAAAGTTCTACAGGGGATACAGAAGGTGAATTATTAAAAGATGATTCATTTAACGAAGAAAAATTACCAAGTAATTTAGAAAATATCCTTAATGAATTTTTAGGCATTCAAAGGCAGACACCACCAAAATATTCAGCACTTAAATATAATGGCAAGCCATATTACGAATATGCTAGAGCGGGTATAGAAATCCCAATAAAAACACGAGAAATAGAGATCTTTTCTATTGATTTAGTCAATTTTACGAATCATCAGATTACTTTTCAGGTCTCTTGTTCCAAAGGAACATACATAAGAACTTTAGGTGAAGATATTGCAAAAAAAATTGGCACAAAGGGTTATTTAACAAACTTAGAACGAATTAGGGTGGGAAAAATAAAAAAAATAGACAGTTTTTCAGTTGACCAGATTGAGGAATTATCTATAGAGGAAAGAAAAAAACTCTTAAAACCTATTTATCAGCTTTTGGAGTTACCTAAAATAGAATTAAACAATAACGACACAAAAAATATTTTGAATGGTCAAAATTTAGATATTGCAATTGAAGCTGGTGAATTTTTATTATTTTTTGAAAAAACTTTTATTGGCATAGGTATTTCTGATGGTGAAATGATTAAACCTGTGCGATTAATTAGAAGTAAAATTAATTAACTTAAACCATTGTTATTTCTTGTAATTTTATATAAAATACACCGTTCTTAAATGAAGGAAAAAAAAATGGCGTTTACGGCTATAGAAAAAGAAAAAATTGTTAAAGAGTATGCTCAAGGCACTAATGATACAGGCTCACCAGAAGTGCAAGTGGCCTTGCTTACAAACCGAATCAATTATTTGACTGGACACTTTAAAACCAATGCTAAAGACAACCACTCACGTCGTGGTTTACTTGCAATGGTTAGTCAAAGAAGACGTTTATTAGATTATTTGAAGCGTAAAGATCTGACTAGATATCAAGATTTAATTAAGCGTTTAGGTTTAAGAAAGTAATTACAAATCAACTAAATTATTAAGAAGCCGATTGTAAGCTTTAAGCTTAATCGGCTTTTTTTATAATTTTTTACTGGGAAGAGAGTAAAAAAAATGTCAAAAAGTATGTTTAATAAAGTATCAAAGAGTATGAAATTAGGAGCTCACGAATTAAAACTTGAAACTGGAGAAGTTGCACGCCAAGCGGACGGCGCAGTGATGGTGAGTTATGGTGAAACTGTTGTTTTAGTTACCGTTGTTGGGAACCAGAATGTAAAAGAAGGTCAAGATTTTTTCCCATTGACTGTGGATTATCAAGAAAAAACGTATGCTGCTGGAAAAATCCCTGGAGGATTTTTTAAAAGAGAAGGTAGACCAAGTGAAAATGAAATTTTAGTCTGTCGTTTAATTGATAGACCCCTAAGACCACTTTTCCCCAAAGGCTTTTATAATGACGTTCAAATAGTTGCTACGGTTTTATCTTCAGACTCTGAGATAGATGCAGATATTCCAGCAATTATTGGTGCTTCGGCTGCTCTTTCTATATCAGGTATTCCATTTTATGGACCAATTGGAGCCACCAAAGTAGGTTATGTGGATGGCGAGTATGTAATCAACCCAACTAAGACACAGCTCCAGGAATCAGAACTTGATCTAGTAGTGGCTGGGACGAAAGATGCAGTTTTAATGGTTGAGTCTGAAGCAAAAGAACTCAGTGAAAAAGTAATGTTAGATGCTGTTTTAGCAGGGCACAAGGCAGCTAAAGATGTAATAAAATTGATTAATGATTTTGCAAAAGACTCTGCAAAAGACCCATGGGAATGGAATGCTCCTGAGCCAAATCAAGAATTAATTTCAAAAATTAGCAAGCTTGCAGAAAAAGACTTAAGCAAAGCTTTTTCAATCAAATTAAAATCTGAGAGATCTCAAAAGATTAGCGAGATTAAAGATAAGGTGCAGGCTGAATTGATTACTGAAGATATGGGAACACTTGAAGTCAATGAGGTTAATAAAGAGTTTTTTAATTTGGAAGCAAAAATTGTACGTTCCAAAATTCTTGATGGCGAACCTCGAATTGATGGACGTGATACAAGAACAGTAAGACCAATTGAAATAAGCACAAGTGTGTTGCCTAGAACTCATGGGTCAGCTTTATTTACCAGAGGTGAGACACAGGCACTTGCAGTTGCGACCTTAGGCACACCTCGTGATGCCCAAATTATTGACGCTCTTCAAGGCGAGTACACAGATAGATTTATGCTGCATTACAACTTCCCTCCATTTTCAACTGGAGAGACTGGCAGAGTTGGATCTCCGAAGCGAAGAGAAATTGGTCATGGTCGTTTAGCCAAAAGAGCATTATTGGCTGTTCTTCCAGAGCAAGAAGATTTTGATTACACCATTCGACTTGTTTCTGAAATTATGGAATCAAACGGTTCAAGTTCAATGGCGTCAGTCTGTGGTGGATGTATGGCAATGCTTGATGCTGGAGTTCCATTAAAATCTCATGTTGCTGGTATAGCAATGGGTTTAATTAAAGAAGACAATCGAGTCGCAATTCTTACAGACATTTTAGGTGATGAAGATCATTTGGGTGATATGGACTTTAAAGTTGCTGGATCAGAGAATGGTATTACAGCGCTTCAAATGGATATTAAAATCGATGGCATCACAACCGAAATTATGCAGGTCGCTCTTAAACAAGCCAAAGAGGGAAGAGAGCATATTCTTGATTTGATGAAAAAGGCTCTAAAATCTAGCAGAACAGAGTTATCAAAATATGCACCTAGAATCATGACCTTAAATATTCATCCAGATAAAATTCGAGATGTGATCGGCAAGGGTGGAGCAGTTATTAAAGCTTTAACTGAAGAAACTAATACTACAATTGATATTACAGACGATGGTTTAGTGAAGGTGGCATGTACTTCAGGTGAGGAAGGTCAGCTTGCCATAGATAGAATTAAAGAAATCACAGCTGATGTAGAAGTTGATCAAATCTATGATGGAAAAGTTGTTAAAATTTTAGACTTTGGTGCAATTGTTCAACTCATTCCTGGAAAAGATGGATTGTTGCATATTTCACAAATTGCTCACGAGCGTGTGAAATCTGTAAAGGACCATTTGTCAGAGGGTGATGAAGTCAAGGTAAAAGTGATTGAGGTTGATCAAAAAGGTAAGGTAAGGGTAAGTGCAAAGGCGCTTCTTGAAAAACCAGAAGAACCTGCTGAATCTGAAGAAGAATAAAAAAGGGGCTAAAAAGCCCCTTTTTTATATTATTTTTTTATTTTGCCATCTGCTTTTCTCTAATTTCATCTAAAGTTTTACAATCAATGCATAAAGTTGCAGTAGGTCTGGCTTGGAGTCTATTCAAGCCAATTTCTTCTCCACACTGTTCACAGTAACCATAATCATCATTATCAATATTTCTTATGGTCTGTTCAATTTTTTTAATGAGCTTTCTCTCTCTGTCACGATTTCGAAGTTCGAGTGCCATATCTGATTCCTGGCTAGCTCGATCATTCGGGTCAGCGTATGCAGTTAATTCATCTTGCATGTTCGAGACTGTCTTATCAATATCATGACTTAATTCTTTTTTCCAATCAGCTAAAATATCTTTAAAGTGCTTCATTTGATTTTTGCTCATGTAACTTTCATTAGCTTTAGCTGAATACTTTTTAAAGGTTTTATTGCCACTAGCCACTGCTTTCTTAGCTGCAGGTTTAGCCACTGCTTTCTTAGCTGCAGGTTTAGCCACTGCTTTCTTAGCTGCAGGTTTAGCCACTGCTTTCTTAGCTACAGGTTTAGCCACTGCTTTCTTAGCTACAGGTTTAGCCACTGCTTTCTTAGCTACAGGTTTAGCCACTGCTTTCTTAGCTACAGGTTTAGCCACTGCTTTCTTAGCTACAGGTTTAGCCACTGCTTTCTTAGCAACCTCAACAGCTTTTGCAAAAATTGACTTTTTCTCTGCCATGTATCTTCCTTTTAAAATGAACCGCGAAAGTTTACTCTATTTTCTCTAAAAAAAATAGTTATAAACTATTTTTTTGAGCATCCAGAGTATTGCTCATCAGTGTAGCCACCGTCATTGGTCCGACTCCACCTGGGACTGGTGTTATGAATGAGGCATTATTTTTAGCTACCTCAAATTCAACATCACCAATAAGTTTGTCACCAACTCGATTAATACCAATATCAATGACAACCGCACCTTTTTTGATCCAAGAGCCCTTGACCATTTCTGGCCTTCCAACCGCTGCGACAACGATATCCGAATTGTAAACTTTGTCCTGAATATTTTGTGTTTTACTATGACACTGGGTAACTGTTGCGCCTGCCATTAGTAGCTCAAAAGCCATTGGTCGACCAACATGATTTGATGCTCCAACCACTACAGCATCTTTACCTGATATTTCTATTTCCATGGCTTTTAGCATTTTAATAACACCATAAGGGGTGCACGAACGAAACTTTGGTTGACGCATGGCTAATAATCCTAAGTTGATAGGATGAAATCCATCTACATCCTTATCGGGAGAAATAAGATCAAGAATTCGATCCTCATCTAATGGATCAGGTAATGGTGATTGAACGAGAATACCATCCACACCTGAGTCATTATTTAAATCATCAATTAATTTTTCTAATTCAATCTGAGTTGTTGTGGCAGGGAGGTCATAAAATAAAGATTTAATGCCAACCTTTTCACATGCTCTTCTTTTGTTATTAACATATACAGTTGAAGCAGGATCATCACCTACGAGAATGACGGCAAGGGCCGGATTTCTTATGCCATCTTCTTCTCTTTTAGCTATTTCTTTCTTTAAATCTTCAAGAAGATTATTGGCAATAAGTTTTCCATCGATTAGTTGAGCTGTCATAAATCCCCCATCAAATTGGATGATTATATATAAATACACTTAATTTTTCCATTTTGGGATTTATCATTTGACCAAATAACCAAATTGCGCTATATTTGCGCGTTCGGGGTGTAGCGTAGCCTGGTAGCGCGCCTGCTTTGGGAGCAGGATGTCGGGAGTTCGAATCTCTCCACCCCGACCATTTTTACTCATATATTTAGAGTATACTTGTGGCAAGCTTTATTATTACGTTAAGCTGCCCGTAGCTCAACTGGATAGAGCAACGGCCTTCTAAGCCGTAGGTTACAGGTTCGATTCCTGTCGGGCAGGCCAATTTCATTGGTGGCTGTAGCTCAGTTGGTAGAGTCCAGGATTGTGATTCCTGTTGTCGTGGGTTCGAACCCCATCAGCCACCCCAAATTCTAGTTTATAATCGAATCAATAATGAAGATATCAATCTTAGTGCTTTTTTTTATGATCAGTAGTTGTAAAACTATTAGCCAAATATCAAAAAATAAAATTGATTTTGAAAGATATGCTGATATTGAAAATAGTTCTTCATTTAAAGTTCTGGAAAATTTTGAAAGTTATAGACCAGCAACTTGTTCAGATATTTCTAGAAATCCATTTATGACTAACAGGTATGAATTTAAAATAAATGAATGACCAGAATTTAGAAAGATATGGAAGACATATCCTACTCCCGGAAATTGACTTCGAAGGCCAACAAAAGCTTTTAGATAGTCATGTCTTAGTGGTTGGTTTAGGTGGTCTTGGATCGCCAGCATCTATTTATCTTGCTTCGTCTGGTATTGGAGAATTAACCTTATGCGATTTTGATGATGTTGAATTATCAAATTTGCAAAGACAAATAGTGCATACAGAAGATAATCTCAAAACTAATAAAGCACATTCTGCTAAAGGTTTTATTTCATCAATAAATTCAAATATCAGTATTAATGTTGTTGATAAAAAATTAAGTGAAAATGAATTTGATATTTATGTAAATAAATATTCAGTGGATGCAATACTGGACTGCTCAGATAATTTTCAAACCAGATATAGTGTAAATAAAGTAGCCTTTAAAAATAAAATTCCTCTTATCTCTGGTTCAGCCATTCGATTCGAGGGTCAGCTCGCTATTTTTGATTTTAGGAGTAACAGTTCAGCTTGTTATGAATGTTTGTTTCCTGACAATGGCGAAGAAAATGAATTGAGATGCGCTGATCATGGGATACTTGCACCAGTGGTTGGTATTATTGGGGTAATGCAATCTCTAGAGACAATTAAAGTGCTATTGAATCTCAGTCCTATTAAAAATAAGCTAAAGATCTTTGATGGAAAAAGCAATGAATGGAAAACAATTGCATTTAAAAAAGATAAAGAATGTGCAGTCTGTTCATGTTCATCCGATCAATCCTAAAAGCATCATGATAAAATAACCCCCTTATGCAAGAATTAGAAAAATCCTTTAATCCATCTTCTATAGAGTCTAAGTGGTACGCCTTCTGGGAGCACCAGGGTTATTATCAATGTGGATTAGATGAAGAAAAAAAAGATAATTTTTCAATTTTATTACCACCTCCGAATGTAACCGGGACCCTTCATATGGGGCATGGTTTTAATCAAACATTAATGGATAGCTTGACAAGGTACCATCGCATGAGAGGATCTAATACCTTGTGGCAGCCGGGCACAGATCATGCAGGCATAGCAACACAAATAGTTGTTGAAAGACAATTAGATCAACAAAATATCTCTCGACATGATTTAGGACGTGAAAAATTTATTGAGAAAGTCTGGGAATGGAAAGAGGAATCCGGGGGTAAAATAACTCAACAAATGAGGCGGCTTGGCACCTCACCTGACTGGAGTCGTGAAAGATTTACCATGGATGAAGGTTTGTCCAAAAGCGTTAATCAGGTCTTTGTAAAATTATTTAATGATGGCCTCATCTACCGAGGCAAGCGTTTAGTTAACTGGGATGTAAAGTTACAAACCGCTGTATCTGATCTTGAAGTAATTCAAGAAGAAGAAAATGGTCATTTATGGCATATCGATTATCCCCTTGCTAATAATCAAGAAGAAAAATTAACCGTTGCAACAACAAGGCCAGAAACAATGCTTGGTGATGTAGCTGTAATGGTTCACCCAGATGACGACCGCTATAAAAAACTCATTGGCTCAAATGTAATCCTCCCCCTGATTGGCAGAGAGATTCCAATTATTGCTGATGAGTATGTTGATATGGAATTTGGAACAGGTGTTGTAAAGGTGACTCCTGCACATGACTTCAATGACTACGAAGTGGGTAAAAGACATTCTTTAGACATGATAAATATAATGAGCCTTGATGGTTTCATTAATGAAAATGGCGGTGAATTTAAAGGTTTAGAGAGATTTGAAGCGCGCAAAAAAATTGTCGAGAGTCTCAAAGAGCAAGGCTATCTAAATAAGGTAGAAGATTACCGTCTAAAAATTCCAAGAGGGGATAGAACTAACGTTGTTATAGAACCACTCCTCACGGACCAATGGTTTGTTGCCATGAGTAAAAAAGTAAACCAAAGCCCAAGTATTGCTGAGGAAGCTTTGAATGTTGTAAAAACTGGTGAGGTGAAGTTTTACCCTGATAATTGGAAGAATACCTACAACCAGTGGTTAGAAAATATTCAAGACTGGTGTATTTCCCGACAACTCTGGTGGGGCCATCAAATTCCCGCTTGGTATGGACCCAACGGTGACATCATTGTTGCACATGATTATGAAGAAGCGAAAAAAATAGCTACTGAAAAAGGTATTGATCCAAAAAATTTACAGCAAGATAGTGATGTGCTTGATACTTGGTTCTCATCTGCCCTGTGGCCATTTTCGACATTAGATTGGACACTAGAATATCCAAGCGTTTCAAATCCTGTGATTGACAAATACTTGCCCTCATCTGTTTTGGTAACAGGTTTTGATATTATTTTCTTTTGGGTAGCGCGAATGGTTATGCTAACGAAATACGTCACTGGGAAAATTCCTTTCAAACATGTATACGTGCATGGGCTGATTCGAGATTCAGAAGGCCAAAAGATGAGTAAGTCGAAAGGTAATGTTCTTGATCCTATCGATTTAATTGACGGCATTGATTTAGACAAATTGATTGATAAAAGAACCTATGGATTAATGAATCCAAAACAGAAAGAATCAATCGCTAAAAGAACAAAAAAAGAATTTCCTGATGGAATATTAGCTTATGGAACGGATGCGCTGAGATTCACTTTTGCCAGCCTTGCCTCTCCAGGCCGAGATATAAAATTTGATCTGAATCGTTGTGAGGGTTATCGAAATTTTTGTAACAAGATTTGGAATGCGTCTCGGTTTGTTTTAATGAACTGTCCAGACGATGATAATGGTTTTGAGCAATGCACGGACGGCTTTATGAATTTCTCTCAAGCTGACCGATGGATCACATCAATTTTTCAAAATACATTAAAAAATATTGAGACTAATTTTGAAAATTATCGCTTCGACTTGGCAGCTCAGGAGATGTATCAATTCATCTGGGATGAATATTGTGATTGGTACCTTGAAGTGGCTAAGGTGCAATTAAAAAACTCTAATTCTGAAGCAACCATTCGGGGCACTAAAAGAACGCTGTTAGGCTTATTGGAAAATATTCTTAAAATGGTCCACCCTTTGATGCCATTTATATCAGAAGAAATTTGGCAGATTATTTCTCAGAAAACGGGTACACATTCTGAAACCATTATGTTGCAAAGCTATCCTCTATCAAGAGAGAAAAAAATTGATAAGGATGCGGAAGCATGGATGCAAACTCTAAAAAATATGGTGGAAGAGTGCAGAAAGTTAAGAGGAGAGATGAACATATCTCCTGCAGAAAAAGTACCACTTCTTATTATTGGTAATGAAGAGGCTATCCAGTCATATCAAGATTACTTAGTTCAGCTTGCTAAGCTCGAATCCGTTAGCGTTGTAGATAAATTTGAAAAAATTGATGCCCCAGTTTCAATAGTCGGTGAATATAAATTGATGCTTAAAGTTGAAATTGATGTTGCTGCGGAAAAGCAAAGATTGCAAA
This sequence comes from beta proteobacterium KB13, assembly GCA_000156155.1. GTDB lineage: Bacteria > Pseudomonadota > Gammaproteobacteria > Burkholderiales > Methylophilaceae > BACL14. Next base: position 1,191,418 of record DS995299.1, on the reverse strand, counting down.
AAGAAATAGATAAGTTAACGATAGAGTTGAAAAAAGCTGATGATAAATTAGCAAATCAATCGTTTATAGAGAAGGCACCGGAGGTTGTGATAATTCAAGAAAAAGAGAGACAAAAAAAATTCTCGGAAGACTTACAAAAATTTAAAGAACAACTATCTAGATTAGACAGCTAGCCCTTTAATATCCGAATGATGAAGGTTTCATTTTCACTTCGATCATCAATAAATTCATGATCCGTATATTCACAAAAGGCCTTAAGATCTTTAACCGCATTTTTATCTGTAGCGATAATTTTTAAAATCTGACCTTTTTCAATATTGCGTAAAGCTTTTTTTGTAGAAAGAAGAGGCATTGGGCATTTCTGCCCAATGGCATCTAACTCTACTTCGATGGGATTTTCACTCATTTATTGAATGGTTCCATATCACCAGGATTTCGTAACATCTTGTCAACTTCACCTAAATGTAATTCTTCATTGTAAATCATCTCTCTAGCATATTCCTCTAACATCACCGAATGGCCTTCAACCAGTTTCAGTAACTCTTTATATGAGTTCAAAGCTGACATCTCATGGTCTAAAGACTCTCTTAAGATGTCACCAATATCATGGTTCTCAGTTTCTAATAAAGGCCCAATAGCGAGAGATGGGTGCCCGCCAAGATTGGTAATTACCTCCCCAGCTTTATTTGCATGGTCAAGAGATTCAGTTGCTTGGTCTCTAAGCCATGAAATAATCGGAATACGACTGTATCCATAAACCATTAGGCTGTAATGTGTATAGCGAACTACACCTGCCAGTTCTAATTCTAAGATTTTGTTAAGTGCATCAATTATTTTTTTGTTATCCATGATAAATCCCTAAGGTTAAAATTTAAGATGATTTAAACATAAAAATTAAAGGGTTGCAGAAACAAGAATGATTGTTATTTAGATTCTTATTAGAAAACTAACAATATTAAGAATAGCCATTGCGATCATGGTCCAAAAGGTAAACTTCATTCCTTGAACCCGCTGTTTTAGATCCATGGTTTTTTTTAAAAATGATTTTGCATGGACAATCCTGCCATAGGTGAAACAAATGCCAGCTATAAATATAAGTGAGAAGTGAATTTTATTTAATTCCATACATGCCATCATAATTAACCCAAGTGGGACATACTGACTAAAATTGGAATGGGCTGCAATGGCTTGTTCAAGCTCTTTATTTTTTGCAAATCCTATCGCAATTTTATGTTTACGTCGTATTTGGATAACATTCTTAGCTAAGTAGTAGTATAGAAAAAAGAGTATTGAGCTAAATAAGGCAGTTACAGGAATCATGATAAGTCTCTAAAAGATAATGAGTAGATTATATTCAAATAAGTTTTTATTACAACAGAGCGGCTCCATAAACACCAGCAGAGTCTCCAAGTTTATTCATGACAATTGGTGTTTTGAAAGATTCAGAAAAAACATACTTTTGAATTTCCTCAACTCCTTGGGAATATAGACTTGTTAGGTTAGATAGCCCTCCACCTAAGACAATGATATCTGGGTCGATACTATTAACTATATTAGCAACAGACCTTCCAAAATTATTCATAAACCCATCAAAAATTTTTATTTCAATCCCATTTTTATTTTTCTTGTTCAGAAATTCTTTAGCAGAATAATTAAAGTCATGATTTTTTAATTGTGTTTCAATCCCGCCACCTGATATGTAGGTCTCTACACACCCCCTTTTGCCGCAATAGCATTCATTACCATTAGGATATAAGACGGAGTGTCCCCATTCACCAGAAATCAAGTTTGGACCCAGGCGAATTTGATGGTTAAACACAAAGCCACCTCCACAACCTGTACCCATAATAATTCCAAATACCAGATCATGACCTTTGCCAGCTCCCAGGGTGGCTTCGGCAAGAGCAAAACAATTCGCATCATTTTCGATTTTGACAGAGTGATTAATTTTTTCTTCAATCATTGCTTTTAAGGAAGTGCCATTTAGGCATGTGGTATTCGAATTCCTTAGCAGCTTTGTGTCAGGCGCAATGGAACCGGGAGTACAAATACCAACTGTAAAGTCATCTGATTCAACCACACCCAATGCTTGGGAATAAATTTTTGATATTTGGTTGAGGATATGGTCCAGTCCTTTTTCGGCCTCAGTTGGGATTCGCTCTCTTAATATAGCAAGTTGATCCTTAAGAACAATCGTTTCAATTTTTGTGCCACCAAGGTCAATGCCAATATTAAATTTAGGAGTCATTGAGGAAAATATATTTTTAAATTAAAGTTTGGTCAAGTTTTTGATAGTATTGTTTTATGGATTATGTATACCAATTAATAGCTTTAATCTTTTTTTTCTTTATTTTCAAACATTCATGGGATGGCTACAAAGAATTTAAAGTCGCCAATGATGAAAGAAAATCTGAAATTAAAAGAATGTGGCTTCTCTTTTTAGTAATCTCCTTTATTTTTGTCTACATTCTTTTAAGCGATAGTTAAAATTATTTTTAAGCTCATCTTTATAAAAACAAAGGATCATAATTATGATTAAGTGGATTAGTACAGTTTTGGTTCTTACAGGTATTCTCTTAACCAATTTAAATTTATACCCAGTAAATATTTATTTTCATGGTTTAGGAGTTATTGGTTGGACAATAGCCGGACTTTTATTTAAGGACAAGGCTATTCTTGTCAATTTTGGACTACAAATCCCACTATTTTTATTTGGTTTTTTAAAGACAGTTATTTAACTTTAACTTTAACTTGAATGAATTATTTAAATGTATTCAAATCAATAAACTATGAAAAAAATTCACATACCAAAGGCACAAGACAAAGAACTTGCACTATCTTGCTTAGTTGCGAATGAGCATTTATTAATTGAGGATATTCCTGGAACTGGGAAAACACAGTTAGCAAAGGATTTATCAAAATTCTCGAAACTACCATCTAACAGAATACAGTGTACCAATGATCTGATGCCTGCCGATGTTCTTGGTTACTATCGCTTGACGACTGGGAACAAATTAAAATTTATAGAGGGACCAGTCTTTACAAATATCCTACTAATCGATGAATTAAATCGTGCGCCATCCAGAACACAGTCAGCCTTATTAGAGGCCATGGAAGAGCTTCAAGTTACAATTGAGGGAAAGACACATAAGTTACCTGATCCTTTTTTTGTGATTGCAACACAAAATCCGAGGGAGCAGATAGGGATATTTGATTTACCTGAGTCCCAACTAGACCGTTTCAGTATTTGTATCAATATGGACCATAAAAGCAAAGAAGACTACCTTGACATAATGAATCAAACAAAAGTAACCAGCCAACAGTTCAGAAAAAATATATTAACTATTAAGAAGAAAATGAAGGATATTCATTTTGAGGATAGCTTAAAAAATTATTTACTGAACATTTTTGAAAATATTGAAAATATTATTAACAAAAATCTAGCAATTAGGCCAAGACTTCAGATACGGAGATTAGCTGAGGCTATGGCCTCAATAGACAACAGAGACTTTGTAATTCCAGAGGATATTTTAACTTTTTTAGTCCCATCCCTTAGACATCGCCTCTCAACCAATAATTATGAAGAAATCCATGAGATTGTTATCAAGGCGGTAGAGGGGGTTAGGACTCCTTAAATATGCTAAATAATTTTGCAGAGCATCTGTCAAAAAAATTCAACATAAGAAAATATAAGTTGAATAGCGTTAAATCCATTAGACAGATTTATGCCCTACCAACTCGATTTGGCATCTACCTTGGATTTGCTTTAATTGGCGGGGTAGCACTATCAAGTAGATTAGAAAATAATTTTTTATTGCTCATGCTGTTGTTCCAGATGGCGATATTTTTTTTATCAATTATCTGGTCAGCAAATAATTTAAAGGGAATAACATTAAAGATTAAAGACGATTCCATTTTCATACCTAGTGTCCACCATCATATTCCTATAGGAATTATCAATACAGATCAAAAATTTAATATCTTAATAAATAAGCAAGAAATAAAAAAAAGGGAAATAAAATTAACCGTCTACGACAATCACTTTAAAAAAAGAGGCAAAGTAGAAGTTTCAGCGATAAAAATTGAATCATTTTTCCCTTTCAGTATTGTTAGATGTTGGCTATGGCTATGGCCTGGGAGTATATATGTAGCACCAAGACCATACCCAATAAAAACAATGAGCGACATTGAAAAATTCTTGAAATTACATGCTAAAAAAAATAACGATGACAGTTTTGACCACTATAGAAAATATTTAGATCAGGATTTACCATCAATGGTGGACTGGAAAAGATATGCCTCAAAAAAAATAAAGGTAACCAAGGTCTCTGATAATAAAAAAATAGAACAAAAAATTAAAATTGATGGAGATGTGCTAATAAGAAAACAAAAAGAGCTTATGCTTAGCATCATCTGCGGTGTCCTACTGTTCTGTCAGTCAAAGAAAATTGATTGGCAGCTTTCTTTAAGAAAAAAAACTTTTTCATCAGAGAAAAAAGATTTTAATGCTGCGATTAAATCACTCTCACTTGCTTAAGAAAAATAGGTTACTCTTATTTTTTCTTCCAGTTGTATTGATTTACTCGTCAATACTTCCGCTGTATGCCATTTTAAGTTTTTTTCTATGCTGGTTAATGACAAAGACATTAACTAGAAAACAAATTATTTTTAGATTAACTTACGTAATAACAGTAATCATTAATCTATATGCTTACCAGAACATCTTTGCTGCTGAATTTTGGATCATCTTACTATTACTAATAGTCCCCATGGCAATTCGTTATGATAAACAAAAATACCATAGCCTATCTTTATCAATTGTAAGCTTTATTACTGCCTCAATATTTATTTTTAAACCTAGTTTTTTTACAACAATCTTTATATTTATTTGGATAAATTTTTTTCTGGCAATCTACATAAATTATAAGTTTAATTATCAACTCAATATGAATGCTGTAAATTGGAACAGGCTAATTAAATTCTTAACGTCAACTATATTCATAGTCACCATCATCTTTTTAATTATTCCAAGATTTCAGGTGACATTAATAAGTAATAAAAATCAGAAAAATGATATCGGACTGGAAGATACATTAAACCTTCAAAATGATAGTTTTATAAGCACTGAAAAAAATGAGATATATAAGATAAAAATAGATGGCTCACTAAAAAAAACACCCTACTGGAAAGTATTTGTTTTATCTAATTATGATAATTTTGAATGGAGTAAAAAACAGGAATTTTTAGAATATACTTCAAAGTCAATAAACTTTGATGAAAATTATTCATATAAAATTATTAAGAATAAAAACATTTCTCAAAAGAACCTTCCTGTTCTAGGAAACTATCCAATTAAATCAGGGGTGCACAAAAATAAAATTACAGTTGATGGTGAATTAATACTAGATAAAAAGTTGATCAATCAGTATACAGAGGTCGAAATTCATTCCTCTGAGAGTATTGAGGTGGAAAGAACAATAAATTATTCGCACGAAAAAAAATCTAAACTGACTCAGTGGGCTATAGATGAATATCAAAAAATTAACGATGAAAGAGATTTTGTAGATTACATAAATAGTTACTTCAAGAAAAATTTCAAATATAAGATTAATGATTTAGGCCTTAATAAAAATAATCCCATTGATAGTTTCTTTTTTGATAAAAAGAATGGCAGTTGTACCCACTTTGCATCAACAATGGCGCACATCTTGAGAGCAAATGATATTCCAGCAAATGTTGTTATAGGATACGTGGGCGGGGAGTGGAATAATTTTGGAAAGTTTATGACTATATTTTCAGACAATGCGCATGCCTGGGTTGAAGCAAAAATTAATAATCAATGGGTTTATGTTGACCCAACCTCTTATGTTGATAGCACGGGTCTTAATCGTGTTGAATTTAATTTTTTTGATCAAAACCTGAACAAAAGTTTATTAGAAAATATAAGTGACTACATGAGTTTTTTAGATATTACGATTTCAAAAAAAATTATGAATTATGGTTACTCGAAGAACAATTCATCACAATTCCTAGATTATATTGAGATCTTGCTGCTAATATCTGTACCAGGGTTTTTTATTCTTTTGGCGATCTATGTTTATAAAGGCGTCAAAGAATTTGAGTTTCATCCGCTTAATAGATTAGAAAAAAATTATAGGCACCTTTTGATAAAGCAGGGCCATAAAATAAATCCCAAGAATAGTTTGTATGTCATCGAGTTTTCCGAAAATACTTCACCAAAGACTAAGCAAAAGATACGGTTAATAAATAAAAAGATACTTGAACTTAAATATGGACTTAATAAAAATTATAGTGAAATTAAAGCAGTAACTAATTTAATTAAAACTGAAATGAGGGATAAATGATGGTGGCCAGAGACAGAATCGAACTGTCGACACGAGGATTTTCAGTCCACTGCTCTACCAACTGAGCTATCTGGCCAAATTTGAACGTGAAATTATATCAAATAATGATAATGAAAGGCTAACTTCTTTGTATGAATTTTAAGAAATAGTTTCTGAGATTAAGTTGATATAAAGAATAGACAATCGATCCGTATACAAGGTTGGGTATCAAATAAGCAGGGAAATAATTCCAACCATGCTGTATGGATGTGAAGATTGAAGGACTCGCAAATCTATCGGAGAACATGTAGTAAGTGTTTGTTGAGATGATGAAAGCCAGGGTTGTGCTGACAAAAACTAACACAAAAAATATGTTGAATTTAATATCGTAATTTTTAATTATCTTACCAGTGAAATACATTACAAGGTAGGTTGGAATCAGGCCCCAATATCCATCCGTTAAACAAAATGCCAAGCTGTTATTAAAAAAACCAGAACCAAAATCAATAACTGCGGCAAGAATAAAAAATACACAAAAAAGTAAGATAGAAGGTGTCAATAGGCCTAAACATAGAAAAATAACTAGACTAGCATCAGGAATTGAAAACTCAGTTAAAAAATGACTCCCTCTTGTAAGAAACATCATAAAAACTAATGAGCTCATTATTAATAAGTTATTTTTGTTAAACATTTGCATCATATTTCTACTTCCATTCCAATAAACCATGTTCTTCTAAAATTATACGGATAAATTGCACCATATGTATCACTTGTTGTTGTTCTAATACCATTTTTTTGATTGAAAATATTATTTACCGATGCAAACACGCTAATCTTTGAAAACTTGTCAAATGTACCAAGATTATATTTAACAAAGGCATTTGTTGATTCATAGGAGGGCGACATCATATTTGCATTATTGTCGAAGTCATCAAAAATAAAACTTCTGTCTCTCCAAACATGATTCAAAGATGTTGTTAGATTTTCATGTTGATAATTAATACCAAAATTTATTGAATTCTTCGGAACACCGGGAAGAAGTTTCCCGCTTGGAAAAGTTGATGAATCTGAATCATTCAATATTTTTGCGATTGTGTATGCATAATTAAATTTAACATCAAAGTTCTCATTGAGCTTTCGCATTAAGAATATTTCATAGCCATATTTATTTGTGCGATCAATATTCTCATTGATAAATGTTGATGGGTTATAAACTATCTCATTATCAAGGTCCGCATAAAATGTATTAATTTTTAACTTTTGTTTTTGATCAATGTAGTTAATACCCAATGTTATGGTTCTGCTTTGCATGGGTTTTATATTTGGGTTGAGTGTGTCGTAAGCGGCTGTACCAAAATTGTATGGGAGAAGCCTATCAATATCTTGGGACTGCATACTTTTTGAAAAATTTGTAAACAAGTTAATATTTTTATTCAATAAGTAATTAAACCCTAGTTCAAACATGGATAGCTGCTCAGAGTTTTCAGAGTTAATACTTGTGTTGTTAAATTTATTTTTAACTCTTTCTTTTCTTGCTCCATAGGTGACAGAAATTTTTTCTTTCTCATCCAAGATATGTTTAGCCTGAATGAAGACAGCCTCATTTTGCTTATTAACTTGATTTACTAATGTTTCAGAATTTTGAAATGCATTAAGTTCTCTTTCGCTCACCGAAACACCTGAAGTGATATGCAAGCTGTTTAATGAATAATCAAACTCCAAACCATTTACGAGTGCGCTAGTTTTTCTCAAATTAGTTGAATAATTTCTTGCATCATATTTTTTTCGCTGCCCCTGGTGATAAATTTTGACTGAAAAATTATTCGAAAAGTGTGTCACATAATCTAATCCCCAAATATCATCGTTGTAATCGAACTCGTTATATTGCCCGCCGCTCCTTGAAGGATCTCTATTAAACTGAAGTCTGGTCAGGGCTGCGGGGAATAGAGAATTAGATTCTGTGTTGGAGTATTTAAAATTCAGTTGAGAAAAATTATCTGGCTGATAACTCATCTTTATCGTTTGGTTACTTGACTGACTCTTGTCTTTATTACCCCTAGAATCTTTTTGGCTGAAACCATCATTGCTCTCATAACTTGATGACAATGAAATAGAAAAATTATCAATCGTTTTTCCTGTGGTAAAAGAGTGATTCTTATGTCCAAAATTTCCATACGCTGATGAGATCCGTGTTTTGTCATGATTTTTGGTATAGATATTTATTGATCCAGCATTTGAGCCATCCCCATGAACAACTGATCCACTGCCTTTTAAAATTTCTATACGATCGATATCCTTGGTATTTATAGTTCCTAAAAAACCTGGTGCCATATCAATATTATTGATTCGATAACCATCCACATTGACAACAATATTTTGAAACCCATTTTCAAGTCCATAGCCTCTCATATCAATAGAGGGAGCAGCCTTGTTCCCTGAGTAAGATGATACGTTGAGTGAGGACTTATTAGATAAAAAATCAAAAAGATTATTTGTTCCAGAGTTAATTATTTCTTGGTGATCATAGACCTCAACATGATGAGCGGAGTTACTTTCTGAGGTATAGAATTTATTCGAATAAACAATCACTTCATCCGAACTAAGCTCCTCTGAAAAAATGAGTGAAAAGTAAAGGCTAAGACAGATAAAAGATATAAGAAATCTAAAAAAAAACAAAAGCTCTCCCAGACTGAAATCATGATGATTAAGCGCCGTTAGGAAGCTTAATACTCACCCGTATAAAAAAAGGCTGGCCGGTATCCGGACTCAAGAGACAAAATATAACGTCTTCCCAAGAAAACTCAGTGACTCATTGTTATATCCACACTCTTTGACCGTTGCGGGGGCAGTATTGGATTTTCACCAATTTCCCGATTATGCCTATGCCTAGGCCACCAACAACTTGACTATATCATAGGAAAGACTACAATTTCTGAATGGTTTTAAGAAAAGTTACAATTTTTGCATTAATTATCCTTGCATTTATGCAATGGACATCCCTGCAGCACGACATTGATCATATGCATGAAGCTTTCTATGTTGCTCATTGTGAAGATGAATCAAAAGAAGACAGCAAAGAACTTAACCATTGTGAAAATTGTAATATCTTTAATCATCTTGCCCACGTGATTTCAAATGATGATCACACTTTATTTAATAAACAATTAAATTCAACCTTAAATGATAGCTATAGGATATTTGCTTTCACGCATTTCCATAGCATCAATTCCGTTAGGGGCCCACCACAAATCTCTTAAATAAATTATTTCAAATTTTTTTAGGAGAACATAAATGCAATACAAAAATATATTTTTGAGCGTGTCTGCTCTTTTGATATTCCAGACATTCGCTCATGCAGAAGAACAGATAGATTTACCAGTAACACCCGTCACAGCTAACCCTTTAGGGGTTAGCTCGGATGAATTCGTTATTCCATTCTCAGTACTTAACGGACGAGAATTAGATGTCCAGAGGGGAAATAACCTTGCCGAAACGCTAGAAAATACCCCAGGAGTTTCTTTTTCTAACTGGGGTCCCATGGTCGGAAGACCAATCATCCGTGGTATGGACGGCGATCGAATCCGCATCATGAGAAATGGTATTAATTCTCTTGACGTGTCATCATTTAGTACAGATCACGCTGTCCCTATCGACCCTTTGGTGATTGAACAAATCGATGTAATTCGAGGGCCTGCAACCGTTCTATATGGTGGAGGAACGATTGGCGGTGTGATAAATGCAATTGATCATCGAATCCCAAGACAAAAAATTTCTGGCGCAACCGGTCGAGCAGTAACTCGATTTGGAGGAGCTAACAGTGAACGCAGCTCCGCAGTGGTTGGGGATATTGGTATTGGAAATTTGGTTATCCATCTGGATGCATACACGCGAAAAACAGGGAATCTTAGCTTACCAGGTTACTCAGTATCCAGCAGATTAGCTCGATCTGATTCTGAGGTAAATCGAAATTCATATGGCAGAAAAGGCCAACTAAGAAACTCAGGTTCCGACTCTGATGGAGGTGCGTTAGGAGCATCGTACTTCTTTGAAAAAGGATATGTCGGAATGTCTTACGCGAAGCATGACAGTGAAATCGGCAACCCACTAACAACCACAGGTTTTTTTGATCAGGAAACTAACCGCTGGGACCTACATTCTGAGTTCCATGACCTGGATGGTTTCTTTAACCACTTTAAGTTTAAGATGGCGCATAGTGATTATAAGCACGATGAGCATCATGAGCCGGGTGAAATCGAGGCAACATTTGAAAATCGTGGCCTAGATGGAACTGTCGAGTTGGGCCATCATGCCATCGCCGGAATGAGTGGCGTAGTAGGTTTACATTTTGAAAACTCAACCTTCAAGCAACCCAATGGAGTTCTGTTGCCGACTGCTAATACTGATTCACAATCTGTGTATGTGTATGAGGAGCTTCCAATCGATGAACATAAACTTACCCTGGGATTAAGAAGGGGAAATCACGATGTAAAACGAAATGCTTTTACAGGTGATGGTGGGTGTAGCGTAACTTACACAGACCTAGTTGATTGTGCAGGATCAGGAGGAACCGAGGATGATCAAGCATTCGGGGAAACCGAAAAAACATTTCAGACCAACAACGCGGCTCTAGGCGGTATTTACAAAATTAACCAAAACTGGTCTGTCAATTCTAATGTGGCACATTCTGAAAGAGCACCAGCATTTTTCGAGCTATTTCCTTACGGCGCACACCACGCGACTGAGCAAGTCCACAAGGGAAATGAAAATCTTAACACCGAGCTATCCAATACAATAGACTTAAAAGTTAATTGGAAAAAAAATGGACATTACTTCAGTGTTGGTCCTTACTACACGAAATTTAATCGCTTTATAGGATTATTTGATACAGGGAACGAACTCTATCACCTGCATGAGGGCGAGGACGAGGCTGAAGCAATGAGTGTATTTCAGTATCGTTCGGTTGGAGCAACGTTTAAAGGGTTAGAGTTTGATGGAAACTATCAAATTAATGACCAGTTTAATTTTTCTTATAAGGGCGACTATGTTCGCGCTGAGCAGGACAACGGAGATGAACTACCAAGAATTTCTCCACTTCGGTTAGGCGCAGGTGTCTCTTACGAAAAAAATCGATGGTATGCAAGAATGGATGTTCTAAGAGCATTTGCTCAAGACAATATTGCTGCAAATGAATTAAAAACTGACGGTTACACAAATCTAACTGCATATGCAGCATATCAATTTCCAATTGAATATAACCTTCAGTTTTTCATGAAAGGGCATAATTTACTTGATCAAGAGATACGTGATCATGCATCCTTTATGAAGGATAAATTTTTGAGGCCAGGCCGGTCAGTATTATTTGGTCTGCGTGGCGATTTTTAATAAAACAGAACGATTAACCAAACCGCAGAGAGGTTGACTAGGCTGAGAAAAACTGCTGCACTGCCGATATCTTTAGCCCTCTTTGCGAGTTTGTGTTTTTCTAAACTAATCCGATCTACAGTCGCCTCGATTGCAGAATTTAAAAGTTCAACAATCGGAACAAGTAAGGTAGAAAAAATCAGCAACACAAGTTCAATGGCGTTGGTTGATAAATAAATAGCAAGGGGTACAAGAATCAGAGTCATTAACACCTCTTGTCTAAAGGCATCCTCTTTCTTGAAAGCAACTTTAAATCCAGCAAATGAGTAACCAATGGCATTGATGAGTCTTTTAATGCCTGTCTTTCCTTTAAAAGGACTTTCCATGTTATCCCTCCCTTGATAAAATTTGCAATCATTATAAATGAATGCGAGAAAAAAATGGCAAGACTTGTAAACTGTGTAAAGCTGGGTAAAGAAGCAGAAGGATTAGATTTTCCTCCTTACCCAGGTGAATTGGGAAAAAAGATTTTCGAAAATGTGTCTAAAGAAGCATGGGCGGAATGGTTAAAACATCAAACCATGCTGGTGAATGAAAACCGTCTAAGCTTAATTGACCCAGAGGCAAGAAAATATTTAACCCAACAAACCGAAAATTATTTTTTTGGTTCTGGCGCAGACCAGGCTGAGGGTTACGTCCCACCAAAAGAATAAATCAATCAGATTAAGATTTTAGTTCTTTTTTAATCTCTTTCGTTGAAAGGTGACGCACGTCGGAACCCTTAATCCAATACACTATATGTTCTGAGATATTTTCTGCATGGTCTCCGATTCTTTCAATCGCCTTTGCAACATAAATTATCTCAAGTGCAGTTGAAATCTTCCTAGGATCTTCCATCATCACGGTAAGTTGATTACGCGTACAGGACTGGTAGATTTCATCCACTGATTCATCATCTTTGATGATCGATAAGATCGCATCCGGATCCATCCTTGTAAAAGAATCTAGTGCAGTGTGCAGCATTTCGGATACTAATTTCTGCATGGACTTAACATTAGTCAAGCTCGGTTTAGACATGCGATCATTTTCAAATATTCTTTTCGCTGCCCTCGCAATTTTTGCCGCCTCATCACCAATACGTTCAAGGTCGGTGGTAATTTTTTGTACAGTTAAAACAAATCTGAGGTCTGCTGCAACCGGTGTTCTTTTTACTAAGACTAACTCACAGTTCTCGTCAATGCTGGTTTGAAGATCATTAACATCTTCATCCCTGTTAATAATCTTATCTATTAATTTTGAATCAGCATCTTTTAAAGAAGCAATGGCATCTTTAATCTGCTCTTCAACAATTCCACCCATCTCCATGACTTGAGCACGAAGATTTTCAAGCTCCTTGTCAAATTTCGAAAATGTATGAATTGCCATGTGTATTCCTTTAAAAAATTATCTTTTAAATTAAATAATACTATTTTTTTATTGTTTTCACACCCTCTGTGGTAGCTAAAAGAAGCGTGTTTGCTGGACGTGCCGCAAATAGTCCATTAGTCACCACGCCCACAATCTGGTTAATTTTTGCTTCCATTGCAATCGGATCTGAGATCACGAGGTTATGCACATCAAGAATGACATTACCATTGTCGGTTGTAAAATCTCTGAGCACAGGATTGCCGCCAAGCTTGGCTAATTCTCTGGCAACATAGCTTCTTGCCATGGGAAGCACTTCAACTGGCAGAGGAAATTTTCCGAGCACATCCACGTACTTTGATTCATCACAGATGCAGATAAAGTCTTTGGCGTTTGCCGCAACAATTTTTTCTCTTGTTAATGCACCACCACCACCTTTTAACATATGCATGTGCTCAGTAATCTCATCCGCACCATCGACATATATTTCCATGCCATCAACACTATTTAAATCAAATACTTGAATGCCATGGTCTTTTAATCTATTGGCTGTAGCCTCACTGCTAGCAACTGCGCCATCAATCTTATGTTTCACTTTCGCTAATTCATCAATAAAGAAATTTGCAGTTGATCCAGTGCCTACTCCAATAATTCCAGATTCAACATACCCTACTGCTGCCTTTGCCACTTGTTGCTTTAATTCATCTTGCGTGAACGCCATTCTCTTCCCTTCAATGTATCTTAAAGATTATATTAAAAATTTTGATTACAATGATACACCTCTGTAGAATGAAATTAAAATACTAAAGATATATGACAGTAGTATGAAAATAGATCTAAAACAGCTAAAAAAATCCATTGATCGCGTAAATAATTACAATGTGGTCAAAAAAACACCTCTTCAAAAGTTAGATCAATTATCTCAACGATTTGATAATAATATTTTTGTAAAACGAGAAGACCTGCAGTTAATCCACTCATTTAAAATACGTGGCGCCATGAATAGATTTTCTAAGTTAACTAAAAAAAATCTTAGTAACGGTGTCATTGCTGCTTCAGCAGGAAACCATGCCCAAGGGGTTGCGTTAAGTGCAAAAAAGATAAAGTGTCGTGCCGTGATTGTCATGCCAGAAATTACTCCTCTAATTAAGGTGGAAGCTGTGAAGAGTCATGGAGCTGAAGTGGTATTGCATGGTGATAACTTTGCTGCTGCCATGGCGCATGCCTTTGAATTAGCAGAAAAAGAAAAATTAACATTTCTGCATCCCTATGATGATCTGGACGTCATTGCCGGACAGGGCACCATTGGCAAAGAAATCCTTGATCAATTTAATAAACCGATTCATGCCATATTTTGTTGTGTTGGTGGAGGCGGCTTAGTCTCAGGTGTCGCGGCTTACATCAAGTCAGTTAATCCAAAGATAAAGGTCATTGGAGTCGAAGCCAAGGGAGCTGAGGCAATGACCAAATCATTAAAAGCGAACAAAAGAGTTAACTTAAAACAAGTAGCCTTGTTTGCAGAGGGAGCTGCTGTCAAGCAAGTGGGGGAACATAACTTTGAATTATGTAAACAGCTTGTTGATGAAATGATTGTTGTAGACAACGATTCAATCTGTGCTGCAATAAAAGATATGTTTGAAGATAGTAGGACTGTTCTTGAGCCAGCTGGAGCACTAGCTTTAGCAGGGATGAAACAATACATAGAAAAAAATAAACTATCAAATGAGAATATGATTGGTATTGCTTCTGGGGCGAATATGAATTTTGATCGACTTCGATTTGTTTCTGAGCGAGCAGAGATTGGTGAGCAAAGGGAAGCAATCATTGCAGTGACAATCCCAGAAAAACCAGGCGCGTTTAAAAGTTTTTGTGAAAAGATTGGAAAAAGAAACATTACAGAGTTTAATTATCGTTATTCTAGTAAGAAAAATGCTCAAATTTTTACTGGCATCAGCATCAGCGATCCCTCTGAAGTAAAATCAATCATTAATTCTTTGGGCGCCGCTGGATTAGAAGCCATTGACTTGACTGCTAATGAAATGGCGAAATTACATTTGAGACATCTGGTGGGTGGGCGTGCGCCGCAGGCAAAAAATGAATTAATTTATCGTTTTGAGTTTCCTGAACAGCCTGGCGCCTTGATGAATTTTTTAGGTCACCTGAACAAAGGCTGGAACATTAGTTTATTTCATTACCGTAATCACGGAGCGGATACAGCTAGAGTCCTAGTGGGTATCCAGGTCCCTGCTAGACAAAAACAAACTTTTAAAAAGTTTTTGAGTCAACTAGGTTATCCTTATTGGGATGAAACAGAAAACCCTGGGTATAGCCTTTTCTTGGGCAATTAACATATAGGAATATATCCTATTGAAATTTTTAATAATTTCACTAAGAATAATTTAAAAATTAGTTTTAAATAAAGTTAGGAGATTGAATGAAGTATTTAGCAGCTTTTTTATTTGTAGCCTTAGTTTCATGTGGTACACCTGAAACACCAAAGGCATATGTCACTTCTCAAAAAGGAGGAATATCCGTCATTGATATTGAATCCAAACAGGTGATTAATGATATTGATATTCAATCTTCAGGTCCAAGAGGTATAGGCATATCTCAAGATGGAAAGTATCTAATTACAGCGAATAAAGGCGATGCCAATTTAAGTATCATCGACCGAGTAAGTGGCAAGCTTGTTTCTCATGTTGAGGTTGGTAAAAATCCTGAATTCGTCAGAGTGTTTGGGGATTTAGTATTTGTTTCTACTGAGCCAGCATCATCCGGCAAACCACCAGCACAAAATGATCATGCAGCGAAAGACGACGATGACGACGATGACGACGATAAGACACCAGCGCAAATTGCTGTCGTGGATATTAAGAGTGGAAAAAAGTTGAGAGAGATTGAAGGTGGTCCAGAGACTGAGGGAATTGAATTCAATAAGGATGGCACACAGATCATCGTCACCAACGAGGCAGATAATACAGTGACTATTCATGACCTCCAATCAGGAGAGTTATTGAAAACTTTTGATGTGAAACCATATGGCGACAGACCGAGAGGTATCAAGATGTCACCGAATGGTAATATTTTTGTGTCAACCTTAGAGCATAGTGATAACTTTGTTGTTCTAGATCAAGAATACAATCACTTACAAACCGTTGATACAGGCAAAAATCCCTACGGTGTAGCGTTTGACGCAACCGGCGATCGATTATTTGTTGCTTCAAGCAAATCTAAGCTTCTCGAAGTTTTTGAAACAGAAGGATTCACGAAGCTAAAGGACATTCCTCTTGAGGGTAAAAGGTGCTGGCACTTTTCATTTACGCCAAACAACGATGAACTTCTTTTAGCCTGTGGTAGATCTGATGAGCTCATTGTCGTTGATACGAATAGCCTTGAGGTCACGGGTTCAATTCCAGTATCTGGTATCCCATGGGGCGTCGTGACTTACCCTAAATCAATTGGAAGCCTTGACGACGTTAGATAGTATTAATTTGATTGATGTAGTTCCACTCATCTTCTGTTAA
Source organism: beta proteobacterium KB13 (assembly GCA_000156155.1). Taxonomy (GTDB): domain Bacteria; phylum Pseudomonadota; class Gammaproteobacteria; order Burkholderiales; family Methylophilaceae; genus BACL14. The sequence continues at coordinate 1,174,785 of DS995299.1, read as the reverse complement.
AGGGGTAATGGATAAACGATTCCCCCTTTGCAGAATTTTCAACGTTTCTAATTGTTGATGCTGCCTCAATTCATTTAAGCTGACCAGTGGAATTTTTTTTACAAACGCAACATCCACATTGACCCACCTTGGATTATTAGGGTCTGATTTAGGGTCATGGTATTTGTGGCCTTCAATAAACTGCAATTTATCAGGATAGGCTAATTTGGATACCTTCATGATGCCAACAATGCCTGGCTCTTTACAGTTCGAGTGATAGAAAAAGGCCAGGTCTCCGATTTGCATATCATCTCGCATGAAGTTTCTTGCTTGATAATTTCTTATGCCATACCAATCTATACTGCCGTCTCGTTCAAGATCGTCAATTGAGTAATCCGAAGGTTCTGATTTCATGAGCCAATATTTCATTTATACTTATCCTAATTAATCTAATAGTAATTTTAACGATGATACAAAAGAATGTAAAAGGCACCAATCTGCAGGTATGTAGCCTAAATCCAAAAACTGGTTTTTTAAGAAATGGTATATGTGAACAGTGTGACTCTGATCAGGGAAATCATACGGTCTGCGCAGAGGTAAGTGACGAATTTTTAATCTTCTCAAAAGCTCTAGGGAATGACTTATCTACGCCGCGTCCAGAATTTCAATTCGCAGGTTTAAAGCCTGGAGACCGTTGGTGTTTATGTGCAAGCCGATGGCTTGAGGCTGCAGAAGCCGGTATGGCTCCCCCAGTGATATTAGAAGCCACAAATGAAAAATGTCTTGAATTAATTGACATTGCTGATTTGGAGTATCATAGCCTAAGATAAATTTGCTTTACTGTTGCCTAGACTAGCATTTAGAACCAAAGGTTCAGGTGGTAAAAGTCTATGATGCTTTAGGTTTGTTAACAAGAGCCCTTAGGAGGTTACCCAATTGTAACAATCTCACCACACCAGATGAACTTCAACCGATGCTAATGACTAGTTCAAAGAATATATAGCCTAAGCAACAGTAAAACAAACTTTATTAATGATTACTTAAAGCTTGGTCCAAAATTTTATCAAAATTGTTCAATTTTTCTTGGACTAATTTTAATTGAGTTAGATTTTCTGGATTGTTATTAGTTGATTCGTGAATGATATTTAAGGACGCCATCAGCAGAAGTCTGTCAAATCCTGTCACTCCCGACTCTTTGAGTTGATCTATTTTTTGATTAAGATAGCTTGCTGACTGAATAAGCGCTTCTTCTTCTTCATCGGGGCAGTTAATTTGGAAGTCACGACCTAATATATTTATCTCAACAATTTTGCTCACAATAACTCCTCAGCAGGTATTTGTCCAAGTAGATTTTCTAATTTTTGTGAGGCCTCATAAATCTTTAAATTTAAGCTTTTGATGGTTTCATCTTGATTATGAATTTTATCTTTCAGAACCTTATTTTCTTCCTGTAAATCATTTAAAAGATTTACGATAGTCTTAAGCTTCTGTTCGATGATATCTAGGTCTTGTTTCATATTTTTTACTATAAGTGATTATTGGTCTTCGATCAATCTATCTTTTTTTTGGATCTGGGATGGGCTTGATCATAAATTTTAGATAGATGCTGAAAATCTAGATGAGTATATATTTGTGTGGTAGAAATATTCGAATGCCCTAAAAGCTCTTGAACTGCCCTCAAGTCTTGACTCGATTGTAAAACATGGCTGGCAAAACTATGACGTAAAAGGTGGGGGTGAATATTCTCTGGGATATTATTTTTTTGAGCCCAAAACTTCAGTCGGTATTGAATTGCACGTGCAGTTAATTTCTTTCCTTGTTGATTAAGGAACAAAAATTCATCATCCACAAGCTTGTTTAATTTATTCCTTTGCAGAATCCATAAATCCAATGCCTCAATAGCTTTCCTGCCTAAGGGAACAATTCTAAATTTGTTTCCTTTACCTAATACCTTCAAAGTTTGTTCGTTTGTATCAATATCGCTAAGATGAATATTCACTAGCTCAGACAATCTCAAACCCGAGGAGTAAAAAAATTCAAGAATTGCACGATCTCTTGTATCAATGAAATTAGTTTGAGGAATGTTAATTAGATTAAATACTTGGTCAATGGACAGCGTTTGGGGCAGTTTCTTCTGTGATTTCGGAGCTTTGATTCCTGATGTTGGATCATATTTCATTAGTTGTGATTTATTAAAAAATAAAAAACAACTCCTCCAGGAAGATAAAATTCGAGATAAAGATTTTCCACTTAATCCAGATGCATGGAGCTTAGAAAGTGATAAACGAATATCCTCAGAATTAAATTCTGTTAGTTTTTTGTCATTTATTAGTATCAGTCGATTGATATCATTCTGATAATTTTTTATCGTGAGCTCACTTAATCTTTTTTCAAACTTAATGTAGTTTAAAAACTGATCCAGTAATTCATTACTCATAGATTAATTATGCCCTCAAAGACTATCGATGCATCTCCTTTTAAGAGAATATGGTTATCAGCAAAAGCTTGGGTATATATTGAGCCGCCTGGCATGTTCACTTTAACTAAAGAGCCTTCAACTTTTTTAAGATGAATTGCAGCAATGGAGGCAGCGCAAGCACCAGAACCGCATCCAAGAGTTAAGCCTGAGCCACGTTCGTACACAACTAATTTTATTTCGTTACTGTTGATAATTTCGCAGAAACCGACATTTACACTATGAGGAAAAAGAGAGGATCCTTGAATACTCTTTCCAGTTCGAACGGCATCAACATCTTTGACACTATCAACAAAAAATACGATGTGGGGATTCCCTACATCAATATATATCCCTTGAATTTCTTCGGTTTTTTTATCTGAAAATATGTCAAAAAATAACGATGGTTCATTTTTCATACCAATAGAATATGTTCCCATATCAACTGCAATCAGTTCATCGTCTTTGGTTAATGAAATTGAGCCATTAAGAGTTTCAGCTGTTATTGGATTTTTTGAGGATATCTTATGATGTTGGATGTACTCATAAAAACAACGAGCCCCATTTCCACAATGCTCCACTTCTGATCCATCTGCGTTAAAGATACGGTATTTATAGTCAAAAGCAGTTGGGTTGTCACTTTTTTCAATAATTAATAGCTGGTCAAAACCAATACCAAAATGACGATCTGCTAACTTAGCTATTTGAGCTTGGCTTAGATCGTACACTTGATCGATTTGATTAATGACGATGAAATCATTTCCTATCGCCTGCATTTTAGTGAATGGTATCTTCATGACTTGGGTAACTTATACCTTCTGTAATTCCATAAATATTGTTCAGGAGAAGTTTTTACGATTGTTTCAATACACTGATCAATTTTTTTTGTCGTGACTGAACCCTTAAATTCAAATAATTCAATTTCAAAACCTGATCCCATTTTGAGCCGTCTCCCAATTGCAAAAATTATTGGAGCTTTAGTAAGTGTATGTAATTTTTGTACCAATGTCATGGTGTAAACTTTTTGATTAAAAAAACTAGACCACTCGCCATGACCCTCTGGAGGAACTTGGTCAGGAAGTATGCCAACTGCTTCACCATTTTTAAGTGCTTTAAGTATCTGTTTCATGCCCCCTAATTCAATATTCACAGGAGTGACGTGATTTTTATTTCTGCCTTGGTATATCAGCTGATTAATCCATTTTCTCGCGGTTGGCTTATACATCACTTTAATAGGTGAAAAAAGCCCATAATATTGGGCAGTGATCTCAAAGGAGCCGATATGGGGCGTTAAAAAAATAATACCTTTATTCTTGGATTTTAATTTTTTAATGAGATCCCAATTTTTTGTTCTCACCACCAATCTTTTGATTCGTTTGTTAGATGCAAACCAGATGCTAAATGACTCCATTAGAGCCATCCCGATATGCATTACATTCGAGATAATCAAATTTTTTGTGGCAATTTTTCCGGAGACGATATGACTTTGGTTGATGTGCTTTACAGTCCGTTCACGAAATTTAGCATCCAATAAATACATCAGAAGACCAAGAAAGCAGCCGAGAAGATGAATAGTAATCAAAGGGAGAGAGAAAAAGACTTTTAAAACAATATCCATCAGTATTCAATAATAACGTTAATTCTGTTATTCTAGCGCGAATATTTAAAAATTTAGATTGATTACAAAGTATGAGTGATTATTTTTTTACCTCCGAATCGGTTTCAGAAGGTCATCCTGATAAGGTTGCCGATCAAATTTCAGATGCCATTTTAGATGCTATTTTGGAACAAGATCCAATGGCACGAGTAGCTGCCGAAACATTAACGAATACAGGACTAGTGTTATTAGCTGGTGAAATAACTACCAAAGCGCGCGTTGATTATATTAAGGTTGCTAGAGAAGTCATTAAAGATATTGGATATGATCATCCTGAAAAAGGAATTGACTATAACGGCTGCTCCGTCTTGGTTGCCTATGATGAACAGTCACCTGATATTGCCCAAGGGGTAGATCAAGCAAATGATGATCCCTTGGATCAAGGAGCTGGAGATCAGGGGTTAATGTTCGGGTATGCTTGTGATGAAACGACATCTTTGATGCCACTGCCAATTTGGTTATCTCATCAGCTAGTCAAAAAACAGTCAGAGGTGAGGAAGTCTGGAAAGCTTTCGTGGTTAAGGCCGGATGCAAAATCGCAGGTGACCTTAAAATATCAGAATAATACTCCCATGGCGATTGATACAATTGTGTTGTCAACACAGCACGATCCTGATATCTCTCAAAAAGACATTCACGAAGCAGTCATTGAAGAGATTATCAAACCAACACTTCCTGGTGATATTGATACAACTGCTACTAAATTTTTAATCAACCCAACAGGAAAATTTGTTATTGGTGGCCCTCAAGGTGATTGCGGTCTGACAGGTAGAAAGATTATTGTGGATACCTACGGGGGAGCAGCTCCCCACGGTGGCGGGGCCTTCTCAGGCAAAGATCCGTCAAAAGTTGACCGATCTGCTGCATATGCTGCACGATACGTTGCGAAAAATATTGTTGCTAATGGTCTCGCATCCAGATGTTTAGTGCAGCTATCTTATGCAATTGGGGTCGCACAACCCACCTCCATTATGGTTGATACCTTTGGAACAGGAAAAGTTTCTAATGAGGAGATGGTTGCAATCATAAGAGAAAATTTTGATTTAAGACCTAAAGGGATTGTTCAGATGTTAGACCTGTTGAGACCTATTTATAGAAAAACTGCGGCTTATGGTCATTTTGGCCGTGATGAAGATACCTTTTCTTGGGAAAAAACGGACAAAAAATTAACATAAACAACAACTTAACTTTTTAAATAATTTCAAGTATAATTTCTATCGTCGAGGAACGCTGCGAGATTCTTTCCCAGGCTCGACAATCTAAACTGCGTTCACCTAACCTTGCCAGTCAAGGCTTCAGGTGAAGAAGCCAGCTGGTCACTTATTAATTTTAAATTTAAAGGATAAATTTATGAATAACGTGACAGAATCTAACATCCATTTGGATCATGTTGTTGCAGATATTTCTCTTGCTGACTTTGGCCGCAAAGAAATTTCAATTGCTGAAAAAGAAATGCCAGGTCTTATGGCCATTCGTGAAGAATATAAATCATCCCAGCCTCTAAAGGGCGCTTTAATCACCGGCTCATTACACATGACGATTCAAACCGCAGTTTTAATTGAAACATTAGAGGCGCTAGGAGCAAGAGTTCGATGGGCTTCTTGCAATATTTATTCAACTCAAGACCATGCTGCTGCAGCCATTGCAAAAAATGGTACCCCTGTGTTTGCATTTAAAGGGGAAAGTCTAGATGAGTATTGGGACTTCACGCATCGAATTTTTGAATGGTCTAATGGTGAATACTCAAACATGATCCTGGATGATGGTGGAGATGCTACTTTATTACTGCATTTAGGAGTGAAGGCAGAACAAGATCAATCTGTTTTAGATAATCCGCATAGTGAAGAAGAAACAGCGCTTTTTAAAGCAATCAAAAATAAGCTTGCTGAACATCCAACTTGGTACAGTGACAGAATTAAGCATATTAAGGGAGTTACTGAAGAAACGACTACGGGCGTTCATAGACTTTATCAAATGCATAATGATGGAGAACTTGCTTTTCCAGCAATCAATGTGAATGACGCTGTGACTAAATCTAAATTTGATAATTTATATGGCTGTCGTGAATCTTTGGTGGATGCTATTAAAAGGGCAACCGACGTCATGATTGCTGGTAAAATTGCGGTTGTTGCAGGTTATGGCGATGTTGGTAAAGGTTCTGCACAAGCACTAAGAGCTTTATCGGCTCAGGTCTGGGTAACTGAAGTTGACCCAATTTGTGCATTGCAGGCAGCAATGGAAGGTTATAGAGTCGTGACAATGGACTATGCAGCTGAGCATGCTGATATTTTTGTGACCGCGACTGGAAACTACAATGTGATCAATCATGACCATATGTCACGCATGAAAGATGAGGCGATTGTTTGCAATATTGGTCACTTTGATAATGAGATTGATGTTGCTAGTTTGGAACAGTATACTTGGGAAGAAATTAAGCCTCAAGTGGACCATGTCATTTTCCCCGATGGCAAAAAAATAATCTTATTAGCCAAGGGAAGATTGGTTAACTTGGGTTGTGCAACCGGACATCCTAGTTATGTGATGAGTTCTTCATTCGCCAATCAAACAATTGCGCAAATTGAATTATTTAAAAATACTCAAGATTACCCAGTTAATGTTTATACATTACCTAAGCATCTAGACGAGAAAGTTGCTGTGTTGCAATTAAAAACTCTAAATGTTCAGCTGAGCAAGTTAACTGAGGAGCAGGCTAAATATATTGGAGTCAATGTTGACGGGCCTTTCAAACCAGACCATTACAGGTACTAAATGAAATCAAGCTCATTTAGTTTTGAATTTTTTCCTCCTCGAACGCAAGAGGGGGAGGAAAAATTAAAGAGAACATTAAAGAACCTGTCAGAATTTAATCCTGAGTTTTTTTCTGTGACTTTTGGTGCGGGCGGCTCCACTAAAGATAAGACAATTGGGATTGTTCAATCCATTAAAGATGATGGTTACAATGCAGTGCCCCATATCTCATGCATCACTTCAACGAAAGATGAAGTGTTAGACCTCATTACAAGTTATAAAAATAAAGGTATCAATCGTTTAGTGACCTTGAGAGGAGATAACCCATCGGGCATTGCCGGGTATGGTGACTTCCATTACGCTAGTGATTTGGTTGAATTTATTAGAGCCAATACAGGTGACTATTTTCATTTGGACGTTGCAGCCTATCCTGAATTTCATCCCGAATCAGTAAACTCTATTGATGATCTCAAAAACTTTAAGACCAAGGTTGATGCGGGTGCTAATTCAGCGATTACTCAATTCTTTTTTAATGTGGACTCGTACTTTAAGTTTATTGAAGAGTGTGAACAGTTAAATATCAGTATTCCTATCGTTCCTGGAATTATGCCTATTTATAACATCAAGCAACTGTCAAGATTTGCTCAAACTTGTGGGGCTGAGATTCCCAGATGGCTTAAATATAAATTAGAATCTTATGAGGATGATATTGAGTCGCTGCGTGAATTTGGTATCGATTTCATTTCTGAATTATGTGAGACCCTTCAACAGTTTGGGGTAGAGTCATTTCATTTCTATACACTCAATGAGTGCGGGATTGTTACAAAAGTATTGAAAAATATTTCTGATTAACTAGTGTACTGCACCATTTTTTGGATTGAATAGCGCGTCTTCAACAAACAAGTATTCGTTCTCTCGACCAAAATGCCATAAGGTCATCATGACGATCCATTTTAATTCATCTAAGTTAACGTCCGTTTGGTCAACAGCCATTGCTCGATCAATAATAATCTCTCTTTCCGCAGGCGATAAGATGGTTGCCTTTTCAAGGAAGATCAGGAAACCAATCCCTTCATTATTAATTTTTTCATACTCTCTTTTGGAGTAAATTCTTGACTTAAGCCCTGATTCATTGATCTTCTTGTCATTAATTTTTTCTGACAAAACTTTTAATGTTGCAAACCAATCTATAGCAAATTCTATTTCTTTATACTCAAATCCAGCCTCTTCTAATTCAGTTGTCATCTTTGATAAGTCAGAAACGTTATGTTGGGATGAAAGGTAATTTTCAAATACGTAGACTAATAAATCAAACATATCTTTCTCCTAAATAAAATTTATTTGAATTAAAGAGTGAAAAAAAGTGGGACTCTAAAAGAGTATAATATTGAAAATAAAACTTATAAGATATAAAACTATTCACTAACTTTTAATTTACAGTATTAAAAATAAAATGCAAGTAAAAATATGGCTTTATTAAAAATCTTAAAATACCCTGATCCAAGGCTTCATAAAATTGCTGAGATTGTAGAAGTTTTTGACGAATCAACAGAGAAGCTAGTCCAAGATATGGCTGAAACCATGTATGAGTCAAAAGGGATTGGCTTAGCAGCGACGCAGGTTGATGTTCATCGAAGAATTATTGTGATTGATATTAGTGATGACAAAAAAGATTTATTAGTATTAATTAATCCCAAGTTAATAAAATTTGATGGGCAGCAAGAATATGATGAAGGTTGTTTGTCAGTTCCAGGTTTTTTTGAGACAGTAAAGCGGTATGAAAATATCACAATTAGTTATCAAGATCTGAAAGGAAATATAAAAACATTGGAAGCTGATGGCTTATTGTCAGTTTGTATACAACACGAGATGGACCATCTCGTTGGTAAAGTCTTTATCGAATATTTATCTCAATTAAAGCAGCAAAGAATAAAGAAAAAAATAAGTAAATTAAGTAGAGCTGGCTAATGTTAAAAATAGTATACGCAGGCACTCCAGAGTTCGCACTTCCATGCCTAAAAAAAATAAATGATTCAGATATGGAAATTATTGCTGTATTGACTCAACCTGATCGACCAGCAGGAAGGGGGATGAAAATAAAAGAGAGTCCCATCAAAAAATATGCAAAAGATAATCAATTATTATATTTCCAACCCGAAAAGATTGATGAGGGATTTACAAAGTCCATTGAAGAGTTAAGTCCGGATGTATTAATTGTCGCAGCCTATGGAATAATCCTGCCTAATTATTTTATTGATATATTTCCTAGGAAAGCTTATAACATTCATGCATCTATTCTTCCAAAGTGGAGGGGAGCCGCCCCAATCCAAAGGGCAATAATGCATGGAGACAACCAGATTGGCGTAACCATTATGGAGGTCGTTGAAAAACTGGATGCCGGAAATATATTCTTAATAAAAAGTTTTGATAGAGATCCCAATAAAACATCTGGAAATTATTTTGAAATTCTTGCAAACGATGGTGCTGATTTAATGATGCAGCATCTAAATAATATTCAATTAGGCTTACCTTTAGAATCAACAATACAAGTTGAGGAAGAAGTGACTTATGCTAAAAAAATAAGCAAAAGTGAGGCTTATTTGAATTTAGAAAATAAGGCAGAAAATATTGTAAATAAAGTCATGGCCCTAAACCCGTTTCCAGTATCAAGAATCTCTTTCAGGCAGAGAGAGGTAAAAATTTTTCATGCTGAATTAACCAATATTTCATCAATTGAAAATCAGCCAGGAAGCATTAATTTGTTAGAAGATTTATTAGTTGCTACAGGTGACTTTTATATCAAGATAAACTCTATTCAGATCAGTGGGGGGCAAATTTTAACTGGTAAGGATTTTATTAAAAATTATCAATTAAAACCAGCTGAAAATTTCTCTAATGTATAAGGATTTAGTCCAAGCAGCAAAAATATTATCTGAGTTAATCAGTGGTAGAAAAATTGACACTTTATTTAATCGTTTTTTAAAAGAAGAAAATAACAAAAATTTTATCAAAGATATTGTTTATGGCGGTATTAGAGATTTCTATCTTAACGACTATATTTTGAAAAAATTTGTGAAAAAAGACATCAACGATCATTTAATTAAGTACCTGCTGATGAATACAATCTATCAAATTAACCATCAGTCAAAAGCTGAGTTTACAGTTGTTAATGAAGCTGTCAAAGCGGCAAAAAAAATAAATAATAATTTTTATAATTTGGTAAATGCTGTCCTTAGAAATTATTTAAGAGAAAAAGATAAACTTGTTACACCAGAAGAAATGTATATAAGGTATTCATATCCACAATGGTGGGTTAGCGATCTTATGAAAGAGTACCCTAATGACTATGAGGCTATCTTAGCAATTGGAAATACTAGAGCAAAAACAGTTATTAGGATTAATCAAAGACAAATCTCTCTAAATGACTATATAGATCTTTTAGAACAAGCGAATATTGATTATGAATTAACTCTGGAAGACAAATACATTCAAATAAGCAATGTAAAAGATATAACTATGTTGCCTGGATATGAGAGAGGTCATTTTTACGTCCAAGATCCAGCTGCACAATTAGCATGTGATTTTCTTGATATACAAAACGGTATGAATATTCTAGATTTATGCTCTGCTCCTGGTGGCAAAGCCACACATATTCTAGAGAGATTCGATGTTGACCTAGACTGCTATGATATATCAAAGGAAAGAATTAATCTTATCCGAAGCAATATGAAAAGATTGCAATTAAAATCTAATATTATCGAGAAAATAGACATCAATAAACGATATGATCGGATATTGATTGATGCTCCATGCTCAGGGTCGGGGGTAGTCAGAAGAAATATTGATATAAAATTAATGCGTAAACAACAAGATATTGAAAAATTTAGCAATCAACAACTTCAGTTACTTGAAGAGGGGTGGAAAATTTTAAAAAGTGGTGGAAAATTACTTTATGTAACTTGTTCAATTTTCAAACATGAGAATGAAAATGTTGTAATGAAATTTCTATCAAAAAATAAGGATGCTGCAAGTCAAGATCTCATAATCCCAAATGGTTTTAAATATCAAAATACACAACTCATTCCCAATCAATTTCATGATGGTTTATTTTTTAAAATCTTTAGTAAAAATTAGTCTGGCTTGGATATTTTGTTTAAATATATCTCATGCAGTCATTGTTATTGATGAACAAAATTTAGATTCGACCAAAATTAAATTTGTTTTAGATTACGAGTTAGATAATGATTTAAAAAAAATTATAGATAAAGGTATATCTATTCATATTTTAGAAAAAATCACTGTAAAAAGAGAAAATAAATATTTCTTTGATAATGTTGTATTCAAAAGAATTAAAAATTTTCGAATTGAATACCATCCTTTGATAAAAAAATTCTACTTTTTTGAAGAGAATGAAAAATTTTCATTTGCAGAACTCAATGAGCTAGTAAGTTATATCAACAAGCCTCGATACTTAACTTTAGAAAATATCAATGATTCGAAAAATAAAGAACTCACAGTAACCTGGGAGATTGATCAAAAAAATCTTCCAAAAAGCTTACAATTAAGTTTAAAAAAACCGAAATGGATGATAATAAAAAGTTTAAAACATAATTTATGAGATACCTGCTTACATCAGCATTAGTAATAAGTTTATCGCTATTAGTGATTTTAATAAGATCGCTTTCAAATTCTGATTTTATCAGCAGCGAAACTTTTCAGTTACTTTTAAAAATAAATTTAGCATTTGTGGTTCTGCTATTTATATTTATTGCATTACAAGTTTATCGATTATTTAAGGAGGTTAAAAAAGAAGTCACCGGCAGCAGATTGACATTAAGGTTGGTCATTTCCTACAGCATCATGATTATAGTTCCACTGATGGTTCTGTATTTTGTTTCTGTGAACTTTTTAACTAAATCAATAGAGTCATGGTTTAATGTTAGAGTTGAGTCGGCGTTAGAAAGTGGATTAAATATTGGTCAAAAGACGCTAGACATATTAAGAAAAGATGTTGAGCTGAAGTCAAGAAGTATCAGTTATTCATTATCAAATTCAAAAATTAAAGAATTTAACCCAGTTCTTTCGGATCTAACTGAAAAATTTGATATTTATGATGCAATGATCATCGATGAAGAAAATCGAATTATGGCTATTTCATCAAAAGATAATATCGAAATTGATTCAGTGTTACCTGATGAACAAGATTTGATTCTTGCAAATACTGGCTTTCATGGAAAGATAGATATTACTCAAGAAAATATTATTTTTTTAAAAACATTCCAGCCTTATATTTTAATTGATGACAAAATACAGAAGAAATTTTATTTAATCATTACACAAAAAATTCCTGAAAGTATTTCAGAGGCTGCGTTATCTGTTGAGTCTGTCTTTGAGGATTATCAAGCCTTAACTTTTAGCAGGAACTCATTAAAGGTAATTTATCAGATAACATTAAGTATTATCCTTTTCTTGGCAATCCTTCTTTCAATATCATTAGCTCTTTATTTCAGTAGAAGATTTACGATGCCTTTATCAATCTTGTCTGAAGCAACACAGAGTATTGCAAAAGGTAATTTCAAGAAAAAAATACCAGATCAAGGAAAAGATGAGCTGGGAATGTTAGTGAGGTCATTTAATACAATGACAACTAAACTTGAAAGTGCCAATAAGACGCTTGAACTTAATAGGCAAAGAATTGAGTCGTCAAGAAACTTCTTAGAAAGCATTATTAACAATATGTCATCGGGGATCATTGTTATAGATCCAAAAAGTAATATAAGGCTTACAAATAAATTAGCCTCAAAACTTTTAGGATTTAATCTAGAGTTACTAATCGGTCAAAGATTTAACCAAATTTTAGAATATGGGGCTCAATTTGAAGAAATAGTAACATTGATAAATAAAAGCAAAGATAGCTATAAAGAAAAAGCACTTACGTTGAAATTTAAAAGAAGAATTTTATCGATTCAGTTAACAGAACAGGGCACTGGAAAAAATAAAAATAAAATTATATTAATTGATGATATCTCTGAAATTACAGCTGCGCAAAGAAATGAAGCTTGGTCTGAAGTAGCGAGACGACTCGCACACGAAATAAAAAATCCATTAACTCCGATTCAGTTATCTGCGGAAAGAATCGATCATAAATTCTCAAAACAATTAGAAAAAAATGATCAAACTATCCTGAGCGACATTACGAAAACCATCGTTAATCAGGTTGATGCGATCAAAAAAATGGTAAATGAGTTTACTGAGTATTCTAGATCACCTGAATTAACAAAATCAGAAATAAATTTGGTTGATTTATTAAATGAGCTAGTGAATTTGTTTCAAAAAGAAGATCTCAAAATAAAGATATCATCCAGGTCAAAAAAAATTAACTTTACTTGTGATGAAATAAAAATTAGACAAGTTTTTGTAAACCTTATCAACAACGCATACGAAGCAAAAAAAGAAGATAATTCCTGTGAAATTGAGATCAGGCTCAGAAAAACAAGAAATGCTTTGATTCTTAATTTCATTGATAATGGTACTGGCGTGAATGATGACATAAATATTTTCGAGCCTTATGTGACAACTAAAAAAACCGGTACTGGATTAGGTCTGGCTGTTGTGAAAAAAATTATTGATGAGCATGATGGATCTATCACTATTAAAAATAATAAAATATCAGGGGCAAATGTAGAAATACACTTTAGCTATTAATTATGGCAAATAAATCAACAATTCTTATCATTGATGATGAAAAAGATATCCGAGAGTCCTTATCAGAAATATTACTTGATGAAGGATATGAAACATATTTGGCGGCAGATGCAAATGAAGCAAGAAAATTAATAAAGCAAGAAAATAATATAGATATTATTTTGTTAGATATCTGGATGCCTGACTGCGATGGAATTACCTTGCTTAAAGAGCTAAAGGTCAGTCAAAAATTAAAACAACCCATTATTATGATGTCAGGCCATGGAACAATAGATACAGCAATTGACGCGACCAAAAATGGCGCCTTTGATTTTATTGAAAAGCCAATTTCACTACACAAAGTTTTGAAAGTTTTGAATGATGCGATTAATGAGTCAATTGATTTTAATACCATATCCATCGAGTTTTTAAAAAACAACAAAGATAAAGAATTGTTTGATCTATTTAAAAAGCTAGACGATAAAGAAAACCATCAATTTTTTAAAACTAATTGTAAAGAGGCCCTTTATTACTTTTTATCTTCAAATAAAGATCAAGTATTTAAGATTGATCAATCATCAATAAAAAAAATTGATAACTGCGAATCTTTTTTAGAGGAAAAGAAAAATTCTTTATTAATTTTTGAAAATTTTTCTGATTACAATGAAAATGCCATCTCGATATTTAAGATCATTGAATCTAAGACAAAAAAATATAACGTAAAAATAGCCATTAATAGTGATGTTGATTTAACGGAAGAATATAAACAAAAAATTAATTTCTCAGATTTTTCAATTACTGACTTCAAAGTCTTTGGCTCGCAAGATGAGGATAAGCTTATCAAATCGGCTAAAGATATTCTTACTTATCATTTAAATTTTGTTTCAAATAAAATATACAAGGAGTTTGATATTACTTTTTTAAACAAAATTAGATCGGACAAAAATTGCTATGATATTTTATATCTTGATCAGATTATCAGAAATTGCTTAAAATTTGCTGATGGAGAAATCATTGATGAGGAAGACTATCTTAATGCTATTAAATTAAGCCCAGTTGATTTAAATGAGCCTACAAAGCAGCAAAATAATCCTATTGAGCATCTTTATGGCATGGAGCTAAAAAGTGCAAGAGAAGAATTTGATAAACTTTACTTGAAACATCATTTAGATAACAACGTAAGTATGAAAGACTTATCAATTGTTTCTGGTGTTGAAAGAACTCATCTTTATAGAAAACTAAAACAACTAGGACTTAAAAATTCAAAGTAAGCATTATGGGTGCGTGGTCTGAAGGCCTCTCTAATTTTCTATAATCACTTAGGACACTGAAGTCTTTTAAAAAATTGATTAAATCATGTGAAGCAAGTATGTGGTCAATTCTTAATCCGAGGTTTCTTCTAAAGGCTGCCATCCTATAGTCCCACCAAGTAAATCCTGGTTCATTTTTGTTTAGATAGCGATGAGTGTCGGTGAAATTACATTCAATGATTTCTTTAAATAAATTTCTTTCAATATCGCTTGTAAGAACAGTCCCAACCCATTTTTCAGGATCATGACAGTCAATGTCATCTGGGGCAATATTAAAATCGCCCATCAATAATGAATCTGAATTTTTTGTTTTAATGAATTTTAAAAGAGCATTAACCCAAGATTGTTTATAAATGAATTTATCGCTATCTAATGATTGACCGTTTGGGAAATATCCATTCATTATTATAATTTTACGATCATCAAACTTTACCTCAGCAGAAACAAACCTTTTTTGCTCATCTTGAAAATTAGGAATATTTAACAAAATATTTTCAAATGGTAGTTTGGTTATTATGGCGACACCATTGAATGTTTTTTGTCCAGTGAAGATAGATTGATAACCAAGGTTATTAAAAGATTCAATTGGAAAGTTTTCATCTTGAGACTTTGTTTCTTGTAAAGATATGACATCAGGATTATGTTTATTAATTATATCTACAAGTTGGTTATGTCTAATCTTTAGAGAATTGACATTCCATGAAATGATTTTCATGCAGTAAGTCCGTTATGTCTTAATAAAGCGTCTACGGAAGGTTCTCTACCTTTAAATTTAATAAATGACTCTTTTGCTGGCCTTGAACCACCAACACTTAAAATTTCCCTTCTAAATCTGGCACCAACATCTTTGCTTAATACCCCATTATTTTCAAATTCTTCGAAGACATCTGCTGATAATACTTCTGCCCATTTGTAACTATAGTATCCGGCAGCATACCCACCTGCAAAAATATGGCTAAAACTATGAGGAAAGCGATTCCAGTTAGGAGGGCGAACAACTGCAACTTCGTCTCGAACAGATTCAAGGGTGCTTATAACATCTAAATTATCTGGATTACTTTCCATGTGAATTAACATATCAAATAATGCAAATTCGATTTGACGAAGGGACTGCATTCCTGATTGAAAGTTTTTACTTGCTATAAGTTTGTTAAATAATTCTTTTGGCATGGATTCTTTGGTATGAATATGTTGAGTCATATTCTTTATCACATTCCAATCCCAACAAAAATTCTCCATAAATTGGCTGGGTAATTCAACGGCATCCCATTCAACTCCCTTAATTCCAGAAACATTAAACTCAGAAATTTCCGTTAAAAGATGGTGAAGCCCATGACCACATTCATGAAATAGTGTGATCACTTCATCGTGTGTAAATAATGCTGGATTATTTCCTATTGGGGATGAAAAATTACAAGTGAGATAAGCAACTGGGTAATCAATATTTTCATTAAATTTGGTTTTTGAAATACATTCATCCATCCATGCGCCACCTCGTTTATTTTTACGTGCATATAGATCAAGATAAAAAGATCCTATGATTTTATTGTCTTGTAATAACTCATAATACTTAACATCTGTGTGCCAAATGGAGGCTTTTGACTCGATAATATCAATATCATATAAATTTTTAATTACGTTAAACAAACCTTCAAAAACTTTATTCTCTGGAAAAAATTGTTTTATCTCTTGGTCATTGATATTGTATTTATTTTGTTTGATTATTTCAGAATAAAATGCTACGTCCCAGGCTTCAAGTTCTTCAACTCCATCTTTTTTTGCAGCTTCTTTAAGTTCCTCAAAATCTTTTAATCCATATGGTTTCGCTTTGTTGGATAAGTCTCTTAAAAAAGAACAAACTTCATCTGGGTTGCTTGCCATTTTCCTGTCAATACTTAACTCGGCATAATTATTAAACCCTAATAATCTTGCAATGCTAGCACGATGACTAAGAATATCTTTGATAATGGTTGTATTATCAAATTTTTTATCAGAAAACTCTGAAGCCTTTTTGGCATAGGCTTCATACATTTCTTTTCTTAGGTTTCTGTTTTTTGCATACTGAAGGACAGGAATGTAGCACGGAAAATGAAGAGTGAATGTATGACCTTTTTGATCATTTTCTTTTGCCAAGGCCTTTGCAGATTCAAGAATATCTTTAGGTATACCATCTAGTAAACTTTCATCGGTAATATTTAAAGTGTAGTTATTGGTTTCGTCTAATACATTCTCTTCAAATCTTGATGATAATTTTGCTAGTTTTGATTGTAATTCTTTGAACGTAGTCTTTTTATCTTCATCTAGATCTACTCCACCAAGCTTAAAGTCTTTAATTTCATCATTAATTATTTTTTGCTGCATTGCACTTAATGATTCAAAAATGGTAGATTTTTTTAATTCTTTGTACAAATTAAAGATTTTTGTATTTTGCGATAAGTTTGAGTAAAAGTCAGTGATAAGCTCACGACATTTATTATATTCACCTCGGTATAGGTCAGAATTCATTACGGAATTAAGATGACCAATTTGTGACCAAGCGTTACTAAGTTTGTAATCTAGTAGGCTTAATTCGTCTACAAACTTATAATCAATTTTAGAAATTTCATAGTTTTCAATCTCTTTTATTTTAGTTTTATTTTCAATGATGATTGTTGTGATAGCTGGATAGATGTGTTCCGCTTTAATTTCGTCAAAAATGGGTAAGTCTATTTGTTCTAGAATAGGATTGTTCATATCATTCAATTGTTAAGATTATTGATTAAATTTTCAATTTCAATTTTATCGTGAGTATTAAGGATTTTCTTAGCTTTCGATTTTAGTTTTGAAAACTCAGATTCTAAGATTACTTTTTTTACTTTAAGTAGGCTTGACGGATGCATTGAGAAATTTGTTAAGCCAAGCCCAATAAGTAATTTAGTTAATTTTGGATCTCCTGCCATCTCACCACATAGAGACACTTCGATACCTGCTTTAGTTCCTGCATCAATTACCCCTTTTATTAATTTAAGAAGTGCAGGATGGGATGAATCGTATAAATGTGATACAGCATCATCTGTTCTATCAACAGCTAAAGTATATTGAATTAAGTCATTTGTACCAATTGAAAGAAAGTCTAATTGAGAAGCAAAACTTTCCGCATCAATAGCTGCTGCGGGTACTTCAATCATTCCTCCAATTAGCGTTTTAGAATTAAATTTTTTTCTTTCAGAAGTAAGTATATCTTTTGCTCGCTCAATTAAGAGTTTTACTTGCCTGAGTTCGTTATCAGAGCTCAGCATTGGTATTAATATTCTAATGTCACCATAATGTGAGGCTCTAAGTAATGCTTTCATCTGTGTGATGAACACATCAGGCTCTGCTAAACAAAATCTTATAGCTCTAAGACCAAGTGCAGGATTTTGATTTGTATTAGGCATGTGCTCAATAACTTTATCACCCCCTGAATCAAGTGTTCTAATAGTTATTGTTTTATTAGGTAACGCTTTTGTTAAGTTTCTATAAATTGTGAATTGCTCATTTTCATCGAGCATACGATGTTTATCCATAAAAATAAATTCTGTTCTAAATAATCCAACACCCTTTGTATTATTTTCCATTACAGGTTCAATGTTATTAGTATCTTCAATATTCACATATAAATTTACAGACACTTTATCAATGGTTTTTGATATGAGTTTTTGTAGATTAAGTAATTTTTTACTTTCTAATTCATATAAGTTTTGTTTTAACTTGTATTCATTTATGACTTCATCGGTCGGATTAATAATTACGCAGCCATGGTCTCCATCAACAATCAAATTATCACCGTTTGATATCAAGTTTTTAGCATTTTGTGTTCCAACGACTGAGGGTATGTTGATACTTTTAGCTAGAATAGCTGTATGAGATGTGGTTCCTCCAATATCTGTAACAAACGCAATATTATTACTATTTTTAAATTTAAGAGCATCTGCAGGAGAAATATCATGTGCAACAATAATTCTATTTTTATCACTAGATAATTGTTTAGATTCATGACCAATTAAATATTTAATCAATGTTTCACAGACTTGATATATATCATTTTTTCTTTCACGAATGTAACTATTTTCAATTGAATTAAATTTATTAATGATTTCTTCCATTTGAACTTTTAATGCCCACTCAGCATTTTGCTTGGATTTTTCTATGAGTTCTAATGGATTTTTTGAAATTTTTGGGTCATTAATTATGGCTAATTGCACATCGATAAATGAACCATATTCACCCATTTTATTTTTTTTTAGTTCTTTTTTTAAACCTAATAGCTCACTCTTAAGTTGTTTAATGGCTTGGTTAAAACGTTTAATTTCATTTGTAATATTTTTTTCAGTAATAGTATAGGGTTCGACTTCATTTAATGCGTGCGCTAAAATATAAGCTTTACCAATCGCCACACCTGAACTGACAGGGATTCCAGAGACAATTAACAATTATTTCCCCTCACCAAATAAATTATTAATTAACTTTTCTATAGACTCTAATGCTTTTTTCTCATCGACACCACTTATTCTGATGGTAAAAGAATCATGAATTCCAATTGATAGGAGAAGAATGTCCATCATATTTTTACAATCAATAATTTGATCATTAAAGATAATTTCAATCTTTGATTTAAACTTAGCAGCTTCAGTAGATAATTTATTTGAAGCTCTTGCGTGAAGGCCTAGTTCATTCTTGATAGTAAGATTTTTTTTAATCATAAAAAATTAATGATGGATTTGTTTCCACATTTAATAATTTCATCCACCATGATTTGTATGTCATTTGTTTTTAATGTAACGGCTTTCATTAACATTGGCAAATTCAATCCTGATATGGCATAAATATTTTCTTGTGATGTATGTTTTTTGACAATATTGCTAGAAGAGGCCCCATATAGATCTGTAAGAATTATTATCTCGCAATCTTTATTTTTATTAACGTATATATCAAGCTCTTTTCTAGTTAAATCAATATCTGAAGAATTTAAAGAAATAATATCAATTATATCGCAACATTTTTTTTGTAAATTATTCTCAACACACTCAACAAGTGATTGACCAAGATTGCCATGAGTAATTAATAAAAATCTAAACATCTAATTCTCGATGAAAAGTGGATACATGCAGATCATTATTATTATTTTTAATAACATTTGCAATTTCCTCTGTTATAAAGACTGACCTATGTCTTCCTCCAGTGCATCCAAATCCAATTGCAAGATATTTTCTTCCTTGGAGTACATATTTTTTTATTCGTGGTCTTAAAAAAGATGATATATCATGAATGATTTCTTTGGTTTCTTCGAATTCTAGTAAGTATTTTTTTAAAGGCTTGTCTAATCCGGTCAACTTTTTAAGATCATCTTTATAGAATGGGTTTGGTAATTCTCTTACATCAAAAATAAAATCAATATCTAATGGAATCGCTTTTTTATAAGCGAAAGATGATATGTGAATATGAAAACTTAATTTTGAATCAATAAGATCATTTATTTTTATATTAAGTGACGTTAAGTTTAGATTGCTGGTATCAATTTGAATATAATCGTCCTCTATCATACTTAAAATTTCTTGATCTTTAACTATGGCTTCTCGTAAGCTTGTCTTATTTTTACTTAATGGATGCTTTCTTCTGGATTCATTAAATCGTTTGATAATTTGTTCAATACTTGCTGTTAAAAAAATTAACTTAAATGAAATTTTTAAAAGTTTTAATTCTTCTAATATTTCTGGAAGCATTTCAATATTGAGAGATCGACTATCAATACTTATTGCAACTGATTTGATTTGGTTATTTTCTAGATCTTGAATTGCATTGGGTAAAAGTTTGGCAGGCAGATTATCAATACAATAGTAGTTATTATCTTCAAATGTCCTTAGTGCATTCGTTTTACCTGCACCAGACAATCCTGTAATGATAAATAAATTCAAAATTTATTGGTTGTGTTTTCTTACAACCCCCTCAGACTGGTGGTGATCTTTTGTTTTTTCTTTAATTTTAATAACTTGCCTATCTATTTTGTGAATCAAATCATCAATAACTTTGTACATGTCTGATCCAGATGCATCGCTGAAGATTTCGCTATGCATTAGATGTAATTTACATTCAGCAATGTGATTATGATTTTCTGTTTTTAAAATAAACTTAACATCGGTAATATTTTCAAAATGTCGAGTTATTTTATTAAATTTTTCATGAATAAGTGATTCAAGAGCTTCAGTAATTTCAATGTTTTGGCCTGTGATTGTAATATCCATTTATTTAAGCACCTTTCTTTCTTTTTGACGCAGATAGTATCCCCAGTTGTTCACGATATTTGGCAACCGTTCTCCTACTGATTGTAATATTTTCTTGGCCAAGTGTTAAGAGAATTTCAGAATCAGACAATGGTTTAACTTTATTCTCATCTCTAATAATAGCTTTAATTTTATCTAATATGGTTTTATTCGAAGTATTATTTACTTCATTTATGAAAAAATATTTAAGTTCAAAAATACCATGGGGTGTTTCAATGAATTTATTATTTACAATTCTACTAACCGTTGATTCATGAATCTCCAGTTGATTCGCAATGGTTTTAATATTTAAAGGAGACTTTAAAATATTTTCATTTAAAAATTCTTTATGATGAGAGAAGATAGCATTGACAACCCGAATAATGTTAATTTTTCTATAATTTAAATTCTTAATGAACCACTTTGCTTGATTGTATGCATCCTTATCATTAATCTCATCTTTTTTTAAATTAAATAATTTAAGAGAGTCATAATTATTTTTTAGTGAAACATTAAATTTATCTCCATTATTTTTTACAATTATATCCGGGGTGATAAATTGAGATGTATCTGATGAGAGATAAGCGAGCCCAGGTTTTGGATTAAGGGTAACAATAAACTCATTGCATTTAATAATGTGATCAGTTTGAAGGTTAAGATTTGTCGCAATTTTTTTGAAATTCTTATTTGCTAAGTCTACCAAGTGATTTTCAATAATTTTTTTTGAGTCTAATACAATTTGATTTTGAATAAATTGATCAAGTTGAAAATCCAAACATTCTTGTAAATTTCTGGCACCAATACCTGGAGATGAAATAGTATTTAATTTTAAAATAAGATTCTTAATTTTTTTGTTAGCTGTGTCAGAATCAAGAGCTAATTCTGTAATGAAAAAATCATAGCCTTCTTTCAAATAACCATTGTCATCAATATAATCAATAATTAGTCGTGCTAATAATTCATCTTCATAATCAAGCCCTAAATCGAATAAATTATTTAATAAATAATCCTTAAGGCTGAGCCCATAAATATTATCTTCTGAAATATTTTCTTCATTATTTTCAATAACATTAGCGGAATAATTAAGATTAATTTTTTCTGAATCATCTAGCTGCAAGTAAGGGTTCTTAGATAAAAAGTCATTAATTAATAACTCAATTTCAATTTCATTAGATTTCAGTAAATTAACGGATTGTTCAATATTGGGTGATAATTTAAGTGAATTTTTGAGGGCTAAATGAGCGCTTAATGCCATAGTATTTAAAGAGAAAAATCTTGGCCTAAATAAATATTTTTTACATTTTCATTTTCTACAATTTCATTGGGTGTGCCGGAAGTAAAAATTTTACCCTGATTGACAATGTAAGCTCTATTACAAATGCCCAGTGTTTCGCGGACACTGTGATCAGTAATAAGAATACCAATGCCTCGGGAGGATAAAAATTTAATGATTTTTTGTATGTCTAAGACTGCAATTGGATCAATTCCAGCAAATGGTTCATCAAGCAGAATGAATTTTGGATTCGTCGCAAGACACCTAGCAATTTCAACTCTTCTTCTCTCTCCACCTGACAGGGAAATAGCAGAATTTTTTCTGATATGCTCTATGCCAAGTTCATTGAGAAGAAGATTAAGCTTTGTTTTAATATCATCTTTATTTAATTTTCTTAACTCCAAAATGGAGATGATATTTTCTTCAACATTCATTTTTCTGAAAATGGATGGTTCTTGAGGAAGGTAGGCAAGACCTAGTTGTGAGCGAACATGAATGGGTTTTTTTGTAATATCAGTATTATCAACCAATATTGATCCATGTTCAGGTTGAATTAAACCCACAATCATATAGAAGGATGTGGTCTTTCCTGCACCATTAGGACCTAATAAACCAATGATTTCTCCGCTTGATATTTCTAGAGAAATATCCTTAACTACATTCTTATTCTTATAACTTTTCTTTATGTTTTGTATTCTTAAAGTCGTCATTTTATTTCTTATCAGGACGAATAATAGCTCGTGTTCTTCCCTTTTTTAATTCTTCTCCATCTTTTGTTTTAGTATTTCCTGACATTGCCTGCGCAAACTCAGAGCTTGCATCGTACATTATGTAGTCACCGATGACTAAATCATTTCCTTTTTTTACACGTGCCTTGCTATACAAATGTATCTTATCCATATTGCCATCATACTCGATCCTTAAAGCTTGTCCTTCTATATAATCATCACTCCCCTCCATTTTTTGTTTGAAGGTTGTGGGTTTTCCTTCTGAGGTGGAGTGTTGAAAACCTTGTTTGTCTTCTCTGATAATCAATTTATCACCACGAATAATTAATGTCCCTTGCTGCAAAATGACGTCTCCAGAATAGGTGCTAATATTTTTTGAGTCATCAATTAACAATTCATCTGAATCAATAATAATTGGCTGATCTTTGTCAGCTTTTTCAGCAAAAGAGAAGAAAGATATAAATAATATTAGGTAAATAAATTTATTTGTCATAATGAACTCTCACAGAATCATATATTTTTATGATTCCTGTTTTTTTATTATAGTTAAAACCTACTCCGTCAATTTCTATATTTGGCTCCTGAATAATTTTAATTTTTTGATCAGAGGATAAAATTTCTTTATCAGGCACGATTGTGATTTCATTAGATAATAATTTCATTACTTTTTTTGATTTAGTTTCATGCCTGATCATCTGTGCATCATCAAGCATTTTTATTTTTTCACCATTTTCATAAATGACGCCTTTGTTACTTATCAAATCTAAAACTTTTTTCTTTTCTTCAAATTTTTTAAATACTGGTTTCTTTAAAATAGATTCATCACTGTAAGAAAAATAATTCATCTGTTTAGCTTCAAGAGAAAAATTTAAGTTTCCAAGATCATCTGTTTGTTTGGAAATAAAATTTTTTAAAAAATAATCTGGATTATTAGTTAATTTTTTTTCTTCAATATTCAGTTCTTTTTTTACTTCATTATTTAGCCAGAATGAAATAATTGAAATTATTACAAGAAAAATCATTGAAAAAAAAATTGAATATTTACTCATTAATTAAATGACTTTATTTATCAATAAATCTTGGAAATTAATTACACCTACAAGATCATCTTTGTTATCAACGACTACTAAACTAGATATTTTATTTTTTTCCATTAATTCTGCTGCGGATGTTGCTAAATTATGTTCATTAATAAAAAAAGGATTCGTACTCATCCACTTTGAAATTTCATCTGAAATAGATGCCTCTTTCAAAATTGATCTTCTCAGATCTCCGTCAGTAAAGATACCTAAATATTTTAATTTATTAGCCACAACGGCATAACCTACTTTTTTTTCTGTGATTAATTTAATAGTTTGTTTCAAGCTATCATCAGGGCTTACTAATGGAACTTCATTAATACTTCTCATCACCTCTTTAATTTTTATAAATTTATTTTTTCCTAAAGCACCACCAGGGTGAGATTTTAAAAAATCTTCGGTTGTGAAACCTTTTAATTGGAATAGGGAAACAGCAATTGCATCTCCAATGGCTAACATTAGCGCTGAACTTGCGGTAGGAGCTAAACCTAAGGGGCATGCCTCGGTCGATACCTTTGAAGAAATATGGTGATCAGCATATTTGGCAATCTCAGATTTTTCGTTGCTAGTGATAGCAACTATAGACGCCCCAATTCTTTTTATACTTGGAATTAGGTTATAGATTTCATCGCTTTCTCCAGAGTTTGACAGAAAGATAACAATATCATCATGAGTTATCATCCCGAGATCGCCATGACTAGCTTCACCAGGGTGCATAAAAAAAGCAGGTGATCCAGTGCTGGATAAAGTTGAGGCAATTTTGCCTGCAATATGACCAGACTTACCCATTCCGCTTAAGATGATTCGCCCTTTACATTCACTAAGCTTAATAATTATGTCGGCAAAATTGTCATCAATAAATTTTTGAGCATTATTGATTTCTATAGATTCAATATCAAGGACTTTTTTGGCAGAACCTATTATTGTTTTTTTGATATCATTCATAAATAACATTATAGTTAATTAAATCTAAAAAATAATTAAATTATGGTCTCATCACTTGAATTAATCATATTGCTGTTGGCTTGCTCGGTTTGCCTGGTTGCAATTCTAAGAAATTTTAAAATGCCCCCCATGATTGCTTATTTTGTTGTTGGTCTAATTTTGGGACCAAGTGTGGCAGGAGTGATTGTCGATTCAGAAGCCAACCATCATTTAGTTGAGTTTGGAATTGTATTTCTGATGTTCACTATTGGACTTGAATTTAGTTTGCCCACATTAAATTCGATGAGAAAAATCCTTTTTGGAATTGGGCTTTCTCAAGTAGTAATTACATTGTTGTTTACAATAATCATCGGGTCGTTATTTGGATTATCACTGTCCGAGGGTTTCATTATCGGCTCAGCCATCACGATGTCTTCTACAGCTATTGTTTCAAAAATATTAATGGAACGATTAGATCTTAATACCAGACACGGTAAACTATCAATTGGGATCTTATTATTCCAAGATTTGGCTGTTATTCTTGTTCTTGTTCTGATTCCATCACTTTCAAATCCTGATGCTAATTTTTTAAATGCATTTTCATTAGTTATCGTAAAGACGGCCGTGTTATTTTCAATTATTTTTAAAGTCGGAAAGCCGGTCATGAATTATTGGTTTGGTATAATTGCGCGGCAAAAATCAAGCGAACTATTTGTCTTAAATGTTCTCCTTGTAACCCTTTCGTTTTCCTACTTAACATATTTATCAGGTTTATCTTATGCTCTTGGTGCGTTCATGGCTGGTATGTTGATATCAGAAAGTCATTATCGATTTCAGGTTGAGTCAGATATAGCTCCATTTAGAGATATTCTGCTTGGCCTATTTTTTATTACGGTTGGGATGATGTTGAACCTAACAATCTTGATTCAATATTTATTTCCAATTATTGGCTTGTTAATTTTTTTAATAGTATTTAAATCTGTATTAATTACATTTTTGATAAGGATTTTTAAATATGAACTTGGTGTGGGTATTAGAGCTGGAGTAATACTTGCCCATGCCGGGGAATTTAGTTTTGTTATCCTTGCACTTGCTAAACAACAGGATATGCTAAATGATATTTTATTGCAGATTATTTTATCTGTTAGCATCCTGTCGATGCTTTTAGCCCCATTTATTATCCAAATAAATGGCAAGATTGCCAGATTTTTATCAAAGTCTTACATTAAAAATGATCAAAAAAATATAGACAATTTAGAACAAATAGCCGAAAAATTTAATGACCACGTAATTTTGTGCGGTTTCGGCAGAAGTGGTCAATACATTGCTAGATTCCTTAAAGAAGAAAATATCAAATATATTGCAATTGATATTGATTCTAACAGGGTCAGTGATGCGACAATTGCCGGTGAAAACGTTGTATATGGGGATTCTAGCAGATATGATGTTTTAAAAGCAGCTGGTATTGAAAGAGCGAAGGGGTTGATGGTTACTTACTCTGATGACCGTGCGTCTCAAAAATTACTGACAGCTGTAAGAGACCATAATAAGAATATTCCAATCATTGCTAGAACATTAGATGAAACATCTATTGATAAAATAAGGATGGCTGGTGCGGATGAGGTTGTTCCTGAAGTTCTTGAGGGGAGTTTGATGCTGGCATCTCATGCCCTTGTCATGTTTGATGTACCACTATGGCGAGTTATTAAAAAAATTAGAGAGTTTCGCGAATCAAAATATAAAATTTTTAAAGGTTACTTCAAAGGATCTACAGATTTTTCAGAAGACCTAACCAGCCAACAACAACTATACTCTGTAGAGATATCTAAAAACAGTCACATAAAAGGTTTGATGCTCAAAGACATCCCTTTTGAAGTTTATGGGGTTCAGGTACATCATTTAAGAAGGCCAAATATGCTTGAAGATATTCAACCAAGAGATGACATCACATTGGATCGAGGTGACGTCATTGTGCTGCTTGGTTATGTAGAAGAAATCAAGTTATTTGAAATTTTCGCTCAAAATGGCCACTAATTTTAAAATTAATATTATTGGTGGTGGTGTCGTTGGCTGTATTCAGGCAATTGAATTGAGAAAATTAGGTCATGATGTTGCTATTTATGAAAAAAATACTATAGGTTCTGGATCATCTATATTTGGGGCAGGTATTTTATATCCTCTTCTTCCAAATAATTATTCAACTGAGGTGTTTGACCTAATTAATAAATCAAAAAAGTATTATTCAGAATTGAGTGAAATACTTAATTCACAATTTGATATCGATATTGAATACTTAAGATCAGGAATGACTGTTATTCTTGATGATTTGCGAGATATTAAACTATGGTTGGAAGATAATGAATTATCATTTTCAACAGGAAAATTTAGATCATTTAATGCAATTACAATAGATGATGTGTATCAAATCAATCCAAAAAAACTAATCCAAGGTCTGAAAAAATATCTTGATTACCTTGGTATTGAGATTCTAGAAAATAATTTAATTAGTACTGACTTGAAGGATAATTTTATTGATATTAATGGAAAAAAAATATCAGGTGATAAGTTTATTTTAGCTTCGGGTGCTTGGACTCAGGACTTGGACAATGATATGCGAGATAAAATTTTCCCAGTCAGAGGGCAGCTCATCGAATATAAGAATACTAATCATATTCAGCTTGACCATATTTTATTTAAAGATGGTTTCTATCTTCTGCAAAGAAAAAATGGTGCATTAATTGCAGGGAGTACATTAGAAAATGTTGGTTTTGATGATAATTTAACCGATCAAGATTTAAAGTTGCTTAAGAATAATGCAGAGAAAATTATTCCGGAATTATGTGAACTAGAAGTTATAAATCATTGGTGTGGATTTAGGCCTGGCTCAAAAAATAACATTCCCATCATTGTTCAGGATAAAAAAATAAAGGAAAAATTTTATAACGTTGGTCATTACAGATACGGGATCTCAATGGCTCCAGCATCAGTAAATAAACTAATTAGTTTATTCTGATGATGTTTCCCAGTCACCAGATTTGCCTCCAGTTTTTTTTAATAGCTTAATATCTGTTATATACATATCTTTAGAAATACCTTTACACATATCATAAATCGTGAGTAAAGATGAATTCACGGCTACTAAGGCTTCCATCTCCACACCAGTTTTATGAGAAGTTTTGACACTGGCTAAAACTTCAATTATTAAATTTTCTTCTTGGAGATCAAAACTGATATCAATGAAATCTAAGGGAATTTGATGACATAAGGGAATAATAGCCTCAGTCATTTTTGCAGAATTTATTCCCGCTATTTTAGCTAC
Organism: beta proteobacterium KB13; assembly: GCA_000156155.1. GTDB lineage: Bacteria > Pseudomonadota > Gammaproteobacteria > Burkholderiales > Methylophilaceae > BACL14. Next base: position 1,146,351 of record DS995299.1, on the reverse strand, counting down.
TGTAAATACATTTCCCTTTTTGATTGAATCTTTTTTTATGGACTCTAAGATTTCTGGTGTAATGTGAATAACTCCAGATGCTAATGCAGTTCGAGTTGTTGTCTTTTTATCAGAAATATCAACCATAGTTGCATTTCCATTTTTATCTAAATGAGTTAGCATTCAGTAAGCTCCTTATAGAGTATCAAATGAATTTATCTAAAAAAATTTTTTTAATTTTTCTAATATTTAGCCACCTATCATGGGCTAATAATTTACCTGATCTTGGCGAGTTTAGTGATCAATTTATATCCCCATATCAAGAAAAAATGATAGCTAGGGAAATATTATATCAAGTTCATTCTAGTCCACAGGTGGTTCAGGATGAAGAAATAAATGATTATCTTAATTACCTTGGAGATAAATTAGTTTCAAACAGCGATGCACCGCAAAGAGACTTTACTTTTTTTGTGTTAAAAGATGACGCTATAAATGCTTTTGCAATGTTGGGGGGCTTAATCGGAGTTCATACGGGTCTATTTATTAGCGCAGATAACGAGTCTGAGATAGCAAGTGTCCTCGGGCACGAAATTGCTCATGTGACTCAAAAACATCTACAAAGAGTCATTGCCAAACAAGATAGAGATAAATATAAAAGTATCTTTTTACTTGCACTAGGCCTGTTAGCTGCAAGATCAAATCCTCAGGCCGCTGCGGGTGCAATGATGGCATCACAGGCAATGAACGTACAAAATTTTTTAGATTATACGAGGGAGCATGAGCAAGAAGCGGACCGTATTGGTATCGATATCTTGTATAAGTCTGGATATAACGTTGGTTCGGCTATAGATTTCTTCAATACCCTTCAGAAGGGAAGCAGATATTCTTTATCTGCTCCATCATATTTGAGAACGCATCCAATCACCTCTGATCGTATTTCGGACATCAGCGATCGTTTAAAGGACTATCCCTACAGATATACCAACAACAGTAACTATTTTCATTTTATTCGTGGAAAAGTTCGTGCTTTATACTCAAATGAAAACAATATAAAAACTTTTGAAAAAAATATAAAAAATAAAACTTATGTTAATTTAGAAGGGGAGCAATATGCTCTAGCTCTTGCTTACCTAAAAGATAAAAAAATTAATGATGCAGAAAAAATATACTCTAATATACGAAAAGAAAAAAATCCTCTCATTGATAATCTAAAGATTGATATCCTACTGCAAAAAAATGAGCTTGCAGAGGCCAAGCAAGAACTTGAAAAGCTTTTAATAAAACACCCTTTCTATAGAGCATATGTTTATCGTTTGGCTGAGGTAAATCTATCCTTGGGAAATTATTCCGAGGTGAAAGAGATGATAGAGCAATACATCTTTAAATACAGGTCGGACCCAAATCTATATAAGCTATTGGCAAAAGCCTTCAAAGGCCTGAATAAGGATATCGAATACCATGAAAATATGGGTGAATATTTTTATTATCAATACAATTTAAAGGATGCGATTGTCCAATTTGGTATCGCAAAGAATATACAAAGTAATGATTTTTACTCTAAGTCTCGCGTCGAATCAAGATTAAAACAACTGCAATCAGAACAATTAATGTTAGAAGAGGGAAGAAAAAACAAATAGCCATTAATAAGTTTTTCTTATCAAAAATATAATTATAATTAATTATACATATATGAAATAACTGCCTAAAATACAACCTCATTTTATTTTTACTAGGAGAGTTTGTATGTCTTCATTAATCAATACACAAGTAAAACCATTTAAAGCACAAGCTTTTCACAATGGCAAATTTGTTGAAGTAACAGAAGAAACATTAAAAGGGAAATGGAACGTTTTCGTATTCTATCCGGCTGATTTTACATTTGTTTGCCCAACTGAGCTGGGTGATGTGGCTGATCACTACGAAGAGCTTCAGAAGATGGGTGTTGAAGTGTACAGTGTATCAACAGATACCCACTTTACTCATAAAGCATGGCATGATGCTTCAGAAACCATCAAAAAAATTACCTACCCAATGCTAGGTGATCCAACAGGTGCAATCTCAAGAAACTTTGACGTGATGATCGAAGAAGAAGGCCTTGCATTAAGAGGAACTTTTATTATCGATCCTGATGGCGTTATCAAAACAGCTGAAGTCAATGATCTAGGTATCGGTCGATCAGCAGCAGATCTTGTTAGAAAAGTACAAGCTGCACAGCATATTGCTGCAAATCCTGGGCAAGTATGTCCAGCATCTTGGAAACCAGGCGCTGAAACGCTTGAACCATCACTTGATCTTGTAGGTAAGATTTAATTTAATTTGGGACTTAGTCTAGACTGAGTCCCTTTTTCAATTTTTAGAGGAAAATTATGGCTTTAGATCAAAATATTAAAAATCAATTATCAACTTACATGGCTAAGATTGAAAATCCCATTGAGATTGTATATTTTGAAAATGAAAGCGATAAGTCTGCTGAAATGGTCGATCTATTGACAGAAGTAGATGCGATGTCATCAATGATTTCGATCAAAAAGGGAGAAGACTCAACCCACAGAAGCCCCTCATTCCAAGTTAATCAGCCTGATTATGTAACCGGAATAGTTTTCGCTGGCGTGCCTATGGGACATGAATTTACCTCATTCATCTTAGCTATCTTGCAGGTAGGAGGATACCCTTTAAAAATTGAAAAAGACTTAATTGAGCAAATTAAATCAATAAGTGGCTCATATAAATTTGAGACTTATATCTCTTTGAGTTGTCATAACTGCCCTGACGTTGTTCAGGCACTTAATGTGATGTCCCTTCTTAATCCAAATATCACCCACACGATGATTGATGGCGATGTCTATCAAGACGAAGTCAAAAATAAAAAAATCATGTCTGTGCCGACCATTTTTTTAAACAATGAAGAGTTTTATCAAGGTCGAATGGAGTTAGAGGAGATTGTTGCCAAAATTGATTCTCGAAGTGATTCTATTGAATCAGAAAAATTAAACAATAAAGAAGATTTTGATGTGCTGATTGTCGGTGGTGGCCCAGCCGGAGCTTCTTCAGCTGTTTATTCCGCAAGGAAGGGAATTAAAACAGGTATTGTGGCTGAGAGATTTGGCGGGCAAGTCATGGATACGCTTGGTATCGAAAATTTTATTTCAGTCAAAGCAACAGAAGGCCCTAAACTTGTGAAGGCGCTTGAGGAGCATGTGCTCGATTATGAGGTTGATGTAATGAATCACCAGCGAGCGAAGAAAATTCATATCCCAAAAAATAAAGAGGAAAAGTTTCAGCTAGAGTTAGAAAATGGGGCTAAACTGAAATCTAAGACATTAATCTTATCTACTGGTGCAAGATGGAGAGAGCTTGGAGTTCCCGGAGAAACAGAATTTAAAGGAAAAGGAGTAGCTTACTGCCCACACTGTGACGGCCCTTTATTTAAAGGTAAACATGTTGCGGTTATAGGGGGTGGAAATTCAGGCGTTGAAGCAGCCATTGATTTAGCTGGTATTGTTGGTCACGTCACCTTATTTGAATTTATGCCTGATTTAAAAGCAGATCAGGTGCTACAAGATCGATTGTATTCATTGAAAAATGTTGATGTGATCTTAAATGCCCAGACTAAGGAAATCCTAGGTGACACAAAAGTCACAGCAATTAAATACATGGATAGAGATACTCAGGAAGAGAAAGAGCTTGCCCTTGAAGGGGTATTTATTCAAATTGGCTTGATCCCAAATACGGATTGGTTGAAGGATGACATTAAATTAAGCCAGTATGGAGAAATAGAGGTCAACGATCATGGTGAAACTTCTGTTCCAGGAGTTTTTGCTGCGGGTGATGTGACGACTGTTCCATATAAACAAATTATCATTGCTATGGGTGAGGGGTCAAAAGCTGCCCTTGGTGCATTTGACTATCTGATAAGAAACTAATCAGATTATATTTTCTCTTTGTAAGTCTTTTATGAGATTGATTGTGATGGCTCTTTTGGATTTGAGCGACCACTCATCCAAAGCTTGAAATGTGTTAATCAGGGTGTGAAGATCTCGTCTTAGGTGACGAAGACAGTAATTGATCACCTTTTCCTCAATGTGGTAACCGTTCTCTTGTGACTTAATTTTTATGATTTGAAATTTATCTTCATCTGTGAGCGGGGATAAATTAAGAACCAAACCCCATTTTAATCGGCTATGTAAATCATCATCAATTCCATTGAGCTCGTCTGGCGATCGATCACAGGTAATAATGAGTTTCTTGCCTTGCGATTTGATGTCATTTATTAACATGAAGAGCTCCCTGTTCTGATCATGGCTGAATTGTTGTATATCTTCAATTTTCTCGATATTCGTATTAGTTAAGGACTCTAATAAATGACTTTTTCCTGATCCTTCAGGACCCCATAAAAAAACTAGTTGTGTTGAATCTGAATCATTATTAAATGCCTGAAGTGATGTAACTATTTCAATATTTTTTCCAGCAACAAAATTTGCAAAATTTTTTTGGGGCACGGGAAGAATGTTTAGCAATAATTGATCCATGAAATATATCTTGGTAAATAAAAATGAGTTAAAATTCAGTAATAAATAATTCTACTACAAGCCAGGAAATCAATTGTCTGAAAAAAAAACTATTCCCAATAAAATTGACTATAAATCTTCCGGTGTCGACATTGATGCGGGGGAGAGTTTGGTTGAAAGAATCAAGCCGTTTGCCAAAAAGACTTCTAGACCGGAACTCCTTGGTTCGATTGGGGGGTTCGGATCACTTTTTGAAATTCCAACCGGATATAAAAACCCTGTCATGGTATCTGGAACAGATGGCGTTGGAACAAAACTAAAACTTGCAATTGAATTAGGTCAGCACAATACAATCGGACAGGACCTGGTTGGAATGTGTGTTAATGATATTTTAGTGCAGGGGGCAGAGCCTTTATTCTTCTTGGATTATTATGCTTGTGGAAAGCTTGAGGTTGACCAGGCCGCGAGTGTAATTGAGGGAATTGCAAGAGGCTGCCAGTTATCAGGATGTTCATTAGCTGGGGGTGAGACAGCTGAGATGCCTGGAATGTACAATGAGGGCGATTATGATTTGGCTGGCTTTGCTGTCGGGATAGTTGAAAAGAATGAAATTATTGATGGAAGAGATATAAAAGATGGCGATGTGTTACTAGGCCTGAAATCATCAGGACCACATTCCAACGGGTATTCATTGATAAGAAAAATTATTGAAAGTCATGACATTAATATTCATGATCAAATTGGCGAACAAACTATCGCCACCCTATTGATGGAGCCGACTCGTCTGTATGTCAAATCAATTTTAAACTTGAAAAAAGAAGTAAAAATTAAGGCAATGTCTCATATCACAGGAGGTGGATTAACTGAAAATCTTCCCAGAAGCTATCCTAATTCTTTTAAAGCACAGATCGATCCTAAAAGCTGGAAGATGCCTTCGATATTTGAATGGGTTATGGAAAAAGCAAATCTAAATATTGAAGAAATGTATCGAACTTTCAATTGTGGTATCGGATTTGTTGTTATAGTCGACTCATCAGATGTACCTATGGCTAGAGAAATACTTGAAGCTAATGGCGAAGAAGTAACTCAACTGGGACAAATTGAAAAGCGAGAGCCGATTGAGAATTTGGTCACTTATATTTAGCCTACTGCTAAGCCAATCTATCCTTGCCAAGGATTTACCCAATTCAATTAACATCACATATGACTTAAGTTTTGAAAAGAAACCTCTGGGCTCTATTGATGTTAAATACAGGAAAGATAAGAGTCGATATAAGATAATTGCATCATCAAATTTCCTTGGTGCCATGAACCTTATAGGAAACTATCAATTGATTAGCAGCGGTCACATCAAAGGCAATCATTATTTCCCGGATTCGATTGTACGAAAAAATTTAAAAAAGGATAAACAAACAATAACGACTATTGATTACAAAAAAGAACTAATTCAAATACAAAGTGAAAAAAAATCAAAGGAATATCAATTAAAAAAAGGAACCCAAGACGTATTGAGTTATTTTTTTGAATTTAATGGTCTTGTGAAGTTAGAAGAAAATCATTCTTTTTTTATCTTAGACTCCCATGAATATAAAAAATATACTTACCGAAAAATTAAAGAAGAAAATCTTAAAATAAATGATCGATTTATAGAATGTATCAAATATCAGGGCAGGGTGAATGATGAAGAATTAACCCATGATATTTGGCTTTCAAAAAAAAATCATATCCCAGTGAGAATAATCACGCCCACGCCTATTGGGCTGGTGGTTGATCAGGTAATATCAAAAGGGAATATCTTTAACTTATTGTGAGTCTGTTACTGTGAATATATTTTTATTTAAAAAGATTTCATCCGCACTTCAGGATCACCTAAACTCAGAACATCCAGCGGATTCCAATCTCAGTTATTTTTTTAAATATAATACTAATTTGGGTGTCAAAGAAAGAGGCGAGGTTGCAGAGACATACTACGGGATCATTCGAAATAAACTCTTATACGAGAACCTAATGCAATCAAGCCAGCCAGAGAATTTAGTCGTTGCGCACTTGGTCATTGAGAAAAGCTATTCCGATGAAGAGATTAAGGTTCTATCCCCAGACTTTACTATATCAATACAAGCCATAAAAGATAGATTAAAGAAAATAAGCGATCTATGGATCCGCTACAGCCTACCTGAATGGATCTTTCGTAAGTTAGCAGAATCATATGATGAAAAAAAAATAAAACTAGTGCTTAATAAATTAACCTCACCCTCTTATCTTGACGTCAGGGTTAACACAATAAAAGAAAAATCTAGAGAAGTTATAATTAAGAACCTTCAAGATAATTTATCAATCAATCCAAAAAAAATAGCCGCGTCAAATCTTAGCCCGATTGGAGTTCGTCTCCCTAGGGGATCGCAAATACAAAACTTACCCATTTTTAAAGATGGTTTAATCGAGGTACAGGACGAGGGAAGTCAAATATTGTCCTTTATTGTTGATGCTAATAGAAAACATATGGTGGCAGATTTTTGTGCAGGAGCCGGTGGAAAAACTCTTGCTCTCGGAGCGATGATGTCTGGTTCAGGCCGTCTTTACGCATTTGACGTGAATGATAAAAGGTTAACGAATTTGAGAAAAAGATTAAAACGATCTGGACTCTCTAATACTGTGTGCCATCATATCAACAATGAAAATGATATCCGTATTAAGAGATTGAGGGGAAAGTTTGATCGAGTTCTGGTTGATGCTCCTTGTTCTGGGCTTGGAACGATTAGAAGAAATCCAGATCTCAAATGGAAACATGACCTAGATACTATTTTTGAGATGCAAAAAAAACAATTAAATATCCTCACAGCGGCTTCCAAATTAACTAAGTTAGGCGGTCGACTTATTTATGCTACCTGTAGCTTTATGCCAGAGGAAAACGAAGATGTTGTAAATAGTTTTTTAAAAGATAACTCTGGTTTTAAGGTTGTGAGCATTCAGCCCATACTCGATAAGTATGATATTGCAGTAACTTCGAGCGACTTTTTTAAAACTAAATTTGACGAGCATGATATGGATGGGTTTTTTGCAGCTGTATTAGAGAGGGTGAACTAATGAAGACGCTTAATCAAAAGATTGGTATAGCAGTTATTTCAGCCATTCTATTAGGCCTTATTTTTCGTCAATATCAATCATTCCAGTTGATTGAATTTGTTACTCCAATCTTAGAATTAATTGGTGAAGTGTTTATTCTGCTGCTCAAGATGATCATGGTCCCTTTAATCTTCTTTTCATTAACAAGTAGTATTTCTTCTTTGAAAAAAAATAAGAGCTCTCAGCTGTTGTGGAAGGGAGCTATATTTTATTATTTGTCGACGATGGTTATTGCAATCATCTTGATGATGGTTGTAATGAATTTATTTCAAGACAACCTGGGTGGAAGTCAAGTTGTGTTAGAGGGCAATGAGTCGCAGTCGATATTCAATTCTGAAGAACCACACTCAGTTAAAGACTCCATGAAATCACTCATAAAGAATCCATTTGAGGCCTTATCACAGGGAAATATAATGGCTGTCGTTATTTTTGCGATTTTTTTTGGTATAGCGTTGAGGTCAGATAATGAACATATCAAGAAAGTAAAAATATGGGTGGATGGGATTTTTGAAGTGGTAATGAATATAGTCAATAGCATTATGAAGATCGCCCCAGTGGGAGTATTTGCTTTACTGAGTCTTCTGATTATTCAACAAGAATTAAGTATGTTTTATCAGATTGGTTATTTTATTGCCCTTGTTATTGGGGTCATCATATTCCATGGAGTAGTATTTTTACCACTACTTTTAAAAGTTTTTTCAAATGAGAGCATAAAAAGTTTTTGGCAGGGTATCAAAAATGTGCTTATAACAGCTTTCGCCACAAGTTCATCCGCAGCAACCTTACCCGTGACCATGAATACCCTAGAAAATGATTTCAGAGTCAATAAAAAGGTCTCTCGATTTATGCTTCCATTGGGGGCGACCATAAATATGGACGGGACTGCACTTTATGAAGCGGCTGTGGCGTTGTTTGTAGCCAGTATGGTTGGGGTAAACCTCGGCTTATATGACCAAATTTTCTTAGTCTTTTTAGCAATGGCAGCTTCTATTGGAGCTCCGGCTATTCCGAGTGCAGGGATGGTAACCTTGGCCATCGTGCTTAGTGCCCTGAATCTTCCTGTTGAGTATGTGGCAATCTTTATCCCAATAGACCGTCTGATTGATACGTTTCGTACCACTGTGAATGTGGAGGGCGATGTTATTGGCGCCCTAATTATAGATAAGTACTTTAAGTCTTAATTTTTTTAATTAGCTGTGAGGATAGTGAGTAGGCTGCTGGAATCACAATTAAAGTAAGCAGCGTTGAGGAAATCATGCCTCCTATGATTGCTACAGAGAGGGGTCCGTTCTCTTCAGATCCTGCCCCAACTCCAAATGCTGCCGGCAGGAGAGCAAGTATTAAAGTCAAAGATGTCATCAATACAGGTCTGAGTCGAACTGGGCATGCGAGTATCAACGCTTCATCTACTTTTTTACCCTCTTGGATATGATGGTTAGTCAGATCCACTAATAAGATTGAATTTTTAGCTACAAGGCCAACAAGCAAGACGAGACCAATCATCGAATAAATGTTCAAACTATTTCCTGAAAGCCACAAGAGAAAAACTCCACCAATAATCGCCAGTGGCTGTGCAAGCATCACAATAAATGGCTGGAAGAAAGAATTAAATAAACTGGAGAGAACCATGTACAGAAGAACTGTGGCTAGAGAAAAGATAAAGATAATATTTGAAAATGTCTTACTAAACTCTTTTGCCTGGCCAGAATATTTGATTGAGTATTCGCTAGGTATGATCTGGTTACTAATATTTTCAATATTGTCGATAGCCTCTCCAAGTGGAATGCTAGGATTGGTATAAAAGTTGGCTGCATACTGTAATTCTTCTCGACCTATAATTGCTGGACCTAATTCTTCCTTAAACTTCGTAAAATTATCAATCCTGACCAGCTCACCCGATTTTGATCTTACGTAAATTTTGTTGAGATCCTGAATATTTTCAAATGACCCTTCCTTGGCTTTAACTCTTATCTCATATCGTTGCCCATCTCCAGGGTCGTCATTATATTTTGCAATGTCATAGCCATTGCTGAGAATAGATATACTGTCTGCAATCTGTTCGGCTGATATCCCAAATGTGGCTGCTTTATCACGATCAATATCGAGAATCATTTGTGGTAAGTTAAGCTGGAGATCTAGATCGATATTACCCATACCATCGATAAGTGATAATTTTTCATTTAACTGATCTGCCAAGCTAGAGACGTTTTCAATTCCAGGACCAATGAGGGAAAATTGTAATTTTTCCGAACGATTTCCTCTGGCAATTGATACGCCTGCGGGGAAGGCCCTCACCCCAGATAGTGAAGCCAAATCTTTTTTAAGCAGCCCCATAATTACCGTTTGACTTCTTTCTCGCTCACCTTTTTCTTTTAAACGAATACTGATATACCCTCTATTGACCTGACCTCGACTTCCCAGCCCAACAGATGAAAAGACGCTGGCGATATCAGAATCATATTTTTGGATAATGGATTCGACTTCAATTAATTTGCTGACGGTATAATCCATGTTTGACCCAAGTGGAGTTTTGAAGGTCACAGTGAAGCGACTCTCGTCTGTCTCTGGGACAAATTCTTTCTTCGCTGCTTTAAAAAAGTATCCAGACGTTAAAACAATTAGTAATGTAATCAGTAAGATTTTTAAACGATGCTTCAATACATATTGAAGAGAATGTTTATAGTTTTGTTCCAGTTTTTCAAAAAAAGAATTTAGAAAATTAAAATAATTTTTTTTAGCATCTTGTTTGTTGAGATATCTGGAGCAGAGCATGGGAGTGAGAGTGAGTGACACCAAGAGAGATACAATGATTCCGACCGTGACAACAACTGCAAAAGATTCAAAGAACTTACCGATGATCCCGTCCATATATATTACTGGGGCAAAGATACTTATTAGGGCAAGGGATGAAGCAAGAACGGCAAATACCACCTCGCGACTCCCTTTGATAGCAGCCTCGATATTATTTTTTTCCATTCTTTGATGTCTAAAAATATTTTCTAGAACGACAATCGCATCATCGACAACAACTCCAATTAAGAGTATTAGCGCAAGTAAGGTCATGCTATTAAATGTGTACCCAAAGAAATACATCACTGCTATTGCGCCAAATAGTGAAATAGGGATCGCGGCAGAAATAATGAAAGTTGAACGAATTGATTGCAGAAATATAAATACAACCAGGGCTGCTAACAGGGTTCCCTCAATAATATGATCGATGAGCGACTTGATCATTTCTTTGATAAATATTGAATCATCTGTAGATATGTCAAGGTTGAGTCCCGGAGGTAGGTTGGGACGAATTTCTGTATCAATCTTTTCTTTCACTTTATCAATGATCTGCACTGTATTAGAATTTGCCACCTTAATAATTCCAAGACCAATGGAGGGGTTAAAATTGTAGCGCGCTATCTGGCGGTAATCGGTTAGGCCATCCTCAATATCAGATATGTCTTTTAATTTGATACTCGTTTTATCACGATAGCTCACAACTAAATTTTCTAGGTCTTTTACCTTATGAAATTCAAGATCAAGCTTGAACATTTTTTCTGACTGGTTTCTAACTAGATAGCCACCCGGCAATTGAATATGCTCTTTTCTAAAAGCAGACTTGAGGTCATCAGCAGTGACATTAAGGGATGCCATCTTTTCCAGGTCGAGATTGACACGAATGGTTCGATCGCGTCGCCCCCCTAACCGAACCTCTCCGACACCATCAATGGTCTCAATTTTCTTTTTTAAAATATTATTAGCATATAAGTTAAGTTGTTGTGTGGTCCTATCCCCCGTTAGACCGAGCCACATAATGGGGCTAGCATTTGTCTCTACTTTCCTCACCACGGGCGGGACAATATCATCAGGCAACCTTCGACTTAACTGACTAACCTTGGATTGGACTTCATTAAAGGCAACTTCAATATCTTTATCCAATTCAAAGGTAATTGTGACCACTGAGACACCGGGGGAGGATTGAGACTTGATCGATTCGATTCCGGTTACCGTATTTACCGCAGTTTCAATCAGGTTGGTAATAGAGGAATCAATAATTTCAGGGTTGGCTCCCTCCAGTGTTGTTGTGACTGAGAGAACTGGAAATTCGATCATCGGAAAACGATCAACACCAATCTTTTGGTAACCTATGTAGCCGAAAAGGATGAAGATAAATGAAATCATCCAGGCAAAGACATGCCTTCTAATTGAAATTTCAGGCAGGGTCATTTTCTTTTATTATAATTTTTGCATCATTGGTTAGGTATCCCGCACCATCGACAATGATGTCTTTATTGGCCTCTAGACCATCAATTATCTCAATCCATCCATCTTGTGTGATGCCCGTCTTTACATTCCTCGCAATAGCTTTGCCATTAACTGCTTCGTAAACGACGCTACCTGATGGCCTCAACACAACTGACGGCTCCAGAACAGAAACTGAATCCTTCTTATCAAAGACGATGGTCCCTTTGACGCTAGCACCGGCCTGCCAGTCATCTTGTTTTTCAATATCAGCAATTACATCAATAGATCGGCTGTCTGCAATAATCTGAGGTTTGAGTTCCTGGATTGTTGTTGTGTAAGATAATTCAGTAGTCGGTGTTTCAAGAGTAATCTCAATTCCAGGCTTCAAAATATGGGCTAACTTTTCAGGAAACATAACATGCGCCCTGAGTTTTTTATTATTGATAATTTGATAGAGCGGATCACCAATTTTTACATAGTCTCCAATTGATATTATTTGCTTTTCCACTTTACCAGGAATTGGCGCAAATATTTTAGTGCGACTGTCATTCAGTCTTGCTAATCCCAATCGAGCCTCTGCAGATTTGAGCTCCTCTTTCGTCTCCTCTATTTGCACCTCAATAGTTTCGAGAGCATTTGGGGAAATAAAATTTTCATCCACTAATTTCAAATTTCTTTCATATGTAATTTTTTGATTATTTAGCCTCGCCTGTAATTTTTTTACTTCTGCTTCCGACAGTGAAAGTTGATAGCTTGTGTCTGTGCCATCAACTTCAGCCATGATCTGTCCTTTTTCAACGGTTGTTCCTGGACGTACAAAAATCTTGGTAATTTTTCCAGCTACTTCAGAGGCCACAGTGGGGTCAATAATTCCTTCGATACTTCCGATGGCAGACTCTTGATACCTAAATTCCATTATCTTTGATTTAGTGGTGGTGACGTATATGTCTTTTGATGTGCTGTCTTTGTTTTCAGCCTCATCAGTTTTGCTGCACGACACCAGCAGGCAGATTAAAAATATGGCAAGTATATTAAGTTTCATTATTTTATTTTTTTCCAATCAAACAAAGGTCCTGGGTCAGTTTTTCTGCTGGGAGCAATATCTGAATGACCAACAATATCTTTGATATTGTATTCTTTTTCAGACATCCGAGTAACTCTATTAGTTTAATATATTGATCATCTTCAAAGGGGGTTTCGTCGTCACCTTCAAGTTCAATGCCGATTGAAAAATCATTGCAGTTTTCTTTTCCTTGATAACTTGATTCGCCAGCATGCCATGCACGATCATTACATGAGACAAATTGAATTAGCTCCCCATTTCTTTTTATCAGGAAATGAGCGGAGACTTTTAAATCTTTAATTTCCTTAAAATATGGATGTGCATCAATATCTAACTGATTTTGAAAAAAATCTTCGATGTAATTATTGTTGTAGATACCTGGAGGCAAGCTAATAGAGTGAATCACAATAATATGTACTAGAGTGTTTACAGGTCTAGAATTAAAATTTGGAGAGGCCAGATGTTTACACCCCGAATACCAGCCGTTAGCACTAAAAAAATTGTTTTGCTTCATAGTAATAGTAATTATAATTGATTAGCATTTCTTAATTTACTTACAAGGAAAAAATATGCACTTTTTTGATGGAATTATATTTGGGATCATCGATAACGGAGTTTTAATTATGGGCGCACTATTTGGACTGAGTATAGAAAAATATCTACCAAAGTATTTTCATAAAGGAATTGGAACTGTGTTTGGTGCAGGTATAGGTAATGCGGTAAGTGATTTTTTAGGAGGAACACCCATTGCAATCGATTTTGCCTGGGGAACATTTATCGGCTGCTTAGCAACACTAATTTTTATTCCCATCTTTGTTGAGATAAAAAAAATTAAATCCAAATAATTTTTTTGATAATGTTTTATTTAAAAATTTTTATTGTCTTAATTTACGAATTATTAATCCTCCTAGCCATTGCTTTTATTGCTGGATTTGTATTTTTGATATTTTTTGATAGGTTGGAAAATAATATCCTAAGATTTTTACATCAGTTTCTTATTTGGATTGCTTGGGGATTCTATTTTATTTATAGCTGGAAGAGGTTTGGCCAGACACTCCCTATGAGAGCGTGGAGTTTAAGATTAAATTTTGAACACAAATCCTACAAATTTTTAATTCTTAGATACATTAAAGTAACTTTTTTTTGGTTTTTTTTCCCATTAAATTTTTTAGCAATATTTTTTTTAAAAGATAGATTCTTGCATGACTTTAGGACAAAAAATTTGATTACTGTCGTTCAAAATAAAACATTAAATAAATAGCAATTCCCAAGATGACAATTGATGGAATGATGGCAGTAATGATGGGCTCCCAGTCGTTGAGCACTCCAATGTGTCTCATCATTGAATTCATGATCTGATAAATAATCCCAAAAATTATCCCTAGAAACATTTTTAAATATTTACCTCCAGATCGCTCCTGGAAAAAACCAAATGGCACAGCAAATAAAATCATAATGATGGGCATCACGGGTTGAATAATTTTTTCCCAGAATGACACTTCATACCTTGATGTTTTTTGATTATTTTTTTTCAGGTAATTAATAAAATCATTCAGGTCAAAAATTGACATTCGATCAGGTGAGATGAGTAATACATTCATCATTTCTGGTTTTATCATCGATTTCCATGTGCCTGATGGAAGCGTTTTAACATCAAAGCCTTCATCAAGAATAAATGATTGTTTAATTTTCTCGAGCTCCCAGATACCATTTTCATATCTTCCTTTCTCAGCATCAACAATCGATCGTAAAGAAAAGTCATTATCGAATTCATAAATATGAATATTTCTCAATGATGCATCTGGAAGAACATTCTCAATGTTCACAAAATTATTGCCATCCTTCATCCAAACTCCAGATTTAAAATCTGTAGTAACTGATCCATCGGTAGAGCTTATTTTAATTTGTTGGGCATTTTTTTCACTGACGGGGGTAATCAAATTGCCTACCATAAAAGTCAAAACACCAAAGAATAATGAAACGATAATAAGTGATGATGCAATTTGTAAAATAGACATCCCACTGGTTCGCATAACCACTAGCTCTGAATTTCCTGATAATTGGCCTACCGTAAACATCGCCCCTATTAGGCAAGATAGAGGAATAATTTCATATAAATGACCAGGCATACTGAGGGTAATGAATACAATAATTTTTGAGAGGTCATATTTGCCAGAATTAAGATTTCCGATTTCTTGCAAAAAGTCAAAAAAAGCAAATAAAAATACTAAGCCAATTGCCACAAGGCTAATATTGATAAAAAATTCAAAATTAATATATTTTGCGAGTTTCATTTCTTGAGTCTAAGGTTTCTCACTTTTGAAGGGAGTAGTGGAAGATTTAAATTTCTTCTTAACATCAAATAGCTTGCAATGCTAATAATAAGCACGTGAACAATTGCCCCGCCAACATAAGGATTTAATTTGCCTAGATTGATATAACTCTGAGTGACTCCCATAAGGTTGTTATAGATGGCAAAAATCATAATTGCGATGATTATATTGGCCGACCTTCCTGACCTTGGGTTTATAAAACTCAATGGTATTGCTAAAATTATTAAGACTATTCCGGATAAAGGTAGAGATACTCTCCAGACAAATTCTGCAATCTCACGATTTGTATTTGTTAAAAGAAGAAGTGCTGTTGGCATCGCCTCGACCTGATTCACATCAATGATGGGAGGTAATTTTCTTTCGACTAAAAAACCGTAATCATTAAACTTTATTTCTGTGAAATTATTATTTTCATGATTGACTTCATAACGCTTTCCTTTTTTAAGGACAATATATTCATCTTTATCAGTACTTGTTGATACTCGACTTCCCTCATTGGAGACAATGATCCCTAGTTTTCCATTCTGTTCGGATTGAACAAAAACATTTTTTACTTTTGAACCTAAGTCACCAAAACCCTCAACGTAGAAAACTCTGTCCTTGCTTTTTGATTCTTTGAATGAGCCTGGTGAAATGGTTGCCAGTTCATCCCGATTTTTTAGACCAGCCTTATATTCCTCAGATTTTTGAGTTGCCCATGGGCTTAGATAAAGGCTAAGAAAACCTATCAATAAAATTATTGGTAGTGAAAAGAAAAGAATAGGCCTGATGAAACTGGTTAAGCCTAAACCTGAACTGAACCAGATCATCATCTCGCTGTCTCTAAACCATCGACTCAACGTTAATAAAATTGTTAGAAAGAGTGTGAGAGTGAGTAAGATGGGTAGATATTTAATTAGACTAAAAACCAATATAGTCAGTATTGAATCATTGGGTATAATACCTTTCGACGCTAGCCTGAAAACAACAACACCACGTTGAGCCACAACGATACCGGAAAGGATAAGTATTGTTGAGAGAGAGTTGTAAAACAACTCATTTTTTAATTTATTTTGATATAACATTTATTAAGGATACTGTATGAAATTTGATATTACCTCAACCGAAAAAATTACCCATTCATCGGATATTATCATATTAGCAATTGATGATAAAAATAACCTTATCAACGGAAATGGTATCAATGAGGTAGACGAGTCTCTTGTTAAAAAATCTTTGAAAAAAGATGTTCTGGGTAATTCTGAAGGCGATACTAATATTCTTAATGATTCGACTGGTTCAAGGCAATATCTTTTGGTCCGTGTCAGTGATCTTAAAAGTGTGAATATCAAAAGATTGGGTAAGATTTTTAATAAGACGTTTACACATTTATCAAAACTGTCCTTTAAGACGGTTCAGATGTGTTTGTGTAAGTTTGCTGGAACTGAAGTTGCAGTGGAGGAGGTTGTTAAGTTGTATGTCAGAGCCTCTTTGCATAATTTCTACAAAATCAATGCAGTCAAAAGCAAGAAAGCTACCCAGGCTGTCGTAAAGAATATCATTCATCTAAATTCCAAGTATCTAAAAGAAGCAAAACAGGGCCTCAAGCTTGGGCAAGCTATCGGTGAGGGGTCAAACCTAACTAAAGACCTCGGTAATTTACCACCAAATTATTGCACCCCAACTTACCTCGGGTCAGTGGCAAAAAAAATAGCCAAAGACAATAAGATGAAGGTTAAAGTGCTTGGCAAAGCTGAAATTAACAAGTTAAAAATGGGATCATTTTTATCAGTTGCAAGAGGAAGTCGTGAAGAGCCAAAGTTTATTGTTCTTGAGCACATGAAGGGTAATAAGAGTCAAAAACCTATAGTATTAGTTGGCAAGGGAATCACATTTGATGCAGGTGGAATATCCTTAAAACCTGGATTAAATATGGATGAAATGAAATGGGACATGGGTGGCGCTGCTACAGTGCTGGGCGTGATGCATACAGTTGGGAAATTAAACCTTCCATTAAATATTGTGGCCCTGGTACCCAGTTGTGAGAATTTACCTGACGGCTTGGCTGTTAAACCAGGGGATGTCGTGACCAGCATGTCTGGACAAACGATAGAGATTTTGAACACTGATGCTGAGGGAAGATTGATCCTATGCGATGCTCTAACCTACGCTGAAAGGTATAAACCCGATGCAGTGATTGATGTTGCAACATTAACAGGGGCCTGCGTTATTGCTTTAGGTCATGAAGCAAGTGCGGTATATTCAAATATAGACTCTTTGGCAAGTGAGTTAATCAACGCAGGTGAAAAAGCAAATGACCGCGCATGGCATATGCCGCTTTGGGATGAATACCAGCCATTACTGGACAGTAATTTTGCTGATATGGCGAATATTGGTGGACGCGCTGCAGGTAGTATCACAGCAGCATGCTTTTTGTCTCGTTTTGCAACGAAATACAACTGGGCACACTTAGATATTGCAGGAACTGCATGGATTTCTGGAGGTAAAGCAAAAGGCTCAACTGGTAGGCCTGTGAATCTTTTATCAGAATTTCTGCTGAGTCGCTTAAAGAGCAAATGACCCAAATAGAATTTATCTATAACTTAGATTCATACAAAGAAGGTTTGGCGCTAATTTTAGATAAGCGATACAAGAATCAGAGGACAATAATTTTTTGTGATAACACAGAAACAAGTCATGAGCTATCTGATTCTTTGTGGATGAACCCTGGTTTTTTTCCCAATATTATATGGAGTGAAAAGCTCTCATCGGACGTCCAGCCGAGTGAAAACTTTTTAATCGGCAGCCAATTCAATAAATATTTTGATGAGCTTGTGATAAACGTGTCAGGTCAGGAATGCTCTTTTTTTAGCCGTTATGAAAAGAGTATTGAGTTGGTATTAAAGTCGGATAATGAAAAAGCAAGTGCACGGGAACGCCTAAAAAAAATCAGAGAATGTGGGTATGAGGTTAAATTAACTGATGCAGCTAATTAACCAACCAACTTTTCATACTCATCGATACTCATCGTCTCATAGCTGCTCAGAGCTTCAACTTCACAAATCCATGATTCATATGGACGGTCATTAACATCCGTTAAGTTATCTAATAATTCTGAGTTAATCCTAGTAATTTTTAAGTCACAGGGGCTAACAAGGTCAGATGCTGTCTTGACTGACTCGATGACACCAAAGGGGTCACCAGATGAAATTTGCTCATTTTCTTTCAGTTCTATGAATACAATATCCCCTAGTAAATCTTGAGCGTAGTCAGAAACACCGACCTGAATGCGATTACCTTCTAAAGGTTTTATCCAAATGTGATCCTTAGTTAGTAGCAATTTATCGTTATTCATACGCAATTGTGTGACAAAGAAAAAATAATTGTATATGATTAGCAAAATAAATAAACTTTTAAAAGTATGTTTAAAAGATTAGTAGCTACATTATTCATTCTATTGATTAACAATTTTGCATTTGCAGAATACTTTGACTACTCCAAATACTACAATCAACTAACCATTAAGTCTCCAAAAGCAATCATATATGACGCTGATTCAGGAGATATTATTTTTCAAAAAAAGGCCAACGAAAAAAGTGCGATTGCTTCATTAACCAAATTAATGACCGCGATGGTGTTGATCGATTCAAATTTAGATTTAAATGAAAAAGTAAAAATTACAAAAAAAGATCAAGATAGAATCAAAGGCACTAAGTCACGTTTATGGCTTGGATCAGAATTGACACGAAAAGAATTATTATCTATTGCTTTGATTGCATCTGACAATCGAGCAGCATCCGCACTATCCAATTCATACCCAGGAGGAAAAAAAGCCTTTGTGCAGGCGATGAATGTTAAAGCCAAACAGCTGGGGATGGATGATACCTCATTTGCAGACCCAACTGGTCTTGATAAAAATAATATTTCCACCGCCATTGATTTGGTAAAGATGACGCAGGCGGCTCAGCAATATCCAATCATCAGGGAGCTTTCCACTTCCTCATACTATGAAGCTTACATTAAGAATAAAAAAATTCGATTGAATTATAACAATACAAATTTATTGGTGAGGCAAGGATTGTGGGATATTGATATCTCTAAGACAGGTTATATCCGGGAGGCTGGAAAATGTCTGATAATGCAAACCAAGGTCATGGACAAGCCGATCATTATGGTATTTTTAAAGTCTTACGGAAAGTACACCAGGACTGCAGACGCAAAAAGAGTAAAAAAATGGCTTGAGAACGTGCATATGCAAGCCAACTTAGCTTCAAAGTAATTTATTTCTTTTTTTTCTTTTTAGAAGCTTTTTCTCGTTCCAACTTAGCTTCAATAATTTGCATCGCTTCTTCAAGAGTGATTTTTTCATAATCATACTTCTGGCTTAGTGGCGCCTTAGCTTTACCCCTTTGCAAATATGGACCCCATCTTCCTTTGAGTACCTCTATATCCTCAGATGTATTGGTGTCTGCTCCAATTACTCTTAGGGGTTTATTTTTTTCAATCAGCTCTGCAACCAGCTCAACGGCTCTATCGAAAGTAATGTCGAAGATGTTATCAGCCTTGGGTATGGATTTAAATTTTCCGTCATGGCTCACATAGGGTCCAAAGCGACCAATATTTGCAACAATGGGTTTGCCTGTTTCTGGGTAATCTCCTAACGCCAAAGGGAGGCTCATTAATTGTTTAGCAACCTGCTCATTGACGCTGCTGATAGGAATATTAGGGGGTATTGAAACTCGTTTGGGTTTAGTTTTACTATCTTCCTCGGGCACTCCGATTTGAAGATAGGGTCCATAGGGACCCCTTAATAACAATACATCCTTGTCAGTTTCTTGATCATGAAAGATGACCTGTGGTTCATTGGCACCATCTTCTTCGTTAACATTACGTGTGTAATCACAATCTGGATAGCCAGAACAACCAATAAATTTTCCTCTACGACCTAATCTTGAAAATAATGCCTGACCACATTTTGGACAAGATTCATTAATGTCTTCTTGAGTAATGGCTGCTCGATCAATATTCTCTTTATCAGATATTTGTTGATTGAAGTCCTGCCAAAAATTTTTCAGAATAGGAACCCATTCTTTTGTGTCGGCAGCAATCTCATCGAGATCTGATTCAAGGTTCGCCGTAAATTCATAATCTACGTACTTATCAAAATGTTCGGTCAAGAATTTATTTACTACGATTCCAACATCCGTGGGAGTAAATCTTTTTTTATCAAGTAAGACATATTCACGATCTTGAAGGGTAGATATAATTGAAGCATAAGTTGATGGACGTCCGATTCCATACTCTTCCAAGGTCTTTACTAGGCTTGCCTCACTATATCGGGGTGGAGGTTCAGTAAAGTGCTGTGAACCATAGATTTTTTTTACGGATAACTCCTCACCAATCTCTAGATCAGGTATTTTTTTATCATCGGCATCATCATTCTCTTTATCATCATCACCCTCAATATAGAGTGCCATAAATCCAGGGAAGCGCAGCGTTTGTCCATTTGCTCTAAAAATTGATTCACCTTTGCCAACCTCAAGATCAATGCTTACCGCATCAAACTGAGCCGGAGTCATCTGACAAGCGATGGCCCTTTTCCAGATAATCTCATACAGTTTAAATTGTTCTGGCGTGAGGAATTGTTTGATTTTTGCTGGTACTCTCTGAATGTCTGTAGGACGAATTGCCTCGTGGGCTTCTTGGGCATTCTTAGATTTTGTCTTATAACCAATTGAATTTGATGGAAGGTAATTTTCATCATAGGTTGTTTTGATGTAATTTCTAATCTGACCGAGTGCCTCGTTGGATAAGCTGAAAGAGTCTGTTCGCATATAGGTGATCAGCCCAACAGTTCCCTCCGCTAAAGAAATTCCTTCATACAACTGCTGTGCAATTCGCATCGTTCTGCTGGTGGTGAATCCCAACTTTCTCACTGCCTCTTGTTGTAATGTGGATGTTGTGAAAGGTGGTGCTGGATTCCGGGTTCTCTTCTTTTTATCCACTCGCCCAACACGACATTTGCCAGATGATTTCAAAAGCAAATCACCAACAATTTGTTCCTGATCTTTTTCTGATGTGATAGTAAATTGTTCAACTTTTTCATTATTTAGTTGAATCAATTTTGAAGAAAATTGCGAACTCTTTTTTGTAGCTTCTAGATGAATGCTCCAATATTCTTTTGATTCAAACTTCTGAATTTCAGCTTCCCTCTCACAAATTAATCTGAGGGCAGGGCTCTGAACTCTCCCGGCTGAGAGGCCACGTCGTATCTTTTTCCATAGCAACGGAGATAAGTTAAAGCCAACGAGATAATCAAGCGCTCTTCGAGCTTGTTGAGCATTGACTAGAGACATAGAAACATCTCTTGGTTTTGTGATTGCCTGCTGAATTGCATCTTTGGTAATCTCTTCAAAGATCACTCTTTTAATGATTTTTTGTTCTGCAGAAATTTTTTTCGATTTAAGAATTTCTACAATATGCCATGAAATAGCTTCGCCTTCGCGGTCAGGATCGGTGGCGAGATATATTTCATCAGACTTCTTGGCGGCAGTAATGATGGCATCAAGATATTTTTTATTTCGATCAATGAGCGCGTATTCCATTTCGAAAGAATCTGTATTAATTGCACCTGATTTTGGTAAAAGGTCTCTGACGTGCCCATAAGATGCGAGAACATTAAAGTCACCTCCAAGGTATTTATTAATAGTTTTGGCTTTGGATGGTGATTCAACAATTAATAATTTGCTCATAGTTTATCTTTCAAATCGAAAGAGCATCATAAATAGAAAAAATTAAAATGACAAGTTTGTAAAAATTAATGATTAGAGATATCGAAAATTTTTTTTAATTTTTTTAGATTTTTAAAATCATAGAGATTTGTATCTGCAAGGTGAGAGGGTTCTACATTCGTGAGTGATTGGAAAATATTATTTATGCGCCCAGGTTGTTCTTTTTCCCAAGAATTAAGCATGGACTTTATCTTATTTCTTTGTAAGTTTTCTTGAGATCCACATAAATTACATGGAATGATTGGATAATTCATGGTTTTGGAAAAAGAGATGATATCTTTTTCCTCAATGTAAGCTAGGGGTCGAATAACAATATTAGTCTGATCATCAGATAATAATTTTGGTGGCATCGACTTTAATTTAGAACCAAAAAACATATTCATAAAAAATGTTTCAACAATATCATTTTTATGGTGCCCCAATGCAATCTTATTGGCACCAATTTCTCTGGCAACTCTATAAATAATTCCTCTTCTTAGTCTTGAGCATAATGAACAAGTTGTTTTACCCTCAGGTATTTTTTCTTTCACGATAGAGTAGGTGTCTTCAGTAATAATTTTGTAATCCACACCATGGCTATTTAAATAATCGGGTAGGACATTTTCTGGAAACCCT
This sequence comes from beta proteobacterium KB13, assembly GCA_000156155.1. GTDB lineage: Bacteria > Pseudomonadota > Gammaproteobacteria > Burkholderiales > Methylophilaceae > BACL14. Next base: position 1,123,724 of record DS995299.1, on the reverse strand, counting down.
GGCTGTTTTTGGTCCAGGTTCATAGCAACGATTGAAAAATCAATCGGAGCCCTTTTCCTTAGAGCTGATAGAAGTGAGAGTAGTGTATAAGAATCTTTACCTCCACTCAGACACACCATCACAACATCTTTATCTTCGATCATATTAAAGTCTGCGATTGCTTTTCCGGTTGCAGAGATTAATTTATTTCTTAATTTAATAAAATTTCCACTGACATTATTGGGTAAAAAAGGGTCTTTGCTCATAATGAAAATGATCTGCCACCGTCTACCTCTAGAACATGACCGGTGGTGTAAGAAGCGCTAGTTAACAAATAAAAAATGGCTTCTGATATATCAGATGGATCACCTATTTTTTTTAATAATGTTTCTTTAACAACTTTTTCTCGATAAGTTTTTGAAAATTCATTCTTATCTTCAGGCCATAGAATAGGACCTGGAGCTACAGCGTTTACTCTAATATTTGGAGATAATTCCTGAGCCAGAGAATGAGTTAAGGTCACCAACCCAGCTTTGGCTATTGAGTAGATGATATAACTTTTTTTAGGACTCTTGATATGAGTGTCGGTAATATTCACTATCGACCCTTTGGTTATTTCTAGGTAAGGTGCAGCATGTTTGGCTAGAAATAAAGGAGCCTTTAAATTACTTCCCAAAAGATCGTTCCAGTCAGCGATGTTTAATTTATTTAACGGGGTTGGATAATAAGATGATGCGTTATTAATTAAAAAATCAAGCCTCTTAAAATGTTTAGTTGTAAAGTCGATGAGATCTTTATAGACATTTTCATCATTTAAGTTAGCTTGAAAAATTTCTGCTGAATTTTTTCTTCTTTTATTGAGTTTTGCCTTTAATTTTTTTGCCTCGGTTTCTGACTGCCGATAGTGAATCAGAACATTCATCCCTTTCCCATGCAGATATTCAGAAATGTGAGCGCCAATTCTTCTAGCCCCACCAGTAATGAGTGCAGTTTTATTTGTGATATTCTCTGTCATTCACATATTATAAATGATGCAAATGTCTATACGATGGTTTTATTGATCAAAAATGAAGTCAGCTCTTAAAAATAAAATTTGTGAAACAATACAAAATGAAATGGATGGATCTATTTCATTCTCAAAATTTATGGACATGTGCCTATATGATCCAGACTATGGTTATTATTCTTCTCAGTTTAATCAGTTTGGGGAACATGGTGACTTTTATACAGCCCCAATGTTAGGCCAAACGTTTGCCATCACATTAACAAAGCAAATTGAACAATGCTTTTCAGAGGTGCGGGGAAATATTTTAGAGATTGGTGCGGGAAATGCGCAGCTGGCAGTAGATGTGATTCTTAACTTATATGAAAGAAATATTTATTTAGATAATTACTATATTCTTGAGAAAAGCCATGAATTAAAACAATACCAACTTCAAGCATTACAAGACAAATTACCAATCGAGTTATTTAAAAAAATAACATGGGTTGAGGATTTTATCGATCAATTTAACGGTGTCATTATTGCCAATGAATTATTTGACGCAATTCCTACAGATGTATTTTCTTCATTTGAAAACGAGATAATGGAAAAAAAGGTTAGGGTAGATAACCAAAACTTTTCTTGGGCGCTGTCTGAAAATAAGAAACAATTTGATTACCAATTATCTCTTGGAGATGGAACTTTTGACTTTGAATATTCACCAGGCTATCAAAAAATATTTACAAAATTTGCTAGGGCAGAACAAATGGTGTGCTTTATTTTTGATTACGGCATGGATGAAAGACAATTATTCAATTCAAGTCGACCACATGGCACAGTAAGAGGCTTTAAGAAAAATCTTTTAACAGAAATATTTGAAAATATAGGAGAGCAAGATATCACATACCACGTGAATTTTACTCACCTAGCCTTTTTAACTCAAAAATTTAACCTTAATATTTTAGGGTATACTCACCAAAGTCATTTCCTTAATAACCTTGGTTTAGAGATTGAAGATACTAATGAAATGAAGGACCATTTGAAGTTATTAAGCGACATTAATTTATTGACTAGCCCAGCCGAAATGGGAGAGTTGATAAAAGTGATGGCCATTTCAAAAAGTTGCCAAGCGTCATTAAATGGCTTTATAAATTTCGACAAAACTCATCTTCTATAATGTATGGAACAAAAAAAACCGATTAGAACTTATGTTAAGAGGCAGGGTAGGCTGACTAAAGCGCAAAAAAATGCAATAGAAGTTCATGGCCCCTCATTCTTAATAGAATTTAAAGAGGAGCTGCTAAAAGTAGAGCAATTATTTTTAACAGAACAACCTCTTTGTTTTGAGATTGGTTTTGGTATGGGAGATGCAACTTTTACGATTGCTCATACTAATTCTGATATCAATTATATTGTGACGGATGTGCACCAACCTGGCATTGGAAATCTAATTAAATTATCAAGCGCGGATAACCTTACGAATATAAAAATTATTCCCCATGACGCACTTGAGGTATTGCAGTTCATGATCAAAGATAATTTTTTATCAAAAATTAATATCTTCTTCCCTGATCCATGGCATAAAAAAAGACACAACAAGAGAAGGTTAGTGAATAAAGATAATTTAAATTTAATTATCAAAAAGTTAAAAGATGGAGGGGTTCTTCATATTGCAACGGACTGGGAGCCTTATGCCCTAGAAATTATTGAAGTCATAAAAACCAGTAATAACCTAACATTAACTACCAATAACTTTCTCGAAAGACCGGATTTTAGACCAGAAACGAAGTATGAATCAAGAGGGATGCGTCTTGGTCATGCGGTCTGGGATATCTTAGCCACTAAAGGGTAGCCACTTCAGAAAAATATCCTCTACGCCCTCAAGCCCATCTTTTTTGAGACTAGAAAAACTTTGGAAGGAAATAGGTGCTTCAAAATTACAATTTTTTAATTTTTGCTTAAATTTTTGTAATTCTTGATTTGTCTGGTTTCTAGATAATTTATCCGCTTTTGTTAATAAAATATGGATTGGCTTGCCTGTTGGAATAAACCATCGAATCATTTGATCATCAAGCGGGGTTAACGAATGCCTTATATCCATAACAATAATTAGACCGACTAATGCTTGTCTTTTTTGTAAATAATGAGGCAACACAATGTCCCAATGTTTCTTCATGTCTATATTTACTTTTGCAAAACCATACCCCGGAAGATCTACAATCTTAAAATTATCACTATGATGTAATTGAAAAAAGTTTATTAATTGTGTCCGACCCGGCTGTTTACTCACATAGGCTAATCGGTTATGGTTCGCCAATGCGTTAATAGCACTTGATTTGCCGGCATTCGAGCGACCAGCAAAAGCGATTTCAAATCCGGTATCCTCAGGCAGATCATCGATGAAATGAGCGGAGTGGATATATTTAAGATTATGAATTATTGACATATCGACATGATATCAAACTACAATTGGGAAAGCTTTTGGTTTAATATTATGTTTCTTAAATTAATTACAGTTCTAGGTACATTATGTTTCAAAAACATTTAATTTTTATTATTACTTTAATTTTTCTGAACATGGCATCAGCAGAACCTATTAATGTTGAAAAGATTGTTCAAAATGTCTGTGTGGCTTGTCATGCAATGGATGGTAACAGTGTTGTTACTGCAAACCCAAAATTATCAGCCCAACACGAGTCCTATTTATATAAACAATTGATGAATTATAAATCTGGTGAGCGAGATAATGCAGTGATGGCTGGGATAGTCGCTAATTTGTCAGAAGATCAGATGAAAGGTTTGGCAGAATATTTTTCTAAACAAGATCTAAAGTTATCTAAAGCAACTTCAAATGGTAAGGGAAGTCTTGGAGAAAAAATCTTTAGAGCAGGCATTAAGGAAAAGAAAGTTCCAGCTTGTGCAGGTTGCCATGGACCCTCTGGACACGGTATTCCCTCAAAATTTCCGAGACTGAATGCGCAGCATGCTGATTATATAAAAACTCAATTACAAAACTTTTCAGCTGGGTTGCGAGCAAATGACTCTGAGAAAGTCATGAGAATGATTGCAGAAAAATTATCAGAAAAAGAAATGGATGCAGTATCTGATTACATTCAAGGTTTACGATAATCATTCGAACATTTGTGAATATCTTTTGTCATTAATTTTTTGAACAATCCTATTTAAATCTGTAGTGACTAAAACAAGATCATTTTTACATCTTTTAAGTACGATGCGCTTCGCTATCACAATGCTAAGTGTTGTAGCAATTGCTTCCATCATTGGTACAGTTGTTAAGCAAAGCGAGCCTTACAATAATTACCTGATTCAATTTGGACAATTTTGGTTTCCAATTTTTGAAGCTTTTGATGTTTATAATATTTACCAAGCTTTTTGGTTCTTAATAATTTTATTATTCCTAGTGGTCTCAACTTCACTTTGTGTGTCGAGAAACTCTCCGAAAATAATTAAAGATATTCGTCGATTTCAGGGTGCTTTAAGTTACGATTCTTTTAAAAAATTTAAAAATTATTATGAATTTTCTTCAAGTCATTCTTTAAATTCCATATCAGAAATACTTAACAAAGAGGGTTTTCGAATCAAAGCTAGCAATGATAAGGATATTCTTGTAGCAAAAAAAGGCGACCTACAAAAACTTGGATACATATTTACTCATCTGGCCATCATTGTAATAAGTATTGGTGGTATTTTAGATGGAAATCTATACTTCAAGCTTCAGGAATCATTTGGGTTCAAAAAAATTGAATCAAGAAATCTCAAGTTTAGTGAGGTCCCAGGTGAGAGTCAGTTGGATATCAATAATTTTTCCTACCGTGCAACATTATTATTAAATGAGCAAGAAAAAAATGACAAGGCCCTGTTAAGGGTAAAAGACGGTTATCTTGTTCAACATCTTCCTTTTGAAATTAAATTGGATAAGTTTCATATTGAGCACTACTCCACTGGCCAACCAAAAGCCTTTTTGAGCGATATTAAAATTCGTAAAGACGGACAGGAGTTCACAGAAACCATTTCTGTTAATAAACCATTTACTATGGATGGCATAACGATTTATCAATCTGACTTTCAAGATGGTGGCTCTAAACTAGATTTAACGTTGTTGGATCTATTTAATCGCTATCAACCCATGAGCTTATCCTCTGAAGTGTATAAACAAAATTCATTTAATTCGGATCAACAAGAATATGTTTTTGAGTTTGATGATTTTAGAGAATTTAATATTTTTCAGATCGAAAAAGACGGCAAATTAAAAACACAGAATATAGGCCCGAGTGTAGTGTATAAATTCAGAAACTCTTCCGGGCAGGCTGTGGAGTATCAAACATATCAAAATCCGATTCCTGAAAATGAAAAATTCTTTTTTATGAGTGGGGTGCGAGAGGATTTACAAAGTGAACTTAAGTTTTTACGTATCCCTGCAGATAATGATCTTTCGCTTCAGGGTTATCAAACGTTTTTAAAAAATATTCGATCAGAAGAATTATTACTTAAAAATATAAACAAACTAGCTGATCAAGCAAGCTCACTCAATAGTGTTGAGGCAAAAGATAACTTTAAAAAAAATACCCAAGATATATTTAATGTTTACCTAAAAAGTGGGTATTCTGGTCTTGCAAACATGATTGAAGATTCAGTTGCAGTTGAGAATCAAGAGTCAGTTGCTGACTCTTATATTAAAATCATTTACTTTCTTGCTGAGTCGATGAATCAAGAACTAATCACGAATAACTTAGTGGAAAATGATTTTTTCCAGGATGCTTTAAATGCTTATAGTGACAGTTTTTTCTATGGCGACAGTCCATTCCTCATTTTGAATGAGTATCAAAAAATTTATGCTAGTGGAATGCAATTGACCAAAGATCCAGGGAAAATATGGGTGTATATTGGGTCTTTATTTCTAGTGATTGGAATTTTTTGTATGATTTATGTCCAAGAAATTCGTTTGTGGCTGATAAAAAAATCACCGAGGAAGTTTGCTGTAGCGATGACTTCTAATCGTGAGCACATCGACTTTGATAATTATTGTAAGCAGTTGACGGAAAAATTTAAGGTTAAGGAATAGAAATGATCCTAAATATACTATTTATTTTATGTATTTTGTTTTCAGGAATTTATAGCTTTATTAATTTCAGAGAATTTATGGATGTGTATGAGATAGCAATTCTTGTTTTCTCGGTGCCAGTTTTTATTTGGCTTGGTTATTTCTGGAGTTCTTTTAGAAAATTATTTCTAGCTATATTCGTTCTCACTATTCTTTCTGTATTCATCTTTCAAAATGATCTCCAAATGCAGGAGACAAACTTTTTCTTGAAATATTTTTTGTCTAGCCAATCGCTGATCATGTGGATGACATTTTTTTTCCCGTTGAGTCTCGCATCCTATGTATATTCTTCAATTAAATCAAATCAATTTAGTGCAAACTTAGGATCTAATTTTTCATGGATAGCTCTGACAGCAGGCTTTACTGGCCTGATGGTAAGGTGGTATGAGTCATACCTGATTAGTTTGGATGTTGGGCATATTCCAATTAGCAACCTATACGAGGTATTTGTTCTATTCTGTTTGATCACTGGAGCAATGTACCTCTATTATGAGCAAAAGTCACAAACTAAAAAGTTAGGCAGCTTTGTCTTAATCATCATTAATGCAGCTGTTGCTTTCATCCTTTGGTATACCTTTGCTAAAAATGCAGATGCGATTCAGCCTCTTGTGCCTGCACTACAATCTTATTGGATGAAAATTCATGTCCCGTCAAATTTCATTGGCTATGGAGCTTTTTCAATTTCCGCAATGATAGCGGTAGCCTATCTATTAAGAAATCAATCTCTAGTAAAAAATATTTTACCGAGTGAGTATGTGATGGAAGACTTGATGTACAAATCGATTGCGATCGGGTTTATCTTTTTTACGATTGCAACCATTTTGGGCGCCATCTGGGCGGCAGAAGCCTGGGGCGGTTATTGGTCTTGGGATCCAAAAGAAACTTGGGCACTCATTGTTTGGCTTAACTATGCCGCATGGCTTCACCTAAGGTTGGTCAAAGGTTTGCGAGGCGACGTATTAGCATGGTGGTCTGTGATTGGACTGCTCATAACAACGTTTGCCTTCATCGGGGTCAATCTTTTCCTATCAGGACTTCACTCCTATGGAGAGCTTTAAGCTCATAAGTTTTCAACTATAAAATCATGTAAAATATCCTTACTATGCAAAAGGATTTAATCGTTTCAATCAAAGATCTTGCCTTCGGGTATGCCGAAAGACAAATCCATAAGAAAATAAATATGAATTTCCATCGTGGCAAAGTCGTTGCCATTATGGGTGGAAGTGGCTGTGGTAAAACTACAATACTGAGGTTGATTGGAGGTCAAATCAAACCAACCTCAGGACATGTTGAAGTGGATGGGCAAATAGTTCATGAACAAGGTCGAAAGGGTATTTATGAGCTGAGACGAAAAATGGGAATGTTATTTCAACACGGAGCCCTTTTTAGTGATTTAAGTGTTTTTGAAAATGTGGCTTTTCCGATTAGGGAGCACACAAACTTAAGTGAAGAGATTATCAAAGATTTGGTCCTGATGAAGCTAAATGCGGTTGGACTTCGCGGAGCAAATCAATTAATGCCAACAGAACTTTCTGGAGGAATGGCGAGAAGAGTTGCTCTTGCCAGAGCTGTGGCATTAGACCCAGATATCATTATGTACGACGAACCCTTTGCTGGACTCGATCCAATATCAATGGGAGTTATCTGCGATTTAATCAGAACTCTGAATGATGCCTTGGGAGCAACATCAATTATTGTGACTCATGATGTCACAGAAACTTTTGCATTTGCGGATTATATCTATTTTATTGCTGACGGAATTGTCGCTGCTGAAGGATCACCAAGTGATCTTAAAAAATCTCAACTTCCTTTTGTAAAACAATTTGTCCATTCGCAAAAAGATGGTCCAGTTCCATTCCATTATCAGGCTAATGATTATTCACAGGATTTAAGGTTATAAGATGTTAAATTTTTTTGAAAAAATTGGCGGCGCCATTAGATCAAAAATAACTCGCTTGGGCGCAGCGACACGATTATTTTTTAGCATTATTAGTTATTCATCAGATAGTTTTAAAAGATTTAATCTTACGATTAGAGAAATTTATTTCACCGGTGTTTTATCCTTGGTTATTATTGTTGTGTCCGCATTTTTTGTTGGCATGGTATTAGGCCTTCAAGGGTATTACACATTACAAAAATACGGATCTTCTGAAGCCATTGGAGTTTTGGTGGCTTTAGCGCTTGTGAGAGAATTAGGCCCTGTCGTGACAGCACTATTGTTCGCAGGTCGGGCCGGAACTGCCATTACTGCAGAAATTGGACTAATGAAAGCGACCGAACAATTATCGGCAATGGAAATGATGGCGGTCAGTCCGATAGCTAGAATTGTAGCGCCTCGTTTCTGGGCAGGCATCATCACAATGCCACTCCTGGCTTCAATTTTTTCGATGGTCGGTATTTTAGGAGGATATGTTGTTGCGGTGCCGATGATTGGCGTGGACGAGGGAGCTTTTTGGTCACAAATGCAAGCCAATGTCGACTTTAATTATGATATTGTGAACGGTTTTATTAAGAGTGTGGTTTTCGGAATTGCATGTACCATTATTGCTCTTTTTGAGGGTTATGATGCACCGCCCACTGCTGAAGGCGTGAGTCGTGCAACAACTAGAACGGTTGTGACATCATCATTAGCCGTTCTTGGATTGGATTTTGTGTTAACTTCATTTATGCTAACAGTATAGGTAGGGAAATTTTATGGACAGAATTAAATTAGATGCATGGGTCGGAATATTTGTTGCACTTGGATTAATTGCTTTAATGGGCCTGGCAATGAAAGTTGGCAACTTAACATCTAATGACATTAAAACCACATACTTTGTCACAGCAAATTTTGAAAACATTGGAGGCTTAAAACCACGGGCTCCAGTAAAATCTGCCGGAGTAGTGGTCGGTCGTGTGGATTCAATTGTGTTTGACACGAAGATGTATGAGGCGATCGTTACCATGAGTATTGACGAGAGGTATGTTTTTCCGAAAGATACTTTTGCTAATATTTACACAGCAGGTCTTTTGGGTGAGCAGTACATAGGACTTGAAGCTGGAGGAGATCCGGACAATCTTGAAGCCAATGATAAAATTACCCAAACTCAAGACGCCGTTGTTCTAGAGAAGCTCATTAGTCAATTCTTATACAGTCAGGCATCCAAGGAGGAGGAGTAAAATGAATTTCTTTAAGAATCTTTTATTAAGTTTTTTTCTTTCGTTATCATTCACATCAATTGCAGAGGATGGACCTTTGGAGTTGGTGCAAAAAACTGCTGATGATGTGTTATCTGTTCTAAAATCAGATCAGTCCTTACAAGAAGATAAAGAAAAAATATATCAGCTAGCTGAAGAGAAAATCCTACCAAATTTTGATTTAGATCGTATTTCAATGCTTGTTTTAGGAAAGGCTTGGAGAAAGATCAATGAAGATCAGCAGCAAAAGTTTAAAACTGAGTTTAAAACCATGCTACTCAGAACTTATGCAGTCGCCCTAGGTAAATATAAAGATCAAGAGATTGATTTCAAGCCCCTCCGTATGGAACCAACAGATAATAAAGCAACGGTTAAATCACAAATTATTCAAGATGGAGCCCAACCAATATCTGTAGATTATACCCTCGCTAAAAAAGATAATGCATGGAAGGTATTTGACATTGTGATTGAGGGAGTAAGTTTAGTTACTAACTACCGGTCTCAATTTGCTAGCGAAATAAAAAATAATGGCATTGATTCTCTTATTAGTAAATTAGTTGAAAAAAATAACAAAGGGGACTGATGGAGATTAATCAAGATAAATGGAGTTTTTCTGGGGACTACACTTTCAATGAAATCCCTATTCATATTGAACAGCTCAATCAGACCTCAATTGACAACCCAATCATTCTAGATTTTACAAAATTAAAAAATATTGATACCTCGCTCCTTAGTTTTATTTTTGAGATTAAGAGAAAAGCTAATTTATCAAATCAATCCGTCAAGCTAAGCAAAATCCCAAAAAACTTGATTAATCTTGCCTCATTGTATGGGGTTGAGAAATATCTTAAGTAACATTCATAATAAAAATGAAAAAAGCAATTGTTTTTAAAAACATAAAAAAAACCTATGGTACTTTCGAAGCGGTTAAGGGAATCAATTTGTCAATCGAGCAAGGCGAATTTTTTGGGCTACTTGGACCAAATGGAGCTGGGAAATCAACCCTGATTAATATGTTGGCAGGGATTGTCAAGCCAACATCTGGAACAATAAAGGCAATGGGTTTTGATGTTGAGAAGCAGTATCAAGAATCCAGACATTCTCTTGGCATAGTCCCACAAGAATTAGTATTTGACCCATTTTTTAATGTTCGTGAAATGTTGAGATTTCAAGCTGGATATTTTGGTAAAGGTAAAGAGAATTATGATTGGATTGATGAGGTCCTAGAAAAATTAGATCTTCATGACAAAGCTTCAACAAATATGAGAAAGTTGTCAGGTGGAATGAAAAGAAGAGCCCTGATTGCTCAGGCTTTAGCTCACCGTCCCCCAATTATTGTTTTAGACGAACCTACTGCGGGGGTGGATGTTGAATTGCGACAAAGACTTTGGGAATTTATGAAGGAATTGAATTCGCAAGGTCACACCATTGTATTAACAACCCATTATCTAGAGGAAGCAGAAAATTTATGTGGACGAATAGCAATGGTCAATCATGGTAAATTAGTTGCTCTAGATAATACAAAAAAATTAATCCGAAATAATTCATCCAAAAATTTAAATATTAAAATTGATAAAAAAGATAAAGGAAAAATCTTAAAAACCCTAAAAGGGTTTGATGTATTAATTGAGGATGAAATGCTCACTATTACATTAGAAAAAATAGATGAACTGAATAGCATAATTACATTATTGAAAAAAAATAAAGTAAATTTTTTTGATATACAAACTACAGAGCCTGACTTAGAGAAAGTGTTTTTACAAATTACAAAAAATGATTAATTGGAAAATACAATTAAAAGGTACATGGACTCTTCTGAAAAAAGAGTTATTGAGATTTTGGCGAGTTGTTTTTCAAACAGTCGCAGCTCCAGTCATAACTGGAATCTTATATTTGCTAATTTTTTCTCATGTTCTTGATAGCAGGACAGAGGTATATGAAGGCGTTCCATACAGTGCATTTTTGATTCCAGGTTTAATTATGATGTCATTATTGCAAAATGCATTTGCAAATAGTTCTTCAAGCTTGGTCCAATCAAAAGTAATGGGGAATATAGTATTCATTTTATTAACCCCATTAACTTACATCCAATTTTTCATTGCCTTCTTGATTGCGTCAATCGTTAGGGGGTTGTTTGTTGGCCTTGCCATTTATTTATTAGCGATAATTTACATTGATTTACCACTAATGCATCCATGGTTTATTGTTTCATTTTCAATCTTAGGTGGGGCATTGCTTGGGACATTTGGTATTTTGGCTGGGATTTGGGCTGACAGATTTGATCAAATGGCAGCCTTTCAGAATTTTGTAATTATGCCATTATCTTTTCTATCAGGTGTTTTTTACTCGATTCATTCACTACCCCCAGTATGGCAAAGCATTTCAAAATTTAATCCATTTTTCTATATGATTGATGGTTTTCGCTATGGATTTTTTGGCCAATCCGACATCTCACCTTATATAAGTATGGGGATAGTGCTTACTTTTTTTATCATACTGGCCAGTTTATCAATCCGCCTTTTAAAAACAGGATATAAATTAAGAGGATAGTTATGCATAAAGATGAAATAAAAAAAGTAATTGAAAAAGATATTGATTGTCACCATATAGATGTTATGGGTGATGATGGAGCTCATTTTGAAGCATTAGTAATTAGCAATGAGTTTTTAAATTTAAACCGGGTGCAGAGACATCAGTTGGTGTATCAATCTCTCGGAGATTTAATGAACGAAAAGATACATGCGTTATCACTAAAACTGTACGATCTTTCTGAATGGGATCAAATTAAAGGAGAATAAGTAAATGAGTGCTCAGGAAAAAATAAAAAGCATGATTGATGAAAACAAAGTGATGTTGTTTATGAAAGGGGATAGAAAATTTCCCCAATGTGGCTTTTCAGGAATGGCTTGTCAGATTCTTGATCATGTTGGTGTGGAGTATACGACCAATAATGTCCTGGATGACAATGAAATTAGGGAGGGCGTCAAGGTGTTCTCTAATTGGCCAACCATACCTCAACTTTATGTTAATGGAGAGTTTATCGGCGGTGCGGACATTATGAGAGAAATGTTTGAATCTGGTGAATTGAAACAGCTGTTAGAACAAGTTGGATAAGTTAAAAATAACGGGAGGCTTTCCACTCCATGGTGAGGTAGAAATATCTGGGGCTAAAAATGCTGCCTTACCTATTTTAATTGCTTCTATATTGTCTTCTGATCAGGTTGATATTTCAAATGTTCCAAAGCTAAAAGATATAGATACAACCATTAGATTATTAGAGTTCTTGGGAGTCAGTATTGATCACTCTGACGGAAATGTTTCGTTAATAGCTAACAATATTTCAAAAACTGAAGCACCGTATGATTTAGTTAAAACCATGCGCGCGTCTATTCTGGTTTTGGGACCCCTGTTGTCAAGATTTGGGCGAGCTCATGTCTCTTTGCCGGGTGGTTGTTCTATTGGCGCCCGTCCAGTAGATTTGCATATTCAAGCGTTAGAAAAAATGGGCGCTAATATTTCTATACACAATGGATATATTGATGCGAGTACAGAGCATCTGTCTAACAAAAAACTTATTGGTACAAAAATTTTTATGGATCAAGTGAGTGTAACGGGCACTGAAAATATAATGATGGCAGCAACCTTGGCAGATGGGAAAACATTCATTGAGAACGCAGCAAGGGAACCTGAGGTGGAAGATCTGGGTAATCTTTTAATCAGCATGGGCGCCAAAATCAAAGGATTAGGAACTGATGTCATTGAGATTGAGGGCGTCGCTGCATTGAATGGATCCCAGTATAAAGTAATGTTTGATCGAATTGAAGCGGGGACGTATATGGCTGCTGCTGTTGTCAGTGGTGGAGAAGTAAAATTAAAAAATGTTGATCCTCGTAAAATGGAATCTGTTATTGAAAAGATTAAACAAACGGGCGCTGATGTAATTGAGACATCGACAGGGATCACGATTAAAAAACAACATCAGCCAATAAAACCAGTGAATATCAGAACGGGCGTTTATCCACTTTTTCCAACTGACATGCAGGCTCAGTTCATGGCAATCAATGTTCTCGCGGATGGTCCATCAGAAATTACTGAAACAATATTTGAAAATCGATTTATGCATGTCCAAGAATTGGTAAGAATGGGAGCAAGTATCGATGTTAAAGGAAACACTTCTTTTGTGAAGGGTGTTCAAGCCATTGATGGAGCTAATGTAATGGCGACTGACTTAAGAGCATCAGCCTCATTGGTGATTGCTGGTTTAGCGGCCAAAGGGGAGACAATTATTGAGCGGATCTACCACTTGGACCGAGGTTATGAGAGAATTGAGGAAAAATTAAATAAGCTTGGCGCTAAAGTTGAAAGATTGAATTAAATGTTAACAATTGCATTATCCAAAGGAAGAATATTTCAAGAGACACTTCCCTTGCTTCAAGGGGCCGAAATAGAGTGTAAAGAGAATCCTGAAACATCAAGAAAATTAATCCTAAATACGAATAATAAGAACATTCGATTATTAATTGTTCGGGCATCAGACGTGCCAACATATGTAGAATGTGGTGGAGCAGATATAGGAATTGCTGGAAAAGATGTTTTGGATGAGTTTGATTCTGCTAATCTCTATCAAATTTGTGATCTGAAAATTGCTAAATGCAAAATGATGGTTGCCGGACCCAAGAGTTATGATTATCAAAAAGCGATGCAGCAAAAGTCAAGATTAAAGGTAGCAACTAAATATACAAAAATTACTAAAGAATTTTTTGCTCAAAAGGGAATTCATATTGATATCATTAAACTTTACGGGTCCATGGAATTGGCTCCTCTCGTTTCAATGAGTGATTTGATTGTTGATTTAGTGAGCTCAGGACAGACTCTAAAAGCAAATAATTTGGTTGATTATGAAAAAATTTCTGATATTTCATCCCAGCTTATCGTTAACAAAGCATCATTAAAGTTAAAATTTGATGAAATACAACCAATCATTAATGCAATTAAAAATAGTGTAAATGAAAATTAAAACCTTAAAGCTATCCGATAATAATTTTTATCAGTCGTTAAAGAATGCTCTATCTTTTGATGAAGAAGATAATAGCCAGATACAACAAACGGTAAAAGATATCGTTCAAGCTGTAAAAGTTAATGGTGATCACTCACTTTTAGAGTTTACAAAAAAATTTGATAAAGTGGATTTAGACACTCCAAGCGATCTAGAGCTCCCAAGGAGTATTCTAAAAGAAGCCTATGATTCATTAGACACTTTTACACAAAATGCGCTTAATGAATCTGCACAAAGAATTAAAAATTATCACGAAAAACAAGTTCAAGACTCATGGAGCTACAAAGAAGAGGATGGAACTGTACTTGGTCAGAAAATTACAGCTTTGGATTCAGTTGGATTATATGTCCCAGGTGGAAAAGCATCGTATCCCTCTTCAGTTTTAATGAATGCAATTCCGGCAAAGGTTGCAGGCGTAAAAAATCTTGTCATGGTTGTACCAACACCTAATGGTGAGAGAAATGCATTAGTTTTAGCAGCCGCATATGTAGCTAATGTGGACCGAGTGTTCACCATTGGTGGCGCTCAAGCTGTTGCTTCGCTTGCTTATGGAACGAACACAATCCCCCAAGTTGACAAAATCGTTGGGCCTGGGAATGCTTATGTTGCAGAGGCCAAGAGGGTAGTTTTTGGAACAGTAGGTATCGATATGATTGCTGGCCCTTCAGAAATTTTAGTCATTACTGATGGAAAGACTGACCCAGACTGGTTAGCGATGGATCTATTTTCTCAGGCCGAACATGACGAGTTAGCTCAAGCAATCCTCGTATCATCAGACCCCAGTGTCTTTGAAAAAGTGATGCTCAGTATTAATAAACTGATAGATACAATGCCAAGAAAAGAGATTATCTTCACCTCATTACAAAATAGAGGATTGTTTATACAGGTTGATAATTTGCATGAAGCAGCCGAGGTATCTAACTACATTTCACCAGAACACCTGGAATTATCTGTACAAGATCCTGAATCATTATTAACAAATATTAACCATGCAGGTGCTATTTTTATGGGAATAAATACGTGTGAGTCTGTTGGAGATTATTGTGCTGGACCGAATCATGTATTACCTACCTCGAGAACGGCAAGATTCTCTTCTCCATTAGGTGTGTATGATTTTCAAAAAAGATCTAGCATTATTAATTTGTCTGCGAGAGGGGCAACAAGACTTGGGAAAATTGCGTCAGTGATGGCTGAAGGTGAAGGGTTATTCGCTCATGCTAGATCAGCTGATTACAGAGTTAAGGTTGATGAGTAAATTCTGGAGCCAGTTTGTTAAAAATTTGGATCCCTATATTCCAGGTGAGCAGCCCCAGGGTGAGATAAGATTAAAATTAAACACAAATGAAAATCCATACTCACCAGCACCGGCAGTTATCGAAGAAATCCAAAATCATGGAGCAGATCGAATAAATCTTTATCCAGATCCTGAGTCCAATATTTTAAGAAGTACAATTGCAACATACCATGATGTTGATATATCGAATGTATTTGTTGGCAATGGTTCTGATGAAATTTTGGCTTTTATCTTTTATGGTTTTTTTAAAAATAAAAAGAACTTACTGTTTCCTAATATCACTTACAGTTTTTACCCAGTATATGCCAAATTATTTGATATCAGTTACCAACAAATTCCATTAAATAATGATTTTGAAATAGATTTATCTTTGTATCATAATGAAGATTCAGCAGTCATTTTTCCAAATCCTAATGCACCAACAGGTATTCCAATTCCCGGAAAAAAAATAGAAGATTTTCTGCAAGATAATCCATTATCTATTATTATTGTGGATGAGGCTTATGTTGATTTTGGTACGGACTCCTCTGTGAATTTGGTGAAAAAATATAAAAATTTAGTGGTAACTAGGTCCATGTCAAAATCCAGATCTCTGGCAGGATTAAGAGTTGGTTATGCAATTGGGGATACAACTTTAATTGATGGATTAATAAGAATAAAAAATAGTTTTAATTCATACCCACTGGATAGAATTGCCCAAAAAGCATCCGTTACCTCTTTTCAGGAAGACAATTATTTTAAAGAGACATGTAAAAAAATTATTGAAACAAGAAATCGTTTTATAAAAGCTTTAGAAAATCTTCAATTTTCTGTATTGCCATCTGGCGGCAATTTTATTTTTACTCAACCACCATCTCCATTATCGGCAAATACAATTTACTCCCAACTAAGAGACATAGGTATTTTGGTAAGATACTTTAATCAACCTGAAAAATTGAAAAATTTTTTAAGAATTACAATAGGAACTGATCAGCAAATGGATTTATTTATTGATGAGCTAAAAAAAATAATTAACCAGTGAAATAATTTGTTTAATATAAGTTAAAATTTGATAAAAAAATAATTACGAGACATTATGAGTAGAAATTCTTCAGTAGAGCGGAATACTAAAGAAACGCAAATCAAAATTAATTTGAATTTAGACGGCACCGGTATTTCCAAATTAGAATCAGGTATTGGTTTTTTGGATCACATGCTTGATCAAATTGCCCGTCATGGATTAATTGATCTTGAGGTGCAGGCAAAAGGTGATTTACACATTGATGCGCACCATACAGTTGAAGATATCGGTATTACTTTGGGACAAGCTTTTGCCAAGGCGGTCGGTGATAAAAAAGGCATTACTCGATATGGTCACTGTTACGCACCATTGGATGAAGCGCTATCCAGAGTTGTGGTGGATATCTCAGGCAGACCAGGCCTCGAATTAAACGCTAATTTCAAAAGAGCATTGATTGGGGAATTTGATGTTGACTTGATATATGAATTCTTTCAAGGTTTTGTCAATCACGCATTAATTACCTTACATATTGATAATCTCAGAGGGGATAATGCTCATCATCAGGTAGAAACAATCTTTAAAGCATTCGCTCGAGCCCTAAGAATGGCTCTTACCATTGACCCAAGACAGGCCGATCAACTTCCTTCAACAAAAGGGGCTTTATAGCAAGATCAATGATTGCAATTGTTGATTATGGGATGGGTAATCTTAGATCTGTTTTTAATGCATTTAAAAAAGTATCGCCTAATCAAAAGATTTTGGTCACTTCTGATTCAAAATTAATACAAGCTGCGGATAAGGTGGTATTCCCTGGACAAGGAGCGATGCCTGATTGTGTGAGGGAGCTATCAGAGAGAAATTTAATTGAATCGGTCATTGATGCGGCAAGAAATAAGCCATTTTTGGGAATATGCATCGGTTTGCAAATGTTAAATAATTTCTCTGAGGAGGGAAATATTAAGGGATTAGGGATTATTGATGGGAGAGTCCTAAAATTTAAACCTAAAAATCATTTTAATAAGGTACCTCACATGGGTTGGAATGAAGTCCATCGCCCTAAAAATCATTTCATGTGGAATGGCATTCCTAATAACGAGAGATTTTATTTTGTCCACAGCTATTACGTTCAGCCTCAAAGCAGAAACCTTGTGGCTGGTGAATGTGTTTATGAGAAGCCTTTTTGTTGCGCTGTCAGTAAAGATAATATTTTTGCAGTTCAATTTCATCCAGAAAAAAGTTCACAGGCTGGGCTACAATTATTACAAAATTTTACAAGATGGAAAGTTTAAATTATGCAAGTAATTCCTGCGATTGATCTAAAAGAAGGAAAGTGTGTTCGCCTTAAACAGGGGCTAATGGACCAGGCAACCATATTTTCAGAACATCCAGCAGAAATGGCTGCCCACTGGAAATCAAAGGGCGCTAAAAGATTACATCTAGTTGACTTAGATGGAGCCTTTGCGGGCCAACAAAAAAATTTACCAGTAATTCGTGAGGTGATACAAGAAATGGGAGAAGTCCCCATTCAACTTGGCGGCGGCATTAGAAATTTAGATACCGTTGAGAGTTTAATTAATGCAGGAATTGATTCAGTCATTATCGGTACAGCAGCAATAACTAACCCAGGTTTTTTGCATGAGGCATGCTTTGCATTTCCAGGCCAAATTATTGTTGGATTGGATGCAAAAAATGGTGAGGTGGCAATTAACGGATGGGCAAAAATGACAGGCCATACGGTATTTGACATGGCTGAAAAATTTGAGGATTATGGAGTGGCCTCAATAATTTATACAGATATTGGACGGGATGGGATGTTAGAAGGAATCAATATTGACGCAACAGTGGAGTTAGCTGAGCGAGGAAATGTTCCAATTATCGCTAGCGGAGGATTATCAAACATCAAAGATATCGAAGATTTATGTGCAGTAGCCAATGTTGGAATAAAAGGGGTGATTGCTGGAAGGTCAATATACGAAGGGACCCTTGATTTTAGTGAGGCTAATAAACTAGCCGAGCAACTGACGGGATAAAATATTGCTAGCTAAAAGAATTATTCCTTGTCTTGATGTTACAAATGGCCGAGTTGTAAAAGGCGTTAATTTTGTCGACTTGATTGATGCTGGTGATCCGGTAGAAATTGCAAAAAAATACAACGATCAAGGCGCTGATGAATTAACATTTCTTGATATCACTGCAAGTTCAGATAATAGAGATTTGATTTTAGGTATTATTGAGCGTGTTGCTGAGCAGGTATTTATTCCTCTAACTGTTGGCGGAGGGGTCAGGGCTGTAAATGATGTAAGGAGACTTTTAAATGCGGGAGCAGATAAAGTCAGTATTAATACAGCAGCCATTAACAACCCGTCACTTGTATCCAATGCAGCGGATAGGTTTGGTTCTCAATGTATTGTTGTTGCCATCGATGCAAAAAAAACTGGAAATGACTGGGAGATCTTTACTCACGGAGGACGAAACCCAACAGGATTAAATGCTATTTCTTGGGCAAAAGAGATGGTGAGACGAGGTGCGGGGGAGTTATTAATCACCAGTATGGATAAAGATGGAACAAAATCTGGTTTTGACAATGAATTGAATGCTGCCATTTCATCAGAAGTGGATGTCCCAATTATTGCCTCTGGTGGTGTAGGTAATTTAGATCATCTCGTTGATGGCATAATAGAAGGTAAAGCAGATGCAGTTTTAGCAGCCAGCATATTTCATTTTGGTGAATACACGATTACGGAAGCTAAAAATCATATGCGCCATAAAAAGATTGAGGTTAGATGATGAATGTTTTTGATCAAATAAAATGGAATGATCAAGGTTTGATCCCCGCTATACTTCAGGATAATAATTCGATGAAGGTTGTCATGATGGCTTGGATGAATAAAGAAGCTTTGTCTAAGACTATTGAAACTAAACAGTGTTATTTTTATTCCCGATCAAGGAATAAGATTTGGCTCAAAGGAGAAGAGTCAGGTAATTTTCATAACGTGGTGAGTATTCTTGTAGACTGTGACATTGATTCACTACTCGTTAAGGTTAATGTAAAGAGTGGCATATCATGTCATACGGGAAGGAATTCATGTTTTTATAATGAAATTAGTGATAATGGAGATACAATAAATATTATTGAAGAAGTATTGAAAGACCCAAAATTAATTTACAAGAAATAAAGTCATGAGCGAGTTAGACGAATTACAACAATTAATAGAAAGTAAAAAAGATAGCGACCCGTCATTATCTTATACAGCGAAATTATTTTCTCAAGGAATTGAAGAAATTCAAAAAAAATTTGGCGAGGAATCAATTGAGCTAATTATTGCTTCTAATCAAGATAATAAAAAAAACGTGATTAATGAATCGGCCGATGTTCTCTATCACCTTCTCGTGTTGTTATCAGAAAAATCAGTTACCTTAAAAGAGGTAATCAGTGAGCTTGAGAGAAGATCTGGCATGTCTGGACTAGAGGAAAAAGCTAGCAGGAATAAATGATGACTTCATGTATTTTTTGCAAAATCGTCAATAAAGAACTACCAGCAACCATTGTCTATGAAGACGATGAATTCTTGGCATTTAATGACATTAACCCCATCGATAAAGTCCATATCCTAATTATTCCCAAACAACATATTGAAAATCTAATCTCTGCTGAGAAAAACGGAGTGGATTCAGAAATTTTTGGAAGAATGCTGATGCTTGGAACCAAGCTTGCAAAAGAAAGTGGTTTGGAAGGTTTTAGAACGATGATTAATTCAGGCGCCAGCGGTGGTCAGGAAGTCTTTCACATCCATTTCCATGTTTATGGTGGTAGCAGTCAACTCAAAAAAATATAAGGAGATTGAGTATGCCCGGTTTTAAAGAATTATTAATTATTTTAGTGGTTGTATTGATTATATTTGGCGCCGGAAGATTAAAAAATATTGGAAAGGATCTTGGGGCTGCCATAAAAAATTTCAAAGAGGGTATGTCTGACAAGTCGGATAAAAAAGATAAATAATGTTTGATATATCTTTTTCTGAATTTATTCTTGTTGTCGTTGTTTTTGTATTGTTCGTAAATCCAAAAAATATTCCAAAAATTTCTCATTACCTTGGAACAATATTTAAAAAAATTAACCATCTATTTTTTAATGTCAAAGAAGAAATTTTTCGTGAGGAGACATTTAAGAAGTTAAAAAAAATTGAAAAAGAAATCTTTTCAAAGAATGAAAAATAAATTTATTTTTCTTGATCATTTTTTTATTTTTAAAAAACTCCTGTTAAGAGTAATTGTTGTTTTTTCAGTATTATTTTCAGTCTTTTTTTACAACCACCAAGTTTTATATGATTTTTTTTCTGATCCTCTACTAAGAGGCATTAACCTTTTTGGCGGGGAGATAATTGCCACTCAACTGTTATCTACTTTTATTGTTCCCATGAAGCTTTCTTTTTTATCAGCGTTTTATTTGACCTTCCCATATTTGATTACTGAGTTGTGGTTTTTTATTAAGCCGGGTTTGTATGAAGGAGAAAAAAGTTTTGCAAAAAAAATATTTTTAATTAGCGCTGTTTTAATTTTTACAGCTTTTGTATTTTGTTTTTATGTCGTATTTCCTGAAATCATTAATTTTTTTATGAGCTTTGCCCCTGATGGTTTAAATTTAAAAATTGATATTAATTTTTATCTAGAACTTTTTGTAAATTTAATCTTTGCGTTTACGATAGCTTTCCAAATTCCTGTCATTGTAATTTTTTTGGTTAAACTGAAAGTTCTTGATATTGCTAAAATAAAAAAAGCGCGACCGTATTTATATGTTTTTTCATTTATCCTTTCTGCGATTCTTACGCCACCAGATGTGTTATCACAAATATTTTTAGCACTTCCAATGATTTTATTATTTGAATTAGGCCTGATCTTATCTAAAGTCATATCAAAATAAAACCATTTTCATTTACTGGTTGAATTTAGTGAGTCAAATTTTGTATAATAGATCCTCAATTCTGAATTTACATTTCTCAAAAGGAAATTAATGTCGAAAAAAGATAAAGGTTTTGACAAAGACCGAAGAAAATTTTTGTTAACCGCTACTGCTCTTACAGGTGGTCTGGGAGTTGCAGCAGCTGGAATCCCATTTGTTTCAAGTATGACTCCAAGTGAAAAGGCTAAGGCCGCGGGAGCATCTGTAGAGGTGGACACCTCAAAAATTAAAAAGGGCGAGCTAATTACTACGGAGTGGAGGGGTCAACCTGTTTGGGTATTAAATAGAACAGATGAGATGATCCAATCACTTCCAAAGTTAGATAAAAACTTAGCAGATCCAAATCTTAAAGTGACCTCTCAACAACCTAAGTATTGTCAAAATGCTACACGTTCGATTAAGTCTGATATGTTAGTTGTAGTTGGCATATGCACTCATCTTGGTTGTTCGCCATCGGCTAAAATAGAGCCAAAAGGAGATATGGGAGATGATTGGTCTGGAGGATTTTTCTGTCCTTGCCATGGATCAAAATTTGATCTTGCGGGAAGAGTGTATAAGGGCTCGCCTGCACCGACAAACTTAGTAGTCCCTCCACATAAATATCTTGATGAAAATACTATATTGATTGGTGAAGATTCAAAGGATGAAGCATAATGCAAAAAAATAATGGATTTATGAGTTGGGTTGATCAGAGACTTCCAGTTTCATCTTTTATTAAAAATCACTTAACGCACTACTACGCGCCAAAAAATTTTAATTTTCTTTATTTCTTTGGAGCCTTGGCTATCGTATTATTTGTTCTGCAAATTTTGACAGGAATTTTCCTTACCATGCACTATAAACCAGATGCGCTTCATGCATTTGCCTCGGTGGAATACATCATGAGAGATGTCTCGTTTGGCTGGGTTATTCGGTATATGCATTCGACAGGAGCATCATTATTTTTTGTTGTGATTTACATGCATATGTTCAGGGCACTTATTTATGGATCGTATAAACAGCCTCGAGAATTGTTATGGATCTTTGGAGTACTAATATTCCTATTGCTCATGGCAGAGGCTTTCTTTGGGTATTTGCTTCCCTGGGGTCAGATGTCTTATTGGGGAGCCCAGGTCATTGTCAATCTATTTGCTACCGTTCCTTTTATTGGTCCAGATTTAGCAGAATGGGTGAGGGGTGACTATCTCGTTTCAGACGCAACACTTAACAGATTTTTTGCTTTTCATGTGATTGCACTCCCGCTTGCATTAGCTGGCCTTATTTTCCTTCATTTAGCAGCATTACATTCAGTAGGTTCGAACAATCCTGATGGCATTGAAATCAAAGAAAATAAAGATAAGAAGACCGGTATTCCTTTGGATGGCATTCCGTTTCATCCTTACTATACAGTTAAGGATTTAATTGGTCTTACTGTGTTTTTGATTGTGTTTGCCTCGATTATATTTTTTATGCCTGAGGTTGGCGGATACTTTTTAGAACATAATAATTTTGTTCCAGCTGACCCGCTTGTGACTCCAGCCCATATTGCTCCAGTATGGTATTTCACGCCATTCTATTCAATCTTGCGTGCTGTTCCTCCTATTTTGAATAGCCAATTTCCGGGAGTCGCTGCAATGGGCGCTGCAGTATTAATCCTGTTCCTTGTTCCATGGTTGGATAAAAGCAATGTGAAGTCCATCAGATATAAAGGAAGTTTATATAAAAAATGGATTATTGCTTTTGTAATTAGTTTTTTACTGCTCGGCTATCTTGGGACCGTTCCATCAAATGTATGGGGACAAATGCCGAATTTCATTCCTCTTCTAGGTGGGCTTGATTGGGCAACATTTGTTGCTAGAATTTTCACTGTCATCTACTTTGCTTTCTTTATTTTAATGCCTTGGTATAGCAAAAAAGATAAGACAAAACCAGTTCCGAAGAGAGTGACATACAAATGAAAAAATTTATCGCAATTTTAATTGCCCTGATGATGGGCCTACATAATAGTATTTCTTTTTCAGCAGATGGTTCCTATCATTTAGATAATGCAAAAATAAATTTAGATGATGAACAATCTCTTCAACGAGGGGCGAGGAATTTCATCAATTATTGTTTAAATTGTCACAGCGCTAATTACATGAGATACAACAGGCTAGCTGATATTGGTCTGAGCGATGATGTGATTAAAGAGAATTTGCTTTTCACTGCAGAGAAAACAGGTGAGTTGATGGATATCAATATGGACAGCACAGAAGCTAAAAAATGGTTTGGAGCTAACCCACCCAATTTAACTGTTACGGCAAGATCTAGAGGTAAAGATTGGATCTATAGTTATTTAAGAACATTTTATGTAGATGAATCTAGAGAGCTTGGATGGAATAACTTAGTCTATCCAAATGCAGCAATGCCGCATGTCTTATGGGAGTTACAAGGCGTTCAGAACTTAGAAGACAGTAAATTGAAATTAACCAAGCCCGGGTTATTGTCAGCTGAGGAATATGATCAGTTCGTGTTGGATACAACGAATTATATGGTTTTTATGTCAGAGCCAGCTAAATTGGTACGACATAAAATAGGTTACTACGTCATCGGTTTTCTTTTAATCTTATTGATCTTAGTAATTAATTTAAAAAAAGAATTTTGGAAAGATATTAAATAATTATGATGAAGCTTTATTCGCATTCCACAAATCCTCTGAGTCATAGATGTAGGATTGTTTTATTTGAAAAAGGTATGGACTTCGAGGTGATCGATGTTGACATGGATAATAAACCAGATGAGTTGACTACATTGAGTCCATACGTTGATTCTCCAGTATTGATAGAACGCAATTTGGTTCTTACTGATCCTAATATCATTAATGAATATATTGATGAGAGATTTCCTCATCCACAGTTGATGCCGCCTGATCCGATCATGCGAGCTCGTGCAAGGCTTTTTTTAAAAGATTTTGAAAATCAGCTTTTTATTCACATGCCAGACGTTGAGGGTGCTGATACTGCAAAAAAAAATAAAGCACTTAAAACCATCACTGAAGGACTACTTCAGTTAGTTCCAATTTTAAATAAGCAACCATATCTTTTATATGATGAGTATTCAATGCTTGATGTGGCAATGGCTCCATTACTTTGGAGACTAGATCACTATGGCATAAAACTTCCAGCAAGTGCAAAACCATTAATGAAATATGCTGATTCATTATTTAATCGTCCATTATTTGATGAGGCAATGACACCTGCTGAAAAAGCAATGAGATAAGTTATTTCATAATTCAATTTAACATGGATAAAAAAAAACCTTATCTCATCAAGGCAATATATGATTGGTGTTCAAATGAAAATACAACACCTTTCTTGTCAGTGAGGTTGATGGGCAAGTCTATTGTTCCAGTTCAATTTATAAATGAAGCTGAATTGACGTTGAATATTTCAGCTTCGGCAACAAAAGACCTTTCTTTTAATAAAGACGATATTTCTTTTAAAGCAAGATTTAATGGGGTGGAAGAACATTTGTCTATAGCTTACAATGAAATTACTGCAATATTTTCAAAGGAAGATGGGGACGGGCTATTCTTTGAAATTCCGGCAAATAATGAAGACTTTAAAGAAAACCCAAATAAAAACCCGCATTTAAAATTAATCAAGTAAATTTTTGTTCAATTTTCATAAAAAAGTTGTTATAGTATCGTTCTTTTCAATTGCCGGATTAGCTCAGTTGGTAGAGCAGCGCACTTGTAATGCGAAGGTCGTCAGTTCGAATCCGACATCCGGCACCACTTTTACAAAAAATTTATTTAAAAAAATCATCATAAACCCTTATTTTTGTTTGACATTTCAATAATTTAAATGGATAATTTCGGGTTCGGTTGGGAGGGGTGGCCGAGTGGTTAAAGGCGACGGACTGTAAATCCGTTCTCTCTGAGTACGTAGGTTCGAATCCTACCCCCTCCACCATTTAATTCTGTAAGACAGATTTTACATGGGTATTCGGAGGATAAAGCGGGCGTAGTTTAATGGTAAAACCTCAGTTTTCCAAACTGATCTCGTGGGTTCGATTCCCATCGCCCGCTCCAGAATTAAAGGAATCGCCCATGTGGCTCAGTGGTAGAGCACTCCCTTGGTAAGGGAGAGGTCGCGGGTCCGATTCCCGCCATGGGCACCAGAGTAGTTTGTTTATTTTAAAGAGTAATTTTTTAAGGAATATATTATGGCTAAAGGTAAATTTGAGCGTACCAAACCCCATGTTAACGTCGGCACAATTGGCCACGTGGATCATGGTAAAACAACATTAACAGCTGCGATCACAACGATTCTGACTAAGAAACACGGTGGTGAAGCTAAAGATTATGCAGCGATTGATTCAGCTCCTGAAGAAAGAGCTCGTGGTATTACGATTAATACTGCTCACGTTGAATACGAAACTGAAACTCGTCACTATGCTCACGTTGATTGCCCAGGCCACGCGGATTATGTGAAAAACATGATTACCGGCGCTGCTCAAATGGATGGTGCGATTCTCGTATGTTCTGCAGCTGACGGCCCAATGCCACAAACTCGTGAACACATCCTTTTATCACGCCAAGTGGGTGTGCCATACATCGTTGTATTCCTTAACAAAGCTGATATGGTGGATGACAAAGAATTACTCGAATTAGTAGAAATGGAAGTTCGTGACTTATTAAATAAATACGAATTCCCAGGTGATGACACTCCAATTATCATGGGTTCTGCTCTTAAAGCTCTTGAAGGTGACCAATCTGAGATTGGTGAGCCAGCAATTCTTAAACTTGCGGAAGCACTTGACTCATACATCCCAACTCCAGAGCGTGCAGTGGATGGTACCTTCTTGATGCCAGTAGAGGACGTGTTCTCTATCTCTGGTCGAGGTACTGTGGTAACCGGCCGTGTAGAGCGTGGCATTATTAAGGTCAACGAAGAGATTGAAATCGTTGGTATCAAAGCAACTGAAAAAACAACATGTACTGGTGTAGAAATGTTCCGTAAGTTACTTGACGAAGGTCAAGCAGGTGACAACGTGGGTGTGCTTTTAAGAGGTACAAAACGTGAAGATGTTGAACGTGGCCAAGTGCTTGCGAAACCAGGTTCAATTACACCACACACAAAATTTACTGCTGAAATTTACTGTTTAAGTAAAGATGAAGGTGGTCGACACACTCCATTCTTTAATGGATATCGTCCTCAGTTCTACTTTAGAACAACAGACGTAACAGGCGCTGTGGAGTTACCAGAAGGTACAGAAATGGTAATGCCAGGCGACAACGTATCGATTACAGCAACATTGATTGCTCCGATCGCGATGGAAGAAGGTTTACGCTTCGCTGTTCGTGAAGGTGGCCGTACCGTTGGTGCGGGTGTTGTTGCAAAGATTGTTGAGTAAGGATTTAGGCCAGTAGCTCAATTGGTAGAGTATCGGTCTCCAAAACCGAGGGTTGGGGGTTCGAAGCCCTCCTGGCCTGCCATTATTTGATAGGAGTAAATAGTTTGAGTGATAAATTAAAAACAACTTCAGCGATTGTTGTTTTCACATTAGGAATTGTGGGTTTCTATGCGTTAGATAACCAGCCACTTGTCTTGCAAGTACTTAGTGTGCTTGTTGGATTGGGTTTATCACTATTTATTTTTAAGCAATCAGCTAAAGGTAATGAATTATTTACTTTTTTAAATAGTGTTGTTTTGGAAGCAAAAAAGGTTGTATGGCCGACACGGAAAGAAACAGTGCAAATGACACTGGTGGTATTTGTGGTAGTTGTTTTGATGGCTATCTTTTTAGCATTAGTAGACATTGGTTTTACTTATATTGTTAACTTAGTTTTGGGACGATAAATATGACGAAAAGATGGTATGCAGTTCAGGCTTATTCGGGATACGAAAAAATCGTTCAAAAAGGTTTGTTGGAACGTATTGAAATTTCAAACATAAAAGATCAGTTTGGTGACGTTCTCGTTCCTGTTGAAGAAGTTGTTGAATTGAAGGCCGGGCAAAAAACAATCAGTGAGCGAAGACTCTATCCTGGATATGTTTTGGTTCAGATGGACATGAACGATGATAGCTGGCACTTAGTGAGAAGTACACCTAAGGTGACTGCATTTATTGGCGGTTCTGCGCTAAAACCAACACCAATTAAAGACAAAGAAGTTGAGTTAATACTTCGTCGTATGGATGACAGTAAAGTTAATCCAACACAAAAATTAACGTTTGAAGTTGGTGAATCAATTCGAGTAATTGATGGACCATTTAAGGATTTCTCTGGATCAGTCCAAGAAATTAATTATGAAAAAAATAAACTTCGTGTTGAAGTGGTCATCTTTGGTCGAGCTACTCCAGTAGAACTTGACTTTGGTCAGATCCAGAAAGAAGTTTAGATATTTGGGAGCTTGACTTAACAAGCGTTTGTACCAAAAGGAGAAAAATTTATGGCAAAAAAAATACAGGGATACATTAAGTTACAAATCCCAGCGGGTAAAGCAAACCCAAGTCCACCGGTTGGTCCAGCTCTTGGTCAGCAGGGTTTAAATATTATGGACTTTTGTAAAGCTTTTAATGCTCAAACACAAAATATCGAACCCGGCCTTCCAGTGCCAGTTGTTATTACTGCATACTCAGATAAGAGTTTTACTTTTGTAATGAAAACAACACCGGCAGCTATTCTGATTAAGAAAGCGGCTAAAGTGCAAAAAGGCTCACCCGTTCCTCACACAAACAAAGTTGGAAAAATTACTCGTGCTCAGGCCGAAGAAATTGCAAAAGCAAAAGAACCTGACTTAACAGCTGCTGATATGGATGCGGCCGTTAGAACTGTGGCTGGCACTGCTCGCAGTATGGGTATTGAAGTGGAGGGTGTGTAAATGAGCTTATCTAAAAGAATGAAATCAATCGTTGAAAAAGTAGATGCAGATAAACTTTACTCAGTCGCAGATGCACTCAAGTTGGTAAAAGAAAATGCAAAAGCAAAATTTGATGAGTCAATTGATGCCGCAATCAATCTTGGTATTGATGCCAAAAAATCTGATCAGTTAGTGAGAGGTGCGATCGTGCTTCCTAACGGCACTGGTAAAACAGTTAAGGTTGCTGTTATGGCTGAAGGCGATGCCGCCGAAGCTGCAAAAAAGGCTGGCGCTGATAAAGTTGGCTATGAAGATCTTGCGGATGATATCAAAAAAGGGAACATGGATTTTGATGTCCTTATTGCGACTCCAGATGCAATGAAAATTATTGGCGCTCTTGGACAAATCTTAGGTCCTAAGGGATTAATGCCGAATCCAAAAGTAGGCACAGTAACACCCGATCCTGCTAAAGCAGTAGAAAATGCAAAAGCTGGTCAAGTTCAGTACCGAACTGATAAGGCAGGTATTATTCATTGCAGCATTGGTCGAGCTTCATTTGATGCTGACAAATTACAACAAAATTTAACAACTTTGATTGATGCTCTGAACAAGGCAAAACCAGCATCGGCTAAAGGTGTATTTATTAAAAAAGTTTCTATCTCCAGCACGATGGGAGCTGGTATTAAGGTAGATCAAGCCAATTTATTGGCATAACGAATTTTGGTCATTGACCAATAAGAGCTTTGGGTCCGTCGTGAGACGGGGTTATCAAAGACCGTAGGTACCGAAAGGTTTAATAAGTGATTACCTACGCAGATGGCGAAACCTAAGGGATAGCATCCTGATAAAGTCCGCCGTAAGGTGAGTGTGAAAACACTTTGATTTTAAATACGGAAGGAGAAGACTTTGAGTCTGAATCTTGAAGAAAAAAAGGCTGTTGTTGCTGAAGTTAGTAAACAAGTAGAGTCTGCACAAGCGTTAATTCTTGCTGAATATCGTGGTGTGGGAGTTGCTCAGTTAACTGATTTAAGATCAAAAGCACGCGAATCCGGTGTGTATTTGAGAGTTTTAAAAAACACTCTTGTAAAAAGAGCAGTTGAAGGAACTCCATTTGCAGATCTGTCAGGAGATATGACAGGACCATTGATTTTTGGTATGTCTGAAGATCCTGTTGCGGTTGCTAAGGTTTTAAATAACTTTGCAAAAGAAAATGACTTATTTGTTATTAAGTCTGGCGCACTGCCTAACGAAAAAATGGATGAAGCTAAGATTAAAGCTCTTGCTTCGTTACCAAGTCGTGAAGAACTTCTTGCTAAATTGATGGGCACTATGCAGGCACCAATTGCAAAATTTGTTCGTACTCTTAACGAAGTACCTACGAAATTTGTACGTGGACTTGCTGCTGTTCGCGATCAAAAAGAAGCTCAAGCATAATTTTTATTAAGGAGAAATATAAATGGCTATCTCAAAAGAGGAAATTTTAGAAGCAATTGGATCTATGTCAGTTCTTGATTTATCTGAATTAATCAAAGAAATGGAAGATAAGTTTGGTGTTTCAGCTGCTGCCGCTGCTGTAGCAATGCCTGCAGGTGGAGCTGCTGCTGGCGGTGATGCTGGCGCTGCTGCAGAAAAATCAGAATTTGATGTTCATCTAACTGCTGCTGGTGACCAAAAAGTGAACGTGATTAAAGCGGTTCGTGAAATTACTGGTCTTGGCTTAAAAGAAGCTAAAGATTTAGTTGACGGTGCACCAAAAGTAATTAAAGAAGGACTTGCAAAAGCTGACGCAGAAGAAGCAGCTAAAAAATTAACTGACGCAGGCGCAACAGCTGAGCTGAAGTAATTTTATTTATTAGAGGCTGGCACACATCATTTTGTGTGCCAGCCTTTAGTTATTTTTACAAGCGAGTTTATATAAAAAATAATTTTTATATACATTTGTTAACTTTGGAGACGCTATGAGCTATTCCTTTACCGAGAAGAAACGCTTAAGAAAGAATTTTGCAAAACGACAAACAGTTGCTGAAGTTCCCTACTTATTATCTATGCAGCTGGAATCTTACAAAGATTATCTCCAGATGGATATCCCAGCTGATGAAAGAAAAGATCAGGGATTACAAAATACATTCAACTCTGTATTTCCTATTTCAAGCCATTCTGGTAATGCTAAATTAGATTTTGTTTCATACTCACTTGGTAAAGTTGTCTTTGATGTTAAAGAATGCCAACTTCGAGGACTAACTTTTGGTGTTCCATTAAGAGTGAAGGTTCGCTTATCAATTATGGATAAGGATGCTTCTGAACCTACAGTTAAAGAAGTGAAGGAACAAGAAGTTTACATGGGTGAAATGCCATTAATGACAAATAACGGCTCATTTGTGATTAACGGTACTGAGAGGGTAATTGTTTCTCAGTTGCATCGTAGCCCGGGTGTATTCTTTGAGCACGATAAAGGCAAAACCCATAGCTCAGGTAAGTTGCTATTCTCTGCAAGAATCATTCCATATCGTGGTTCATGGTTAGATTTTGAGTTTGATCCAAAAGATTATTTGTACTTCCGAATTGATAGAAGAAGAAAAATGCCTGTAACGACATTGCTTAAAGCATTAGGCTTATCCTCGGAAGAAATATTATCAACGTTTTATGATTTTGATCAATTCTCATTTGTTAAAAACAAATTAAATTTTACTCTATATCCTGAAAGATTAAGAGGTGAGATTGCAAAATTTGATATTGCTGACAAAAAAGGTGAGCTTATTGTTGCTAAGGATAAAAGAATTACTGTTAAGCACATCAGAGAAATTGAAAAAGCGAATATTAAAAAAATTGAAGTCTCAGAAGAATTCATTATTGGTAGGAAACTTGCTAAAGGCATTATTGATGCTGACACAGGTGAAGTAATTGCGGAAGCTAATGCTGAGATTACAGAAGAGTTACTCGCGCAAATTAAAGAGCTATCCATAAACGAAATTGAAACTCTTTACTATAATGATTTAGATCAAGGTGACTTCATATCTCATACTTTATCGACCGATGAAATTCCTGATGAATATTCAGCTCGTGTGGCAATCTACAGAATGATGAGACCTGGCGAGCCTCCAACTGAAGATTCAGTGAAGGCATTATTCGAAGGAATGTTTTTCTCAGAAGATAGATATGACTTGTCGAATGTTGGTCGAATGAAATTTAATCGACGCGCCTATCCTAAATCCTTTGAAAAATCAGCTGGCTGGATGCAAAGATTTTATCAAAGAGTTGGTGAACAAAATGATGAAGGCGCCGGAATTTTATCCATCGATGATATTTTAGCTGTGGTTGGAATACTGGTTGAGCTTAGAAACGGGCGTGGCGAAATTGATGACATCGATCATCTTGGTAATAGAAGAATACGTTCCGTTGGCGAGCTTGTTGAAAATCAATTCAGAACTGGACTTGTTCGTGTTGAAAGAGCAGTTAAAGAGAGACTCGGTCAGGCTGAAGCTGACAACCTCATGCCACATGATTTGATTAATTCAAAACCAATTTCAAGCGCCATTAGAGAGTTCTTTGGTTCATCACAGTTATCACAATTTATGGATCAAACTAACCCGTTATCAGAAATTACACATAAGCGTAGAGTTTCTGCATTAGGCCCTGGTGGTTTAACGAGAGAGCGAGCCGGCTTTGAGGTTCGTGATGTTCACTCAACACATTATGGTCGTGTATGTCCAATTGAAACTCCTGAAGGACCGAATATTGGTCTGATCAACTCTCTTGCCCTATTTGCTAAAACAAATAAATATGGGTTTTTAGAAACTCCATATCGTCGAGTAGAGAACGGAAAAGTAACTGCAGAAATTGATTATTTGTCTGCAATTGAAGAGAGTCAATTTACAATCGCCCAGGCCAATTCAGAGTTAGATGAAAAATCTAACTTCAAGGAAGAATTAGTGTCCAGCCGATTTAAAAATGAATTCGTGTTATCAAATAATAACGAAATTAATTACATGGACGTTGCTCCCGGTC
This sequence comes from beta proteobacterium KB13, assembly GCA_000156155.1. Classification (GTDB taxonomy): domain Bacteria; phylum Pseudomonadota; class Gammaproteobacteria; order Burkholderiales; family Methylophilaceae; genus BACL14. The sequence goes on along the minus strand of DS995299.1, from coordinate 1,091,326 downwards.
AAATTGTTTCTGTGGCTGCGTCATTAATTCCATTCCTTGAGCATGATGATGCAAACCGAGCGCTGATGGGAGCAAACATGCAACGTCAAGCTGTGCCATGTTTACGAGCTGAAAAAGCAGTTGTTGGTACCGGTATTGAAAGAACTGTAGCAATGGATTCGGGAACAACAGTGCAAGCAGAACGAGGTGGTGTCGTTGATTATGTTGATTCAAGAAGGATTGTGGTTAAAGTCAATGATAAAGAAACTTCTGCTGAAGATGTGGGTGTAGATATTTACAATTTGACTAAATACACTCGCTCTAATCAAAACACAAACATTAATCAAAAACCTTTAGTTAAAATCGGTGATACGATTGCTCGTGGAGATATTATTGCGGATGGCGCTTCTACTGATGTTGGTGAATTAGCCTTGGGTCAAAATATGCTAGTTGGTTTTATGCCATGGAATGGTTATAACTTTGAAGATTCTATTTTGATCTCGGAAAAGGTTGTTGCAGATGATCGTTACACTTCAGTACATATTGAAGAATTATCTGTAGTATCCAGAGATACTAAACTTGGACCAGAAGAGATTACTCGTGATATTTCAAACTTGTCTGAAAGAATGTTAGGTCGTCTGGATGAGTCTGGAATAATCTATGTGGGTGCCGAGGTTGAGGCTGGTGACGTGTTGGTCGGTAAAGTCACTCCAAAAGGTGAGACACAATTAACACCAGAAGAAAAATTATTAAGAGCTATTTTTGGTGAAAAAGCTTCTGATGTTAAAGATACTAGCCTCCGTGTTCCTTCAGGAATGTCTGGAACTGTAATTGATGTTCAAGTATTTACTCGTGAAGGTATAGACCGAGATGAAAGAGCAGAACAAATCATTCAAGAACAGTTAAGTCATTTTGAACAAGATTTGAATGACCAATTACGAATTGTTGAGGATGATACTTTCGCTAGGATTGAAAAATTACTGGTTGGTAAAACTGTGTCTGGAGGCCCTAAAGGCATAAAAAAAGGCGATAAAGTCACAAAAGACCAGCTCAAAGAAATTGGAAGATACGATTGGTTTGACATTCGTCTAGCTGATGACAAGGATTCTAAATCGCTTGAGTCTCTGAAAGAGAATTTAAATAAAGCGAAGAAAGACTTTGATCTTCGCTACGAGGAAAAGAAACAAAAATTAACTCAAGGTGATGAACTTCAGCCTGGTGTTCAAAAAATGGTGAAAGTTTATCTGGCGGTTAAACGAAGAATTCAGCCGGGCGACAAAATGGCTGGTAGACATGGTAACAAGGGTGTTATTTCAAAAATTGTGCCAGTCGAGGATATGCCACACATGGCAGATGGAACAACTCTAGATATTGTTCTTAACCCATTAGGCGTTCCTTCTCGAATGAACATTGGACAAATTCTTGAGGTTCATTTGGGTTGGGCAGCAAAAGGTCTTGGTAATCGTATTGATGAAATGTTAAAAGAAGAAAGAAAGGTTGCTGAAGTAAGAGACCTTTTAGAAAAAATATATAACGAATCATCAGGCAAACAAGAAGACATTAAGAGCTTAAAAGATGGTGAAGTTATTGAGATGGCTCACAATCTCAAACAAGGGGTACCTTTTGCAACTTCAGTTTTTGATGGCGCTGCTGAGTCTGATATCCAGTATATGCTTGATTTGGCTTATCCGGATGGCCATGAATTAACTAAGAAGCTTAATTTTTCTGCCAAGAAAACTCAATTGCAGTTATTTGATGGTAGAACTGGTGAGGCGTTTGAACGACCTGTAACAGTTGGCTATATGCATGTTCTTAAATTGCATCACTTAGTTGATGACAAAATGCATGCTCGATCCACTGGACCCTATTCACTCGTTACACAACAGCCACTTGGCGGTAAAGCGCAATTTGGTGGACAGAGATTTGGTGAGATGGAGGTGTGGGCTCTTGAAGCGTACGGAGCATCTTACACTCTGCAAGAAATGTTAACTGTGAAGTCTGATGATGTTTCTGGAAGAACGAAAGTTTATGAAAATATTGTTAAGGGTGAACATAAGATTGATGCAGGAATGCCAGAGTCATTTAATGTTTTAACAAAAGAGATTCGATCACTTGCGATTGATATCGATTTAGACAGAGATTAATTAAGGAGATTATGCATGAAAGCTTTATTAGACCTATTTAAGCAGGTTACCCATGAAGAGGAATTTGATGCAATTAAGATAGCCCTTGCATCTCCTGAAAAAATAAGATCTTGGTCGTTTGGTGAAGTCAAGAAACCCGAAACGATTAATTATCGAACTTTTAAGCCAGAGCGTGACGGTCTATTTTGCGCAAAAATTTTCGGTCCAGTGAAGGATTACGAATGTTTATGTGGAAAGTATAAGAGACTTAAACATAGAGGCGTTATTTGTGAAAAATGTGGAGTTGAGGTAACACTTTCAAAAGTTCGTCGTGAAAGAATGGGCCATATTGATCTTGCAACCCCGGTTGCCCATATTTGGTTCCTAAAGAGTTTGCCAAGCCGACTTGGAATGGTCCTAGATATTGCCCTAAGAGATATCGAGCGAGTACTTTATTTCGAAGCATATATGGTTGTGGATCCAGGCATGACTCCATTAACAAAAGGTCAATTGTTAACTGAAGATGATTACCATGCAAAGATTGAGGAATATGGTGATGAATTCGAAGCGGTAATGGGTGCTGAGGGAGTAAAACAATTACTAGCATCATTGGATATCAATTCAGAGGTTGATGCTCTTCGTGAAGAATTAAGCAGCACAAACTCCGAGGCAAAAATTAAGAAAATCGCAAAACGATTAAAAGTACTTGAAGCTTTCCAAAAATCTGGCATCAAGCCTGAATGGATGATCCTAGATGTTTTACCTGTATTGCCACCAGAGCTGAGACCTCTTGTACCTTTGGATGGTGGGCGATTTGCTACTTCTGACTTAAACGATTTGTATAGAAGAGTGATTAATAGAAATAACCGTCTACGTCGCTTACTTGATTTGAGAGCTCCTGAAATTATTTTAAGAAATGAAAAAAGGATGCTTCAAGAGTCTGTTGACTCACTACTAGATAATGGTAGACGAGGCAAAGTAATGACAGGTGCAAACAAGAGACCTTTAAAATCTTTAGCAGATATGATTAAAGGTAAAGGTGGCCGATTTAGACAAAACCTTTTAGGTAAGCGAGTTGATTATTCTGGTCGTTCAGTAATTGTTACTGGCCCTCAGTTAAAACTTCATCAATGTGGATTGCCAAAAAAAATGGCCTTAGAGTTATTCAAACCATTTATTTTTAACAAGTTAGAGTTATTAGGTTTAGCAACAACCATTAAGGCAGCAAAGAAAAAAGTTGAAGAAGAAGGTCCGGAGGTTTGGGATATCTTGGAAGAAGTGATTAAAGAACACCCAGTATTATTAAACCGTGCACCAACTCTTCATAGATTAGGTATTCAGGCATTTGAACCTGTGTTGATTGAAGGTAAGGCAATTCAACTACATCCATTGGTTTGTGCAGCTTTCAACGCTGACTTTGACGGTGACCAAATGGCTGTTCACGTTCCTTTGTCTCTAGAAGCCCAAATGGAAGCAAGAACATTAATGCTTGCCTCGAATAACGTTTTATCACCAGCCAATGGTGAACCAATTATCGTGCCATCACAAGATATTGTTCTGGGACTTTATTATATGTCTCGAGAAAAAGTTGCCGCTAAGGGTGAAGGTAAAATATTTAGTGATGTTGCTGAAGTTCTGCGAGCATATGACAACGGAGTGGTTGATCTTCACGCCAAAGTTACAGTGAGAATTAGAGAATTCGAGCTAAATTTTGATGGCAGCAAGACTCCAAAAACTAATCGTTACGAAACCACAGTTGGCCGAGCGATTCTAAGTGAAATTCTGCCAGCAGGCTTACCTTTTGAGCTCATAAACAAAGCTTTGAAGAAAAAAGAAATTTCAAAATTAATTAATACTGGATTTAGGAAAATTGGTATTAAGGATACGGTGATATTAGCCGATAAGTTAATGTACACAGGCTATTCTTATGCGACTAAAGCTGGAATGTCGATCAGTGTTCATGACATGCTGGTTCCTCAAGAAAAATCAACAATCCTTGAAAGTGCTGATGCTGAAGTGAAAGAAATTCAAGATCAATACTCCTCAGGATTGGTAACCCAGGGTGAAAGATACAACAAAGTAGTTGATATCTGGGGTCGTGCTGGAGATAAAGTTGCAGATGCAATGATGAAGCAACTTAAAGAAGAGGACGTCTATGACTTAAACGGCAAGTTAGTGAAAGATGAGCAAGGCAATGTATTAAAACAAGAATCATTTAATGCAATTTACATGATGGCTGATTCTGGTGCTCGAGGTTCTGCTGCTCAGGTGAGACAGTTAGCAGGTATGAGGGGATTGATGGCTAGACCTGATGGTTCAATTATTGAAACCCCTATTACAGCCAACTTTAGAGATGGGCTTAATGTTCTTCAATACTTTATTTCAACCCATGGCGCGCGAAAAGGTCTTGCTGATACTGCACTTAAAACCGCTAACTCTGGTTACTTAACTCGAAGGTTAGTTGACGTTACTCAAGATTTAGTAGTGACTGAGCAAGATTGTGGAACTGAGGAAGGTTTAGTTACTAAAGCTCTCATCAAGGGCGGTGAGGTTGTTGAGCCTCTTGGAGATAGAATTCTTGGACGAGTTGCTGCTCTTGATATTCAAGACCCTTCAACGCAAGAAGTCATTTATCCAGCCGGAACGTTGCTAACTGAAGATGAGGTTGAAAAAATCGAATCTCTAGGTATTGACGAAGTAAAGGTGAGAACGGCTCTGACATGTGACACACGTCATGGTATTTGCGCCAATTGTTACGGCCGTGATTTAGGTCGCGGTAACTTGATTAGCGAGGGTGAGTCTGTTGGTGTGATTGCTGCTCAGTCAATTGGTGAGCCAGGTACTCAGTTGACGATGAGAACTTTCCACATCGGTGGTGCAGCTTCAAGATCTGCTGCAGTAAGCCAAATTGAAGTTAAATCTTCAGGGACTGTTCGTTTTGCTTCAACTATGAGATACGTCACCAACGCAAGAAATGAACAAATTGTTATTTCACGTAACGGGGAATTCCTCATTGAGGATGAAAATGGTCGCGAAAAAGAAAGCCATAAAGTCCCTTATGGTGCCACTTTATCTGTGATGGATGGTAAAAAAGTTAAAGCTGGTGAAGTTTTAGCTAACTGGGATCCTCACACAAGACCAATCATTTCAGAATACGCTGGAAAAGTTAAATTTGAAAATGTGGAAGAGGGCATTACAGTCGCAAAACAAATTGATGATGTAACCGGCCTGTCAACATTGGTGGTTATTGATTCCAAGCAAAAAGGAACACAATCTAAAACAAGTCGACCACAAATTAAGCTTTTAGATAATGCAGGCGGTGAAGTGAAATTATCTGGCAGCGATAACCCAGTAAACGTGACGTTCCAGTTGGGATATATTATTACCGTATCTGATGGTCAAGATATTAATGTGGGTGATGTTATTGCAAGAATTCCACAAGAATCATCAAAAACAAGAGATATCACTGGTGGTCTTCCAAGAGTTGCAGAACTTTTTGAGGCACGTGCTCCAAAAGATGCAGGTGTGTTAGCCGAAATTACGGGAACAATTTCTTTTGGTAAAGATACTAAAGGTAAACAGCGATTAGTAATTACTGATTCGGAAGGCGAAGCCCAAGAATTTTTAATTCCTAAAGATAAACATATCACCGTCCATGATGGTCAAGTTGTGACCAAAGGTGAGGTAATTGTGGATGGACCAGCTGATCCTGCAGACATTTTAAGGCTTCAAGGTAGAGAGGCGCTTGCAAGATATGTGATTGATGAGGTTCAGGATGTTTATAGACTTCAGGGCGTTAAAATTAATGACAAACATATTGAAGTGATTGTTAGACAAATGCTACGTAGAGTTAAGATTACTGATGCTGGTGATACTGGCTTTATCCCTGGCGAACAGCTTGAAAGAGCGGTTGTATTAAATCGTAACGATGAGGTAGTTGCTGAAGATAAAAGACCTGCTGAATATGAGTATGTCCTTTTAGGAATTACCAAAGCGTCCTTAGCAACGGATTCATTCATTTCTGCGGCATCATTCCAGGAAACAACAAGAGTTCTAACTGAAGCTGCAATCCTTGGAAAACGAGATGATTTAAGGGGATTGAAAGAAAACGTTATTGTAGGACGGTTAATTCCGGCAGGGTCAGGCCTTGCTTACCATAAAGCAAGAAAAGAAAATGCAGATGTTATGAATCCTGATAATCATGTTGTTGAAGAGCAAAATGAGCCAAGTCCAGAATTAAAAGAAGCTGAAGCTCTATTTGCAACTGAAACAGAAGCTCCTGTTGAGGAGGATGTAGCACCATCAGAAGAACAGACGCCAAATGTGGATGAGAATCAAGAATAAAATAGTTGACAATCATCTTGAAGAACAATAAAATCTTGTGCTTTTTCTAAGATGGAAAAAGTGCAAGATTAGAAAATGAACTTGATAAATTTAAAGGAAACTTATGCCAACCATTAACCAATTAATTCGTAAGCCAAGAAAGCGAATCGTTGAGAAAAGTAAGGTGCCAGCACTTGAAGCATCGCCACAAAAGCGTGGTGTGTGTACTCGTGTTTACACTACAACTCCGAAAAAGCCTAACTCTGCTTTGAGAAAAGTGGCCAAGGTGAGATTAACCACTGGTTACGAAGTAATTAGTTACATTGGTGGTGAAGGCCACAACCTGCAAGAACACTCAGTTGTATTGATTCGAGGAGGTCGTGTAAAAGATCTTCCGGGTGTGAGATACCATACTGTTCGCGGTAGTCTAGATACTGCCGGTGTTAATGATAGAAAACAAGCCCGTTCTAAATACGGTGCAAAACGTCCTAAAGAGGCTTAATTAATTAAAGGTTAAAACTATGCCAAGAAGAAGAGAAGTTCCAAAAAGAGAGATCTTACCTGATCCTAAATTTAGAAGCCAAGAGGTTTCCAAATTCGTTAACGTGTTAATGACCAGCGGCAAAAAAGCAGTTGCTGAAAGAATTATTTATAGTGCATTTGATCAAGTGCAAGGTAAGAGTGGTAAAGATCCAATTGAAGTTTTCTCCGTTGCATTAGATAACCTAAAACCACTAGTGGAAGTTAAAAGTCGTCGAGTTGGTGGCGCTAATTACCAAGTACCAGTTGAAGTTAGACCTTCTAGAAGACAAGCATTAGCTATGCGTTGGTTACGCGATGCGGCAAGATCTCGTGGTGAGAAATCTATGGATATTCGACTAGCGAATGAAATCATGGATGCATCAGAAAATAAAGGTAATGCCATGAAGAAAAGAGAAGAAGTCCATCGTATGGCTGAAGCTAACAAAGCGTTTTCACATTTCCGTTTTTAATAATTTTTGAGGATTAATTAAGTGGCTCGTAAAACTCCAATTGACAAATATAGAAACATAGGTATTAGTGCTCACATTGATGCTGGTAAAACTACAACCACTGAGCGTATTCTCTACTACACTGGTATAAGCCATAAGATTGGTGAAGTGCATGACGGCGCAGCCACTATGGATTGGATGGAACAAGAACAAGAGCGTGGTATTACCATCACATCAGCCGCGACAACCTGCTTCTGGTCTGGCATGGCTCAGCAATTTGATGAACACCGTATCAATATTATTGATACCCCTGGTCACGTTGATTTCACCATTGAAGTTGAGCGGTCCATGCGTGTATTGGATGGCGCATGTATGGTCTATTGTGCCGTAGGCGGAGTTCAGCCTCAATCAGAAACAGTTTGGAGACAGGCTAATAAATACAATGTTCCACGTATTGCATTCGTTAATAAAATGGACAGAATGGGCGCTGATTTCTTCAAAGTCCATGAGCAAATGAAAACAAGATTAAAAGCTAATCCTATTCCATTACAAGTTCCAATCGGTGCTGCCGAAACGTTTGAAGGGGTTGTAGACCTTATTAAGATGCAAGCTATCTATTGGGATGAGGCGTCAATGGGTATGAAATTTGACTACCGTGAAATACCAGCAGAATTAGTTGATACCTGCAATAAATGGAGAGGTGAATTACTTGAAACGGCTGCTGAAGCAAATGAAGATTTAATGAATAAATACCTTGAAACGGGTGATTTATCTGAAACAGAAATTCTCGAAGGGTTAAGACTTAGAACCATTGGTAATGAAATCGTACCAATGATGCTTGGTTCTGCTTTTAAAAACAAAGGCGTTCAGGCTATGCTTGATAAAGTAATTGAGCTAATGCCATCCCCAATTGATGTTCCAGCGATTAAGGGGACTGATGTTTCTGGTGAAAAAGAGATGTCACGTAAACCAACCGATGAGGAACCCTTCTCTGCACTCGCATTTAAAATCATGACTGACCCTTTTGTAGGGTCACTAACATTCTTCAGGGTTTATTCTGGTGTCATTAATGCGGGTGACTCAGTTCAGAATGCAGTTAAAGGAAAAAAAGAACGTGTTGGTCGAATTCTTCAAATGCATGCTAACTCAAGAGAAGAGATCAAAGAAGTCCGTGCAGGTGATATCGCTGCAGCAGTTGGTCTCAAAGATGTAACTACTGGGGATACTCTATGCGCTGTCGGTAAAGACATTGTCCTTGAAAGAATGATCTTCCCAGACCCAGTGATCCACGTTGCAGTTGAGCCGAAAACAAAAGCAGACCAAGAAAAAATGGGTATTGCTCTAAACAGATTAGCACAAGAAGACCCATCATTTAGAGTTAAAACGGATGAAGAAACTAACCAGACTATTATTTCTGGTATGGGTGAGCTTCATTTAGAAATTTTAGTTGATCGTATGAAAAGAGAATTTAATGTTGAAGCCAACATCGGTTCTCCTCAAGTGGCTTATCGTGAAGCGATCAAAAAATCTGTTGATGCTGAAGGCAAGTTCGTTAAACAGTCTGGTGGTAAAGGTCAATACGGCCACGTTTGGTTAAAAGTTGAGCCAAATGAACAAGGCAAGGGTTATGAGTTTGTTGATGCCATTAAAGGCGGCACCGTACCTCGTGAATTTATTCCGGCGGTTGACAAAGGTCTTCAAGAGACGATCGTTGCAGGCGTTCTTGCAGGCTATCCAATTGAAGACGTTAAAGTAACTTTATATGACGGTTCATACCACGATGTGGATTCAAACGAAAACGCTTTTAAGATGGCTGCCTCCTTTGCGTTTAAGGATGCATGTAAAAAAGCAGACCCTGTGATTCTTGAGCCAATGATGGCTGTTGAGGTGGAAACACCCGAAGAATACATGGGTGATGTCATGGGTGACTTATCGTCAAGACGTGGCATTGTTCAAGGGATGGACGACAACGCCACTGGAAAAGTAATCACTGTTGAAGTGCCATTATCAGAAATGTTTGGCTATTCAACAACATTAAGGTCATTGAGTCAGGGTAGAGCAACATACTCAATGGAATTTAAACATTATGCTGAAGCTCCAAGAAATGTGGCTGAAGCAATTATGAATAAAGAGTAATTTTTTAAGGAATATATTATGGCTAAAGGTAAATTTGAGCGTACCAAACCCCATGTTAACGTCGGCACAATTGGCCACGTGGATCATGGTAAAACAACATTAACAGCTGCGATCACAACGATTCTGACTAAGAAACACGGTGGTGAAGCTAAAGATTATGCAGCGATTGATTCAGCTCCTGAAGAAAGAGCTCGTGGTATTACGATTAATACTGCTCACGTTGAATACGAAACTGAAACTCGTCACTATGCTCACGTTGATTGCCCAGGCCACGCGGATTATGTGAAAAACATGATTACCGGCGCTGCTCAAATGGATGGTGCGATTCTCGTATGTTCTGCAGCTGACGGCCCAATGCCACAAACTCGTGAACACATCCTTTTATCACGCCAAGTGGGTGTGCCATACATCGTTGTATTCCTTAACAAAGCTGATATGGTGGATGACAAAGAATTACTCGAATTAGTAGAAATGGAAGTTCGTGACTTATTAAATAAATACGAATTCCCAGGTGATGACACTCCAATTATCATGGGTTCTGCTCTTAAAGCTCTTGAAGGTGACCAATCTGAGATTGGTGAGCCAGCAATTCTTAAACTTGCGGAAGCACTTGACTCATACATCCCAACTCCAGAGCGTGCAGTGGATGGTACCTTCTTGATGCCAGTAGAGGACGTGTTCTCTATCTCTGGTCGAGGTACTGTGGTAACCGGCCGTGTAGAGCGTGGCATTATTAAGGTCAACGAAGAGATTGAAATCGTTGGTATCAAAGCAACTGAAAAAACAACATGTACTGGTGTAGAAATGTTCCGTAAGTTACTTGACGAAGGTCAAGCAGGTGACAACGTGGGTGTGCTTTTAAGAGGTACAAAACGTGAAGATGTTGAACGTGGCCAAGTGCTTGCGAAACCAGGTTCAATTACACCACACACAAAATTTACTGCTGAAATTTACTGTTTAAGTAAAGATGAAGGTGGTCGACACACTCCATTCTTTAATGGATATCGTCCTCAGTTCTACTTTAGAACAACAGACGTAACAGGCGCTGTGGAGTTACCAGAAGGTACAGAAATGGTAATGCCAGGCGACAACGTATCGATTACAGCAACATTGATTGCTCCGATCGCGATGGAAGAAGGTTTACGCTTCGCTGTTCGTGAAGGTGGCCGTACCGTTGGTGCGGGTGTTGTTGCAAAGATTGTTGAGTAATAAATAAAAATAAAAAAGCGCCTCACTTTTTGTGGGGCGTTCGTTCTTTGAAAGGTAAATGGAAATGAATCAAAAAATTAGAATTAGATTAAAAGCTTTTGATTATAAGTTAATTGATCAATCAGCTCAGGAAATTGTTGATACAGCAAAACGGACTGGCGCTATTGTTAAAGGACCAATTCCTTTACCTACTAAAAAAGAGAGATATGATTTACTTCGTTCTCCACACGTAAATAAAAAATCAAGAGATCAGTTTGAAATCCGTACTCATTTAAGATTAATGGACATATTAGACCCAACTGATAAAACTGTAGATGCCCTAATGAAATTAGAACTCGCTGCAGGTGTGGATGTCGAAATCAAGTTGTAATATTTTAAGAGTTCTGTATAATTCACGCTCTTAATTGTAATAAAGCAGAAACTAATCAATTGTAATTAGTTTTTTTAATAATAATAAGATAAAGGAAAAGATCATGAGCTTAGGGCTTGTTGGTCGCAAAGTGGGAATGACTCGCTTATTTACTGAGGACGGAAACAGTGTTCCTGTCACGGTACTTGAGGTTGTTCCTAACAAAGTGACACAGATCAAAAAAATTGATGATAACGGCTATAACGGACTTCAAGTGTCCTATGGCAATTCAAAATCTTCAAAATTAAATAAGTCTATCAAAGGACACTTAGCTAAAGCTGGTGTTGATTCGATTGATGGTCTCAAAGAATTCAGAGTTACTGGTGATGAATTAAATAATTTCCAACTTGGTGGCGAATTAAAAGTCTCAATTTTTGAGGCTGGCCAAAAAGTGGATATTACTGGTACTACAATTGGTAAGGGTTTCCAAGGCGGAATTAAACGCCATCATTTTGGCTCACAACGAGCTACTCATGGTAATTCCATCTCACACAATGCTCCAGGTTCAACAGGTATGTGTCAGGATCCAGGCCGTGTCTTTAAAGGTAAGAAGATGGCTGGACATATGGGTGCAGTTACTAGAACTACTCAAAATCTTGAAGTGATTAGAGTTGATGAGAATAGAAATCTAATTATGATCAAGGGCGCGGTTCCTGGTTCATCTGGTTCTAATGTAACAATCAAGCCTGCAGTAAAAGCAAAGGAGACTAAATAATGGATATTAAATTAGTCGATAATAAAGGTAAGGCATCAACAAAAAAAGTGAAAGCTTCTGATGCTATATTTGCTGCTGATTTTAAAGAATCATTAGTTCATCAACTAGTAGTGTCTTATATGGCTAACGCCCGTGTTGCTACACGCGCTCAAAAAACAAGAGCCGAAGTAAAACACAGCACAAGAAAACCTTTTAGACAAAAGGGAACAGGTAATGCCCGTGCAGGTATGACATCAAGCCCTATTTGGAGATCTGGTGGCCGTGCATTCCCAAATCGCCCTGATGAAAATTATTCTAAGAAAGTAAATAAAAAAGCTTATCGTACAGGAATGAAATCCATCTTTTCTGAGCTGGTTCGCCAAGACCGCCTTACAGTGGTTGAGGAATTCAAAGTGGATAAACCAAAAACAAAGTCTTTCAATGAACTAATTAAAAACTTTAATATTGAAAACAACGTTTTGGTAATCACGAATGAGTTTGATGAAAACTTATATTTATCATCAAGAAATATTCCGACAGCTCTTGTTGTTGAAGCAAGATATATTGATCCAGTAAGCCTTGTTCATTTTTCCAAAGTTATCGTAACTGAGCAAGCGCTTAAGACTATCGAGGAGATGTTTGCATGAGTGAAATAACTATTAAAAACAGCCAAACACTTAATGCAATTGTTGCTCCACAAATCACTGAAAAAGCAACTTACGTGGCTGATAAATTCAACCAAGTAGCATTTAAAGTGAGAAAATCAGCAACCAAAGATCAAGTAAAAGAGGCTGTTGAATTAATGTTTAAAGTAGAAGTTACTGCAGTTAATCTTCTTAACATGAAGGGTAAAACTAAAAGACGTGGTAACAATTTTGGTAAACGCGCTGACTGGAAAAAAGCTTATGTATCTCTTAAGCCTGGTCAAGAAATTAATTTTGTTGGAGATTAACGAATATGTCTATTTTAAAAGTTAAACCTACAACGCCAGGACAAAGAGGATTACAAAAAGTAGTTACTGAGGGTTTACATAAGGGTAAACCACATGCTCCTTTACTTGAAAAGAAAATTCAAAAGTCCGGAAGAAATAACAATGGTCGAATAACGGTTCGTCATCGCGGAGGCGGTCATAAACACCACATCCGTATTGTCGATTTTAAGCGTAACAAGCACGATATTCCAGCCAAAGTTGAACGTATTGAATATGATCCAAACAGAAGCTCACGCTTAGCTCTCTTATGCTATGCCGATGGAGAAAGACGATACATTGTTGCTCCACGTGGCCTAGAAGTTGGAACAGAGATCTTAACTGGACAAGTCGCTCCAATCAAAACTGGTAATGCGATGCCGATTAAGAATATTCCTGTCGGCACTACCATTCACTGTGTTGAGCTTAAACCAGGCAAGGGTGCACAGATTGCGAGATCAGCTGGTACCTCTGTTCAGCTATTAGCTAGAGAAGGTGAATACGCTCAGCTTCGTTTAAGATCAGGTGAGGTAAGAAAAGTCCATATCAACTGCATTGCAACAATTGGTGAAGTAGGAAACGACGAGCACTCATTAAGAAAACTTGGCAAAGCTGGTGCTGTTCGATGGAGAGGTGTGAGACCGACTGTTCGAGGTGTTGTGATGAACCCAGTCGATCACCCACATGGCGGCGGTGAAGGCCGTACTTCTGGTGGACGCCATCCAGTAAGCCCATGGGGTGTTCCAACCAAGGGATACAGAACTAGAAATAACAAACGTACTGATAACATGAGAGTTAGCCGCAGACCGGCTAATAAGAGGTAATTAACTATGTCAAGATCAATTAAAAAAGGACCTTTTGTTGATTCGCATCTATCTAAAAAAGTAGATGTTGCTCAAGAAACAAGAGATAGAAAACCAATTAAGACTTGGTCAAGAAGATCAATGATTTTACCTAGCTTTATCGGTTTAACCATTGCAGTTCACAACGGTAGACAACATGTTCCAGTTTTAATTACTGAAAACATGGTTGGACACAAATTAGGTGAATTTGCTGCAACTAGAACTTTTAAAGGTCACTCCGGCGACAGGAAGGCGAAATAATTATGGCTACTAATGAAGTTTCTGCAATCTTAAGAGGTGTGAGAATTTCTCCTCAAAAAGCCCGTCTTGTTGCTGATCAGGTTCGAGGAAAAAAAGTTGATAATGCTTTAAATATTCTGACTTTTAGCCCAAAAAAAGGCGCTGAAATTATCAAGAAAGTTGTCGAATCTGCTATTGCAAACGCTGAAAATAATAATGGCGCTGATATCGACGAATTAAAAGTTAAAACCATCACCGTTGATAAAGGTATGGTCTTCAAACGGATTCGAGCTCGTGCAAAAGGCCGTGCTGGAAGAATTATTAAACCAACATGTCACATCAAAGTGACAGTAGGAAGTTAAGAGAGAATTATGGGTCAAAAAATTAATCCAATTGGTTTTCGTTTAGGTGTTCAAAAGAACTGGTCGTCTAAATGGTTTACTAGTACTAAGAATTTCCCTGTTTTTTTAAATAATGATATTAAAGTAAGAGAATTCTTAAATAAAAAGCTAGCTAATGCCGCAGTGAGTAAGATCATCATTGAGCGTCCAGCAAAAAATGCGAAAGTAACAATAATGACAGCCAGACCAGGTATTGTTATTGGTAAAAAAGGTGAGGATATTGAGAATCTTCGTTCTGACCTTCAAGGATTAATGGGTATTCCTGTTCAGCTTAATATTGAAGAAGTAAGAAAACCTGAAATCGATGCTACTTTGATTGCTCAGAGTATTGCTCAACAGCTTGAAAAGCGTGTTCAGTTTAGAAGAGCTATGAAAAGAGCGATGCAGAATGCAATGAGATTAGGCGCTCAGGGCATAAAAATTATGAGTTCTGGAAGACTTAATGGTATCGAAATTGCCCGATCAGAATGGTACCGTGAAGGAAGAGTTCCGCTTCATACACTTCGAGCAGATATTGACTATGGTGTAGCAAGAGCTCAAACACAATACGGAATTATTGGAATTAAAGTTTGGATTTATAAAGGTGAAGTATTTCAAGATGATAAAGTTGCATCACCAATTACAAAAGATGTTGTTGGCGATAAATCATTAGATGACAATAAACCGGCAAAAAAAGCAGCAAAACCAGCTGCAAAAAAAACAACAGTAAAAGCTGCTACGAAGAAAACTGAAGTGAAAGAGGAACCTGTAGTTACGGATAAAGCTGACACCACAGAGTCTTCAAATGAAGAATCAGGCAAAGATAATAACGAGGCTTAATTATGTTACAACCAGCAAAACAAAAATTTAGAAAACAACATAAAGGCAGAAATACTGGTATCGCAACTACTGGTAACAAAGTTAGCTTTGGTGAGTTCGGCCTTAAGGCAATTACTCGCGGAAGAATTACAGCCCGTCAGATTGAGGCTGCTCGAAGAGTGATGACTAGACATATCAAGAGGGGCGGACGTGTATGGATACGTATGTTCCCAGATAAGCCGATTTCAAAAAAACCTGCTGAGGTTCGTATGGGTAAAGGTAAAGGTAGTGTTGAGTATTATGTTGCCGAAATCAAACCAGGAAAAATGTTGTATGAAATGGATGGCGTACCTGAGGAGTTAGCTAGAGAAGCTTTTAGGCTTGCAGCCGCTAAACTTCCAGTGCAAACAACATTTATAACAAGACACATTGGAGGTTAGTTGGATGAAAGCTGTTGAATTAAGAAAAAAATCTGTTGAAGATCTTGGTAAAGAGTTAATTGAATTGAGAAAGGCTCAATTTAACGCAAAAATGCAATTAACAATGCAGCAGTCAAATAAAACTGACCAGATATCTAAAATTAAAAAAGACATTGCACGTGTAAAACATGTGATGGCTGAAAAAGTGGAGGCTAACTAAATAATGGTTGAAGCTCAAAAAAATATTAGAACTATGCAAGGCAAGGTTCTAAGTAACAAAATGGACAAGACAGTCACAGTGCTGGTTGAAAGAAGAGTAAAGCATCCAGTCGTTGGTAAAGTGATAAAACTGTCCAATAAATTTCATGCTCATGACGAAAAAAATGAAATTGGTGAAGGCGATTTAGTTGAAATTGCTGAGTCTAAACCAATGTCAAAAACGAAAACATGGGTGGTTACTAAAGTTTTATCAAAAGCTCCGCAAGTTAATTAATACTTGTCTTTTACAGGCAAATATTATAAAATTTGCGTCTTTTTAAAAGTGGTGCGTGCTTAGCACCCCAATACTGACCGTAAAAGCAGTTAGTTAAACTGGGTTGAAATAGCGGATTAAGTTGGAGAATATTTCATGATACAAATGCAATCAAAATTAGAGGTTGCCGATAATACTGGTGCACGTTCCGTTCAGTGCATTAAGGTTCTTGGTGGTTCAAAACGCCGTTACGCTAGCGTTGGAGACATTATTAAAGTTAGTGTTAAAGAAGCTATGCCACGAGGAAGGGTTAAAAAAGGTGAAGTCTATGACGCTGTCGTTGTTCGCACAGCAAAGGGTGTTAGAAGACCTGATGGCTCACTCATAAAATTCGATGGCAATGCAGCTGTTTTATTAAACAACAAATTAGAACCTATTGGCACACGTATTTTCGGACCTGTTACAAGAGAACTTAGAACAGAAAAGTTTATGAAAATCGTTTCATTAGCGCCGGAAGTTATATAAGGAGTAAACAGTGAATAAGATTCGTAAAGGCGACAAAGTCTTCATCAATTCAGGCAAAGATAAAGGGAAAGACGGTATTGTTTCTTCAATTCTTGCGAATGGTAAAGTTTTGGTAGAAGGCATCAATATGGTGAAAAAACACGTTTCTCCAAATCCAAATTTAGGTATTCAAGGTGGTATTGTTAGTCAAGAGCGTCCACTCGACATCTCTAACGTTGCAATTTTTAATAGTAAGACTAATAAGGCCGATAAGGTTGTTTTTAAAACTCTGAAGGATGGTAAGAAGATCAGGGTATTTAAATCAAACGATGAAGCGATTGACGTATAAGGATAAGATATGGCTCGTTTAAAAAAATATTATGAAGAAACAGTTGTAAAGCAATTAATGGAGCAATTTAATTACAAATCAGTAATGGAAGTTCCAAGAATTGAAAAAATTACACTTAATATGGGTGTAGGTGAAGCTGTAGCTGACAAAAAAGTAATGGAAAATGCGGTAAGTGATTTAGAGAAAATCGCTGGTCAAAAGCCGTTAGTTACTAAAGCAAAAAAATCAATTGCTGGATTTAAGATTCGTGATGACTATCCTGTTGGTTGCAAGGTAACACTCCGTAAAAATAACATGTACACATTTTTAGATCGCCTCATTTCAATAGCTATTCCACGAATTAGAGACTTCAGAGGAATATCTGCTAAGTCTTTTGATGGCAGAGGCAATTACAACATGGGTATTAAAGAGCAAATCATTTTTCCTGAAATTGAATACGATAAGATCGATGCTTTAAGAGGAATGAACATCACTATAACAACTTCAGCTAAAACTGACGATGAAGCCAAAGGTTTATTATCAGCATTTAGTTTTCCATTTAGAGGGTAACACGAATATGGCTAAAAAATGTATGACAGAACGTGAAATCAAGCGCCGCAAGATGGTTGATAAATTCAAGACTAAGCGCGCTGAATTAAATGAAATTATTAAGAGCTCTAAATCTACAAGTGAGCAAAAAAATGAGGCAAGAGCTAAATTAGCAGCACTGCCAAAAAATTCTAGCCCAGTGAGATTAAGAAATAGATGTGCTTTAACTGGAAGACCACGTGGCACATTTAGAAAGTTTGGAATCGCTCGTGGAAAACTAAGAGATTTAATGATGGCAGGCGAAGTACCTGGCGTTATTAAAGCGAGTTGGTAGGAGAAAACAGTATGAGTATGCATGACCCTATAGCAGATATGTTGACAAGAATAAGAAACGGACAGATGACTAACAAAGTCCACGTTTCCATGCCAGCATCAAAATTAAAAAAATCGATTGCCGAAGTGCTTAAAGACGAAGGCTATATTGAAGACTTCAGCACTAGTGAAAATAATGGCAAACCAACATTGACTGTTGAGTTGAAATATTATGCTGGACGACCAGTAATCGAAAAAATCGAGAGAATCAGTAAACCTGGTTTGAGAATTTATAAAGGGGCCGAAAACCTTCCGAAAGTGATGAACGGTTTGGGTGTTGCTATTGTAACTACCTCTAAAGGCGTAATGACTGATATTAAAGCAAGATCTGCCGGAATTGGTGGCGAGATCCTTTGCTACGTTTCATAAGGAAAACAATATGTCTAGAGTAGCGAATATGCCAGTTAACATTCCTGAAAAGGTTGAAGTTGTTATCTCTCAAGATAACGTTCAAGTTAAAGGACCTTTAGGAGAGTTAAATCAGTCACTAACAGGTGATGTAAAAATCAACAAAGAAGATAATGTTCTTACTTTTCAAGTTAACAATGAATCAAAGTTTGCAAAATCAATGTCTGGCACTTTGAGAGCATTGGTAAATAATATGGTCACTGGTGTATCGGCTGGCTTTGAAAAGAAACTTACATTAATCGGTGTTGGATACAAAGCCCAAGTTCAAGGCAATAAAGTCAATTTGGATTTAGGATTCTCACATCCAATCATTCATGATCTTCCTGAAGGCATTACTGCGCAGGCGGCATCACCAACAGAACTTGTTATCAAGGGTTCTAATAAGCAAGTTGTTGGTCAAGTTGCGGCTGAGATTAGAGGCTACAGACCACCAGAGCCTTATAAAGGCAAAGGTGTCCGTTACGCTGATGAGCGCGTTGTCATGAAAGAAGCTAAGAAACAATAAGGATTAATTATGGTTAATAAAGAACAATCAAGAATCAGAAGATCAAGGAAGACAAGAGCTAAGATTGCTGAGCTAGGTCGCACAAGGTTGACCGTTTATCGATCAAATTTAAATATTTATGCTCAAGTTATAGATGGCGCAACAAACAAAGTTCTTGCTAGCGCATCTACTGTTGAAGCTGACATGAGAAAAAAACTAAAAAAGACAAGCGATATTGCTGCTGCAGCTGAGATTGGGAAAAGAATTGCTGAGAAAGCTAAAAAAGCAGGCGTTGAAGATGTTGCTTTCGATCGCTCCGGGTACAGATATCACGGAAGAATAAAGGCTCTTGCTGATGCAGCTAGAGAAAACGGACTTAAATTCTAAAAAATATTAGGAAATAAACTATGGCTCAAGATCAAGGATTACAACAACAAACAGACGGTCTTAAAGAAAAGATGATCACAGTTAATCGTGTCACCAAAGTTGTTAAGGGTGGTCGTATTATGAGTTTTGCCGCATTAACAGTTGTTGGTGACGGTGATGGATCAATCGGAATGGGTAAGGGTAAAGCGCGAGAGGTACCCCTAGCAGTCCAAAAAGCAATGGAAGAAGCGAAAAGAGGTATGTTAAAAGTTAGCCTTACCAAAACAGGCACACTCCAGCATGCTGTTATCGGTAAACATGGCGCTGCTAAAGTCTTGATCCAACCAGCTACTGAAGGTACAGGAATAATTGCGGGCGGTGCTATGCGAGCAATTTTTGAAGTGATGGGAATGCATAACGTTACTGCAAAAAGCTTTGGGTCATCAAACCCATACAATATTGTTCGAGCAACACTTAACGGTCTAGCAAATATGAATACGCCAGCTGAGATTGCAGCTAAGCGAGGAAAAACAGTAGAAGAAATTAGAGGTTGATAAAAATGGCTAAAGATAAAACAATCAAAGTAACGCAAGTTAAAAGCACTATTGGCGCAGGCAAAAAACATATTGCCACCATCAAAGGTTTAGGCTTGAGAAAAATCAATCATACTGTTGAATTAGTTGATAGCCCTGAAGTAAGAGGCATGATTAATTCAGTCAATTATTTATTAAGAGTAGAGAATTAATATGAAACTTAATACACTTAAACCATCAGAAGGATCAAATCCATCAGCTAAAAGAGTTGGAAGAGGTATTGGCTCTGGGTTTGGTAAAACAGCAGGTCGTGGCCATAAAGGTCAAAAGTCTAGAGCTGGAGGTTCTGTAGCTGTAGGTTTTGAAGGTGGTCAAATGCCAATTCAAAGAAGACTTCCTAAAAGAGGTTTCAAGTCTTCACAAAAAGATTATAAGGATCAAATCCGAACTTCAGAGTTAAATAAATTACCTGCTGGAAAAATTGATTTATTAACTCTTAAAAAAGAAAACCTCGTATCTGAGTTAGCTTTGTCAGTAAAAATATTTTTATCCGGTGAAGTTAAAAATAAGTATACCATTTCTGGTTTGGGTGTTACCAAGGGAGCTAAAGAAGCAATCGAGGCTGCTGGCGGGAAAATAGAATCATAAGATAATGGCACAAAATCCTTTAAATTTTAGTGGTATGACAGAGTTGAAAAGTAGAATATTATTTCTATTAGGTGCTCTTATTGTGTTTCGTCTTGGGGCACACATCCCTGTACCAGGTATCGATCCACTAGAATTGAAGAAATTGTTTGACAGTCAAAGTGGCGGCATTTTAGGCATGTTTAATATGTTTTCTGGTGGAGCACTCAGTAGATTTACTGTATTTGCACTTGGAATCATGCCATATATTTCAGCTTCAATCATCATGAACCTTCTGCAAGCAATGTCTCCTACATTAAAAGAATTAAAAAAAGAAGGAAAATCTGGTCAAGAGAAAATTGCTAAATACACAATACAAGGCACTTTAGTTCTTGCTGCATTTCAATCACTTGGTATTTCTGTAGCTCTTGAAGCGCAGCCAGGTTTGGTTCTTGATCCAGGTTTTATGTTTCGTATCACTGCAATGTTGACTTTAGTTACTGGAACAATGTTCTTAGTATGGCTTGGAACTCAGATTACATCACGTGGAATTGGTAATGGCATTTCTATGATTATCTTTGCTGGTATTGTTGCAGGACTTCCAAGTGCTCTTGGAAATACCTTAGAGCTTGCTAGAACTGGCGCATATTCCATTCCATTAGTCTTTTTCTTAATTGCTGCAGTAGTGCTTGTAACTGCCATAGTGGTTTTCATTGAAAGAGCCCAGCGAAGAATCACTATTAACTATGCAAAAAGACAAGTTGGTAACAAATTATATGGTGGCCAGTCTTCACATTTGCCTCTTAAGATAAATCAAGCCGGAGTTATTCCCGCAATCTTTGCATCAAGTGTAATTCTTTTCCCCGCTACTATTGCTGGGTGGTTTGGATCAAGTGAAAGCCTCTTTTGGTTGAAAGACATTTCGGCATTATTATCACCTGGTCAACCAATTTATATTTTTCTTTTTGCAGTTGCTATTGTCTTTTTCTGCTACTTTTACACTGCTCTACAATTTAACCCTAAGGAAACTGCTGAGAATCTTAAAAGAGCTGGTGCCTTTGTTCCTGGTATTAGACCAGGTGAGCAAACAGCAAAATTTATAGATACCATCATGGGTAGATTGACTTTAGTCGGTGCAATTTATATTACTTTGGTTTGTTTGTTTCCAGAGTTTTTAATTTTAAAATTTAACACACCCTTCTATTTTGGGGGAACATCTTTATTGATTATTGTAGTTGTTGCTATGGACTTTATGACACAAGTGCAATCACAAATGATGTCCTATCAGTATGATAGTTTGCTTAAAAAAGCAAACTTCCGTGGTCAACAAGGAATGATAAGGTAATGGCTAAAGAAGATATCATAGAAATGCAGGGCGAAATTTTAGAAAACCTTCCAAATGCAACTTTTAAAGTTAAGTTAGAAAATGGACATGAGGTTTTGGGTTTTATATCCGGTAAGATGCGTATGAATTACATTCGTATTCTTCCTGGAGATAAAGTTACAGTTGAGATGACGCCTTATGATTTAACTAAAGGCAGAATTACTTTTAGAGAAAAGTAAAAAAATAGAGTAGATAAGGAAAGATTATGAGAGTGAGAGCATCAGTAAAAGCATTGTGTAGACACTGCAAAGTTATTCGAAGAAGAAGAGTTGTTCGAGTAATTTGTAAGGATCCTCGTCATAAACAAAGACAAGGTTAAGTAATTGTATATTCAAACAAAAATTGATATAATTTACGGCTTTATTTTTAGTAAATTGCCTAATATTTTGGAGAAATTATGGCTCGTATAGCAGGTGTAAACGTACCAGACAATAAGCATGCTGATATAGCATTAACAGCTATTTATGGTATTGGAAGAACAACAGCGCAAAACATTTGTAAATCTGTTGGCGTTGATGCGGCAACAAAGATCAAAGATCTAGATGATGCTGCTGTTGAAAAATTAAGAAATGAGATCGCAAAATACCAGATCGAAGGTGACTTAAGAAGAGAAGTTACCATGAATATCAAGCGTCTTATGGATCTTAATTGCTATCGAGGCCAAAGACATAGAAGAGGGTTGCCTGTAAGAGGCCAAAGAACAAAAACAAACGCACGAACCAGAAAAGGTCCTATTCGTGCTATTAAAAAATAGAGGCTAATTGTTATGGCAAAATCTAATACCAGAGTTAAAAAGAAAATTAAAAAGAATGTTGCTGAAGGTATAGCACACGTTCATGCATCATTTAACAATACAATCATTACTATAACTGATAGGCAAGGTAATGCTTTATCTTGGGCTACATCAGGTGGAGCAGGCTTTAAAGGTTCCAGAAAAAGTACACCATTTGCTGCACAGGTAGCGGCCGAGGCAGCTGGTAAAGCTGCTCAAGAGTATGGAGTGAAAAATGTTGAAGTTCGAATCAAAGGCCCAGGCCCAGGAAGAGAATCTTCAGTTCGTGCACTTAATTCAATAGGTTTGAAAATTACAGCTATTCAAGACGTTACACCGGTTCCTCATAACGGCTGTAGACCACCTAAGAAAAGAAGAATTTAAGGAGATTAAAGTTGGCAAGAAACCTAGATCCAAAATGTAAACAATGTCGTAGAGAAGGTGAAAAACTTTTTCTAAAAGGTGAAAAATGCTTCACAGACAAATGCGGAATTGAAAAAAGAAGTTATCCTCCTGGTCAACACGGTCAAAGACGTGGTGGAAGATTGTCTGATTATGGCGTGCAATTACGCGAAAAACAAAAGTTAAGAAAAATATACGGTATTTTAGAAAAACAATTCCGTTCATATTATGCAGAAGCAGATCGTCTGAAAGGCGTTACAGGTGAAAATCTTTTACAACTTTTAGAATCGAGACTAGATAATGTTGTTTACAGAATGGGTATTGGAGTTTCAAGATCTGAATCAAGACAGCTTGTGAGACATAATTCAATTACTGTTAATGGTAATAGAGTAAATATTCCATCATATCAAGTAAAACCCGGCGACCAAGTTGCCGTTGCTGAAGCTTCTAAAAACCAGTTAAGAATTAAGGCTGCAACAGAAGCAGCTGATGAAAGAGGTTTTCCGGAGTGGGTTGAGGTTGATGTTAAAAAGCTTTCTGGAACATTCAAAAACAAACCACAAAGAGATGATTTACCACCAACAATTAACGAATCATTAATTGTTGAATTGTATTCAAAATAAGCTAAATATTTTATAAGGATTTTTATGCAAAATAGTCCAACAGAGTACTTAAAACCTCGAATTGTTGAAGTTGATTTAATTAATCCAAATAGAGCAAAAGTTGTTCTTGAGCCAATGGAGCGCGGTTTTGGTTTTACATTAGGAAATGCTTTAAGAAGAGTTTTGCTTTCTTCTATCCCTGGATTCGCTATTACAGAAGTAAAAATTGATGGTGTAGTTCATGAATATTCAACAATTGATGGTGTTCAAGAAGATGTGGTTGACATCTTATTAAACTTAAAAAAAGTTGCTCTTAAAATTCATGATGGCGCAGAAGCTACTATCAACTTAAAAAAAGATTCAGAAGGTGAAGTTACTGCAGCTGATTTTGAGCTTCCCCATAACGTTGAAATTGTTAATAAAGATTTAGTAATTGCTAATGTTAACAAAGGCGGCAATCTGAATATTGAAGCTAAAGTTGAAATGGGACGTGGCTATCAACCAGTTCCACAGCGTGTTAATAAAGATCAGGACAATGTAATTGGCCATTTAATGATTGATGCTTCTTTCAGCCCAATCTTTAAAGTCAGTTATGTAGTTGAAAGTGCTCGTGTAGAACAAAGAACAGATCTTGATAAGTTAATTATGGATGTTGAAACAAATGGGGTAGTTGATGCAGAGCAAGCCATTAGAGATGCAGCAAGAATTTTAATGGGACAATTATCTGTATTTGCAAATTTAGAGAGTGAATTAACTGAGGTTGAAGTACAGCAAGCTCCTCAAATTGATCCAGTTCTTTTAAGACCTGTAGATGATCTTGAATTGACTGTTCGTTCAGCAAACTGCCTAAAAGCAGAAAATATTTATTACATTGGAGATTTAATTCAAAGACACGAAAATGATCTTTTAAAAGCACCAAATCTTGGGAGAAAATCACTCAATGAGATTAAAGACATACTAGCCACGAAAGGCTTATCGCTTGGTATGAAAGTTGATAATTGGCCACCACAAGGTGTTGAAACTAACTAAATTTTGGAAATATTATGAGACACGGAAACAGTCATAGAAAATTAAATCGAACAAGCAGTCATCGTAAAGCAATGTTTAAAAATATGGCTGCATCTTTGCTTGCTAATGAGGTTATTAGAACAACACTGCCAAAAGCAAAAGAACTTCGTAAGTATGCTGAGCCATTAATTACATTAGCAAAAGAGAGTTCTGTTCATAATCAGAGAAAAGCCTTTGCTCAATTAAGAAATGATGAAGTAGTCGCGAAATTATTTGCTGAGATAGGACCAAGATATAAAACACGTAATGGTGGTTATCTAAGAATATTAAAATGTGGTTTCAGAAAAGGTGACAATGCTCCAATGGCATTCGTTGAACTTGTTGATAGACCGCTGGTAGCAGAAAAAGTCGAAGATGCTCCAGCAGCTGAGAAAAAAGCAGCTAAACCAGCAGCTGAGAAAAAAGCAGCTAAACCAGCAGCTGAGAAAAAAGCAGCTAAACCAGCAGCTGAGAAAAAAGCAGCTAAACCAGCAGCTGAGAAAAAAGCAGCTAAACCAGCAGCTGAGAAAAAAGCAGCTAAACCAGCAGCTGAGAAAAAAGCAGCTAAACCAGCAGCTGAGAAAAAAGCAGCTAAACCAGCAGCTGAGAAAAAATAAGTCTATTTTTTTTTTTGAATAGAAGCCGGTTATACCGGCTTTTTTTTGTAATTAATGTTTTGATTATTTGGATAAATAAATCATAATTAAATTAAAACTCTATGGATCCAAAAAATAAAGAAAATTTAAGCAAGTTACTGCAGGATGTCAATGATCTTCTTGGCAAAAACAAAATCGTAGAAGATTTAGTTGATAAGCAAGAAATGCCAAAACAGAAGTTAATTAAGAATTTGGTTCAAAAGCAGAATCTATCAGCATTAGGAAAGCTTCTCAATTCCCTTCACTCAGCAGATGTCGCCTTTATTCTAGAATCGTTGCCTTTAGATGATAGGTTGATTGTATGGGATTTAGTTAGAGCGGACAGAGATGGTGAAATTCTTCTAGAAGTTTCTGATAGTGTTCGTCAAACACTGATTGCGGACATGGATAGTACAGAGCTGTTAGCTGCCGCTGAACAGCTTGATACGGATGAAATTGCTGATATTGCAGCTGATCTGCCAGAGGACGTTCTTCAAGATCTTTTGCAAAGCTTAGATAGCAACAATAGAGAAAGACTAGAATCAGCTTTATCTTACCCCGAGGATCAAGTAGGCGCTCTAATGGATTTTGATATTGTTACGATTAGGGACGATATATCATTAGAAGTTGCCCTGAGATACCTAAGAAAGATAAAAAAACTTCCCGAACTCACTGATAAATTATTTGTTGTAAATCGATCACAAAAAATTTTAGGAGTTCTATCCTTAAAAAAAATAGTGGTGAATGAGCCAGAATTGATGGTGAGTGATGTTATGGCGCAGGATGCCGTTTTATTTAAAGACAGTGATGATGCTGCGGAGGCAGCAAAAGCATTTGAAAGGTATGATCTGGTAACAGCCCCTGTTGTTAATGATCAAAACAAATTGGTTGGAAGAATAACAGTGGATGCTGTGATGGATTATATTCGTGAAGAAACTGATAGCAGTGCGCTGTCCATGGTTGGTTTACGAGAAGGTGAGGATATCTTTTCTTCTATTTGGAAATCAGTCAGGAACAGATGGGCATGGTTGGCAATCAATCTCATCACTGCCTTAATCGCATCTCGAGTTATTGGTATTTTTGAAGGATCAATTGAAAAAGTGGTTGCCCTGGCTGCGCTAATGCCTATTGTTGCTGGGGTTGGTGGGAACTCAGGTAATCAAACAACAACAATGATTGTTAGAGCAATTGCTCTTGGTCAAGTGTCTGTAAGTCACTTGAGGCAGTTGTTATTTAAAGAAATTGGTGTAGCAATACTCAATGGGATTTTGTGGGGAGGGGTCCTTGGATTTATTGCATACTATCTTTACGGCAACTCAAGCTTAGCCCTAGTCATGACAACTGCAATGACTTTAAATTTAATTCTTGCAGCTTTAATGGGAGTTATGATACCTTTCACATTAAGTAAGTCAGGAAGAGACCCCGCAGTTGGATCGAGTGTTTTAATCACAGCTATGACTGACAGTGGTGGATTTTTTATTTTCTTAGGATTGGCAACATTAATATTAATTTAACTTTATGAATTTTCAATTATCTAGTTTTGATGATTATTTAAATTTTTATTCATTAATTGAATTATTAATTCTTTTAGCATCAATTTTAATTTCTTATTACTTTGTCGCTGACAACTTAAAAAAGTTTGTATCTAATAAAGCGAATTCAAAGATTCTAAAAGATGGCCTGACCAGAATATTGTTCCCTTTATGTGCTGTTGTAATTATTGGAATTGCGCAAACGATAACATCACTATTTTTTTATCAGGGCTTATTGTTGCTGGGCCAACAAATACTGATTGCACTTTTGATAATTAGAGCTTCTGTTTATTTAGTACGATATCTGACAAATCAAAATTCTATTATTCGTTCGTTCGAAAATATTATTTCAATAACAATTTGGATTTTTTTTCTTTTACAGATTTCAGGAATACTGCCACAAATTATTGATGCTTTGGAAGATATTACATTTAAAATAGGCGCGCAAAAGCTATCCCTTTTATTGATGATTCAGGCTATTTTTGCAATCTTTTTGGCTATTTTAATAGCAATGACGATTTGTAGATTTTTTGAAAATAAACTATTAAAAAAATCACAACTTGATCCCAATGCAAGAGTAATGATTGGCAAAGTTTTTAGAATCTTTCTGTACTTTATCGCGGTTGTTGTGTCCCTATCATCCTTTGGAATAAACCTTACCTTTTTGAGTGTTTTGGGAGGGGCATTTGGTGTTGGTTTGGCGTTTGGATTACAAAATATTGCTAGTAATTATATAACTGGTTTTATTATATTAATGGACAAGTCTATCCATATAGGAGACGTGCTTACAATTGATGGGCATTATGGAATAGTAACCCTTATTAGATCTCGCTATACAGTTTTGAAAAAACTTGATGGTGTTGAAGTAATCATCCCAAATGAAAAATTAATGTCACAAAATATAATAAATCACTCACTCTCTGATAGAAAAGCAAGAATTGTTACGGATGTTCAAATTGGTTACAATTCATCAGTTGATCAAGCGTTTGAGATTATGTTAGATGCTGCTAAAAAAGAGAAAAGAGTTTTAAAAGATCCATCCCCAAAGGTATATCTAATGGGTTTTGGTGAAAGCGGTATTGATTTAAAAATGACTTTCTATATTGAGGATCCTGAGGAAGGCTCTTGGGAGCTTAGATCAAATGTTTATAGAAAAATATGGAGAAAGTTTAAGGAGGAAGGTATCGAAATACCTTACCCTTATAGAAATATTGAGATTATCAACAAAGAAGAAAAATAAGTTAATTATTACTTGATCTTATTTTCTTTGTAGATGACGTGTTTTCTTGCCTTAGGATCAAACTTTTTGATTTCCATTTTGTCAGGCATGGTTTTTTTGTTTTTGGTTGTAGTATAGAAATGACCAGTACCAGCTGTAGATTCTAATTTGATTTTCTCTCTCATACCTTTTTACCTTCAGCTTTCATTTTAGCTATCACCGCATCAATACCAAGCTTATCAATAGTTCTTAATGCTGCATTAGTTATTTTTAAAGAAACCCAACGATTTTCACTTTCAACCCAAAACTTTTTATTTTGTAGGTTTGGCATAAAACGACGCTTAGTTCTGTTATTTGCATGCGAAACGTTGTTTCCGCTTACCGGTTTCTTGCCTGTAACTTGACATTCTTTTGCCATAATAAAACTCTTAACTTAATTTTGAAAGACCGATATTAAACCATAAAATGGGCCTAAAACCAAGTGTTTTTTAGTTCTTTCCAGTGCTTCCAAAGCCTCCCGAACCTCTGTCGGTTGCCTCAAAATCTTCCACTATATTTAAATTAGCCTGCATGACTGGAACAATGATCATTTGAGCGATGCGATCAAGAGGTTTAATAGTGAAATTTTCACTAGATCTGTTCCAACATGACACCATTAATTCACCCTGATAATCGGAATCAATCAAACCTACTAAATTTCCAAGAACTATGCCATTTTTGTGGCCTAAACCTGATCTTGGCAAAATACATGCAGCATAATCAGGATTTTTTAAGAACATTGCAAACCCAGTTGGGATTAAAGCTGTCTTTCCAGGTTGAATTGTAATATCTTCATTGATACAGGCCCTCAAGTCCAAGCCAGCAGAGCCTATTGATCCATAACCTGGAAGATGTTCTTTGATCATTTCATTGATAATTTTTATATCTACATTAATTTTCATTGGTTTTAAACCTGTCGTAAATTTCAGTAAGAATACTATTCGCTAAAAGTTTTTTTTCCATTTTGGGTAGAATTTTTTCTTGTTTCTTATCTAGAATAACAACTTCGGCTTGATCTTCACCCATAGTTTTTTGAAGCTCATTGGCTATGATCATATCTAGGTTTTTTTCTACTAATTTTTGTTTAGCATAGTTAATTAAATTATTACTTTCGGCCGCAAATCCAACACAAAAAAGATTTGGAAATAATTTTTTTGTCGACTTTAAGATATCACTTGTTTTAATTAATTTTAAGTTAAGGACATTTTGATCTTTTTTGATTTTGCCCTGAAAAACGTGATCTGCTTTATAATCTGAAACAGCGGCAACACTAATAAAAATGTCATGGTTTGATGCCTCATTGAGCACATTTTGTTCCATTTCCTCATGATTATTTGCTTCAATTATCTTAATTCCTTTATGAGGCAACACTTCCGTTTTGCCTTTAATCAGAGTTACTTCTGCGCCTAGGTCAAAAGCTTCATTGGCTATTGAAATACCCATTTTTCCAGAGCTACGATTGGTAATAATTCGTGCATCATCGATATTTTCAGAAGTTGCGCCCGCTGATATTAAAATTTTTAGATCTTTTAATTTTGAGTTTGATAAATATCGGTTTAGATCTATCAATATATCTTGTGGTTCAGTTAGTCTCCCAAGGCCAGTTTCCCCGCATGCTTGATCACCTGTTTCAGGACCGACAAAAGTAACTCCGTCATTTTTCAATTGCTCTATATTTCTTAGGTTCGGAGGGTTCATGTACATGTAGGTATTCATTGCAGGACAAATAACAAGGTTACAATTTCTTGCAGCACAAATATTTGTTAGAAGATCGTCACAGATTCCCTGATTTATTTTTGCAATAAAATTAGCTGTTGCTGGCGCAATAAGAATAAGATCAGCATTTCTTGACACATGAATATGCTCCATTGTTTCATTCGCATTAGTGGTCCAAAAATGCTCATTGGTGAGAACCTTGTTGTTTGTTATTGCTTGAAAAGTAAGGGGTGTAATAAACTTTTTAGCTGCATCTGTCATTACCACTTGAACATTGATATTACTTTTAACTAATAGACGTGCCAGCTCAGCAGATTTATATGCGGCAATACCTCCACAAACACCAAGTATAATAGTTTTTTGCATCTCAATATTATAACAAATATGCCTACAATTATTGGTCTTGATGGATGTTCGGCGGGCTGGGTGTCAGCATCAAAAAATTTAAAAACTAGCAAGTTGGAATTAAGATTAATTGACCGTCTTGAGCAAATTAATCAAATTTATAATGAGCCTAAAATAATTGCAATTGATATGCCTGTGATTCTAGAGAATGGACCCCGTTCTGTTGATCAAAAAGCAAGAAAATTATTGGGAAGGAGAGCATCAACCATCTTTAGTGCTCCAGCAAAGGATGCTTTAATCAAAAATGATTATATTTTAGCTTCAGCAGAAAACTTCAGACTTACTGGAAAAAAACTAAGCGTCCAAAGCTTTAATTTGTTCCCTAAAATACGTGAGGTCCAAAGTTTTTTAAAGACCCATCCTAAAATCAATATTTTTGAATCACACCCCGAATTAGCTTTTATGAATTTAAATAACAATCAAGTTTTGTCCCAAAAGAAGAAAGATAAAGAAGGTTTTGAAATAAGAGTGAAATTGATAAATAAAATATTTAAAAATTTTAGATTTGATAGATACAGAGCACTATATCCCAAAAAATTTGTTAATGATGATGATATTTTAGATGCATTTGTGACTTTGCATGTAGGTTTAAAGCTATATAATAAATCTTCAGAAATGATAGTGGATGATGATTTAAAAAATATGTCTATAAGTTTTTAAATGAAAAAAATAATTTGGTTTCTAATAAGTATTGCCGGCGCTATTGCCTTCTCTTTTATTGCTCTGGCTCGTGATGAATCGATCAATGCAATCTGGTTTATTGTTGCCGCTGTTTGTATTTATCTCATCGCGTATCGATTTTATGCTGCATGGATCGCTGCTAAAGCTCTTGTGCTAGATTCTAGTAAAGTTACACCTTCAGTTAGAAATAATGATGGTAAGGATTTCATCCCCACCGACAAATGGATTGTCTTTGGCCACCATTTTGCTGCCATTGCAGGTCCAGGACCCTTAGTCGGACCAACTCTGGCTGCGCAATTTGGTTATCTGCCTGGAACAATTTGGATTTTGGTTGGTGGTGTCCTCGGCGGAGCTGTTCAGGACATGTCCGTATTATTCTTCTCAATTAGAAAGAATGGAAAAAGTCTAGGGCAAATGGCGCGGGATGAGTTAAGCAAACTAGCTGGAATAGCATCTCAGTTGGGTACCTTTGTGATTATGATAATTCTTATTGCTGTGCTTGGTTTGGTTGTGGTCAACGCAATGAAGCATAGTCCATGGGCGACATCTACAGTAGCTGCCACCATCCCGATTGCGATTCTTATCGGACTTTATTTAAAAAATATTCGACCAGGCCGAGTCCTAGAAGCAACGGGAATAGGAATTTTTCTTCTCTTATGCGCAGTTTATTATGGAGGGGAGATTGATCAATCTGAATCACTCAGAAGCCTTTTTGATCATGATGGTTTAACGCTTGCCTACGCAGTCATTATCTACGGTTTTTGTGCAGCCGTCCTTCCTGTCTGGCTTCTTCTTGCACCCAGAGATTACTTGTCGACATTTGTAAAATTAGGCACAGTTATTTTTCTTGCCATATCTATTGTTATCATAAGACCTGAAATAAATATGCCAGCCGTTACACAGTTTGTTGATGGTTCGGGACCAATTTTTGGTGGTTCGCTCTTTCCATTTGTTTTTATTACGATTGCCTGTGGTGCGATTTCAGGTTTTCATGCTCTAATTTCATCAGGCACAACACCAAAACTTATTACAAATGAAAAATATATTCCCATGATTGGTTATGGTGGCATGTTGCTTGAGAGTTTTGTGGCTATTATGGCTATTGTCGCAGCCTGTGTTTTAGAGCCTGGTGTTTATTTTGCAATTAACAGCCCTCCAGGAATTGTTGGTGCAACAGTCGTAGAAACGATTGAAACGATTAACAGCTGGGGCTTTAGTGTGAC
Organism: beta proteobacterium KB13; assembly: GCA_000156155.1. GTDB lineage: Bacteria > Pseudomonadota > Gammaproteobacteria > Burkholderiales > Methylophilaceae > BACL14. Next base: position 1,059,518 of record DS995299.1, on the reverse strand, counting down.
GCTGGAGCAAATGCAACAATTAGCTGACGATGTTGGGGAAAGCACCTTATTTGCTAGAACGGGTGGAGCACCATCTCTGGCTGTCGGTATGGCGACTATTTTTGCTGAGGCCTTTGGTAAACATTTATTAGCCATGTGGTATCACTTTGCCATCATGTTTGAAGCCGTTTTTATTCTAACCACTTTAGATGCTGGAACACGTGTTGGGCGCTTCATGTTACAAGACATCTTAGGAAACTACTACAAACCCCTTGGCAACCATTCATCAGTTACTTCGAATATCTTAACAAGTTCATTTGTTGTTTTATGCTGGGGCTATTTTTTGTATATTGGTGTGATTGATCCTAATGGTGGGGTGAATATTTTATGGCCTTTATTTGGGATCGTAAATCAAATGCTGGCTGCGATAGCATTATGTGTGGTCACTGCCATGATCCTTAAATATAGAAATAAAATTTTTGCCTTAATTACTGGGATTCCGCTCATATGGTTGTTAGTGATCACAACGACGGCAGCCTTTGAGAAGATTTTTAGTAGCGATGTAAGAGTTGGGTTTTTATCTGCAGCAAAAAATATAGATAATCAAATCATGAGTAATTCTACAAATATTGATATTAATGTATTGCAACAACTGTCTTTTAATCTTCATCTCAATGTGGTGATTGTTTCCATATTAGTGGTCATTTTGTGGATTGTGGTGTTTGATGTTTTCAAACTTATTTTTTGGAGAAAACATAGTGAAAAAACTATTTAAGAATATTTTTTACTTCGTGAAAGAATTGGCTGGGGAGAATCATTACCAAAGATACCTCAAAGATGCTCAGAGCAGGCACGCATCCCATAAACTAATGACCCAAAAAGAATTTTATCTCCATCAAATTGAAAAAAAATGGAATAAAATTAATCGTTGTTGCTAGGTTTAATGAGATAAATACCGACAAGCACCATTGGAATACAGAGTATTTGCCCAAAACTGAAGAAATTCATAAGTAAACCAATATGAGAATCAGGCTCTCTAAAGAATTCAGCAGCAATCCTAAAGAAACCATATAAAATCAAAAATAATCCAGAAATATAGCCAATCTTTCTATGTTTTTTGGACAGTGTCCAAAGAATGAAGAAGAGTAATATACCTTCAAGGAAAAACTGATACAACTGAGAGGGGTGTCTAGGAATGCTATCTACGTTGGGAAAGATCATTGCCCATGCGATATCTGTTGGGCGACCCCACAGTTCTTGATTAATGAAGTTTCCTAATCTTCCTAAACCCAAACCCAGTGGAACAAGGGGAGCTACAAAATCAGTCAATTCTAGCCATTTTTTTTTATATCGATTTGCAATGAAGATTAATGCACCAATAACGCCCAATAAACCTCCGTGAAAGGACATACCACCCTGCCACACTGCAAAAATCTCAAATGGGTTTGAAAAAAAATACCCTGGTTGATAGAATAAAACGTATCCCAGACGTCCACCTAGAACGACGCCCAGCGCGCCATAGAAGAATAAATCGTCAAGGATTTTCTCATTTAAATTGCTTGGGTTTGGATGATTTATGATTTTATATTTTCCAAGCTGGATGAATAAAATAAAGGCAAAGAAATACATTAAACCATACCAGTGGACTTTGATTATTCCTAGATCCACAGCTATAGGATTTATTTCTGGGTAGTTAACCATCGTCATATTATAATGTTTTTTTAAGGAAGCATAATGCCAAAATATAGATCACATACTACAACACATGGTAGGAACCAAGCTGGAGCTAGAGCCCTTTGGAGAGCAACGGGAATGGGTGATGGCGATTTTGAAAAACCTATTATTGCAGTGGTTAATTCTTTTACTCAGTTTGTACCAGGTCATGTACATCTAAAAGACCTGGGCCAGCTGGTTGCCAGTGAAATTGAAAAAAATGGTGGTGTAGCCAAGGAATTTAATACCATTGCAGTTGATGATGGTATTGCGATGGGACATGATGGCATGCTCTATAGTCTCCCTAGCAGAGACCTCATAGCAGATTCAGTTGAGTATATGGTCAATGCTCATTGTGCAGATGCGATGGTGTGCATTTCAAATTGTGACAAAATAACACCCGGAATGCTTATGGCTGCGATGCGAATAAATATCCCAACAATTTTTGTATCAGGCGGCCCAATGGAGGCTGGAAAAGTTAAGTGGGATATCGAAGAAGTTAAAGTTGATTTAGTTAGCCCAATGATTGCTTCTGGAGATAATAATGTTTCAGAATCTCAACTAGAAAGTTTAGAAAGATCCTCTTGCCCAACATGTGGCTCCTGTTCAGGAATGTTTACTGCCAATTCAATGAACTGTTTAACAGAAGCGCTTGGATTAAGTTTACCTGGCAATGGCTCAACGCTTGCAACTCATGAAGCCAGAAAAAATTTATTCCTTGAGGCGGGTAAAAGAATTGTTCAGATCACTAAAAGTTACTATGAGGATAACGATAACTCTGTTTTACCAAGATCAATAGGATCAAAAAAAGCATTTGAGAATGCAATGAAACTTGATGTGGCAATGGGTGGTTCGACCAATACCGTTCTTCATTTGCTAGCAGCTGCAAAAGAAGCTGAAGTAGATTTCACGATGAGTGATATTGATCAGATTTCAAGAAAGACCCCATGTGTTGCAAAGGTATCTCCAGCAACTCAAAAATATCATATGGAAGATGTCCATAGGGCTGGGGGAGTTTTTGGAATTTTAGCTGAGCTCAATAGAGGTGACCTTATTCATCGAGATGTACCAACCGTACATTCAAAAACTATGGGAGAGGCTATTCAGACATATGACATAGTGACAACTGAGGATGAAAATATTAAAAATTTTTTTCGAGCAGCTCCCGGAGGCGTTAGAACAACTGAGGCCTTTTCACAAAATAAATTGTGGCCAACATTAGATAATGATCGGCAAGGGGGATGTATAAGAAATATTAAAAATGCTTATTCCCAGGATGGTGGATTGGCTGTTTTATATGGGAATATTGCGAAAGAGGGCTGTATTGTTAAAACTGCCGGTGTAGATGAAGATATTTTAAAATTTACTGGCAGAGTAAGGCTTTTTGAGTCTCAAGAAGCGTCGATTAATGCAATCCTTGGTGATCAAATCAAAGAGGGAGATATTGTTCTCATCACTTATGAGGGACCCAAAGGGGGTCCGGGCATGCAAGAAATGTTATACCCAACCTCATATCTAAAATCCAAAGGTCTTGGCAAATCATGTGCTCTTTTGACAGATGGTAGATTTTCTGGAGGCACATCAGGTCTGAGTATTGGGCACGTTTCTCCTGAAGCTGCTGAAGGTGGAGAGATAGGTTTGGTTGAAGAGGGGGATGAGATCGTGATTGATATTCCTAATAGGAGTATCAATGTTTCTTTATCTGATGATGAGCTTCAAAAAAGAAGACTTCGTATGGAAGGTAGAGGTACTCAAGCATGGAAACCTCAACCAAGAGAGAGAAAAATATCAAGAGCGCTAGAAGCATATGCACTCATGGCAACCAGTGCGGCTAAAGGCGCAGTTAGAGATATTAATCAAATTAAATCATCATAAAATGACATCAAAATACTTAAAAATTGAAGAAAGTAATGGATTGCAATATCTTAAAATTGACAACCCACTTGCAGAAGCGACTGTCTCTCTTCAAGGGGCGCATGTCTCTTGGTGGCGACCTAAGTCAACAACGGAGGATGTTCTGTGGCTTTCAACCGATGCGCGATTTGAAAAAGGAAGATCAATCAGGGGGGGAGTACCCATTATTTGGCCTTGGTTTGGACAGCATCCCACTGATAACAGTTATTGCATACATGGATTTGCAAGAGTCATTCCTTGGGAGTTGGTTAAATCAGAAGATTTAAGAAATGGAGCAACAAAATTGGCACTAAGAATGGTGCCCACTCAAGAAGTAAAAAAGCAATTATCTTATGATTTTTCGTTAGAGCTCGTGATTATTATTGGTGAAAGTTTAAGTACGAATCTTACGACCACCAATAACGCAAGCTTTCCATTTGTAATCTCTGAGGGCTTTCATACTTATTTTTATATCTCTGATATCGAAAATATTAAAATAAAAGGTTTGGAAAGTGCGGTCCTAACAGACAAGGTAAATAATTTTAAAAAAGATATAGAAGGGGACGTCATTACTTTTAGTGGATCTGAATTTGATAAAGTCTATTTGAATAACAGTAACGACTGCTTCATCGAGGATGAAAAATTTAATAGAGTGATTACCGTCAAAAAATCTAACAGTAATTCCACAGTCATATGGACACCTGGAGAGAATAAGGCAAAAAAAATGGGTGACATGGGGGCTAAGGGTGAATGGCGAAGGATGGTTTGTGTTGAAGCAGTTAATGCCTTAGAAAATAATGTTGTCATATACCCTGGAAAATCACATACTATTGGTTCAGAGATTGCAGTTCAAGAGTATTAAAATTTAAAAAACTATTAAATCCCGTTGGAACTTAACTTTAATTATTTTGACAAAGTTTTAATGAAAAAAATATTCCTTTTATTTTCCCTAGTATTTATTTACTCAAATTCACATGCTGATGAAACGGGAAAGCAGTTAGCACAAGAGAGTGGTTGCCTAGCTTGCCATTCTGTAAAAACTAAAGTTTTAGGCCCTTCCTATCAGGATGTCGCAAAAAAATATAAGCAAGATAAAACGGCTAAGTCCATGCTTGTAAAAAAGATAAAAAATGGGGGAAAGGGTAACTGGGGGAATGTGCCGATGCCACCACATCCAAAATTAAAAGAAAAAGATATTGAAAAGATAGTTACTTGGATCTTATCAATTTAATTTGCTGTTTTTAAACCCGTACATAAAGTAGATTACCAAACCAATTAAATTCCAAACAATAAATTTCAACCATGTGTCTGTGGGAAGAAAAAAGATGAGAGAAGAGCAAGATAGAACTCCCAATACGGGAATCAACGGGTGATATTTATTTTTGAAAACCTTTTGTGATTTAATAATGTTTTGACATCTTATTCTGATCACACCGATACAAACAAAAATAAATGCAGTTAATGTGCCTATGTTAACAATTTCAGCTAAGTCACCGAGGGGAATCAATCCTGCAACAATTGATATCAAGACCCCTGTGATTAAAATTATACGCACTGGCGTTTTAGTTTTATCATTGATCAAAGATAATTTTTTTGAAATCAACTGATCATTACTAATAGCCAGAAGAATTCTGGTCAAAGCATAAAATAGCACTAGGATGACTGTCGTAAGTCCAGATATAACTCCAGTAGCAACAAGAGCCGACGCCCCTTTGAATCCGATTTTCATTAAAGCATAAGCAACAGGTGAGGATGTATCCAACTCCTGGTAATTCACAACGCCTGTCAATAAAGCTGAAACTATAATATAGATGATAGTGCAAAAAATTAATGAATAAATAATTCCTCGTGGGAGGTCACGTTGAGGATTGACAGCCTCATCTCCTGCAGTTGATACCGCATCAAAACCAACGTAAGCAAAAAAGACAATGGATGCTCCTGCTAGGACGCCAATCGTATTGCCATTATCTAACTTTTCAAACCATCCATAAGGCATGAAGGGTTGCCAATTAGTAATATCAACATTAAAAGCAGCAACAAATATAAACGTGAATATGGCTATTAATTTTACAAGAACCATAAGGGCATTAAATTTTACACTTTCTTTAACACCGATGATGAGCAAAATCATAATTAGAATTATGATTAATGAAGCCGGTAAGTTAATTAACCCTCCCTGGCTTGGACCTTTTGATAATGCTTCAGGAATTTCTAGCCCTATTGATGTTACCGCGCTCTGAAAATAACCTGACCAACCATTGGCTACTGCAGCGATTGACATTCCATACTCCAGCAATAAAATCCAACCAATCATCCATGCAATAAGCTCACCAAAAGTAACGTAAGCATAGCCGTAAGCACTTCCACATCCACCTACGGATGAGGAAAGTTCGGCATAAGATAGAGCTGCGAAGGTACAGGCTAGGCCTGAGATAACAAATGATAAGACTACTGCAGGACCAGCAAGATTGGCTGCTGCAATCCCTGTTAAAACAAAGATACCAGTTCCAATAATACAGCCTATTCCTAACAGCGTTAGGTCAAAAGTGGAGAGACATCTTTTTAGACCGCTTGCACCAGCATTGATACTTTTTTTCCTAAATAGTCGCTCAAACATTTTTTAACCAATCTTTTTTAACTAAAAAGTTTTTATAAAGTTTCTCTTCCGCACTAGCTTTCTCAGGTGTCCAATCATAACTCCAGTTTACTTTGGGCGGCATAGACATGAGAATAGATTCGGTTCTTCCTTTAGATTGAATGCCAAACAATGTTCCACGATCTTGGAGAAGATTAAACTCAACATACCTTCCTCTTCGGTAATGCTGAAAATTTTTATGATGTTCCGTGAATTTTTCTTTTTTTCTTTTTTGAACAATTGGCATGTAAGCTTTTAAAAATAAATCCCCGATCGAGAAAACAAATTTTGAGGTATCTGAAAAACCAAATTTGTTTAAATCATCAAAGAATATTCCACCCACTCCTCTGGGCTCATTTCTATGTTTTAAAAAAAAGTAGTCGTCACATTGATTCTTATAATCAGCATAAAGACTCGTGTCAAATTTATCTAGTCCATCTTTTAAAGTTTGATGAAAATGAATTACATCCTCTTCAAATGGGTAATACGGTGTTAAGTCCATACCACCTCCAAACCACCATATATCATCATGACCCTCTTTTGATGCAACAAAAAAACGAACATTTAAATGTACTGTAGGAATAAAAGGGTTAAAAGGATGGAAAACAAGAGAAACGCCCATTGCTTCCCATTTTCGATTAACTATCTCAGGATGTGTATCAGTGGCGGATTGAGGAAGTTGAGAGCCATGAACATGGGAAAACCCAATTCCTGCTCTTTCAAAAACCTCTCCATTTTCAAGAATGCAGGTATTGCCTCCACCACCCTCAGGTCTTTGCCATGAGTCATGAAGAAAGGTTTTAGATTCTGTCATTTCGATTGTTTCAATAATCTTATGCTGGAGTAATTGAAACTTATCATTCACTAATTCTTTGTTTACCAATATTATTTCCTAATTATTTTTTTGGTTTCAAAATCAATAATTGTTGAGGGCCTTTTGTAATTTCCCACCCTTTCATTCATTATGATACAAGATTTGCTAGAAAACTTTCTGCAACAATGTCTCCAAAACTTCAAACTTATTTGGCCAGAAAAGTTTGCACTGGTTGATGTAATAGGAAAATTTAAATTTTCTAAAGTTCTTTTTATTTTTTTATGATCTGGAATACGACACCCAATTTTTTCCTTTTTGGGTGAGAGTAACATTGGACTTCTTAGATTTTTTTTAAATAAGTACGAAGTATGTTTTGGCCAGTCAGAAATATGTTGCAAATTTTTTTCAGAAAGAGATACGTATCGAAAAAATTTTTGCACTTTATCTGATATAAGTAAAAAAGATTTATTCTTAGACCTTTTTTTTATGATGAGTATTTTCTTAAGCGCATTAATATTTTTTGGATGACAGCCAAGACCAAAGCAGGATTCAGTTGGGTGAATTAAAATTTTCCCTGTGAGTACTTTTCTTTGAATGCGAGGTGTAAGCAAATTAGTTTAATGCCTTTTTTCCTATATCTGTTCGAAATTGAACGCCATCAAAGTTAACAATATCAGTGAGTTTATAAGCCTCATCAAATGCTAATTGAAGATTCATGCCTTTCCCAGTCAAGCCGAGCACCCTTCCTCCATTAGTCAGAATATCACCATTTGCTTTTTTTGTTCCAGCATGAAAGACATACTGTGTTGGACTTTTAAAATTAGAATTTAATATTTTCTTATCTTTTTCAGGAGTGTCAGGATAATTTTTAGCAGCCAATACCACAGTTAAAGCAAAATCATCCTCCCACAAGGGGACATGTTTGTTTAGCTGTCCATCGCATGCATCCTTGATTAATTCGTAAAGATCATTTTTCATTCTAAATAGAATAGGTTGTGTTTCAGGGTCACCCATTCGGCAGTTAAATTCCAATACCTTAATATTATTCTCATCAATCATTAAGCCAGCATACAGAAATCCTTTAAAGGTAATTCCATCTTTTTTTAATCCAGAAATAGTTGGATGTATGACTTCATGCATTATTTTTTCATGAAGTTCAGGAGTAACAATTGGGGCGGGGGAATAAGCACCCATTCCGCCTGTATTTGGACCAAGGTCATTATCAAGAAGCCTTTTATGATCTTGACTGGATGCCATAGGAAAAATATTTTCACCATCGCTCATAACAATAAAACTGGCTTCCTCGCCTCGGAGAAATTCCTCAATAACAATCGAGGATCCAGCATGCCCAAACTTATTATCCTCCAACATAAAGTCTACTGTTTGATGAGCTTCCTCTAATGAATTCGCGATGATCACACCCTTACCTGCTGCTAAACCATCAGCTTTAATAACAATAGGCACAGTTTGCTGTTGGTCAATATACTGATGTGCTAACTGAGGATCGCTAAAAGACGAATAGAATGCAGTTGGTATGCTATGTCGGATCATAAATTCTTTTGCATATTTTTTTGAGGACTCTAATTGTGCCGCTTCCTGTGAAGGGCCGAATATTTTCAGATGGCGGGCTTCAAATTTATCAACTATACCTTCTGATAAGGGTTGTTCAGGACCCACTACAGTGAGCTCAATAGAATTATTCTGAGCAAATTTAATTAATTCATCATGGTCTGTGATATCGATGTTTTCAATTTTTGGTTCAGAATCTGAACCACCGTTTCCTGGAGCTAAAAAAACTTTTGTCACATGCTCACTTTGGGACATTTTCCATGCGAGTGCATGCTCTCTACCACCACTTCCAATAATTAAAACTTTCATTTTTTTATATCTTTAATGTTTAAAATGACGAACTTTAGTAAATAGCATTACCAGCCCAAGTTCATTTGCAGCTTCGATCACTTCATCATCGCGAACACTGCCGCCTGGTTGAATGACACATTTGGCACCAAATTTTGCTAGGACATCAATGCCATCTCGAAATGGAAAAAAAGCATCAGAAGCTACCACGCTGTTAGTAAGATCAAGGTTTGCGTTCTCAGCTTTGATGGCGGCAATTCGAGTACTGTCGACACGACTCATTTGTCCTGCACCCACTCCCAATGTCATATTATCTTTACAAAATATAATGGCATTTGACTTCACATACTGTGCCACATGCCAAGCAAAGCTCATGTCATTGAGTTGGTCTTGATTCGGTTTTAATTCACTCACCACTTCACATGCATTAATGTCGAAATCAATTTGATCGGGTGTTTGAATTAAGAAACCGCCTCCAATCTTTTTAAAATCGAAATCATCAGATCCTGCTTTATTAGAAATTTCTAAAACCCTAAGATTTTTTTTAGAATCAAAGATGTTAAGAGCATCCTCAGAAAAACTTGGGGCAATGATTATTTCTGCAAATTGTTTATTTATTTCCTCGGCCGTTTCTCCATCAACGTTACTGTTAAAAGCAATAATGCCTCCGAAGGCTGACGTTGGATCAGTCATGAAAGCTCTAAGATATGCTTCTTTTGGCTTGTCTGCCATTGCTACACCACAAGGATTAGCATGTTTCACAATAACGCAAGATGATGCAGACATATTCTTTACACACTCCCAAGCATTTTCTGCATCATTTAAGTTATTGAAGGACAGTTCTTTTCCTTGAATTTGATTAAAGTTTGATAGCGCTCCTGCATAATTTGTTTTATGCTTGTAAAAAGCAGCCTGTTGATGTGGATTCTCACCATATCTCATGTCCATTGACTTTTCGAGGTGAATTGAAATATTTTGCGGAAATTTATCGCAAACATTATTATCATTTTGTAGATATTGAAATATTGCCTGATCATAGTTTGAGGTATGTTCAAATGCTTTCAAGGCAAACTCTTTTTTTAAATCAAAACTTACTTCCCCATTATTTTTATTTAACTCATCAATTAATGATTGGTAATCATCTGGGCTGGTTACTATTGTGACATCCTTGTGATTTTTTGCCGAGGAACGAATCATCGCTGGACCACCAATATCAATATTCTCAATGGCGTCCTCGTATGTTGAATTTGGATTCTCGATTGTTTTGACGAATGGATACAGGTTGATGATAACTAGATCGATAGTCTCGATATTATGATCTTTGAGTGTGCGCATATGATCATCTGAATCTCTTTTTGCGAGTATCCCCCCGTGAATTATCGGATTTAGAGTTTTTACTCGTCCATCAAGCATTTCTGGGAAACCAGTGTGATCCGAAACTTCAATGACGTCGATGTCTGCTTCTTTTAAAGTTTTCGCACTTCCGCCAGTGGACAGAATTTTAATTCCAAAAGAGTTTAGAGCGGCTCCGAGTTCAACTAAGCCTGATTTATCTGATACGCTTATTAATGCTGTTTTTATTTTACTCATAGTTAAAAGTTAAGATTGTAGAATTCTAGTTTTTTTCTTAATGTATTACGATTAAGGCCTAATATTTTCGCTGCTCTCGTTTGATTACCTTGAGCATAATTCATAATATAGATGAGAAGTGGTTTTTCAACCGAATGTAAAACCATATCGTAGACACCATTAGGATTTTCACCGTCAAGATCTTTAAAATACTTATCTAATAGTGTTTCTATTTTATCTTGAAGGTTCTGATCCATGTTTTATGCTGGCTCCAGAATGTCTTCGTAGGATATATAGTTGGAAATTTGTTTTTGACTTTCAAAAAATTCTTTTATGAAATTAAGTTGTTGTTGATTATCATTAATTAAATTCATTTTCGCTCGAAACATAGCTGAATTCTTGAGCCCTTTGGTGTACCAGGAGATATGCTTTCTAGCGATTTTAAGACCAGAGTCTTCCCCATAAAAATCATAGAGATCAGTTACGTGTTCGATGGTTGTTTTTTCAACTTCATCAATAGAGGGTGGAGGTAAGTGTTCACCTGTTTTAATGTAGTGGTCAATTTCACGGAAAATCCAAGGTCTTCCTTGAGCGGCGCGACCAATCATGACTCCGTCAGCAGATGTCTTTTTTAGAACATGTAATGCTTTTTCGGGGGAAGTGATATCACCATTAGCAATTACCGGAATTTTTATTTGATCTTTTACAGCTGCAATTGTTTCATATTCAGCATCTCCGGTATAGTGGCACGCTCTGGTTCGACCATGAATAGCAAGAGCCTGAATACCTGAGTTTTCTGCAATTTTTGCAATGGTAATCGCATTTTTGTTTTGTTTATCCCATCCCGTTCTGATTTTCAAAGTGACGGGAATAGGTGAGGCTTTGACAACCGCCTCTAAAATTCTTTTAACAAGGTCCTCATGCTGAAGAAGTGCTGAACCTGCCATGACATTACATATTTTTTTTGCTGGGCAGCCCATGTTAATGTCGATAATCTGAGCTCCCTTGTCAGCATTGTACTGAGCAGCTTCAGCCATCATTTGGGGATCAGCTCCAGCAATTTGGACAGATATAGGCTCAACCTCGCCATCGTGGTTTGCTCTTCGGATAGTTTTTGAGCTTCCATAAAGCAGCGAGTTAGAAGTAACCATTTCACTCACTGCCATCCCAGCCCCATATTTTTTGCATAGCTGGCGAAATGGACGATCTGTAACCCCAGCCATTGGAGCAACAACAATATTATTTTTTAAAGTGTATGGACCTATTCGCATCTTTAAATTTTTGAATAAAATGAGTTGCCTATTTTATAGGCAATCAGTGATTTTTAAAAGTGATAACCTAATTCTTTTACGTATTTTTTTACCACTTCCATGGCGCTCAGTACTTGCTGTTTATCACCTTTAATACCAAACTCAACTTGTCTTTGTGGGGTTATTTTGGGCAGACTATACATTTTTACTAAAGGAAAATCATTTTCAATTTGGTTCATTAAATCAATAAGTAGACTTTCTGCAATATCTGGAATGATAATTGACCGATCGAATTCAATTTTATTGGATTGAGGAAGCTTGTTTTTAAATATCCAATCCATCATCGGCCATGCCATTTCAGGAAACCCCGGCATAAAAAAATTTTTATTTATATAAAAGCCTGGAATCATATTGATTTCATTCGGGATCAGCTCAGACCCATCTGGAAGGTCAGCCATCAAAATTCTTTTAGGATAAGCTTCCTTACCAAATTTATCCTCAATAAGTTTTGCTGCATCAGTGTGGCGTTTAAGAGCTTTTTGGTGAGCTTTTGCGGCGCTTGACCTTGTGTGATCATCTGGCGTTGCTCCAATTCCTCCGAAACAAAAGACGGTTTTATCTTTTAAATTTTCAATTTTTGATTGAATTTCATGCTCACTATCGGGCAAGTAGCTGACGCTTTTAATTACATAGTTATTTTGTTTTGTAACATCTAATGCTTTTTTGAAGTGTTTGTCTTCTCTTTTGCCTGAAAGAATTTCGTCGCCAATAATGACTAAATGTATTTCATTATCTTCCATCTAGTGAGCCTCTTCCCAATTAATCCCTGATCCTAAATCAGCAATCAATGGAACATCTAGCGTGGCTACATTTGACATGATTTTTGGAATCTCGGTTTTGATAATATCTAGCTCGGCATTTGGAACTTCTAGAACTAGTTCGTCATGCACTTGCATGATCATCAAGGTTTCCAGTTTATTATCTCCTATCCATTGCTGAACATTGTTCATCGCCATCTTGATTAAATCAGCTGCAGTACCCTGCATCGGAGCATTAATTGCTGCTCTTTCCGCAGCTGCTCGCTGTATCCCGTTGGAGCTATTGATTAATGGGACCCATAATCTTCTGCCGAAGACTGTTTCAACATATCCTTGTTCTTTTGCAACCAACTTTCCTTGATCCATATAGTTTTTAACCCCAGGGTATTTTTCAAAGTATTGGTCAATAAAGTTTTTAGCAGAGTTTCTATCAATATTAAGGGTTTGTGATAATCCAAATGCACTCATCCCGTAAATCAAACCAAAATTAATGACCTTGGCAAATCGCCTTTGTTCTGAGCTTACCGATGCATCATTGGTGTTAAAAATTGCACTTGCCGTTGATCTGTGAATATCTTCATTTTGATTAAAGGCATCCAAAAGTCCTGGATCCTTAGATAAATGAGCCATAATTCTAAGTTCAATTTGAGAATAATCACAAGAGACAATCTGACTATCAGTATTTGCAATGAAAGCTTCTCGTACTTTTCTGCCTTCTTTTGTTTTGATGGGAATATTTTGTAAATTAGGTTCTGAGCTGGCTAGTCTTCCAGTGATTGCAACGGCCTGATTGTAGCTGGTATGGATTCTTTTTGTGTTGAGGTTGATCATCTTAGGGAGCTTGTCTGTGTATGTGTTTTTTAGTTTACTTAAACTGCGGTGTTCTAAAATAACTTTTGGCAGTGCGTGATCATGTGAAAGCTCTTCAAGCACATCCTCACTCGTTGACGGTGTGCCCGTTGGAGTTTTTTTTGTAGGAATTATTTTCATCTTGTCAAAAAGAATCTCACGCAACTGTTTCGGCGATGACAAATTGAAAGGTTGTTCGGCTATTTGATATGCTTCGTTTTCGAGATTGAGAATTTTTAAACCCAGATCTTGATTTTGGTCATGTAAGATTTTTTCAGAAATCAACACGCCGTTGCGTTCAATACAAAATAGCGTGAGCAGGGAAGGTATTTCAATTTCTTTATAGATGTAATTTAATTTTGAATCAGCAATAATTTTTTTATTAAGGTGTTCGTAGAGTTGCAATGTGACATCAGCATCTTCTGACGCATATAGGTATGCATCATCTATTGATACTTGATCAAAGGTGAGCTGTTTTACACCCTTTCCAACAACCGATTCAAAGCTAATACAATCATGATCTAAATATTTTTTTGCAAGTTTGTCCATGCCGTGAGATTCAGTACTGTCAATGACATAACTCATGATCATGGTATCTTCAATTGGTCCTTTAAAGGTAACGTCATAATTTTTTAAAACATGCATGTCGTATTTAATGTTCTGGCCAACTTTTGTTATATTTTCGTTTTCAGTAATTGATTTAATTTTATTTAAAACTAAATTTAAAGGCAGTTGGGGTATCGACATGTCTTGATGTTGCAAGGGGATATAGCATGCTTTGCCTGCCTGATAGGCCAAAGAAACACCAACCAGTCGTGCTTCCATAAAATTCAGGGAGTCTGTTTCTGTGTCCAGTATGCAGAGATTATTTTGTTCGATTTGAGTAATCCAATAATCAAGATCACTCTCTGCATTCACAATAGAATAATCTTCATTTTTATTAAATTCTGCTTGAACTTCACTGTTTGAAGTGTTGGTGAGATCATTATCAGTATCTTCAAACTCTTTCTTAAGCCATGAGCTGAAGTTGTAGTGTTGGTAAATTTTAAGTAGTTCTTTTTTGTCTTGTTCAGATTTTAGAAAGTTATCAAACAAGACATTCATTTCCACATCTTTTTTTATAGTAATTAGTGATTTGCCGGTGGGGAGCCAGTCAATTGCACTCTTGAGGTGGGCACCCACGGCTCCAGAAATTTGATCGGAGTTGGCTACGATGTTGTCAAGGTCACCGAATTCATTGAGCCATTTAACCGCTGTTTTTGGACCTACCTTGTCAACGCCCGGAATATTATCAGCCTTGTCTCCTATGAGAGTTAAATAATCAACAATTTGTTCAGGGGGAACTCCAAATTTTTTTAACACACCCTCAGCATCAAGAACCTCATTAGTCATCGTGTTAACAAGAGTAATATTATCATTGACAAGTTGAGCAAGGTCTTTGTCACCTGTAGAGATAATGACATCCATATCTTGTTTTACTGCATCTTCCGCAAGTGTTCCAATGACATCATCAGCTTCTACTCCTTCAATGGACAACATTGATATTCCAAGTGCGTGAATGGCTTTTTTTAAGGGCTCAATTTGGACAGCAAGATCTTCAGGCATATGAGGCCTATTTGCCTTGTAATCAGAATAAATATCATTTCGGAAAGTTTTACCTTTGGCATCGAAGACACAAACAACGAAGTCTGAAGTATATTCTGCCATGGTTTTTTTTAACATATTCAGAACACCATAAATAACCCCAGAGGGCTCATTATTTTGATTTCTTAAATCAGGAAGAGCATGATATGCTCTATACAGATATGATGATCCATCGATAAGCAGTATTTTTTTCATATAATTTTATTATGGCCGAATCAAAAAAAAATCCTAGTAATAATTTATCAGATTTATTGATGCAAAATGAATTTGACAATGAGTCATGGCACGCTTTTGAAATTGTATCTGAATATGTGAGTGCTACCCAATCTTTAGATCAAATTACACCTGCAATTTCTTTTTTTGGAAGTGCGCGATCTAAACCATCAGATAAATTTTATAAACTGAGTGAAGAGATTGCTTTTAAATTATCGGAGTCAGGATTTAACATAATTACTGGCGGTGGACCTGGCTTGATGGAAGCCGCAAGCAAAGGTGCTTTTAATGGAAAATCTAAAAGTATCGGTTTAAATATTATTCTCCCAAAGGAACAAAACCCGAATCCATACCAAGACATCAGTATTAATTTCAAATACTTTTTCATGAGAAAAGTGATGTTTGTAAAATATGCTTTTGCGTATGTAGTCGCACCCGGTGGCTTTGGGACTCTCGATGAATTTTCTGAGGTGCTTACTTTAATTCAAACCAATAAATCAAAGAAGGTCCCTGTTATTTTGGTTGGTGTAGATTTTTGGCAAGGTTTGCAAGATTGGTTTCAGAATAAAATTATTCAAGAAAAATTTGCTGATCAAGAAGATTTAAGTATTTTTAAAATTAGCAACGATCCGGATGATATTGTAAATTTTATATTTGATTGTTATTACAGAAAAGATAATAACCTTTCTTTTAAAAGCAATAACCTGAATATTCATTTATAATTGACATACTAACTAAAGGATTATTAAAGGCATGACAAAAATTTTCATTACACTTTTATTGGTAGCGTTTCTTCCATTCGCAACAGTTACGAATGCAGCTGATGAGCTTGATCCACCTGAAAGCAACTACGACTATGATCCATCAATCGATCAACCGGAGATTACCATTAGAGAAGAAAAAGATGAATATATCGAAGAGTATAGATTGAATGGAAATCTTTATATGATGAAAGTCACTCCGAAAAATATGCCCTCATATTATTTGATAAAACATGATCCGAATGGAGATTGGGTGAGGGAAGATACTGAAGGGAAAGCAATCTCATTACCAATGTGGGTAATCGGCGAATTCTAAAAATTATTTATGGCGGTTTATACATCACTTAGCCAGTCCGAAGTTGAAAATTTTATAAGTAAATTCAATATTGGAAGTTTAAAAAGCTACACAGGTATTTCTGGTGGGGTCACAAATAGCAACTTTTTCATCAATACAGACAACTGCGAGGCGGTCTTAACTGTTTTCGAAGAACTGAATTTTGACGATCTAGATTATTATTTCAACTTCATGCAACATTTATCATCTCATGGATTTTCTTGTCCCAGTCCCATATCGGACATAAATGATAATTATATTCATGATTTAAAAGGTAAGCCTGCTGCATTAATATCTAAACTGTCAGGTAAAGTTTTTGAAGAGATAAGCGATAAACAACTTATTCAGCTTGCAAAATCTTTTGCTGAAATGCATCTGATCTCACTTAAGTTTAAAACTCGGAAAAAAAATGAGAGAGACTTGCAGTGGATGAAAGATACCTTTTCCATGTTCGCTGATAAAATTTCTTCAGACCAAAGAAAGCTAATTGGTGATGAGTTATCATTCCTTGAAAATATACCTGGAGACCTCCCTCGAGGAGTGATACATGCCGATTTATTTAGAGATAATGTTCTCTTTGAGGAAGACAGACTGGGTGGAATTATAGATTTTTACTATGCGTGTGATGATTTTTTTATCTATGATATTGCCATAGTAATTAACGATTGGTGTATTGATCACAATGGAATAATTGATGGGAAAAGAAAAAAATTATTTATTGAAGCCTACGATTCTGTCAGAAAAATTAATAACAATGAACATGATGCATTAAATTCATATCTCAGATTGGCGGCAATGAGATTCTTGATTTCAAGGTTTAGAGATCAGTTTAATGCTAAGGATGCTGAGTTAAACACAATAAAAGATCCATTATTCTTTTTTGAAATTTTAAAAAATAGAAGGCAGAATTTGAATTGAGCTCTATACGTCAAACCCAATCTTGGTTAAAAGATATTTTCCTGATTTTAAAAAAAACTAAAAATCATTCCTTGGTTATTGGATACACATATTTATTTATTTTTCTTTTACTACCATCACTACCACTAATTCAATTTTTATCCCCAATTGTGATAATTTTATGGCCTGTGGCGGTGGTACAAATCATCAACTTTTATCGAAGCCCTGATAATAAAAAAATTTCTATTTTTAAGCTTGATAGCCAGATAAAAAAAAGCATCCCACAGCTGCTAAGGATTGGCCTAATTACTTTTTTTTATGCCTTGGTTATATCCACATTCTTGTCACCACAAATGCAGAGCATTGTAGAACAAGCGAATGCTGGTGACAGTGTTTTAGATGCATCGGTCTTTTTAAAATTAATATTAAAGTTATTTTTATTCATGTTACCTCTATTTGCAGCGACTTGGTTTTCACCAATGATCGTTGTTTACAGGGGTGAGGGTGTATTCAAAGCTTTAAAATCAAGTATTGCAGCAATCTTAATATATATTATTCCTCTTTTACTGACTTGGGTTTCGATGATTGTTATTTTTGCAGTATTAATATATGTCTTTCAAAACTTCTTATTACTTTTTGGATTATCGCAAGCAGCATATATTGCAATATCTACGATTATAATTTTTAGTTTAACGGCAGTATATATTGCAGCTTTATTTATTTTTCAGTTTCTTGGATATAAGCAGATATTTAAATTATAGTTTTTCTAATTTAGCAAATTCAAGAGCAAGCCATTTTGTTCCGGCATCAGCAAACTGGACCTGAACACGCAGATCATTTGATGATCCCTCGTAGGACAATACAACTCCATTACCAAATTTTTTATGCAAAACCTGTGATCCAATCTTATATGGATATTCTGAGTGACTGAAACTTTGTGTCACTTGTTTTGGTTGGTTAAATTGTTTAATTTGAGGATTTTCTATGACATTAATTTTTTTAATTAGATTCTCAGGAATTTCATCGAGAAATCTAGAGGATAGGTTGTATTGCGTTTGTCCATACATCAGTCTTGATTGTGCATATGTGAGGTATAAATTTTCTCGGGCTCTGGTTACAGCGACATACATTAATCTTCTTTCCTCTTCCAAACCATCTGCCTCGATTAAGCTCTGTTCATGAGGGCATAAGCCTTCTTCAAGTCCAGTAATAAAAACAACATCGAACTCTAAGCCCTTGGCTGAGTGAATTGTCATTAATTGAAGGGCATCTTGATTTGCCTTGGCTTGTAATTCTCCACTTTCAAGGGAGGTGTAGTTAAGGAATTCTGTTAACTCTAGATTTTTATCTTCCCCATTAAAATTTTCTGAGAAGGTTGTTGCTGCTGATACTAACTCTTCCAGGTTGGATACTCTATCTTGCCCGTCCTTGTCATTCATGTAGTGATTTTTTAATCCACTAAAATTAATAACAACATCCATTGATTCCGCAAGAGTTAAGCCTTGAATCTCATCTTCTATTTTTCGAATTAAATCAATGAAATAAGAAATTCCTTTTTCTGAGGTAGGAGTTTTATAAGATGATTTAGCAGCTTCCCACAAACTTGTATTATTTATTTTTGAGATGTCTTGAAGTGACTCTAAAGATCGATTACCGATGCCTCTTGTTGGAAAATTAACAATTCTTAAAAAAGCATTATCATCTTGCTTGTTGGCAATCAAACGAAGGTAGGCTAGGGCATGCTTCACTTCTGCTCGCTCAAAAAATCTTAACCCACCATACACTCTGTAGGGGATGTTATTGGATACCATACTGTGTTCAAGGATTCTAGATTGAGCGTTGCTTCTATATAAGATGGCAATATTTTGGTAGGACTTTCCTTTTCTGTGCCACATTTTGATTTCATCTAAAATATATTGGGCTTCATCAGAGTCGGATAGCGCTCTGAAGACTTTAATTGGATCCCCATCTCCTGAGGCGGTCCATAAGTCTTTGCCTAATCTCTTTTCATTATTTTTTATAATTTCATTTGCCGCACTTAATATATTATTTTTTGAGCGATAATTTTGTTCCAGTTTGATTACTTTTTCTATGTTGAAATCATGTTGCAGAGATTGCATATTTCCTACATTCGCACCACGAAATGCATAAATCGATTGATCGTCATCACCAACAGCAAAAATAATATTATTTTTACCTGTTAATAATTTTAACCATCTGTATTGAAGTTCGCTGGTATCTTGGAATTCATCTACAAGGACATGATTAAATCTGTTCTGATAATGCGTTCGCAAGGTTTCATTGCTGATTAAGAGTTCATACGATCGGAGGAGCAGTTCACCAAAATCGGCCACGCCCTCTCTTTGGCATTGTTTTTCATATTCAAGGTATATTTCATTAATTTTTTGAGTGTGTGCATCATAGGTTTTAACATCTTTTGCGCGCATTCCATTTTCTTTTGATCCGTTAATATGATATTGAATTTCTTTAGGGGAAATCTTATCCGGATCAATTTGTAAAATTTTGCATAATCTCTTAATGGCAGATAACTGATCGCTGCTGTCTAAGATTTGAAATGTCTGAGGAAGACTCGCCTCTTTGTAATGCAATCTTAGAAAACGGTTACATAAACCATGAAAGGTCCCCACCCACATCCCACGTGGATTCATTCCCAGCTGCAAAGAGATTCTTGATAACATTTCATTTGCCGCCTTATTGGTAAAAGTGACGGCTAAAATACCATTGGGTGAAACGATTTGGTTATGTATCAGCCAACTAATTCTTGATGTTAGTACTTTGGTTTTGCCACTACCCGCGCCGGCTAAGATAAGGGCTGACTCATTTTGAAGTTGAACTGCTTCTGACTGTTTCTCGTTAAGGTCTTTTAAATAATCTAATTGCATGGGTCATGATGCTACCTTATTTTTTTTATTTTTAAAGTCTTATTCGAACTTTTTTATTTTTTTTAAATCAGACTTATAATTCTGGAATTAGCATTGTTCCTCCCCAATGCACCAGAAAAAAGAAAGGGCCTCATATGAGGCCCTTTTTTGTATCCTAATGATAGGGTTTGTGACTTACATCATGCCAGGCATACCACCCATACCACCCATGCCACCCATGCCGCCCATGTCAGGAGCTGCCGGTGCGGCATCTTCTTTTGGTAGTTCAGCAATCATGCAATCAGTCGTTAGCATCAAGCCAGCTACAGATGCAGCATTTTGCAATGCTGAGCGGGTTACTTTTGTTGGATCTAAAACACCCATGGCTACCATGTCACCATAGGTATCATTAGCCGCATTGTAACCATTGTTACCTTTTTCAGATTTTACATTGTTGATGACAACAGATGCTTCTTCGCCTGCATTTGTAACAATTTGACGAAGTGGTTCTTCAATGGCACGAACAACAATTTGTATACCTGCATCTTGTTCAGGATTGCTACCTTTGGTTTTTGAGATTGCATCTTGAACTCTAAGTAATGCAACGCCACCTCCAGGAACAATACCTTCTTCAACTGCAGCACGAGTTGCGTGAAGTGCATCTTCAACACGAGCTTTTTTCTCTTTCATTTCTACTTCGGTGGCTGCACCAACTTTAATTACAGCAACACCACCTGCAAGTTTAGCTACTCGCTCTTGAAGTTTTTCTTTATCATAATCACTAGTTGATTCAGCAATTTGCGTTTTGATAGTTTCAATACGTGATTTAATAGTATCTGCCTTGCCAGCACCATCAATGATGATCGTATTTTCTTTACCCACCTCGATACGCTTTGCTTGGCCAAGATCTTCAAGCTTCACATTCTCTAAGGTAAGACCAACTTCATCAGAAATTACTGTACCACCGGTAAGGATAGCAATATCTTCAAGCATTGCTTTTCTTCTATCACCAAAGCCAGGAGCTTTCACTGCAACAGTTTTGATTGTTCCACGAATATTGTTAACAACTAATGTTGCTAAAGCTTCACCTTCAATTTCCTCAGCAATAATCAGTAATGGTTTACTTGTTTTTGCAACCTGTTCTAACGTCGGTAGAAGATCTTTTATGTTTGCGATTTTTTTGTCGTGTAAAAGTACATAAGGATCATCAAGCAGTGCAATCTGTCTTTCATTGTTATTAATGAAATATGGTGATAGATAACCGCGGTCAAATTGCATACCTTCAACAACATCTAGTTCATTGCTTAGACCAGATCCATCTTCAACAGTAATCACACCCTCTTTACCAACCTTATCCATTGCATCAGCGATAATCTGACCAACTGACTCATCCGAGTTTGCAGAAATTGATCCAACTTGAGCAATTTCTTTACTTGTATTGCAAGGCTTACTTAACTTATGAAGCTCACCTACGCCAGTTTCTACAGCTTTATCTATTCCTCTTTTGAGGTCCATTGGGTTCATGCCTGCAGCCACTGCCTTCATGCCCTCACGAACAATCGCCTGAGCCAGTACAGTAGCAGTAGTTGTACCATCACCTGCATTGTCTGATGTTTTGGATGCAACCTCTTTTACCATTTGGGCACCCATGTTTTCAAATTTGTCATTTAATTCGATTTCTTTAGCAACTGATACACCATCCTTAGTGATCGTTGGTGCCCCAAAAGATCTTTCTAGAACAACATTGCGACCTTTAGGACCTAGAGTAACTTTAACTGCATTGGCGAGAGTATTTACACCTTTTACCATTTTTTGGCGAACATCATCACCAAATCTTACATCTTTTGCTGCCATTATATTTCTCCGTAATTAGTTATAAATTATTCAATGATTGCCATGATGTCGTCTTCACGCATAACCAGAAGCTCTTCACCATCAACTTTAACCGATTGCCCTGCATACTTACCAAAAAGAACCTTGTCTCCAACCTTAACGTCAAGCGCTTTGGTATTTCCGTCTTCCAGGATTTTGCCGTTGCCTACAGCTTCAATAACGCCTTGATCAGGTTTTTCTGCTGAAGCACTTTCAGGAATGACAATTCCTGAGGCAGTTGTACGTTCTTCTTCAACACGTTTTACTATTACACGGTCATGTAAAGGACGAATTTTCATTTGTTAGATCTCCTAATAGTGTATTCTTGTTATTATGTTAGTTATAAATTAGCACTCTATAACTAAGAGTGCTAATAATAGGGACGATTGTTCTCAATTTCAAGGGTAATTATCAAAAAAAAGGTTTTTTATGTTTTCAGCGACCGATTATCGCCAATTAAGTAATAGTAATATCAAAATATCACCACTAACTCTAGGTACCATGACGTTTGGAGACCAAAATAGCAAAATTGAGGCATATGAACAGTTGGATTTTGCTTTAGATGTTGGCATAAATTCAATTGATATAGCTGAATTATACCCAGTTCCTCCAAAAGCAGACACCTATACTAAAACTGAATCTATCCTGGGAGATTGGTTGCAAACCCAGGATCGCGAAAAAATAATTATTTCAAGCAAGGTGGCTGGTCCTAGACGAAAGTTAGATTGGATACGCGGTGGCCCATCTTCCTTAAATGAAGAAAATATTGTGAATGCAGTGGATGCATCACTCAAAAGACTAAAAACAGAATACATAGATATTTACTACCTTCATTGGCCTGAAAGAAACGTTCCCATGTTTGGACAATATAAATTCGACCCAGAAGGAGATCAAAAGGATGGTAAGCAAATTCCCTGGGTGAGTATTTATGATCAACTTACAACTCTGTCAAAATTAATTGAGTCAGGAAAAATTAGAACGATTGCACTTTCCAATGAACAGCCGTGGGGTTTAATGGAGTTTATTAGAGTCGCAAGACAACATAAGTTACCAATTATAAGTGCATTACAGAATAGCTATAGTCTATTAAATCGCACAGCAGAGTTTGGCATTACTGAGATTTTATATCGTGAACAATTGAGTTTTTTAGCATACTCCCCCTTAGCTTTTGGATATCTTACAGGTAAATATATTAAAGATGAAAAAGCAGTTGGCAGGGTCAATCTTTTTCCAGGTTATGCAAAAAGATTTGATAAGCCTGGGGTCAGGTATGCAGTCAAAAAATATGCTCAATTGGCAAAGAAGCATCATCTATCTTTGACAGAAATGTCTCTTGCTTTTGTTAGGTCGCAATGGTTCATGACATCAACCATTTTAGGAGCAACATCGCTTCATCAACTAAAAGAGAATGTAAAAAGTTATTCTATAGAGCTGTCGGATGACATATTAGATGAAATAGAACAAATTCATTTATCAGTAATGAATCCTGCCCCTTAAGAGACAATGAGCAAGGTCAGTAGAAAAATAATTAAAGAGAGCATCGAAAATGTCTGGCATCCATGTTCAAGAATGGATCAGTACAATGATCAAAATTTAATTGCTATTGAATCAGGTAACAAGAGCTGGTTAAGATCAGTGGATGGCAGAGAGTATTTTGATGCCATAAGCTCATGGTGGGTAAATTTGTTTGGTCATAATAATCCTTATTTAAAAAAAAATATCACTACCCAGCTTAATAAAATTGAGCATGTAATGTTGTCAGGCATGACCCATCAACCTGTAATTGATTTATCTAAACGACTCAATGCGCTGGCAAATATGGATCACTGTTTTTATTCTAGTGATGGATCTAGCGCGGTCGAGGTTGCTTTAAAAGTGAGTTACCACTATTGGAGAAATAGGGGACAGAAGAAAACAAAATTTGTTCTAATTGAAAATAGCTATCATGGAGAAACCTTGGGAGCTTTATCTGTGACAAACGTTGATATTTTTTCTAAGAATTATCATTCCTTGTTAAATAAAAATATTATTCTTCCCAATCCGTCTCCAAAAAATTATGAATCTGAAAAAAAACTTAAAGAGTTTGCATTAGAGAGTTTTAAAAAAGCAGAAGTAATTTTAAATAAACATCATAAAAAAATTGCTGGATTGATTATTGAGCCGATTCTTCAATGTGCCTCAGGCATGAATTATTACCACCCCATTTACTTGAAAAAATTAAAAGCATTATGTTCTAAGCTTGATATTCATCTTATTGCAGATGAGATCGCTGTTGGTTTTGGCCGTACAGGTAAAATGTTTGCATGTCAGCACGCCAATATCAAACCAGACATTATGTGTTTATCAAAAGGTTTGTCTGGAGGTTATCTTCCCTTGGCGGCTACTCTTGTATCCAAAAAAATATATCAAGAGTTTTTAAACCCAGATGTTGAGAAAAACTTTCTACACTCTCATAGTTTTACTGGAAATCCTCTTGCATGTTCTGCAGCCATTGCAACCCTAGATTATTTTGATAACAGGTTGAGCATGGATAAAGTAAATGAGAAGTCTAGGCTCTTTAATCAGATCATGATGAAGTTAGGAAAATATAATATTAGAAATTTTTTTAATATTGGCATGGTTTGGCGTTTTGATTTACCAGAAACTAATGAGTCTATGAATTTTGAGTCTTTAGCTCGAGAGGAAGGATTATTAATCAGACCGATTGGCAGATGTGTTTACATTATGCCCCCTTACACAAGCACTTTGTCTGATATAAAATTTGTAGTAAAGGTTTTAGAGAAAATATTTAAAAAACTGCAGATGGATATTAAATGATACGTTTTTTTTTAATTATTAGTTTTTTTGTCACAACAGCATATTCTCAAGAACTTGCCATTAAAAATAAAATTAATCCGCAAGATTTTGCTTACTCTATAAAAAATATCTCAACAGGTGAATCATGGAGTAAAGATGCTGATAAATCATTTAATTTTGCATCAGTAAATAAGTTGGTTACTGCCACCATTGCACTCGATGAATTAGGCCCAGATTTTAAATTTCGAACATTATTCTTCTCAAGCAAACAAATCAAGGAGAATACACTTGCAGGAGATTTGATCATCAAAGGGGAGGGCGATCCAACTCTATCAATTGAAAATTTAAAAGATATTTTTTATAGACTTAAGGCGAGAGGAATTAATCAAATTACAGGCAATGTCTTTTTAGATGATTCATACTTTAAATTGCAACCTAACCGAGAATACATTGATGATCTAAGCTATCGAGCTTATAACGTCCAACCTAAGTCCTTATTAATTGAAGCAGGGGCGATTGAGATTCAATTTTTGAATCAGGATAATAATGTGAGCATTTATAACAAACCTTTTATTGAGGGAATAGAAGTTGTTAATAATTTAAAGATAACAAAGGAAGCGTGTGAGGATTGGAAGTCCAAGATTCAACCTGAAGTGATATTTACGGATGAATCGATGCAGATCAGCCTTAATGGATCTTTTAGCAAGAAGTGTAAAAATAAATCTTTATACCTGAATGCATTGGATCAGGATGAATACATGAAGGTTGCCATCAGCAATATTTTAGACGAGGTGGAGATTGAATTTGCTGGTGAAATACAAAAGCAAGGCTTTGCTGATGAAGAATTAAATAGTTTTGTGTTGCTAGATGAGCATTTTTCAGATCCTTTGAATCAGTTGATGTATCAGATGAATAAGTACAGCCTTAATCTATTTTCAAGAAACCTTGCGTTGACTGCAATGAAACAAAAGACAGAGTTTGACGCCGATGAGTTTAACGTCGATATTTATTTTAAAAGCTGGTTTGAAAAGAAGGGAATCAGTGCCAATGAATTTTTTATAGAGAATGGGGCGGGGTTATCACGAAGCAGTCATGCTAATACTTTTTTATTCCAAGAAATCTTGGTGTTTATTGAAGAATCTGACTGGAAATCAGAAATTATCAGCTCACTTCCAATTGCAGGTATCGATGGCACATTAAAGTCTATGTTTAAAGAAAAATCTTTTTCCAATGCAACTCATCTTAAAACTGGGCGTCTTAAAAATGTATTTGCTTTGTCAGGTTTTATGAAGTCAAGCAAGGGCGAGGAATATATAGTAACATTCGTACTAAATGGACCTCAATATCAATCCTTCTTAAAGTTCATTGAACAAAGCCTAGATTATTTGTATCAACATTAAAACTAATTAGGGATTTATATGAAATATTATTTTTTGATTTTTTTAATCATGACGTCATCAGTTTTTTCAATTGAATTAATAGGAGATAAGGAAAAAAGTATGGAACAAGAATCTGCTAAGGTCTACGACAAGGGATTACAGCTCATTGATAATGTAGTCGGAGATGGGAGAGAAGCTGAGCCTGGACTTATTGTCAAAGTTCATTACACAGGATGGTTATACGATGCAAATAAAAAGGATAATAAAGGTGAAAAATTTGACAGTTCACTTGATCGAAATGACCCACTAGAATTCACTTTAGGCATAGGGCAAGTCATTAAAGGTTGGGATATCGGGGTTCAAGGTATGAAAATCGGTGGCAAAAGAACAATTATCATTCCATCAGATTTAGGATATGGATCAAGAGGTGCAGGAGGGGTCATTCCACCGAATAGCGATTTAATTTTTGATGTTGAATTGCTAGGGTTAAATTAAGATGAATTTGACCGTAACTTGGGAGCAAGATGTTTGTTTTAAGGCTGAATCTGAATCTCAACATAGTTTGTTAATGGATGGCCCAGAGGATCTTGGAGGAAAGGACCTGGGCATGAGGCCAATGGAGGTTCTGTTATCTGGCATGGGGGGTTGCACATCATTTGATGTGGTGACTATTTTAAAGAAATCCCGACAAGACGTGACCGCCTGCCAGGCAGTCATTTCATCTAAGCGAGCAGAAACAGTTCCAAAGGTATTTACGGACATTCACATCCACTTCAAAGTCACTGGAAAAGATTTAAATGAAAAAAAGGTGGCTCGTGCAATTGAGCTATCTGCCACTAAGTACTGTTCGGCATCAATAATGCTTAGTAAGAGTGTAAATATCACGCATGGGTATGAAATTATTGTGGCTTGAAAAAATTAATTTTCGATTATTTTAACTTTTAGAGTTATATCTGAATCAATAACGTCGAGTAACCTATCAATATTTGGGTGTTTCCCTGGATTATTTTGAGCATCCTCAGTATGCTCTGCGTATAGATCAATCCCTTCCATGGCAGCATCACTGTTGATTACACCAAAAGTTTCATATAAGTGGTAATAAACCTTGATAGAACCCATTGAGCCTGGTTTGCTTGAAATCACCCCGTGAAGCTCTTCATCATGAAACAACTGAATCTCTTTAATATGATCTGCGGAGTTGAGCGTTTCTAATATCTCTTTAAAGTTTTGCATTAATTTAAATCCAATAGGTTGTTTTAGTCATCAACTTAGAAGTTGCATTCATTATTTTCTGAAAAAAGCTTGGAAGCTCTTTTGAACCAAGTGATTTGGCTGTTTTCTGATGACACTGCTCATCATATTTCATTTGTTCTAAAATAGCATGCGTTTTTTTATCATTTTTTGATATTTTTTTTATGTGCCCTTCAAGATGAGTGGTGACTTGTTTTTCAGTTTCCTCAAGAAAACCTAAATTAAATTTATTATCAATTTTTCCTGCAATAGCCCCAAGACTAAAAGAGCTCATATAAAATATTGGATTGAGATAGCTTGTCTTTCCTCCTAATTCCTTTATACGTTGTTCACACCAATTAAGGTGATCGATCTCTTCAAAGGCGGCATGCTTTAAAGCTTTTTCAGTGACTTCATCGGAATTAAAAAAAAGTTGACCTCTGTAAAGAGCTTGTGCACAAACTTCGCCGGTGTGGTTGACTCTCATTAGTCGAGCAGTTTGTTTTACGTCATCATCAGAAAGCTCATGATTGCTGTTCGAAACATTTTCTGAAGGAGAGGTTCTCAAACCTTTTTGTGGCACAGTGAAAAGCTTTAGGGCGAAATCAACTTCAGAAATTATCTTATCAATCATGAATTAATTAATTTTCTTATAAATATCTATACCTTTTAAGATGTTCAAAGCTTCTTGAAATTGCTTATCTTCAGCGGTACCAAACTCGACTGGTTTAAAGCTTTTCAGAGCTTCTCCTCCATCATCAGCTTTGGTTGATGTTTTTTGTTTTTCATCATTTTGAGGTTCTTCTGAATTTGTACTCTCATCCTTTGAGTCTTTGTCTTCTGGGTTAGACAAGTGGTGGCTCAGATCAGCTTCACGAGACATTAAACCACTAAAGCCATCTTCAACAACAATGTCAGGATCAATACCTTTAGCCTGTATTGAACGACCATTAGGAGTAAAGTACCTAGCAGTAGTGAGTTTGATTGCTGTACCGTTATTCATCGGTAAAATACTTTGTACCGAACCCTTACCAAAGCTTTTCGTACCAACAATTAATGCTCTTTTGTGATCTTGGAGGGCGCCGGCAACAATTTCAGATGCGGAAGCAGAACCATTATTTACAAGAACGACTAAAGGGGTCTTTTTAATTTCACTTGGTAATTTTTCTATATAGTTGTTTTTTGGGTCACGAATAAAATTTTCTGGGATTGCAGTTAGGTGCATTTTTGAATCTCTAGCTCGTCCCTCAGTATAAACAACAAGCTCACCCTCAGGGATGAAAGCTGCTGAAACCGCCACTGCAGCATTAAGAAGTCCACCAGGATTATTTCGCATATCAAGCACAAGGCCATTTAATGGCTTTTTGTTTTCATCAAAAAGTTTATTGATCGATTTGGCAACATCCTCACCGGTTCTTTCTTGGAATTGTGTAACTCGGATGTATCCATAATCTTCCTGAATTAATTTAGCTTTGACACTTTGACTTTTAATTTGTGCGCGAGTAATTTTTACATCAAAAGGTGTGTCTTTCCCTTTTCTTAAAATCTGAACGTTTAATGAAGTTCCTGGCTTACCTCTCATGATCTTTACCGCATCATTTAAGGACATACCTTTGGTTGATTTGTCATCTAACTTAATAATAAGGTCACCGCTTTGCAATCCAGCTTTGAATGCTGGAGTATCTTCAATCGGAGATATAACCTTAACAAAACCATCTTCCATGCCCACTTCAATTCCTAGCCCACCAAATTCTCCTGCTGTTCCTTGTTGCATTTCCTTAAAGTGATCTTGATCTAGGAAGGTAGAATGAGGGTCAAGTCCAGCTAGCATTCCATTGAGTGCCTCAGACAATAGTTGTTTATCTTCAACCTCTTCAACATAGTCTGCTTTAATTTTGCCAAATACCTCAGCAAAAATTCTTAAATCTTCAACGGGAAGCTTTTTAGCCTCACTCTTTTTATCAGCAAACACAGATAGGTTAACACTGATTAAAATACCGAAGACAAGTCCGAAGGAGATGAGAGTAAGACTCTTAAATTTATTTTTCATACCAAACCTTAAATAAATGACTAACTTTAAACATGTACAATATTACATCAGATCTCTGACGAATAATTGACTACTTATGCAAAAAAAACATTACATCGAAATCAAGTTTTGCCCTAAATGTAAATGGTTATCTAGAGCCACATGGATATCTCAGGAATTATTAAGCACTTTTGAATCCGACTTGTCATCTGTAACGTTAGTTCCTTCTGAATCGGGTGTTTTTGATATTACTTGTAATCAAAGTTTAATTTTCTCAAGAAAAGAGGAAAATGGTTTTATTGATGTCGCTATTATTAAACAAAGAATAAGAGACTTGATCGATCCAGATAGAAGTTTGGGCCACGTAGATAATGTTAGATAAACCAAACTTTTTCGATCATTTTTTTGATGAAAAAGGTCCATTGGCCAGCCATCTTTCTAACTATCAAAAAAGAGATGGTCAGGTTCAAATGGCTCAGTTCATCGACGAATCAGTTACATTAAAAAAAACAGTGGTCATAGAGGCTGGAACAGGCATAGGCAAGACCTTGGGCTATTTATTACCGCTGGTGCGCCAAAATAAAAAAATTATTATCTCTACAGCAACAAAGAACCTTCAGGAACAATTATTAGAGAAAGATTTTCCAATCCTTCAAAAAGCATTGAAGCTCAATTTCAATGTTTCTATATTAAAAGGACGGTCTAATTATCTGTGTCATCATCGAATCAACAATCACAGCAAGATGTTTTTTTCAAAAGCTGATGCTTCAATATTTTCTGATGTTGAAGGTTTGTTAAAAAAAACTAATACCGGCGATGTTGCAGAATTAAAAAAAAATTTTTCAGGGAATATAACTCATGCCGTCACATCAACGAGTGAGAATTGTCTCTTTGGCGATTGCAAGTTTAGCAATGATTGTTTTGTAAATAAAGCAAGGAGGAGGGCGCATTCTGCTGAAGTAATTGTAGTGAATCATCACTTATTTTTTTCAGATTTTTTTAATGAAAATGATGATGCCAATAACTTATTACCAAAGTCAGATGTCATTGTCTTTGATGAGGCGCATAATTTAATTGATTTAGCGATGTTGTACTCCAGTAAAGTATTTTCTTCCCTAAAATTGAATCGCGTTCTTGATGATCTCATTAATCATTTAAAAAATTCAGTTATTGGCTTGGAAAATTTTTCGATGATTTTCAATCGATATAATTTTTCAATATCTCAGCTCCTAGATTTGGTCAAAGATGAACCGCAAAAAATTTCTTTGTATAAACTCAGTCAACTGACAACCTTCAAAGATCACTTAATTGAAATTATGAATAACCTTGAGGAGCTCATTAATGCGATTAAAGAGCCCGGATTTATTAATAAAGATATAGATGCTTCAATCAAAGAACTTAATAATTTTATTGAGCTTTTAAAAAATATCATTAATCCCTCAGAGAAAAAAAATGCACTTTGGTTGGAAAAGTTTAACAACTCCATCTCCATTCATATCACCCCAGTTGATGTCAAGGGAATTTTTTCAAAAACAACAGCCTCCAATGACTCGATGGTATTTACTTCGGCAACAATGACAACCAATAACAATTTTGATTATTTTAAAGATTTAACAGGATTAAAAGACATAGAAACAAGAGTCTTTGAAAGTCCCTTTAACTATGAGAAAAATGCTTTGTTACATATTCCCATGGGTTTACCGAACCCCAATGAAAAAGATTTTTTTTCATCCTTGGTCGATTATGCCTACCCAGCGATAAAATTAAATAAAGGGAGAACATTATTCTTAACAACCTCATTAAATGGTGTTGAGCAAGTAGCCAATCAGTTCGAGTTTATTAACAACAGAAACGCGGATACCTTAAATATATTAAGACAGGGGATGTTGCCAAATCAATTGTTAATTGAGGAATTTAAAAATAGCCAAAATTGTGTCTTGATCGGATCTTTTTCTTTCTGGGAAGGTATTGATCTCATAGGGGATAACTTAACCTTATTAATTATTGATAAGCTACCATTTAAATCACCCGATGACCCTATCGTGGATGCAAAAATAAATTTATTGAATGAAAAAGATTTTTTTATGAAATCTCAAATTCCAATGACAACCTTATTGATGAAGCAGGGGATGGGTCGGTTAATAAGAAATTTTTCTGATAAGGGTGTGGCAATACTCGGCGATAACAGAATTCAAAAAAAATATTACGGAAAACAAATTTTAAAATCCCTACCCCCTTTTCAATTGGTGGAGGATTATAATCAGGTTTTAAATTTTATTGAGGAACTTCGTTGAATCTACTAGCAATCGACACATCTTCTACAAACTTTTCTTTATGCATTGTTCATTCAGATGTAAAAGAAAATATTGAATTCAATGCTGGTATGACTCATTCCTCAGTTGCCTTGAGCGAAATACAAAAAATTTTAAAAAAAGTGAATATCACCACTAAAGATTTAGATGTGATCGCATTTTCTGCAGGACCTGGCTCATTCACTGGGATTAGAATAGCTTGTGGAGTTGCTTATGGGATGGCTTATTCTTACAAAATTCCTTTAATAGGAATAAGTTCATTAGAAACGACTGCATCAATGGCGGAGTCAGATTATATTTTATCGACCATTGACGCAAGAATGGATGAAGTCTATTTACAGTTTTTTAAAAGAAGTGATGATAAAAATATCATTCCTCTCTCAGAACCTATGGTAGCTGCGCCAGATAAATTACCTAACCCACCTGATGAAATTAGGAATAGATTTTCAGTGATTGGTTCAGGTTATGAAATATTTAAAGATTATTTCAATGATAGATACAAGTCTTATACTTTAGAACAACAAAATGTAAAAAAAAATATGGCTAGCTTCATGGCTTCTATTGCATTGGATCGGCTACCAGACAAATTTTCCTTTGATGGAATTCAGCCTATTT
Organism: beta proteobacterium KB13; assembly: GCA_000156155.1. GTDB lineage: Bacteria > Pseudomonadota > Gammaproteobacteria > Burkholderiales > Methylophilaceae > BACL14. The sequence continues at coordinate 1,027,177 of DS995299.1, read as the reverse complement.
ATGTCCGAAACAAGGTCGCGCAAACCATTGACGAAAGAAAATAAATAATGGAATTCATGCAGGATCCAAAAGATGAAAACTTAAATGAAGTACATGTGATTGAACAAGAAAATGAGGTTGAGTTATGGAGCTTAAAAAATTTTCAAGACTCGATATTAGCCAAGCATTTCTTTAAACTATTTTTCTTAAATGAAACTATCGTTGGTTTTATTGTGGCAAGACTCATTCAACACGAGTGTGAAATCTTAAATATTGGCGTAACTAAAAGTATGCGGAATAACCAAGTTGCCTCAAAGTTAATGGACGCACTCATTGGGGAATGCAATAATAAAAGTATCAAACACATATTTTTAGAAGTTAGAACTTCAAATATACCGGCCATCAGTTTGTACAAAAAATTTGATTTTAATGAGATTGGAGTTCGCCCAAATTATTACCTAACCAAAAAGGGTTATGAGGATGCCATTGTTATGGGAAGAGATTTGTCATGATTTTTAATGAACGCGATCAGTTAGAAGAGCTTGAGTTGCTAAACGTTTTTGAAATGTATGAATCTAAGTTTGATACGCTCGATGACTCATCCCCAAAAGTTAAAGAAAAAAATTATCATTGCGCCGTCCTGGAGGTTGATAACAAAACACTATTAATGATTTATGATATTCCAGATCAAGATACAGAGAGCACATCCCTAATGAGAAGTATTAATTTGTTTTTGAAAGGAATAGGCTCACTTAAATTTCAGAACATGAGTGTTTCTGGATTTTTGGCAGAACCGTTTAAGGATTCTGTTAAAATTTTATTGTCCGATGATGCTAAATCTTTATCTCCTGATATTTTGCAATTAGCTTCATTAAAAAAAATGTGTACAAATGCAGAATTAAAAAAAGAACTATGGAAAGCCATTAAAGGCGGTTTAAATCTATGAAAACAAGTCAATTCTTTATATCAACTCTGAAAGAGGCTCCTCAAGATGCTGAACTCAAAAGTCATCAATTAATGGTTCGAGCTGGCTATGTTAAGAGATTGAGTTCAGGACTCTACACATGGATGCCGATTGGCTTGAGAGTGTTAAGAAAAATTGAAAGTATTATTAGAGAAGAAATGAATGCTTCTGGGGCGGTAGAGTTATTGATGCCAGCGATTCAGCCTGCAGAGTTATGGCAAGAAACAGGTCGATGGCAGCAATTTGGTCCACAAATGCTCAAAATCAATGATCGACATCAGAATGAATTTTGTTTTGGCCCGACACATGAAGAAGTCATCACCGACATTGCCCGAAAAGAACTTAATAGTTATAAGCAACTTCCTATCAACTTCTATCAGATCCAAACAAAATTTCGTGATGAAATTCGTCCTCGTTTTGGTGTAATGCGAGCCAGAGAATTTTTAATGAAAGACGCTTATTCCTTTCACGCGAATGAAAATTGTTTGCAGAAAATGTATGAATTGATGTTTGAAACTTACAATCGAATTTTTTCAAGAATTGGTCTTCAATTTAGATCAGTAGCTGCAGACTCTGGGGCGATTGGTGGTGATGCATCACATGAATTTCATGTGTTAGCTGATTCTGGAGAGGATGTAATCGCTTATTCTGATCAATCTGAATATGCCGCCAACATTGAAAAAGCATCAACGGTATTTAAAAAGGCATCCAAAGAAAATAAGGTACCTACTGAAAAAGTACACACTCCTGAAATAACAACGATAGAGGCTCTTCAAGAGTTTTTTAAAATAGATACAAAAAGTATTTTAAAGGCGGTCGTTTTTAACCACGATGATGAGCTGGTCATTTGTTTTGTGCCGGGCAATCGGGAAATTAATCTGGTTAAACTAGAAAAAGTAATCGGTAGCAACCGCTTCAGGGTGGCAAAAGATGATGAGCTGAAAAAGCATGGTTTAATTCCTGGATTTATTGGGCCTGAGGGGAATGAACATATCAGAAAGTTGTTTGATCACTCCATAATTGAAATGGAAAATATGGTCTGTGGAGCAAACGAAGAACATTATCACTTCACAAATTTTCAATCGATCAATACTGAAAAATTTGTGGATATCACAAATGTGGTAGAGGGAGATGTCAGTCCTGATGAATCTGGTAAGCTTAAATTTTGCAGAGGAATTGAGGTAGGTCATATCTTTCAACTAGGAAAGAAATACTCTGAATCTATGCAAGCCTCGATTCTTAATGAAGAAGGCAAATCTCAAACCATGACGATGGGATGTTATGGCATTGGTGTGTCAAGAATTGTAGCTGCAGCCATCGAACAAAATAATGATGAGAATGGCATGATCTTGCCAAAAAGTATTGCTCCATTTGAATTGATTATTGTACCAATTGGGTATCATAAAAATGACAAGGTCAGAGCTCAGGCTAATAAAATTTATGCAGACTTATTGAAAAGTGGTATTGATGTCATTCTAGATGATCGTGTTGCGCGTCCAGGAATTATGTTTGCAGAATCTGATTTGATAGGCATTCCAAATAGATTAGTGATAGGCGAAAAAAGCCTTAACGAAAACAAAGTGGAATTTAAATCGAGATCAGAATCGAATTCGGAAATGATTAATATTTCCGATCTTATTCATTTTATTAAATCAAAAATATAAGATTAATTTAGCACCTTGTATGCGTGATAAGTCCCAAATTCACCTTCAGAATCAATATATAAAAAGAACAAGCCGTTATTGGTGTATCCTAATCCATTGAAATGATTTTTTGCTCTAATTTTCAAATCCTTTGCAAGCTCAGAAGTCCCGACTAGCTTTCCATCTAAATTGAATATCAAAAATCTTTTGTGATCTACATCGAGCAAAATGAGCTCGTGCCCAGGGACATTTGTAAATGCAGCATAGTGGTCAGTCACATCATGGTGCTCAACTTCAGCTGCAGAAAAATCAAGAGCAATTTCTTTTTTAATGTCATTTGAAGTTCCATCTATGACTCTAACAATGTTGCTCTTTTCTTGCTTAGCAAAGTACTGATTATTTTTGGCATCGTAAGTTGGCATGGTCCCAGCGCTACCAAAAGTTTCTGAAAATCTTGACACAGTGTCAGACTTATTTGTTAGTAACCCTTGGTCATCTAATTCAAGCTTGAAGATTCCTGTATTTGGAAAAAATCCCGCTGCACTCGATACATTGTAGGTAACAGTCTCTAGAGTTTTAGAATTTTCATTGTAATAAATTGAACGATTATCAAAACCTGGGGAAAATGATTTTATGTAGGCTCCCTTTTCATCGTAAACATGAACTTGTGATTTTGAGAAAGGCTCATTCCCTACAGGTGATAACCCACCATCGGCAATATAATACTTTTTTTCACCAGGAATGTAAGCAACCGTCATAGGCCGTGTTGACGGTTTCTTAGTTAAAGGAATCTTCATCTCTAATTTGGCTTCAGGCAGTATTTCAGCTTGAATATTAAGTGAAATAAAAAGTGTAAATAAAATGGTGTAGATGATTCTCATATAAAGTTCTCTTATTTAAATTATGTTTCTCTTTTGTCTTCTGTGGTTAATTTTTGTTCAATAAACATTGCGTCACCGTAACTGAAAAATCGGTACTTTTCTTTAACAGCATGTGCATAGGCTGTCATTGTAAACGAATGACCAGCGAATGCCGAGACCAACATAATTAAAGTACTCTTTGGCAAGTGAAAATTGGTGAATAAGCTATCAACTATTTTAAATTGATAACCTGGATAAATAAAAATATTAGTTTTTTGAAAGTTCGAGTCTTTCTTAGGTTGAGCGAAAGCCGATTCCAGAGCCCGCAAAACAGTTGTACCAATCGCAATGATTCTCCCGCCATTTTTTTTTGTTTGCTCTATTCGATCATATACATCTTGGCTAATCATGAACTCTTCCGAATGCATTTTATGGTCAGTTATATTTGAATTACGAACAGGCTGAAATGTTCCAGAACCAACATGCAGCGTGATGAAGCTAAAGTTAAAGTTTTGTTTTGATAATTCTAAAAAAAATTGATCATCAAAATGAAGACCGGCCGTTGGCGCAGCAATAGCGCCATCATGTTTAGCAAAAACAGTTTGATAACGATCATCGTCAAAATCCTCGTTATCTCTATTAATGTATGGGGGTAGGGGAAGTTTCCCATGACAATCGATGATGTTAAAAATATCATCATTGGTCTCGATGATAAACATATTTTCATCCCGATCTTTTACCGTCAGTTTAAAATTACCCACCATAATTTCTAATCCAGCATTAATTTTTTTGGATGTTCCAATATGACCAACAAATGAATTTTGATTGATTATTTTTTCGATCAATACCTCAACCTTGCCGCCACTTTTTTTATGACCATGGATCCGAGCTTTTATTACTTTTGTATCATTAAAAACGAGGAGGTCGTTTTGATTAATAAGAGATAAAAAATTTGTAAAATTATTATCAATAATTTCTTCAGTGTTTGGATTGAGCTGCAGTAATCGACTATCGGACCGTTCATCTGTCGGGTGTTGTGCGATCAATTCTTCGGGCAGTGTGTAATTAAATTCTTCTATATTCATTTAATAAAAGCTTGTTATAATTTCCATTCTGCCGGGATGGCGGAACTGGTAGACGCACGGGATTCAAAATCCCGCGCTGGCGACAGCGTGCGAGTTCGATTCTCGCTCCCGGCACCATTTCACAAAATTATACATTAGATGATTGAAAATAAATTTGATAAACAGAAAGACACTCAGTCAATAATTATAAGACCTAATCCAGCCATGCCGTGGGATATTATTAAGAAGGTCTATTTTTATTTCGGCTGTTTCATTCTATTAATAGCAATTGCCTTAACCTATGTTAATTTATATTTGGCCATTCCTTTTTATGGAATTGAATTTTTAATCTTAGGTTATGCACTTTATATTACAGCTCTAAAAAGTACTTTTTATGAGGAAATTTTAATCAGTCCGCATAATATAAAAGTTAGATTCGTGATGAGAAAAAAAATTAAAGAGTATGAATTAGTCAGAAATTGGACGAATTTTCAGTATGAGCCTCCAACCAGGCTAAAACATTCAATTTTTTATTTTATCAAGGATGGAAAAAAAATCTTTTTAGGTCAAAGAGTTACCGACGAAGAGCGAGAAAAGTTAAAAAATTTAGTAAAAACCATTTAGAAGAAATGGTTGACAAAATTGTTACAAATTAGTTACATTTACGTGGTAGCAGATAGTTCAATGATTATTTAAGTATTGTGAAAGAGAAAGCATGACAAGTATTTACAAAAAAATTCTACAAGTATTATTTCTAGCAACTCTTCCTCTTACAGTTTTAGCTGATTGGGGACTCAACATGCGAGAAGGGGTAACACCAATCAGTCAAAAAGTTTATGACATGCACATGGTGTCCTTATGGGTTGTTACAATCATCGGTATCGTTGTGTTTGGTATCATGTTCTGGTCTATATTTCATCACAGAAAATCAAGAGGCGTAAAACCTGCAAAATTTTCTCACAGCACAACAGTTGAGATCATTTGGACAGCTATCCCTCTACTTATTATTATTGGTCTTGCTATTCCTGCAACTAAACTACTGATTGAGATGGATGACACATCCGATACAGCACTTACAGTTAAAGCAGTAGGCTATCAATGGAAATGGAAATACGAGTACCTTGAAGACGATTTAACTATTTACAGTAATCTTGATGAGAAGAGTGTTGAATTAAGTCAACGAGTTGATTCTGTGAATCCAATGGAACATCCTGATTACTTATTGGATGTAGATGAACCACTCGTTTTACCAACCAATACTAAAATTAGAATTTTAACTACAGCTAACGACGTGATCCACGCATGGTGGGTTCCAGATCTTGGATGGAAGCGTGATGCAATACCTGGTTTTATTAACGACAACTGGACAATGATTAATGAGCCTGGCACATATCGAGGACAATGTGCTGAGATCTGTGGTAAGGGTCACGGCTACATGCCTATCGTTGTTAAAGCTGTTTCCATGGACGAATATAAAACATGGGTAGCAGAAAAAAAACAAGAACAAGTAGCAGCTGCAGAGGCATCAAGTAAAGAAATGTCTATGGAAGAACTCATGACCAAAGGTGAAGCTGTTTACAAGGCCAACTGTTTAGCTTGCCACCAAGCTAACGGTGAAGGAGTTCAGGGTGTTTTCCCTGCGATAGCTGGAAGTCAGTTAGCGACTAAACCAGAAAATTTACAGGCTCACATTACACAAATCATCTACGGTAAGAACCTAATGCCAGCATTCGGTGAACAGTTGAATGATGGTGACATTGCGTCAGTAGTAACATACACACGTAATGCATTTGGTAACGATACAGGAGACGTTGTTCAAGCAGCCGATGTTGCTGCAGAACGCAAATAATTTTTAATTAACTATAAATATTTAATGAGGCAAATATTATGAGTACAGTAGCACACGAACATGATCATCATCATGCTCCAACCGGTCTAAAGCGTTGGATTTTTTCAACCAACCATAAAGACATTGGAACACTTTATTTAATATTCTCATTGATGATGTTCTTCATCGGTGGTGCAATGGCAATGATTATTCGGGCTGAATTATTTCAACCTGGATTACAATTTGTTGATCCACAATTTTATAACTCAATGGTTACCGTTCATGCCCTCATCATGATCTTTGGTGCCGTCATGCCTGCTGGCGTTGGGTTAGCAAACTGGATGATACCCTTAATGATTGGTGCTCCTGATATGGCGCTTCCTCGTATGAACAATATGAGTTTCTGGATCCTTCCTTTTGGTTTTGCTTTATTGATCAGTACATTATTTATGAACGGTGGAGGTCCTGCTGGTGGTTGGACGATGTATCCACCACTTGTGTTGCAGTTAGGAGATGCTTTCCCATTCTTAATATTTACAGTACACATTTTAGGTGTCTCATCGATCATGGGTGCGATCAACATTATCGCAACCGTATTTAACATGCGTGCCCCTGGTATGACATTGATGAAGATGCCTCTATTTGTATGGACATGGGTAATTACAGCATTCTTGCTTATTGCTTCACTTCCAGTGTTAGCTGGCGCAGTGACAATGTTATTAACCGATAAATATTTCGGTACAAGTTTCTTTAATGCAGCTGGCGGTGGTGACCCAGTGTTGTTCCAACACATCTTCTGGTTCTTCGGACACCCTGAAGTGTATATTTTAGCGCTTCCAGCATTTGGTATTGTTTCAACAATTATTCCTACATTCGCTAGAAAACCGCTATTTGGTTATGCATCGATGGTTTACGCTACTGCATCGATCGCGATTCTGTCATTCTTTGTTTGGGCTCACCATATGTTTACTGTGGGCATGCCAATCAAAGGTGAATTATTCTTTATGTACGCAACAATGTTGATTGCTGTGCCAACTGGAGTTAAAGTTTTCAACTGGATGGCAACAATGTGGAGAGGTGCGATGACCTTTGAGGCACCTATGTTATTCTCAATTGCATTCGTTATTTTATTTACGATTGGTGGTTTCTCAGGATTGATGCTTGGTATTACACCAGTTGATTTCCAGTACCATGATACATATTTTGTTGTGGCTCACTTCCATTATGTTCTATTGACTGGTGCAGTATTCTCACTTATGGCAGCGGCTTACTACTGGTTACCAAAATGGACAGGTTACATGTACGATGAGAAACTTGCGAAGATACATTTCTGGTTATCTACGATTGCTGCAAACGTACTGTTTTTCCCACAACACTTCCTTGGCCTAGCTGGTATGCCAAGAAGAATTCCTGACTACAATATTGTCTTTGCAGATTTCAACATGATCTCAAGTATCGGTGGATTTGCTTACGGTATCAGTCAGTTACTGTTTGTATACATTGTTATTAAATGTGCACTGGGTGGCAAGAAAGCTAAGGCTCAGGCATGGGAAGGCGCTAAAGGTCTTGAGTGGACAGTTCCTTCACCAGCACCATTCCACACATTTGAGACTCCTCCTAAGCTAACTAAATCAATGCTTGAAAATTAATTGATGGCATTAGCTGAGAAGGATAAAAAGAATTTAGCAAAAAAGAATAAGCGACTAGCCATAGTATTAGCACTAGTCGCACTTTCTTTTTACTTGTTTTTTGTTTTGAGTCACTTATAAAATAATATGGCTTCGAAACAAAGAGGCGTAAAAAAAACAACGACCATCTTATTTGTAGTTACAATTTTGATGTTCGGTTTTGGTTATGCAATGGTTCCTTTGTATGATGCCTTTTGTCAGATTACTGGCTTAAATGGCAAAACACAAAGGGTAACCGAAGGTGCAGGGGAGGCGTCACCTTTAATTGATCGTGAAGTCAGAATACTTTTCGATTCCAATGTAAATGGTGATTTACCGTGGAGATTAAAACCTTCACTTAAATCGTTGAAAGTTCAACCAGGAAAGTTCTACGATGCCACATATACTGTGACTAATATGGCTGATGTCCCTGTAGTGGGTCAGGCCATACCAAGTGTGTCCCCCCAAGTTGCATCATTGTATTTTAAGAAATCAGAATGTTTTTGCTTTGTGAATCAGGTGCTAGAGCCTGGAGAAACCAAAGACATGCTGGTGAGATTTGAGGTAGATCAAGATTTGCCTAAAGATGTTGGAGCGCTAACACTCTCCTACACTTTTTTTAGAGCAAAAGGCGATAATTCATAAACTTGAATAGGATTTATTATGGCAGCTAAAGATATTTATTACGTTCCTGAGGGCAGTAAATGGCCAATTTTTGGTAGTTTTGCATTATTTGTTTTATTTATTGGAGGTGCATTACTCTTTAATGGAAATGCTAATGCCAATGTGGTTCTTTACATCGGAATCGCTTTAGTTGCATATATGTTTGTCGGTTGGTTTAATGACGTGATCGGTGAAAGCCGCTCAGGCAAATACAACGGACAGGTTGATGTCAGCTTTAGAATGGGCATGGGTTGGTTTATCTTCTCAGAAGTGATGTTCTTCGCAGCATTCTTTGGTGCACTTTATTACGCAAGAATGTATTCAATTCCATGGTTAGGTGGCCTCGGTTCTGGCACGGCAACGCATGAATTCTTATGGTCTGCCTTTGAAGCAGCATGGCCACTAAGCGTTACACCTGATCCAACAAACTATGATCAACCGAGTGACGTGGTACCAGCTTTTGGTGTTCCAGCCATTAACACATTGATACTTCTCACTAGTGGCGTCACAGTGACATTTGCTCACTGGGCACTAAAAAATAATAAACGTACAAGTTTAAATTTATGGCTTGCAGCGACTGTGATACTAGGTTTTGTGTTTGTGTTTTTTCAAGCAGAGGAATATATCCACGCTTACAACGATCTAAACTTAAAATTAAGTTCTGGTATTTACGGTTCAACATTTTATATGTTGACAGGGTTCCATGGTTTCCATGTGACCATGGGTGCCATTATGCTTTTAGTTATTTTATTAAGAACTATCAAAGGTCACTTCAGCAAAAAAGATCATTTTGCCTTTGAAGCTGTTGCGTGGTACTGGCACTTTGTGGACGTGGTCTGGCTTGGTCTATTTATATTCGTTTATTGGATATAAGCATTTATTGAATTAAAAAAACGTTACCATTAGGTAACGTTTTTTTTTGGGTTACATGTGATTTGGTTGAATTAACCCAAGCTTAAAACCGATGATGATCATGAGGAATAAAATAATAGATAACGTAACTCGAATCGTTAAAGAGGTCACCATCTTTTTACTCTGATCGACATCCTTCATTAAGAAATGTAAGCCGCTTGTTAGTGATAAAATAACAACAATTAAAAGAATAATTACGATTGATTTATAAATAGCTTGAATATCCATCAACTCATATTATAGGAACATCCAGGACATTGAAAGTAAAAAATAAAAGTTTATTATTAGACATATTATTTGTCGTCACCTTTTTAATTCTTCTCCGACTGGGATTTTGGCAACTAGATCGAGCAGATCAAAAAAATGAAATAAATCAAAATTACCTGGAACGCCAATCCTCCCTTGAGGTATTTGATGAAAATGATATTAATGAAGAAAATTTATGGGGTAAATTTTCAATCGAGGGTGAATTTACATCACCCAACCTTTATTTAGACAATCAAACCTACAAGCGCGAAGCAGGATATGTGATTTATTCACCTTTTTTAACTCGAGAAAATAAAGTTATATTAGTTAATCGGGGTTGGCATGATCTCATAGAAGACCGTAATGAATTACCGGATGTAAAGAAAGCTGAAGACACTGTTATCAGCGGAATTCTTACCAAGATTCCATCTCATGGCATTATTTTAAATACTGAGAACATAGAAAATATCAATGATTCTTCAATTCGCATTCAAAGAATAGATGTTGATGAAATAAAAGAAGTATTGAATATTCAGTATGAGATATATCCATTCGTTTTAACACTGGAGCCACCAATTGATGAAAACCTTAAAAGACATCTCATATTGCCAGTATCAAATTCAGAAAAAAATTATGGATATGCATTTCAGTGGTTCGCGTTCGCACTTACCCTGCTGATTATATTTATTACATTAAGGAAAAAAAATAAATGATTTCAAAAGTAGTTAAAGCAAGAATTGCGTTAGTAGTCATCGTCACATTGTTTACTGCACCTTTCATCGCTTCATGGTATCTCGTGTTTTATACAGATTTTAAAAAAAATGATATCGGGGTACAAAACGGCTCATTGATCCATCCTGTCATCGAAGTTGGTGCAATTGAGGCTATAGCTATTGGCGATGAAACAAAACAAAAATTACTTGGCAAATGGACTTTAACTGGATTTGTTTCAAGTGGCTGTGATACAGATTGTGAAAAACTATTATATACATTAAGACAAACAAGGTTAGCTTTAGGAAAAAATTTAGATAAAGTGGGGCGACTGGTATTAACAGATAATGATGAAGTACTCGGTTATGAAGAAGAGTATAAGGGTCAAAAGGTGGTTAAAGATCCAGAGGAGCACGATCGATTAATGAATAAATTTAGAGAAATAGAAAATTTTGATGCCAACGATATCTATTTGATCGATCCGTATGGGTTCATTATGATGCGCTATGACAGAGATATGAATCCAAAGGGGATCATTAAAGATGTTGAGAGGCTGATCAAAAACTCATCTTAATTTTAAAATAATTTCTTTCAAGTCCTTATAATTTATCTCACCTATGATGGTCTGTTTGATAACTTTATTCTTGTCGGAAATAATCGTTGTCGGTGTTAATTTAACCTGTTCAAATGCTCCTAAAATTTTACTTTCAGGGTCAATGGCTACCTTAAATGGTAACTCGTTTTTGTTTTTAAAGTTAACCACCCGGCTGGGAAGGTCGTAAGGCATGGCGACTGCAATGAGCTCAATATCATCTTTAAACTCTTGATGGATTTTAGCTAAATCAGGCATTTCTTTGATGCAGGTTGGGCAATCGGTAGCCCAAAAATTAAGGATTAAAATTTTATCAATATCATCACTGCTTAATTTTTCATCATCAAGAATATTAAACTCCATTGATGAAATTTTCTCTGGTCGAATGAGAAAAAAAAGAAGCACGATGAGCGCTGCTAGAATCAATAGGTATATTAAATTTTTCTTATTTTCTTGCATATCAATACTGAGACTTTGTTATAATCAAACGTTCGAATTTTATCAATAATCGGTTCAATCACAAAGAAATGAATTTTTATAAAAGACTGACTCTTTTTGCCACACTACTCGCACTAATTGTGGTGTCGTTTGGGGCGTACACTCGACTGACTGACTCAGGTCTTGGCTGTCCAGATTGGCCTGGCTGTTATGGTACCTTGAGTGTGCCAGAGAGTATTGATCAGATTGAAAAGGCACAGGCAGTATATCCTGACAGCCCTGTTGAAGTTGAAAAAGCATGGATAGAGATGATCCATCGTTACATTGCTGGAATTCTAGGCATCATGATTTTTGTGATCGCTTTCATGTCAATCAAACTCAGAGACCAAATTAATTACTCACTTAAATGGCCATTTTTTTTACTTGGATTAGTAATTTTTCAGGCCGCACTCGGAATGTGGACAGTGACCTTGCTCTTAAAGCCTGCTGTTGTGTCGTCACATTTACTTGGAGGTATGACGGTCCTTGGCATCTTAACTTTCCTGATGCATCGTAATTATGGAACGCATAGAGAAAATTTTGTTTCTAATCGCTTTGAAAGAAAGATCATAAGATTTTCCCTGGTCTTATTATTTATTCAAATTGCTTTAGGTGGCTGGACTAGCACCAATTATGCAGCGCTGGCATGTACAGACTATCCAACATGCCATGGCTCCTTAATCCCAGAGATGGATTTTTCTAATGCCTTTACTATTTTTCGAGAGCTTGGAGTAACATCATTGGGTGAACCATTGTCGCTAGAGGCGCTTCATGCGATTCAATGGGTTCACCGGGTAGGAGCTATCGTACTTTTAGGATACTTATTGTTCGTAGCGTATATCCTTAAAGTGAATCAAGGTTTTAATTTGTGGAGAAATGTATTGATCTTTGTCATCAGTTTGCAATTTATTATAGGTATTGCCAATCTTTTACTTCATTTGCCAATAGTTCTTGCTACTCTTCACAATTTAGGCGCAGCATTATTGGTAGTGATTTTGGTTGGTATTAATTCAAGAATAACAAAACCATGGCAAAACTAGGCACAACAAATATGAGGCCATTATTTAGCCTCGATGCCCTTAAGAGCTTTTATGCCCTAACCAAACCTCGGGTGTGTGCCCTGATTGTTTTTACTGCAATCATTGGCATGTTTTTGGCGACACCTGGAATGGTTCCGGTGGAAATTTTATTGTTTGCATCTATCGGTATTGCTTTTGTATCAGGGGCTGCTGCTGCATTTAATTGCTTAATCGAAGAAAAGATTGATGCCATGATGGCCAGAACGAGAGGAAGACCACTTCCGCTGGGTCAAGTTTCTCAGAGGGAGACCATAATCTTTTCAAGTTTACTTGGCGGGTTAGGGTTGTACCTCCTTTATGTCTTTGTCAATCCATTAACCGCATGGCTTACTTTATTAACATTCTTTGCATATGCAGTAATTTATACCGTCTTTCTAAAACCAGCAACGCCTATGAATATTGTCATTGGTGGAGCATCTGGAGCGATGCCTCCAGTTCTTGGATGGGCTGCGGTTACCAATCAAGTAACTCCTGAATCATTAATCCTTTTCTTAATAATATTTTGTTGGACTCCGCCACACTTTTGGGCTCTGGCACTGTATCGAAGAAAAGAATATGAGAAGGTTGGGATGCCGATGCTCCCTGTGACTCACGGTGAAAAGTATACGAGACTGCAAATTGTTTTATATACAATCATTTTAGTTATCGTGACCATGATGCCATTCAGTGTCGGCATGGCAGGATTAATTTATATCATCTTTGCCACTTTACTGAATGCTTATTTCTTGTTCTATACGGTAATGCTATATCGCGAATATTCTGATAAACTAAGTATGAAAATATTTCGGTATTCGATATGGTATTTAGGGCTAATCTTCTTAGCTTTTCTGATTGACCATTATTTTAAATTTAAATTTATTTAGTTTTAGATACATAAGGATTGTTATGAGTAAAAATAGTGAATTAAGAAGTGTAATTGAGACAACTGCAGTGGTGATTGGTAGCTTTGTGGCTGCTGTTATTTTAATTGTCCTTCTAACCAAAGATTATTCTTCAAATGAACCAGCAGCTGAGAAAGTAGTGGATGCCTCAACAACAGAACCTGTAGCGCAGGTAGAGGTTGATGATCAATCAGAAGGCTCTGCAGATAAAGTGATTGATGCTAAACAAATTATTGCAGCCAACTGTGCGATGTGCCACGAGGGTGGTTTAATGGGCGCACCAAAAATTGGTAGCGAAGAACAATGGGCTCCTAGAATAGCTCAAGGTAAAGACACACTAGTAAGTCATGCAATTAATGGTATTCGTACTATGCCTGCTAGGGGTGGAAACGCTAAACTGAGCGATGAGGAAGTTGCAGCAGCAGTTATCGATATGGCTAATGCAGCTGGCGCAAACTTTTAATTTATTGATTTAACAATCCATTTACATGGCAGTCTATGCAATCGGTGATGTGCAAGGCTGCCATTTTTCTTTTCTAGACCTTCTTCATAAGATAAAATTTAAACCCGACAGAGATGAACTTATCTTCGTTGGTGATTTAGTTAACCGTGGTCAAAATTCACATTTATTTTCTCAGTGGTGCTTAGCTAATCAATCAAATATTCAAACGGTCTTAGGGAACCATGACCTCCACTTAATTGCTATCTATTTTGATCAAAAGAAACATCAAAAAACTGATACCTTAAAAAAGCTTTTAAATTCAAAACAGGTAGATTATTTTATTGAATGGCTTATTAAAAAACCTTTAGCAATATTGAGAGATGACTATCTTGTGGTGCATGCTGGAATTCATCCAGATTGGTCCATTAATAAATCGTTGAAATTGTCAAACAAGGTTCAGTTGACCCTGAATAAGGACCCGGCTAATTTTTTAAGTAAAATGTATGGTAACCAACCAGGGTATTGGAGCGATGATTTAAAAAAATCGTTGAGAAGAAGGATGACGATTAATATCATGACCAGAATGAGAGCCTTAAATTTAGACTTAAGTTTAAATTATGACTTTAAGGGAAAAATACCAAAAAAAATTGATAGTGAGCCTTATCGACCTTGGTTTGATTTTGAAAGAGTAGATAACTCTAAATTCATCATTACTGGCCACTGGTCAGCAATAGGGGTACACAAACATTCCTATGGGATATCAATAGACAGCGGGTGTGTTTGGGGTCAGAAATTGACAGCTTTTTGTTTGGAGAGTCAAAAAACTTTTAAAGTTGTGGCTAACCAAAAAGATTTAGTTAATTAATATTGAAGCCAGCCAGGCTCTGAATCACATCAATACTCGGATTATGGTTTTGCCCACCCTTATGATTGACTTTTAATGAGGCAAGGGCAGACGCCAACTTGCCACTCTTCTCCCAATCCCAGTTGTTTACGATTCCAAAAGCAATCCCAGCTCGATAAGCATCTCCACATCCTGTTGGATCAACCGGGTTTTCAACATTAAACGCGGGTATTTGTATCTTGTCTGACGAGGTCATAATAGTTGAACCACTTGAACCTTTTGTAACAATGAGGGCATCAACTTTTTTTTGTATGTCTTCTATGGACATATGAGAGTTTTTGCTCAGTAATTCAGCCTCATAATCATTTACTGTAATATAAGTAGCTTTCTCAATAAAATCATTCAATTCTTGCTCGTTGAACATAGGCAGACCCTGGCCTGGATCAAAAATAAAAGGTATTTTCTTGTTATAAGCTTCATTGGCATGTTTAATCATTCCCTCCTTGCCATCTGGTGAAATAAGGACAATTTCAATATTTTCACTTATGTCAGATAAGGAATTCACTTCACTTTGAGTCATTGCGCCAGGATGAAATGCAGTAATTTGATTGTCATCTAGGTCAGTTGTAATAAATGCCTGAGCTGTGAATTGATCGTTAAGTTTTTTTATATATTTTGTATTTATTTTTCTTTTTTGCAACCAATCACTGTAGGTATCAAAATCTGTACCAACGGTACTCATGATGAAAAAATTGGTTTTGAGTAGATTTAGGTTATGCCCAATATTTCCTGCAGTACCACCATAATTTTTTTCCATCTCAGGGGTGTAGAAAGCCACACTGAGTTTATGAATTTGATCTGGCATGATGTGGTTTTTAAAGTAATCTCTAAATACCATAATTGAATCATAGGCCATTGAACCACAAACTAAAATACTCATTCAGAACTCCATTAAGGTTTATAGATAACTAAAAAAATAATCGCAATGAGCATTATCACAGGAATCTCATTGAATATCCGATAAAAAACATGACTATGATTATTCATATTATTTTTGAATAAATTTAAATATTTCAAACAATAGAAATGATAGATGACCAACAGTGCGACCAAAATTAATTTATAGGTTAGCCATACACCTTGATAGTCGTAATTAATGATCAATAATAAGCCAAAAAAGATTGTGAGGATCCCACCAGGGGTCATGATTCCGTAAAAAAGTTTACGTTCCATAACCTTAAATCTCTCATCACTGATCTTATCTTTAGCTTCAGCATGATAAACATACAGTCTGGGAAGATAAAACAAACCGGCAAACCAGGTTACCATAAATATAATGTGTAAAGACTTCATCCAAAGCATATATAATCCTTAAAAAAAATGAATAACCCTACTGTGATCGGCGTTGATACAAGCAAGCCTGCATGGTATTCTTAGGTTTTATTTCAATAAGATTAATGAACGCACCAATTTCAACAGATTTTCTCAAAGCGCAATCAAAATTTGCTAGCAAAATTCGAGAGATTCCATACAACTATACTTCTTTTTCTGACAAAGAAATAGTCTTTAGATTTCTCGGGGAAGAGATGTGGAATGCAATTGAAGAATTACGTGCTGAGAGAAAAACAGGAATTTCAGCCCGAATGCTCTTTGAGGTCCTTGGGGATTTGTGGGTCGTAACTCGAAACCCTTATCTTCAAGATGATTTGTTAGATAATCCTAAAAGACTGAAACAGCTGATTGAAGCACTGCATCATAGAATAAATTCGATCGAATCGCGAAGTTTTGGAAACATTAAGGTTTCTCAATTGGTTGTCTCATCTAGAAAAGCTGTTGATGATTTTGAAGAATCATTCAAGACAACAAAGTTGATGCGTAAAAAAGTTCTCAAGAGTCTAAAAAGACACACGAATAAAGACAATATTCAGTTTGATGGATTGGCTCGAGTTTCTCATGTTACTGACGCTACTGACTGGAGAGTTGAATTTCCCTTTGTCGTTCTGAATCCTGATCATGAAGATGAAATTCCTGCATTAGTTAAGGAGTTAATCGAGCTTGGCTTAACAATTATTCCCAGAGGCGGCGGGACTGGATACACTGGAGGAGCTATTCCTTTATCGAGTAAATCTGCAGTAATAAATACAGAGAAGCTGGATTCCATTTCTGAGGTTACAAATCTTGATCTTCCGGGAGTTTACAGCAAGGTCCCTGTGGTTCATTGTGGTGCAGGTGCTGTTACTAGAAGAGTCATGGAAAAGGCTAATGTTGCAGGTTTGGAGTTTGCAACTGATCCAACCTCAGCTGATTCATGCTGCATTGGTGGAAATGTTGCTATGAATGCTGGAGGTAAAAAAGCTGTTCTATGGGGAACTGCCCTTGATAATCTTGCTTCATGGAAAATGGTGGATCCTAACGGGGATTGGGTCATCATTGAGCGCCTTGATCACAACCTTGGGAAGATTCATGATATAGATAATGCAAGATTTCAAATATCTTTCATTGATTCAAAAACATCAAAAGAAATTAAAGCAAAAGAAATTTTAGAGATTCCAGGGCATAAGTTTAGAAAAATTGGACTGGGTAAAGATGTTACAGATAAATTTTTAAGTGGACTCCCTGGTGTTCAAAAAGAGGGGTGTGATGGTCTCATAACCTCTGCTACATTTATTTTGCATAAAATGCCAAAATTTGTCAGAACAGTCTGCCTAGAATTTTTTGGTCAAGTTGGTGACGCTGTTCCATCGATAGTCGAAATAAAAAAATACATTGACGAGACCTCTGGAGTTGTTCTTGCTGGCTTAGAACACCTTGATGATCGTTATATCAAGGCAGTAGGGTATTCTACTAAGGCGGCTAGGTCACAAAGGCCTAAGATGGTTCTAATTGCAGACATTGCCTCTGATAATGAAAATATCGTTGGCCAGGTATGTTCTCACGTGGTTACCATTGCCAATCGAAGATCTGGTGAAGGTTTTATTGCTGTTTCGCCGGAAGCAAGAAAAAATTTCTGGGCTGATCGTGCGAGAACAGCTGCGATAGCCAAACATACCAATGCATTCAAAATTAATGAAGATGTTGTGATTCCTTTGGAGAGGCTCGGTGAGTATTCCAATGGTATCGAACGATTCAATATCGAGTTATCTATAAAAAATAAATTATCGATACTTGATGATGTTAAAGGTTTTATAAATAACTATAAACCAGTTGTTGAGGATGAAGACTTTAATGAGGACCTTTTTAAAGATAAATCCATTCTCGCATTCAATTTAATTGAAAAAGTAAAATCAAAATGGTATTGGATTATCAATTCTCTGGATTTGGTGGGTGATGATTTGAATAAATTTCTCAATTATGAGACTCAATATCCAAACACACCAATCATTAATCTTGTTCAGAATCATGAGATTATAATTTCATGGAAAGCTGAGGTGCTGGCTCCTTTAAAAGAAATATTTATTGGTCGAGAATTTGAAAAAATAATTACAGGTATTGTTAAAGCTCACCAACAAAAATTAAAATCTAGAGTCTTTATTGCTTTACACATGCACGCTGGTGATGGGAATGTGCATACCAATATTCCTGTAAACTCAGATGACTACCAGATGATGAATGACGCTCAAATTGCTGTTTCCAAAGTAATGAAGCTAGCAAAGTCTCTGGATGGGGTTATTTCAGGTGAGCATGGCATTGGCATCACTAAAATGGAATTTTTAGATAATGAGACGATTGAGGTCTTTAAGAAATATAAAGACAAAGTTGATCCTAATGGGCATTTTAATAAGGGTAAACTACTTCCAGGATCTGGTCTCACAAAAGCATACACCCCAAGCTTTGGACTGCTTGAAGAAGAGTCTATCATTATGGAACAGTCAGAAATGGGGGAAATTGCCGATTCAATCAGTTCGTGTTTAAGATGTGGAAAATGCAAACCAGTCTGCACGACACATGTTCCAAGAGCTAACCTGATGTACAGCCCAAGAAATAAAATTCTTGGAACATCGTTATTAATCGAAGCATTTTTATATGAGGAACAAACTCGTCGGGGAATATCACTGAAACATTTTGATGAGTTTAATGATATTGCAGATCATTGCACCGTTTGTCATAAATGTTTAAATCCTTGTCCAGTAAATATTGACTACGGTGAGGTCAGTATTCAGATGCGAAACTTTCTGCGAAAGCAGAATAAGAAAAAATTTAATTTAGGCAGTTACGTGGGTATGACTTATCTTAATTTAAAAGATCCGAGAACAATCAAGGTCATGCATCAATTGATGATTAACATTGGATATCGTGTTCAAAGCACCATCCATAAAGTCGCTAAAAAATTAACATTCGGTAGTCGAATGTTTACTATAAATCCACCGTCAACTGTGGGTAAAGGTAATGTGGCATCTCAAGTCATTCACTTTATTAATAGGCCGATGCCTAAAAATGTTCCAACAAAAACATCAAGAGCAATGCTTGGAATTGAGGATGATAAGATCGTTCCAATCATTAGGAATCATAATAAAGTAACAGAAGAGTCTGATGCCGTTTTTTATTTTCCTGGATGTGGATCTGAACGACTTTTTTCTCAAGTTGGTTTAGCCACTCAGGCGATGCTATATGAAGTTGGCGCAATTACTGTATTGCCTCCAGGCTATTTGTGCTGTGGCTACCCTCAAACCTCTTCAGGTGATATCGAAAAAGGACATGAAATATCATCTGATAATAGGGTGCAGTTTCATCGGATTGCAAACACTCTTAATTACTTAGATATTAAAACTGTGATCGTCTCCTGTGGTACATGTATGGACCAGCTCACTAAATATCAATTTGAAACTATTTTTCCTGGTTGTCGCCTGCTAGATATTCACGAATACCTAATGGAAAAACAGGTCAAAATGAATGACGTATCTGGCGTGCAATATATGTATCATGAGCCTTGCCATAACCCTATGAAAACTTATGCATCTGCAAACGTTACCAAATCATTGTTAAATAAAGATGTTAAAAATAATGACCGATGTTGTGGTGAATCTGGAACCTTTGCTGTAACTCGACCTGATATTGCAACTCAGGTTAAAATGAGAAAATCCGAAGAAATCACAAAAGACAAAAAAGCTCTTATTAAAGATAATAAAGATGATGTCAAAATTCTTACATCTTGCCCATCATGTCTGCAAGGCCTATCAAGGTATGGGGATGAAACTGGAACGGATGCTGATTATATTGTTGTTGAAATTGCAAAAAATAATCTAGGAGCTAACTGGTTACAAGATTACGTCGAGAAGGCAAACAATGGAGGTATTGAGAAGGTTTTATTATAATTTCGCGATCAAGTTTATTAAATGAATGGTAAAAATAGCCTTGTGGACACACTCTGTACTGCCCTTGTAATGGTCCGTTCTGTTTTTTCAGACAGCGTGTATGCGAAATAATCAGTTCGACCAATAATTTTCCCAAATTCTCTTTCAAAGCTTAAATTTTGCTCATTTTCATTGATTGAGTTTGAAATTAAAAAAGGTTCTCCATTCTCCATTTTCTTACTAGATAGTTTCCACAAGATCACTTCAATATTTCGAGCTACATTGTAAATATTTTGCGGCTCTAATTTATCAAAAAGATAGAAATCTGTTTTATTGCCATGAGATTGAAGGAGCATGGTCTTAAGACCAATCATCAAAGCCAAGACCCTGTCCCCATGAAAACTTTCATCAAAAACTAAATTCAAAGACTCAACACCTTTTTTATTTTGTAATTGCTCAAATTCATTATTATGATCACCATGGAAAATCCAATTTACCATTTTTTCTGCATCATCTTGTGTCGTTTTTTTTAACTGATTAGGGTTGCGTTTATAGAATTTCAAGGCCAAGATTTCTAGGCTTTGCAGATTTTCTCTAATCTCAAGATCTGCCATCCGATCAAAGTCTGTTTTTGCGAATTGATTCACTGAGTTTTTATCATATTGTGATGAAGGGGATTTAATTTGGTTTGAAGAACATGAGCAGATTAAGATTAATATAAGTAGATAAAATATCTTATGAAACATTTTTTATATAATTCTTTCTTTGGGAAAGACAAGCCAAAAGGTACTTCCTTTATTCATATCGCTTTTAATATCGATTGATCCATTATGATGATCCATAATATTTTTGACAATCGCCAATCCCAAGCCTGTTCCCCCTGAATTTCTGCTTCTATCGGCGTCAACCCTATAAAATCTGTCGGTAATTTTTTCAAGATGTTCTTTTGAAATCCCTATGCCCGTGTCAGTAACAGACAAGATACCTTGTCCTTTTAAAACAAACCAGTTAATCGAAATAGAACCTTTGTCTGTATATCTAAATGCATTTGAGGCTAAATTTTCAAGCGCACTATAAATTTCAGAAGATGATCCAAGAATATTTTTTTTAGAGTCTAGATTAAAATCAAATGAAATACCTTTTTTCTTTTTCAAAGATGATAGATTATTGAGAATTTGATCTTTCAAATCTTCAATAATGACTTTATTATTCCTCTGTATATTTTTTGTAGAGTCAATACTGCTTAAAGAGATAAGATCGGTGATTAATGTATTCATTCTTTGAGTTTGCTCTAAAGTTCCTTGTAACAAAAATTTTTGTTGTTTTTTTTCGATATCAGCATTTAGCATTAGCTCACTATTGCCCATAATTACCGTTAGGGGAGTCTTCAATTCATGTGAAACATCTGAAATGAATCTCTTGCGATTTGTTTCAGATCTTTCTTCATTATTAATGTTTCTACATATTAATAATTTATTTTCAATTCCAAATTCAATTAAATTGATTTGATATTTATTGTCATCGATGATTATTGATATTGATTTATTGTTGTCATTCGCTTCAATTAGGTCTAACAACTTAGTATCTCTAAAAATATAAGTAATTGGCTTATTGAGATCATCGGGCAGCCTAATTCCCAACATATGCTGTATCTTTTTATTGGCCCATAAAATATGATTTGAATGATCAAGTGACAACACACCATCGGGTAACGCTTGTGCGCCGAGTATAAATTGATCTAATGCTAGACCTAAATCCTTTTTCATTTTGATGGTATTTTTATGAAATTTATAAAGTTTTGAAAAGGTAGGTTCCCATAAACTATCACCAATAGGAACAGTATGTTGTGATGGTCGATTAAGCCATTTATCCAAACTTACTAAGGAATAGGCTTGTTTGAGGGTGAAAAGAATCAAAAGAAAAATAAATAATAATAAGCCATATACTTTTGTAAAAAGCATCCCAACAAAAAAAGAGAACACAAATAACATAATCAATTGCGTGATAACTTTGATGAATATCTTATTCAAAATTTATCTCATCCGATAACTTGTAACCAGCACCCCTGATGGTTTCAATACTATTTTCAATACCATGTGATTTCAATGTGGATCTTAATCTTTTAACATGAACATCGATTGTTCGTGCATCAATTTCAGATTCGTTATTCCAAATCTTATCAACAATGATTTCACGAGAGAGGACTCGATTTTTATTCATACATAGCAGATATAATAATTTAAATTCTGTGGGCCCAAGTTTTATAAATTTAGATTGATGAAATACTTCATGACTATCAGGATGAACTTGAAGATTTCCATGTTTAATTTGTTTAGGAAAAAAATCTGGTTTTTTTCTCCTGAGTATCGCCTTTATTCTGGCGATCAACTCTTTTTGACTAAATGGTTTTGCTAAGTAGTCATCAGCGCCAACATCAAAACCTTCAATTTTATTTGATTCTTCATTTTTAGCAGTGAGCATCATTACAGGTATTTCATTGGTGTTAGAGTTTGTTCGTATACGTTTGAGGAAATCAATGCCATCCATGCCAGGAAGCATCCAATCTAATAAAATAAGATCAACTTCATTTTTTTTTAAAAAACTTTCAGCAATCTCAGCATTGATCGCCCGTAGTGGTTGAAAATTATTATGATGAAGATTTAAAGCTATCATCTCCAGTATAGATTCTTCATCCTCAACAATTAATATGTTTGGCTTGTTCATAAGTTTTCAAAAGAAATATAAAAGATATATATATGTTTCTTATCGTAATTGTAAACTAATTAAAAGTCATAAAATAAGAAAATAGGCTTTGATTTTTTTTGGAATTTTCATTATGGTTTAATTATTAATTTAAATATGGATGCTCAAAAATGTTTAACTCATTGAATAAAGAAAATATTATTGCTGATAATAATTTTAATAGGTGGTTAGTCCCTCCAGCAGCGCTTCTAATACATTTATCGATTGGAATGATTTATGGCTTTAGTGTTTTCTGGAAAAGACTCACGGAGGTTGTAGGTCAACAATGCGCCGATAATATTACTTTTTTTGAGAGAATTTTTATAACATCCTGTGATTGGAAAATGAGTGATTTGGGATGGACGTTTTCCCTAGCCATTGTTTTCCTTGGGGCTTCGGCAGCAATTTTCGGGCACTGGCTTGAAAAAGCAGGACCAAGGAAAGCCGGAGTCGCTGCAGCAATAGCATGGGGTGGAGGATTGATTGTAACCTCCTTAGGTGTTTACACCCATCAGTTATGGATTATTTGGTTAGGAACTGGTGTTATTGGTGGTATCGGATTGGGTCTGGGCTATATTTCTCCTGTTTCAACTTTAATCAAGTGGTTTCCTGATAGAAGGGGACTAGCAACAGGCATGGCCATCATGGGTTTTGGTGGTGGAGCTATGATTGGCAGTCCATCTGCAGAATATTTAATGAATCATTTTTCATCAACTGATGGAGGAGTCTGGCAGACTTTTCTCATTATGGGAACAATATATTTAATAGCTATGCTTTTAGGGGCATTTGGTTATAGAGTGCCTGCTGATGGTTGGAAACCATCAGGCTGGGTTCCAAAGAAAAAAACAAACAAATTAATTACAAACGACCATGTACATGTCAAAAATGCTCACAAGACAAATCAATTTTGGTTTTTATGGGTAGTACTTTGTCTAAATGTCTCTGCTGGCATTGGGGTACTTGGTGTGGCCTCACCAATGTTCCAAGAAGTAGCAGTAAATGTATTTGAGCAAGGTCAGATTGTCGCAATTGCAGCTGGTTTTGTTGCATTATTATCTTTATCAAACATTCTTGGAAGAATTTTCTGGGCCTCATCATCTGATTATTTGGGGCGAAAGAATACCTATTTCATATTCTTTGCATTGGGTTTTTTAATGTATGTCAGCTCACCCTGGGCTGGAACCACTGGAAATATTCCCTTATTTGCACTAATTTTTTGTATTATCTTAACAATGTATGGAGGTGGCTTTGCTACGATACCTGCTTACTTAGCAGATATTTTTGGAACGCAGCATGTGGGAGCTATTCACGGCCGCTTACTCACTGCATGGGCTACAGCAGGTATTCTTGGTCCAATGTTAGTTTTTTACCTCAGAGAGTATCAGATTGAGCAGGGTGTCGACCCTTCTCAGGCCTATAACTTAAGTATGTATATATTAGCTGGTTTATTAGTAATCGGCTTTATTTCAAACCTGCTCGTCAAGCCAGTCAATAAAAAATATTTTATGAGCAAATCTGAGCTAGATAAAGAAAGAAAGTTAATGACATCATCAAATTCAAGATCTGTAAAAACACAATCCAGCAATGTTGGATTACAAAAACTTATCTTACCTATTGCTTGGATGGTGGTCGGTATTCCATTGGTTCTTGCAATTTACAATACGCTTGATAAAGCTCTAGTAATCTTTTACTAACCTAAGTATATGGATTATAGTAATTTAAAGGTAGCACTTTGCGTTTCAAAGTTTAATTATGAACATGTTTCAGTTTTAGAGAATTCTATTGCTGACGCGCTTCCAAATCACGGTTTTCAGAAAGACAATATAGAAAAGTTCTATGTACCTGGCGCCTTGGAATTACCTTTTCTTTTATCAAGGTGCTGTAAATCAAAAAAATTTCATGCGTTGATTGCAATTGGTGCAGTAATCAGGGGAGAAACTTACCATTTTGAAGTTGTATCAGATCAATCTGCGATGGGGATCATGAATGTTCAATTGCAATATGATATCCCCATTATGAATGCAGTCTTAACTACGAATAACGATGATGAGACTATTCAAAGGACAGGCACAAAAGGTATTGAAGTGGTGAATGGCTTGATTGAAACACTAGATACCCTTAACTCAATTAGATAATATTTACTCAATGAAAAAAATCAACAGCAGAAGGAAATCAAGGGAACTGGTAATGAAGTCAATCTATCGGGGAATCATGAACACATTTGATTACACTGATATTAAAAAAGATATTCTAGAAGACCCTGATTATTGCAGATGTGACGAGGAATTTTATAACTCATTAATTGATGGAATTAAAGAAAACTACCAAGAAATTCTTGAAGATTTAGATAATTTTATGGATAAAAAGAAAGAAGAGCTAAATCCCATTGAGTTATCAATTCTAGTGGTTGCTTATTATGAATTAAAAACAAGAGTGGATATCCCATTTAAGGTTTCAATTAATGAAGCATTGGAGATCACAAAGAGTTTTGGTGGGCAGGAAAGTTTTAAATTTGTTAATGGCTCTCTTGATAGGGTGGCAAAAAAGTACAGAGCATTGGAAATTAACTAAACGCTTTAAATTCAAAACCCTCAGCTTCTTTCCATATTAAATAATTTCCTTGATTTTTTTTCCAATCACCTAAAACGAATCTTGTAAATGCTTTATATAGATGTGTATTTTGGCGATGAGTATGTCCATGAATTAAAATCTGAATAGGAAGATTCTTCTCAACTACCGATTTTACTGTTTTTTCATTTACATCAATAATATTTTCTGGTTTGTTAAGATTTAATTTTTTACTTTGTTCCCTAAGGTCAGTGGCAATACTGATTCTTTCATCTAATTTTTTAGCTAAAAAATTTTCTTGCCACTTTATTGACCTGACTTCTTTACGAAAATCTTGATAATCTGTGTCATCACTACAAAGAGTATCACCATGCATAAGTAAGACATGATGATTACCAAGAGTAATTCGAGTTTCATCATCAAGTATTGTTATATGATTTTCTCTAAAGAAGTTTTTCCCAATCAAAAAATCTCTATTGCCATGAATAAAATATATATTTTTTTGTTCTCCGATCTTCCTCAAGGCAGCAATTTCTCTCGAATACATGCCGGAATCATCACCGACCCAGTAATCGAAAAGATCACCCAAAATAAAGAGGTTATTAGTTAATTCTGAACTGTGTTCAAGAAAATTTAGAAATATATTATTTGTTGCATTATCAACAAGATGCAAATCGGATATGAATACAGCACTATCAGTAATATTAATTTCTTAAGCCTTCATCAATAATAATTGATTCTTTTGGCACATCTTGATGACCCGATGGGTGATTACCTGTAGGCACTTTCGCAATCTGATCTACTACATCCATACCTTCAATTACTTTACCAAACACACAGTATCCAAAGCCATCCTGTCCTGGATAATCCAAAAATGAATTATCAGCTACGTTGATAAAGAACTGTGATGTGGCTGAGTCAGGAATGCTTGTTCGAGCCATAGCGATGGAATATTTTAAATTTTTCAAACCATTGGCTGCTTCGTTTTTGATTGGATCATTTGTATCTTTCTGATTCATATCTTTGTCGAAGCCACCACCTTGGATCATAAATCCGTCGATTACTCTATGAAAAATTGTTCCATTAAAGAAACCTGAATCTACATAAGATTCAAAGTTTTTTACAGTGATTGGCGCCTTATCTGCATATGTTTCAATCACGATGTCGCCTTTAGAAGTTTTGAGTGTAATCATTATTATCCCTATTAAAATTATTTTTTAATTATTTGCTTGATGCTTATTTTCCTTATAGGTACATCAGCATGTCCTTTTTTTGAAGTAGTCGGCACTTTCGCAATCTGATCTACTACATCCATACCTTCAATTACTTTACCAAACACACAGTATCCAAAGCCATCCTGTCCTGGATAATCCAAAAATGAATTATCAGCTACGTTGATAAAGAACTGTGATGTGGCTGAGTCAGGAATGCTTGTTCGAGCCATAGCGATGGAATATTTTAAATTTTTCAAACCATTGGCTGCTTCGTTTTTGATTGGATCATTTGTATCTTTCTGATTCATATCTTTGTCGAAGCCACCACCTTGGATCATAAATCCGTCGATTACTCTATGAAAAATTGTTCCATTAAAGAAACCTGAATCTACATAAGATTCAAAGTTTTTTACAGTGATTGGCGCCTTATCTGCATATGTTTCAATCACGATGTCGCCTTTAGAAGTTTTTATTAAAAATACTTGCTCAGCCTGTGCAAGAATTGAAAATGTCGAAACAATACAAACTGTTATAAATTTAATGAGTTGATTCACTGATAATTTTCCATTCATTGTTAAATTTTCTCCATATTTGTTTTTTTTGCGATGTCTGTTTTAATAGATCACTATTGTATGTTTGAGTAAACTCAACATATTTCACATAATCTTCTTCCTCAGGGTAATCAATAATCGTCAGATTATCAATGGCAATTTGAACATCGTTGGTATTTTCAAATACTGTTTTCTTTTTTGAGGACCATATGTCAAATGTTTTTGAGTTATATATTGCATTGGTATCATAAAACGCTATATATGCCGAGTAATTTTGTAATGTCCAATTGTTGATCCATGAATCAAAATAACTCATGAAAGTATTGTGATTATCTATTTTATTATCGGTGGTGAAATATTGATCATAAGATAACTTAGATACAATAACTTTTGTACTTTTATCTTTAAGGATACTTTCTAAAATATTCAAATTTTCATTTGATATAACAATACAACCATCACTTGATTTTGGGGCGCGACTATATGTGTCTTTTGGTGTTCCATGAATCCAGATACCATGACCTGTTTTGTTTAATAGCTTATCGTACACATTGGGATAATCAATTGGAAAGGCACCATCACCATAAAAATCACTTAAGGGCTGAGTTATTTTTTTCCCAAGAGTATACACTCCCAATGGTGTTTTTTTGTCTCCTTCAAAGTTTTTACCTGATCCATTTTTTCCAATGGAGGCATATTCATCAAAAATTTTTATTAAAGTATGATTTTTGATTTCAAATAAATACAATCTTGATTTGTTTGTATCGACATAAATTAAGTTTTTTATACTTTCAGGGAGAGTTACTCGTGCAGATTTTATGATGTCAGTGGCACTATGTAAATGACTTTCGATTCTTTTTTTTGCTTCATCCTTTAAATCATCAATTTTATCTTTTGAAAAGTTACTAGATGATCCAAAATCTGAAATTCCATGGGCATAGGCCTGATATATGTCCCCTCTAATAAGATGCGCTAATTTAAAGTTTGGTTTTTGCTTAATTATTTCATCTATTGTAATTAATGCATCATTGAGATCACCCGAAGAAATTTCATATAGCGATTTGATTAGAAGATTTTCAATATTGTCAGTTTGGTGATTATTACTATATGCAGAAACGTGACTACATAAAAAAATAGTAGTTAAGAGAGAGTTTTTAAGATATTTCATTGACTATTTTTAGTTGGTTATCAACTAATTCAATTAGAAGTGTTTTATTGGTGGTTGAGTCAATATTTCCTGATTGGTAAATTTGTATGAAAGAGACGCTAAATAAATTATTATTTTTTGAAATTTCAATATTGTTTAACTTTATATTAATTGATGGTTTATTAACAATTCTTGGTTTTCTAAATTGCTTCCATTTCTCTATATCCATACCTTTATTATTTTTAAAATTATCTGAGTAGTGTCCGATATATTGATCAAAGTTTTGACTCGTCCATGCATTTTTCCAGTTATCAATCATTACAAAAATCTTTTCATTAATATCTTCTTCTTTATTTTTAACTTCATTAAAAGATTGAGTTTTCTTCGCATCTTGCGCCAGAACAATATTTTTATCGATAGGTTGAAAGTTAAATAATTTCTTTATTAAAGAAAGTTTTGTTTTTGCATTTTTATTAGATTTGTCAATTTGAAGTGCTTGATTATAAGATTCACTTGCCATACGAGTATACAAATCACCTAGGTTTACATGGGCAGTAGCATAGCTTGGGTGAGTTTTAATAGACTTTTCTAGCGCTGTTCTTGCCAAATCAAAATTACCACTCTGTGCATATAAGACTGCTAAATTATTATAAGGCTCAGGTAATGTAGGATGAGATTTTGTCAATGAAACAAATACATTAATGGCATTTTCAATTTCACCTAATTCTGATAATAATACTCCGTCAATAAAAAGCAATTGTGGATTTTCTTTATCAGAATCAAGAAGCTGCTGAACTATTTTTTTTGCTTCTATGTAATCTTTTTCCTCTATAAGTTTATTTAATTTTGAAATATCAGCAAAAGAATAATGTGAAAAAGCGAATACAAAAAGGAGAACTGCTATTAAAAAACGTTTCGACATACTATAATCCCAAAAAACATACTTTTTATTTTACCAAATAAGCTTGTTTCATACTATTTATGATTAAAATTTTTAACACCTTTACTAGTAAAAAAGAAAAATTCAAGCCAATCACCGAAAATCATGTAAAGATGTACGTATGCGGTATGACTGTTTATGATGATTGCCATGTTGGTCATGCAAGAGTGCTGATTGTTTTTGATTTAATTTACAGATGGTTTTTAAATTCTGGTTATGATGTTCAATATGTAAGAAATATAACTGATATTGATGACAAAATAATTAATAAATCGAATGATCAGGACTGCAAATTTAACGAATTGACAGATAGATATATTGACTCAATGCATGAGGATTCGAAAGCTCTAAGCGTAATTCCTCCAACATTTCAACCCAAAGCCACTGAAGCAATCCCCTCAATGATAAAAATGATTAGTATCCTTGTTGACAAGGGCTTTGCATATATTGGAAAAAATGGAGATGTTTTTTTTGAAATTGCAAAATTTAAAGATTATGGAAAATTGTCTAAAAAAAATGTTGATGATCTTGATGCCGGTTCAAGAGTAAAGATTGATGATAATAAAAAGAGCTTTGGTGATTTTGTTTTATGGAAGCTATCAAAAGAAAATGAACCATCCTGGCAATCTCCTTGGGGCAATGGACGACCTGGTTGGCACATTGAGTGTTCAGCAATGAGTAGCGATATTCTTGGAGAAAGTTTTGATATACATGGCGGTGGCCAGGATTTAATTTTTCCTCATCATGAAAATGAAATTGCACAATCAGAATCTTGTCACGGTCATAAAATGGCTAATTATTGGATTCATAATGGTTTTGTTAATGTTGATGATGAAAAAATGTCTAAATCTTTAGGAAACTTTTTTACATTAAAAAATGTTTTAAAAAAATACAGTGGCGAGGTCGTAAGATTTTTTGTTTATAAATCTCATTATAGAAGCCCATTAAATTATTCAGATCAAAATCTAAATGACGCAAAAGTTGCAGTTGAAAAAATTTATATAGCACTTAGGCCATATAAATGTATTCAAGTTGATCTGGATTGGTCTAAAGCATCTTTGAGTAAAATTAAAGATGCTTTAGATGATGATTTTAATTCTCCAAAGGCTATCTCAATAATATTTAAGCTTATTAATCAGCTCAATAAAGGATCTAATAATGATTTAGCAAATGAAATATATAGCGTGTTAAAAGCTCTTGGTTTGATGGCAATTCCACAAGAAGAGTTTTTCACTAAATCAAGCAAGATTGATCATGATCATATTGAAAAATTAATTCAACAGAGAGCGCAGGCGAAATTGCAAAAAGATTACCAAAAGGCTGATGAGTTAAGAAATGAAATTGATTCTCTAGGCGTTGTTTTGGAGGATACAGCAAGTGGTACAGTTTGGAGAATCAAATGACAGTAAATTTAAAATCTCCACAAAAGAAAAATATACTCAATGTACCTGGATTCAGATTTTTAACCTTTGGCGCAAAGATAAAATTAAAAAATATAAAAAATGACATTGTTGTTGTGGAGCTCGGTAAAAAATCAAAAACGGCGGCTGTTTTTACCAAGAACAAATTTTGTGCAGCCCCTGTCTTACTTGCAAAAGATAATTTAAAGTCAAATGATCCACAGCTATTCATTATTAACTCTGGAAATGCTAATGCCGGTACCGGCCAAAAAGGAATAGAAGATGCTAAGAAAATAAATACAGAGCTTGGCAAATATTTTTCATTGGATCCAAATTTAATTTTGCCATTTTCGACAGGCGTCATATTACAGAATCTTCCTATTGAAAGAATCAAAGACTCTTTTAAGAAAAATTTAACAAAAATAAAATTTGGATCAAATTGGATTGACGCTGCAAAGTCAATTATGACGACAGACACTGTCCCAAAAGCTGTAAGCAAAAAATTTAATCTTGGAAAAAATGAGATTACATGCACAGGAATCGCGAAGGGGTCGGGAATGATTCATCCAAATATGGCTACTATGCTTGGGTTTATTTTTTTTGATGCGAAAATTTCTAAAACTTTACTTAAAGATTTGGTTAGGCATGTAGCTGACAGATCATTTAATTTAATAAGTGTGGATGGTGACACATCAACAAATGATTCATTTGTTTTATCAACATCGAATAATGCTGATAATCCTGTAATCACTAAAAAAGATAAGATGTATATTAAGTTAAGAAATATTGTACTTGAGATTGCAAAAGATTTAGCAGAAAAAATAGTACGAGATGGAGAGGGGGCTACAAAGTTTGTTGAGATAGAAGTAAAAAATGCAAAAAATTTGAGTGAGTCGAAGATTGTTGGTAAGGCGATTGCAAACTCTCCGCTTGTAAAGACTGCTTTTTTTGCTTCAGATCCAAACTTAGGCAGAATTTTATCAGCCATTGGCAACGCCCAACTAACTGATCTTGATGTTTCTGTTATTGACCTATATCTTAATAAGAGCATTGTGGTAAAAAATGGGATGCTGTCAAAACGATACTCCGAAAAGAAAGCCATCGAGGCGATGAAATCCAAAGAATTCAAGTTAAGTATTGATTTGAAAAGAGGTAAAGAGGTGGCGACAATCCTTACAACAGATCTATCTTACGAGTATGTAAAAATTAATGCAGAATATAGAACCTAAAATAACTAAAGTTGTTGCAGGAATTTTAATAAATAGTAAAAACGAAGTTCTTATTTCTCAAAGATTAACCTCTCAACCTTGGCCTGGTTATTGGGAGTTTCCAGGGGGTAAAGTAGAGGTAAATGAATCACTAGATCAATGTTTATCAAGAGAATTATTTGAAGAAATAAGCATTAATCCCATCTCGTATACTGAGTGGATTACAAGAGAATTTTTTCAAGATAATCGAGTTATAAAAATTACTTTCTTCAAAATCACTCGATGGACTGGTGAGATTCAAAAAAAAGAAGTTAATGATTACAGGTGGATTGATGTTGAAAATATCAATTCATGGCCAAAAAAAATACTTCCAAGAAATATATATATTCTTAAAGCGCTTGCATTACCTTCATATTATTTAATTACAAATTTTTTTGAAGATGAAAAATCTATAAAAAAAACAATTAATTCAAAAGATATTTGGATTCAATATAGAGAACCGTTGCTATCAATTGAAAAACTTCATTATTTTTATGAGTTTTTAATGAAAAAAAGTGCTTCAAAAATTTTAATCAATTCTAGACATAAAGATTTGATCAAAAATAATGGAATTCACTATACATCAAAAGATTTAAACAAGATCAAAAAGCTCGACAAGAGCATTGTTAATGGAGCATCAGTCCATAGTCTTGATGAACTCAAACTTGCTAACAAGCTTGGTTTTGATTTTGTTGTATTGTCACAGATTAAAAAAACACTCAGCCATCCTCAAAGGGAGGGAATGGGCTGGAACAAGTTTAAGGAACTTGCTAATCATTCAGATGTTCCCGTATTCGCACTGGGAGGTTTGAGTTTGTCAGATTTGGCAGAAGCTCAAAAAAACGGGGCTGTAGGAATCTCATCCCAAAGAGAAGGATGGAAGTTATTGAACTAAGAAATCAATATCTTTTTTAATTACTTCACCACTATTGTTTTTCAAGCTAAAAGTGAGAGTTATATTTTTTAAATCATCAAGATTTTCTGTAAGATCATAGATCATAAGATGATCGCCACCTTTCTTCAATTCAAGTGGATTTTTATTAGTGATAATTGGAGACTCAATTTTTCTCATTTTCATTACATCGCCCTCCATTAACATAGTATGGATTTCAATTCTTTTGCTTATGTTTGAAGATATATCAATTATTTCAAGGTCTTCATCTGAGATAATTGTTGCAAATCCAGCGGTAACCTTTTTACCAAAATTGTTTTTTATAATTGGGTTTTTGAAAGTAATATCAGCTAGTAAATAATTTGAAAATAATAAGAGAATTATTGCGATCAATTTTTTCATTTTTTTACCTTTATAAGCTATGAAGTGATACTGTGAATTTTATCATCCGTTTTGTTTTTTTGTCATCAACCGGGTGTGTAAAG
The DNA here is from genome assembly GCA_000156155.1 of beta proteobacterium KB13. Classification (GTDB taxonomy): domain Bacteria; phylum Pseudomonadota; class Gammaproteobacteria; order Burkholderiales; family Methylophilaceae; genus BACL14. The sequence goes on along the minus strand of DS995299.1, from coordinate 993,848 downwards.
TTTATATTTATAGCATATTTATTTGCCGAAATTGATGGTTCATATATTGAGTTACTTTTTAGATTAATGGTCAGTAAATCAAATTTTACTAGAGGGTCTAATTTTAATTGAGCAACCATATTATTTGCAGTTAGGGTTTCTTTTGTGGAATGTTTTCTTAAAATTTTTAAAATGAATGAAAGGGATTCATTGATAACAGATAAATCTGTAAATAAATTCTTAAAGCACAAATTACGAGATTTGGTATTTTGCAGTTCAGTCCATATTTTATATTTAGAAAAATCTATATCATTTATCCCTTGTGGAGATTCTGACCGAACTCTTAATTCTTGAATCATTTTATTGTTATTTAATGTAAAGGGAGAAAAAGAATTAATTTTTTCAAGGCTTTTTTTAAGCTTTGATGCCTCATCTTCATATGTTTTATATTTTGTTAAGATTCTTTGAAGATCATTTATTAATTCAACCTTGATATCTGCTCGCGCAGCATTTGTATTAAGTTTAAATAAGAGTTGAAAAAGAATATTTGTTATATGATCAGAATGTTTTTGTTTAATAAAAAAATGGTACTGATTAAACAAATATTCAATTTTTAGATATTTTCTATATTTTTCATTTATTGGAAATTCAACATTAATCATAAAATATTTTTAAGTTTAATAAGTTGTACATCAAGATTACCTGCTGAGTCAAATATGAAATCTGGTTGTACTAACTCATAGTTATTTTCTTGGTAAGCAATAATCTTTTTTATAATATTTTTTTCTAGATTATCTCTTGATTCTACTCTTTTTATTTGGAGATTAGTATTACAAACAACTTTTATTTTTAGGTCAAATTTTATTTTTTGTAACACTGTTTTGACAAGAGGTGAGATAACAACATACGAATCCTTTCCTTTAATAAATTTATCTAATTCATCAAATATCAATGGATGTAGTATATTTTCAATTTTTTCTCTCAGCCTATTATCATTGAATAAATCGACTTTTAATGTTTTTTTATTAACGTGACCATCATCATCAAAATATTCTGCACTAATTATTTTTTTTAGTTCTATGTAACCTGAGTTTCCCGGTTCGATTAAATTTCGATTAATTTCGTCTAACTCAAACAACGGAAGGCCGCTGAAAATTTCTTTTGAAAAAGTTGTTTTTCCAGAACCAATAGAGCCATAAATTAGAATTTTTCTTTCCAACATATTTTTTAGCTTAATGATCTAAAAGTCTCTCTTAATGGATGATGAGATAAAGGTCATCATTCGATCTTTATAAATGTTATCTTTGAAATAGGACATTTCAAGTTCGAGATCAGCTAACTTTGCTTTAATAATTTTTTTGACAGAATCAATGGAATTTGTTTTATCAATAATCGATATGATTCTTGTTAATTGACTTAAATCCCCATGATTAATCGCATTTTTTATTATTTCACGATCATTGATATTTGCTTTTTCAGCAGCAAATATAAGTGGGAGAGTCATTTTCCCATCTTTCAAGTCATCACCTAAATTTTTACCAATTTTCGCAACATCACCTGAATAATCAAGCACATCATCAATTAATTGATATATTTCACCGAAGATTTTGCCAATTAAAGATAGTGATGTTTTCTGATTCAAGGTGCATTTGTTTGCTATGCATGCTAATTTCCCACACGCTTCAAATAGAACCCCTGTTTTTGCTTTAATAACTTTAAAATAATTATCCTGAGAAATATCAAAGTTATTTTTATTAATAAGTTGAAGCACTTCGCCTTCAGCAATTTTATTTGTGGTGTAGGCAAGAATATCCATTATCTCAATATTATCTAATTCAACCATCATCTGAAAGGATCTTGAATATATAAAATCTCCAACCAGTATGCTTGCTGAATTTCCAAATTGTATATTTGCAGTTGGGGAGCTTCTTCTGGTATCCGAGTCATCCACAACATCATCATGAAGAAGGGTGGCTGTATGAATAAATTCAACGATGGCTGCTAATTGGTAATGGATATCTTTTACACCACCTGCGAGGCCTGCTAAATTTATCAAACATTGAGGCCTCATTTTCTTACCACCACCATCAATAATATGTTTACCTACTTGATTTATTAGTGGAACCTCTGAATCCAATGAAGACCTGATGACATCATTTACTTTTTGTAGATGATCATGTTGATCGCTATTTAATGTTATATTTTTTTGGGATATGGTCTTCACTTTAATTTGTTTGCAATTTTGAATTATTTAGCCGCCTTATTCAAGTCATCTATTATACTATGTTGAATATGATTATTTTGTTGATTAAATTCAAGTTTTTTCATATAATGTCCGGTCTTTAGACACAAACAATTGTTTAGATAATAGGAATTATAATGCAAGCTGTAATCAAAACTGGTGGAAAACAGTATAAAGTATCCGAGGGAGATATCCTAAGAGTAGAAAAACTCACTGCTAAAGAAGGCGAAAGTTTAAAATTAGACAACGTCCTAGCGTTAGTCGACGGTGAGAAAACTACCATTGGTGCTCCAACAGTTAAGGGTGCAAATGTTGATGTATCAGTCGTTTCCCACGGAAAACATGACAAAGTTATGATCTTTAAAATGAAAAGACGTAAGCATTACAGAAAAACGCAGGGACATAGACAAAATTTTACTGAGCTTAAAGTAACTAAAATTAACGCAAAATAATATTTAGGAAAATAATATGGCACATAAGAAAGCGGGCGGAAGCTCAAGAAACGGAAGAGACTCAAACGCTAAACGTTTAGGACTTAAAGTATTTGGTGACCAGTTTGTGAAGGCTGGCGGAATAATCTTGAGACAGCGGGGTACTAAGATGCATCCGGGCGAAAATGTTGGTATGGGCAAAGATCATACCTTATTTGCAAAAGCGGATGGTAAGGTAAGCTTTAGTGTTAAAGGTCATTTAAAAAGAAAATTAGTAAATATTGTTACTAATTGATCTGAGTAAAATCTTTGATTCGAGCCCTATCATTTGATAGGGCTTTTTTATTTGGTGTAACCAATGAAATTTATAGATGAAGTTTTAATAAAAGTATTTGCTGGCGATGGAGGCAATGGCATTGCTTCGTTCAGAAGAGAAAAGTTTGAACCTATGGGAGGTCCTAGCGGAGGAGATGGTGGTAGAGGAGGATCTGTTTTTTTCCAAGCTGATGAAAATTTAAACACTCTTATTGATTTCAGATTTAAGAAGGAACATCGTGCTCAAAGAGGAGAAAATGGAAGGAGTTCTGATCAATATGGGGCGGCGGGTGAAGATCTTGTTCTTAAAGTTCCTGTTGGAACCGTTATCAAAGATAGTTTTTCAGAAAACATTTTTGGCGATTTGACACAACATGGTCAGAAAATTTTAGTTGCCAAGGGTGGTAAAGGTGGACTAGGAAATATACATTTTAAATCAAGCATTAATAGAGCTCCAAGGCAATTTACGCACGGTGAACCAGGTGAGGAATTTGAATTATTTTTAGAATTAAAACTTATTGCGGACATTGGTCTGGTGGGTTTACCAAATGCAGGTAAATCTTCCTTTATAAGAAAAGTATCGGCAGCAACTCCAAAAGTTGCAGATTATCCATTTACAACATTGCAACCAAATTTGGGTGTTGTTAAATTTGATTTTGATAAAAGTTTTGTGATTGCAGATGTTCCTGGATTAATTGAGGGTGCTTCTGATGGAGTAGGTTTAGGGGATAAATTTTTAAAACATTTAACTCGTACCAGATTATTACTCCACTTAATTGATGGACTATCTAATATAAGTGGTTCAGATCCAATAGATGATGCACAAACGATCATTGGTGAGCTAAAAAAATATGAGGAAACATTGTTCAATAAACCTCGATGGATCGTGTTGAATAAAATCGACCTTAACTATGATGCAGATGCGTTGAAGAAACAAATTAAAGTTAAAATAGGGTGGAATGATAAAATTTTTGTTATTTCATCTCTTACTGGACAAGGTTGTAAGGAATTGATAAAAGAAATTGCATACTTTTTAGAAAATGAAGATCAATAAAATAAAAAAAATAGTCATAAAAATTGGCTCTAGTTCAATTTCATCGATCCAGAATGGCCTTAATCAGTCAAATATTAATATTTTAGTCAATGAAATCAATTGGTTAAAACAACATGGTGTTAAGGTTGCTCTTGTCTCAAGTGGGGCAATTTCTATGGGTTTGCATGTCAGTGGAAAACAAAGAAGGCCAACAAAATTAGCTCAGCTTCAATCTTTAGCAGCTATAGGGCAAATTGAATTGATGCAGGCGTATAAAAAGTTATTTTATAAAAAAAATAAAGATATCCAAATTGGCCAGGTACTCTTGACTAACGATGACTTAGTTTCAAGAGAGCGCTATTTAAATGCAAAAAATGCATTGGATGAATTATTAAATAGTGGGGCGGTTCCAATTGTCAATGAAAATGACACTGTTGCATATGATGAAATTCAATTTGGTGATAACGACATCCTTGCTTCAAGAGTCGCCAACCTTATTCAAGCAGACTTGTTGGTGATATTCACTGACCAAAATGGACTCTATGATAAAGATCCATCAAAACATACTGATGCAAAACTTATCGAGAAGATTCAGTCAGACGATCCGCTTTTAGAAGATATTTCTCAAAATACATCGTCAAGTTCAGGAATTGGTTCCGGAGGAATTAGATCAAAAATCCTTGCTGCTAAAACTGCAGCTCGGGGGGGAACATCCACGATCATAGGAAAAGGCATGTTAAAGAATTTCTTCAAGGATTTGTTTGACAATAACCTTCAGATGACAATTATTTCCCCAAATCAAAAAAAGATTAATGCTAAACAGACTTGGATGATTGACAATAGCAAACCTAAAGGGCAATTATTTCTTGATGATGGAGCAATTAAGGCTTTGTTAGATAATAAAAAAAGCTTATTACCAGTTGGGGTAAAAAGTTTTTCGGGAAATTTCCAGAGAGGCGATCTGTTATCATGCATGAATCAAGATGGTGTTGAGGTTGCTAGAGGTTTATCAAATTTTTCGAGTGTAGATGTTGAGAAAATTATGGGACAAAAGACAGATTGCTTAAATCAATCACTTGAAAATATGTTTGAGGAAAATTTAATTCACCGTAACAATTTGGTTATTATTTAGTATTGGAAAAATTATGAAACAAAAAAAAATTGCAATTATCATGGGGTCGAATAGTGACTGGCCGGTAATGAAAAATGCTGCTGATATTCTTGATCAATTTAATATCCCATATGAAGCAAAAGTTGTTTCAGCTCATCGGACTCCTGATCTGATGTTTGATTTTGCAGAATCATCAAATGATAATGGCATTGGTTTAATTATTGCTGGTGCAGGAGGCGCTGCTCATTTACCAGGAATGGTTGCTTCGAAATCAAGAGTACCAGTATTGGGTGTACCCATTCCAACTAAATATCTTAATGGACAAGATTCTCTGTATTCAATTGTTCAAATGCCTAAAGGAATTCCTGTGGCTACTTTTGCGATTGGCGAGCCTGGTGCAACAAATGCTGCATTATTCGCTGTCTCGATTTTTGCACAAGAGGATAATGCTTTATTGGAAAAATTGAAAAAATTTAGAATTGATCAAGAAGAAAAAGTTAAAGCTATGAAGCTAGATCAGGAAGTCTGACTTGATAATCACTCCAAAAAAAATGTTAGCCATGCTTGGTGGCGGTCAACTAGGCAGATATTTTGTGATGTCAGCTCATAAGATGGGTTACAAAGTTACAGTTTTGGATCCAGACCCTCAAAGCCCTGCAGGAAGAATTGCCGATGTTCATTTATGTAGTGCCTATGATGATCAAAATGCACTTGATGAAATTATCGCCACATGCGAGGCAGCAACCACAGAATTTGAAAATATCCCAGCAAATTCATTAAATTACTTAAAACAAAAAATTCAGGTCTATCCTGATGGTGATTCAGTTAGGGTGGTGCAAAACAGAATTAGAGAAAAAACATTTTTAAGAGAAAATGCTATTCCTATTGGAAGATTTCACATCATTAATGAGGAACAGGATATTACAAATATTCCAGAAGATTTATTTCCAGGAATTCTAAAAATCGCTGAGTTTGGTTATGATGGAAAGGGGCAAAAATCTGTCGATTGTAAGTCATCTTTAATAGAAGCTTTTGACGAATTTCAAAAAAAACCTTGCATACTTGAAAAGCGAGTAAGTCTGGATAAGGAAGTGTCTGTCGTGTTAGCAAGATCCGCAGATGGACAAATTAAATGCCACCCAGTAGCTGAGAATGTGCATGTTAACGGCATTCTTGATAGCACACTTGCTCCTGCAAATATTGATCAACTTACTGAAAAAAATGTTACCGATTTAGCAAAAATGGTGGCATTAAAGTTAAATTACGTTGGGGTCATGGCTGTTGAATTTTTTATTTCTGGTAGAGAGATATTTGTAAATGAGATAGCTCCAAGACCGCACAACTCTGGGCACTATACTATTGATGCTTGTTATTCTTCCCAGTTTGATCAACAAGTACGGACTCTCACTGAAATGCCTATTGGAAACCCGATGAATCATTCGAATGCATTTATGATTAATCTGTTAGGTGATTCATGGGAATTGCCAAGTCCTCATGAGCCTGAATGGATAAAAATAATGATGGAAAGTAATTTCAATCTTTACTTGTATGGCAAAGAGGAGCCAAGGGTCGGAAGAAAAATGGGGCATGTTACTTTTCTCAGCAAAGAAATCATCAATCAAGATGAAATTGACAGACTTCAAAAAATAAAGAAAAGTCTATAAAAAAAGGCGCCATTGGCGCCTTTTTTTTAATTAGTTATTTTAAAGAGCTTTGATTGCTGAGTTTAGTCTACTTTTATGACGTGCAGCTTTATTTTTGTGCACAATTTTTTTGTCAGCAATACGATCAATGATAGCCACGTTAACATCAAAAGTTTCTTTAGCAACTTTTTTATCGCCTAAAGAAATCGCCTTTATCACTTTTTTAATTGCAGTTCGGAAGGCTGATTTTAAACTCGCATTGTGAGCGCGTTGCTTGTCATTTTGTCTTGCTCTTTTTCGTGCTTGTGCAGTATTAGCCATATATAATTACTCAAAATTTATAAGATTGGGTATTCTATCGAAAACATTGTTTTTTTTCAAGTTTTAAATCATTTAAATACCTTCATCTGCGATAATAATAAATTAGATGAAAACAAAAATCGTAAACAATTTAATAAGTTTTAGCAGCTTAACAATTATCTCGAGAATCTTAGGTTTTGTCAGAGATATGATAATTGCGCGAGCATTTGGTGTCAGTATAGCAACTGATGCCTTTTTTGTGGCTTTCAAACTACCAAATATGTTACGTCGAATCACTGCTGAAGGTGCTTTTACTCAGGCATTCATCCCAACCCTTTCAGATTATAAAAATAAGTCCAAAAAAGAATTCAACGCTTTTTTAAATAAGGTGGTGACTCTGTTGAGTGCTATTTTACTGTTAATTACTCTCATAGGAGTCTTCGCATCACCGTGGTTGATATATATTAGCGCTCCAGGATTTGAGTATGGCTCTTACCAATTTAATTTGGCATCTGACCTTTTAAAAATTACCTTTCCATATATTTTTCTTATATCGATTGTTGCCATGTTTGGTGGAGTATTAAATACATTTGGAAAATTTGCCGCTCCAGCATTTTCTCCAGTATTCCTCAATCTAAGTTTTATTCTTGCGGCATTATTTTTTTATGACTATTTTGATGAACCGGTCACTGTTCTTGCCTGGGCTGTATTTTTTGGAGGAGTGGTTCAATTACTATTTCAGTATCCTTTTATCTTAAAAATAGGCTGGTCTCCAAAATTAGATTTTGATTTAAGCGACGATGGTGTTTGGAAAGTTCTTAAATTGATGGGGCCAGCAATTATTGGTGTTTCCATTACTCAGATTTCATTATTAATCAATACTATTTTTGCCTCATTTCTTCAGCAGGGGAGTGTGTCTTGGTTATATTTTGCAGATCGATTGATGGAGTTTCCTGCAGGTGTTTTGGGGGTTGCATTAAGCACGGTATTTTTACCAGCATTATCTTCATCATTTTCAAATAAAAAATATGAAGAATTTAATAAACTCATGAACTGGAGCATTAGGATAGGACTTCTAGTGTCAATACCAGCAGCAATTGGAATTGCAGTGTTATCGATACCTTTAATTACAACGTTATTTTATTATGGGAAATTTAGTGAGCTTGATTTGGTCATGACACACAAAGCCTTGTTTGCATATAGTTTTGGATTGATCGGATTAATTATGATCAAGGTATTTGCTCCAGTTTTTTATTCTCAAAAAAATATAAAAACACCAGTCAGAATCGCTGTTATTACACTGTTTGTTACCCAGGCAATGAATTTAATCTTAATTCCTTATTTTCAACATGTCGGACTTGCGCTTGCTATTAGTGTTGGTGCAACCTTTAACGCAGTCATGTTGTTTTTTTCAATAAAGAAAATGAATGACTTTAAAATTGAACCCGCAACATTTATTTTTTTAATCAAGATATTTTTGTCTGCATTTCTGATGGGAGTGATTTTATACTTCATCAATCCTGATTTTCAGTACTGGGTGAGTATAAGTTTTCTTTATAGGATGATTTTATTGCTTGCATTAGTTGCACTAGGTGCTCTTATTTTTGTGAGCTTACTTTTCATTCAAGGCGTTAAATTAAATAAGTTAAGTAAAGATAATGTATGAGAATCTACCGTCATTTTGAACAAGCCAGAAGTCCATGCATAGCCACTATTGGAAATTATGATGGCATTCATTTAGGCCATCAATCACTAATAAATCATGTTATCTCTGAGTCAAGGGCAAAAAATTTAGAATCAGCAGTTATTACATTTGAACCACATCCTAAAGAATTCTTTCAACCTAAGGCTGCACCAAAAAGAGTGATTAGCCTAAGGGAGAAGTTAGAATTCTTTCACTCACACAAACTTGATAGAGCTTATGTGATCAGATTTGATGAGAATTTTTCTAATCTTGAAGGAAATGATTTTATTGAGATTTTAAAAAACAAATTGTTGGTAGAGGGCTTGGTTGTTGGCGATGATTTTCGTTTTGGTAAGAAAAGACAATTCGGAATAAATGAACTTAAACAATTTGGCATCCAAGTCACTCAGCCAGGAACAATTTTTCTTAATGATGAGAGAATTTCGAGCTCTAGAGTTCGAGACGCATTGCAAGATGCTGATTTTCATCAGGTTGAATCTTTATTAGGCAGGCCTTATGTTATCGCTGGAAGAGTGATTCACGGAGAAAAAAAAGCCAGACTTTTAGGATATCCAACAGCAAATGTCCATATGTTTCACAAAAGCCCACCATTGACGGGAGTGTTTGCTGTAAAATTAGATTCTTTTTTTGGGGTTGCTAATTTAGGTTTAAAACCAACCTTTGGCGGTGTAAAAAATTTAGTTTTAGAAGTTCATCTATTTGACTTTGATAAGAATATCTATGGAAAACATGTGCATGTCACTTTCTTTAAAAAAATTCGTGATGAAAAGAAATTTTCCACTACAAACGAATTGTCTTCCCAAATAGCTTCTGATGTTAATGATGTAAAACAATTTTTTAAATTATGAGTGATGACAATAAAAAATATAGCTTAAATCTACCGGATACAGAATTTCCTATGAGGGGTAATTTGGCTCAGCGTGAGCCAGGTTGGGTATCTTCATGGGCGGAAAAAAAATACTATCAACAAATTAGGGATGTAAAAAAAGGAAAACCTAAATTTATCCTCCATGATGGTCCACCATACGCCAATGGGAATATTCATATTGGTCATGCGGTTAATAAAGTATTAAAAGATATTATTGTTAAATCTAAAGGATTGTCGGATTATGATGCTCCTTATACCCCTGGCTGGGATTGTCATGGCCTTCCAATTGAGTTAGCTATTGAAAAAGAGCATGGCAAGAACCTTGATTCAAAGAAGTTTCGGCAATTGTGCAGGGATTATGCAAACCTGCAAGTAGCTAATCAAAAAAATGATTTTATTAGGTTAGGCGTATTGGGGGACTGGGATAACCCATACCTAACATTAAATAAAAAAACAGAAGCGGATATTGTTCGCTCACTTGGAAAAATCTATCAGAATAATATGCTGTATCAAGGTAATAAGCCTGTGCATTGGTGTCTTGATTGCGGCTCTGCACTCGCTGAGGCTGAGGTTGATTATGAAAATAAAACCTCAATATCAATTGATGTGGCGTTTAAAGGGGTTGATCAAACAGGCTTGCATCAATTATTTAATTCATCAAAGTTTGAAAAAGATATTTACGCTGTGATATGGACAACCACACCTTGGACACTACCGGCCAATGAGGCTATTTCAGTTAATCCAAAACTAAAGTATGTTCTTCTTGAGCTAGAAGAAAAATTGTTAGTTATTGCAGATGAGCTTGTTGATAAATTTGCTGCAAGAACCGGTCAAACAGTTAATAAAATAAATTCAACCCTAGGTCAGGAGCTAGAAAACTTCTTATTCAATCATCCTTTCTATGTAGAAAAGCATGTCCCAATCATATTGGGAGATCATGTGACAACTGAAGATGGAACGGGATTAGTGCATACTGCTCCAGCGCATGGCTTAGATGATTATGTTGTTGGCATGAAATATAACCTGCCTGTAGAAAATCCAGTCAACGAAGAGGGAAGCTTTAAGAGCAATGTAGAGTTCTTTGCAGGACAAAATATATGGAAAGCTAATTCTGAAATTATCGATCTGTTAATAGAGAATGGCGCGCTTATTTTTAAAAAATCATTTGAACATAGTTACCCGCACTGTTGGCGTCATAAAACCCCAATTATATTTAGAGCTACACAACAGTGGTTTATCGGTATGAATCTATCACTTGGTCAAAAGACTTTAAGAGATATTGCCAAAGAGCAGGTTGAACAAACAGAATTTATTCCATCATGGGGAAAAGCACGACTTGAGGGAATGATGAAAAATAGACCGGATTGGTGCATCTCACGGCAAAGAAATTGGGGAGTACCCATCACTATTTTTACCCACTTAGAAACAGATGAGCCACATCCTAAGACTGACGAGTATTTTGAAAAAATTGCTTTTTTGATCGAAGAGCATGGTATTGATGCGTGGTTTGATTTGGATATCAATGAATGGCTTGGGGATGATGCAAAAAATTATAAAAAAGTGACGGACACCTTAGATGTATGGTTCGACTCTGGGACTACTCATGAATCAGTGTTAAAAACTAATGATAATTTAAATTACCCTGCTGATCTCTATTTAGAAGGGTCAGATCAGCATCGAGGCTGGTTCCAATCCAGCTTACTAACTGCCTCCGCTATTTCTGGGCAGGCTCCGTATAAAGCGTTACTAACTCATGGTTTTGTGGTGGATGGTCAAGGGAAAAAAATGAGTAAGTCTAAAGGTAATGTGATTGCCCCACAAAAAATAATGGACCAGTATGGTGCCGATATTCTGAGGTTTTGGGTGGCAATGACTGATTTTTCAGGAGAATTAAATATTTCTGATGAGATCATTAAAAGGTCCGCCGATGGTTATCGAAGGCTTAGAAATACACTAAGATTTTTATGTGCCAATATATCTGATTTTGATGAATCTTCTATGATGTTAGAAGAATCCAATTTGTTATTGTTGGACAAATATGCGCTTCTTAAAACCGATGCACTCCAAAAAGAAATAGCGCAGCTTTATGAAAGCTATGACTTTCACCACCTAACAAAAAAATTAGTCAGTTTTTGTTCTGAAGACATGGGAGGATTTTATTTAGATATCATTAAAGATCGACTCTACACCATGTCAGAGAAATCTCTGGAAAGACGTTCAGCACAAACTGCTTTGTATCACATCACTCATGCCTTAACGCGAATGATTGCACCTATCTTAAGCTTTACTGCTGAGGAGTTATGGCAGACGATAACTGATGATCAAAATATTTTTAAGGAATCATGGTACGAATTTACGCCTTCCTCTTTGAATCAAGAAGAACTCCAATTTTTGCGGGAGATAGAAGATATCAGGCCAATAGTGAATAAGAGTATTGAGGCTGAAAGAGAGAAAGGGTTGGTAGGTTCAGCTCTGGAGTGTGATATTCATCTGTCATGTAAGCCAGAAACTTTTCAAATTTTAAAACCTTATGAATCAGAGCTCCATTTCATCTTTATCGTATCTTGCGTGAGTTTGATTGAAGAGCAACAAGGACTCTCTGTCAGTGTTAAAAAAATTAATCATGACAAATGTGACAGATGCTGGCATTTTGAACCCTCTGTAGGCACTCACCAAGAACACCCCTCCATCTGTGAACGTTGTATTACAAATCTTTTTGGAGATGGAGAAAAAAGAAAGTATGCGTAAGCTTCTTTTAGGCTTATGCATTATACTTATTGATCAGCTCTCTAAAAGTTGGGTTGAAAAGAATATCCCTTTCACGGAATATTTGGAAATAAATAATTTTTTTAAGATTGTTCATTTTCAAAATACGGGCGCTGCATTTAGCTTTTTAGATAGCGCATCTGGCTGGCAAAACAATTTTTTTATTCTCTTAACCCTAGCTATCTTAACCTACTTAATTTATTTATATAGACAAAATATATCCAGTCCATATGGGTCGATATCAATCATGTTAATTATTAGCGGCGCTATTGGAAATTTAATTGATAGATTTTTAAATGGACATGTGACGGACTTTATCTATCTGCATATCAATGAATATTATTGGCCAGCATTTAATGTGGCAGATTCAGCAATTACGATTGGAGCAATCATATATCTTTTAGGCTTGTTAAAAGGAAAAATTAAATGACATTTAATAAACTGTTTGAGGAAAAAATTAAAAAAGCTCAATTGAACAATAAGCCAATAGGAAAAGAGTCACGCGCGCGCTTACCTAGCGGGCAAACATTGACAGAAAAATTTCCGGTTCTAGACTTGGGCATTACACCTGAGGTTAGCTTAAATGAATGGACCTTAAAAATTTTTGGTGAAGTTACACATGAGCTCGAATTTGATTATGAGAGCCTAAAGAGAGAATTTGATATTGTTGAAGACATATCTGATTTTCATTGTGTCACCCATTGGTCTAAGTTTGACCTGAAGTGGAAGGGCTTTAGACCTAGAGATCTATTAAAATTAGCCAATCCTCTTGAATATGCAAAATTTATTACCTTTCATTCCTATGACGATTACACCACCAATCTTCCATTGGATGCAATATTAGAAGATGATGTGTTACTGGCATTTGAATTTGATGATCAGCCTTTAACAAAAGAGCACGGCGGTCCTGTTAGGGTTGTTGTGCCAAAACGATACGCATGGAAGAGTGCGAAATGGATCAAATCGATTGAGTTGCACAATGAAGATCGTCCTGGCTTTTGGGAAGAAAGAGGCTACCACAATGACGCTGACCCATGGCTTGAACAGAGGTATTCTGAATAAAGGAATATTTCTTATTTTTTTTATTTTTGCGCATCATGTATACTCAAGGGCGAAATTAAAATCTTCCCATGAAAACATATTCATATTTATTTTTAATTATCTCTCTTTTTTTGAGTCTTACCATCATGGCGGATGAGGGTCTATCGCTACGAGAGATCTATGTCATTACCGATGTTGTCACTCCGGGTGAGATTACCTCGGGCGAGAGTATAAGTTCATCGAGACTTAATCAACAATTCAAGCAGGACACCTCATCACTTTTAGAGTATTTTACTGGGATTGATAATGCCGCAAATGGATCAATGTCCTCGATCCCTTATATGCAGGGATTGAATGATGACAGAATAAGGATCAGCGTGGATGGCGTGGACCTAAATTCTGCGTGCACCTCTCATACCGACACCGATCTATCCTTTATTGATATCAATGATGTTGATTTCATTAAAGTTTTTGCGGGAATCACACCAGTGAGTATGGGGGGCGACAGCATTGCTGGCAGTATAAAAATAAAGACAAAGAAGCCTACCTTTAGTCAAGACGATCAATTAATTTATTCGACCAACATTAAAAGTTTTTACAAAAGTAATAATGACGAACAAGGGGTTCATTTCAAATCTTCTGTTGCTTCTGGTAACGCATATTTTAAATATTCTGGTAGTTATTCTCAGTCAAATAATTATTCCAGTGCAGATGATTTCAAGGTGGCCAATTACGGTGGATCATCGGATAAAAGCGGAATTCGAGATGATGAAATCGCTTCCAGTGGATATCAAATAGAGAATCATCAGTTGAGTTATGGCTACCAGTTAGACAATCATCTGCTTGAAATTAAATTTGACTATCAATCTATCCCATACCAAGGTTTTATGAATCAGCGGATGGATGTGGTGGGCCAGCACACCCATAAGATTCATCTTTACGACACAATTTCTTATGCTTGGGGAAAGCTAGAGCTTCAGGCCTATCACCACCAGGTAGAAACCAAAATGAATTTTGGAAAAAATAAAAACTTCAATTATTCTGGAACACCTGGAATGTCGATGACGCATCACGGCTTCACTACTGGGTTTAATGCAGTATCGGATATTTACCTGAATGACAAAAGTACGCTTCGATCCGGATTAGAAACGCAGTTTTATGAGGTAGATGATAGCTGGGATCCTACCGGGGGTATGATGTCACCAAACGTCATGAAAAATATTAACGACGGTAAGCGGGATAGATATAGTATCTTTACAGAGTTAGACCTCCAATGGTCCAAAGAGTGGTTTACCCAGTCGGGGATCAGACTCACCCAGGTCGAGATGGATACCAACGATGTACAAGGCTACAACAACATGGGTTACGCTGCAGATGCAAATAGCTTCAATGCGCTCAATCATAAAAAAGATGATACTCATCTTGATTTATCCTTATCAGCTGCCTATTCTCCTAACCTGAATCAAACCCATGAGTTTGGCTACTCTATTAAGAATAGATCACCAACATTGCAAGAAAGGTACTTGTGGTCTAACAATGCCATGGCAGCTTCTATGGCGAACTGGTTTGGGGATGGAAATGGATACGTGGGCGATGTGAATTTGGATAAAGAAACAGCACATACCTTTGCCTACGCCGCTGTATTCCATGATGCTGACAAGCAATTATGGAATCTTCATTTCAAGTCTTACTTAACTTATATTGATGACTATATTGATGCTGTGTCCTATACTTCCAGGGCGGACGGGTTTCGAACACTAACCCTTGGTAATCAAAATGCTCGTCTATGGGGATTTGATGTGAAGACCTCCCAATATTTAGGCAATATTGCTAAGATTGGGGATTTTTATTTTGATTCCAAACTCAGTCATGTCAAAGGAGTTAATACCGATGCGAATGATGACCTCTATCATGTGATGCCAACCAATTTAAAATTGATCTTTAGCCAAAAGATTAATCATTGGAATAACGGGATCTATATCCAACTGGTGGATAGCAAGAAAAATGTTAATGATATTCGTCAGGAGATGAAAACTAGCGGCTATGCTCTTGTTGACTTTAAGTCCACGTACCAAAAAGAAAACCTGCAACTGAATCTGGGTATCTATAACTTATTTGATCGAGATTATGATCATCCTTTAGGTGGTGTTTACATGGGTCAGGGGAAAACCATGAACACTACTGGCATGGGGCTGACATATGCCAACGCTGTAAATGTTCCAGGTATGGGCAGGTCTATCTTCACATCTATTGAGTATTCTTTCTAGCGAAAAAAATTTGAAAAAATAAATTTCATCACCATATAAGAAATATGAACAATTCTTATATGGAAAATGAAAAATGAGATTTGATAAATTAACCACCAAGTTTCAACAGGCTATTGCTGAGGCTCAGTCCTTGGCAAATGTCTCTAATCATGCTCAGATTGAACCAGCTCACCTATTAAAGGCATTGATTTCATCTTCCAACAATGATGATATTCAGGACTATCTCCGTTTATCAGGAATGAAAAATACAGCCTATAACTCCATTGAGCAGCTGATTAAAAATTTTCCACAATCGCAATCTAATGATAATGAGCCGACTATTTCGAGACAATTAAATTCTCTCCTTAATTGGGTTGAAAAAAAAGCCTTTGAGTTGAAAGATGAATACATGTCGACGGATTTATTTCTTTTGAGTCTTGAGGCTGATAAAAGTGGTCTCAAAGAAATCCTAATTGAACATAGAATGAATTTTAATAAGTTAAAGGAGATTGTTATGAACGCAAGGAATGAAGAAAATATCAAAACTCCAGATGCAGAAAATCATCGCCAATCTTTGCAAAAATATACGATTGATCTAACCTATTTAGCAAGGGATGGTAAGCTGGATCCAGTAATTGGTCGAGATGATGAAATTCGAAGAACAATTCAAGTTTTGCAACGCCGAAGTAAAAATAACCCAGTATTAATTGGGGAGCCTGGGGTTGGTAAAACAGCAATCATTGAAGGTCTTGCACAAAGAATAGTGAATCAGGAGGTACCAGATTCATTAAAGAATAAACAGGTATTGTCACTGGATATGGCGTCATTATTGGCAGGCGCAAAATACAGAGGTGATTTTGAGGAACGATTGAAGGCTGTATTAAAAGAGATTAACGCTAGCCAAGGAAACATTATCTTATTTATCGATGAAATTCACACCATGGTTGGAGCCGGCAAAACTGAAGGGGCTATGGACGCTGGCAATATGCTTAAGCCTGCTTTAGCACGGGGTGAATTACATTGTGTCGGGGCAACCACGCTGAATGAATATCGAATGTATGTAGAAAAAGATGCTGCATTAGAACGTCGTTTTCAAAAAGTCATGATAGATGAGCCTAATGTGGAAGCAACCATTGCCATCTTAAGAGGATTGCAAGAAAAGTATGAGTTACATCACAATGTGGAGATTACAGATCCAGCAATTGTTGCTGCAGCTGAATTATCTAATCGATATATCACAGATAGATTTCTTCCGGACAAGGCGATTGATCTCATTGATGAGGCTGCATCAAGAATAAAAATTGAAATTGATTCAAAACCTGAGCAGCTTGATAAATTAGAAAGAAGGCTGGTTCAACTTAAGATTGAGCGAGAAGCAGTAAAAAAAGATAAAGATGCTGCCTCAAAAGAAAGATTTGAGATTATTGAATCTGAAATTAAAAAAATTGAAAAAGAATTTGCTGACTTAGAGGAGATTTGGAAGTCAGAAAAAGCCACTTTAATTGGAGCAAAAGGTATAAAAGAGAAATTAGAATCTCTAAAAATTTCTATGGAAGAAGAAAAAAGGAAAGGTAATTGGCAGAGGGTATCCGAACTTCAGTATGGTGAAATTCCTCAACTTGAAGAACAATTAAAAAAGGCTGATGTAACAAAACCTGCATCACAAAATAAAATGCTGCGAACTGAAGTCGGGGCTGATGAAATTGCAGAAGTTGTTTCAAGAGCAACCGGAATTCCAGTCGCAAAAATGATGCAAGGTGAGAAAGAAAAATTAATTAATATGGAGTCTGTTTTGCATCAGCGTGTTGTGGGTCAAGATGAGGCAGTTAAATCAATCTCAAATGCCATAAGACGATCAAGGTCAGGATTGAGTGACGAGGGAAGGCCATACGGATCGTTTTTATTTTTAGGACCAACCGGGGTGGGTAAGACCGAGCTGTCAAAATCATTGGCTAGCTTTCTGTTTGATAGTGAAGAGCATCTAATTCGCATTGATATGTCTGAATTTATGGAAAAGCATTCTGTTGCTAGACTTATTGGCGCTCCTCCTGGTTACGTTGGTTATGAAGAGGGCGGCTATTTAACTGAAGCAGTCAGAAGAAAGCCATATAGTGTGATATTGCTTGATGAGATTGAAAAAGCTCATCCTGATGTCTTTAACGTACTTCTTCAGGTCTTAGATGAAGGTAGACTTACTGACGGCAAGGGTAAAACTGTCGATTTTAAAAATACGGTCATTATTATGACTTCTAACTTAGGGTCTAACCTAATTCAAAAAATGACCCAAGATGATTATCAGGTAATAAAAATTTCAGTCATGGCAGAGGTGAAAAATTATTTCAAACCAGAATTTATCAATAGAATAGATGATGTTGTTGTTTTCCATGGACTAGGTGAAAGACATTTACATGATATAACAAAAAATCAATTAGAAAATTTATTACTTAAGCTTAAAAAAATTGGAATACAAGCAAAGGTGACAGACAGAGCAATATTTGAAATTGGGAAGGCAGGTTTTGATCCTATTTATGGAGCAAGGCCGCTAAAGAGAGCGATTCAAAATGAAATTGAAAATAAACTCTCAACAGAAATTTTATCTGGTAAATTTCTAGATAAAGATGTTCTAGAAATTGATTTTAATAATGATAGATTTTTATTTAATAAATTAGATCATGCAAAAGTTTGACGATATTAAAATAACAACTACTAGAGGTCGCGGTTTTTATGACATTACCGCCGATATTAAAAAAATTGTAGGAAATTCTGCAATTGATAATGGCTTGTTTACTGCATATATCAAACATACATCCGCTAGTCTGCTAATTAATGAAAATTATGATCCAGATGTATTAGTTGACATGGAAACATTTTTTTCAAAATTAGTGCCGGATGGCTCTTCGGACTTTATTCATACGATGGAAGGTGCTGATGACATGCCAGCACACATTAGAACAGCATTGACGCAGACGCATCTATCAATTCCTATTAAAAATAGTGTCTTACAAATTGGTCAATGGCAAGGAATTTTCTTGTATGAGCATCGATTTTCAGCTCATAATCGATCTATTGCTACCCATATTATCGGTGAATGATGTTATTTTTTTGTCCAACCTAATGGGTTAAATGGTTTACTATTTTTACGGAGTTCAAAATATAAACCATTTATTCCTAGACCTCCAGTATTTCCAACTGTAGCAATAATGTCACCTTCTTTAACTTCATCATTTACATTTAATAAAACCGATTCATTATAACCATATAGACTCATAAACCCTTGACCATGGTCAATGATGATGAGGTTACCAAAACCTCTCAACCAATCTGCATAAGCGACTTTGCCATGAGCAACTGATTTAACATCTTGACCTTCCTTGCCTTCAATAAAGATGCCCTTCCATTTAACCCCAGTATCTTTTCTTTTTGTTCCAAACTTATATCTAATTTTTCCTTTAAGAGGAAGTGTCAACTTCCCTTTTAGCTTGGCAAAAGAGCCACCTTTGTATGGCACAACTTTTTCAGTTGATTTTGTTTTTTTTGTTTCTTTTTTTCTTAACTCTTCCTTTTCTTCCTCTTTTACTGCTTTTTTAACCAACTCATCAATGATGGATTTTAATTTTTTTTCATCTTCAATTAATTTTTTCTTCGCTTGTTCTTTGTTTTTTATCTCTTTGGCTACACTCACAAGTAATTGTTTTTTATTACTTTTTTCAGATTCTAATTGTTTCTTTATTTTATTTTTATCCTTTTTTTGGCGATCAATCTTAGCTATGGTTTTATTAATAATTTTCTTGGTATCAATCAGTTTTTTTTTGTCTGTCTGTAATTGATTGATTAATTCAAATTGAGCGTTAGTAAAATAGGATTTTAATTTTTGGTCTCGCAAAATATCACTGGGGTTGTCCCCATCAATGATGGACTTTAAGTATGAAGAGTCACCTTTTTTATGGATATCCAAAAAGAGGGCTGATAGGTAGATCTTTTTTTTACTAATTTCCTGTTCAAGCTTTTTTTGATCTTGATTAAGTTGTTTTAATTTTTTTTGATTTTGTTTTGATTTTTTATTGATGCTGTGAATTTCTTTTCGCGTTTTACTTATTTTTTTCTCTTGCTGTTTTAACTCATTGTCAATGCTCTTCTTCTTATCCTTATTTTTTTTGATTTCTTTATCTATATCCTTGATTTGTTTCTTTACACTATCAAGGTCTTTTGTACTTTCATCGATACCACTTGTAGCAGGGGATAAATAAAAAAGAAGAAAAAGGGTAATAAAAATTTTTTTCATCAAAAGGTGACTAAATTTTTTCCTGTCATTTCGTTAGGTACTTCTATATCCATCATGGCAAGTATTGTTGGAGCGATATCAGATAAGCTACCACTATCAGAAACTTTTTTTGCTCGGTTGTCCATGACAATGAATGGAACTAGGTTTGTTGTATGTTGTGTGTGGACTTGATTATTTTCAACATCAAGCATCAATTCAGCATTACCATGATCAGCTGTAATTATTAAGGAGCCAGATATATTTTCTGTTGCTGAGATAATATCACCAATACATTTATCCATGGCTTCGACAGCTTTTTTTGCTGCCTCCATATTACCTGTATGACCCACCATATCGCCATTGGCAAAGTTACATATGATGACATCATATTTTTTTGAATTGATAGATTCAATTAATCTCTCAGAAACCTCGTAGACACTCATTTCAGGTTTTAAATCATAGGTTCTAACATCAGGAGATGGAATGAGAATCCGATCTTCATTTTTAAATTTGGCTTCTTCCCCGCCGTTAAAAAAGAATGTCACATGAGGATATTTTTCTGTTTCAGCGATTCGAAGCTGAGTTAAACCCTTGTCAGCTAAATATGAACCGAGTGTATTTGTAAGTTTTTCTGGGGGAAATAACACCGAAATATTTTCAAATGACTGATCATAGCAGGTCATGGTTAAATAATTGAGGGTGGTTAATTTGGTTGATCTTTCAAATTCGGTAAAACTTTTATCTTTAAAGGCACGAGTTAACTCCCTGCCACGATCAGATCGGAAATTAAGAAAGACCACCATGTCGTTTTCTTGAATTATGCTTTTAGAATCTATTAACGAGGGTAAGACAAACTCATCTGTTTCTCCTCTATGGTATGCAGAGTCTAAAGCTTCGATAATGTTTTGATAAACATGATCAGTTTTTCCTTCTGTAAGCATGTCGTAAGTAAGTTTAACTCTATCCCATCTATTGTCCCGATCCATTGCATAGAATCGACCACTTATAGATCCAATGACGCCATAACCGTTTGATGATATCCATGTATCTAATTTATCTAGATATTTCTTAGCACTCTTAGGAGGGGTGTCTCGTCCATCTAGGAATGCATGAACGAAGGTATTCTGTATGCCATTATCTTTTGCAATCTTCAGAAAAGCTTCAAAGTGATCGTAATGACTATGGACACCACCATCAGAAAGCAATCCAAGCAAATGCAATCTACCTTGATTCTTCTTAAGCTCATTGAAGCTATTTCTAAGGACTGCATTATTCTGTAAATCATTGTTTCTGATGGAGTTATTTATTTTCTGGATGTCCTGATAAACTACACGACCAGCTCCAATATTAATATGACCAACCTCAGAATTTCCCATTTGACCATCTGGTAAGCCTACATGATTTTCTGAAGCATTAATAAGGCCGTTTGGATAATTCGATTTTAAAAAATCAAGATTAGGAGTTGTTGCATGAGAAATGGCATTATGGTCATGGTTAGAGGAGTGACCAAATCCATCAAGGATTAATAAGGTGATTGTTTTCTTTGACATAGTTTGAATTATATCATTTGAAAAATCGTCTATATATAATCAAAGATTAGTTTTTTGAAAAGTATTGAATTTTTAAAATAAAGACCCATATAAGTGATATGAAAGTAATAATGTATACGAGTAATTTTTGTCCTTACTGCACCAATGCCGAGAAATTGCTTAACAAAAAAGGATTAAATAATATTAAAAAAATTTTTATAGATAAATCAGAAGATGATCTATTACAAATGATAGAAATAACTGGAAGAAGAACCGTTCCTCAAATATTTATCAATGACCAGCATGTTGGTGGATTTGATGACTTACGAAAATTTGACCAGTCCGGTGAATTAGACAAAGTGATTTCTGATTCAAAGATTTAAGACTATGTTTTACACATTTATAAGTGTAAAATCATTTTTTAAAAAATTAAGTTGGAATAAATATGGCTGAAGATAAAAAAAAGAAAGCAACTAAAACAAAAAAAAGCAATGCAAAAGGTGTTGATCCATCACAGGCACAACAACCAGGATTTGCAATTGAAAAATTATATTTAAAAGACGCATCAGTTGAAGTGCCTAATGCTCCAGAGATTTTTACGAATCGTGAAGCACCTAAAATTGGTATCGAGTTGAATAATACAGCTAAACCTTTAGCTGATGGTTTTTATGATGTATCGCTGCAAGTGACTGTAACTTCAAAACAAGATGATAAAGTGGCCTTTCTCGTTGATGTAACTCAGTCTGGTATTTTCCAAATTAACAATATCCCTGAAGAGGGTTTAGAGATGGTGCTCGCGATCACGTGCCCAAATATTCTCTTTCCATATGCAAGGGAAGCGGTATCTGACATGGTAACGAAATCAGGATTTCAACCAGTTCTCTTGAATCCAATTAACTTTGAAAATTTATACCTTCAGCAAAAACAACAACAAGCCCAAGAGCAAAACAAGAATGATTAAAAAACAAAAGTGGTTTCCACTTTTGTTTTTTTGTTTCATAAGCTCTTTTGCTTATGCGGATTTTATGTCAGTGAATGCTGATCAAGCATTTCTTCATGAAGCGCCATCAGGCTCAACAAAAAAATCTTTTATTGTTACAAAAGGATATCCGCTTGAGGTAATTGTCAGCTTAAAAGAATGGAAAAAAGTGAAGGATCATGAGGGATTGATCAATTGGATAAAAACGAGTGATTTATCATCGAAAAGAACAGTTTTGAATTTAAAGGGCGATAATCCAATTTACCTAGAACCTTCATCAGCAAGCCCTATCCTTGCAAAGGTGAATGAGAACGTTACTCTTGAGCTTTTAGATGCAAAAAAAATTGATGATTGGGTAAAAGTGTACTCCAAAGTGGGGGACATTGAGGGTTTTATTAAAGCTACTGATTTGTGGGGTATTAAATAATGAAGGTTGCGGTTCTAGGTGCAGGCGCATGGGGGACTGCTTTAGCAATACAGGCGGCAAAAGCCTTCCCGGTAAAATTATGGGCCCGAGACTCTGGCCACGTCTCTGGTATGAAAAAAGCCCGTTCCAATCCAAAGTATCTTGGTGATTTTACTTTCCCCGATCAGCTTGAATTAACATCTACATTAGATGAGGCAGTATTATCATCAGATATAGTTATTTCATCGGTGCCAACTTCCGCTTTTGCAGAGATAATTCAAAAAATACAGACTATTGATCCTAATAAATCTATCATATGGACTAACAAGGGACTTGAGGCTGGTTCTAGTCTTTTTCCACATGAAATAATTCAAGACTATCTTGTAAACAAAGAACTTGCTTATGGCGTCTTATCTGGACCAAGCTTCGCAGCTGAATTAGTAAGAGATCTTCCTACGGCAGTGACTCTTGCAACTACAAACCCAGAATTATCTAACTCTGTAGCAAAAATATTCCACCATGGCAGCATGCGCGTGTATCTGAGTGATGACATTGCTGGCGTAACAGTTGGTGGTTCCTTAAAAAATATTATTGCAATAGCCTCTGGAATATCTGATGGTATGGGTTTTGGAAATAATGCGCGGGCTGCCTTAATAACTAGAGGAATAGCTGAAATAACCCGGTTTGGAAAGGCATTGAATGCATCTGAAGAAACCTTTATAGGTTTGGCGGGAATTGGTGATTTATTGCTTACATGTACCGGCCAGTACTCACGTAATCGTGAGGTTGGTATTAGGTTGGCGGAAGGTAAAAGTTTAGATGAAATTCTTTCATCTCTTGGTCATGTTGCCGAGGGTGTTAATGCTTGTTATGAAGTATTTAATAGAATTAAACATGAAAACATTGATATGCCTATTACTTGTGAAGTGTATCGTGTATTAACTAATGAGATATCTGCTAAAGACGCAGTAAAAAATCTGTTGTCACGATCATTAACAACAGAAAATTAAATACTCCCTAAGAAATTATTTTGCCTCCAGGCTTCGTATAAAATAATAGACACTGTATTCGCTAAATTAATACTCCGACTATTCTCTGCCATCGGCACCCTTAGTAAATGATTAGGCTCAATTTGATTTCGTATAGCATCAGGCAAACCTCTAGTTTCCGGGCCAAACATAAAGAAATCATCAGGTTTAAAACTTACTGAGTGGTAATAATTTTTCCCCTTGGTTGATATTCCAAACAAGTTGATATTTTTATTTTTTGATAAAAAATCAGAATAGTTCTCATAGATGACAAATAATTCATGTTTTATGTAATCTAAACCAGCTCTACGCAAAGTTTTTTCACTCAATTCAAACCCAAGAGGTTTAACGAGGTGCAATTTACAATTAGAGTTAGAACAAAGCCTAATAATATTTCCGGTATTTGGTGGAATTTCTGGCTCATAGAGGACAATATTAAACATTTGATTATTTTTTATACATGAGTTAATTTATTTTTATTTTTAGTTTACTTCAACTGATATTATAATGTTTAAAATAAAAAAAAGGATCAATATGGACCAACCCATTTATTTTAATAAAATTGATAAGAATTTATCAAACGATCAGTCAATATCAATTGAATATATTAGATCTTTGTTTGAAAAACCTTTTAATGATCTAATTTTTCAGTCGCATCAAGTGCATAGAGAAAATTTTAACCCCAATCAGGTTCAGTTAAGTACATTGCTATCAATTAAAACTGGCGGATGTTCAGAAGACTGTGCGTACTGTCCCCAATCCGCAAGATATGACACTGATGTGGAAAATGAAAAGATATTGGCGCTCGAAGAGGTTATTCATGCGGCTAAAGAAGCAAAATCTTCCGGTGCAACTCGATTTTGTATGGGCGCAGCCTGGCGAAGCCCAAAACAAAAAGATTTAGATTTGGTAAAAGATATGATTACAGAAGTAAAGAAATTAGGCATGGAGTCATGCGCAACACTTGGTATGCTGGATGGTGATCAGGCAAAGCAGTTAAAAGACGTTGGGTTAGATTACTATAACCATAACTTAGATACTTCGCCAGAATTTTACGGAGATATTATAAGCACAAGAACTTACGAGGATCGGCTTGACACATTAAAGAATGTTCGTGATCAGGGTATTAATGTTTGTTGTGGTGGAATTGTTGGGATGGGTGAGTCACTTACTGAGAGGGCTGGGTTATTAGCTCAGCTATCCAATCTCACACCTCAGCCGGAAAGTGTTCCTATTAATCTTTTGACACAAGTTGAAGGTACACCGCTATTTGGTCAAACGGAGTTAGACCATTTTGATTTTGTTAGAACAATTGCGGTCGCCAGAATTATTATGCCCAAGAGCTATGTACGCTTGTCAGCAGGGCGAGAAAAAATGAATGAATCTACACAAGCGTTAGCATTTTTTGCTGGTGCTAATTCAATCTTTTATGGTGACGAGCTCTTAACCACAGATAATCCAGCATCCGAAAAGGATCAGGAATTGTTAAAAAAACTTGGAATAAAAACCAATTAGTTAATGATCGAAAAAGATATAGCTCTAGAGCTTCAAGATATTGAAGAAAAAAACTTATTGAGAAATAGGGAAGATAGGAATAAAGACTATTTAAATTTTTCAGATAACGATTATCTTGGGCTTAGAAATAATAAAAGCATTTCAAGAGTCATGAAAAAATCAATCGATAAATTTGGTAATGGCTCAGGCGCATCCCATCTTATTTCAGGCCACTTTCAAAGCCACAGCAATCTAGAGTTAAAATTAGCAAATATTCTTCATTTTGAAGATGGTCTTTTTTATCATAGCGGTTTCAACGCGAATGTATCTTTTTTTAAAAATATAATAAAAGGCGAGTTTGATATTTTCTTAGATAAACTTTGTCATGCATCTGTCTATGATGGAATGTTTTCAACTCAAACACCATTCACTCGTTACCCACATCTCGATTATGATTTTCTTGAACAAAAAATAAAAAATTCAACAAAAGAAAATAAAATTATAGTGACCGATAGTGTATTTAGCATGGATGGTGATATCGCAGATTTATCAAGACTGTATTCATTATCCATAAAATATAAAACTCTTTTATACATTGATGATGCGCACGGTTTTGGAGTCTATGGCGCAAAGGGCCTAGGATTGCTTGAGAGTCAGGTGGGGATTGAAATAGATAAAAGTAATATTATTCACCTCACAACCTTTGGAAAATCTGCAGGGTTGTCGGGAGCTATAATTTGCGGGTCAAAAAAGATAATTGATTATCTAAAACAAAAATCACGAGAATATATTTATACAACCGCCTCACCTCCATATCTTGCTGATGGAATTTTAAAGTCAGTTGACTTAATAATGAATGGTGAAAAATTAAGAAAGAAGTTAAATAAAAATATTAATTTATTTCGAAATTTGATTCATAAAAAACAGTTATTAATGAATGTGGACGGGCCAATACAACCGATCTTAATAAAAGATAATCAATTGGTAATAAATATTCAAAAAGAACTTTTAGAAAAAAAAATTCATGTTGCAGTTATTCGCTCGCCGACTGTCCCATTTTCAGAATCAAGACTGAGGATAAGTATATCTGCAAGACATTCAAAAAATGACATTATTCATTTAGCTGACGCTCTGAATAGCTCACTATCAAATGTTAATTGAATCATTAGGCGCAGGCCATCCTATAATCTTCATTCATGGATGGGCCATGAATAAAGATGTGTTCAAGCCATTTTTTGAAAAGCTTGATAAAAATAAATATCAACTTCTATTCTTTGATTTGCCTGAAATGGATGAAAATGATGCCTGGGAAAAATGTATCAATCAGATTAATGACGAGATACAAAATTATAATTTTGATTCTTTTGACATTTTTGGGTGGTCCTTAGGTGGCCAAGTTGCAATAGAAATTTATCGATTGAATAGGGAAAAGGTAAAAAAAATTATACTTGCATCATCAACACCAATTTTTGTAAACAATGATTTATGGAAGCTTGGACTCAACGAAGTTATTTTTGAAAATTTTGCAAAGTCGATTATGAACCATCAAAAGAAAACTTTGACTAATTTTTTTAATTTACAATTATTAGGTCAAGAGAGCAAAAAAACTATCCTAAATTATTTAATAAAATGTGTGGCATCTAAAGATATTAATTTTAACTCGCTTAAATTTTATTTGTCACATATGAAAAATAATAACTTTTTAACATTTATGGGTAATATGAATTGCGATATATATTTAATTGCTGGGGTTCAAGACAAAATTGTTCCTATTCAATCGCAAACATTCATGCATAAAAATATTAGGAATGTAAAAAAAACAATATTTATCAATAAAGCCTCGCATGTTCCTTTTTTATCTCATCCTGATGAATGTGCCACCTATCTTAATGATATTTATTCATGAATAAATTAAAAAAAATTAAAGATTTCAACAGTGCAGCAGAGCATTACGATCAGGATGCTGTAATGCAATCAATAATTGCTGAGGAGTTGATCGAAAGACTAAATTATATAAAAATAAATCCCAATCGAATATTGGATATTGGTTCTGCAACAGGAAAAAATTCTATCTTATTGGAAAAGATCTTTCCTGATGCGGAGATATATGAGCTTGATTTTTCGTTAGATATGTTAAAAGTATCAATGAATAAAAGAACAAGTTTCAAAAAAATATTTTCATCTAAAAAAAGATATTTTGTGAATGCTGATATGGATCAATTACCGTTTCATGATAATACTTTTGATCTAATCATTTCTAGCAATTCTATTCAATGGTCTGAGAATGTTAATCTACTATTCAAAAATATAAATAATTTATTAACTATTGATGGCTTATTTTTGTTTTCCTCCTTCTTAAAAAATACATTAATTGAATTACAACAATTTAAAGTAAATGAATTAACCCAAAATTTCTTAACGATTCAAGAATATGCTGAGATATTAAATAATAATAATTTTTATGATCCAGTTTTAATAAGAGATGAGTATCAAAATCAATATGACGATGCATTATCAGCATTGCGTGATTTAAAAAAAATTGGAGTGACAAAATCTGAGGATTCTCATAAAAGCCTTAGAGGAAAAAATTATTTATTAAAACTGATTGACCATTTAGATCAATTTAAAAAAAATAATAAAAACATCCTCAGTTATGAAGTAATTCTGGGCCATGCATGGAAAATTCGTAATGCAGAAGAGCATGTTATAAGGTTAATGAAGTAATGAAAAAATTTTTCATCACTGGTACTGGTACAGGTATTGGTAAAACATATATTACCTCTGCCATTCTAAAAAATATCTTATCGAGAAAAAAAATTATTGGCATTAAACCCATTGCTGCTGGATTTAGTCAGGATTCAATAAATGAAGATGTCCAGACCCTCTTAGATTGCCAGGCTTCAATTAATGACCATCATAAAATTAATTTTTACTCCTTAAAAAAAGCTGTCTCCCCTCATATTGGAACAGAAGAGGAGGGTATTCAGATTGACTTTAATCTTATTAAACAAAAGATAAATGATCTAGAAAACGAATACGATCGTATTCTGGTTGAGGGTGTTGGGGGTTTATTATCCCCGGTGGACCAATCTAGGACGAATCTAGACCTGATTCGCCATCTAGATATTACTGTAATTGTAATTATAGGGTTAAAACTCGGATGTATAAATGATGCCTTATTAACTCAGCACGCACTCGAATCAAATGGTATTAAGACAGCTGGATGGGTCGGGAATCTCATTGATCCTGAGATGGATGAGGTTGACAAAAATATTGAATATTTAAAACAAAATATCAAAACGAAATGCCTAGGCATCGCGAGGCACAATGATTCTAATTTTAAATTAAATATATAGTTTATTTTTTATGATGTAATGAAGCACATCATCGGAAACTAAATTCTGAAGATCTTCGATGCGCTGATTTTTAATTATTTTTTTTATTTCACTGGATGAAGCATCATAGCCATCTCCATCGTGGTAATACAGACAGTTATTTTGTTGACTTTGAAATTCTTTGAAATTTTTTACTATATCAATCTTTTTTGTTTTTGCTATCCGATGAAAGTCATCAATATCTGATTTTCTCTTTATGACAATTATCTTTACTAACTCTGTAATTTTCTTCCAGTCTTTCCATCTATCAAAGCTGTAAAAACAATCTTCTCCAAATACAAGAACAAGTTGTGGGTATGTTTTTAGGTAATATTTAATGGTATCTATTGAAAAGGTAATTTGGTCTGATTGATTCACTTCATAATTACTTACTTCGACATCTTTGGTTGCAGCATTTATCATATTAATACGATGTCTTGCTTCTGTTAAATTTTTATTGAAGGCAGATACTCCGGTTGGGACAAGAATAATATTTTTAAAATTTAATAATTTGAGTTGATTGATAATATATTGATGGCCATTATGAAAGGGATCAAAAGCACCGCCAAACAGCGCAACATTATTTTGCATTATGAGCGGGTTTGCCCTTCGCCATAGACAATATATTTTTCTGACGTTAATCCCTCAAGGCCAACAGGTCCACGAGCATGAAATTTATCAGTAGAGATTCCCACTTCTGCTCCTAGGCCGTACTCAAAACCATCTGCAAATCTTGTTGAGGCATTAACCATCACACTAGATGAATCTATTAACTTTAAAAAAGTTTGTGCATGAGTATAATTTTCCGTGATTATAGCTTCAGAATGTTTAGATGAATGTTTGTTAATAAAGTCTATCCCTGCTTTCAGAGAATTAACAATCTTAATGGATATGATTGGAGCTAAATATTCTTCAAAAAAATCTTCAGAAGTGGCTTTTGTTATGTTGGTAAGTATCTTGCATGTCTCATTGCAGCCGCGCATTTCAACTTTATGTTTTTTAAATTTAGATGCAATTTTTTTTAAAAATTGATCAGCAATTGATTTATGAACAACAAGTGACTCTAGCGTATTGCATGTCCCATACCTTTGGGTTTTTGAATTTTCAACTATATTAATTGCCTGATTTAGTGACGCAAACTCGTCAACATAAATATGACAATTTCCATCAAGATGTTTAATAACTGGTATTTTGGCATTATCACTAATATTTTTAATTAAACCTTTCCCGCCCCTAGGAATGATGACATCAATATAGTCTTTTGCCGTGATCAGGTCGGCAACTAATGATCGATCAGTTTTATTTACTATTTGTACTGCACTGGGAGGAAGCTTAGCTAATTGCAACGCCTTTTGAATTAACTTCCCTAAAAATAAGTTTGAGTGAAGAGCCTCAGAACCGCCTCTTAAGATTACAGAATTTCCTGATTTAACCGCAAGGGCAGCTACATCAATAGTAACATTAGGCCTGGATTCATAAATTATTAATATGACTCCAAGTGGGACTCGCATTTTTCCAATTTTTAAACCATTTGGCCTAACATTGATATTTTCAATATTTCCTATCGGGTCATTTAAAGAATGAATATTTCTTAAACCTTCACACATTGAATCTACCGTCTTACTATTGATAACTAGTCGATCAATAAAGGCATGATCTAAATCATTTTTTTTTGCTAGGCTTAAATCTTTTTTGTTTTCACTAATAATTTTTGTCTTGTTAGACACTAATTGTTTTTCAAGATGTAAAAGAAATTCATTCTTAGATAATGATGATGCATTTGCAATTGAAGCCGAGTCTGTTTTTGCATTAATAAGCAGATTTTTAATATATTTATCCATTACGTGTCTTTAGAAAAGAAATTTGTAAAATTTTTTTTATTTCTAACTTAGCATCAAGATCAATATATTGACCTTTGCTTATTTTATCAACTAAGTGAATTTTTTGAATAATATTTTCTAAAAGTTTGAGACTCATCTTAGACGAAGCAGCTTGGCAAAATTTTGAAAGATCTCCAAATAACCTCAAATTTTTCAAATTAATTCCTGAATCATTTTTATGCCGATAAACAGATTTGAAAAACCAGAATAATAAACTATTAAATTGAATGGGATCATTTAAGGATTGTAAAAATTTTTCAACTTTATTAATAAAAACTTCTTGTTTATCCTTAAAAATGGATGCAATGATATCAAAGCCTTCGTAGCTTGACTCGTTCTCAATATTATTTTTTGAGTATAAAGTTTTTAATTTCAAAATATTATGAAGTGCTAGATAATTATTTGAAGTGGCGACCTCAATTGAGTTTATCTCGTCTGAAGTTAAATCAATTCTATAAGACCTTATCAAATATGTAAGATAATTATTTTTTTCAAATTCCTTGATCTCTGTGTCAATAAATAAAGAATCTAGTCCTTCAATATCAAACTTATCCTTCTTTGAGTATTTGATAATGAAAACGTTATCACTTGAATTTTGTTTTAATGATGCATTAATTTTGGGAATATTTTTTGCATTTTTTATATTTATTTTTATCAGATACCTTTCCCCAAACAAATCTGAGGATAGGTATTGACTTAGTTCCTCTTCAAAGGAGATTTCATTGATTTCAATAGATAGATTTTTAATTTCTGAATTAACTTTTATCTCATGCATGCAGTGATCAGAAATGCATGAATCATGCTCATATAAGAAAAAGATGTTATGTTTTTTAATCACATCGGATGTGAGATCAAAAACTTTCAATTTTATTTTCCTATATTATTAATTTCGGTGATGATTGATCGGGATAGTTGCTCAGTCATTGAATCCTTAAGGTAGTTTTCTTCAGCAGCAGCAGCGTTATATAAAGTTGGGTCGTATGTATATTCTCTTATTGCCTCCAATTTTCTTGGTTCTGACCATTTTGAGCCAGCTTTGAATCTATACTCAACGGTATGGATAAGTTCAAATTCTCCAACTTGACCATTCCCTGCAAGAGATAATATTCTCCTTGCATAATTATTATTAATAATTTCAATAATCAGATCAGCACTACCATCTTTATTTTCTTCTATGTCTGCAAAGGAAAGCTGTTTATGAATAAGTTTTGATAACCCGGTAGAGTCTCCTACGATGGCATAAGATTGATAGTTTAAGTCTAATGGTTTTCTTAACTGAAATCCACATGAATTTAATATCAACAGCAATGATAAATAAAAAATTAAAAATTTATTTTTTCTCATACAACAATATTAAGTATTTTATTTTTAATGAAAATTATTTTTTTCACATTAGATCTTTCTTCTACAAATCTTAACACTTTTTCGCTTGCAAAAGCTTTTTCCTCAATGATTTCTTGTGGTGCATTATTGTCAATTTCAATATTATCTCGTACTTTTCCATTCACTTGGATTACTATTGTTTGCGTTGATTGAATAAGGTCATCCTTATTTGCTAATGGCCATGTTTCTTGATCAATACTTTGTGCAGTAAGTTTTGTGAAAATATATTCACTAAAATGTGGCACAAATGGAGATAACATGATTAGTAAATTCTTATAACCAAGATAAAGTTCATTTAGTGATTTTTGTTTATCAAGTGTGCTTAAATAATTAACGAATTCCATTAATGAAGCAATTGCAGTGTTAAAGCTTTTTCTTCGATCGATATCGTCAGTTACTTTATCAATAGTTTTGCTGAGTTGAAATTTAAATTCATTATTAAGATTGGATTCTTTAAGATTAAAAGCATTTTGACCATCTAGGATTTTTTTAAAATTAAATATTTGTGTGTACACCTTTTTTAAAAATCTATGTGAACCTTCAATACCTTTATCAGACCATTCTAAGCTCTGGTCCGCGGGCGCTGCAAACATTATAAATAAGCGGGCAGTATCAGCACCAAACTTTTCTATTAATTCTCCTGGGTCAACTGTATTTCCCTTTGATTTTGACATTTTGGATCCATCTTTTAGGACCATTCCTTGAGTCAGTAAATTTCTAAAAGGCTCAGATATGTTTATCAATCCTTCGTCTCGCAGAAGTCTGCTGAAGAACCTAGAATAAAGTAAATGAAGAATTGCATGTTCAATACCGCCTATGTATTGATCAACTGGTAACCAATAATTTGCCTCATCATTTAACATGGATTTATTCTCAGTGGGACATGCATATCTTGCAAAGTACCATGATGATTCAACAAAAGTATCCATAGTATCCGTTTCCCTTTGAGCTGGATTACCACAACTAGGACAAATGCAGTTAATAAAATCAATTTCGGTTTTAATTGATTGGTTATCAAAATCAAATTTTTCTTTTTTCGGGAGCATGACCGGAAGGTATGATTCATTTTCACAGACTTCACCACATTCATTACAATGAATGATTGGAATAGGGCAACCCCAATATCGCTGTCTTGATATGCCCCAATCTCTTAATCGATATTTGGTTTGTTTTTCTGCAACTTTTTTACTTGAAAGTTGTTTACCAATCTGATTAATCGCATCATCTGATGATAGACCATTAAAATCATCTGAATTAATCAGAATGCCTTTACCGGTATATAATTCTTGATCAGATTCGATAACTTGAATAACATCAAGAGAATATTTTTTAGCAAATTCAAAATCTCTATCATCATGTGCAGGTACAGCCATAATCGCACCTTCACCATATCCCATTAAAACATAGTTGCTTATCCAGACAGGAATAGATT
The DNA here is from genome assembly GCA_000156155.1 of beta proteobacterium KB13. Taxonomy (GTDB): domain Bacteria; phylum Pseudomonadota; class Gammaproteobacteria; order Burkholderiales; family Methylophilaceae; genus BACL14. The sequence goes on along the minus strand of DS995299.1, from coordinate 960,402 downwards.
TTCCATTAATTGGATTGGTAGCGAATAGACCAGTAAAAAGACCTTTTTTTTCAGCCTTTTCCAATTCGGCAGTAGATACTCCACTTTTTTTATTGTCATTTATAAAATCACTGATCTCTTTATTTGTTTTGCTTAACTCAACTGATATTGGATGATCAATGGCAATAGCTAAAAAAGTAGCACCATGAAGGGTATCAAGACGTGTTGTAAAAATAGCAATGGAATTAAATTCTTTTTGTTGAAACTCAACCCTATAACCAAAACTTTTACCGATCCAATTTTTTTGCATTAATTTTACTTGCGGAGGCCAGCCATCAAGACTGTTTATATCCTTATCGAGCTCTTCTGCAAAATCAGTTATTTTGAAGAAATACTGAGGAATTTCTTTTTGTTCAACAAGTGCACCAGACCTCCATCCCTTGCCATCAATCACTTGTTCGTTGGCTAAGACCGTTTGGTCAACAGGATCCCAATTCACTCTTGATGTCTTTTTATAAATCAACCCTTTTTTAAATAACTTTATAAATAACCATTGTTCCCATTTGTAATAGTTGGGATCACAGGTTGCAATTTCTCTACTCCAGTCTAAGGAAAAACCAAGGGAATTTAATTGTTCCTTCATTGCATCAATATTTTGGTAGGTCCATTTGTCAGGAAGGGTATTATTTTTAATCGCGGCATTCTCCGCAGGGAGTCCAAAAGCATCCCAGCCCATAGGCTGCATAACGTTAAATCCTTGAAATCTTTTGAATCTAGAGATTACATCACCAATTGTATAATTGCGCACATGACCCATATGTAGCTTGCCGCTGGGATAGGGGAACATTGATAAAACATAATATTTTTTTTTAGATGAATCTTTTTTCGCAGCAAATTTGTTAGAGCTGAACCAAGAAGATTGGCATTCTTTTTCAATCTCATGAAAATTATATGTTTCGTACATTTTATTTAATTGTATTTTTTAAAAATTGATTAATAGATTCTATTTGAAGGGTTCCGTCGATATCGATGAAGTTTAGTTTAGATTTGTTTTTATAATAATCTTCTAGAGGTTTTGTTGCTTCATGATAATTTTTAAGTCTCGTCATGATAGTCTCTTTTTTATCATCATCGCGAATAATGAGATCTTCATTTGTGACATCATCTTTATTATCATTTTTGGGCGGATTAAATTTTATATGGTATGTTCTTCCAGATGCAGGATGTACCCTTCTTCCTGAAAGCCTTTCGACAATGACTTCGTCAGGAACAGATATAGATACAACGTAATCGATTTGAATTTTTGCATCATCAATCGCCTTGGCTTGATTTATTGTTCTAGGAAAGCCATCTAACATGAATCCATTTTTGCAATCCTCATGACCTATCCTTTCTTTAACAAGATTAATTATTAAAGAGTCAGGTACAAGCTTACCCTCATCCATATAATTTTTTGCTTCAATGCCAAGCTCAGTTTTGTTTGATACAGCAGCTCTTAACATATCACCAGTTGAAATTTGTGGAATTTGATATTGATTGTTTAAAAAAGAAGCTTGCGTTCCCTTGCCAGCACCAGGCGCACCAAGAAGAATAATATTCATACTTTTCCCTTAATAAAAAACTTTAACATTATATCAATAAGAACTCTCTCTATGCATTTGTGATCACGTATTTGGTGATTTTAATAAAATCTTCAATTGATAGATCTTCTGCCCTGTTTGTAGGTAAGATTTCGAGATTTTCAAAGTCATTTAGATTTAAAACACCTTTTAAATTATTTTTTAGATTTTTTCTTTTAAATTTAAATGACTCTTTTATTATTCTCTTATAGTCAACATATCTAATTTCATTTATATAGTCTCTATGCCTTGTTAACTTAATAAAACTTGATGTAACTTTAGGGGAAGGATCAAAAGATTCAGGCTTAATGTCAAAGCATTTTTCAGCTCTAAAATTAAAACCTAAAAGATTAGTCAAAATGGAATTTTCTTTTGAACCAGTTTTGGCAACTAACCTATCTGCAACCTCTTTTTGCACCATAAAATATAAAATATCAACATTATTAATTGGGATAAATCTAAAAATTATTTCAGTTGCAATATAATATGGAAGATTTCCTAAAACCACGTTGTATCCCTCAAAAAAATTATCACTAAAACCCAGAACATCTCCTTCAAAAATCTGTGTAGTTGAATTTATTTTTGCACTTAGAATTTTGATCATGTCTGGATCAATCTCAATAAGATCTAAATTTTTAGTATTTTTTTGAAGTTCGCTGGTTAATGCGCCCATACCGGGACCTATTTCAAGGTATTTATTTGTTTCGGAAAATTTTATTTCATCAACAATTAACTTAATTATTTGATTATCGATAAGGAAATTTTGCCCAAATTTTTTCTTTGCTTTAATCATTAGTGAGATAATTTTTCTGCAATATCAAGGGCATTTAAAAAACTTTTTATAGATATCCTCTCTTTTTTGCCTACTAATTCCTCAGCAGTTCCATGATCAACAGATGTTCGTATAATTGGTAAACCAAGCGTCAGATTAACACCTGTGTCGAAAAATAAAGTTTTAAAAGCACACAACGCCTGGTCGTGATACATGTAGTAAATGCAGTCATACTTTCTCATATTGTTTTTTAATAAGGCAGTATCAGCTGGCACAGGACCATCTAGATGTATATCTAATTCTTTTAGTTTATTAATTGCTGGAATGATATGTTTGCTTTCCTCATTACCAAACAAGTTATTTTCTCCAGCATGAGGGTTGAGTCCAGTAACTAAAATTTTTGGATATTTTATTTTTAATTGATTTTTTATGCAGGAATGAAGTAATTGTAATTTATTTATTAAGTTATTTTTTTCAACATTTTTAATAGCATTTAGAAGGCTCATGTGTGTTGTATTGGTGGCTACTATTATTTTTTTATTTCCAATAAAAGTCATAATTGGCTCATTGCGAGCTTTCAATAATTCTGCAATGTACTCAGTGTGACCAGTGAATAAATTTTTAGATGTGGACAATTTTTCTTTATTAACTGGCAGGGTCACTAAGGCAATGGATTTTTTTTGAATACATGATTTTGTTGCACTTTTAATACTTTCCAGAACTAACTCTCTTTTGTTTTTTATTTGTTTGTTATTTTTTACATCATAAATTTTGATTTTTTCATTGTGTAAATTTTTTATGCCAAGTAATTTTGCCCTTGACAGGAGAGCTTCCTTGTCTCCATAAATATCAACATGGTAATTGAGGTTTTTTTTAAAGAGAAGTGCGCATAAATCGTAACCAATTCCGTCTGGATCACCAGCTGAAACAGCAAGAGTTTTTATATGGTTCATTGTCTAATTTCGATAAAACTTTCTGATTTTAATGCTGAAAACCAGTCTTGGTAAAGAAGCTCTGTTCTTTCGTTAATTAATTCATACTTTATTTTATTGTCTATATTTTCTGATGCAAGATCTTCAAACTTAGAATCTGTGTATTGAATGATATGCCAACCAAGATCTGTCTTAAAGGGCTGACTTACTTCATTTTGATCAATAATTGATAATTGTTTGTCAAATTCTTGATCAAGAAGTCCTTCATTAATCCAGCCAATTTCTCCACCATTGGCAGCAGAAAAGTCTTCGGAGTATTTTTTTGCAATGACGCTGAAATCAGCGCCTGAATCTATTTCATTCTTATATCTTTTAAGCTTTTTAATAACATCATCTTCAGATGCAACTTCGCTGGTTTTTAATACGATATGTTTGATGAAATATTTTTTTATTTTTTGTGAAGAATTTTTTGATTCGCTATAGCTTTCAACTTGATTAATCTTAATAATATGAATTCCATTATTTGATTCAAAAGGAGTGGAATATTCACCAGCACTCAGATTATTTAATTTATCGATAAAAATTTCTGGAAGTTCACTTTGTTTTAACTTGCCCAAAGAACCGCCTTCATTGGCATCAGGGGAATCGGAAAATTCATATGCAATTTTAGCAAAATCATCTGTTTTTAGTTTGTCAAAAATTTCTTCACCAAGCTTGCGTTTTTCTTTCTTTTCTTCTGCTGTAGGCTCTGATGAAAATTTAATTAATATATGTGATAAGTCAAATACATCAGGCCTTATTTTTGCCATTTTTTCCTTATGTTTCTTTATCTCATATTCAGAAATATTTAATTTTGAGCTAATTTCCCGATTTTTTACTTTTTTTAAAATAATTTCATAACTTAAGCTTTTTAATAATTTGTCATAAGACGAACCCTGTTGCTTTAGGTTTGATTTTAATTCATCCAGAGTGATTTGGTTTGCTGAAAGAATATTTTGTATAAGTGAGTCGATGTCTTCTTGGGATGCTTTGATATTCCAGTCTTCTGCATAACCTTCAATAATTTTTTGTTCTATCAATTCATCAAGAACTTTTTTTTCTATTATACTTTCCTCTGGTGGCTCTATTGAATTTTGTTGGAAAAAAAGAAGTGCCTTATCAACCCCTTCAGTGAGATCATTGTGTGTAATCACATCTTTATTAACAATTGCAACAATTCGATCAAGTTCTTGATACGATGAAACAAAACTAAAATTTACCAAAAGGCAAAGAAAAAATATAATTTTTATCAGGTAATTAATCATAGTTTTGCCGTCTTATCTCATCATCCAATGAACTTGCCCATGCCGCTCCAGGAACGTTTCTCATAAGGACTCTGTCAAGTTTCTTTGCTTTACCAGAGCCTATACTTCCCAAACCACCCAACTCAAGCTGGAACCATAAACTGTAGTTAGGTTCATCTGCGGTAGCAAGTGATAATCTATGAAGCATAACTCTTGATGTCCAACATCCAGCATCATACTCAAGGCCTCCTAGAGACTCAGTAACCTTAGAATTTTCTAAATCAAAATTGTATCTTCCAATTGCATAATACCCTTTACCAAGTGGCCACTGTCCTGAAATATTAGCCTGTTTGAGCCTTGTTTGGTTAGTCGAGGCATTTTCAATAAATCGATAATCGAACCTGAGTAGCTTGCCTGGATTGGGGTTGTATTTAAATCCATATTGAACGCGCTTCGTAGAACTTTGTTCTGGATTATATTGGGTCATTGTTCTAAATATTAGATCTCTGGAAATTCTTGCATTTGCTCCAAATAAGAAATCACTAGAGGCTCTTTCAAGACTGGAGCCAGCATTTGAATAAAGAGGATCATTTAAGACTTTACGATCGCTTAGGTAAAATCTTTGTGCAAAGGTTAGGGAAAGTCTTTCTGTAGAATTTGAGTCTATGAACCTTGAGGTAAGACCAGTAGTTAATTGATTAGAATCCTGAATTCGATCGTAACCAATGAACTGGTTTTCAGAGAAAATATTATACATATTCAGATCCATCAACCTGGTATCGTAAATTGGAATCATTGATTGATCATGAAATGGTGTGTAAGAGTAAAAAGCTCTTGGCTCCAATGTTTGAGTAATATTATTACCAAAAACATTAAAATTTCGGTCAAAGAACATTCCACTATCAACAGAGGTAGTTGGAATCGCATAACTTTCATTCGTGGATAGTGCGCCATGATTGATATCATAATGCCTAAAATTTACTGATAATTTGGGTTTTATATATGAGTAACTATTTTCATGGAGCGTGGTTTGAAATTGTTGGTTGTATACAAATCGACTGCCTGTAGGTTTATAGTCGCCAACGGAATAACCTCTTGGCAATAAGTCTCCACTAACAAATTTATTGTGAGAATTATTTGCATCAAATTGTGTGAATTGAAATTCGCTTGAAGATTGTATTCCATAAAACTGATCACTGCGATTTAAAAAAACTTGCGGCAACTTCTCGTAGGGAGAGCTTGTGGTCAGTGATTGGAATTTCTGCACTCTCAGTCCAGTATTCCATGACCCAATTTTATAATCTAATCCTAGCTCCTGAGGTAAGATTACCCTTGAGGTTCTCGAAACTAAAGATGACATATCTGAAAAGTAATCATTGTCAGAAACTTTTTGATATCTGTAGAAGCCAGAAAAATTATCAGAGAATTTTTGTTTATGTTTTAGGTTTAGCAAATATCTTTCTTGGTTCGTCATATAATCATTGTTAAGAAACTCTATATTCGCTTCACCGCTATGATCATCACCTAGATATCGATACTGCCCACCAATTTGCAATCCTCGTTTACCCATATATCTCGGGGTAATAGTGGCATCTTTATTGGGTGCAATATTAAAGTAATAAGGCGTTTTGACTTGAAAACCACTTTTGGTAGTTGTTCCCCATGTAGGACTCAAAAAGCCAGATTTACGTTGATTATTAAAAGAAAAGTTAACTTTAGGAGAGTATAGAATTGGAACTCCTTTAAACTCCATCCTTGCATTGGTGGCATCAACAGTTTTTGTTTTGTTGTCTATATCTATCTGAGTACCTTTTATAAACCAATCAGTTTGGCCAACCTCACAAGTGGTAATTTCAGCACCCTCGAGGCTGGTTTTATTTGACCCAATAATGGATAGCTTGTCTGCATATCCTCTAATAGATTGATTAATCGCAGATTTATTCTCTGTATCAGAATCAAATGTCGCATTTGGTATTTCACCAATTGAATCATCAACATTAAGAATCAGCTTTTCACCTGAAATAAGTGTATTTCCACTTTTTAGCTTTACATTTCCATCAGCTTCAAGTTCGTTAGATATTTGATCGAATACAATCTGGTCAGCCTCAATACGTTTTCCTGATTTGATCAAAATAGCATCGCCCTTAGCTTTAATTTGTTTGTCTACAATATTTTCAAGTGTCTCTCCCTCGATAATTAAATCAGTGTCGTTAGGATTGTCGATTGCTAAAACAAAATTCGCATAGAGGCAACCAAAAAAAACTATATTGGTTAAAATGAAATGTGTGATAATTTTTTTACGCATTAAATAAAAAATTTTAAATCCTATAACTGGGGGATATATTTTAAATGATATTTTTAATAAATCAAATAAAATCAATAATTTATATCAATTAATTCATTTAATTTTTTTTGGCAAAAATTGGAAAAAGAAACCTTAAACCTTAATAGCGATGTTCATGAATTTATTCAAATGAATATTGGCTCGGAATACTCAATTACCAAAGCCTCAGAAGATGCAAGCTTTAGAAAATACTTCAGAGTTCAAGAAAAAGATAAAACAATTATTTTGATGGTTGCTCCGCCGGACAAGGAACCATTAGATCAATTTTTATTTCTCGCTAAATCACTGAAAGCAAGGGCTGCAAAGGCTCCAGAAATATATGCATTCAATCATAATCTTGGTGTCATTTTACAGGAAGACTTTGGTGCTTATTCTTTAATGCATCATTACCAAGAGCCTGATAAAAAAAACGATAATCTTATTTTTGACAATCTAAATGAAACAATTATTCATTTGCAAAAAAGTTGCTCGGATATTGACTTGCCAATTTATTCATCACAGATTCTATTAAATGAGCTCAGCCTATTTCATGAGTGGTATCTTAAAGACCTTGAATTTGACCAAAAAAAATTAGAAAGTATTTATTTTTACCTTATAACAAAAATTGAGCAGCAAACTAAAAAGTTTGTCCATCGCGATTTCCATTGCAGAAATCTGATTATCAATGATGGAAAAATATGTCTTATAGATTTTCAAGATGCCCTTATAGGCCCAATTACGTATGATTTAGTCTCTCTTCTCAAAGATGCGTATCATAAGAAAAATGATTCCCAAATTATTGATGTTTGTATTAAGTACTGGGAATTGGCAAGAAGTTGTTTTGACGTACCTCCTGATTTCGGTGATTTTTTTGTCGATTTTGAAATGATGGGCGTGCAAAGACATTTAAAGATTTTAGGTATTTTTAAAAGATTATTTTTACGAGATGAAAAAAAACAGTACATTAATGATATTCCTCTGGTTGAGGATTATGTTATTGATGTTTCTGAAAAATACCCAATGCTAAGTTATTTAAAAGAGTTGATCTTAAATAAAAGAGAAGTGGAGATGAAGAGATGAAGGCGATGATCCTTTCTGCTGGCATGGGATCTCGCATGGGATACTTGACTAAAAACACCCCAAAGCCACTTTTAAAGATTGGCAATCAAACTTTGTTAGAAATACAGATAAATAAATTAATACAAGCTGGCATAAGTCAGTTTTTAATTAATGTTTCATACTTAGGCGATCAAATCATCGAATTTGTGTCAGATAAATATAAAAATATATCAACTATAGAGATACAATTTTCCGAAGAGAATCAGCCCCTTGAGACTGCTGGCGGTATTGTAAATGCCTTAGAATTTTTTGATAACAACCCTTTTTTGGTTACCAATGCTGATATTTTTACTCATTTTGATTACAGTATTCTACTTAAGCATAAGCTTTCTGCTGATGTTTCAGCCTTTTTAATTTTAGTTCCTAATCCTAAATTTAAAACAGTTGGTGATTATGGCTTGGAGGGTAACAAATTGTCATTTAACAAGGATTTTACATACTCTGGTATAGGTGTATACAGGAAAGAAATGTTCCAGGGATTTAAAAAAGGCGAAAAAATAAAGTTAAAATCAATTCTCGATGACTATATTTTAAATAATAAGATTGACGGATCTTTATACCATGGGTATTGGTCAGATATAGGAACAGAAGAACGACTTGAGTTTGAGAATAAGAAAAATGATTATAAATAATAAAGTTTACAAACAAAGAAGAAAACAGTTAGCTAAAACATTAGGTGATGGTATCGTTATCATTCGAAATTCATCGGATCAGATAAGATCAAATGACACCACCTATCCATTTAGATCGAATAGTTATTTCCATTATTTTTCGGGGTTTCCAGAATCTGATGCGGTAATAGTTATTAATTGTAAACCTTTTAAAACTTGGATTTTCTCAAAAACAAAAGATAAAACGAAAGAGATATGGGATGGCTTTATTTATGGACCGGCAGAAGCTGCAAAACAGTTTTTATTTGATCAAGGACTAGATCTTAAACATTTCAATGACTCAGTATCGGATTTATTAGCAAAAAATTCGAAAGTTTACTTGCTCCAAGAAGATTTAAGTTTAAGAGGTCTAGTTTCAAAAATATTGAATCATCTATCAAAAAATAAAAGAGCTGATGCCTTTTTAAAAAATGAAATCATTTCTTTAAATTCCTTTGTTGACCGAATGAGGTCTATAAAGTCTATTGATGAATTAAAAGTCATCAGACATGCAGCCAATATTTCATCTAGAGCACATCAATTTGTCATGGCAAATATACACTCTGATTCATATGAATATCAGGTTGAGGCGCGATTGAGATATTTTTTTGGGGCTCATGGTGCAAGGAATGAAGCCTATAGTTCAATAGTGGCCTCAGGAAAAAATGCGTGCACATTACATTACATTGAAAATCAATCTAGACTTAATAAATCTGATCTAATTTTGATAGATGCAGGTTGTGAGTATGAGGGGTATGCATCAGACATTACCAGAACTTTCCCTATCGGCGGTAAATTTAGTGAACCTCAAAAAGATCTTTACTCTGTTGTTTTGGAGGCCCAAAAAGCAGCTATTAGCCAAGTGAAAAAAAATAATAGTTTTAATGACCCACACACTGCAGCCATAAAAGTTTTGGCTCAAGGCCTCAGGGATTTTAAAATTTTAAAAAATTCTGTGAACGCGATTATTGAAAAAAAAGAATATAAAAAATTCTATATGCATAGGACATCGCATTGGATGGGCCTAGATGTTCATGATGTTGGAGACTACTTTGACCCTAAAGGTAAACCAGTCAGATTAATGAATGGACAGATTCTCACAATTGAGCCCGGATTATATTTTCCTGATGACAGATCAGTACCCAAAGTTTTTAGAAATATTGGGATCAGGATTGAAGATGATGTATTGGTTAACAATAATCAGGCGGAAGTATTAACATCAAGCTGCCCTAAAGAGATTGACGAATTGGAATCAATCATTGGCAAAGGATAGTCATATTGAATTAATCCGAGTAATCGGGGGAGGGCCAGCTGGCTTGATCTTTGCATTACTCAATGCGCATGAGAAACATAAAATAGTTATCCATGAAAAATTAGATATTATTAGTTTGCCGAAAAAATCGAGGGCGCTTGCATTGTCAGCTAGTTCCATCGACATTCTTAAAAAGATAAATATTGACCCTAAAAAAAATTTAGAATTTATTCCAATTAATAAAATTCATACCAGCCAAAAAAATGCATACGGAAGGGTGATAATTGATCAAGGTGAGTCGGATCCTGTTGGTTTTGTAATACGTTACGATCATTTGATAAAAAACTTATTAGACAAAATTAACGCTAATAAAAATATTTCTATTCATCTTGAATCTGAAGTTATTAGTGTAAATGTTAAAGAAAGTTTCTTTAGAGACGTTAATGATAAAAAATATAATTACAATTTTTTAGTTTTCTCTGATGGCATTGGCAATTTGCTTGATAATCAATTTGAATTTTCCGTTGACAACGAAATAGCAAATTATTCGGCGTTAGTTTGCGAAGTAGATACTCAATTAAAACATAAGAATATAGCTTATGAGCGCTTTACACCGGATGGCCCAATCGCGTTATTACCAATTAATAATAATTCATTATCTAAATTAGTTTGGACAGGAAATAATCATTTCATAGAGGATTTGCTTAAATTAAATAATAATGAATTTATTGAATTGTTTAATGAAAACTTTGGTGAAAGATTGGGGCAAGTTTTAGAAATTGGTGAAAAGATAGTGTATCCATTGCGACAACGATATATGCTTAAACCATATACAGAAAATATTCTTGTATTAGGGAATGCAGCTCATACCATGCATCCTGTTGCAGGTCAGGGTTTAAACTTGACTATCCGTGACATTGCATATCTCACAATTCTTTTACAAAAAAATAAATATGTAATTGATCGCTATACACTTAAAGAATACTTTGATAATCGAGTTACAGAAATGAAATCATTTATGAAGTTGACTCATTTTTTAGTTAAGGGATTTTCTAATGATTACGTCGGGATAAATAAAATACGCAGCCTGTCATTATTCCTATTAGATAATCAAAAAATAATTAAAGACAGCTTTATTAATAAATTCAATTATGGATCAAACTAATATTCTTGTTCTGGGGAACAATTTAATCTCAAATTTGTTAAGAAGAGTGCTTATAAAAAATAAGATTGATCATTTGAATTTTGCTTATCCAGCTCAAGAACCTGAAAGACGATTCTTTGCGATAAAGCCAACATTCTTAAAATGGTACAGCGACTATTTTAATGAAGATCTTCATAACCATTACGCTATAAAGCATATTCAAATTTTTGTTGACTATGAAGAGCTCAATTTAAAAGATACTATAACTAGGCCATTTCCACTATTTAATATCATGAGAAGCGATTATTTATTTGAGTCTTTTTCAAGAGATCTTGATGATATTGATAAAACCCTCAAGGCAGATGAAGATTTAGAGTTTGTGTTTGAAAATGACGAAGTCATTTTCAAGAATTATCAAATATCCTCAAAACTTATTATAAACACTGACTTTCGATTCAATAAATTTTTAAAGATAAAGCCTGAGCGAGAAGAAAAAAAGGAATACGATGAATTTGCTGTGACAGCTATTTTTAAAACAGATGATAATTTAGATAATAGGGCGGTGCAGTATTTTCGTAAGGGTAAAATTTTAGCCATCCTCCCTTTTTCAGAGCATGAATTTTCGATTGTTTTATCTGGGTTAAAAAAAGGTGATGAAAAATTGGTTGATGATTCAGGTGAGCAATTAATTAATTTTATTAAACAACAATCTGCTTTAGCTTCAGTAGAGTTATCATCTAAGATTAACTGCTTTCCGTTAACTCTTTATAAAATAAAACACGATCCAAAATTAAGATCTTTGTTTATTGGCGATGCCGGACATAAGGTTCACCCTATGGCTGGACAAGGATTAAACCTTGGGTTAGGGGATATACAAATGATAGATAAGCTAATTTCTGATAAAAGAATTATTGATTTTGGACAGGAAAATTCTATAAAAAAGTATGCGATGACTCGTTCGGTAGATGAATCAATCGTTATGAATCTTACAGATCTTTTAGATGAAGCCTTAGTTAATAATAGTGATGTATTTTCATCACTATTCAAGTATCCTATTAAGTTAATTGAAAACTCAGAACTATTAAAAAAAATTTTAGTAAGGAAAATGATTTAAATGTTAAAAACTCTTCTATATGTATTTCTATTATATGTTTTTAATCTCCATGCGAATGAAAGCGATCTTAAAAAGCTAATTGAACAACAATATCCTGACATTAAAATACAAAGCATAAAAAAAACTAACTTTAATGATTTGTATGAAGTGTACCTTGGAAATGAAATCATCTATACCGACAAATCCTTTAAATTTTTGATCATTGAGGGTCAATTAGTTGATCCGAAGACAAAAATAAATATCACTGCAGATCGTTTAGCTGAGTATCAAAAAATTGATTTTTCTGATCTCCCGCTTGATTTAGCTATAAAAATAAAAAAAGGGAAGGGACAAAAAAAAGTTGCTGTTTTTTCAGATCTAGATTGTCCTTTTTGCCGAAAATTAGAAAAAGATGTACTTCTTGGTTTGGATGACGTTGAAATATATACTTTTATTTTTCCTCTCGCTATACATCCTGAGGCTGAACAAAAGTCATTACAAATTTGGTGCTCCGAAGATCCCTCAACAAATTGGGTTAAGTTTATGAAAAATGCTGAATTACCAGATAACAAGGGCGATTGTTCTTCACCGATTAAAGAAATTACTGCATTTGCCAAAAAAAATGGCATTCAATCCACACCAACTATTATATTTGAAGACGGGCGACGAGTCTCAGGAGCAATTCCTTTAGACCAATTTAAATCATTGTTATAACAAGAATTTCTTGACTTTAATATGATTTTTCCGTAACTTATGTAACTCAAGGTGTTTGCATTAAGTTGTTTTGTATTCTGATTCCAAAATTAAGTATCCAAGCTTCCTTAATCCAAACTTAAGGGGCGCCTCCCCAACAACATATGTAGGAAGTTTTATGGCTGAAGGTACAGTTAAATGGTTTAATGATGCAAAAGGTTTTGGTTTCATCACTCCGGATGATGGTTCTGAGGATTTATTTGCTCATTTTTCATCAATCACGGGCGATGGATATAAAAGCTTGAAAGAAGGTCAAAGAGTAACTTTTGAAGTTACTGATGGACCAAAAGGTAAACAAGCATCTAACATAGAAAAAGCTTAGTTTTACTTAATATTCTCAATTATTGCTTCGGCAAAATCGCTTGTTGATAATGCCGTTACTCCCATGTGATTTGAAAAATCTGCAGTAACTTTTTTCTCATCAAGAGTTTTCCTAAAAGCTTTATCAAGCACAGATGATGCCTCATCCCATTTTATGTATGACAGTAACATCTGTGCTGAGAGAATTAGAGAGCTTGGATTGGCAATATTTTTTCCAGCGATATCAGGCGCAGTTCCATGCGTGGCTTCAAATATAGCGAGTTTTTCCGATAAGTTTGCCCCTGGTGAAATTCCAATTCCACCAACTTGTGCTGCAAGCGCGTCAGATATATAGTCACCATTAAGATTTAATGTGGCAACAACATCATAACGTTCCGGACGTATTAAAATTTCTTGTAGAAATGCATCTGCAATACAATCTTTGATGATAATTGAATCATTAATCATTAATTCTCCAGAACTATTCTCTTTAGCACCAAACTCTTCTATTGCAACATCATAACTCCACTGTTTGAAACTACCCTCAGTAAATTTCATGATGTTTCCTTTATGAACAAATGTCACCGATTTACGCTTATGGTCTATGGCATACTGAATAGCCTTTCTGGTGAGTCTCTTTGTTCCTTCTTCTGATACTGGCTTTATGCCAATGGATGATGTTTCTGGGAATCTTACTTTGTTTTTATCATTAAATTGTTCTAGCAAATTGAGTATTTCCTGAGCTTCTTTTGTACCTTTAGAATATTCAATCCCAGCATAAATATCCTCTGTGTTTTCTCTAAAAATCACCATATCGGTTTTTTCTGGATTTTTTAAAGGGCTCGGAACTCCTTGATAGTATTGCACTGGCCTTAAACACACATACAGATCAAGTTTTTGTCTCATTGCAACATTAAGTGACCTGATACCGCCTCCAACTGGTGTAGCTAAAGGCCCTTTAATTGAGATGATATATTTTTTTAATGCATCGATAGTTTCCTCTGGTAAGTATTGATCTTGACCGTATAAATTCGCTGCTTTTTCACCTGCATATATTTCCAACCAATCAATTTTCTTAGCTCCATCATAAGCTTTTGAAACCGCAGCATCAATAACCTTTTGCATTGCTGGTGAAATATCCTGACCAATCCCATCACCCTCAATAAATGGAATAACTGGAAAATCTGGTATATTGAGTTCATTATTATGTATAGTTATTGGCTCACCTTTAGGTTGAGATATTAAATTTTGACTCATTTTATTTCCAATCCATATGATAGTGTTATTTAACAAACCGTTTGGTGTAGTCTGTCAGTTCTCCAAGCATGAAATTCACCCAACATTAAAGGATTATCTGAATATCCCAAATATTTACCCTGCTGGAAGACTTGACACTGATAGCGAAGGACTTTTGGTGCTTACAGACAATGGGAAGATCCAGCATGAAATTTCATCCCCAAACAGCCATAAGTATAAAGGATATTGGGTTCAAGTAGAAGGAGACATTAAGAATGAGGCAATTCAGAAATTACAAAACGGTATCAAATTAAAAGACTTTACCTCTTTGCCAGCGAGGGTTGAAAAAATTAATGAACCTGAAATTTGGGAACGATCAACGCCAATTAGATTTAGGAAAAATTTACCAACCTCATGGGTCAAGATTCAAATCAGGGAGGGTAAAAATAGGCAGGTGCGAAAAATGACTGCAGCAGTTGGCTTTCCAACATTAAGGTTAATTCGATATCATGTGGACGACTACTATCTTAATAAATTACTGCCCGGTGATTATCAAATCATCAAGTAAAAATAAGTTAGATGGTATAATTAACCAAATTTTTAGGAATATACTTTGTCTGGTAACTCAATAGGAAAAAATTTCACATTAACTACATTTGGTGAGTCTCATGGAGTTGCCATTGGTGGAATCATTGATGGCTGCCCCCCAGGTTTGGAGATTTCTGAAAAAGATTTACAAATTGATCTTGATCGAAGAAAACCAGGATCCTCAAAATTTGTAACGCAGAGAAAAGAGTCAGATAAAGTGCAAATTCTGTCAGGGGTTTTTGAGGGGAAAACAACTGGCACCCCGATTGGTTTAATTATTTATAACGAAGATCAAAGATCAAAAGACTATTCTGAAATAAAAAACACATTCAGACCAGGTCATGCCGATATAACCTATCAACAAAAGTATGGAATTCGTGATTATCGTGGAGGCGGACGCTCCAGCGCGCGTGAAACGGCAATTAGAGTTGCTGCTGGTGCAATTGCAAAAAAATGGCTATTGAAAAAACATAAGGTAAAGGTCCAGGCGTGTATCAAGAAAATTGGAGAAATTGATATCCCATTTGCAGCGTGGAAGCATGTAAACCAAAACCCTTTTTTTGCCCCTAATTTAAAAATAATTCCTTCTTTAGAAGATTATATAAATCAAATCAGATCAGAAAAAGATTCTGTTGGGGCTCTAGTCCATGTACAGGTTACCAACCCACCAAAATGTTTGGGTGAGCCAATCTTCGATCGTCTGGATGCTGATATAGCTCATGCCATGATGAGTATCAATGCTGTCAAAGGGGTAGAGATAGGAGCAGGTTTTCTATCGGTTGAACAGAGAGGTTCCGTACATTCCGATGAAATTATTCCTAAAGGTTTTTCCTCAAATAATTCCGGAGGAATTTTAGGAGGCATATCAACTGGGCAAACAATTACAGCGAATGTCGCCTTTAAACCAACCTCCAGCATTCCTCAAGATCGTCACTCAATTAATAGATCAAATAAGCCAGTCCTGATGAAGACCAAAGGCCGTCATGATCCTTGTGTGGCTATTCGTGCAGTTCCTATAGTTGAGGCAATGATGGCACTGGTACTAATGGATCATTTACTTAGAGATGTTGCCCAGAATTATTCTGTCAAAAGAAAATAACTAGTTGACACATAAACTTCACTTCAATCTCTCGCGCTTTTATTTTATATATTATTTTTTTGTTGGACTATTTGTTCCTTACTGGGGCTTGTTTCTGACATTTAAGTCATTTACGCCAATTCAGATAGGCTTTATGCTTTCCTTCTTTCAGATAAGTAGAATTTTTGCACCCAATATATGGGGCTGGCTTGCAGACCGAACAGAGAGACGATCTATTTGGATTAAGTTAACAGCTTTCTTTGGTTGTTTGGGTTTTTTTGGAATTTTTTGGGCCGATAATTTCTTTGAGGTATTCCTCATCATGATGGCAATGTCTATCTTTACCAGCTCAACCCTCCCCTTAGCTGAGTCCTTAACTTTGTCACACTTAGCAACGACTAATGGACATTATAGTAGAATTCGGGCTTGGGGTTCTTTCGGATTTATTGTCGCCTCTTTTGGCTTCGGGTTTGTCTTTGATCTTCTAGGAATTCAACATTTATTGGTTACTCTTCTTATCACTCAAGTGCTAATTTTTATATTTAGCTATGGGATACCTGAAAAAGCTTATGAAAGAGGGGAGAGTGTTAATTTAAGATTTTTTAATATTCTTAAAAATAATGAGGTGATATGCCTTTTATCTTCTTGCGCTTTGATGGTGACGTCACACGGATTACTATACAATTTCTTTTCCATTTACTTAGATGAAGAGGGGTATACAAGATCTGCCATTGGATTTCTTTGGTCTCTGGGCGTGATTTGTGAAATTATAGTTTTCCTATCCATGCCAAAAATACTCAAATTTTTTAATTTCAAACAGATCCTAATGATCAGCTTGTTTATTGCCGTAATTCGATTTTTTATCATTGGAAATTATGTTGATTTTTTAATTCTTATTATCCTCGCACAGATGATGCATGCATTTACATTTGGCGCATTTCATGTGGCTTCAATTGAAATGGTAAATAAATTTTTTCCAGGAAAAAATCATGCAAAGGGTCAAGCACTCTATAACAGCATTACTTACGGAGTTGGTGGTGCCTTAGGTGGTCTTGGAGGAGGCTTTATCATTCAAACTTACTCAGCATCGAGTGCATTTTTGTTATCAGCTCTATTCCCATTGCTTGGATTTGTTATTGTGGCCTTTGGCATTAAATCGAATAAATTTAATGCAAAGTTATTTTCCTAAGAGCTCTGAATCATGGCGTAAGCGGAATGATTATGGATTGACTCAAAATTCTCAGATTCCACAGTATAGGAAGTAATTTTATTATTTTGATTTAAGTCTGTGGCGATATCCCTAACCATGTCTTCAACAAACTTAGGATTATCATATGCTTTTTCTGTCACATATTTCTCATCAGGTCTTTTTAGTAATCCATAAAGTTCGGATGAGGCATTTTTTTCAACAAGTTCGATTATGTCTTCAATCCAAACGAAATCATTTGTTTCAACTGTCACAGTAACATGGGACCTCTGGTTGTGAGCTCCGTAGTCAGAGATTTTTTTGGAACAAGGGCACAGGCTAGTCACCGGAATTATCACTTTAATTTGATTAATAAATTGATTATCTTTAATTGAGCCGATAAAAGTGACTTCGTAATCTAGGAGGCTTTCGACTCCAGATATTGGAGCTCTCTTGTTTACGAAATATGGGAATGTCATTTCTACATCACCCGCTTTACTCTCAAGTCGCTCGAGCATGTCTCTCAAGATCTTTTCAAAATTCTTGACACTAATGGTTCTTTCATTCTCATTTAAAATTTCAACAAAACGAGACATGTGCGTGCCTTTAAAGTTATGAGGCAAATGAACATACATATCAAACATTGCTACCGTCGATTGATCACCACCGGTTTTGTCTTTCACAGATATCGGATGTCGAATGGATTTTATTCCTACTTTATCGATATCCAAGTGGCGCTTATCAGGTGTATTCTGTACGTCTTCGATTTTGTCTGTAATCTTATTCATGGATGTAAGTCTAACATCAGGTAATTAAGTTCACAATTTTATTTTCTATTGATTCAACATCCAATTGATACGTCTTAAGAATTTCATCTTGTGAACCATGTTCAGGAAAATAATCTGGATAACCGAGAAGAAGGGTTTTGCTTTTTAAATGATTTGCAGATAAATTTTCTAAAACCGCAGAGCCTGCTCCTCCTGAAATAACGTTATCCTCAAGGGTTACAATATATTCATATTCACTGGCAATTTTCTTAATCATGGCATGATCTAAGGGTTTTGAAAATCGCATATTGACTACAGCGTGATCATATTTTTCAGCCAAAGGTAAAATTTGATTGATTAAAGGACCGAAGCAAAGGTAGGCTAAAGTTTTTCCTTTTCTAATGACCTCTGCTTTTCCAATTTTTACACTTTTTTGATTTTTAAGGTCATTTGCAAAACCCCTAGGATATCTAACAAAACAGATATTGCTGCTTTCATATCCCAAGGACAACATCAATTTTAATTCTGTCTCATTAGTTGGATGCATAATGACCGTATTTGGTATGCATCGTATAAATGAAACATCAAAATTTCCAGTATGTGTTGCACCATCAGCACCAACTAATCCAGCACGATCAATTGCAAATAACATGGGGATGTTTTGTAATGCAACATCATGAATAATTTGATCATAGGCTCTTTGCATAAAAGTTGAGTAGATTGCTACAACTGGCTTGTATCCATGAA
The DNA here is from genome assembly GCA_000156155.1 of beta proteobacterium KB13. GTDB lineage: Bacteria > Pseudomonadota > Gammaproteobacteria > Burkholderiales > Methylophilaceae > BACL14. The sequence continues at coordinate 941,581 of DS995299.1, read as the reverse complement.
TAGCTAACCCAGCTGCGAATGTGACTGCATGTTGCTCAGCAATACCAACATCATAAAAACGTGATGGATATTTTTTAGAAAATGTTGTTAACCCGCTGCCATCTGCCATTGCCGGTGTTACGGCTATCAGCTTTTTATCTTTTTTTGCATAGCTCAGCACCCATTCTTCAAAAACCTGAGTAAAAGTTTTTTGATTGGCTTGGGATGCGCTTTTTTTTGATATTCCATGAAATTTGTTGGGATCTTTTTCTGCAGGAAGGTAGCCATGACCTTTTTTAGTGACCACATGAAGGAATTGTGGACCATCTAATGATTTAATATTTTCAAGAGTATCTACAAGAATGTCTATGTTGTGGCCATCGATTGGACCGATATAATTAAAACCAAATTCCTCAAATAATGTTCCAGGTGTCACCATACCCTTAACATGCTCTTCTGTTTTTTTTGCCAGCTCTAGAATTGAGGGTACCTTTTCAAATATTTGTTTACTGGTCGACTTAATTCCGCCATAAATTTTCCCACTTAATAATCTAGCTAGGTAGTTATTTAGTGCCCCAACGTTTTTTGAGATGGACATGTCATTGTCATTGAGTATGACTAGAATATTGCTTTTTGATTCTCCGGCATTATTTAGGGCTTCAAAAGCCATACCGGCAGTCATCGCTCCATCACCAATAATTGCAATCGACTTATTATTGGATTTATTTTTAAGCATTGCCTCAGAAATTCCAAGAGCAACAGATATAGAAGTACTTGAATGCCCTGTTCCAAAATGATCATGGACACTTTCATCTCTTTTTGGAAATCCTGAAATACCTTTAAACTGCCTTAATGTATGTAATTTATTTTTTCTTCCTGTGAGGATCTTATGGACGTAGGTCTGGTGACCAACATCCCAGATCAAAGCATCATCAGGACTGTTATAGACGTAATGAAGAGCAATGGTGAGCTCAATTACACCTAAGTTTGATGATAGGTGGCCACCTGTTTCCTGAACCGAGGCGATAAGAAAATCTTTGATTTCAGTAGCCAATGAAATTAACTCTGATTTACTGAGATTTTTTAAATCTTTTGGAGAGCCAATCTGGTTTAAAATCTTTTTATTTGATGCGGTCATAGATATTGTTAATTAAAAAATTGAATTCATCTGGTAATTCAAGCTTAAACGATATTTTATCGATTTCTTCTTTAGTTGTATTAATGACGCCTAATAATTTTTCTTTTCCATACAGAGAGAAGTAGGTCACTTTTTCTCTCTGGTGATCTTTACCAGGATTTTTACCAAGTTTCTCAACATCCGATGTTGCATCAAGATAATCATCAACCATTTGATATAAAAGGCCCAAGTTTTCACTAAGAATTTTTAAGTTTTTATGAGTAGAATTTCTTTGTCGAGATATTATTGATGGGATGAGGATACATGTTGAAATTAACATGCCTGTTTTGTTTCTGTGTATTTTTTCAATAATTTTTTTTGTCGGTTTCTTTTTTTCATAGATCATATCAAGCGATTGCCCAAGAACCATTCCTTTTGAGCCAATTGATGAAGCTAATAAATTGATACATTCGAGTTTCAATTCCGGATCAATTTTTAATTTATTCGAGCTGAGTAATTCAAAGGCAAGCGACTGTAAGGCATCACCTACAAGTAGTGCTTGAGCTTCATCAAATTTTTTATGACAAGTAAGTTTTCCTCTTCTTAGGTCATCGTCATCCATACAGGGGAGATCATCATGAACGAGAGAGTAGGCATGGATCATCTCAATGGACGCACCAAGGATATTTAAAACATTCTTTGAAATACCGAAATGTTTTCCAAGTGTAAAGAGAAGGTATGCCCTTATTCTTTTTCCACCATTAGAAATGGCATACTTTATTGCCTTATGATTTATGTCATTGGAGTTGGGTATTTGTAACGAAAGAAACTTATTAAACTCAGATTTAAATGTTATAAATTTTTTACTCTGGCTCATTAAAATCTTCTAAGTCATTCTTACTATTTAAAATTTGAACCTTTTTTTCAAAATTTTTTAAAGATGCTTGGGCTTGCTTAATTAACTTGATTCCTTTTTCATACGACTCAATCGTTTCTTCAAGCTTTAAGCTGCCGTCATCCATGGACTCTACTATGGACTCAAGCTCCTCTAGAATTTCATCAAAACCTTTATTTTTTTCAGACATCATGTTTCCTTTAAGAAAGATAGAAGGTCAACGACTTGGTCTTCAATAACCTCATGACCCATATTGTAACTCTTGGATACTAAATTGGAGAAATTTAACAAATCAAAAGTATTTTCAGATGTTTGAAAATTGATAATATCGTCATTGAAGCCATGAATTTTAAGTACTGGTTTCCTAATCACTGTATTTTGATAATTAAATTTTGGGACAAAACCAGAAAAAGAAACCACGCCACAAATTTTATATAGCGTTTTTAGACCATAAAAAATGGACAATGCGGCACCTTGAGAAAAACCACCAATATATATCTTAGATGATGGATTGGTTTTTAATTTATCCTCTATGATCAAGTCTAACGCTTTTGATGATTCAATAAAGTCTTCTTCGTTCAAATCAGCCAGGTTTAAGCTTTTCATATTAAACCATGCACGCATTTCAAAATTTTGATTAAGCGTTATTTTTCGATATGGTGCGTTTGGGAGAATGAATTCATATTCCTTGAATAAGGGATTAGAAAAGAATGGAACGAAATCGTTAGAATCTGCGCCTAATCCATGTAACCAAATAAGTGTTTTATTAGACGCAGAACCAGAATTTATATGAAGCAATATTAAATAGCTTTATTTTGATTCAATAAATTTTTTCAATTCAGGTAATGCTGCATCTACCACTGCGTTCATTGCATTTAAAGCAGATTCATCATCTTGACCTTCTGGGATAGGAGGATTTAGTTTATAAACCCTGTAGAATCTTGCAGTCCACTGAACCTCAGACTCATTATCATTTCCTCCTTTTGCAACAGTAATATACATATTACAATCAGCAACTGGCACATCACCTTCTACAATTTCAAACTTAATTTTCATTAAGTCATCATCGATGCCTTTTAATCTTTCTAGGACCTTACCGCCTTCTTTTAAAGTTAAAGTTCTAAATTTATCTTCACCTTTAACTTCGACTTTGATATCCGATACGAAAGGGAGCCATTTGTTTGCGTTATCAAAATCTTTAACCACTTCCCAAACTTTATCTGGGCTTGCAGCAATTTTTACAGATTTTTGCACCTTTTGAGGGGTTGGTCCATGAGCAAAGATAGTGAATGCGAATAAAAGTGATGTAATAAGTAATACTATTTTCTTCATTGATAATCCTTAACATTTTTCAAAACAAACACCATATTACTATATTACAGATTACTTTTAATTATTTTGTCCAAATAAAATTTCCAAAAGAGCGACTTTCTCTTCCGGTAGGAATATTCTTTATGATTTCTAGACTATCTAAATCGAATACGCTGATGGAATTTGACCCCCAATTTGTAACAATTAATTGATTGTTTAGCGAATCAATGCCAAGATTTTCAGGAACCTCTCCTGTTCTGAGTGTTTTTTGTATTGAAAAGTCAGATTTATTAATTACACTGACCGAATCATCTTGAGTGTTTGTTACAAACAGATATTCATCATTAGAAATAATGTTATAAGGATGATCCCCAACATTAAATTTAAATGAATCAAAAGTGTTTAAATCTATTTTTGAAACATCGTTTGAGTAAACATTCACAGAAAATATAGAGTCATCGGATAAGAAAATTCCAAAGGGGTGGTCACCAACCTCAACAGTTTGAACAACTTTGTTGTCTTGAATAATTGTTAACTTATTCTCATCTCTATTAGAGACAATAATCAGTTCTCTTTTTTTGTCATAGATGATTCCAGATGGGGTCAAACCAACTGGGATCACACCAACTCGCTCCCATGTATTGGTATCATAGTAATACAACTTATTTTCATACCATGATGATATGTAAAGTAAATCTTTATCCTCAATAAAAACAACTCCTAATGGCGTAAAACCCAAATTTACTGTATCAATTATTTTTAGGCTATCTAGATCTATTAACTCCATGGAATCATTTTTTGTATTAGAAATTATTGCTATATTATTTTTGAGAATCTCAACTGCTAACGGCCCAGGCTTTGAATGTATTGTTTTCACGACATTTAATTTTTGTAAATCAACAATGGATACTGTATCCTCACCTTGGTTAGTAATAATGGCAAAGGACTGTTGTTGACAGCCCTGAAAGATAACAAGCGATATTAAAAGAATAAAAAGTTTCAAAAAATTATTTATCAATGTCGATTAGTATGAAAAAATTAGATAATAAAATTAATATTTAAATTAAAGTTTAACAATGATTGATGAAGATGGATATAGGCCGAATGTGGCTTCAGTAATTATTAATAAAGATAATAAAATTCTCTGGGCCAAGAGGGTTGATGAGGATAATTGGCAATTTCCTCAAGGGGGTATCCAGAAAGGTGAGACCCCAGAGCAAGCCATGTATCGTGAGGTATATGAAGAAGTTGGTCTGAAAAAAAATAGTTTTGAGATACTGGGAAGATCGGCTGATTGGTTAAAATACGACGTTCCAGAAAGGTTTGTAAAAACCTATTGGCAGGGAAGGTATAAAGGACAAAAACAAATTTGGTTTTTACTAAAATTTATTGGATCTGACGATTTAATAAACTTGAACCTGCATGACGCACCCGAATTTGATGATTGGAAATGGGAAAACTTCTGGCACCCCCTTCAAGATGTAGTAGATTTTAAAAAAGAAGTATATTCAGCTGCTTTAAATGAATTGTGGCAATTTGTTGAAACTGAAAATTAAATTTCTGCAAGAATATCCACAGAATTTTCTACTTTTTGCCCCAACTTTACTTTTACTTTAGAGTTTATTGGGATGTAGTGATCTACTCTTGACCCAAATCGAATAAAACCATATCTATCACCTTGTTTTAATTCTGATCCTTCATTTGCATAACATAAAATTCTTCGAGCAATTAAACCAGCTATTTGAACGGAGGTAATAATTTGATTCTTGGGTGTTCTGATAGTAATGGCACAATGCTCATTTTCACTTGATGCTTTATCAAGAGCAGCATTAAGAAATTTTCCAGGCTTGTAAATTTTATTGATTACTTTTCCTGAAATTGGAGCCTTGTTCGAATGTACATTAAAAACATTCATGAACACGCTAACCTTTATCGCTTCTCTTTTATTATAGGGATCATTTGTTTTTTCAATAGCAATCACCCTCCCATCTGCTGCAGATACAACTTCGTTTGATTTCGCAACAATTTTTCTTTGGGGATCTCTAAAAAATTGAATTACGAATAAACAAATTATTCCCGTAAAACAAACAGCTATTGAATTAATAAAATAAATTGAAATTAAAAATAAAAAAACTGTGAGGGCAACAAACGGCCAACCCTCACGAGCAAGAATAGGATAATTTTTGTACATTAGTTTTTAGATTGATCAACTAATTTATTTTTCGCAATCCAAGGCATCATTGATCTCAATTGAGATCCAACTTTTTCAATTTGATGATCAGCATTTTCTTTTCTATGGATTGTCATTTCAGGGTAACCATCATTACCTTCATCAATGAAACGTTTAGCATAAGTACCATTTTGAATATTTTCTAATGCTTTTTTCATTGCTTTTTTAGATTCAGCATTAATGACTTCTTTGCCAGTAACATATTCTCCAAATTCTGCATTATTAGAAATTGAATAATTCATGTTGGCAATCCCACCTTCGTACATTAAATCAACGATTAGCTTCAATTCATGCAAGCACTCGAAGTATGCCATCTCAGGAGCATAACCGGCTTCTGTTAAGGTTTCGAAACCAGCTTTTACAAGCTCAACTGCTCCACCACATAGAACTGCTTGTTCACCAAATAAATCGGTTTCAGTTTCTTCCCTAAAGTCTGTTTCAATCACACCACCCTTAGTTCCTCCATTAGCCATAGCGTAAGAAAGTGCCTTATCTTTAGCCTGTCCAGATTTATCTTGATAAACAGCAATCAGAGTAGGAACACCTCCACCTTTAAGAAATTCTGATCTTACCGTGTGTCCAGGACCTTTTGGAGCAATCATGATTACATCAACATCAGCTTTAGGTGCAATAAATTTATAGTGCACATTAAAACCGTGTGCAAAAGCCAGTGTTGCATTCGGTTTTAAGTTTGGCTCAATTTGTTCCTTGTAGATAGTTGCCATAGTTTCATCAGGAATAAGGAGCATTACGATATCAGCATCTTTAACAGAATCTGCAACTTCTTTTACTGCATGACCTGCATTCTCAGCTTTAGCCCATGACGATCCGTCTTTTCTAAGACCAATTGTGACGTTAACACCTGAGTCTTTAAGATTGGCAGCATGAGCATGGCCTTGTGAGCCGTAACCGACAATAGTTACATTTAAATTTTTTATGATGTTTAAATCAGCATCTTGATCGTAATAAACTTTCATTTTCTTATCCTAAATTAAATTTTCAGTATTCTATCACCTCTACCAATTCCTGATGCTCCAGTTCTAACAGTTTCAACAATTGCTGATTTGTCTAAACTATCAAGATAAGCATCTAATTTAGTAGATGATCCAGTAATTTCGATTGTAAATGTATTATCAGAGACATCGATAATCCTCCCTCTGAAAATATCACTAATTCTTTTCATTTCCTCACGGTATTGATGACTTGCTTTGACCTTCACAAGCATTAATTCTCTTTCAATATGTTTTCCGTCATTTAAATCTAAAACTTTGACAACATCAATTAACTTGTTCAGTTGTTTAATTATTTGTTCGATAATCTCATCGGAACCCGAAGTGACAATAGTCATTCTTGATAAAGAGGAATCTTCAGTGGGAGCTACCGTCAAAGACTCGATATTATAACCTCTCGCTGAGAAAAGTCCGGCAACTCTGGATAGCGCACCAGCTTCGTTTTCCATCAGTAAAGAAATGATATGTCGCATTATAAGTCCTCTGATAGGATCATCTGAGACAATCCTTTACCATTTGGTACCATAGGGTAAACATTTTCAGTTTGATCAGTAAGGAAATCTAGAAAAACCAAACGCTCCTTATTTTTCTTAGAGAATGCTTCTTTAAGAGCATCAGTAACCTCTGAAGGCTTTTCGATTTGTAAACCTATGTGTCCATATGATTCAGCTAATTTTACAAAATCAGGAAGGGCGTCCATGTATGACTCTGCATAACGATTTCCATAGAAAAATTCCTGCCATTGCCTGACCATACCCATATATCTGTTATTCAGATTAATAATTTTTACTGGCAAATGAAACTGTTTGCAGGTAGATAGCTCTTGAATACACATTTGAATTGACGCTTCACCCGTTATACATGCAACTTGAGCTTCAGGGTGAGCCAATTGTGCTCCCATAGCGTAGGGAAGCCCAACCCCCATTGTTCCTAGACCGCCTGAGTTAAGCCATCTGCGGGGTTTGTTGAACGGATAGTATTGAGCAGCCCACATTTGGTGTTGACCTACATCTGATGTAATAAATGCTTCACCGTTGGTAACCTTGTGAAGTTCTTCCACTACATACTGAGGTTTAATAACTTCGTCACTGTTTTTGTAAGAGAGTGATTTTTTAGCTTTCCATTCATCAATCGTTTTCATCCAATCAGATTGGATCTTTTTATCATGGTTTTTTTCTAATGTTGAATAAATTTCATTCATATCCTCAAGAACGCTTTTGACATTACCAACGATCGGAACATCAATCTTAACTCTTTTGGATATTGATGCTGGATCGATATCAATATGAATAATTTTTCTTGGTTTTGATAAAAAATGGTCTGGGTTTCCAATAACTCGATCATCAAATCTTGAACCAATGGCAATTAATACATCACAATCTTGCATGGCCATATTCGCTTCATAGGTCCCATGCATACCAAGCATGCCTAAGAATTGTTTTTCATTGGCAGGAAACCCACCTAATCCCATTAAAGTACTTGTTACTGGAAAACCTAATTTTTTAATAAGCTTGGTTAATTCTTCAGAAGCATCCCCTAAAACTACTCCTCCGCCAGTGTAAACCATCGGTTTTTTTGATGAAATCAATAATTCGAGTGCTTTAGTAATTTGACCCTGATGGCCTTTTTCAACTGGGTGATATGATCTTAATTCAATTTCAGATGGATACTCAAAGACGGATTCTTCAGCGGTGATGTCTTTAGGAATATCAACTACAACCGGACCAGGCCTTCCGGATCTGGCGATGTGAAAAGCTTTTTTAATTGTTGGCGCAATATCTTCAATTTTTTTAACTAAAAAATTGTGTTTGACACAGGGTCTTGTAATTCCAACCGTGTCACATTCTTGAAAAGCATCTTGACCAATCGCATGAGTTGGAACCTGACCTGAAATGATAACCATAGGAATTGAATCCATGTGGGCTGTGGCAATACCTGTTACAGCATTGGTGGCACCTGGACCAGATGTGACGAGAGCTACACCCACCTTTCCAGTAGATCTAGAGTAAGCATCGGCCGCATGCACTGCGGCTTGCTCATGACGAACTAGTACGTGTTTGAATTTTTTTAATTGGAAAATGGCGTCGTAAATATTTAAAACTGCACCACCTGGATAACCAAAGACAAATTCTGTGTTTTCTTTATGCAAGGAGTGAATAACAATTTCAGCTCCGGTAAACTTTTTTGCGCTCATGTTATGTTTTTAAACCAAACCGCTAAAATAACCTATTTGCATAGGTTTGGTCAAGTAGAACGTGACTTTTTGTCTTCAATTAACATTGAAAAATCAATGGCTTGAATGTTTTTTGTCAAAGATCCAATTGATATTCTTAATTTACCTAATTTAGCAATTTTTAGTACGGATTTTTGAGTCACATTTCCAGAAACTTCAAGAATAGTATTTTTATTTGCCATATCAATAGCTTTTTTAATCTGTGAATTAGAAAAGTTGTCCAAAAGTATATTTTTTACAGAGTATTTAAGGGCAATTTTTAGTTGATTTAAGTTTTCAACCTCAATTTGAATTGAGTTTGTGAGATTTTTTGCTTTAATTTTGTTTAGCAATGTTTCAAAAGTGCCATTAGCTGAAAAATGATTTTCTTTAAAAAGGGCCATATCAAAAAGCCCCAGTCTTTGATTTCCACCGCCTCCAACTTTTACTGCATATTTTTGTGAAAATCTTATCCCAGGTATAGTTTTTCGGGTGTCGTAAATTTGTGATTCAGTCTTTTTAATGATATTTACAAATTGATTGGTCAGCGTTGCAGTTCCAGTAAGAGTTTGAATAAAATTAAGACACACTCTTTCAATGGATAAAATTTCCCGAGTAGATCCATTTATTTCACAAATGCAATGACCTTTTTGAATAAAGTCACCATCCTTCACCTGCCATTTTATTTTTAAACTTTTTTGCTTTTTAATAATTTTATCAAGCCATGCTTTCCCGCAAAAAATAGCATTTTCATTACAAAAAATTTTAGCTGTACTTAGCGAATTTTTTTCAATAAAGTTGGAAGTGAGGTCACCTTTGCCAATATCCTCTTTCAAAGCAATGAGAACATTACGATTAATTTCATTTTCAAGTAATCTTTTAAAAGAAATATTCATGAAAATTATTGAAAACTATTAAATCCAGATTTAATCACAGCGCCACCAAGACAAATATTGCTGTCATAGAAAACAATATATTGACCTGGGGTTACGGCCCATTGTTTTTGACCAAAAAATGAAACCAATCCATCTGAATTAATTTCATTGATTTGGCATGCAGCATCAGGCTGCCTGTATCTAATTTTTGCACCAATGACACTTTGTATTGGAAACGAATTCGAGATGGCGTGAATTTCTTCAGCCTCTATTGAATCGTGATATAAAGCTGGGTGATTTTTTCCTTGAGCAACAATTAACTGATTTTCTTTCATATCTTTTTTGGCAACAAACCACGGCTCACCACTTCCAGAGGATGTTCCGCCAATTCCTAAACCTTGTCTTTGTCCAACAGTGTAAAAAGTTAGACCGTTATGCTTTCCAATATTTTTCCCATCAACTGTAACAATATCACCTGGATTTTTTGGTATAAATTGATTTAAAAATTCCGCAAAAGGCCTTTCTCCGATAAAACAAATCCCTGTTGAGTCTTTCCTGTCATGGTTGTGTAAATTATTCTCTTTAGCAATTTTTCTGACATCTGATTTTAATATTTTTCCTAAAGGAAAAATTGACTTGGATAACTGTTGTTGGTTAAGTTTATGTAAAAAATAACTTTGATCTTTTGTCGAGTCCATACCTTTCAGAAGATAAAATAAACCATCTTTCTCAACAACATCAGCATAATGCCCAGTTGCGATATGATCAGCACCAAGTTGCATTGCATGATTTAAAAAAGCCTCGAACTTAATTTCTGAATTACACAGAATATCAGGGTTTGGAGTAAAGCCCTTTTTTAAACCATCTATAAAAAGATTAAATACCTTTTCTTTATATTCTTTTGCAAAATTAACAACTTCAATGTCGATACCAATTTTCTCAGCAACACTTATGGCATCAATTAAGTCTTGCTTGCTAGAACAATACTCATCGTCATCATCTGCTTCCCAGTTTTTCATAAACAAACCGCGTACATTATGTCCCTGTTGTTTGAGAATATGCGCAGTAACTGCAGAATCAACCCCTCCAGATAAACCAACAATAATGTTCTTTTTTTTCATTGATTAATTTTTATTTTCTTGATTTATTTCAAGCGCTCTGCTGTATGCATTTTTTACCGCCTGATTAAAAACTTCTTTTAAATTTCTTTCATCAAATGTTTTTATTGCAGCCTCTGTTGTACCACCTTTAGATGAAACGTTTTCTATTAACATATCAAGATCATCAAGATTTTTTTTAGCAGTAGCACATGCGCCTGCGAATGTTTCATAAACCAGCTTCTTGGATTCTTCTAATGGAAGACCAATCTTATTCGCTGCTTCAATAAATGATTGCATTAAGTAAAAAACATATGCTGGACCACTTCCTGAGACAGCAGTCGATTGATCGATCATTGATTCATCATCAAAAACAATATTATGACCAATGCTAGAAAATATGCTGTCTATAATTTTTCTATCCTCAGGTTCAATGAGCGCATCAAAGTAGATAGCGTTAATACTTTTGCCCTCAAATGCATTTAAATTAGGCATAACCCTGACTAGCTTTTGGTGTCCGTTAAGATGGTTCTTTATTGTGTCTAGTCCTATACCTGCAGCGATACTAATTACAACGGATTCATCTACATTAAGGTTTTTACACGCTACAGCTATATCTTTAGGCTTAACAGATAAGATAACAATATCGGTTTGAAGATGATCTAGATTATCAATAATTTCAACTTTTAGTTCTTGTTGAATCTTATTTTTTAATTCTTTGTTTTTTTCTATCACGTATATGTGAAATTTTTGTTTTGACGCACGAAGACCAGAAATCATAGCTTGCGCCATATTTCCACATCCAACAAATGTTATTTTTGTCATATACGTTCTCCGAAGATTTTAGATCCAACTCTTATCATTGTTGAGCCATGATCCATTGCCAAATGATAATCATTAGACATTCCCATAGATAATGTGTCAACGGTATGAAAACGTTCTTTCAAAGAAATATAAGCTTTATTTAAAAGCGAAAATTCTTTTTCTAAGAGGTTTATATTTGAGGTATTGCTTGGTATAGCCATAATTCCTCTAAAACGTAAGTAATCATCGCTTGGATCAATACCATCTAAAATTTCATCAAGATCATTGATATTGATACCACTTTTTGTATTTTCTTTACTAATATTAATTTGGATTAAAAAGTTGATTTTTTTCCTTAAACTATTCGCCTCATTTTTTATTCTTTCATATATTTTTAACCGATCGATGCTGTGAACCCAATTAAAATGTTCTGTTATTTGCTTTGTTTTATTGCTTTGTATCGGGCCAATAAAGTGCCAAATGAGAGAAGGGTTTGAAATAGTTTTAATTTTATCCACTCCCTCTTGTACATAATTTTCTCCAAAATCTAAGTGACCATAATCGATTAAATAGTTAATTTTTTCAATCGATTGTTTTTTGCTCACAGCAATTAAACTGATTTTTCTATTATGATTCTCTTCAAAAATCTGTATTTCTTCTCGTATACGGCTATAGTTTTTAATATCCATATCTAATTATAAAAAAAAACCAAGCAAATGCTTGGTTTTTAATAGAGATATGTTTTATTAGATTATTTCTTAGCTGCTGGTTTTTTCTTAGCTGCTGGTTTCTTAGCTGCTGGTTTTTTCTTAGCTGCTGGTTTCTTAGCTGCTGGTTTCTTAGCTGCTGGTTTCTTAGCTGCTGGTTTTTTCTTAGCTGCTGGTTTCTTAGCTGCTGGTTTCTTAGCTGCTGGTTTCTTAGCTGCTGGTTTTTTCTTAGCTGCTGGTTTTTTCTTAGCTGCTGGTTTCTTAGCTGCTGGTTTCTTTGGTTCTGATTTTGTATCTTTACCTAATAATGCATTAATTAATTTTTCTAACATATCTCTTTTACTCCCTGTAAATAACATTAAAGATTAAGTGGTAATTATATTGTTTCTATTTAATGATGCAAGTACTTTGTTATTAGGAACTAGAGTTCATAGATTTTTTCTCCATCCACAAATGTATGGCTGACTCTTCCTTGAAGCTCATATTCAAATGGAATATTTTTCCCAGACGTTTTAATTAAGCTTTGTGATGGAATCCAGCTTAAAGATTCGTCATATAAACAAAAATCTATATTGGAACATTTTTTAAGATCATATTTTTTATTGTTTAAAATTTTATAAGGCTCCAAACTAATTTTTGAAAGTAGCTTCGTAATATTAATTTGATGATCCTGTGCAATTTTAAATATCAATGGTAGAAACGTTTCAAAGGATGATGCCCCAGGTTCTGATTCTTCGAAAGGCAGCATTTTTTTATCTAGATCCACTGGGCAGTGATCTGATGAGATAGCATCTATTACATCATTTTGAATACTATTAAAAATTTCCTTTTGGTCAATTTTTGATCTTAATGGGGGGACGAGATGATAGTTGCTGTTATACCCATCGATATCCTGCTCATTGAATAAAAGCTGATTGATAGAAACATCACAGGTTACATTAATATTTGCATTTTTTGCCTTTTCAATAATCTCAAGCGATTCTCTACAGGAAATTTTGGATAAATGAATTTTTGTACCAATGTCTTTTGATAAGGCAAGATATTTTAAAATTTCAATAATTTCTGAATTTCTATTTGATCCTTTCAAACCAAGCCTTGTCGCAATTGAACTTTCATTTGCATAAGTATTTTTTGATAAATAATTTTCAGCTGGTCGCAAGAAGAGAGTAAACCCAAAAGTTTTGGCATATTCAAAAGCCCTCAATAGAACTTTGGTATCTATAATTGGTTGTTCGGCTTGTGAAAATCCGATAGCTCCAGCGTCAAATAACTCTTTCATTTCCGACAGCTGCTCTCCGGCTAAATTTTTTGTTATTGCCGCAAATGGTTTAATGTTGATTGGAAAGATTTTATTTGCTTTGGATATAAGATTCTTTATTAAGCTCGGCTCATCAAGAACCGGATCGGTGGCTGGATGGCAACATACATTGGTGACCCCCCCTGCAATTGCAGCGGATATCTCTTGATCTAAAATTGACCTATGCTCCTCACCAGGAGTTTTAAGATTTGAATATAGATCTGTTATTACAGGAACTAATAATTTATTTGTACCATCGATAATCTGGCATTTCTTGTCAATGTTATTTTCGTTGTGCAAGAAGTTTTCAATCTTGCCTTTACTGATATATATATTCTGATTAGTTTGTATTTCACTATTAGAATCAAAAACATTAATATTTTTGATTAGGTATTTCATTTTTTCTCCATCAATAAAGACATAACAGCCATTCGAATTGCAATTCCAAAACTGACTTGAGGAAGGATCACTGCCTTATTCGAGTCTGCAACTGACGATTCAATTTCAACCCCTCGATTCATTGGGCCTGGGTGCATAATAATGCAATCAGGATTAGCCAACTCAACTCTTTTTGATGTTAAACCATATGTTTTGAAATATTCTTCTTGGCTTGGAATTAAAGCACTATCCATCCTCTCTTTTTGTAACCTAAGCATCATGATCACGTCTACATCCTTAACTCCATGATCAAGATTATCAAAAGGGATTACCCCAAGATCTTTTACACCATAAGGCATTAGAGTTTGCGGAGCTATCACCCTTATTTCTGGTACACCAAGAATGCTCAGCGCATTAATTTCGGAACGAGCAACCCTGGAATGCTTAATGTCGCCGACAATTGCAATTTTTAACTTTTTAAAGTCTTTTTTATAGTGTCTAATTGTAAATGCATCCAATAATCCTTGGGTTGGATGTGAGTGATAACCATCACCTGCATTTACAACTTTAATATTTTTATTGATATGTTTTGCTATGAAATGAGCAGCACCCGACTGATTATGTCTAATCACAAACATATCAGCATGCATTGCTATTAAATTATTTATCGTATCAAGAATAGATTCACCTTTAGATTGTGATGAGGTACTTACATTAAGGTTAATAACATCTGCTGAAAGTTTTTTTGCTGCAATTTCAAAAGTGGTTCTGGTTCTAGTGCTATTTTCAAAAAATAAATTACAAATTGTTTTCCCGCTTAATAAATCAGTTTTTTTGACATTGTTATTTTCAAGATCTAAAAATGAATCAGCTCGTGCGAAGATGTCTTCAATAATTCGTCTTGAGAGTCCTTCAATACACAACAAATGTTGAAGTTGTCCGTTTTTTAATTGAATGTTATGCATTTAAAGACCTTATTTGTTTATCAACTTCATTGAAGTGCGATTGCAATATTATGTCTGCAGCTATTTGGTCAACAAGAGAGATATTGTTTTTTTGTTTTTTATTACCCAGGTCTTTTATTAACTCCTCAGCAGATGTTGAGCTGTAATTTTCATTTACAAAGAAAATGGGCAGGTTTATGTTTTTTTCGATTTCTTTTGCAGTGTTTAAACAAAACTTTGTCGTTTCATTGGCACTTGAATCTCGGTTTGATGGGAGTCCTAGGACTAAATATATTGGCTGCCATTCGTTAACAAGCTGTTTAATTTTTTCTATTCGCTGGTTTTTATTTTTTGAGTAAAAAGTAACTAGGTTTCTTGAGGTTTTAAGGACATTATTACCGACTGCTACACCAGTTTTTTTTATGCCTAAATCAAATGCAAGTACCGATCCTTTTTTCTTATTTATTTCTTTAAGATCATAATTATCTAATTTCGTCATGATTTAAAAAAAAAGGTGGGGAAGGGTTTAAAAAAACCAGAGTTGAATTTAAATTTTTTGTATGTGTATTTCAACGCATTGAATAGTAACACAATTTTATTTTTCTATAAATTCTTTTACCTCTAAACCAAAACCCATCATGCTAGGCATTTTCCTGGGTGATGCCAATAGCTTCATATTTTTTATACCAAGGTCAACCAGTATTTGAGAGCCAATTCCATAATTTCTAAGATCATTTTCTTTATTTTTTGGCTGCTGATCTAGATCACCAATTTTCTTAAGATTAGTTGAATAGCCATAATTTAGAAATAACATGACTCCATTTTTTTCTTGAGATATTTTTTTAAAAGCTTCATTGGGCGTCCATGAATGTTTGTCATTTTTTACAATAAAGTCGAGAATAGTTAATGGCTCGTGTACTCTAACCATCACGTCATCATTGGGATCAATTTCTCCTTTAACAAAAGCCAAATGAATACTGTTAGAAATTTTATCCTTATAAGTAATAAGTTTAAACTCTCCAAATACTGTTGAAATAACATCCTCTTCAGTTCTTAAAATAAGTTTTTCTTTTTTTCTTCTATACTCAATAAGGTCAGCAATGGAGCCAATTTTTAAATGATGTTTTTTTGCAAAATCCTTTAGATCATCGAGGCGAGCCATCGATCCGTCATCATTGAGAATTTCACAAATTACCCCATAAGGTTGAAATCCAGCGATTTGCGATAAATCACATCCTGCTTCTGTATGACCTGCTCGATACAGAACACCACCTGAATGTGATATTAATGGAAAAATATGTCCAGGCCGAACAATACTATTTTTTGTTGCATTTGGGTGAATCGCAGCTTTAACTGTAGTAGATCGATCGCTAGCTGAAATTCCAGTTGTTACTCCATCAGCAGCCTCTATGGAAACAGTAAAATTAGTTCCTAGTTTTGCTTCATTTTCTTGCACCATTAAGGGCAGATTTAACTGACGTGCTTTATCTTCAGTGAGTGTTAGACAAATTAATCCTCTACCAAATTTGGCCATAAAGTTGATAATGTCAGGTGACACATTATCAGCTGGAATAAACAGATCTCCCTCATTTTCCCGATCTTCATCATCAACCAGGACTACCATTTTTCCTAACTTAAGGTCTTCAATTATCGATTCAATATTATCTAACATAAATTAACCATTTAATGCGTAGCGAGCAAGCATATCAATTTCAAAATTAAATTGATCATTTATTTTATTATTCTTAAATGTTGTGTGCTCTATTGTATGTGGAATAAGATTTAGGAAGAAATTATTTTTATCAACTTTGTTAACCGTAAGGCTAACTCCGTTAATCGCTACCGACCCTTTAGCAGCTATAAATTTTTGAAATTGGCTTGGAATCTCCATAACCCAAATTTGCGAATCAGATGCTTTTTTTATATCTCTTAAGATAGCTTTTGAGTCAATATGACCAAAAACAAAATGGCCACCGACTTTATCTCCAATTTTTAATGATTCTTCCAAGTTAACTTCTTGATGCAAGTAAAATGGAACTACTTTTGAAAGTGTCTCTTGGGACAAGTAAAAATCAAGAGTATTTTTAGTAAAGTGTGTTACGGTCAGACATGTCCCATTGACGCAAATGCTATCACCAAGCTCGATATTAAATTTTCCGTCATATTCAATCGTCAATTGTATGTCCATATCGATATCTTTGATACTAATGATCTTACCAATTGTTTTAATAATCCCTGTAAACATGCCATAATTCTAACAGATCAACTCATCATCATTTAACAAATGATTTTTTTCAAATGAAATCTTTATTTTTAGATTTTTGGGTATCCAGAAAAATTTTAATCAATGGTAGTAAAAATCGTTTTTTATCTTTTATTGGCTTCTCAAGTATTTTAGGAATATCTATTGGTGTAATGGCATTAATTGTTGTGATGTCAGTGATGAATGGATTTCATTTTGAGTTAAAGAAAAGAATCCTTGATGCCACATCTCACATTGAAGTTACTGGTGGCCTTGATAATCAAGATGAAATTACTCAATTAATAAAAAAAATTACTGATTTGAAACATGTGAAAGCAGTTTCACCGTATGTTTCAGGAGAAGGTCTTTTATCAAATAGATCTGTAAATAGAGGTGTCTTGGTTAAAGGGATAAATCCTCAATATGAAAATAATGTTAACCAACTTTTAAATAAGGTTGTCAAAGGCTCTAAAAAATTCTCAAGCAAGCCATTTGAGATAATCATTGGTGTTGATCTTGCACGATTATTAGGTGTTGATATTGGTGACGATGTTTCATTATTGATTCCTAAACTCAATTTTAGTCCAATCGGTAATTATCCAACAATAAAAAAATTTAATATTGTTGGTATTTTTGATGCGGGTATTTATGAGTTCGATAGCAGTTTAGCTCTAATGGATTATCAAGATGCTCAGAAAATTTTCTTTAAAAATCAAAAAACAAAATTCACTGCAATGCAAATTCAATTAACAGATTCTAATAAAACGTTAAATGTAGAGTCTGATATAAAAAAAATTCTAACCGAACTGAATATCAATTCATTTATTACAAATTGGACAAATAAAAATAAAAATTTTTTTAGTGCGATTCAAATGGAAAAGAGAGTAATGGCCATAATTTTAACTTTAATTATCGCTGTTGCTGCATTCAACTTAGTGGCATCATTAGCAATGAGCGTGCAGGATAGGAAAAAAGATATAGCAATATTGATGACTATTGGATTCTCAAAATTTCAAATTATAAGAATTTTTATCTTTCAAGGATTCATTATTGGGTTTATGGGATCTTTGTTAGGCTTGTTTTTTGGAGTTGTAATTGCAGCCAATATCAATACCATTGTTCCGTTTATTGAAGGTCTGTTTAATATTCAATTTTTATCAAAAGATATTTATTACATCAATGAACTTCCTTCAATGATTATTCCAATGGATATAGTTTTTGTAATACTGGTGTCAATTATCTTGTCTTTATTTGCTACCATTTACCCCAGCCAAATGGCAGCAAAATTAAATCCTGGTGAAATTTTAAAAAATGAGTAATGTTGTTGAGATAAAAAATTTAACAAAAAGATTTCCATCTTTGGAAAAGCCTCTGTTTGATCGATTATCAATTGAAATCAATGAATCTGCAGTCATAACTGGTGTATCTGGATCAGGGAAAACAACTTTTATGCAAATCATTGCTGGGCTGGATACATTCGATCAGGGAGATGTTGCTGTACTAGGAAAGAGTTTAAGTTCTTTAAGTTCTTCTCAGGTAACCACTTTTAGAAGAAAAGAATTTGGATTCATATACCAGTTTCATCATCTATTGAATGATTTTAATGTTCTAGAGAATGTAAAGTTACCTTTATTATTAAATGGGCACGATAATGATAAAGCTACAAAAAAAGCAGAAAATCTAATTTATCAGGTAGGACTTAGCGAGAGATTACATCATTTTCCGAATCAATTATCTGGTGGTGAAAGGCAGAGGGTTGCAGTGTGTAGAGCTGTTGTTCACGATCCAAAAATTATATTTGCAGATGAACCCACTGGAAATTTGGATAAAAAAAATTCTAGGAGAGTAATTGATTTGCTAATTAAGCTAGCTAAAGAAAAATCAATCTCATTGATAATGGTGACGCATGACTTATCTGTGCTAAAAAAATTTAAAAACAAACTTGAGTTTGTCGATGGAAAATTGAAAAAATGTTAATATTCTTTTTGAATCATTAATGCTTATTAAGGAGTTGTAGAGTGTGGAATATTATTCAAGGTGCTGGTTGGCCAATTTGGCCTTTAATTTTTGCTTCAATTCTTGCTCTAGCAATTATAATTGAAAGACTGTGGGCCTTGAGGTCAGCAATAATTGCACCAAAAAATTTATTGAATGAAGTCAAGACATTAATTGACCAAAAAGGCGTCAATAAAAAATCCATTGACTTGCTGAGGGAGCACTCATACTTAGGTGAGATATTTGCTACCGCGCTTGATCATATCTCTAGTTCTCCTGGTTTGATAAAAGAATCAATCGAAGAAACTGGAAGGGCAGTTTTTCATAAATTAGAAAAATACTTATCCACTTTGGGAACGATCGCAACGGTTGCTCCATTACTTGGCCTTTTCGGGACTATCATTGGAATGGTTGAATTATTTAGCTCATTCACAAGCAGCGGTGCCGATGTAACTGTTTTTGCTAGAGGGATTTCTATTGCGTTATACAATACAGCCGGTGGAATTGTTGTTGCTGTTCCAGCGATGATTATGTACAGATTTTTTAAAAATAAAGTTGAGTCACTTATAGTTGAGATGGAACAGCAGGCCATTACCTTAGTTGAAATCATTCATCATAAAGGAAAATAACTAATGAATTTCAGAAGAGGTAGTCAAGAAGATGAGTTGGAGATAAACTTTATCCCTCTTATTGATGTTTTACTGGTGATCATTATTTTTCTTGTGGTGAGCACAACGTTCTCTAAATTTAGTGAATTAAAAATCAATCTTCCAACTGCTGAGGCAATACCTCAAGATAAGGATCTTGATAAAGTGGATATTGTAATTACCAGTGATAATCAGTACTTTATTAACGATGTACAAATCACGGACAATACCATTGCTGGTATCCTAGTGGAGTTAAAAAACTTAAAATCAAAATTTAATAATGATTTACCAACAGTTATTATTAATGCTGATGCGATGTCCAACCACCAATCTGTGATAAATGTTATGGAGGCAGCCAGACTGTCTGGTCTTAATAAAGTTACATTTGCCACAAAGGTTAATTAAACCTCTCGATGCCAGAGTTAAAAAAACATCCTCTAAAGTTATCAGAATTCAAAGAAATTTATCAACAACTTTTAAGATATGCGCTCAATTATAAATTTTCTTTATTATTGAGTATCGTATTTATGTTGATATTTTCATTAACCAATACAGGTTTTCTAGCACTGCTTAAAGAGATTACTGATAATGGTTTTGATACTGGAAATTCGATCATAAAAATAATGTTGCCCATTTCTCTGATGTTGCTTATGTTAATCAGGGCCTGTTCATCATTTATGTCTGGGTATCATATGAGGAAAACTTCAAGGGGCGTGGTTGCAGATCTCAGGATTGATACTTTCAAAAAATATCTCAAACTTCCGGTGTCATATTTCGATAACAATAACGCAGGAATGCTTGTTTCAAAATTAACTTATGAAGCAGATCAATTATCAGCAGTTATAACAAGGATAGGTATAACCATAATCAGAGAATCTTTTACTGTTATTGCGTTATTCATATACATGATTTATTTGGATTGGTTTCTCACTTTAGTTTTTTTATTAATGACACCAGTAATTATCAGATATTTAAAGAAAGTATCACCACGACTCAGGTCTTTTGGTTTTGAGGTGCAAGAAACTATGGGGAACATGACATCTGCATCGGAAGAGGCTGTGACTGGACAAAGGGTCATAAAAGTTTTTGGTGCAATAAATTATGAATTGCATAGATTTACATCGATTGTCAAAAAAAATATGAACATGCAAATTAGATTGGCAAAACTTTCTCTGTTTAACAGCATGTTAATAGAAATTATTGCCTCAATTGCTTTAGGCGTAATTGTTTACTACGCGTTGGCAAATTTTACCACTGGTGAATTTGCTGCTTTTATTGGCGCGCTGCTAATGATGATTAAGCCGATCAAAAGCTTAACCGAAGTTAATGAATCATTACAGGTTAGCATTGCTGCAGCAAAAAGTATTATGAATGTTTTAAATGAACGGAATGAAAAAAACCAAGGAAAAAAAGTTTTACCTAATGTTAAAGGCGATATAGAAATTAAAAACCTTTCTTTTCAATACGGAGATAATGATAGAAGTGTTTTAAATCAAATATCATTGAAAATAAAGAGAGGACAGAAAATTGCATTAGTTGGTAAATCAGGTGGAGGAAAAACAACCTTGATGAATCTTCTTCCAAGATTTTATGATTTTAAAGAGGGTGACATTTTAGTTGATAAAGTAAATATCAAAGATTTAAAACTTGAAAATTTGCGCAGCTTTTTTTCTCTAGTTACTCAGGATACTATTTTATTTAACGACACCATACGAAATAACATATGTTATGGAAATCAAACTAGAAAAATTTCCGATAAAAGATTGAATGAAATCATAGATCAATCAAACTGTAGAGAATTTATAGAAAAGCTTCCTAAAAAGTTAGATAATTTGGTTGGTGATCGAGGGGTTAAACTATCTGGCGGGCAAAAGCAGCGTATTGCAATTGCCAGAGCAATTATCAAAGACGCCCCTATCTTACTGCTTGATGAAGCAACCTCAGCTCTTGATTTAGAGTCTGAAAAACTTGTTCAAAATGCATTAGATCATTTAATGAAAAACAAAACATCCATTATTATTGCTCATCGATTATCAACCGTAAAAAATGCTGACAAGATTTTTGTTCTTGATAAAGGATCAATTATTGAATCTGGGAATCACGACGAATTAATAAGAAAAAAAGGGTTCTATTCAAAACTGTATAAAAAAGAATTATCTTAAAAAAATCATGTCAATTGAGAAATTTTTTACCGATCAGTATTACAAACAAGCTAATTTAATATGGTTACTTGCCCCTCTTTCATTAATAAATTATTTTATCTATTATTTAAGAACTGGTCTTTATAGGTTTAATATTTTTAAACAAAAAAAACTTCCAGTCACGACGATTGCAGTAGGGAATCTAATTGTTGGTGGCTCAGGCAAAACTCAGCTTGTCATTTACTTGGCTAAATTATTAAAAAAAAATAATATAAATGTTGGAATCATTTCTCGTGGTTACAAAGGGAAGTTTAAAAATACAACTGAAGTCTTCGATAATTCGAACCCTGTTGATGTCGGTGATGAAGCATTGTTATTAAAACAAAAATTAAATATCCCTGTATTTATTAGTAAATCGAGATTTGAGGCAGGAGATGCATTAATAAAAAAATACAATGATACGGATGTAATTATTTCAGATGACGGCCTTCAGCATAAAAGTTTAATTTTTGATTATAAAATATTAATAAATGATGACCGGTATGTAACTAATCATTTGCTTCTTCCAGCGGGGCCGTTTAGAGAACCCTTGTCGAAAATTCTCGATAACGATATTTTAGTTGTATCAAATAGCTTAGAATCTAAAAAAGACTTTTTTAACTTTTCTCTTAATCATAAAGTAACTAATTTAAAGACAAACGAGAAGATTGCTCTGAATAAGTTAACTAATCTACATTTATCAATTGGTATCGGTTATCCGTATCGATTGATAAACTCATTAAAAAAACTATGTCATTTTAAATATCGGATTTATGATGATCATTATTATTTTACAAATAATGATTTTAAAGATAACTTTAATTATCTTATTACTGAAAAAGATTCAGTTAAATGTACAAATATTAAAAATAAAAATATTTGGGTACTAAAATCCGATCCAAGGATGTGCCCAGTGTTTGAAAAAAAATTACTTGGAAAAATTTTAAATGGATAAAAATTTACTTGAATTAATTGTATGTCCAGTGACTAAAGAAAAACTTGTTTATGATAAAAAAAATAATGAATTAATATCAAAGGGAGCAGGCTTGGCATATTCTATAAAAAATGGGATTCCCATAATGCTTGTATCTGAGGCAAGAAAGATAAAATGAGTTTTACTGTTGTTATACCTGCTCGTTTAAATAGTACAAGACTGGAAAATAAACTTCTTTTAGAAATAAAGAATAAACCGCTGTTTATCCATACAGCGGAGCAAGTGTCTAAATCAAAAGCCACTAACATATATATTGCTACAGATAATCAAAGTATTAAGGATATAGCAGAAAACTTTGGTTTTATGTCTATTATGACTGCCGAATCTCATCAGTCAGGAACAGACAGGATTAATGAGGCAGCACAAATTCTATCCCTTGAAGATGATCATGTGTTAGTAAATGTTCAAGGGGATGAGCCTCTAGTAGATTTTAAATTAATTAATGAGCTTGCTGAAAATATTTCAAATCACAACCAATTTGTGTCCGCTTATCAAAAATTTAAAAGCTTTGAGGATTATAAGAATAAAAATAATGTAAAAGTAGCTCTGAATATGAACAATGAGGCAATAACTTTTTCAAGAAGCATGATTGGTAATTTAAATGATGAAAACTTTATTGATGATCTAATTTATCATCATCTTGGTATCTATGCTTACACAGTGAAACAGATTAATGATTTTTGTCAGATAGATAGCCCTAAAATTGAAAAAGTTGAAAAACTAGAACAAATGAGAGCAATTTTTAATGACATTCCAATTAAAATGATCAGGTATCATGGTGAAGAAATGATAGGAGTAGATACGATCGAAGATTTTAATAAAGTAAAAACTTTACTTGGTTAAATTGCATCGTCATTAGTTTCACTGGTTCTAATTCTAATAGCTTTCTCAACCGGGGATACGAAAATTTTTCCATCACCAATTTTTCCAGTGTGAGCAGTGTTTTTAATAGTTTCAATAACTTTATCTACCATTTTATCTGATACAACAATCTCAAGTTTCATCTTAGGTAAGAAGTCAATTACATATTCAGCACCACGATAGAGTTCGGTATGACCCTTTTGTCTTCCAAAACCTTTAACTTCAGTCACCGTTAAGCCTTCAATACCGACTTCGGCTAGAGCTTCACGAACTTCATCTAATTTAAATGGTTTTATGATTGCATCAATTTTCTTCATATTCTTATCCTAAAAAGTTATTAGTGATTGGAAAACGCCTTTCTCTTCCAAATGCCTTACTTGTTATTTTTGGTCCAGGGGGGCTTTGCCTCCTTTTAAACTCACTCCTTAATATTAATTTTACAATTTTTTTCACTGTTTGTGCCTTAAAGCCCATGCTTATAATCTCATCTACCGATTGCCCTTCGTCAATAAAAAACTCAATGATTTTATCTAGCTCCTCATAAGCTGGCAATGAGTCTTGATCTGTTTGATTTGGTTTCAATTCTGCAGATGGAGCACGAGTGATAATTCTTTCAGGAATAATTTTTTCATTTGCATTAATAAATTTACTTATCTTGTAAATTAATGTTTTTGGGATATCTTTAATAGGAGCATATGCACCCACCATGTCTCCGTAGAGTGTTGAGTATCCAACTGCAGACTCACTTTTGTTAGATGTTGACAATACGACCCCATTTTTTTTATTCGCCAAAGCCATAAGAATAAGTCCTCGACTTCTTGCTTGAATATTTTCCTCCGTTATATCTTGCTTGAGATTTTTAAAATCGTCTTTTAAATTTAGATTGATTTGATTAATCAATGAGGATAAATTTTTATCAATAAAATTTACTCCAAGATTTTTCGCAAGATTTTTTGCATCATCAATACTGATTTTAGAAGTGTATTTTGACCGCATCATAATGCAATTTATGTTTTCTTTATTTATTGCTTTTGATGCAATATAAGCAACCAGAGCAGAATCAATTCCACCTGATAAGCCAAGGAAAATATTTTTTATTTTATTTTTTTTAATATAATCTTTGGTGCCTAAAATACAGGCATTCAGTACACTTTCTTCAATTGATAATGACTGAGGTACTTTTTCTGGTGAGAATTCTTTAACTAATTTTGTATGGCATTTAAAATGATCTAACTGAGTGCAAATATTATTATTCTTATTTAATGTAAATGATCCACCATCAAAGACTACATCATCTTGACCTCCTACCATATTTAAATAAATTAAATTGGATTTAATTTTTCTATTAATTTTTTTTGCCCTATTTATTCTAAGATTTAGCTTATCAATCTCAAAAGGTGATGCATTAATGACAACGCAAAAATCAATTTGTTTATCTTGGTATTTTTTTTCTAAATCTTTATCCCAAAAGTCCTCGCAAATAAGGATTAAAATTTTCTTCTTTTTATATGTAACTATTTTTTGATGATCGCCTGGTGAGAAATATCTTTTTTCATCAAACACTCCATAATTAGGCAGGCATTGTTTGTGTTGATGTTTTATATTATTTTGAGAAATGATAAAGGCTGAATTAAATATCTTATTCTTTTTTACATGAACTCCACCAATTATTAACAGTTTATTCTTCAAATGCGGTTGAAATTCATTAAAGGCTTGTTCTTGTTTCTTAATAAATTCTTTATCAAATAATAAGTCATCAGGCGGATAGCCAATCAGGGCTAGCTCGGGAGCGATGAAGATATCTGCATCATTTGAAATAATCTGCTTTTTAATCCAATTAAAATTATTTTTGATATCCCCCATTACTGGGTTTGATTGAATTAGACAGACTTTCATTAATAAGTCCCACCATTATCTTTGATAATTTCAACAATTTTTTTATTTTTTTCTTTCAAAGCATAGACATAAGGAGTAAGCCCATATTGATCTCGTGCTTTTAATTTAACGTTGTATTCAATTAACAATTTAACTGATTCATAATCATTATTAAATACAGCAAAATGAATCAAGGGTGTTTTTTGATCATCTTTATGATTGGGGTCTGCACCTCGTTCAAGAAGAATATTTGCAATTTTTGGGTATTCTTTTTCAATAGACCAAGTTAATGCGGTCCATTTAGATTTATCTTCTGTATGAACATCTGCACCTCGATTTAGGAGCATTTTTACAACATCAATATTTCCATTGGCACATGCAATCATTAAGGCTGTCTTCCCATTAGGATCTTTTAAAGTAAAGTTTGCTTTATTGTCTAGAAGACTTTTTACGACTGCCAAATTTCCTTTTTTTGAAGCAATCATTAAAATTGTCTGACCACTGTTATTCCTATTATTTGGGTCAATTCCTGCTTTGATTAGCAAATCGATGGTTTCACTATGTCCAGCAGATGCAGCAAGACCAAAAGCGGACCATCCGTCTGGATCTGTAATTTTTGGATCGGCTTTTGCATTTAGCAACAAATTTATAGATTCAGTATAATTTTTTTTTGCTGCATACATTAATGCAGTCCACCCAGAAGCATCAGTATGGTTTACTTTAATCTTATTTTTAATTAGTAAATTAATAATCTCCGAATTATTTTTTCTTGCCGCATACATTAAGGCATTAAGATTGTTGGAATCGACTACGTTAACATCGGCGCCACTTTCTAGTATGGCTTTTACTGTCTCGATATCATCTTTTGCTGATGCAGTTAAGAGATAATTAACCTCTTCAGAGGAGGAATGTAAGGAAAAGAAAACAAATACAAGAATAAAAATAAGTTTATGCATTATTCATGGCTAACAAAATAGCATCACCTATTTCTGCGGGGGAGTTAGCAATTACGGCACCTGCTTTTCTTAAGGCATTAATTTTATCAATGGCTTTTCCGCTGGTCTTTGAAATTATTGCCCCTGCATGTCCCATTCTTTTACCCTCTGGTGCTGTCATACCCGCAATGTACGACGCAACAGGTTTTGTAATTTTTTCTTTGATATAATCTGCAGCTTCTTCCTCATCACTACCACCAATCTCGCCAACAAGGATGATTCCATGTGTATCCGGATCATTCTCAAAAAAATCTAGACACTCAATAAAATTTAGCCCTTTAATCGGATCCCCACCAATACCGATACATGTAGATTGACCTAATTTGTTGTTGGTTGTTTGATTGACAGCCTCATAAGTGAGGGTACCAGATCTTGAAACAATTCCGATCTTACCAGGAAGATGAATACTACCCGGCATAATTCCTATTTTACATTCCCCTGGTGTAATTATTCCTGGGCAGTTAGGACCTATTAAGATTGAGCGATTACTATTAATGATTGATTTAACTTTGAGCATGTCAAAAGTAGGGATACCTTCAGTAATACAGACAATAATCTCTATTCCAGCCTCGCTAGCCTCAATGATAGAATCTGCAGCAAATGCTGGTGGAACATAGATCATAGTTGCATTGGCCTGTGTTTGATTCACAGCCTCTTTCACCGTATTAAAAACTGGTAATTTAAGATGTTTGCCTCCACCTTTGCCTGGCGTGACACCACCCACTAAATTAGTCCCATAGTTTAAACATTGCTCAGAGTGGAAAGTGCCTTGTTTTCCAGTGAATCCTTGACAAATTAAACGAGTTTTTGAATCAACTAGGACAGACATTATTTTTGATCCTTGGCATATGTCACAGCAATTTTTGCTGCATCTGTTAAATTATCTGCTGAATGTATATTAAGGTAACTCTCTTTAAGTAATTTTTTACCATCATCGACATTAGTTCCCTCAAGTCTGACAACAATCGGTATCGAAACACCAACATCTTTCGCAGAATTTATAATACCTTCGGCAATAACATCACATCTCATGATTCCGCCAAAGATATTAACCAAAACAACTTTTACATTTTTATCGGAAAGTAAAATTCTAAATGCTTTGGAAACTGTTTCTGCAGATGCACCGCCACCAACATCTAAAAAGTTTGCAGGGGATCCTCCAGAATGTTGTATCAAATCCATGGTGGCCATTGCAAGTCCTGCACCATTAACCATACAACCAATATCACCATTTAAGGCAATATAATTTAATCCAGCATGATGAGCTTCGGCTTCCTTTGAATCATCCTGTGACCAGTCGCGAAGTTCACTTAATTTTTTTTGTTTATAGAGGGCGTTATCATCGATACTAATCTTGCAATCAAGGGCTACAAAATCATTAGCATCATTAATCACTAATGGATTAATTTCTAAAAGTGATAAATTATTTTCTGTAAAAAGTTTATAAGCCGACTTAGCAAATTTATTAAATTTCCCTGCTAAATCAGCACTAAATTTTAATGAGTTTGCCAACTCTCTTGTTTGATAGTCCATTAAGCCAGTTATAGGGTTACAAAATTCTTTAAGTATTAAATCAGGACTTTTTTTACTGATCTCTTCTATTTCCATACCGCCTGCACTTGAAACAACAAGGCAAACTTTCTCTTCTTCACGATCAATTAGGATAGAAAAATAAAGCTCATTGATAATATTTTCTGTTTCTTCAAACAAAATTTTATGAACGGGTTGTCCGGATGGTTGATTTTGATACGTAACTAAATTTTTTCCCAGAAGCTTAGAAGAAAATTCGAGCGCTTCTTCTTTAGACTTTACAACTTTAACGCCTCCGGACTTTCCTCTTCCTCCAGCATGGATTTGGGCCTTTAAAACGACAGGATTTTTTATATCTTTTGCTAAAGCATTTACTTCATTTAAAGTCTCAGCAACTTGGCCATAAGGGGTTTGAATCTCATATTTCCGAAGTAGCTCTTTTGCTTGATATTCGTGTAAATTCATCGTCGTTAATCAGTTAAAACATAATGATATCAGATTGGTAAGAGTTGTATAATGTGTGCATGGAAAATTACTTGATTTGCAATGAGGATCTTCATCGATTTATTGATGAACATAAAATTAGTCATTTTGAGGATGATTTAAAAAAACTTGACAATCAATTTAGCACTTTTGAAAGTAACTCTAATTTTTTTAAAGAGAATAAGAGGAAACTGATTTCATCTGAGACTCAATTTTTTCTCAACATAAAAAAAACAATTAAAGATTTTAAACTTCTTGTTTGTGATATGGATTCCACACTCATTCAAAATGAGTGTATTGATGAAATAGCCGAACTTCTTAATTTAAAAAAAGAAATATCTGAAATCACTGAGTTAACCATGCAGGGGCAATTATGTTTCGATGAAAGTATAAAGAAAAGGGTAGAGCTATTAAAAGGAATTAATCTTGCATCATTTGAAAAAATTATTAATGAAAAAATAAAATTTCAGCCATATGTCAATGAATGGATAAATTATGCCAAATCAAACTATTTAATTACTGTTGTAGTTTCTGGCGGCTTTACTTATTTTGTTGATTATGTAAAAAAATCTTTATCTATGGACTATGCTTTTTCTAATACCTTTGAGGTTCTAAATAACGAGCTAACTGGAAAACTGGCTGGTGACATAGTCAATGCTGAGAAAAAAGCTGAACTGACCCTAAAAATTGCAAATCAATACGGTATTAAGAAATCCCAAATCATGGCGATAGGTGATGGTGCGAACGATATTAATATGTTTAATGAATCTGGCTTAAGCATATCTATGCATGGAAAACCAGTATTGGATAATCTTGTTACTTGGTCGGTAAAAAAAGGTTATTACAAAACTCTTTTGGATCTATTCAA
This sequence comes from beta proteobacterium KB13, assembly GCA_000156155.1. Taxonomy (GTDB): domain Bacteria; phylum Pseudomonadota; class Gammaproteobacteria; order Burkholderiales; family Methylophilaceae; genus BACL14. The sequence continues at coordinate 912,055 of DS995299.1, read as the reverse complement.
GTTTATGGAAAGAGAATAAAAAAAGCATCTCATTGAGATGCTTTTTAAAAAAACTAATGTCTATGAATTAAAAGCATTTGCCTTCACAGCCTTCTTCGCTTACTCCCAGTGTTATAAGAAATTTAGCCATATCTTCCTTACCATCATCTTTAAGTGCCCTCACTATAGAAACATCGCCTTTAAGCTTCTTATTAATGTCAATACCTTTTTCTGCAAGGTATTTTGCCATTTCTTTGTTACCATTAAATGCGGCATGATGAAAACCAGTCATCCTAGTCACAGGGTGAATGTAATTAATGTCAGCACCTTTTTCAGTTAAATATTTAAGGATTTCAAATTGATTTTTTGCAGCAGTAATTAAGAATGGAGTCCATGCAAAATATTTGTCTTCTAATGGGACAGCTTTTTGTTCAACATACATCTTGACCGTTTTTAAGTCACCATCATTTAGCGCACCAGTAAATTCCAATTCTTCAGGATCGGTTAATCCTGCGAATGTATTAAGACTTAAAATTAACAAAAATATACTAAATAACTTTTTCATAACATTCCTAACTGTTCTTTAAATAATAATATGCATTGGTAAACATTTTAAACCAAGGTCCGTATTCGTTACTTTTATCTCTAGACCAAGTATTTTGATCTGACCTAAAAACACGCTCCGGATGAGGCATCATGATATTAAAACGTCCATCATCATTAGTAAAACCTGTTACACCATCAACTGAACCATTTGGATTTGATGGGTAATTGGTTGTTACCTCATGAAAGTTTGAGACATATTGTAATGTAATTTGTTCCTTTTGACTCATTTCTTTATGATCATTTGGATTAGAGAAGAAAGCTCTTCCTTCGCCGTGGGCTGTAATCACAGGAATAGAGGAGTTTTCCATTTCATTAAAAAAGATAGAATTATTTTTTGGTATCTTTACCGTAACCACTCTTGATTCAAACTGATCAGATAAATTTTTCACAAATTTTGGCCATTTGTCTGCACCCGGGATGATAGATTTAAGGTTTGACATCATCTGACATCCATTACAAACCCCCAAGGCTATTGAATTTGACTGATTGAAAAAGGACGTAAACTGATCCCGCAGCATAGGGTTGTTGAGGATCACTTTAGACCAACCTTCTCCTGCGCCTAAGACATCACCATATGAAAAACCACCGCAAGCAACAAAAGCTCTAAAATCTGTAATGGCATAATTACCGTCCATTAGATCTTGCATATGAACATCGATCGCATCGAATCCGGCGAAATGGAATGCAGCTGCCATCTCATAATGACCATTAACCCCTTGTTCACGAAGGATTGCTATTTGTGGTTTTTTGGTGCCCGCAATAGATGGAAAATTTAACTCAAACTTTATATCTGCTTGAATTCCAGGATCATTGTTGTCATCTACAAAGCTTAATTCTTGTGCTGCTAATTTGGCATTGTCACGAATTGATTGAATGTGATAACTATTTAGCGACCATATTTTTTCAAGCTCAGACCTTTGTTCCCGAATACAATCTGAACCGTGTTTAATATTAATTTGATTTAAATGATTTATTTTTCCAACATTGAAGATATGCTGAATATTTTTTTCTCGAAATAAATTAACGATTTCCTCTTCATTTTTTTTGTCTATTTGTATGACCGCACCAAGCTCTTCCGAGAATAAAATATTTGGAAATTCTGCATTAATCTGAGATAAATCGATATCAATTCCACAACGAGAGGCAAATGCCATTTCAGACAAGGTTGCAAACAAGCCACCATCGGATCGGTCATGATAAGCATAAATTAGATTTTTATTTATGAGTTGTTGAATAGCGTCACAGAAGCCAACTAATAATTTTGGATCATCAATGTCAGGACATTTTGATGACATGGTGTTACTCACCTGCTCAGCAATGGATCCACCGATTCTGTATTGATTTAAACCTAAATCAATGTATAAGAAGATGTAATCATCTTGCCTAATAAATTCAGGCGTACATGTTTTTCGAGTATTTTCACATTCAGAAAATGCTGTAACAATTAGCGAAAGAGGGGAAGTGACGACCTTGTCATCCCATTTTGTCGTCATGGACATGGAATCTTTGCCGACAGGAATTGATATACCTAATTGTGGGCAAAGCTCCTCACCGACAGCGTGTACAGCAGCAAAGAGATTGTTATCTTCATCATCATCACCGCTTGCTGCCATCCAGTTGGCTGATAATTTAATATTAGCAATATTTCCTATATTAGCGGCAACTATATTGGTGACAGCTTCCGCAACAGCCATGCGAGCAGATCTTTTTGCATTGGATATGGCTAATGGGGTTCTCTCCCCAATGGCAAAGGCCTCGCCTGTTACATCTTCAAAAGAAACTTTTGTCACAGCAACATTTGATACCGGGGTTTGCCATGGGCCCACCATTTGATCTTGAGCAACTAGCCCAGTAACAGATCTATCTCCAATCGTTATTAAAAACTTCTTTGAAGCTACTGAAGGGTGTGAAATAACTTTTTTATGTAAATCTTTGTCATTTATCTTGGATGATTTTGGAATATCCTTTTCTATTTTTTTTGGAATTTTTTTTAATAATTTTGGTGGTTTTCCAAGCAGAACATCAAGCTCCATATTAACAACATCTTGATTTAGTAAATTATCTTTAACATGAAGATGACGATTTTTCTTCGCTTTACCTATGACCCTAAAAGGACAACGCTCTCTATCACAGATTTTTTTAAATAAATCTAGCGATTGTTGATCAATAGCCAATACGTATCTTTCCTGAGATTCGTTACACCACAACTCATGAGGCGCCATGCCTTTCTCTTCGGTATCAATATTCCTAATATCAAAATCTGCACCGACCTCGCCATCATTAATAAGCTCTGGAAAGGCATTAGAGAGCCCTCCAGCACCAACGTCATGGATACTTAAAATAGGATTATCTTCTTGTAACTGCCAACAACGATCTATAACCTCTTGAGCTCTTCTTTGAATTTCAGGATTACCTCTTTGTACCGATGCATAATCTAAACTTTCGTCATTAGATCCGCTATTCATTGAGGATGCAGCTCCTCCTCCGAGCCCAATCAACATGCCAGGACCACCAAGTTGAATTAATAATACATTTTCATCAAGTAGCTTCTTGTGTGTATGGTTATCACTGATGTTACCTACGCCGCCAGCCAGCATGATGGGCTTATGGTATCCATATTTTTTCCCATCAACCTTTTGCTCAAACACCCTAAAGTAACCTGCAATATTGGGCCTTCCAAACTCATTATTGTATGATGCACCCCCTATCGGGCCATCAATCATAATATCTAATGGCGAGGATATGTGATCTGGTTTTTCAGCAGTCGTTTCCCATGGAAGAGGGTAGTCCGGTATATTTAAATTTGATACTGAGAATCCAGTCAGACCTGCTTTTGGTTTTGAACCACGTCCTGTCGCCCCCTCGTCTCTTATTTCACCACCCGAACCTGTAGCCGCTCCAGGAAAAGGGGAGATTGCTGTTGGATGATTATGGGTTTCAACCTTCATAAGATAATGCGTCTTTTCCGAATGAGGTTTAAATTTATTATCCTTGCCTGGATAAAAACGATTAATTTTTTTACCCTCTATGATTGAGGAATTATCAGAGTAAGCAACGATAGTTTTTTTTGGATTTTTATTATGCGTATTTCTGATCATTTGGAATAAAGATTTTTCTTGATCTTTTCCATCAATATTCCATGAAGCATTAAAGATTTTATGACGGCAATGTTCCGAATTGGCTTGTGCAAACATCATCAGTTCAGCATCAGTAGGGTTTTTGTTAATTTTTAAAAAGTTTTGATATAAGTACTGCACTTCATCCTCTGACAAAGCTAAACCATTTTTAATATTGTAATCATGAAGAATATTGATTCCATTATTCAGTATATCTACTAATTGAAGGGGTTTGGGATCCTCTTGAATAAAAAGTTTATGCCCATCAAGTTGGTTATATATGACAGTTTCAGTCATACGGTCAAAGCAGTTTCGTGAAATTTCTTCAATTTCTTTTTGAGTCAAATCTTTTTCTGCAATTAAGTTGATTAATAGCCCACGCTCAATTTTTGTTATGTTTAAATTACATCGCTTGGCAATGTCGGTTGCTTTTGAGGCCCATGGAGATAAGGTTCCGAATCTTGGAATAATAATAAACTTATGTTTTGATGTTGAGCCTCTTTCTCTTGGTTCACCATAGATAAGGAGATTTTCAAGAGTTTTAATATCATCCGAGGATGGCTCATCAATAAATTCAGCATAATGAATATACTGAGTATTGAGATTTACAATCTGACTATGCGATGAGCTAATCTTTTTTAGTAGCTTTTCTTCTTGATTTTTGGAAAGCGCCGTCTGGCTAAAATGATAATGAATCACTTGATGATAGATATATTAAAAAAAAGAATATTTTAACAGATAGCATGCTTTTTTTCTGCGACAATCTTGCTTAATTATCAATATAAAATTAATAAACTTTGATAGCTTACAAAGCTAATAATCCATGCCAATAATAAAGACCATATCAGCGACGTCAGGACTAATTTTTTACTTTTTGATTGATTCTTAATGACCGCAATGGTTGACAGGCAGGGTGTATAAATTAGAGTAAAAATCATAAAGCTTATGGCTTGTTGCCAAGTTATGTAATTGAACAGTAAGTCTGGAAGAGTGCTGTCATTCCCAGAAAAAATAACTGCAAGAGCTCCAATCACAATCTCTTTAGCAATGAAACCAAAAATTAGAGCAATAATTAGCTTGTCATTAATCCCGATTGGATCAAAAATTGGGTTGAGTGCTTTTCCAATAGAATCAGCAACACTTAATTCTGGTGAAATATAGGTGTTCGTTAGAAGCCAAACGACAATAACCCCGCCTAAAATAAATTTTGATGCTCTTGTTAAAAAATGTTTGACCTCATGAGTGGCTGTTAGGATATTTTGTCTGAGGGTTGGTAATTGATAGGCTGGCATTTCGATAAGAACTGATTCATTATCCGCCTGGTTTTTTTTAAAAATTATTGCTGTAAGAAGGATCAGTAAAAAGCTGATGATATACATTAAGAACAATACCAATCCCCCAATTCTTGGTTCAAAAAAAATAGCTGTAAAAAATAAAAAGACTTGCAGTCTTGCAGAGCACAATGAAAATGGAATAATAAGCATAGAAAGATAACGGATAGATTTAGAACGCATTATTTTTGTTCCCATCAAAGCTGGCACATTACATCCAAAACCAAAGAGAATCATAACAAAACTGCGACCATCCAGACCCATTTTTTCCATCATGCGATCCATCACAAATGCAGCCCTTGAAAGATAGCCGCTATTTTCTATAAATGACATCATTAGAAAGAAAATAATAATGACGGGCACAAAAGTAAGCACAGTTGTGATTCCAAGATATATTCCATCATATATAAAAGAGGACAGTAGGTTAGGCAACCATGGATTTAAATTTGATTGTAAAAAGTCACCAAAATAATCAAATACACCTCCAAGGAAATCTTGAATTGGTTCTGCTACACCATAAATAATTTGAAACAGAAAAAAAAGTGTAATAAAGAAAATGGGTAACCCTAAGTAAGGATGAAGAAAAAATTTATCCAGTTTCTCAGTGGTTGAGGTATCCAATGTCTTGGGAAAAGATACGTAATTTTTAATTTCACTTTCTGAAAATTTTTTTGACTTCTCTTTTGTTTTTTTTAATTCTTGTTTTTTTGATAAAAATTCATATCCCTCTTTAAATTTTGCGCTTATGGGATGAATCGGTACTTGAAGCCGGTTTTGCAATTTTTCAAAATGTATCTGAATTCCATTTTTTTTCGCATCGTCATGCATATTGCATAAAATTCTAAGGTTGAATCCCATATTCAATAATTCGTTAGCTAAAACAATTTGTCTGTCAATTTGAGTTGAATTCAGAATAAAAAATATTTCATTAATTTGATTATTTTTTAAGAATTCATGGACAACAACTTCATCATCAGATCCAGAATGTAACGAGTAAATACCTGGAAGATCTATAAGCTCTACAATTTCGCCAAATATAAATGTTCTAACGCTTTCAATATCTACAGTCACTCCAGACCAATTTGCAATTCTTGCCGATGCTCCACTGATTGAATTAAAGAAGGTAGACTTCCCTGAGTTAGGCATTCCTATGAGAGCAATTTTTTTCATTGAGGAATGACCTTAATTTTTGCTGCATCTACAGCACGAATCATAAAAGATGATGTATTAGCTCTGATGCATATTGGACCGTTATTGGATTTATGAAGCACGCTTATTGTCTTATTAACTTTTAATCCTAATGCGGCGGCTTTTATTGTAAATGACGGTTGGTGATCAATTTCAACAACAGTTGCAAAAGAATTTTGAGAAAGTTCGGATAATAATCTAATTCGAGATTTCTGCATTTTGTTTCAATTCTTTAATGTGATTTTTTAATTTTCTTTTTTTTAAGTCATCTTCCAAGCGTTTTTTTATCTCACTCAACTCTGGAGGTGTGAGTGGTTTTTTGTCAGTTAATTTAAAAACATGCCAACCGAACTGAGTTTGGAAGGCACCGCTTAGTTCATTTATTTGAAGATTCTTGATTTCATTAGCAAAAGATTCAACCATATCCTCCAACCTGAACCAATCAAGATCTCCACCTTTTTCAGCTGAGGCTTTGTCGATAGAAAAGTTTTTAGCGAGCTCTGAAAATTCATTTCCATTTTCAATTTTACCAATTAAAGATTCGGCCTCGTTTTTAGTTTTTACTAAAATATGTTGCCCTTTGTATTCTTGTTCATTAAATTGCTTTGTAAAATTTTTATAAGCTAAGTCAATATCTTCATTTGAAATGGGATGTTCTTTAATGTATTTTTTTAAGTATTCTGTATAGGCCATCTCCATATAAGTGAGCTCAACTTTTGAGAGAAATTTTGTATCACTAGTAATGCCTTCTTTTGTGGCTGCATCGGTGAGTAACTCTAGTTCAACTAGTCTATCAATAATATTTTTCTTCATTTCCTCATCGACATCTCTTCCTTGGGCTTTTAGTTCATCGGAAATATAATCAATTAAGTTAGGGTTTAATGTCTGAGAATTAACTGTAATTAGGACCTCAGCAAAAACAGAAGGACAGATAAAATATAGAAATATGATTAGATTAAATTGATATTTCATTTTTCAACTTTAATTTGTAACGCATGAATTTTTTGAGGAATTAGGTCGTCAAGCAAATCATAAATTTGTCTGTGTGATTGAATGCGATTTTGTTTTTCTAATAAATCACTTTTGATGATGATGGTGTAGTGGCCACCTCCTGAGTTCCCAGCATGCCCCTGATGCAAATGTGAATCATCAATAATTTTGAGTCTCACAGGGTTAAGTGATGTGAGTCTTTTCTTTATTTCGTCAATCATGATTAAGGAAAAACTTTCTTGAACGGTTGAACGGTAAAAGAATGATATATCCCGTGTGTAACATAGGGATCATTTTGAGCCCATTCTTTTGCATCCTCTAGAGAATCAAATTCAGCAATAACTAGACTACCCTCATATCCATTTGGCCCTGGATCTTCACTATCAATTGCAGGTAAGGGGCCTGCAACCATAAGCCTTCCTTGATTTAACAAAGCCTTAAGGCGCTCAATATGATCAGGCCTTGCATTTAATCTTTTTTCAAGTGAGTTCGGATTGTCTTGGCTGTGAATCACATACCACATTATTTATTTTCCTTCGAAATATATAGTGCGAGGTAAATCATAAAAATGAACAGTAAAAAGGTAATGCCAAATAATTTAAAATTTACCCAGGTATTCTCGTCGAAATTAAATGCAACATAGAGATTTAAAATGCCTATACCAATCATAAATATAATCACGTTCATGCTAATATGATTCCAGGCATGGTCTCGCAACGTAACTTGTTTCCCTAACATTTGCTTCATTAAGTTTTTCTTGAATAAAAGTTGACTGACAATTAAGACTAATGCAAATAACCAGTAGATCGCAGTCGGCTTCCACATTATAAAAGTATTATCTTTTAACAGTATGGTTAGACCTCCCAAAATAGTAATGAGCAGGGTGTTGATGAGCACCATTTTTTCAATCTTTTTCTTGATTATATAAGTGGTGATTGCTAAGAAGATGCTGGCTATAATTGCACTAAAGGTAGCATAAAAAATATCTGTGTATTTGTATACGACAAAAAATATAATTACTGGTAAGAGGTCTATAAAAATTTTCATAATAAATCACTGACATGTTGTTGAAACTATAGTACATTTAAATTAAATGTATATAGTTGATCTCCATTCTCATTCTAACGTATCTGATGGTATTTTGAATCCCGATGAGTTAATAACCTACGCTGCAGAAAAAAAAGTAAATATGCTTGCTCTAACAGATCATGATGATATTGCGGGCTTAGAAATCGCCAAAAAAAAATCTGTGGAATTGGGGATCCAATTTATTAACGGAGTTGAGATATCCGTATCATGGCGAAATCGAACCATCCATATGGTTGGCCTTGATTTTGATCATAAAAATAAAGAGCTGGTTCAAGGATTGAAAAAAATTCGTGAAGGAAGGGTTGATAGAGCAAAAAAAATTGCATACGGATTAGCGATGGTAGGTATCCCAAACGCCTATGATGAGGCCAAAAAGTTTGCTAGCCACCAGGTAATAGGTAGGGTCCATTTCGCACAATTTTTAGTGTCCAAGGGTTATAGTAAGAATGTCAAAACGGTTTTTAATAAATACATGACTAAAGGCAAGCCAGGTTATGTTGATCATCAATGGGCCAGCCTTGAAGATGCGGTCAATTGGATTACCAATGCAGGAGGCAAAGCAGTGATAGCCCATCCAGGACGGTATGACATGGGGAGTAAATTGTACCCACAATTTTTCCAAGAATTTAAAGAGCTTGGTGGGGCAGGGATAGAGGTTATTTCTGGCAGCCAAAGTCTTAATCAAATTGATTATTTTGCGGACTACGCTGAACGACATGAGCTATATGGTTCAGTAGGATCAGATTTTCACGGATATGGGGTCTCCCATAGAGATCTTGGACCAACTTACCAGCTTCCGGATAAAGTAAAACCGATATGGTCTCAATTTTTAACCACAAATTGATATAATTCTTAACTATGGAACTTAGTCCAATTCAATATTTTACTATTTCGATCATTCCAGTCTTATTAGCCATTACAGTTCATGAGGCAGCTCACGGATATGCAGCAAAACACTTCGGGGATAAGACAGCTTATTTTCTCGGACGCATTACATTAAATCCCATAAAGCATATTGATCCTGTTGGGACAGTGGTTATTCCGGGCATGCTGCTTTTATTGAGCGCTCCTTTTCTATTCGGATGGGCTAAACCTGTGCCTGTGAATTTCTCCAATTTAAATAACCCAAAAAAGGACATGATGTGGGTGGCACTTGCTGGCCCAGCCTCCAACCTCGCTATGGCAATTATTTGGGCCATCACTTTAGGCTTATTTAAGTCATCTGGCGCCAGTTATGCATTATTTATTATTGGAATGGCTCAGGTAGGAATCATGATCAATCTAGTTTTAATGTTACTCAATTTACTACCCATTCCCCCATTAGACGGGGGACGAATGGCAGTCAGCTTACTGCCTGCACCTTGGTCATATAAGCTAGCATCAATTGAGCGTTATGGAATGTTCATATTAATTTTTTTAATTGTAAGTGGATTGCTATCAGCAATTCTATTGCCATTACTAAGATTTTTCCAAGGGACATTGATTGGAATTTTTGTTTAATTTATAAGGATAGTTGAAAAAAAATATGGCGATTGAAAGAATTGTCTCCGGAATGAGACCAACCGGAAATTTACATTTGGGTCATTACAACGGCGTATTAAAAAATTGGATACAACTTCAACATGAAAGTGAATGTTTCTTTTTCGTAGCTGATTGGCATGCATTGACCACCCATTATGACTCTCCTGAGGTAATAGAGCAAAATGTATGGGAGATGGTGATTGATTGGTTAGCTGCTGGAATTGACCCTGCTCACGCCACTGTTTTTATTCAGTCAAAAGTTCCTGAGCATGCCGAGCTCCATACGCTGTTAAGTATGATTACCCCATTAGGATGGCTAGAGCGTGTCCCCACTTACAAAGACCAACAAGAAAAACTGAGTGCAAAGGATTTATCAACTTATGGTTTTTTAGGTTATCCCTTATTACAAAGTGCAGACATTTTAATTTATAAGGCCACTCAGGTTCCAGTAGGAGAGGATCAAGTCCCCCATGTCGAATTTACTCGTGAGGTTGCCCGACGCTTTAACCATCTTTATGGAAAGGAACCAGGCTATGAGGAAAAAGCACAACTAGCCATAAAAAAACTCGGCTCAAAAAAGGGAAAGCTTTATCATGAATTAAAAGATGCCTATCAGGAAGAAGGGGATGATCAAGCCTTAGAGGCTGGACAATCATTAATCGAAGAGCATCAAAGTTTAAGCATTGGTGACAAGGAGAGATTGTTAGGTTACCTAGAAGGTGGAGGAAAGATTATCCTGCTTGAACCTGAATACAAACTAGCACCTGCTTCAAAAATGATTGGTTTAGATGGACAGAAGATGTCTAAATCTTATAACAACACTGTTGCTCTGAGAGAATCAGTTGAAGATGTTCAGAAAAAAATTAAAACCATGCCTACAGACCCTGCAAGAGTCAGAAGAACAGATCCGGGTGATCCAAATAAATGTCCAGTATGGCAACTTCATCAAGTTTACTCAAAAGATGATGTTCAAGATTGGGTTCGCAAAGGGTGTTCTTCAGCAGGAATAGGTTGTATTGAGTGTAAACAACCTATCATAGATGCCATTACTAAAGAACTTAAACCTATGCAAGAAAGAGCAATCCACTACGTTGAAAACCCTGATTTGGTTAAAAGTGTAGTTGCTGAAGGTTGTGAAAAAGCAGGTAAATTAGCACGGGAAACTATGCGTGAAGTTCGTGAAGCTATGGGCCTTGATTTTTAATGGAAACGATAGATAACTTCATCAACCCAAATCTACAAGCTAAAATTCATGGCGAATTAATTGCTGAATTTCCTCAAGACTTGTACATTCCTCCGGATGCCCTAGAAGTTTATCTTGAGTCTTTTGAAGGTCCGCTCGACCTGCTTTTATACCTCATTAAAAAAAATAATTTAGATATTCTAAACATCCCAATGCTCAGTCTGACAAAACAGTACATGGCTTATGTTGAAAAAATGAAAGAGATCAAGTTGGAGCTTGCCGCAGATTATCTTTTAATGACCGCCATGTTAATTGAAATTAAGTCCAGAATGCTTGTCCCAAAACCAGAGTCTATTGAGGATGATGAGGAAGACCCAAGATCAGAGCTAGTAAGAAGATTGATTGAGTATGAGCTTGTAAAAGAAGCGGCAGTTAATTTGAATACCATCCCCCAATTAGGTCACGATAGGCTACCGCCTGAGGTTTATTATCAAAGAGAAATTAAGAACCATTTCCCTGACGTCTCTATTCATGACCTTTTTGAAGCTTGGCAGAACGTTGTCAAGAGGGCGAGGCAGTTAAAAAATCATACCATTGATCGCTCCGAACTGTCTGTTAGGGAACACATGAGTGAAATCTTAAGAATGTTTGATGATATTGAAAAGATTGATTTTGATGATTTATTTTTAAAAGAGGACCAGCCATTGCAAAAGATGGTAGTCTGTTTTCTTGCAATTTTGGAGTTAGCAAAAGAGTCTCTGATAAAAATTTTTCAGCAAGGTAATTATTCAAAAATATATCTAATGAGGGCATAGTATGGAAATAAATTCGAAATTAAAAGATGTCCTTGAGGTCGCTCTTCTAACCACACAAAAACCGCTGTCGATTGATGATATGCAAGAACTTTTTGATGAAAAAATCGAGCGTTCAACATTACGCATGCTCCTGGACGAGCTAAAAAATGATTGGGATAAAAAAACACTCAATTTAATAGAGGTATCCTCAGGCTATAGATTTGAAGCAAAACAACAGTTTGTTGAAAATTTAATGAGAATGAATCCCGACAGAGCTCCAAAATACTCTAGAGCGGTGATGGAAGTGTTAGCAATCATTGCGTACCGACAGCCTGTAACAAGGGGTGATATTGAGTCAATCAGAGGGGTAGCCTTAAACCCTAACGCCATACGACAGTTAGTTGAAAGAGAATGGATAGATATTGTTGGTGTCAAGGAGACTCCGGGAAGACCAGGACTGTATGGAACCACAAAACACTTTTTAAATGACTTTGGTTTGACCAACCTTTCAGACTTACCAGACATTGAAAAATTTGAGGAACAGCTCAATTTAGATTTAGCTGGCAATCACAATCCCGAGCAAAATGACACCCAAGCCTCAATTTCTAATGAGTCATCTGATGGCCAAAAATAGCCCTGTCGAAGATTCGGGGAACAAAAAGGAGAGGATTCAAAAATTTCTTGCCAACATGGGAATGGGCTCAAGAAGGTCTATCGAGGAGCTCATTAAACAGAAAAAGATTACTGTGAATCAAAAACCAATTGATTTAGGACATATGGTTTACGGCAATGAAATCATTCACATTAATGGCAGAAGAATATACTTTAAGAATGCCGAGAAAAGAGAATCTCGTTTAATTATTTATCATAAGCCTGAGGGTGAAATCGTCTCTCATTCTGACCCTAAACATCAAAAAACGGTTTTTCAAAAACTACCTAAAGTCAAAAATGGTAAGTGGATTTCTATTGGCCGGCTCGATATTAATACCTCCGGACTATTGCTAATCACCAATGATGGAAAATTGGCAAACCACATGATGCATCCCAGTCAACAAATCGATAGAGAGTACTCGGTAAGAATTTTGGGGGAAGTGACTGAGGAGATAATTAATAACATCAGAAAAGGGGTCAAGCTGGATGATGGTGTCGCACATGTAGACACCTTTGAACATACTGGCGGTGAAGGCGCTAATCAATGGTTTAGAATTATTTTAAAAGAGGGTAGGAATAGAGAAATAAGGCGGTTAGTTGAGTCACAGAATTTAAAAGTCAGTCGACTGATCCGAACACGATATGGACCGTTAAATCTTCCATCTCATCTAAAGCGAGGCCAGTTCATGGAGCTTGAAAAGAAAAATCTTGAAAAGATTTTTAAAATGCTTGGGATGAGTTAAGCAGAATTAAGCTTAAGAATTAACTACACAAAATTTTGATCAACGATAGCTTGTAAATCTCTTTGAGCTTTTCAATGTCATCTATATTTACGTGTTCATTTATCTTGTGGATTGAGGCATTGATTGGGCCGAACTCAACAACCTGCTTACAAATTTTTGCTATAAAACGACCATCTGATGTCCCACCTGTTGTAGAGACTTCTGGCGTTACACCAGTGACATCAGATATGGCAGAGGTTAATACATCTGTTAGGATCCCTTTTTCAGTCAAATAAGGCTCGCTCGGGATTTCCCAATTTAGTTCATATTCATCGGCATGTTTTTTGACGACCATCTCCACCTCATTTTTCAGTTGATCGGGAGTGCATTCGGTTGAATGACGGAAATTAAATTTTATTGTTACGTCACCAGGAACAACATTTGTGGCACCTGTTCCAGCATTTATATTAGACACTTGCCATGATGTCTTTGGAAAATATTCATTTCCGTTATCCCAGGATATTTTTTTAAGTTCATCAATGATTGAGGCAGATCGATGGATTGGATTATCAATCAAATGGGGGTATGCAATATGCCCCTGTACCCCTTTTACTATTAATGTAGCGGAGAGTGAGCCACGCCTGCCATTTTTAATTGTGTCTCCAAATTTTTCTGCACTGGTTGGTTCTCCCACAATACAGTAGTCAATGTCTTGGTTATTGTGAATAAAATGTTCAACAATCTTTTTGGTCCCATCAGTAGCAACACCCTCTTCATCAGAGGTAATAAATAAACCTATGGATCCCTTATGGTCGGGATATTCAGCTGTGAACTCATTAATTGCAACGATAAAGGCGGCAATAGATGATTTCATATCAGCAGAGCCTCTTCCATAGAGTAACCCGTCTTTTTCTGTGGGAGTAAAAGGGTCGCTATGCCACTTGTCTAATGGTCCTGTTGGAACGACATCAACATGGCCTGCAAATATAACAGAGGGGTTTGATTCTCCTCTTTTGGCATAAAGGTTTGATACCCCATTGCTATCAATACTTTGGTATTCAAAATTTAAATTTTTTAACTCAGACTTGATGATATCAATGCAGCCATTATCATTGGGAGTAATGGAGTCAATCTCGATTAAACGCTTAGCAATATCTAAAGTTTTTGTCATGTAAATTCTTTTTGGTATTTTTCTTCATCATATCCTAAAAGCACCACATTTTTATTACTCACTAGGACTGGTCTTTTCATCACCGATGGCTTTTGGAGAATTAATTCGATTATTCCTTTGTTTGAATTTATAAGCTGCTTGTCACTATCAGCTAAATTTCTCCAGGTGATCCCTCTTTGATTGACAAACATCAAAGGGTTTAAATCACTTGGTAAGTTTTGAAACCATTGATTTAGATGTTCAGAGGTTAAGTCTTTTTTGACATCAATAAAATTAAAATCAATCTTATTAAGTTCGAGCCAATCCAAAGCTTTTTTTACCGTGTTGCAATTTTTAATGCCAAAAAGCTCTATCAATTTTAAACACCTCGAAGTAATTCATTGATACCTACTTTACCCAATGTTTTTTCATCAACTTTTTTCACAATAACGGCACAATACAGGCTATAAGATCCGTCTTTAGAAGGTAAGTTTCCTGAGACCACTACTGAACCTTTTGGTATGCGTCCAAAGGTAATTTCACCTGTTTCACGATCCAAAATTTTTGTAGATTGACCGATATAAACCCCCATGGAGATAACGACGTTATCTTCAACAACGACTCCTTCTACAACTTCACTTCTCGCCCCAATGAAACAATTGTCACCAATAATCGTTGGACCTGCTTGAATTGGTTCAAGAACTCCACCAATCCCAACACCGCCTGATAAGTGAACATTTTTACCTATTTGAGCACAAGACCCGACTGTTGCCCAAGTATCCACCATTGTTCCTTCATCAACATAGGCACCAATATTTACATATGAAGGCATAAGTACTGCATTTTTACCAATAAAGCTTCCATGACGAGCAATCGCATTTGGCACAACTCTGTACCCACCATTTTTAAAATCTTGTTCTGTAAAGTGACGAAATTTTGAATCCACTTTGTCAAAATAACTGGTGGAGCCACCAGGCATTAATTCATTATCTTTTAGTCTGAAAGACAATAACACTGCTTTTTTTATCCATTGGTGAGTTTCCCAATCTTGGCTGTCTCCGATGCGACTGGCTACTCTCAACTCTCCAGAATTTAATTTATTTAGCACTTCAGAAACAGCATCAACTATTTCTTTTGGAGCGTTTGATGGGTTTATTTCAGATCTGTTTTCAAAACCTTGTTCAATAATATCTTGTAAATTACTCATTCTTGACTTTCTATTAATATGTGTGATTTTTTGAAGGGTTTATTTTACATAAAAAAACTTAATAGTTTTAGTTAAAACGAATTTTGTTTTCTTCATACAAATGCATAATTTTCTCTGAGTGTTTTTGAATGTCTTCGATACGATTTTCATTAGAAGGGTGAGTGCTGAGAATTTCAGGAGGCTCTACCTCTTTCAGCTCATCCATCTTTCTCCATAAGCTGACAGCTGCAAGCGGGTTGTACCCAGCTCGGGCTGCAAGTTCTAAACCAATCTTGTCTGCTTCACGCTCCTGCTCTCTGCTGTTTGGTAGTGCAAAAAATAATGTCGTGCCTAGAGCGACACCTTGGACAGCTAAATTTTTCAATTGCCTATTTTGTGAGGAGTCGCTGATAAAGATTGCAAACCCTAAAATTCCTACCTGTTGTATCAAGGCGGTAGACATTCTTTCACGACCATGTTCACGCAGGGCATGAGCAATTTCATGACCAATTACCGCAGCAATTTCATCATTGGTTTTTGCTGCTTTATCAAGCAATCCGGTATAGACCATAATTTTTCCGCCTGGCATGCAGTACGCATTAATTTGATCACTTGTTTGTAAATTTATTTCCCAATTCCATGACGTTGCATCATCTCTAAAGTATCTCACTTCATCAATGAGTCGATAACTAATTTTTCTGATCTCGTTGAGCGTGTATGTATCTTTATTTAATTGATCATTTTCTTGCGCTTTTTGTTTAGCCTCTTGGTAACCTTGATTAGCCATTGATAAGGCCATAAACTCTGGAAGAATAACAAGCTGCTTGCGGGTAACATCAGAATCTGTTTTTAACGTTGTGGAGGTGCATCCAGATATCAAAATAAAAAAAACTAAAATTAGTTTATTCATTTTAAAAGCTATTTTGACTTCCTAATTCAACGACACGATTAACAGGAAGTTTAAATTGGTTTGTAATCTCTTCTGAGCTATTGAATAAAAATGAAAATATTCTTTTTCTAATCACACCCATATTTTGATCTTTTGTAATTACCAAACTCTCTTTTCCTATGAAATAAGAAGTCGCCATTGGTTCAAATTTCAACCCTCTAATTGTTGATTTAGCTAATTCTCGTGGGATATTTGGCTCATCACTAAAACCATAATTCACGGTAGCCTGGTAGAAGTTATTCGGTAGTTTGAAAATATTCAACATATTTTTCTGTTTTACATGGGGAATGTCTAAAAATTTTACGGTCAAAATGACAACCTTTTCATGCATCACTTTATTGTGTTTTAAGTTATGTAGGAGGGCGTGAGGCACACCATTAGAATTTGGAGTCATAAACACAGAAATTCCTTTTACTCTGGCAATAGAGCTTCGTTTAAATGATTTTATAAAATCATCAATATGCATCGATTCTTTTTTTAACTTGTTATACAAAATGGATCGACCTTTGCTCCATGTGGTCATTAAGATCAGTAGAATTATACCGATGAGCAATGGGAACCATCCTCCATTAGGAACTTTAATTATGTTTGCTGCAAAGAAAACAAGATCTATTGCTAGAAAAATTGAAAAAACAATGACGGTTTTGGTCCAAGTTTTCCAAATCTCTGCAAATACAATAATGGATAGGAGCGATGCAATGACCATATCCATAGTGATGGCAACCCCATAAGCAGCTGCTAAATTTGATGATTTTTGAAAAATTAGAACAACAGCAATCACGCCAACCATCAGTAAAAAATTAACCCGAGGAAGATATATTTGACCCTCTTGATTTTCGGATGTGTGATCAACTCTCATTCGTGGAATAAAGCCCAATTGTAACGCTTGCCTTGATACCGAAAAAGCTCCGGTAATACATGCTTGAGAAGCAATAATGGTGGCGATTGTGGCTAGAAAAATAAGGGGGACTGTAAACCACTCTGGGGACATCAAATAAAATGGATTAATGATATTTTCAGGGTTTTGGAGTATTAGTGCACCTTGTCCATAGTAGTTTAGGGTAAGAGCAGGAAAAACAAAACTAAACCACGTAATTCGTATGGGCGCTCTTCCAAAGTGCCCCATGTCCGCATAAAGCGATTCGGCACCTGTGACACAAAGAATGATGGCTCCCATAGTAATAAAGGCTATTGCAAAATTATTATGAAGATATAAATAAGCATAATAAGGATTTAGGGCCTTTAGGACCGACGGCTCATTTATGATATTGATGACTCCCAAAATGGCGAGGGTCGAGAACCAAACCAGCATCACTGGACCAAATAAAAAACCAACAGATGCGGTTCCTTTGCTTTGAAACCAAAATAGAAAGAAGATGATAATTAGCGTGATGGGGATAACAAAATCGTGAAAACCAGGCAGTGCAATCTCAATGCCTTCAACCGCTGAGAGAACTGAGATGGCTGGCGTAATCATCCCGTCGGCATAAAACATACATGCTCCCATGATGCCAATCATCGCTATCAACATTCGCTTTCTCTTGGTTTTGGCATTCCTGTGAGCAAGGGCTAAGAGAGCCATGATGCCTCCCTCGCCATTATTGTTGGCACGCATGATGAAAGTTATATACTTGATTGAAACAACAGCAATGAGTGACCAAAAAATCATGGATAACACGCCAAGCATGTTCAAGATATTTAGCTCAAGAATATTATCTCCAATTGAAAAGATTTCTCGAATTGAATACAGGGGACTGGTTCCAATATCTCCAAAAACGACCCCAAGGGCAGCTAAAGATAGAGCAGCAGTTTGTTTTTTTGTTGGTTTGTGTGGGCTCAATGTTTCTTATTATTCTTTACTTGAACAAGCAAAGTTCCTGAATGTAATTGAATATCGAGATTGTCATTTAAATCTACTTTGTTAGAGTCTTTTACTACATCGAGTCCATTATAAACAATTGAATACCCCTTAGCTAAAATATTTCTTGGATTTAGAATATTTAATTTTTCATCGATAAAATTTATCTTGGATTGCTGTTCTTTGATCCTTCTTAAAGCAGTGTAGTTTAAATCTTTTTCTGTATTTTTGATTCTTTCTTCTGCCCGTTGAATTTTCTCCTGAGGTGATGTAAATCTTTTTCGAAGGATATCTATTTCTTTTTCAGCGTTAAAAAATTTATTTTTTAATGTTGTGGTAAATTGTTTTTTTAGGTTATGAATTAATTCCTTTGAGCGTTTAAGTTTGTCTTTTGGGGAGACTATTCTTTTTTCGAGAAAGTCTAGCTCTTGATTTTTACTTTTTAATAAATTAGAGATATTTTTTTGAAGAGCAGAAAGGTAATATTCAAAATACTCATCTAATTTGTTCAGTTTCTCAAGTATGACTGATGCAGCAGCTGTGGGAGTTGGTGCGCGCATATCAGCAACAAAATCAGTCAGGGTAAAATCTGTTTCGTGACCAACACCAGATATTATGGGAAGTTTAGATTGAGCAATCGCATTAACTACTTTTTCTTCATTAAAGGACCACAAGTCTTCAATTGAACCTCCCCCTCTGCACAGTATTAACACGTCAACCATTTTTTGTACGTTTGCTTTACTGATAGCAGCACATATTTCATTGGCAGCCTCTTTGCCTTGAACAGAGCACGGATAAATAACTACTTGATTGAAATTTTGTTGTTTATTTAATACTGACAAGACATCTCTCAATGCAGCTCCTGATGCCGAAGTGATGACGCCAATATTTTTTGGATAAGCAGGAACAGGTAACTTATTTTCCTCATTGAATAAACCAAGCTTTTCTAATTTGTCTTTTAATTGAACAAATTTTTCAAAAAGATTTCCAGTTCCCTTTTCTCGAACTTGTTCAATGTTAATTTGATAGTCACCCCTGGCCTCATACAATGAAATGGCACCAAATGCCTCGATCTGGTCCCCATTTTTTGGCGTAATCGAAGAGAGATGGTTGTACCCTTTAAACATGGTGCATCTAATTTGCGCTGATGAATCTTTCAGTGAAAAATACCAGTGACCCGAGCTGGCCTCAACAAAATTTGATACTTCACCTCCTATCCAAACTTTTTCAAGATGGTTCAACAGGATATTTTTTACAATTCGATTGATTTCTGAAATTTCAAATACTTTTTCAGCGTCAACTAGATTTGTAAGATTATTTGAAGACACAATTTTTTATTATTGAATGGTTTATCGTAGAATACACTTATACAAATTATAATGCATTATAGTCTATGAAGAACTTTACACGACATATAAAACTTGTTTCAGGCGTTGCTGCTATCTTATTGGTGGTATTCAGTGTAGCAATTCAACATTTATATCAACTTGAACCTTGTCCGCTATGCATAACACAACGAGTTATTTTTCTAATCTTGGGTGTGGTTTTCTTATTTTTTGCTTTTAGGCCTATGAATAAAGTCATCGAGCTGATAACTCTTCTATCAATTAATATGGTTGGTATTGTTTTTGCGATAAGGCATGTGTTAATACAAAAAAAAATTATTGAAATTCCGTCTGAATGTGGCATTGATCTTGAATACATGTTTGATAATTTTCCTCTGCAGCAAGTTTTCGAGCTAGTATTTCGAGGAACAGGCGACTGTTCTGAGATCGATTGGACTCTTCTATATTTAACGATACCTGAATGGTCTGCCATATGGTTTTTGATCTTCGCAATTTTATCAATATTTAACTTTAGGAATAATTAACATGTCTTTAAATGATATGTATGTAGAGAATTATGTAGGTAATACGCCCTTGGTTAAGCTCAAAAGAATGGTTTCACCTTCGGATGGCAATGTTTTTTTAAAGCTTGAGGGTAATAATCCCGCAGGCTCGGTAAAAGATAGACCAGCCCTCTCAATGATTAAGAGAGCTCAAGAAAAAGGAAAAATTAAACCCGGTGACACACTTATTGAGGCAACTTCAGGTAATACCGGTATAGCGCTAGCAATGTCGTCAGCAGTTATGGGTTATAAAATGATCCTTGTGATGCCTGAAAATCAATCTGTGGAACGTCGTCAAACGATGCAAGCCTACGGGGCAAAACTAGTCCTTACAAGCCAGGAAGGCAGTATGGAATTGGCTAGAGATACAGCCGAAAAGATGCAAAGTGAAGGCATGGGAATTATTCTTGATCAGTTTGCCAATCCAGACAATCCTTTGGCACATTATGAGGGAACAGGGCCTGAAATATGGAATGCAACTCAGAAAAAAATCACCCACTTTGTTTCCAGCATGGGAACTACGGGCACAATTGTTGGAACTTCAAGATATCTAAAAGAGCAAAACCAGGGTATTCAAATTATTGGCGTACAGCCTGAGGAAGGTTCGCAAATCCCAGGAATACGAAAATGGCCAATAGAATATGTTCCAAAAATCTTTACAAATGAAAATATCGATGAAATTAGATATGTAACCCAACAAGAAGCAGAAGAAACAGCGAGAGATTTAGCGAAAATTGAGGGTGTTTTTTCTGGCGCATCTACTGGAGGTGCTTTGTTTGTTGCGATGAAGTTAGCCAAAGAAAACCCTGAAGCTAACATCGTCTCTATCGCATGCGATCGAGGCGACCGATATTTATCTACTGGTTTATTCCCTAGCGAATGATTTTACCCACCACTCTTGTTTTCGATACAGAAACCATTCCTGACGTTGATGGCCTGAGGAGAACCTTGAACATTTCCGATCGCTATAGTGATTTAGAAGTGGTTTCTATTGCAAATTATTATTATAGGCAAAAAAAAGGATCTGATTTTCTTCCTCATCAATTTCAAAAAATTGTCGCTATTTCATGTGTTTTAAAAAGAGGTGACGAGCTTGAGATTTGGTCTATTGGAAATTCTGATAGCTCTGAGAAGGAGTTAATACAACGATTTATGGACGGAATTAATAAATTTATTCCCACATTGGTTAGCTGGAACGGAACAGGTTTTGATCTTCCCATTATTAATTATCGTGCATTAGCTCTCCAAATCAATGGTGGGGTTTATATGGACCAGGGAGATAATAATCATGACTTTAAGTACAACAATTTCATTAGCCGATATCATTCTCGACACACAGATGTGATGGATTTTTTAGCACTCTATGGCGGACGCGCTAACGCTTCGCTAAACCATATTGCAAAGTTATGCGGTTTTCCTGGGAAGTTGGATATGGATGGCGGTGATGTGTATCAAAATTTTCAAGACGGTAAAATTGATGCAATAAGGAATTATTGTGAAACAGATGTCTTAAATACTTACCTTGTTTATCTTCGATTAATTTATCTAAAAAATCAACTCACTGATGAGGAGTATGATGCGGAAATATTAAAAGTTAAGATTAAGTTATCTTCATCGAGTTTACTGCACTGGAATGAATTCTTAACGGCATGGGAAAAATATGAGCAATGATTTACTGCACATCGTTGATATTGATCACGAAGGAAGAGGGGTGGCGAAAAAGGAAGAAAAAACTTTTTTTATTCATAATGCCCTGATTGATGAAAAAGTTGAGTACAAAATTTTAAAAAAAAAGAAAAATATCTTTTTTGGGATTGCAACTCATATTGAAAATCCATCCCCAGTCCGAGCTGATCCAAGCTGCCCTCATTACAATGTATGTGGCGGCTGCTCAATGCAACATTTTAAACATTCATCGCAAATTGAATTTAAAAATAATGCTTTTTTTCAAACATTAAAGCATGTTGGAAAAGTTGTTCCAGAGAGTCAAATAGAGCCTATCTTCCTTGAATTTTCTGAGTATCGACACAAAGCAAGATTAAGAGCTAAATATGTTGATAAGAAGGATAAGGTGTTAGTAGGATTTAATGAACGATTAACTCATTTTTTAACAGACATGGATTCTTGTGAGGTGTTGCCAGGCAGAATTTCATCCTGCCTAGGAGAGATAAAATCCTTGATTAAAAATTTGAGTATTTATAACAGAATGCCTCAAATAGAATACGCATCCAATGGTGATAGGGATATTTTTATCTTTCGAATATTAGACCCGCTCTCTATTGAAGATATAAAAAAACTAAGTGAATTTTCGAATGCAAGAAATATCGAGATATGGACGCAAAGCAAAGGGCCGGAGACAGTGAAGCCTTTATTTCCAGAAAGGGATTCTGAAATAATCTCATACCCAATTGCTAAGTATGAACTAAATCTAGAGTTTAATCCTTCTGGGTTCATTCAAATAAATCCATACATTAATCAGCTCATGATTGACAAAGCACTAGAATTGCTAAACCTAAATCCTCAAGATGAGGTTGTAGATTTTTTCTCGGGCCTTGGGAACTTTACTCTACCAATTGCTAAATACGCTCACTCCGTAATCGGTATCGAGGGAAGTGAGGATCTTGTTAATTTAGGTCAGAAAAATGCTGGCTTAAATAATCTAAATAATGTCTCATTTCAATATAGTAATTTATTTGAAGTTGATGTTGATTTTGTTAACTCTCTCAAAAATAAAAACAAATGGTTGTTGGATCCTCCAAGAGACGGAGCAATGCAATTATTAGAGTTAATATCAAAAGATACGATGCTCCCAGAAACGATTGTTTACGTTTCATGTAATCCTGCAACTTTAGCTAGGGATGCAAATATCCTCGTGAATGATAAAGGTTATAAGTATCAATCTGCAGGCATACTCAATATGTTTCCTCATACTTCTCATATTGAATCAATTTCATTATTCACGTATGAAGATTAAGTTATTTAAATTTATCTTAATCTTTATTTTCTTAGGTCCAATATCAGTTTTTTCAAAAGAGATTATTTTTGGAATTCCACAAAACCCACAAAATATTAATCCTCTGTATGCAAGAGATGCTGCATCAGAGAAAATTACTGATTTAGTTTATGAAAAAATTTTTAATTACAATGAGCAATATAAGTTAACTTCAAAATTTGTATCTTGGAAAAATATTAATGATCTTGACTTTGTTTTTACTGCAAAGTCTTACTCAAGCAATTTCTCAAACGGACGTGAGGTTGTGCTGAAAGATGTATATTTTTCCATCAAAAAAAATCATCATGACCCATTATCGAAGTACTTTGAAGATTTAAAAGGCATTCAACACATCTCTCTTAATGGTTCAATAATTAGAATCAAACTGAAGAAGCCAGATCCTCTCTTTGTTGAAAAATTAAGTTTACCAATCCTTCCTTATGATTTAGATGATCTAAAAATTGACTTATCGAAGTCATCAATGGGATCAAATAAATATCAAATAATTTCTAATAAACCATTGATTTTATTGAGAAAAGATGGGAAGAGGATAAAATTTGAAGAAGTCAAAGATCCGTCAGTAAGAGCCTTAAAATTAATTAACAAAGAAATTGATCTTCTTCAGAATGATTTGTCACTTCCAATTATTAATTATTTAGAAAGACATCATCAACTCAAGACGCTCTCATCACCCGGTACCAATGTCTCTTATATTGGATTTAATCATCAACATGAACTGCTCAGAGACCCTGCAGTGAGAAAAGCAATAGCACATGCTATAAATCGTGAAGAAATTATCAAATTCTTTTTTAATCAGGACACTCAAGCTGCGTCACAAATTTTAAGTCAGAAACATTGGTCTTCTTCAAACCTAAGCCCCCATGAATACAATCCTCAATTAAGCAAAAATTTATTAATCGATGCTGGTTATAAACTCCCGCTAAAACTAGAGTTTAAAACTTCTACAGACACCTTTAGGATAAAAATTGCAACAATTCTTAAAGCACAACTAGAAGCCATTGGTATTAGTTTAAAGATAAAAAGTTTAGACTGGGGAACCTTTTTTAAAGATATCCAGAATGGAGATTTTCAACTGTATTCATTGACTTGGGTTGGCCTTAAATCTCCAGACATTTACAAAAAAATATTTCATTCCAGCATGATTCCGCCTTTTGGTTTAAACAGGGGATTATTGCAAGATGAAATTATCGATAATTTAATAAAAGAAAGTTATGATAAAAAAAATTGGGATGGCACATTAGAGTACATTCATCAAAATGTGCTCATTTACCCATTATGGTATGAAGGAAATTTTATGGCTTCTCTTGACAGTATTTGCGATTATCAATTAACAGAAGATGGTAGTTGGCTAGGTCTTTATGATGTTAGGTTTTGCCATGATTGAGGTATCAATTAAAACACAAACATTAACACTTCTTAGAGATAAAGAAATTATTTCGAGATATCCGATATCCTCAGCAAAAAAGGGTGTAGGTCAGGTAAAAAATAGCAATTGCACTCCGCTTGGTAGCCATATCATCCGAGCAAAAATTGGAGCAGGTTATCCAATGCATGCCATTTTTCAAGCGCGACGATGGAAGGGAGAGCTATGGGATCCTGATGCCAAAATAGACTCTGAGGATCTTATTCTATCAAGAATTTTATGGTTATCTGGCACAGAGATTGGCTTTAATCGTCTTAAAAATGTGGATACGATGCAAAGATTTATCTATATTCACGGCACACACGATGAGGAAAATATAGGCCATCCTGTATCTCACGGATGCATTAGAATGAAAAATAAAGACGTCATCAGCTTATTTGATTTAGTGAATGTTGGAGAAAAAGTCATTATCAATGAATAATTTTTTTGTAAAAAAAACGATTCATTTTTTTCTTTTGGTTTTATCTGTTTACTTATTATCTTTTTTCTTAGTTAGATTGATTCCTGGTGATCCGGTCGATATTTTAGCTGGTATAGGAAATTCATCCGTTGATGTTGCTTTAATTAAAGAGCAACTCGGCTTAGAGCAAGGTTTTTTTGGTCAGCTAAAAAAAGCAATTAAAAATCTTGTTTTGTTCGATTTTGGTTTGTCTATCCATCAAGGAACATCAGTAAATGACATCATAAAACCAGCGCTTTTAAATACATACACACTTGCTGTAACTGCAGTCATTATCAGTATACTAATTGGTATCCCCTTAGGCTTGTTTGTTTCTTTAACTAATAAAAACGAAATCATAAATATAGTAAAAAAAATATGTAATATTATTATTGCCATACCATCATTTATCTTGGCTCCCATTCTCATTCTTGTTTTTTCAATGCAATTAAATTGGTTACCTGTTAGTGGTATGAACAGTCATTTATCCATTGTCTTACCATCACTAACCCTTGCCTTGGGTTTGTTATGTTACCTAGCTAACATGACCCTAGACTGCGCAAACGACCTTAAAGAGAATGCCATTATCACGACTGCAAGATCGAAAGGACTTAGAGTTGAAAAAATTTACTTTGTCCATATTTTGAGATTGATTAGCCTTCCATTGGTCACTGCAATTGGCATGCAGCTAGGGGGTTTGCTATCAGGCGCCATCATTACTGAGATGATCTTTAGTTGGGACGGGGTTGGTAAAATTTTGATTGATTCTATTCATCAAAGAGACTACCCAATCACCCAAGCAGCCATTTTTTTTATTGCAATAACTTTTGTGGCTATAAATTTTATTCTTGAGTTTATTTATCGTAAGTTAGACCCAAGAATCAGATGATCCAAATGATAAAAATTAGTTTATTTTTTCCAGCTATCTTTTTAATCCTTGTGGTATTAAATTTTTCGTTAAATTGGGATCCTTACCTCATGAATTTTGAATTAATTCTTGAAACGCCTCGATGGAATGCACCGTTCGGATACGATGACTTTGGAAGAGATATTTTTATTCGCTTAATTAATGGGTTCGTGTCATCTTTTCAAATTGTAATTTTGGCCACCTTGATCACTTTTACTCTTGGAACATTTTTGGGCTGCTTAGCCGGATTTTATGGCGGATATTTGGATAGATTTTTATTGAGTGTAATTACAATTATCCAGGCATTCCCTGGAATTTTACTAGTAATTGCCGTTGCTGCTTTTTTAGAAACAAGCTTCTTAAGTATTTTATTTGCATTAACAGTTTCATCATGGATCGGTTTTGCAAGGATTGCAAGAAGCCAGACTTTGTCTTTGAAGGAGGCTGACTTTGTAAAAGCAGCAGTCTCTATGGGATCCAGTAAATTAAGAATTATAAAAAAACATATTTTTCCTAATATACTTAATGCTATTTTCGTAGAGCTGAATTTTACTATTGCCAATTTAATTATTGCTGAAGCAGGACTTTCATTTTTAGGTTTAGGAGTTTCAGCTCCATTTCCATCATGGGGCTCCATGCTGAGAGATAGTGTAGATTACTTATTAGTCGCTCCCCATTATGCGGTATTTGTGTCATTCTGTATTATAAGTATGATCTTATCTTTTAATGCGATTGGTGCAGGGCTGTTAAATAATGAAAATAAGTAATCCAACCCCAAATTATAAATATTATGATTTGGTCATGGCTGCATTTGTGACAGTTTTAATAACTGCTAATATCATTGGGCCAGCTAAAATATCCCAACTCGAGCTTCCAATGATTGGGACAATCACGTTTGGGGCAGGCGTGTTATTTTTCCCAATATCCTTTATTTTTGGTGATATCTTAACTGAGGTTTATGGCTATGCAGCATCTCGAAGAGTCATTTGGACTGGATTTGCTGGATTAGCTTTTGCATCATTAATGGCATGGGTGATTGTAGCTTTGCCACCAGCCCCTTTTTGGGATAACCAAGAGGTGTATGAAATTGCCTTTGGATCAGCGTGGAGGGTGGCATTGGCTGGATTAATAGCATTTGCTGCGGGTGAATTTATTAATTCCTGGGTGATGGCAAAAATGAAGATATGGTCTCAGGGAAAACATTTATGGTTTAGAACAATTTCTTCAACAATTGCTGGCGAGGGGGTTGATTCAATATTATTTTACCCTTTAGCTTTTTATAATTCAGGCGTTATTCCTAACGACAAAATATGGCTCGTTGTTGTTGCTCAATTTTTTGCAAAAACCATGGTAGAAGTCGCTTTCACTCCATTTATCTACAAGATAATTAATTTTTTAAAAAGAAAAGAGAATATTGACTATTATGATCATCAAACAAACTTTAACCCATTTAAACTAAAAATATAAATGCTGACGGGCTCAATCATTATTGATATTGAAGGGAAAGAAATTACCCAAAGAGATATTCAAAGGCTGTCTCATCCTGTGGTTTGTGGAGTTATTTTATTTACACGTAATTTTGAAAATAAAAATCAAATTCAAGATTTAATTTCATCAATCAAGTTAGTTCGTGACGACCTTTTAATCACTGTGGATCATGAGGGCGGTCGTGTGCAACGATTTAGAGAAAACTTTTACGCCATGCCCTCGATGAGTGAATTGGGTGATTTGTATGCTCATGATTCTGAACAAGGCTTAAGGCTTGCAAGATATGCTGGGTGGTTAATTGCTAGCGAGTTAGGTGAATTACATATCGACTTGAATTATTCTCCTGTGCTTGACATCAATTATGGCAAGAGCAGCGTGATTGGAAACCGTTCATTCTCTGATAACCCAAAAGCCATTATCGAATTAGCTAAGGCATTTATTGATGGCCAACATCATGCTGGAATGACTTCAGTGGGAAAGCATTTTCCTGGACATGGATTTATTCATGAAGATTCACATGAAGAAATTTCAATAGATAACAGAAGTTTAGCCGAAATGGAAAATGATATTGATTGTTTTAAATCCCTAGTTAATCACCGATTAGGCGCGGTTATGCCCGGCCATGTTATATACAAAAAGTCAGATAATAAGCCTGCTAGCCTATCTTCGTTTTGGTTAAAAGATTTCTTAAGGAAAAAGTTAAATTTTAAAGGGATAATCATTTCCGATGATTTAAGCATGAAGGGCGTGGCTGATTATATTCCTGATATATATGAAAGGGTTTCACAAGCTTTGACTGCAGGTTGCGATGTGGTATTGATTTGCAATAAACCCGAGGACGTAGATGAATTTTTAGATCGAACTGATCATGATGATTTCACTGCTCCTGATTTGAGCCAATTAAGAATAAAAAAGAATCAAAACTCTGCTATCGATGGTTTGCATGTTGAGGATGTAAAAAATCTCATGAAAAATATGAATTTTATCCACACACCTTGAAACTTTTCGACTTATTTATTAATCTATAACTTTAGTTAAATAATAAATAACAAAGGAAAATTTTATGCAAGATAACTTTAATATTGCTTCATCTGCATCGGCGGTGCAAAGTAATAAAGTTTTAAGAAGCACTTATGCTTTACTGGGCTTCTCGTTAATACCAACTGTGATTGGCGCCTTACTTGGGATGAGTATGAGTTTTGGTTTTGCTGCACAAAGCCCCATCATGTTTACTCTGCTTATGTTTGCTGGAATTTTTGGTTTATTTTTTCTAATATCTGCTAATAGAAATAGTAGTCTAGGAGTCGTTTTTCTTCTTGCCTTAACATTTTTTCTAGGAGTGATGTTAGGTCCAATCTTGCAATTCGCCTTTAGTTTGAGTAATGGTGGACAAATTGTCACACTTGCAGCAGGCGGTACCGCAACGATCTTTTTAGTCCTCTCAGGGATTGCTACTACATCAAAAAGAGATTTTAGTTTTATGGGTAAATTTTTGGTTATTGGTCTAGTTTTATTGATACTTGCCTCAATTGCTAATTTATTTTTCCAGGTTCCTGCTGCATCGCTCGCAATTTCAGCGATAGCCGTCTTAATTTTCTCAGGGTTTATTTTGTATGATGTTAATCGTATTGTTAGGGGCGGTGAGACTAATTACATCATGGCAACATTGGCTTTATATATGAATATTTACAATCTATTTGTAAATCTTCTTCATTTACTCCTAGCATTCATGGGAAATCGTGACTAAAAGAATATATTGTTGAGTTTGAAAAAAAGGCTGCAGATTATGCAGCCTTTTTTTATTCTTTAGCTAAATTGATGGTGTATTTTGGTATCTCAATTGTAATATCATCACTTTGAATAATTGATTGACATGACAGCCTTGATTTAGGCGATAATCCCCATGCCTTATCCAGCATATCATCCTCTAGGTCATCGGACGGGGGGAGGGTGTCAAATCCCTCTCTGACAATGACATGGCATGTTGTACAAGCACAAACCTTATCACATGCATGCTCGATATCAATATGATTTTTAAGCAAAGTATCACATATGCTGTCCCCACTTTTGGCTTCAATAACGTCACCTTCAGGACACAATTCTTGATGAGGTAATACGATTAATTTAGGCATAATATTTACTTATTAATTTCGTTTATATTCTTTCCTGTCAAAGATGAATATATGGAATTATCCATTCTTTTCTGAGCAAAGCTCATGCTCGCATTATTCAATTCATCTGTTGCCAATTTAATTTTACTAGTATTTTTTTTAGTGATTTCAGATTTTAAATTATTCATGCATCTTTCTATAGTACTTTTTTCGGATTCTAATAAAAGTTGTTTATCATCTTGAATCGCCTTCTCGGTTAACTCTAAAATCTGGTTTGCATCCACAATTACTTCTGCCAAGCTTCTAAATTTTTTATCGTTCACGGCATTGGTAAAAGAATCTTCAAGCATTTTTCTTATCTCAGATTCTTCAATACCATAAGATGGTTTAATTTCTATCGAAGTTTTTATTCCAGTTGTCTTTTCTTCAGCTGAAACGGTAAGTAAGCTATCGGCATCAACCTGAAATGTAACTTTTATTTTTGCTGCCCCTGCAGGCATTGGGGGAATGTCTTTTACAATAAACTCTCCAAGAGAACGATTCTCTGATACCTTTTCACGCTCACCCTGTACCACATGAATTTTCATCATGGTTTGCCCATCCTTATAGGTGGTGAATTCTTGGGCCTTAGCAATCGGAATAGTTGAATTTCTAGGAATAATTCTTTCCACTAAATCTCCCATGGTTTCAATCCCCAAAGATAGAGGAGTAACATCCAGCAGTAAGGTATCATCATTCGCTTGTCCAGATAAAACTGAGGCTTGACGCGCTGCACCAATTGCCACAACTTCATCTGGATTCAGGTCATTTAATAAGTTTTGATTAAAAAATTTTTTAATATGATTTTGAATTGTCGGCATCCTTGTCGAACCGCCAACCATTATGATTCCATCAATCTCATCTGTGCTTAAATTAGCATCATTCAAGGCATTTTTCACACACTGGATTGTTTTGTCTAAAAGGGGTGCAAATAATTTTTCAATTTCACTAAGAGATATATCTATCTGATAATCCAGGTTATTGAATCTTATTGTTTCATTGATTGTATCTTGTGAACTTAGTTTTTCTTTAATGTCTTTTGCAATTAAATTTAATTTAGCTTGATCCTTAAGGCTTTGAGAATTAAATTTATATTTATTAATTAAATAGTTTTTGATAATTTGGTCAAAATCATCACCACCTAGTGAAGAGTTGCCATTAGTTGCAATTACTTCAAAGACCCCTTCATTAAATTGCAGTACGGAGACATCAAAAGTGCCTCCACCAAGATCATAAACAACAAATACTCCCTCTTTTTTTGAGTCAAGACCATATGCATATGCAGCCGCTGTTGGCTCATTAATTAACCTGAGGACATTGATTTCAGCTAATTTTGCTGCCTCTTTTGTCGCCTGTCTTTGACCCTCGTTAAAATAAGCTGGAACAGTGATTACCGCTCCATAAATCTCATCTCCAAAATAATCTGAGGCAATTTTTTTTAATTTTTTTAATATATCTGAGGAGACCTGAATAGGGGATTTATAGCCTTGTGGAGTTTGAATAAAAATTTCATTACTATCTGCAAGTTCTAGCGCAATATTATCTGCGTCGATATCATCTTTTTTCTTGCCAATTAATCTTTTTACACTGCTTATAGTAAGAGCATGGTTGGGGATATCGTTACCCACTAATATCTGACTCTGTTCATATAACACCCTGGATGGTATCAAACGACAATTATTGTCTTCAAGTATTTTTGCTTCACCACTAATGACTGAGGCAACCAGTGAGTTGGTTGTTCCTAAATCTATTCCAATCGATAATTTACGATTATGTGGATCGGTACTTTTCCCTGGTTCTGATATTTGTAGTAATGCCATTAGTCCAATTGATTTATTTTTTCTTTAATTTTTAAATGTAATTTATCAATAAAAATGAATTCATTAATTTGCTTTGATGCTCGTTCAAAATCTTTTTTATTGAAATCAGTTTCAAGATTAACTTTATATTGCTCTAATTCCTCTTGTAATTCTTTTTGTATACTTATTAATTCACTTTTATCATGGCGGTGATCTTCAATTTTTTCTTCGTATTCCATTTGTTTAATTAGAAATTCAGGATTAGTGTGATTTGTTATTTCAATCTCATTACATTCAAGTAAGTATTTCGCTCTTTTAATGTCGTCCTTTAAAACTTGGTAAGCATCATTGATGAGGGAGGAGTTAATTAAAGCAGCTTTTTGTTGTTCAATGTTCGAATGTGCAAAACGATCGGGATGATATTTTTTTTGGAGCACTAAATATTTGTTCTTTAATTCACTCTCTGAGATAGAAAATGAGGGTTCTATTTCATAAATATCAAAAAATTCCATTAAACTGTGAAACTTTCTCCACAACCACATTCGTCTTTAACGTTAGGGTTATTAAATTTAAACCCCTCATTCAAACCCTCTCTAGCGAAATCAAGCTCAGTCCCATCAATATAAACAAGACTTTTTGGATCAACGAAAATTTTGATATCAAAACTTTCAAATATTTGATCCTCTGGATTCGGTTCATCCAAGAATTCTAGGGTATAAGCCATACCAGAACAGCCTGTTGTTTTAACACCAAGCCTGAGTCCAATGCCTTTTCCACGGCTGGCTAAATATTTTTCTACTCGGTCAGCAGCTTTTTTTGTTAAAGTGATGGCCATTTACTTTTTACTTTTCAGATCTTCAATCGCAGCCTTAATGGCATCTTCGGCAAGAACAGAACAATGGATTTTGACTGGAGGTAATGCTAACTCTTCTGCAATAGCAGAATTTTTAATTGATTCTGCTTCATCTAGTGTCTTGCCTTTCAGCATTTCAGTTACAAGACTACTTGAAGCTATGGCGGATCCACAACCATATGTTTTGAATTTTGCATCTTCAATTATTCCGTTTTCACCAAGCTTAATTTGCAATTTCATTACATCGCCACAAGCAGGCGCACCAACCATACCGGTCCCAACTTTCGGATCATCTTTATCCAAAGACCCAACATTTCTTGGGTTTTCATAATGATCTAAAACTTTATCACTGTAAGCCATTATTTTCTCCTAAAAATTTATTAATGAGCTGCCCATTCCACTTTACTTAAATCAACTCCATCCTTAAACATTTCCCATAAAGGGGAGAGTTCTCTTAATTTCCCAATTTTTTGTTTTAATACATCTATCGCGTGATCAATATCCTGTTCAGTTGTATAACGTCCAATGGAAAAACGAATTGAGCTATGTGCTAGCTCATCAGACCGACCAAGAGCTCTGAGCACGTAACTAGGCTCTAAGCTTGCAGAGGTACATGCGGAACCACTCGAAACAGCAATATCTTTGATCGCCATGATAAGAGATTCACCCTCAACATAATTAAAACTAATATTTAAGTTATGAGGAACTCGATGTTCAAGGTCTCCATTCACATACACTTCCTCTATTTCTGTTAGACCTTTAAGAAGTCTTTCGTGGAGTGTTTTAATTCTTTTATTTTCTGCATGCATTTCTTCTTTAGCAATTCGGAAAGCCTCACCCATGCCAACAATTTGGTGTGTTGCTAATGTACCGGAACGCATTCCTCTTTCATGACCACCACCATGCATTTGAGCTTGGAGTCGAATTCTTGGTTTACGACGAACATAAAGTGCCCCAATACCTTTTGGGCCATAAGTTTTATGCGCTGAGAAACTCATTGCATCAACGGGAAGTTCAGCCAGATCGATATCTACTTTACCAGTTGCCTGGGCTGCATCAACATGGAAGTAAACATTATGTTCCCTACACATATTGCCAATTGAGGTTACATCTTGAATAACACCAATTTCATTATTAACAAGCATGACTGAAACTAAAACAGTATCAGGCCTTATAGCTGCTTTGAGTTTTTCAAGATCAATCAATCCATTTGCCTCAGGTTCTAGATAGGTTGCCTCGTACCCAAGTCTTTCAAGCTCTCTAAATGCATCAATTACAGCTTTGTGTTCTGTCGCGCAAGTAATGATGTGTTTCCCTTTATCTTTACTGTAGAATTCCGCAATGCCTTTAATCGCCAAGTTGTTTGATTCTGTTGCACCACTAGTCCATACGATTTCTTTAGGATCAGCATTTACCAAACTTGCAACATTTCTTCTTGCTTCTTCTACAGCATGTTCAGCAGTCCATCCATATGCATGACTTCTTGAAGCAGGATTACCAAAATCCTCAGTAATAAATGGGATCATTTTTTCAGCAACTCTTTTGTCAACTGGTGTTGTTGCCGAATAATCCATGTAAATAGGTAATTTCATTCAAATATCCTCTATCAGTTAAGTATGGAAGCGAAACTGGTAAGTCGTTTCACCTCATATTTTATTTTGTCTATTAAATATAAAACATCGTCTTGTGTATTTAGTGTTGATAAACTTAATCGCACAGCGCTTTGTGCTGTAATGGGATCCATCCCCATCTCAATCAAGACATGGCTCGGTTCTTTATTATTGGATGAGCATGCTGAACCGCTTGCAATTCCAATACCATATTTATCAAGTGCTGTAATGAGAGTTGCTCCATCGATTGAAGGAAAACCAAAAAATGATGTATTTTCTATTCGCGGCTCTGCTTGTGCAAAAATGACAGCTCCTAATTCAGAAATCTTTGATTCAAACAAATCTCTGAGAGCGCCTTGTCTGGAAGAATCCTGAAGTTTTTCACTATTCAATTCACAAGCTTTGGCAAATCCAGCGATAGAAGCAATATTTTCTGTGCCACTCCTCATCCCTGACTCTTGACCACCACCTAAGATAAACGGATCGATATCGATACCGTTTTTTATGATTAAAGCAGCAATTCCTTGAGGACCATTAATTTTATGACTTGAGATAGTCATAAAATCTATCCCCAATTCATGGAAATTAAGATCAATTTTACCCAAGGCTTGCACTGCATCGCTATGAATGATTGCCTTATCACCCACCAATTTTCTAAATTTTTTTAGATCCGTAATAGCACCAGTCTCATTATTCACATGCATGATACTAATGATATTGATTTGATCGGAATTAATTGTCTCTAAATAGTTAAAATCAATACCGCCTCTTGGTAGGCAAGGAATTTTTTTTACATGCATGCCGCTATTTTTAAGTTTCTGCATTGGTTTGAGAATGCAAGGGTGCTCGGTTGCGCCATAGTAAAAGTGAGCATCCGGATAGACTGAGCTAATCCCTGAAACAAACCAGTTGTTACTTTCTGTGCCGCTTGAGGTAAAGAAAACTTCTTGGGGCAGAGCTCCGATAGATCGTGCAACTTTATCTCTCGATTCCTCAACAAGTTCATGAGCTTTTCGACCAAAAGAATGATTACTGGAAGGATTACCAAATTGAGTCTTTAAACAATCAAGCATTACACCATGAACCTCACTATGGAGCGGGGTCGTGGCATTGTTATCAAAGTAGAGTGAACTCAAGCCCTCACTCCATTTTTCTGATGATTATTTTCAAAAAAATCAATTCTATGATTTTGGTTTCCATTCTCAGAAAGCTGGTGATTGTCATATAAATCCTGAAGTGAAAGACTATCCAAATAACTTAAGATTTTCCTATTTACAGAGATCCATAAGTCATGGGTCATACAACGATTACCGTCGTGACAGTTTTCTGTCCCACCGCATTGAGTCGCATCAATTTTTTCATCAACTGCTGAAATAATTTGTCTGACCGTAATGTCTGTGTAGGCTTTTTTAATTCGATAACCTCCACCTGGGCCACGGATGCTGGATACTATCTCACCTTTTCTCAATTTACTGAACAACTGCTCAAGATAGGATAAAGAGATACCTTGTCTTTCAGAAACTGCTAACAGCGTTACTGGACCATTTTTTTGATTAAGCGCGATATCAAGAATTGCTGAAACAGCAAACCTTCCTTTTGTTGTTAATTTCATAGTATGTATTATATTAAAAGTTGACTGATTTGATCAAGTATTAACGTTAACAGTTCAATTATTTTTTCTTTAACGCCTTGATCTCTTTTTGTTGCTTTTTCAGTGTTTTGAGAATTTCATCAATCGATTGTAAAACAGGATCTTGACTATTTTTTTCGACAGCATAAGCACTGAATTTTTTCAATTTTTCACCGGATTCAATAATCTTTGCAGGAATGCCCACTGCTGTAGAGTCATTTGGAATATCAGTAACCACAACGGCATTTGAGCCAACCTTTGAGTTATTACCAAGCGTTATCGGACCCAATACTTTTGCCCCAGCGCCGATGACCACATTATTTTTTAGGGTTGGATGACGTTTACCTTTTTTCCAAGTTGTACCACCAAGGGTAACGCCATGATAAAGAGTACAATCATCGCCTATGATTGCTGTTTCTCCAATCACTACACCCATTCCATGATCAATAAAAAATCTTCTACCGATTTCTGCTCCTGGGTGGATTTCAATACCTGTTAAGATTCTTGCTAAATGAGAGAATATTCTAGCTATTAATTTTAATTTGATTGACCATAAAAAATGAGCAAGTCTATGGAGTATAAGCGCATGCACTCCCGGGTAGGTGGTTAAAATTTCAAAATAATTTCGGGCGGCCGGATCTCTTTGAAAAACCACAGATAAATCTTCACGAAATTTTCCTAGAATCATATTATTGGATCATTCAATATTAATTAAGACTGGGCATACTATCATAAATAATTACTGAGTTAAATACTTGGTTTTAATCAATTTTTTTACTAATTTGATTCAATATACCTCTTAAGATATTTACTTCATCTTCATCCATCTGGATTCTATTAAACATCAGTCGAAGTCTATGCATTAATCTTTTACCTTGAATTTTCTCAAGAAATCCAAGCTCATTTAGGGTTGATTCGAGATGCTCGTAGAAACCATTTTGTTCCTCAAAGGTAGCCAGTTTTTTCTCTTTAATAGCTACATCAAATTCTTTCTTATTAAAATTTTTTCTCAACTCATACGCAGTGACTTGAACTGCCTGAGATAGGTTAAGAGACGAGTATTCCTTATTAGCGTCTATATATGCTAAATAATGACAGTGTTGTATTTCTTCATTTTTCAATCCAGATGTCTCATTACCAAAAAGAAGGGCAAATTTATTATTTTTTAATTCAATAATTTTCTGAGCAATTTCTTCAATGGAGAGGTGCTCTTGGGTGAGTTCTCTTTTACGAGCTGTGAAACCAATTAAAACATTACAATCAGCTGTAACCTCTTCGAGGCTGCTTGCAACTTGTGCATGTTGCAGCAAATCCTTCGCACCTGATGCGAGTGCATCTGCATCCTCATGTGGAAATTTCTCGGGATTTATTAGGGATAATTGAGCAAACCCCATTGTTTTAATCGCCCTTGCTGTTGACCCTATATTTCCTGGATGACTTGTGTGCGACAAGACAAATTTAATATTTTTAAAAATATCATTTTTTGAATTCATGGAAATCCTTTAAAATGGCACAAGTTTGAACAATTTAATTAAATAAACGGTAAATCAATGCACCCTATGCTCAATACTGCTGTTAAGGCAGCACGCCAGGCAGGCTCTATTATATTACGGGCGGCCGAAGATATCGACCAACTAACTATAAAAAATAAATCTGCCAATGATTTTGTTTCTGAAGTTGATGTTGCCTCTGAAGAGGCAATTATTAACATTTTAAAGACAGCTTATCCAACCCATGGCTTTTTAGGTGAGGAATCTGGATTTTCAGATAAAGATGCTGATTACATTTGGATAATCGATCCACTAGATGGGACCACTAACTTTTTACATCAGTTTCCACAATATTGCATATCCATTGCGTTAATGCACAAAGGCGACATAACTCATGCAGTGATATATGATCCAAATCGTAATGATTTGTTTACTGCAACTAAAGGAGCAGGCGCGTATTTAAATGATAAGCGTATCCGTGTTTCAAAAAAAGCAAAGTTAAAAGAATCTATTATAGGCACGGGTTTTCCATTCAGAGACTTTACTCACTTGCCTTGCTATCTAAAAATGTTTGAAGAGATGATCACTGGTACTTCTGGTTTGAGACGACCAGGCTCAGCTGCCCTTGATTTAGCTTATGTTGCGGCGGGATGGTTTGATGGTTTCTGGGAAATTGGTCTATCTAAATGGGACATTGCTGCAGGGGCCTTGTTGGTTAAAGAAGCTGGAGGAATAGTTTCAGATTTTAATGAAAAACAGGCCTGGATGAAGACCGGAAATATTGTCGCTGCTAACGCAAAGATCTACGGTGACTTTATAAAAATTATTCAAAAAAATATGAGTGAAGAGTTAAAAAATCAGTGATGGTGGTGCCCACCAGGCCCATGGACATGTTTATGCTCAATCTCTTCTTGATTGGCTGATCTTATGTCAATAACTGTAGCTTTAAATAAGACCCTCTGTCCAGCCCAGGGATGGTTGCCATCAACAACAACTTTACCGTCAGCAACATCAGTCACTGTAAAAACTATGACCTCACCCGATTCATCCTCTCCTTCAAATTGCATTCCAACCTTTACATTTTTTTCTGGAAATTTATCCGCTGATTCAATATTTACCAGGCTTTCATTATAATCACCAAAAGCATCTTTTGGTTCTAGTGAGACCTCAACAGTATCCCCTTTGTCCTTACCATGTAATGACTCTTCAATTTTTGGGAAAATATTATCAAAACCTCCATGCAGATAAGAAATCGGTTGATTGCTTTTTTCAAGAGTTTGACCATCGCTGTCTTTCAATTCAAAGTCAATTGTAACTACTGTGTTCATTGATATTTTCATAATATTTCCATTAATAATTTAATCTAATCTTAGCACTGTATCTTCTGCATGATCTAGTTTTTCAGGAAAATCTTTGCTGAAGTGTAACCCACGACTTTCTTTTCTTGATAACGCAGAAAGAATGATCAGTTCTGATACTTGTAGAAGATTTCTCAACTCCAACAAATCAGGGCTGATGATAAAGTTTTTGTAATAGTGTTGAATTTCATCCTTTAATATTTCAATGCGATCAAACGCTCTTTTCAGTCTTTGATTGGTTCTGACAATGCCCACATAATTCCACATGAATCTTCTCAATTCATTCCATGTCTGCAAAATCATAACCGCTTCATCAGGGTTGCTAACCCGACTTTCGTCCCATGAAGGTAGTGCTTCATTGTTAGATTCATTCAGGCAATTTGAAATATGTTCTACTGCTGCAGATGAAAAAACGAGGCATTCGAGCAGTGAATTGCTTGCAAGACGATTCGCTCCATGAAGTCCAGTACATGCAGTTTCACCAACTGCATATAATCCATTAATGGTTGTTTTTGCGTCAAGGTCTGTTGTGACACCTCCACAAGTATAGTGGGCAGCAGGGACAACAGGAATAGCCTCTTCAGTAATGTCGATTCCAAGTTTGTAGCAATGGTCGTAAATATTAGGAAAGCGTTTTTTTATAAAATCAGCATCAAGCATCGTGATGTCAAGCAATACATACTCTAAGCCGTGTTGCTTCATTTCATTATCAATAGCTCGAGCAACAATATCTCTAGGAGCTAAGTCGGCTAATGGGTGGTATTTATGCATAAATTTTTCTTTATTAGGAAGTGTTAATACTCCACCTTCGCCTCTTAAGGTCTCTGAGATCAAAAACGATCTTTCCATTGGATGGAATAAACAGGTGGGGTGAAATTGAATAAATTCCATATTTTTTATTTCACATCCAGCGCGCCAAGCCATCGCAATCCCATCCCCAGTACTTACTGGTGGATTGGTAGTGTAAAGATAGGCTTTTGATACTCCACCCGATGCTAACACTGTTTTTTTTGCTGATATAGAGATAACTTGGCCAGTTTGATTGTTAAGAATATAAGCACCTAAACATTTATTAGTTGAATTTTTTTGATTAATTTTTTTATTTGTAATTAAATCGACAGCCGTATGATTTTCAAAAACGGTAATATTTTTTTTTGCACTAACCTGTTCAATTAATTTTTCTTGAATAGCCTTTCCGGTGAAGTCAGCAACATGGGCTATACGATTTAACGAGTGCCCACCTTCTTTGGTAAGATGAAGTGATTGATTATCCTTGGTTTTAGTGAACTCAATGCCTTGATCAATTAACCATTGGATAGACTGCTCACTATTTTCAACTACAAATTTAACGGCATCTTTATTACAGAGCCCAGCTCCTGCAACAAGTGTGTCTTGTTCATGAAGCTCCAATTTATCATCTTTATTAAGTACTCCAGCAACACCACCTTGCGCCCAGTGACTTGAACTGGTTGAGAAATTTTTTTTGATTATTAGCGCTACCGTGACAGCATTATCAAACTTTATTGCGGTGGCTAGGCCGGCAAGACCTCCACCTATTATTAATACGTCAAATTTCATTGAAATTGTTGAACCTTTTATGCTCTCGTCTATCCATTAAATTAAGGAAAGGCTAAATATGCGAAATTTAAAAGTTGTTGAATCTACAAGAAGAGTGTACAGTGAAAAACCTGACACACAAAATAAAGAAAATATGAACTTTCCTCCGAAAAATCCGGAGCGTGAAATAGATCAAAAACTCGTTGAAAAGTCTCAAAAAGGGGACAAGCAAGCCTTTGGTGTGCTCGTAGAAAAATATCACAAAAAATTATATCGATTATTATCTAGAATGGTTCGTGATCAATCCGAGATTGAGGACATAGTTCAGGACTCATTCATCAAAGCATACAGAGCTATTAATAATTTCCGAGGCGATAGTGCTTTCTACACATGGCTCTACAGAATAGGTGTGAATACAGCGAAAAACCACTTAATGTCTCTTGGCCGTCGTCCAAAAGCCATGAATGAGGTGGAGATAGAAGATATTGAAAACTTCGATGAGGCATCAGATTTAAGGTCATACGAGACACCTGAAAGCTCAATGATGACAAAAGAAATTGCCCAGACTGTTAATGAAACTATTGAGCATTTACCAGAAGAATTAAGGTCTGCGATTACACTTCGAGAGATGGATGGGTTAAGTTACGAGGAAATTGCAGAGATCATGGATTGCCCCATTGGGACAGTGCGATCAAGAATATTTAGGGCCCGCGAATCCATTGCGGAGAAATTAAAACCACTAATTGAAACATCGAATAAACGATGGTAACAATATTTTTTAGGAACTAGCTAGGTATGTCAGAAAACATTTCATCAATTATCGACAACGAATTAAAGGGTAAAGATCTTGATCATGGTCTGAATGAGCTCAAAAACTCATCGGCCTTGTCAAGTTATAGAACTTATCAAATGATTAGCGATGTTATGCGAAATGATTATTATGATGTTAATCCAGAGTTAACTGATAAAATTATGTCCAAAATTCATGACGAACCAACACAGTTTAACAATGGCTTTATTCATAATAATCAATCTACAGCAACGATTGATTATAGAAAATATTTATTAGTATTTGTGCTAGGTTTGATTGCTGCTTTTGCTATTTCATGGGCAGTTAATAATTTTTCAAATACTGGATCATCAAGTTCCAACGATTTTTTAGCAGCTGACTCGATTTCACAAGAGATCATTGAAGATCACTTTTCAACGACAACAAGAAATCCTAATTATTTTTTAGAAGCAGGCTACCAGCCTAATATTTAGATTATGTTTAGACTGCTGTTGTTTATTTGCCTCCTTATATCAGGAGCGGCATCATCAAATGAGTTGTGGTTAAAAATTAGCGAAGCCTCAAAGGCCAGCCATGATCTTAATTACTCTGGAATTATTAACACAACCGACTCAAATCAAGACATTCAATCAACGAAAATGATTCATGTGAACCACGAGGGCGAAGAATTTTTAAAAATTGAAAAGATTGATGGCGCAGATAATCTACTTTTAATGCACGAAGCAGATGCAGTTATCTACGATAATGATCAAAATAAGATCTTAATTAAAAAAAAGAAGGATGCTCATCTCTTTCCCAATATATTCCCATCTAACTTGGATAAATTAAAAGATAGTTATTCAATTGGAGATGGAGGTGACTTTAGAGTTGCTGGAAGAGCAACACAAATGTTGGTGTTATCTCCGGTAGACGAAAATAGATATAACTATCATCTTTGGTTAGATAAAAAGTCTCATTTGCCTCTTAAGATGATGGTAATCGATAACAATAAAAAAGTGGTTGAAAATATTGCTTTTGCGAATATAGAGTTTCTAAAAAGTCAGGATATCAGCTGGTTCAGGCCTAATATAAACAACGATATAGCTTATAGTATCAATGAGAATAAAAATATTGAAGAGACTGTAAGAAAGTTTTGGACAATTAATGATCTTCCCAGCGGCTTTGAAGAGGTTAGTTACAGTGCAAAAAGGTATGCAGGACTTAACGCGATAGCGCATCAGATCATATATTCTGATGGCCTTTCTTACATTTCAATATTTATTCATCCCGTAGCGAAGAATCAAAAGCCTCAAGTAGGTTCATCGAAAAGAGGTTCTAGTAATATTCATGCTGAATATAAAAAGGGTTATCAAATTTTAGCTGTTGGTGCAGTTCCTATGCAAACACTTTCTTACATCACTAATAAAGTTAAATTGAATTAATGAGTGATAAAGGAATTGTCGTTGATGTTTTCATGAATAAAATATCGGTTGAGTCCTACCGTGATAAACCGTGCGGTCTTTGTGGACAAACCCAAGGCTGTGGTAATTCCTTATGGGGTAAATTACTCAACCATAAAAAAAATAAAATTCAAATCAATACAGAAGAAAAATTTACAAAAGGCGATATTGTAGAAATGCATTATGATGAAAAAAAATTATTGAGAATTTCATTAATTATTTATTTCATTCCTTTACTTTCGGTATTGATTTTTTTAGCATTAGCCCAATATATATTTGGTAATAACATTCCAATTTCAATTTTTAGTTTGATTTTGGGATTTTTCGTTGGTCTTTTGTTGAGTCGCTATTTTGTGCAATCAATGAATGCTGAATTAGATATTACTGTTAGTAAAATTTAATCAACTATATGGAGTGTAGGTATTTATGCAATTAAATAAATTTATTGGCCTCTTATTCGTTACTTTTCTTATTCCAGCTTCTGTATTTGCTGTGACACTTCCTGATTTTACTGAGCTGGCTGAAACTCAAGGAAAAACTGTCGTCAATATTACATCAATAAAAAATGCGTCTACTCCATCAGGTAACACGCCACCATTTCCATATGATGAACAGTTGCAAGAATTTTTTAAGAGATTTGGTATTCCTGGATTACCAGGTATGCCCCCTAATGGGAATGCACCTCGTGAAAAGCAAGTGATGGGAACCGGATCAGGTTTTATTATTAACTCCAAAGGCATTGTTATTACTAATGCTCATGTGGTGAATGATGCTGATACTGTCATAGTTAAACTAAACGATCAAAAAGAAATTCAAGCAGAAGTCTTAGGTATTGATAAGAGAACAGATGTCGCTGTTTTAAAAATCAAAGCAGATAATTTGCCACAGGTAAAAATCGGTGATCCAGGTAAATTGAAAGTTGGTGAATGGGTTGCTGCAATTGGATCCCCTTTTGGTTTGGAAAGCACGATGACCGTTGGCGTGGTTAGTGCGTTGGGTAGAAATCTTCCTCAAGAAAACTATGTGCCATTCATCCAGACTGATGTGGCAATTAATCCAGGAAATTCCGGTGGACCATTATTCAATACTTCAGGAGAAGTGGTGGGTATCAACTCCCAAATATATTCCAGAACCGGTGGTTATATGGGCTTATCATTTGCAATTCCCATTGATGTTGCTATCAATGTGGCTGAACAGCTGGAGTCTGATGGTAAGGTATCTCGAGGCTGGCTAGGAATTGCCATTCAAGAAATCAGTAAAGAATTGTCAGAATCGTTTAATATGAAATCTACCCAGGGCGCTTTAGTTGCTGGTGTAGAAAAAGAATCTCCTGCAGATAAAGGTGGCTTAAAACCTGGAGATGTAATTTTAAAATTTGGTGAGAATGACATAAAAATTTCATCTGACTTGCCAAAATTTGTATCGTCTACAAAACCTGGATCAAAAATTCCTTTAAATATTTTAAGACAGGGTAAAGAAAAGCAGTTGGAGATTACCATTGGTGAAATGCCAACTGAAGATATGGTGGTTGCCAGAAAAAACAATGAACAAACTCAAAAAAATAGAATTGGTTTAATTGTTAAAGACTTAACTCCTCAACAGAAGAAACAAATTAAAGAGAATGCGGGGGTGCTTGTATTAGATGTTGCTGAAGCTGCTTTGAACGCTGGTATTCGGAAAGGTGATGTGATACTAGGTTTAAATAATAATCCAGTCAGCTCAGTTCAATCGTTTAACCAAGACCTAAAGAAAGTAAAAAAAGGAAAAACAATTGCTTTATTGATATACAGAAATGGGGATACTCTGTATGTCCCAATAAAAATAACCAATTAAACTTGGATCAGGTAGAATCACGTTGGACGAAAGGCGCTTTGGCGCCTTTCTTTATTTAATGTAAGAGCTGTACATGCAAAAAA
Organism: beta proteobacterium KB13; assembly: GCA_000156155.1. Taxonomy (GTDB): domain Bacteria; phylum Pseudomonadota; class Gammaproteobacteria; order Burkholderiales; family Methylophilaceae; genus BACL14. The sequence continues at coordinate 867,992 of DS995299.1, read as the reverse complement.
ATATAAGAAATTTTTCAATTATCGCCCATATTGATCATGGCAAATCGACATTAGCTGACCGATTAATTCAGTCATGTGGAGGGTTGGCTGATAGAGAAATGGACGATCAGGTTTTAGATTCAATGGATCTTGAGCGTGAGCGTGGCATTACAATTAAAGCTCAGACAGTCACACTAAAATATAAAGCAAAAGATAATCAAGACTATATCTTAAATTTAATTGACACCCCAGGTCATGTTGACTTTACATATGAAGTCAGCCGTTCTCTAGCCGCATGCGAGGGTGGCTTGTTGGTTGTTGACGCCTCACAAGGAGTGGAGGCGCAGACAGTAGCCAATTGCTACACAGCCTTAGATCAAAATGTTGAGGTGTTTACCGTATTAAATAAAATTGATTTAGCTTCAGCTGATCCAGATCGTGTTAAAACAGAAATTGAGGATGTTATTGGTATTGATGCGACTGACGCTATCCCTTGCTCTGCTAAAACAGGTTTAGGCATTCCTGATATATTAGAGAAGATTGTAAGTTTTGTCCCGGCTCCAAAAGGAGATCCAAACAACCCGCTGCAAGCATTAATTATTGACGCATGGTTTGATAATTATGTTGGCGTAGTCATGCTAGTTAGAATTGTGGAAGGCTCTCTGGCAACTAAAGACAAAGTTACCTTAATGTCGTCTGGAAGAAATTATGCTGCTGATCAGATTGGTATTTTTACCCCTAAACCACTCATTCAAGACAAGTTAGTAGCGGGTGAAGTGGGGTTTGTTATTGCAGGCATAAAAGAGTTAGCAACGGCAAAAGTAGGGGATACGATCACAGGGACTCAAAATCCAGCAAAAAAACCACTTCCTGGCTTTCGTGAGATTAAGCCGCAAGTGTTTGCAGGTTTATATCCCGTAGAGTCAAATCAGTTTGAGGCTTTAAGAACTTCTCTTGAAAAATTAAGCTTAAACGATTCATCCTTAAATTTCGAGCCAGAAAACTCAAGCGCCTTAGGGTTTGGTTTTCGTTGCGGCTTTCTTGGGTTGCTCCACATGGATATCATCCAGGAACGACTTGAGCGAGAATACGAGATGGAGCTAATTACTACTGCGCCAACAGTTGTGTACGAGCTATTGTTAAAAAATGGCGAAGTTGAACAGATAGAAAATCCATCAAAACTTCCAGATTTGTCGACAATTGAGCAAATTCGTGAACCCATTATTACTCTTAATGTTCTTCTGCCTCAGGACTATGTAGGGCCTGTTATGACTTTGGCAAATGAAAAAAGAGGTATTCAGAAAAATATGCAATATTTGGGTAGGCAAGTAATGCTAACTTATGAAATACCTTTAAATGAAGTTGTCTTAGATTTTTTTGACAAACTCAAATCAGTTTCAAGAGGTTATGCATCCATGGATTATGATTTTCTTGAGTTTAGAGGTTCAGATTTGGTGAAGCTTGATATCCTGGTTAACGGTGAGCGCGTGGATGCTTTATCAACAATTGTGCATCGCTTAAATAGTAAATTTCGAGGTCGTGATCTAGCTGCTAAAATGAGAGAATTGATACCACGTCAAATGTTTGATGTTGCTATTCAAGCTGCGATTGGTGCAAATATTATCTCGAGAGAGACTGTTAAAGCTATGCGAAAAAATGTCCTTGCCAAATGTTACGGTGGAGATGTTTCAAGAAAAAGAAAGTTACTTGAGAAACAAAAAGAGGGTAAAAAGAGAATGAAGCAAGTCGGTAATGTAGAAATTCCTCAGGAAGCTTTTTTAGCAATTTTAAAGGTGGACGATAAATGATTTTTGCTCTAATTTTGATGATTTCAACTCTTCTTACAGGATTAATTTATTTATTTGATTTTTTCTTTAAATCCTCAAATATAAATAACAACAAAATTTTTTCGAAGATCGTAAAAGTAGCGAAAGAATTTTTCCCAATCCTTTTGCTTGTATTTGTGATTCGAACATTTATTGTTGAACCATTTAAAATTCCTTCTGGGTCAATGATGCCAACTTTAATTGCTGGTGATTTTATTGCTGTTAATAAATTTTCTTACGGACTAAGATTGCCTGTGTTCAATAAGTTAATTTTTGAAACAGGATCTCCGCGGCGTGGAGATGTATTTGTGTTCCATTATCCAAAAGACCCCAGCATTGATTACATTAAGAGGGTGATCGGACTTCCTAAGGATAAAATTAGGTATGAAAATAAGAAATTATTTGTCAATGATGTTGAAGTCTCTCAGACATACACTAACATCTATAAATACAGTATAAAACAAGATTTAGAAGTATCTGCCAAGGAATTTTTAGAAGATCACGGAGATTATAGCCATTCAATTTTAATTCATGATATTCCCTCTGAAAGTGTCGAATTTGTAGTTCCAGATGGACATTATTTTGCCATGGGGGATAATAGAGATAACTCATCTGATAGTCGTGTCTGGGGTTTTGTCCCAGATGAACTATTGGTCGGAAAAGCTTTTGTGATCTGGTTAAACTTTTCTGCTCCAAATCGAATTGGAAATTGGATAAATTAATGGATGATTTAATTGTTAAACAGCTTGAAGATTTGCTCCAGTATAAATTCAAAGACATTAATCTTCTCCAAAAATCACTGACACATCGTAGTTTTGATGGTGAAAATAATGAGCGCTTGGAGTTTTTAGGCGATAGCATTCTCAATTTTACAATTGCAGAGGCATTATTTATAAAATTTCCAAACATCCCCGAGGGAGACTTAAGTCGACTAAGAGCATCACTTGTAAAGTCAGGCACGCTTGCAGAAATTGCAGTCAAAATAAAATTAGGCGACTTTATTTTTCTGGGTGAAGGAGAGCTCAAAAGCGCTGGCTGGAGACGCCCATCAATATTGGCAGATACGTTTGAGGCTATTATAGGTGCTCTTTATTTGGATGGCGGTCTAAGACCAGCTCAAACATTCATTCATCAATATTTTCAAGACTGGTTAAGCGAAATTAATCCAGCTAAAGTTGATAAGGATCCAAAAACATCATTGCAGGAATTATTACAATCTAAAAAACTAATGCTTCCTAAATATGAAGTGGCAGACATTAAAGGTGAGGCTCATGCACAAGAATTTATAGTAAAATGCAATATTGCCCAATTGTCGATAACTACCGAAGCTTCAGGATCTTCAAGAAGAGCTGCCGAGCAAGAGGCGGCCAGTATAGCTCTTCCTCTAGTCAAAGAAAAAATTTTATGACCAAAAAAAAATGCGGAAAGATTGCTATTATTGGTCAGCCCAATGTTGGTAAATCAACTCTGCTAAATTTTATTTTGGGTCAAAAATTATCAATTACATCAAGGAAAGCACAGACCACAAGAAATCAAATTTTAGGCATTCATTCCGAGCAAGATATTCAATTTATCTTTGTTGATACCCCTGGATACCAACAAAAATTTTTGAATCAAATGAATAAAAGAATGAATAAGTCTGTGACTTCAGTTTTTCATGATGTGGATGTTGTCATTTTTATGTCTGAACCAAAGGCATTAAATGAGATTGAAATCGAGTTGGTAAAAATGATACCTAATGACACCCCTGTAATTAATTTGATAAATAAAATTGATCGAGTCAAAAATAAAAATAAAATCCTTGAATTAATTGATATCAACTCAGAATTACAAATTTTTAAAAAAATCATCCCAGCATCAATAAAATTGAAAGACAATCAAAAGATTATTTTGCAAGAAATCTCAGAATTTTTACCAGAACAAGATTTTATTTTTGATGTTGATGATATTACGGATAAAAATGAAAGATTTTTAGCTGCTGAAATTATTCGTGAGAAGATTTTTCGCTTAACTGGTGATGAGCTTCCCTATTCTATTGCAGTTGAAATTGAAAACTTTGAATATAAAGACAATCTTCGTCGAATTTTCGCAACCATACTTGTTGATAAAGATAGTCAAAAACCTGTGGTTATTGGAAAAGATGGTGAGAAGTTAAAAAGAATCTCATCTGAGTCTAGGAGGGATATGGAAAAATTATTTCAGTCCAAAATTTGGTTAGAGATTTGGGTAAAGGTCCAAAAAAATTGGTTTGATGATGCCAGAGCTTTGAAGTCTTTAGGTATTTAATGTGAAACGCGTTGAAGACCATAATATTTATATTCTTCATACTTATCCATTTAAAGAAACGAGTTTAATAGTTGAGGCTTTATCTGAAAACTTTGGTCGAATATCTCTGCTGGCTAAGGGCGCTAGGCGACCAAGATCTCTACTAAGGGGTTATTTACAACCATTTCAGATGATTCAGGCAACTTGGTCGAATGTGAGTGATCTAAAAACTTTATATAACGTTGAATGGAACTCTAAATATTTAGGACTTAAAAACCAAGCACTTATATGTGGTTTTTATATGAATGAACTTATTATGAAGCTATTACCAAAAGATGAGTCATCAAATGTTTTTTTTAATTTCTATCATCAGCAACTAGAAGAGCTTTCTTTAAATGTTGGTTATGAAAGTCTATTGAGGTTATTTGAGCTAAAACTTCTTGAGGAGCTTGGCTATAAAGTAAATCTCGATGAAGATGAAAATGGTAACCCAATTAACCCTAAGAAATTTTATTACTATGAAGCCGAATATGGGGCATCACTCCCAGATGTGTCCACAAACGGAGTAAAAATTATTGGTCAGACTCTGATTGATATGCATAATAATGACTATTCTCATTTGAATACTTTAAAGCAAAGTAAATTATTGATGAGGTACCTGATGCGCTTTTATACCGGGCACGATTTAGTAAAAAGCAAAGAACTTTTTTTAACCAATGATAGGTAATTGAATGAAATTAGGTGTGAACATAGATCATATAGCAACGATCCGGCAGGCTAGAGGAACATCGTATCCTGATATCATAAAAGCAACACGGTTGGCCGAATTGGCTGGGGCAGACAGCATCACCCTTCACCTTCGAGAAGATCGACGCCATATGCAAGATCAAGACTTATTTAACTTGAAGCCTGTAATTAAAACAAAAATGAATCTTGAAATGGCAGCAACGGATGAAATGCTAGAAATTGCATTACAGGTAATGCCGGAAGATATTTGCTTGGTTCCTGAGAGGCGTGAAGAGAGAACGACTGAAGGAGGGTTAAACCTCAAATCCAATTTTAATTATTTAAAAACTTTTATTGGTGAGTTAGCTAAGAAAAGAATTCGCGTTTCTTTATTTATAGCGCCTGATAAAGATTCCATTGATCAAGCTTTAGAACTTCAAGCACCGGTGATTGAACTTCATACGGGACATTACGCAGACTCAATTAATGAAGAGCAGGGTAAAGAACTAATTAATATACAAAATATTGCATCTTATGCTTGTAAGCAGGGTTTGGTGGTTAATGCTGGTCATGGTTTGAATTATGACAATGTGTCCGCAATTGCAAAAATTAAAGAAATTAACGAGCTAAATATTGGACATGCTATCGTAGCAGAAGCTATTTTTCTGGGTTGGGAACAAGCCATAAGCAAGATGAGATCCTTAATAAGGAAGCCATTATGATTTTTGGCATTGGGACCGATATTGTTGAAATACAGCGCATTGAAAAAATATTTAGCAAATTTAATAATCGGTTTGCAAAAAAAATCCTATCAAAAAAAGAGTATGAGGCTTTTCAAATAAGTAATGCCCCAGCTCATTTTTTGGCAAAAAGGTTTGCAGCTAAGGAGGCGGTTGCCAAAGCCTTGGGTTTAGGTTTTAGAGACCCCATTAGTTTTCATGGAATTGAGGTTGATCACAATGACCTTGGAGCTCCTTTTTTTAAATTTAATGCTCAGATATCAAAATTTTTAGATCAAAAAAAAATTAACAAATGCCACTTGAGTATTTCCGATGAAAAAAATATCGCCAGCGCTTTTGTTGTTCTAGAAGTCTGACTATGAGTTCTGATAATTTTTTAAGCCTTGAAAATCTAATTGGAGAGCAAGGGCAAAATAAACTAGCCAATAGTCATGTATGTTTAATTGGTCTCGGAGGGGTTGGATCTTGGGTTGCAGAAGCTTTGGTTAGAAGCGGAATAGGTAAGTTAACCCTTATTGATATGGATCATATCGTGGCTTCTAATATTAATAGACAGATCCAAGCAACAGAAGAAAATATTGGCCAGTCAAAACTTCAAGCTCTCAGTGATCGAATTGATAAAATTAATTCAAATTGCGATTTAATTTTGATTGACGATTTTTTAACAGCTGATAATTTATCTGATTTGATACATGATGGGTATGATGTTGTTGTTGACGCCATCGATCAAGTTAAAGTCAAATGTACACTAGCAGACTATTGTTCAGATAAAAAAATAAACCTGGTTATTTCTGGTTCTGCAGGCGGGAGGCTGAATCCAGAAAAAATCAAAGTCAAAGATTTATTAGATACTTATGGCGATCCATTGCTTGCAAAAGTAAGAAAAGAGTTCAAGAAAAAACACGCTGGTAAGAAAAAATCTAAGGTAATAGCGATCTTTTCAGATGAGCAGATTATAAAACCTCAGCAATGTGACAATGTTGAAAGCAATTTAAATTGTGCAGGTTATGGTTCATCAGTAATGGTTACGGCAACGATGGGGTTCTATTTAGCCTCTGAAGCTCAAAAAATTATCTTAAAAGCTTGAAATAATTCAATTTAACCCCATTTAATTTCTTTATTAACAATCATTATCAACAACTTATGGCTAAATCAGAAAAACTTAATTTTCAAACGGAAGTAAAACAATTATTAAATCTTATGATCCATTCTCTATACAGCAATAAGGAAATTGCGATTAGGGAGTTGATATCTAATGCCAGCGATGCCACTGATAAATTGCGATTTGAGGCATTAGACAACGATAAACTGTATGAAGGTGATTCTGATCTCAAAGTAATTGTTGATTTTGATTCGAAAGCAAACACGCTAACAATTACAGACAATGGCATCGGCATGGATCGTGATGACTTAGTCAATAACTTAGGCACTATCGCTCGTTCAGGAACGAAAGAGTTCTTAGCGAATATGTCTGGGGATAACAAAAAAGATGCAAACTTAATTGGTCAGTTTGGAGTAGGATTTTACTCTTCTTTTATTATTGCCAAAGAAGTGACTGTCCAAACGAGAAAAGCTGGAAACCCCCAAGCTTATAGTTGGTCATCTCAAGCGGATGGTGAATTTACGATTAACGAAATAGAAAAAGAATCTAGAGGAACCTCGGTTATTCTTAAACTAAAAGACGATGAGAAGGAGTTTATAGATGCATGGCGACTGCAATCAATTATAAGAAAATACTCTGATCACATTTCCATTCCAATTCAGATGTACAAAACTGACATGAAAAAAGATGAATTGGTGAAATTAGAAGAATTAGAAACGATTAATAACACGAATGCGATTTGGACAAGAGCCAAAAGTGAAATTAAACAAAAAGAGTATGAGGAGTTTTACAAATCTCTATCTTATGACTCAGAAGAACCTTTAGCCTACTACCATAATCGGGTAGAGGGGAAAACAGAATACACTTCGCTACTCTATCTCCCAAAAAAAGCTCCATTTGATTTGTATGATCGTGAAAATAACAATTCCATCAAGTTATATGTCCGCAAAGTTTTTGTGATGGACGCAAATGAAAAATTGATACCGCAATATTTACGATTTGTTAAAGGCGTAATTGATTCCCAAGATTTATCTTTGAACGTATCTAGGGAAATCCTTCAAGACTCACCTCTGGTGGATTCAATAAAATCGGGGGTGACCAAAAGAGTACTCTCATCTTTACAAACAATGTCTGAAAAAGAGCCAGAAAAATATCAAAGCTTCTGGAGTGAGTTTGGTAAAGTCCTAAAAGAAGGACCTGCGGAAGATTTTGCAAACAAAGAAAGTATTGCCAAGTTATTACGATTTGCTTCTTCCAACACAGATGAGCAATCGGTGAGTTTTGAAAGCTATATTAAAAAGATGCCAAAAGACCAAGAGTCGATTTACTACATCACTGCAGACTCCCATCAGGCAGCAAAAAATAGCCCACATTTGGAAATTTTCAAACAAAAAAATATTGAAGTGCTTCTGTTAAGTGATCGTGTGGATGAGTGGTTAGTCTCGAGCTTACATGAATTTGATGGCAAAAAGCTTCAATCTATCGCGAAGGGTGATCTTGACCTTGGTAAATTAGATACTGAAGAACAAAAAGCAGAAAAAGAAAAAATTGAGAAAGAGGCGAAGAGTATTGTTGAAAAAATAAAGAAATCGCTAGGAGACAAAGTAAAAGAGGTCAAAGTAACGCATCGTCTAACCAATTCTCCGGCATGTTTAGTTGTTGGTGAGCATGACATTTCAGGCAATTTGGAACGTATTTTAAAGGCAGCTGGACAAAGCACGCCCGAAAATAAACCGATTTTAGAGGTGAATCCAAATCACGAGCTTATCAAAAAACTTGAAAAAATTGAAGAAAATCAATTATTTAACGATTATTCATCGGTTATTTTAGATCAAGCAATTTTAGCTGAGGGGGGTCAATTAGACGACCCAATTGGGTATGTAAATAAGGTCAATAAATTCCTTATTTAATGTTTTTATACTCTGTTACAAATTATTTACAAAAAATAATAAAAA
>DS995299.1:149826-859379 GCA_000156155.1 beta proteobacterium KB13 | reverse complement strand
TGGTGTCAAAATCACTCAGAAAATTAGATAATTTGGTGGTGATTTATTCGATCGCGGGGTGGAGCAGTCTGGCAGCTCGTCGGGCTCATAACCCGAAGGTCACAGGTTCAAATCCTGTCCCCGCAACCAATCGAAATGATCTTTAACAATATGCAACTGATAAGTGTGGGTACTTATTGAACGAGGCAGTGATTGTTTACAATCACACTCAAAAAATATAGTGCTTACACACAAATTTGTGAACAAGACCACATTAGCTTTTAGCTAATTAACCTTGTGAATGAATTTGAGTTTTTTAAAGCACAAAGCGATTTATCTAACTTTCCTTCGGGAAAGTATAGTAATAGACAAGATTAAACTGAAGAGTTTGATCCTGGCTCAGATTGAACGCTGGCGGGATGCTTTACACATGCAAGTCGAACGGCAGCATAGAGAGCTTGCTCTCTGATGGCGAGTGGCGAACGGGTGAGTAATATATCGGAACGTGCCCAGTAATGGGGAATAACTAGCCGAAAGGTTAGCTAATACCGCATACGACCTAAGGGTGAAAGCAGGGGATCTTAGGACCTTGCGTTATTGGAGCGGCCGATATCTGATTAGCTTGTTGGTGGGGTAAAAGCCTACCAAGGCAACGATCAGTAGCTGGTCTGAGAGGACGATCAGCCACACTGGAACTGAGACACGGTCCAGACTCCTACGGGAGGCAGCAGTGGGGAATTTTGGACAATGGGGGAAACCCTGATCCAGCCATCCCGCGTGAGTGAAGAAGGCCTTCGGGTTGTAAAGCTCTTTCGAAAGTGAAGAAAACTTATTTCGTAATATGTTATAAGTATGACGGTAACTTTAGAAGAAGCACCGGCTAACTACGTGCCAGCAGCCGCGGTAATACGTAGGGTGCGAGCGTTAATCGGAATTACTGGGCGTAAAGCGTGCGCAGGCGGTTTTGTAAGTCAGATGTGAAATCCCCGAGCTTAACTTGGGAACTGCGTTTGAAACTACAAGACTAGAGTGTGTCAGAGGGGGGTAGAATTCCACGTGTAGCAGTGAAATGCGTAGAGATGTGGAGGAATACCAATGGCGAAGGCAGCCCCCTGGGATAACACTGACGCTCATGCACGAAAGCGTGGGGAGCGAACAGGATTAGATACCCTGGTAGTCCACGCCCTAAACGATGTCAACTAGTTGTTGGTGGAGTAAGATCCATGAGTAACGTAGCTAACGCGTGAAGTTGACCGCCTGGGGAGTACGGTCGCAAGATTAAAACTCAAAGGAATTGACGGGGGCCCGCACAAGCGGTGGATTATGTGGATTAATTCGATGCAACGCGAAAAACCTTACCTGGCCTTGACATGTACCGAATTTAGCAGAGATGCTTTAGTGCTCGTAAGAGAACGGTAACACAGGTGCTGCATGGCTGTCGTCAGCTCGTGTCGTGAGATGTTGGGTTAAGTCCCGCAACGAGCGCAACCCTTGCCATTAATTGCCATCATTTAGTTGGGCACTTTAATGGGACTGCCGGTGACAAACCGGAGGAAGGTGGGGATGACGTCAAGTCCTCATGGCCCTTATGGCCAGGGCTTCACACGTAATACAATGGTCGGTACAGAGGGCTGCTAACCCGCGAGGGGGTGCTAATCTCAGAAAACCGATCGTAGTCCGGATTGTTGTCTGCAACTCGACAGCATGAAGTCGGAATCGCTAGTAATCGCGGATCAGAATGTCGCGGTGAATACGTTCCCGGGCCTTGTACACACCGCCCGTCACACCATGGGAGTGGGTTTTACCAGAAGTAGTTAGTCTGACCGTAAGGGGGACGATTACCACGGTAGGATTCATGACTGGGGTGAAGTCGTAACAAGGTAGCCGTATCGGAAGGTGCGGCTGGATCACCTCCTTTCTAGAGAATCCTCTTCTCTAAGTGCTCACACTTATCAGTTGTTAAGCGATCAAAGGTAAATTGGCCCTATCGAGAGGGGTCTGTAGCTCAGCTGGTTAGAGCACCGTCTTGATAAGGCGGGGGTCGTTGGTTCGAGCCCAACCAGACCCACCAATTATATATTTTGGGGGATTAGCTCAGCTGGGAGAGCACCTGCTTTGCAAGCAGGGGGTCGTCGGTTCGATCCCGTCATCCTCCACCATTTTCTTTGTATTAGAGGTTAGACTCAAGAGCGTTTTGTGTTCTTGAGTCTGGCTTTTATAGCTAGTATGTTCTTTAACAATTTGGAAGAAGTAAGACTTGAAATCATAAGATTGTGATGAGATTATGATTTCATTGGGTAAGATTGTAGTAATCAAACTTTTTTAACACTGAGATTTGTAGTTATTCTATAAATTGAGTTTTATTAAAAGTTGCTTTAGAAAAATAAATCTTATGACAAAGAAATTTAGGTTTTAATGTTATAGGATCAAGTGAATAAGTGCATATGGCGGATGCCTTGGCGATTACAGGCGATGAAGGACGCGATAGTCTGCGAAAATTCTCGGGGAGTTGGCAAATAAACTTTGATCCGGGAGTGTCCGAATGGGGAAACCCACCCTTTTTAGGGTATCCATCTCTGAATACATAGGAGATGTGAAGCGAACCGAGTGAACTGAAACATCTAAGTAACTCGAGGAAAAGAAATCAACCGAGATTCCGGAAGTAGTGGCGAGCGAAACCGGAACAGCCTGTTACTTTTAGCTTGCGCGTTAGTAGAATGGAATGGAAAGTCCAGCCGTAGAGGGTGATAGCCCCGTATACGAAAGCCCGCAAGTGGAACTAGGGTAACGACAAGTAGGACGGGACACGTGAAATCTTGTCTGAACATGGGGGGACCATCCTCCAAGGCTAAATACTCGTAATCGACCGATAGTGAACTAGTACCGTGAGGGAAAGGTGAAAAGAACCCCGGGAGGGGAGTGAAATAGATTCTGAAATCATATGCATACAAACAGTAGGAGCCCTTCGGGGTGACTGCGTACCTTTTGTATAATGGGTCAGCGACTTACATTCAGTAGCAAGCTTAACCGATAGGGGAGGCGTAGCGAAAGCGAGTCCTAATAGGGCGACTTAGTTACTGGGTGTAGACCCGAAACCAAGTGATCTATCCATGGCCAGGATGAAGGTGCGGTAACACGTACTGGAGGTCCGAACCCACAAATGTTGAAAAATTTGGGGATGAGCTGTGGATAGGGGTGAAAGGCTAAACAAACTTGGAGATAGCTGGTTCTCTCCGAAAACTATTTAGGTAGTGCCTCGTGTATAACTGCTGGGGGTAGAGCACTGTTATGGCTAGGGGGCTCATAAGAGCTTACCAAACCATTGCAAACTCCGAATACCGGCAAGTTCAATCACGGGAGACAGACATCGGGTGCTAACGTCCGGTGTCAAAAGGGAAACAACCCAGACCACCAGCTAAGGTCCCTAATGATGTGCTAAGTGGTAAACGAAGTGAGAAGGCACAGACAGCCAGGAGGTTGGCTTAGAAGCAGCCACCCTTTAAAGAAAGCGTAACAGCTCACTGGTCGAGTCGTCTCGCGCGGAAGATGTAACGGGGCTAAGCACATAACCGAAGCTGTGGATGCATATTTATATGCATGGTAGGAGAGCGTTCTGTAAGCCTGTGAAGGTGTTCCGTGAGGAATGCTGGAGGTATCAGAAGTGCGAATGCTGACATGAGTAGCGATAAAGTGTGTGAAAGGCACACTCGCCGAAAGCCCAAGGTTTCCTGTGCAACGCTAATCGGCGCAGGGTGAGTCGGCCCCTAAGGTGAGGCAGAAATGCGTAACCGATGGGAAACAGATTAATATTTCTGTACTTCAATTTAATGCGATGTGGGGACGGAGAAGGTTAGGTCAGCCTAGTGACGGATATCTAGGTTTAAGCGTGTAGGTAGATTCTTTAGGCAAATCCGGAGAGTCAATACCAAGGCGTGATGACGAGTGAACTTTTGTTCATGAAGTGATTGATACCATGCTTCCAAGAAAAGCCACTAAGCTTCAGTTAAATTGAAACCGTACCGCAAACCAACACAGGTGGGCAGGATGAGAATTCTAAGGCGCTTGAGAGAACTCTGGAGAAGGAACTCGGCAAATTGGTACCGTAACTTCGGGATAAGGTACGCCCTAGTAGGTTGAAACATTTTACATGTGTAGGCCGACGGGGTTGCAGTGAATAGGTGGCTGCGACTGTTTAATAAAAACATAGCACTGTGCAAACACGAAAGTGGACGTATACGGTGTGACGCCTGCCCGGTGCCGGAAGGTTAAATGATGGGGTGCAAGCTCTTGATTGAAGCCCCGGTAAACGGCGGCCGTAACTATAACGGTCCTAAGGTAGCGAAATTCCTTGTCGGGTAAGTTCCGACCCGCACGAATGGCGTAACGATGGCCACACTGTCTCCTCTAGAGACTCAGCGAAGTTGAAATGGTTGTGAAGATGCAATCTACCCGCGGTTAGACGGAAAGACCCCATGAACCTTTACTATAGCTTTACATTGGACTTTGACAAGATTTGTGTAGGATAGGTGGGAGACTTTGAAGCGCAGTCGCCAGATTGTGTGGAGTCACCCTTGAAATACCACCCTGATGTTGTTGGAGTTCTAACCCAGATCCCTTATCGGGATCGGGGACCGTGTATGGTGGGTAGTTTGACTGGGGCGGTCTCCTCCCAAAGAGTAACGGAGGAGTGCGAAGGTAACCTAGGTACGGTCGGAAATCGTACTTTTAGTGCAATGGCATAAGGTTGCTTGACTGCGAGACGGACAGGTCGAGCAGGTGCGAAAGCAGGTCATAGTGATCCGGTGGTTCTGTATGGAAGGGCCATCGCTCAACGGATAAAAGGTACTCTGGGGATAACAGGCTGATTCCTCCCAAGAGTTCATATCGACGGGGGAGTTTGGCACCTCGATGTCGGCTCATCACATCCTGGGGCTGTAGTCGGTCCCAAGGGTATGGCTGTTCGCCATTTAAAGTGGTACGTGAGCTGGGTTTAAAACGTCGTGAGACAGTTTGGTCCCTATCTGCCGTGGGCGTTGGAAGTTTGAAGGGGGCTGTTCCTAGTACGAGAGGACCGGAATGGACAGATCTCTGGTGGACCGGTTGTTACGCCAGTAGCATAGCCGGGTAGCTAAATCTGGAAAAGATAAACGCTGAAAGCATCTAAGCGTGAAACTTGCCTTAAGATAAGACTTCCCTTGCACTTTAAGTGCACTCAAGAGTCGTTCTAGACCAGGACGTTGATAGGTCAGGTGTGGAAGTGCAGTAATGCATGAAGCTAACTGATACTAATTGCTCGTGAGGCTTGATCCTATAACTTTAAATCTTAAAGTTGTAGATCTAAAGCACTACAATTTACAACTTACTTCTTTCTTTTGTTAAAAACATCAAACAGATTCAAGCCTTACGGCTTAACAGTTTGTTTGGCGGACATAGCGAGTTGGAACCACTCCTTCCCATTTCGAACAGGACAGTGAAACGATTCAGCGCCGATAATAGTGTGATCTTTTTCATGCGAATGTAGGACACCGCCAAACTTTTATATATAAAAAAACCCAAACAAGTGTTTGGGTTTTTTTTTGCCTAAGATTAAGATTACTTTTGCCAGGTATCCCTGAGTGTCGCGGTTCGGTTAAAGATTATTTCACCTGCATTACTATCCGGATCAACTATATAGTATCCATGTCGCTCGAATTGAAATTGTTCTCCAGTTTGGACATCTGAAATACTTTCTTCACAATAGGCAGAATTAGTTTCTATCGAGGATTGATTAATATCATCAAGGAAGTTATCAAATTCATTAGGATTTTCAGATAAAAACAAACGATCATAGTTTCTTATGGTGATGGGTTTAGAAAATTTTGTTGATAGCCAGTGAATATTACCCTTAACTTTAACTGCATCACTGCCTGCAGTTCCAGATTTGGTTTCTGGAAAATATTTACAAAAAACAGTAGAAACCTCACCGTTATCATTAAGTTTATAGTCCGTACATTCAATGACGAAACCATATCTTAAGCGTACCTTATTTCCAGGAAACAATCTAAAGTATTTGGGTGGTGGGTTAATTTCAAAATCTTCACCTTCAATCCATAATTCTTTAGTTAACTTTACCTCTCTTGTCCCTTCTTCAGGTTTCTGCGGATGGTTTGGTACTGTACAAATTTCAGTATGATTTTCATCAAAATTCTCAATAATCAATTTAATAGGATTTAGAACAGTAATTTTACGGTTACATTCCTCATTTAAAACTTCACGCATTGAGTCTTCAAAAGTTTGATAGTCAATCACTGAGTCAGACTTGGATACACCAATTCGATCCATAAATAATTTAAACCCTTTTGGATGATATCCTCTGCGTTTTGCTCCAACCAAAGTAGGCATCCTTGGGTCATCCCATCCATTTACATGATTTTCTTCAACCAATTGAATAAGTTTACGTTTTGATAGAACCACATGACTTAAATTTAAACGAGAGAATTCATGCTGTTTTGGCAGTGGTTTTTCTAAAAAATCAAATTCAGCTAATTTTTTCAACACCCATTCATAAAAAGGTCTTTGATCTTCAAATTCTAATGTACAGATTGAGTGTGTTATTTTCTCCAAAGCATCTTCAATAGGGTGAGCAAAAGTATACATTGGGTATATACACCACTTATTTCCTGTGTTGTGGTGAGATACATGTCGAATTCGATATATAGCAGGGTCCCTCAGATTAATGTTTGGCGAAGCCATATTAATTTTGGCTCTTAACACCATCTCCCCGTCTTGATATTGTCCACTCTTCATTTCTTCGAAAAGCTTTAAATTTTCATCAATAGACTGGTCTCTAAATGGTGAATCTTTGCCAGCCTCTTTAAGGGTGCCTCGGTTGATACGAATTTCTTCGGCTGTCTGTTTATCTACATAAGCCAAGCCTGCATTAATCAAGACTTTTGCTGCCTCATACATATAGTCAAAGTAATTGCTCGCATAGTAAAGATTATTTTCATGTTCATCTTCAAACTTATATCCAAGCCAATGCACACTATCGATAATACTTTTGACGTATTCCTCATTTTCTTTTTCAGGGTTTGTATCATCAAAACGAAGATGACAGCGCCCATTAAAATCCTGAGCAAGTGTAAAATTCAGAATAATACTTTTTGCATGACCAAAGTGAAGATAGCCATTTGGTTCAGGTGGAAATCTTGTTCTTATTTTAGCAGTATCAATCGGTGCATCTTTATGGGCATATAATGGACCAGGTTGCCCTGACCATTTTTTTTCAGCATAGAGATTTGCTTCAAGATTTTTTTCAATAATATTTCGAATGAAATTTGTTAGAACCGTATTTTTATTTTCGTTAATCATGATGCGATATTCTACACGTTTTATAAATTTTTAACTTAGCGCATGCTATGATTTATTTTGTATGAAAAAGTACGATCTCCCATTCAAAGCGCTCCATATATTATCCGATGGCAACTTCCATTCAGGAGAAAAAATGGCTGCTGATATGGGATGTTCTAGAGTAACTGTCTGGAAAAGTGTTTCCGAATTAAAAAGTCTTGGAATAAATATTTTTTCAGTAAAAAAAAAGGGTTACCGTTTACCAAAAAAAATATCTTTTTTTAATATTGAAAATATACAAAGAGAGCTCGGAGAGCTTAACCAGTTTGTAAATTTAGAACTACTCAACGTCATAGATTCCACAAATAAATATTTAAATACATCAGCGAATATAAAACCTCATGCATCGGTTGTAATAGCAAATATTCAGACTAAGGGTAAAGGTCGTCGAGGTCGATCCTGGCAGGCATCAGTAGGTGAATCTTTATCGATGTCTATTTTATGGAAATTTGATAAGGGAGCCTCGGGATTGTCAGGTTTAAGTTTGGTTGTTGGGGTCGCTATTCAAAGACTGATGAAAAAAATTGGTATTAACAATTCATTTTTGAAATGGCCCAATGACCTTTTAATTTTGGAAGGCGATGCTTATTTTAAACTTGCTGGTGTCCTAATTGAGCTTCAAGGTGACCTTGAAAGTCGTTGCTCAGCAGTGATTGGGGTAGGGTTAAATTATGACTTATCAAGTGACATTCTGAAAAATATTGATCAACCAGCTACAAATATAAAGAAATATTTAAATAGTGATATGGATCTCAATCAGTTATCGGCAATGTTAATTAAAGAAATCATTAACGCTTTATCAGAGTTTGAGAATAATGGATTTTTATCTGTTAAGGAGGAATGGTTGTCCTACAACGCATTTAAAGAAAAAACAATAAGCTTTACCAAGAGTGGTGGGGAGATAATTACTGGCCAGATTGTTGACATAGAAAACGATGGCGCATTGAAAATTCTGCAAAATAACGGAATCCATGAAACATTAATCAGTGGCGAAGTTAGTCAACAAAAAACAAATTAATTTAAATTACAAATTATGACTTTAGTACGTATATCAAAACTATTATCAAACCAAGGTGTATGTTCTCGAAGGGAGGCTGACCATTTTATTGAATTGGGTTTTGTTTATGTGGATGGAATTAAAGTTACTGAACTGGGTGCAAAGGCTAATCCAGAACAAAAAATTGAATTAAGGGGTGAGGGTCACAGGCTTCAGAAAAGTAAAAAAACTATTTTATTAAATAAACCTATCGGTTTTGTCTCTCATGCCGATGATGAAGGAAAGTATAAATCCTCACTTTCTTTAATTTTAAAAGAAAATTTTTTTGGAGATGAAAAATTAGATAAACTTTCTTTTAAGTTGGCTCCAGCTGGGAGGCTTGATATTGACTCAACAGGGCTTTTAGTTCTTACTGAAGATGGCGTTATCGCAAAAAAAATCATCCAGGAAGACAGTGAAATAGAAAAAGAATATCTCGTGAGAGTCAGTGGAAATTTGATTCCAAACGGATTAAAGTTATTAAAGCATGGCTTATTTTTAGATAACAAACCATTAAAAAAAGCGATTGTTTCCTGGATAAATGAGGATCAACTCAAATTTATTCTAAAAGAAGGAAAAAAAAGACAAATCAGAAGAATGTGTGAATTGGTGGGTTTGAAAGTTGTCGGCCTTAAAAGGGTAAGGATTGGCAAGATAAGGCTATCTAATTTGCCGATAGGGAAGTGGCGTTTTCTTCAAGGAAATGAATCCTTTTAAAATGAATAACCTAATTCTTTTGATGCTGCTCATAAGCCTGATAAATGCTTTTAGCTCGGCCGCCACTCCTACAATAGCCTAATATAGGTTGTTCATTCTTGCTAAACTCTTTGCTAAATTGATTTATATTATCATCAGTGACTTGTCCGGGAATAACAGGTAGAGATACAAAACTAAGCCCTCGTTTTTTTGCTTCTTTTTTGAGTATGTCATGTTTTGGCTGATTTTCTTTGTCTTCATCTTGGGGTCTAAAGCAGATGATCGTTTTAAATCCATTCTCACTGATCTGATCAAGGTCATCTACGTTTATTTGACCGGTTGCGCTATATAAATCATTTATTTTAGTAATTTGCATGATATTTAACCCTTAGTTATTTGTTGCACCCATATAAGCTTCCTAAGGTTTGCATCATTAGGATGATTTCGTCAGAAGCTATGGAGTAGTAATTAAATTTTCCATCTTTACGGATGTTTACGATGTTATCTTTTCTCAATATAGTTAGCTGCTGCGAGAGGGTGGGTTGCTGAATATTAGTGGCTGCCTCAAGTTCCCCTACATTTTTTTCACCTTGGGTTAGCTGACAAAGCAACATCAACCTGTCTTCATTAGCTAAAATTTTAAGCATCGAGCAAGCTTGGCCTGCTGAATCTCTTATGGCATCTACATTTTGAATTTTACAATCGGTCATAATAATTTATAAATTTATAATATATAAATTTATATTATATTATTTTATTAATTATTGCAATTTTTTAACAGCCCACTTGAAAATTAAAAAATTGTCACAATAATTTCATCAAAGCACTGTATTGTGACTTTGCTTTCCACAAGAAGGCTTATAAATATCAATCTCAAAAGGAAAATACATGAATAAAACATATTGGCAGCCTCAAACCGACGACGATCTGAATTGGTTAAATAATCCTAAAAAATTATTGAACTCTTGATGAATCGGTAGTCATATTCTTACCCTTCACAAGAGGGTTATTACAACATTTCTCAAAAGGAACATAAAAATGAAAAAAATACTTTTTTTGGCTACACTCTTGCTTTCCATATCATGTTTTGCCCAGTCAAATTATACCCAATATGCCCAAGATCGAATTAATCAGTACAAACATTTAACTGATAAAATTGAGACTCTAGAAAATGTAGTAAGATTAAAAGGTTTGGTTAGTAAAGCTATTGAAAATGAAAACTATGATCTTGCATGCAAAGCACAGTCTAAAATTTACGATTTAACAATGAAGGCACAGATTCGCGACATGATTCAGGTATCTAAAGATCAAAAAGATGCTTACTGTTCTGTTCAAAAGTACAGCTTGTTAAACAATTAGATAGCTTTATAAGATAGTCAAAAAAAACCGGGATTTCCCGGTTTTTTTAATTGGTTTTTACTTCTGATTTAAACTTATTTTCTTTTGTATCGATGGCAACAATTTCAATATCGCCTTCGAGCTTGTTCGGAACACTAAACTTGAGAAACGGATCTTGACTTATTGATATCTCATTTTCAACGGCCAGAATTTTCTCACCATTATGATTAAATTCAATAGTTTTAACAATCCACTCCGGAATAAATCCACCAGAATCCAAATCTTTTTGTAAACCTGTAAAATTTGGGTGCTTGATGCGAGTAGTAACAAAATCGTTCTCCGCTTTTAATATGATTTTACCTAGGTCTTTCGTTAATTCTGGGTCATGAACATCCATATATCCGCTACATCCGCCTGAGGCACGAATCGGTATTACATCCATAAATAGTTCACCTTGATCATTTTCTGCTATGACGCGGACAAAAGAATCTGTCTCCATTCTAATGCGAGTACTTATATTTACCACCTGTGAATGTTCAGTTAAAAAATAGGTGGCAGCATGTTGTCCAGGGTTCGCATCAATGTACATATAAATTTTTTCAATTTTGTGATCATTTTGGCTGACACTGACTGTCACTGGGACTTGCGCCCCACTTGAGGCTCTCTTAGGCCCATCAATTTTTAAGAAACTTTGATTTTCCTCAATAGCTCGGTCCTTAAAGGCCTGAGCTTTGAGATAAGGCCAAATATCAGGATTTGCGTCAGCGAACACATTAAGTATTGACAAAAGCGATATAATTGAAAATTGTAAAAATTTATTAAAAAATTGAATTTTCTTCATTTTTTACCTAGAGTTATGAGTACTTAGTTTTTATTTTACTCATCTAATTTAATTTAACAAGTAACTGTCCCTTTTATGAAAATTATCTTACTTTTCTTAATATGCTCAACACATATTTCAATCACCTCTGCAAACGACCTAAAGAAAATGGCTTTGGATGGGGACCCTGTATCCATGTGCAAGTATGCAAAAGAATTAGATGGAGAAGAAAAAAATAAACTATATAAACACTCCTATTTGCTTGGCAACATTTCCTGTAAAGAGGCAGAAGTTCATAACAAGTTTGCAAGTATTCATGACCTGGTAATCATTGAAGATACTGAAAAAACAGCTAAACAGATTAAAGCGGAAGCAAATAATGACTCAAATAAACAGTTTCTTTTGTGGACCTTGTATGCAAACGGTTACGATGTTTCAAAACTAACTGCATTTACCTGGTTAAAGGTAGCTGCCGAAAACAAACATCCTGCAGCTCTAATGATTTTGGGTACTTTATACTGCTTTGGATACATTGTCCCTGAAGACAAAGACAAAGGTTTAAAACTTATTCAAGAAAGTGCAAACCTACATTACCCGTTGGCAAAAGATTTTTTAAAACAATTAAATATTTGACAAAATTCGTAGGTTTTGTAAAGTATAAGTGATGTAGGAAAACGGGATGTAAGGTTTTCATATATTTTAAGTACTTAAAATTATAATTTTGGGAGAGATAAGTAATGAAATATTTAAAAGTTTTAACATTAGTGGGTTTTCTAGCAGCATTTTCTTCAGTGTTTGCTGAAGAGGAAAAAGAGTTTCACCCAACAGATGCGCTTTTAATTGGAGGTAACGGTGGCTTCAATCCAACTGGCGATGAAGATTCACCAATTAAAATGCCTGGCGAAGACGGATTTGAATCAGGTGATGCGAAGTAATTGATCAGCTATGACCTGGAGCATGCTCCAGGTCATAATGATTTTCCTTAGCTAATCTTCATGTAGTTCTTCATTCCACTTTTTTTCATTCGATATAATATTTAGCTGTAAATCTCAAGTTGAACCTTTGCAGCTTGCTGCATCTTCAATGATCTGGTTTATGTTGATTTTTAATAACATAAACAAGGAGAAATACTATGTGGACACAACCAACAGCAACTGAAATGCGTTTTGGTTTTGAAGTAACAATGTACGTTTGCAACAAGTAATTTTAATGAAATTACAACGTCGTAGACATACTGACATTACTTTTTGGCCGTTTCATAACTGGCAATGTACTTGCCCGATATGTTCGGCTAAATCTTTTAATTAATTTTCTTTTAAGGAGAAATATTATGTGGACAAAACCAGCAGCTACTGAAATGCGTTTTGGTTTCGAAGTAACCATGTACGTAATGAACAAGTAATTCATTATTTGTTCTATACTAAAAGCCCGATGTATATCGGGCTTTTTTATTGTTAAAATCATAATTCAATGCAAAAATTAATTTATATAGTTTTATTTTTATTGTTTTCCTCACAAGCGTTAGCTGAATGGACATTAATATTTGCTAATGATGAAACAGATGCCAAGTACTACGTCGATTTGTCATCACTAAACAAAAGGAAAGAGACAATCCGAATGATGACGCTAGAGGATTACACAGCACCCGAGATTGCAAAAAAAGGACAAAAAAAAATAAGTTACAACTCGGTAAAAACTTTATCAGAGTTTAATTGCGGTCTTGAAACGATGAGGGTTTTGTCCTATTCCGTTTATAAAAATCAGATGGCGTTTGGAGAACCGATCCTATCTAAGGGAATACCCTTTGAATGGTCTAAGGTCAATCATAATACGGTGAATGATGCGTATCTTAATATCGCCTGTAATGAGATATAGCGACGTTTATTAAAAAGGAATGTCACTTACATTAATTTTTGTTTTCAATTTGTCTCTAAAGTCATCTTGAATTTCTAATAGACCTTGTTCTGTTTCTGCTTCAAATCTCAATACAACCACTGGCGTAGTATTCGATGCCCTCATTAAGCCAAAACCATGTTTGTATTCAACACGCAATCCATCAATCTTAATGACTTCAAGCGCTTTTTCAAAATGTGCTTCTTGTTGCAGTGAATGGATAATGCTGTGCTGCTCACCTTCATTCAGCGGAATGTTAATTTCAGGAGTGGAGAATCCTTTGGGCAGCTCGGACAATACTTTTTCTATTTCTTGAGTTTCGTGACTTAATATTTCTAATAATCGGGCACCTGCATAAATTCCATCATCAAAGCCATACCACTTGTCATTAAAAAAAGTATGGCCGCTCATCTCACCAGCTAAGATGGCATTATCCTCTTTCATTTTTTTCTTGATCAAGGAATGACCAGTTTTCCATATAATAGGCTCACCACCATTGTTTGCGATCCAAGAGTGAAGATATCTGGATGACTTCACGTCAAAAATTATTTTTCTTCCCGCATTGTCTTTTAAGATACTTTTGGCGAATAACATTAATTGCCGATCTGGATAAATAATTTCACCATTTTTATTAACAACACCCAAGCGATCCGCGTCACCATCGAATGCTAAACCGAGCTCACAATCCGTATTTTTTACGACATCAATTAATTCTTTTAAATTATTAGGTTTTGATGGATCAGGGTGATGATTAGGGAAATTTCCATCAACTTCGTCGTACATCATGTGCGTATCAATGCCAAGTTCTTGAAATAATTCTTTGGCAATCACACCGGCAGCGCCATTTCCGCAATCAATCGCCACCTTCATTTTTCTTTTTAATTTGATGGTGCCTAGAATTTTATCTTTGTACGATGTTTTAACATTCTTATTTCTACTTTTGCCTTTACCAGTAATAAAATCATCTTCTAATATTCTTTGTTTTAATTTTTGAATGTCATCAGAACTTAGAGTTGTTTTGTTTATGACCATTTTGAAGCCATTGTAATTAGGTGGGTTATGACTGCCCGTAATCATGACTCCAGAATTAGTCTCTAGAAAAAAAGTACTAAAATAGAGAATAGGGGTGGTAACTAATCCAATGTTGATGGTGTTGATTCCGGTAGAGTTGATTCCTTTGATTAATGTATCACAGATGGATGGACTGGATAGCCGACCGTCATAGCCAACACATATCTCAGTTTGCTTTTGAACAATAGCTTCCGATCCTATCGCTTTACCGATGGCAAATATAGTTTCATCGGTGAGGCCTTCATCAACTATTCCTCTAATGTCATAGGCTTTAAATATTGACTGGTTTAGCATTTATTCATATTCCTCGATCCAAGCCATTTGAATTGCCTCGAGAATTCTTTCACCACAGTTACTCTCCTTATCTGTAAAACCGTCTAACTCCAAAACCCATTGCATAAGGTCTGTAAATCTAATTGTTTTAGGATCTACGTCCGGATATTTGTCATACAATTCTTCAGCAATGTGAGTTGAGTCTGTCCACTTCATAAAATTTCCTTAAATTAATTTTTTGTATTCATTTAGTCATTAAATACCTATGAGTAGCGTGATAAAATAGAAGTTCTTATTAATCAGATACTAAACAAAAAATGTACAACAGCCAAGATTATTTATTAAAAGATATTGATCCTGAAATTTATGAGCAGGTAGTCAGTGAAGAAAAACGTCAAGAAGAGCACATTGAGTTAATCGCCTCTGAAAATTACACCAGCCCAGCAGTGATGGCTGCGCAGGGTTCACAACTAACAAATAAATATGCAGAAGGCTATATTGGTAAGCGATTTTATGGCGGCTGTGAATTTGTTGATCAAGTTGAACAGCTTGCCATTGACCGAATTAAGAAATTATATGGGGCAGAGTATGCTAATGTCCAACCTCATTCAGGCAGTCAAGCCAACCAAGCGGTTTATTTTGCCTTTTTAAAACCAGGTGACACTATCATGGGAATGAATTTAGGCCATGGCGGTCATCTCACTCATGGATCTCCTGCGAATTTATCCGGAAAATTATTTAATATCATTCCATATGGTTTAAATGATAAAGAAGAGATTGATTATGACCACATGGAAGAATTAGCAGTTGAAAATAAACCTAAGTTAATTATTGGAGGTGCATCCGCTTACGCATTAACTTTTGACTGGGAAAGAATGTCAAATATTGCAAAAAAAGTTGGCGCTTATTTTATGGTTGACATGGCTCATTACTCAGGACTAATTGCAGGTGGCGCGTATCCTAACCCAACGCCATATGCTGACTTTGTGACTTCAACTACCCATAAGTCTTTGAGAGGCCCTAGAGGAGGCTTTATTTTAGCGAAAGAGGAACATGCCAAGGCATTAAACTCGATGGTGTTTCCTGGTATTCAAGGAGGGCCGTTAATGCATGTGATTGCAGCAAAAGCGGTTGCATTTTTAGAAGCACTTAAACCATCCTTTAAAGAATATCAGCTACAAGTGGTAAAGAATGCTCAAGCAATGGCCCAGCAATTTATTAAACGTGGATATCGAGTAATCTCTGGAAGAACTGAGTCGCATGTTTTCTTAGTGGATCTGAGAGGTCAAAAATTAACTGGCAAAGAAGCGGATCGTTTATTAGGTGAGGCTCATATTACGGTCAATAAAAATTCCATCCCTAATGACCCCGAAAGTCCTTTCGTTACCTCTGGTATTCGAATTGGGACTCCAGCGATTACAACAAGAGGATTGAAAGAACAGGATGCTATTGAGGTAGTTAACTTTATAGCAGATGTTTTGGATAATCCTGGAAATGAGGAAGTTTCATTAAAAGTGAAAGCACAAGTGTCTGAAATGATGAAGAAATTTCCAGTTTACAAGAGATAGGAGAAAGGAATGAAATGCCCCTTTTGCTCTGTGGCAGATACGCAAGTTATTGACTCGCGGGTCAATGAGGCAGGTAACTCAATTCGTAGACGGAGAAAGTGTATTAAATGTGAAAAGCGATTCACTACATACGAGAACGCTGACCTTGGTCTTCCTGCCGTTGTCAAACAAGATGGTAAGAGAGAAGATTTTAATCAAGAAAAACTAAAACAATCTTTTTCTAGAGCACTGCATAAGAGACCAGTTCCTGCTGAATTTGTAGACCAAGCCATATCTAATATCATGCAAAAAGTATTGGCTTCAGGAGAAAAAGAAATTGTTTCACGATCTCTAGGCGAATCAGTGATGGCTGAACTAAAAAAACTAGATAAGGTGGCTTACATAAGATTTGCATCAGTTTACAGAAGTTTTTCTGATGTTGAAGATTTTAATAATGTCATTAAGGATCTTGATTAATTGACTTTTAATAAACTGGACTTTTTTTTCATGGCGCAGGCTATCAAGCTTGCAAAAAAAGGTCTAGGTCAGTGTAACCCCAACCCAATTGTCGGCGCGGTTATTGTGGTTGACGATAAAATAATAGCAACAGGCTATCATCAAGAATTTGGTGGTCCTCATGCTGAAGTAGTTGCAATTCATAACTGCAAAGATAAAGCCCTGTTAAAAAAATCCACTCTTTTTGTCACGCTGGAGCCTTGCGCGCATGAAGGAAAAACTCCGCCATGCCTAGATTTAATTTTAAAGCATGATATCAAACGAGTTGTGATTGCATCTCAGGATCCAAATCCAAAAGTGAATGGTATCAGTATTAAGTCGTTAATAGAAAAAGGTGTTGAGGTGGATGTTGGGTTAATGGAAGATCAAGCCTTCAACCTAAATAAAGGTTTTTTTAAAAGGATATTAAATAATATTCCTCGAGTCGTCTCAAAAATTGCCGTGTCATCTGACGGCAAAACAGCTCTCAATAATTTTCAAAGTAAATGGATCTCAAATGAATTTTCAAGAAGTGATGTCCAGAAATTAAGACGATTATCTGACGGCATCTTAACTTCTTATAAAACAATCAACTCTGATAATCCTCGATTTACAGTAAGAGATGTCGACAGTTCAAAGCAACCTTATCGCTTTATTATTGATGCGAGTTTTCAATCAAATTTAGACGCACACATTTTTAAACAGGAAAAGGTAGTTATTTTTTACTCGAAAGAAATTACTAACAAACCAAATCTCAAAGCCATTTGTATTCCGGTGTCTTGTGTTGATGGAGTTCTCAATTTCACAGAAATTATGAAACATATTGCTTCCATGGAGGTGAACAATCTTCTAGTTGAAGCAGGCCCAGGATTAAACGGACTTTTACTTCAACATAGAATGATTGATGAACTTATCATTTACCAATCACAATCGCTTTTAGGCGGTAATGCGAGAGAGATGTTTAATCACCCAGTCATCACAGCCATGGAGTCTAGAAATCAATTAAAGTTAATGGATTGCAGGTTTTTTGATAAAGATATTCGCTTCATTTACGAGATTGATTATGTGGATTGATACTCATTGCCACCTTGATTTTATCTATGAGAACAAAACAAAAGATGAGTCTTTGTTTGATAATTCTTTGCTGGATTTTGTTATTTGTCCCTCCGCCAATCATAAGAGTTTTAATATTTTAAAAAAATTAAATCAAAAAAATAACAGTATTGTCTATGCATTGGGCTATCACCCCCTTTATCTAAGTGATCTACCAGAGAATCCGATTCAGTATTTAGAAAATGAGATTCAAAATTCACATCCAATCGCCGTTGGTGAAATAGGATTAGACTTTTATTTAGGGAATGAGGAGAAAGAAATACAAAAAATAATTTTCCATCAGCAGCTCGAGTTGGCAAACAAATATAATTTACCCGTAATCTTGCATGTGAGATCAGCCATTGATGATGTCTTGAAGATATTAAAAGACTTTCCAGATATCAAAGGAATTGCTCATGCATTTAATGGGAGTTTGCAACAAGCCCAACAATTTATTAATATGGGTTTTAAACTCGGCTTTGGTGGGGCGATGACTTATTCAAGAGCCAAGAAAATTAATCGATTAGCTTTAGAGTTACCAATTGACTCGATTGTTTTGGAGACAGATGCGCCTGACATGAAGCCAGCATGGGTTAATGCCACTAGCCAAAATCATCCAAATGAAATCAGAGGCATTGCTGAATTTTTTGCACAATTAAGAAATATTTCTGTGATTGATCTATCTTGGCAATTAAAGAATAATATTGCAGATATCTTTCCAGATTTAGGAATTTCATCATGAGGGTCGCGGGTCAAAATTACCAAACCATTTGGCTTGATCGAGAAAATAGTAAAGTTTTTTTTATTGATCAAGCATTGCTACCATTTGAGTTTTCTATTAGATCGACTAGCCATCATGAAGATCTCATTAATGCCATAAAAACAATGCAAGTAAGGGGGGCTCCGGTGATTGGTATTACTGGTGCATTGGCATTATTACTTGGCATGTCTCTCGACTCTTCAGATGTAAATCTGAATAATCTTTCTCAAGAAATAATCAAGGCCAGGCCAACTGCAGTTAATCTCGCTTGGGCGGTGAACTCAATGAATGGGGAAATTCAAAAAATACCGCAAGAAAGACGATTGGATTTCGCTTGGAATTATGCTGAGAAATTAATTCAAAATGATATTCAATGTAATCATCAGATTGGTGTTCATGGAGGCCAATTAATAATTGATAATAATTACAACAATATTCTTACACATTGCAATGCGGGATGGCTGGCTACAGTTGATCATGGGACGGCCTTGAGTCCAATATTCGAAGCTTTTAAAAATAATCAAAATATTCATGTGTGGGTTGATGAGACTAGACCAAGAAATCAGGGATTGCTGACATGCTGGGAATTGATGAATGAAAAAATTCCATATACTTTAATTGTGGATAACGCCGGCGGTCTATTGATGATGGAAAAAAAAGTTGACGTAGTGATTGTTGGAGCAGACCGAATTTCAATCAATGGACATGTTTGCAATAAGATTGGAACATACCTAAAAGCATTGGCCGCCAAAGCTAACAATATTCCATTTTATGTAGCAGCTCCATCATCGACGATAGATATCAACTTTAAAGACGAAATTAATTTTGACATTGAAAATCGCACAACTGATGAGATATTAAAAATTAATGGTTTGGATGAAAATAAGCAATTATCTATTATCAGTTTTTCTGAATTCAATGCACATAATCCTGCGTTTGATATCACACCAAATCATCTGATATCCGGTATTATTACCGAAAAGGGTATTTTTAAACCCGAGACATTAAAAACTGTTTATGCATAATTCTATTCAAGAAAAAATTTGTGATATCTCAAACAAGCTCATTCAAGAAGGTCTCAATCATGCCGCCACCGGAAATATTAGTGTTCGGCTAGATGACCATTTTTACATTACACCTAGCGGCACAGTTTCTGAAAATTTAAAGCCAATAGATATAGTGAAGTGCCCTTTATCTTTGGATGAGTCATTTATTCAAACCATGTCTCAAAGACCCTCTAGTGAGTGGCATTTTCATAAACGAATATATGAGGAAAGAAGTGATGTAAATGCAATCATCCATACTCATTCTGTGTCCGCGAGCACATTGAGTGTATTGAGAAAGAACATACCATCCTTTCATTACATGATTGCTTTATTTGGCGGTAAAGAAGTGAGGTGTGGCGCCTATAAGTTGTTTGGTAGCAAAGAACTCTCAGAGGAGGTCATTAAGTCATTAGGATCACTCAAAGCCTGTTTGATGGCGAACCATGGCGCTATTGTCGTTTCAGCTGATATCGATGATGCTTATTTTCTGGCTCAAGAACTGGAGCACTTATCTCAGCAGTACATTGAGTTGCTTAAAATCGGAGAGTTAAATCTTCTCTCTGATGATGAAATGGACAAGGTCATTCATAAATTTCAAGGATATGGCCCTAAGACTTAATCCTCAGAAACATAACCCCATTTATCGATTGTGGTTATCTGCTCAATAAAGTAAAATATTATTCCGTCAGCAAACAATTAATAAATCATGACCAAATATATTTTCGTAACTGGCGGCGTTGTCTCATCCCTTGGTAAAGGTATTTCTGCCGCAAGCCTTGGCTCTATTCTAGAATCTAGAAAAATTAAAGTTACTATGTTGAAACTTGATCCTTATATTAATGTGGATCCAGGCACCATGAGTCCTTTTCAGCACGGAGAGGTTTTTGTGACTGACGATGGAGCTGAAACTGACCTAGATCTAGGTCATTATGAGCGATTTGTTTCATCCAAAATGTCCAAAAAGAGTAATTTTACAACAGGGCAAATTTACGATTCAGTCATTAAAAAAGAGCGTAGAGGTGAATATTTAGGAAAAACGGTTCAAGTGATCCCGCACATTACTGATGAAATAAAATTACAGATTAAAGAAGGGGCAAAGGGGTCGGATGTAGCTATTGTTGAAGTCGGCGGCACGGTTGGTGATATTGAATCACTACCTTTTCTGGAAGCTATCAGACAAATGGGTTTTGAAGAGGGTCGAGAAAATACCTGTTACATTCATTTAACACTTCTACCATATATCGCTACTGCGGGCGAGTTAAAAACAAAACCTACACAACACTCAGTTAAAGAATTACGGGAGATTGGTATCCAACCTGATATTTTATTATGCCGTTCAGAGACGGAGATTCCTCAGGAGGAAAAAGATAAAATTGCCTTGTTTACCAATGTACCGAAAGGGTCAGTTATTTCCTGTATCGATTCAGACTCTATATATAAAATTCCACAAATGCTTCATGCGCAAAAAATTGATGACATTGTGTGTGATATATTAAAAATTAAATCACCTCAGGCTGATTTGTCTGGCTGGAAAAAAATTGAAAAACTTATTTCTGATTCACGAATTGAGCTCAATATTGGCTTTGTTGGTAAGTATGTTGACCTTACTGAATCATATAAATCATTAACTGAAGCTCTTATACATAGCGGCTTCCATCATCATGCAAAAATAAAATTACATTTTATTGATTCAGAGGGATTGGAATCTGATCTATCTCCATTGTCTAAAATTGACGCTATCTTAGTACCAGGAGGATTTGGCAAGAGGGGAACTGAGGGAAAAATTAGAGCAATTCAATTTGCCAGGGAGAATAAAATTCCTTTCCTAGGAATTTGTTTGGGTATGCAACTTGCTGTTGTTGAGTATGCCAGGAATGTCGTTGGCTTAAAAAATGCGAACAGCACCGAGTTTGATTCAGTAACAAGTAATCCGATCATCGGTTTGATTACGGAATGGAAAGATAAGTCGGGTGAGTTGATGCATCGAGATGAAGGTTCAGATTTGGGTGGGACTATGAGGCTTGGTGCTCAAGTAGCAATTGTTGAGCCCAATACCATAGCCAGTTCAATTTATGGTAAACAAGTAAATGAAAGGCATCGCCATCGATATGAGGTAAATAATAAATATATTGATGATTTAAAAGCTGCAGGCTTAGTAATTTCGTCCTGGACAAAAGAAGATGACTTGTGTGAAATTGTAGAGCTTTCAAAAGAAGACCATCCCTGGTTCTTTGCCTGCCAATTTCATCCTGAATTTACTTCCAATCCAAAAGACTCTCATCCATTATTTTTAGATTATATTAAACATGTTTTAGAACATAAAAAGGATACACTGTGAAATTATGTGGATTTGACGCTGGGCTAAATCAACCATTTTTTCTGATTGCAGGCCCTTGTGTGATTGAAAATGAATCAATGACCATGTCTGTTGCAGAACAATTAAAAGAAACAACATCATCCTTGGGAATTAATTTTATTTTTAAATCCTCATTCGATAAGGCCAATCGAAGCTCGAATAATACCTTCCGAGGTCATGGAATAGAGGAAGGTTTAAGAATTCTTGAAAAGGTTAAAAAAGAATTTGACCTTCCGGTACTCACTGATGTTCATTCTGAAGATCAGGTAAAGAGTGTTGCCGAGGTTGTAGATGTATTACAGACCCCTGCTTTTTTATGCCGTCAAACTGATTTTATTCATGCTGTGGCAAAATCTGGAAAACCGGTAAATATTAAAAAGGGACAATTCTTAGCACCTCAAGATATGTCTATGGTGGTAAAAAAAGCTAAAGAAGCTAATGGCGGGATTGATAACATTATGGTTTGTGAGAGAGGCGTCTCTTTTGGTTACAATACGCTTGTGTCAGACATGAGGTCTTTATCAATCATGCGAGCCACAAATTGCCCTGTAGTTTTTGATGCCACTCATTCTGTTCAACAGCCTGGCGGACAAGGAGACAGAAGTGGTGGACAAAGTGAGTTTGTTCCATTGCTTGCGAGAGCAGCTATGGCCGTTGGCATATCTGGCATATTTATGGAAACTCATCCTAATCCCAGTGAGGCTTTATCTGATGGTCCAAATGCGGTGCCATTAGATAATATGAAAGATTTACTTAAAACCCTTCAAGGCATTGATCACCTTGTGAAACAAAGTTCAGTTGATTAGATTTAAATAGGATAAGCATGACAATTATAAAAAAAATTAAAGCAAGACAAGTAATTGACTCCAGGGGTAACCCGACTGTTGAAGCGGATGTAATTCTTCAGGATGGAAGTTTTGGGAGAGCCATTGTTCCTTCAGGAGCGTCAACAGGCTCTAAAGAAGCTATCGAATTAAGGGACAAAAATAAATCAGTTTTTAAGGGCAGAAGTGTGCTCAATGCCGTTAACTTTATAAATACTGAAATTAATGAGGCTCTTGTCGGACAGGATGTTTCTGAGCAAACAAAAGTCGATGAAATTTTAATAAATCTTGATGGAACATCGAATAAAGAAAGATTAGGTGCGAATAGTTTATTGGCGGTATCTTTAGCCAATGCTCATGCCTTTGCTAATTGTTCAAAAAAACCTTTGTATCAAACTGTGATAAAAGAAAATAAATATTCTCTTCCCACCCCAATGATGAATATTATTAATGGTGGAGCGCATGCTGATAACAGTGTTGATATTCAAGAATTCATGATTGTACCAGCCGGATTTGGAAGTTTTTCAGATGCGATTCGTTGTGGTACAGAAGTGTTTCATTCCTTAAAGGAAAATCTAGCGAAGAGAAATTTATCAACAACAGTTGGGGATGAGGGTGGTTTTGCTCCTAATTTAAGCTCCAATGAGGAGGCGATAGAATTAATAATGCAATCAATTGAGCATGCCGGATATCAAGCTGGAAAGCATGTTTTTATTGCCTTAGATTGCGCATCATCTGAGTTTTATTGTGATGGAAACTATTATTTAAAATCTGAAAATCTTAAATTGAGCTCGGCTGAGATGGTAAATTATCTTGAATCGTGGTGTGATAAATATCCAATCATCAGTATTGAGGACGGCTTGGATGAGAATGACTGGGATGGTTGGAAAATTTTGACCGAAAGATTAGGAAAAAAAATTCAGCTGGTTGGTGATGATCTATTTGTGACCAACCCAAAAATACTTAAAGAGGGAATTGAGAAAAAAATAGCGAATTCTGTATTGATTAAAGTGAATCAAATTGGCACATTAACCGAGACACTTGAAACAATTAAATTAGCCCAAGATAATAATTACACCGCCGTGATATCACATCGATCTGGTGAGACTGAGGATACCACCATTGCAGATTTGGCGGTGGGGACAAACGCGATGCAAATTAAAACCGGGTCCATGTCACGATCTGAGAGAGTGGCCAAATATAACCAGCTCCTAAGAATCGAAGAAGAGTTACATGATACAGCTAAATATGCCGGGCTAGACGCATTTTATCAATTAACTAAATGAAATTTCTGACATTCATTTTTGTTATTTTAATATTAGTGTTGCAGTACCCCTTGTGGCTTGGCAAAGGTGGATGGTTAAATGTGATTTCGTTACATAAACAAATCGATCAACAGCTAAAAGTCAACGAGCAAATAAAGTCCAAAAATGATATTCTTTTGGCTGTTGTTCAGGATTTAAAAAATGGTACGGATGTTATTGAGGGGAAGGCGCGTTTCGATTTGGGTTTAATTAAAAAAAATGAAACATTTTTTTTAATTATTGATAAAAAAAATTAACTTACAAATGATTTAGTTACCAAGAGCTTTTCACCCTTAATATTTAAGCAATCATCTTGTGAGTCTAAGGTTTTTTCAAACAGAACGTGTGTCTTGTCTTCGCAGCAAACAAAATTGACCACAGTTCCAATGCTTCGATCATTTTCCAAGACTTGTTCACCATAGTCAAAAGACAATTTAGAATTTATCACACCATAAAAACTCCGATGTTTTGGTTTGCCGAGGTAATGTGTTCTTGCAACTATTTCTTGGCCGGTATAGCACCCCTTTTTAAAGTTAACGGCGTCTATTAAATCAAGGTTGCATGTGTGCGCTAAAAATTTTTCTTGTGTCTTTTCCATTACCTCTGGAATGCCAAATTCAATATCTTTTTTAATCCACATTGAGATATCTTCAAAAGAATGCTCATTTTTAATTTGATTAAATAAATTAGAGTCATTAAGGATTATTACAGAGCGATTTGTTTGGTCAGGTAAGTTTAATTGTTGATCAGTAGGTATATATATTTTTGGACTGTCATCAATAATTCCTAATAGATGAAAGTTTTCAGCTTTCTGAATCACAACCTTAGATCTGAGAACAAACATCGTTAATCTTTTTTGAATGGCATCAGCTAGTGATGAGGGGGTGACTAAAAAGGTTGAGTTTAAATCAGGAACTCTCAAGATTCTTAAAAATGCAAATAATCTTCCCTTAGGGTTACACATGCCGCTATAAATAAACTTTTTTTCATTTTTTTTGACATCGTTTGTCAGTTGACCTTGGAGAAAGTCAAGGTGATCTTCCCCTGAAATTTCAATGATTGAGTAGTGATCTAGTAAATTGACAAGCATCATGTAATTTTTCTAATTAGGCTGGTGATATTTGTTTTTGATATGAATCTGGCGATAAAAAACAATAATGCAAGAAAACATAAAATAGGTTGAAGATAAAACTGATCTGGTGCTTTCCATGCAGGAGGCTGTTTTTTCATTTCTTTTCTAACGGCGCGGTAACTTTGACCATCAACATAAAAACCTCCAATTTCCTTAGCTAACTTTTCAAGGTATTCACTATCAAGTTTAGACATATAACGATCAGTTGCACCACTAGCTACCTTGTTATCTCTTACACCAATATTGGATTCCGATATCTGAGCAATCCCTGGTTGAAGAGCAAAGCTATCATTTGACCAATACCCAATAAGTTGATTTTTATTATCATACTTTGGGATCGGTGCTCCTTCATCAGAACCTATTCCAACAAACAACCAATCATTACCACCCTGAAATTGATCAAGATCTCTTGTATTAAATACATGAAGTTTTGGAGCTTCTTCACCGTCAGTAAAATAAACTACTTGTGCAGACTCTGGAAAACTTCGAATAAGCCTGGCTAAATTAATCACAGATTCTCTAATTCTTGTATTGCCTGACCATGTAACTCTCCAATCAAGTTTACTAATGGTTGTATTGATATTGCTAAAGTTTTCACATACTTCAATTGGGGAGTAAGTTGCCGAAACAGACACTCCAGCAAACATCCCAATACTCACTTTAGTGCCGCATGGAAAGTCCTCCACTAAGCGACTCATGATATGTTTTGTGTAGTCCAATCGAGATACCGTTTTTTGATTAATTTTCATATCTTCCGTGTTCATACTTTGAGAAATGTCTGCAATCAAAATATAGTTATAAATGGATTGATTAACTGGTATAGATGGATTGACTAACGCTAGCACTAATAAAATGAAGCTAACAAGGAGAAAAAAATCACTTTTTTTCTCAAAATGTTTTTTAAATTTATCAAAAAATATCATGGTAAACCGATAGGAATATTACCCATAATGAGGCCTGGAGCATCTGAGTCTCCAACTCCTGGTGTGGGGTCTGGTGGGAGCATGGTAAGTAACCTGTCTAGGTTATGTTTTGCATCCCAATAATAAGGACCAAATTTAAGTGACTGACGATATGCTTTATTGGCTTGTTGAAACAGATATTCCGCCTCATCTCTCACAGTCATGCTTGTTCCATTAATGATTAAACCTCTTTTAAAGAAAATATTACCTATATTGTATTGGAGTGCTGATTTTTGATCGTCATCAGCATCCTTCATAAGAGCATTAAATAAAATTGTTGATTCCTTAAACATTTCTTTTTTAGCCAACCAATAAGCCGTGGAATATCTTGCTTCAAAACTCTGTTCAAAAAATGATGGATTCTCACCAGCTAACACTTCATTATTAAATTTATTTGTTTGATACAGATTAAAAAGATTAAAAATGATGAATAAGGCGCTAAGGACTAAAATAATTAAGGCTATACTCGTTATATATTTAACTGTAAAAAATTGATTTAATTTTTTCATAATATTATTTTTTTAACTCAATCAGTTTAAGAAAGAATAGTACAAATGTCATTAAAAAAGCACCAATTAGAAGATGGAGCGAATAATTAGTCCCTGGAATAACTTCTTCATAAAAAATTTGTTTTTTTTCTTTCAGGTTAATATCTTTGATGGCCTTTTCAAGTGATGCTGGGTCTTCTGCCTCATAAGCCTGAAATGGTGATCTAAAAGTTTTGAAATAATCAAACAGTTCTATTTGAGGTGGAGGTTGCGTTTCATCTCTAATTTTAAGATTTTCATCAAAGATACTTATTCCTCCAGGCTGTCGCAAGACAATCCAATACAAACCAATATCAAAACGATCAAACCAATCTCTTATTTTTTGTTGCGTTGGCGCATCAATTCTTCCAGCTCCATCTGATAATAAAATTACTGCACGTGAACCCGAGTCTTCTACCTTAGCGAAGAGTTCTGAGACGCTTGAAAGACCGGCCCCAATATTTGTTTGAAATAGTGCATTACCAGCTGTTGCATTAACTGCCCCTGTAATTGCACTCTTATTTTGAGTGAGAGGTAACACAAACATTGCCGAGTTACTAAAGGTTATAACTCCAATCATGTCATTTTTTCTTGACTCGACAAAATTGATAATAAGTCTAGCAGCCGCAGCTGATTTAGTCTCACCAACTCCCTCATCGTCAAATTGGGTTGATCCAGAAAAAGGGTCGTCCATAGAGGCACTTCTATCCAATACAAGTCCAATTTGAGATCCAACTCCAACTTTAGTAACTTTTTCTTGAGGCATTTGAGGGGATGCGAAATAGAGTATTAAAAAAAGAATAATCAAGCTATTAAAAACTTTGATTAAGATGGATAGGAATAGCGATGATGAGTCGTTTGGAATTAGCGTGTTCCACGAATAAAAGTTTTTTGATATCACTTTAAAAATAAAAGGGATAAATACCAAGGGGATTAAGATCAGAAATAAAGGGTTCAAAAAAAACATATCTTATATTTTTACTAATTTAATATCTGAATTTTTAACAGGAATCTTTTTTTCACATAAATGCAGATGAAAGCAGAAAAAAATCAGCCAATCTCTAATGGATGCATTCTCTTTCATTTGCTTGGTGAATAGTTTCTGATTAGAAATTTTAAAAAATAAAATTAGCTCTTTTTCAATAAACTTAAAAGATGAATTTTTTGAATACAGGTCTTTAAGGTTTTTTTCAAAAATACTCGCTTCTGAATAATTATTTATTTGTCCATGAATCAATTTAATGATTTCATCAATCTTTATATCTTTATCTTTTTTTAATTTTCTATGTAAAGGTAAAAATGTCTTTTTAAATCCTGGAACAATAGTGAATTTCGTATAAACGTACAAAAGAACAAAGAGGGAAAAAATAAAGACAGCAGTACTAATATAAATTTTATTTAAGTATTGTTGTTGTTCAATTAAAACTGGACCTCTAAAATCACTCATATCTTCTTGGACTTTAATATCTCCAAATATTGCAATAGGGGAGACTGCTATTGTGAGCTCAGGGACCCTTAATTTTAAAACTTCCTCAGGATTTTTTATATTAACGACCCTGTAGTAATCAGCAGTTATAAAGGCTGGCTTAGCGACCACGTTGTTAGTAAATATTTGATAAGTTAAAAGCAGATCTAATTCATTCTTGTTAATTTTCTTATCGATATTTTGCAGGGTAATTCCAAGCAGCTGGCCCCTAAAACGTTTTTCATAGCCCACAATTGGTAATGATTCTTCGACGAGAGCGTACGGTTCATGCACAGTCAATTTAATTTGTCTTTGTACGAGATCACCAACATGGTAACCAACTTTCTGACTGGGCTCGGTTATTGATAATGTGTAAAACTCTTCATCAAGATCAGGGAATTTTTTTGGATCTTCAAATGCAAAAACTAAATTTGCACATGCAACTAATATAATAAACCTAAGCATGGTAATACTCATTAAAGTAGTGAGTCATATCATCTGGATTAAATTCACTCTCCACAAAAAAAGGTGGTGCATCAAAGCTATTAAATAATTTGGTCAATTGATTTTTTCTTTGATTAAATTCAGTAATAATATTTTTGATGAGTTTTTTTCTTAACAATATTGTTCTCTCTTCTAATGTTTCAGGGTCGGTGAATGTTGTAATACCAAACTTCGGTAAATTAGAATATTCATCCTTATCCCATAGAATGACCGGAACAATAGTGTGTTTTCTTGTGTTATTCAAGAATACTGTTATTTCTTCGATAGGCATATGAAAATCAGAAATAAAAAAGATCAGTGTATGATCCTTTGGAAGGTATTGATGTAACTTTAAAATACCTTTAGAACCTTTATTTTTATTTTTCTCTAAGGCAATTTTGTTGATTAAACTTTCAGTTAGGTATGGCCTATAAGATAAAGGTGCAACCCATTGATCATCTACGGTATCATGAAATCCGACAAGACCAATGGCATCACTATTTTGGTAAGCAGAATTTTTAATAATTTTTGCAATTTCTGCTGCACGCTCTAACTTACTTGCTTGACCAAAACTCATACTCGCTGACAAATCATTGAAAATCATAATGGGCGTAGCGCTTCTTTGATTAAAAATGCGCACATAAATCTGATCCATTGGATCTCTCATTGTCATTCGGAGATCTATCCTTCTTGGGTCTGGATAATCAAGAAGGTTTGAGTGCCCAGCAAATTCAATTCCCATGCCTCGCTGATCAGACTTATGTCTTCCAGGATGAATGGCTTTAGACTTCCAGTTGATATGATAATTAAAGAACTCGACAGACATTAATGTGCGCTTACCTTATTGATTATTTCAGTAGTTAATTCTCTGGATATTTCAGTCCTTCTTAGATCATATACAGGATTAAACACTAATCTGTGCGCAATAGTTTCATGAAAAATTTGATGAATATCTTCTGGGAGAACCGACGATCGGTTGTTCATCCATGCATTAACTCGAGCACATTTCATCATCATACTGATTCCTCGAGGACTAGATCCAGATACGATAAGCCTGCTGATATCAATATCAGAAATCTTAATATTGAAATCCTGTGGTTTTATCGTTGCCTTCCATAAATTCAAAGCATATTTTTCTAATTCTTTAGTGGCATCAATATTTTCTTGAATTTCAGCAGCTACATTATTTAGCTGATCAAAGCTCAATTGATCTGTTTTGACTTTGGTTATTAGTTCATCAGCATTATGAAATTTTGTATCAAAAATCAAATCAGTCATTAGGTCATCGTTATTAGGAATTACGATTGGAATTTCCATCATAAATCGGTCCCTTGCAGCAGAGGGTATTTCAAATGTCTCTTCTTTTTCAACTTGATTTCGATCTGCAAAAACAATTAAATGAGGAAAGTGAAACTCTTGGTTAAATGCAGAAAGAGTTTTCTCAGCCATGATTCTTAGCATAAGAGAATGCACCTGCGGCCTTGCTCGATTTATTTCATTAAAAAAGAAGATGCTTAGATCTTCACCAGACCTTAAGACTGGACCTTTATCGACATGGGGTTTGCCATCATCACCTAAATAGGTATGGTAGATCAAATCATTTGGCATTAAGTCAATGGTACCCTCAATCCTTTCATAACCACCGCCAATTCCTCGAGCAACAGCACGCAGCATGGTAGTTTTTCCTACTCCAACATCACCTTCTAGTAAAACATGTCCACGAGCAAATATTGAGATAAGGATGAGACGAATTGGATTTTCTTGACCTAGGATAACTTCATTAATTTGTTTCTCTAGAGTTGTTGCACTTTTTAACCAATCGGCGAGGTTTTTTTTTGCCATTTCTTAATCTTTCTATTAAAACTAAAGGTTTACGAATTAATCATTAAACTATTTTTATTGTTTATAATGATGAATTCTAAATAAATTAAAATATAACATGACCACCAAAAATAGCTATTCGTATGATGAATTGATTGAGTGCGGCCAGGGAAAAATGTTTGGCCCCGGAAATGCTCAACTGCCTTTGCCACCGATGTTAATGTTTGATCGCATTATTGAAATCAATGACAATCAAGGTGAATTTAACAAAGGATTCATCCATGCAGAAATGGACATTAATCCTGACCTTTGGTTCTTTAAATGTCACTTTGATAATGATCCTGTGATGCCGGGGTGTCTGGGTTTGGATGCGATGTGGCAATTAGTTGGTTTCTTTCTTGGTTGGAAAGGTGGAGAGGGAAAGGGAAGGGCATTGGGTAGTGGTGAGGTTAAATTTACTGGTCAAGTCCTTCCAAACGCAAAAAAAATTACATATTTAATCAATTTAAAACGTGTGATCATGAGAAAATTGGTGATGGGTATTGCAGATGCTAAAATGCAAGTCGATGGTCGCGTAATTTATGAAGCAAATGATCTGAAAGTTGGCTTATTTAAGTCAACAGAAAATTTTTAAGGAAAGCATTTGAGAAGAGCAGTTATTACTGGATTAGGGATTGTTTCAAGTTTAGGAAATAATCAGTCCGAAGTTAAAGATAGCCTTTACCATGGTAAGTCAGGGATCACCTTTCAGCCTGAATATGCAGAGAGAGGACTTCGTTCCCAGGTCGCTGGCTCAGTCAATATTAATTACGAAGAATTGATTGATCGTAAACTTCTCCGCTTTATGGCAAAAGGCCATACCTATGCCTGGATTGCCATGCAGGAAGCAATTGCAGACGCTAAACTTAGTGATGATTTAGTATCTAATCCTATGACAGGCCTGATTGTTGGGGCAGGAGGAACATCAACCGAATCTATGCTGCAAGGAACAGAAACGCTGGCTGAAAAGGGCATCAGGCGTGTTGGCCCTTATATGGTAACTAAAACAATGTCTAATGGCGTAGCAGCCTGCTTAGCTACCGGTGCAAAGATCAAAGGAATCAATTACTCAATCAGCTCAGCTTGCTCCACCAGCGCACATTGTATTGGGAATGCAGTTGAACAGATTCAGCTCGGTAAGCAAGATATCGTATTTGCAGGGGGGGCGGAAGAAGAACATTGGACTATGAGCTACCTCTTTGATGCCATGGGAGCCATGTCATCTAAGTTTAATGACGCCCCTGAAACCGCCTCAAGAACATATGATAAAGATAGAGACGGATTTGTAATTTCTGGAGGAGCAGGAATTTTAGTTTTAGAAGACTATGAACATGCTAAAAACAGAGGCGCAACTATTTATGCTGAGGTGACAGGCTACGGGGCTACATCGGATGGCCACGATATGGTTGCTCCAAGCGGGGAGGGTGCTGAGCGATCAATGATAACGGCGTTAGGAAATGTGGAGAAAGTGGACTACATCAATACGCATGGCACAAGCACACCGGTTGGTGATATTGTTGAAATTAACGCAATAAAAAATGTTTTTGCCTCAGGGAGATTTGGAGATATTCCTCTAATCGCCTCAACTAAATCATTATCCGGACATGCCTTAGGTGCAGCTGGAGTTAATGAAGCCATTTATTCACTCATCATGATGAAAAATGATTTTATTGCAGCTTCAGCAAATGTGGACAATATTGATGAAAATATTCAGGATGTGCCGATAGTAACCAAGCTAATTGAAAATAAACAAATTAACACGATTATGTCAAACAGCTTTGGATTTGGCGGCACTAATGCAACCCTGCTATTTTCAAAAATTAATTAAGTCTCACAATTAAGGCAGCTTCTCTTAATTCTGACATGGTAATGTTAAAAGTTCGATAACCACTTTCAAGTTTCATAAACTCAATACCAATTTGCATAGAGATAATCTCTTTATATTGATCGATGCGAGTAAATTCGATATTGTTTTTGGATGCAACGATGATTAGCTCGAGATTCCTCTCTTTATGAATTTCTTTTATTAATTGAGCCACATCTGGTGAGGATAATCTCTTAATGCTTAACACCTCATTGGGTAGAACAATTATTGATTGGTTATACTTTTTATTATTAATTTTTAACCAATTTTCTTCGTAGGCACTGATATAATTAAGTTCTTTATCAGTCATTTCATGGAATTTCATAATCTGATAATTTGTTGATAATTTTATTAATTATATAGTTATTTAAAAGTGAAAAAAATTCAAAAATCTAATAAGCTGGATGATGTTTGTTACGACATTCGTGGACCTGTATTAGGTCATGCAAAGCAAATGGAAGAAGCTGGCCATAAGGTGATAAAAATGAACATTGGCAACCCAGCTGCTTTTGGATTTGAGGCGCCTGATGAAATTACACAAGATGTAATCAGAAACATGTCCCAAGCTTCTGGCTATACTGAAAGCCAGGGTTTTTTTGCTCCAAGAAAATCAATCATGCACTATGCGCAAGAAAAACAAATAAAAGATGTCGATGTTGATGACATTATTATCGGTAATGGCGTTTCAGAATTAATTGTTATGGCCATGCAAGGCCTAATCAATAATGGAGATGAGGTGCTGATCCCGATGCCAGATTATCCACTTTGGACTGCTGCAGTTAGGCTGGCAGGAGGAAAACCAGTCCACTATGTATGTGACGAAAAACAAAAATGGTATCCAGATTTACATGACATTAAATCTAAAGTGACATCCAAGACAAAAGCAATAGTGGTCATTAACCCAAATAATCCAACTGGTTCTTTATACCCTGATGAAATTTTGATGGGGATTATTCAAATTGCCAGAGAAAATAATTTGATTGTTATGGCAGATGAGATTTACGATAAGGTTCTTTATGATGGAAATAAGCACACCTCAATCGCATCATTGGCCGATGATATCGTTTTTTTAACCTTCAATGGTTTGTCTAAAAATTACAGAGCCTGCGGTTATCGTGCTGGTTGGTTGATTTTGTCTGGCGATAAAAAAAATGCATCAGATTATTTAGAAGGATTAAATATGCTTGCATCAATGAGACTGTGCTCAAATGTGCCAGGTCAATTGGCAATTCAAACAGCTCTAGGCGGTTATCAAAGCATTAACGATCTTGTTGCGACTCAGGGAAGGTTAGCCAGACAAAGAGATTTAGCCTATGAATTAGTGTCGCAAATTCCGGGAGTAAGCTGTGTGAAGCCAGATGCGGCGATGTATTTGTTTCCTAGACTGGATCCAAAAAAATACAAAATTGATAATGACCAAGAACTTATTTTAAAGATTCTTATTGATACAAAAGTACTCTTGGTTCAGGGAAGTGGTTTTAATTGGTGTGACAATAATCACTTTAGAGTTGTCTTTTTGCCTGATGAAGATAATTTAAAAGTGGCGTTTACAAGATTAAATGAATTTTTTACAGGAATTGTTAAACAATGAGTAAGTTTAAAATAGGAATTTTGGGTTTTGGAACGGTTGGCTCTGGAGTCTTTAATGTATTGCGAGAAAATCATGATGAAATTCTAGCCAAGACAGGGATAGATTTTGAAATTGTATCTATACTGGACCTTGATCATGAAAAAATTATCAGCGTTGCTGGCGATGAAAAACTGATCGCAAAAGATATTGATGATTTAATTAATATGTCTGACGTCGTGCTTGAATTAATTGGTGGGACTAGAATTGCTTTTGATTTTGCTAAAAAGGCTTTAAATGCAAAGAAACATTTAGTTACAGCTAACAAAGCATTAATTGCTCTGCATGGGACTGAGCTTTTTAATTTAGCTAAAGAAAATAATGTTTCTATTTTGTATGAAGCTTCAGTCGCTGGTGGTATTCCGATTATCAAAGCATTACGTGAAGGTGTGGTTTCAAATAAAGTGGAATGGGTGGCTGGTATTTTGAATGGAACTACCAATTACATTCTTTCTGAAATGAAAAATAATGGGTTGTCATTTCAAACAGCCCTGTCTCAAGCACAATCATTAGGGTATGCTGAAGCGGACCCAACTTTTGACATTGAAGGGATTGATGCAGCTCATAAGATAACAATTATCGCTTCAAT
This sequence comes from beta proteobacterium KB13, assembly GCA_000156155.1. Lineage (GTDB taxonomy): Bacteria > Pseudomonadota > Gammaproteobacteria > Burkholderiales > Methylophilaceae > BACL14. The sequence goes on along the minus strand of DS995299.1, from coordinate 824,951 downwards.
TGCTTTTGGAGTTTCATTAAACTTTAACGATGTATTTGTTGAAGGCATAAGTAATCTTCAATTAAAAGATGTGGCATATGCAGAGGAACTAGGCTACAGAATCAAGTTGATAGGCCTAGCCAAGAAAGTAAATCAAGATATTGAAGTGAGAGTGCACCCGACATTGATTTCTGAAACACAACTCGTTGCAAATGTAGATGGCCCGATGAATGCGGTCTTAGTAATGGGAAATATGTTAGGCCCGACCCTCTATTACGGTGCAGGAGCAGGATCTGATCCAACAGCCAGTGCAGTGTTATCTGATGTGATTGATTTAGCACGCTCAATTTCCAATGGGAATAAAGTTTTTCATATCCCATCCTTCGGTTATGAAGACTCAAACTTATCCTCATTAAAATTTAAAAAAATAAATGAAATAAGTTCCGGTTACTACATAAGAGCTAATTTTGTAGATGCAGCTGGAGTGCTCGCAAAAATAACATCATTATTTGCTGATAAAAATATCTCAATCGATGAAATGCATCAAAAAATGCTGAAAAAAAATCAGACAGAAAATGATGTCATTATTGTTGTCAAGAATGCTCAAGAAAAAGAAATTAATAGCATTATTAATGACATACAAAAAATGAAATCGAATGTTGGAAATGTAGTGAAAATTAGACTTGAAGAGTTAGCAAAATGAAGTACATCTCAACACGTGGCCAAGCACCAAAAATAAACTTTAGTGATACATTAATTACAGGATTAGCTTCAGATGGAGGATTATATTTACCAGAAAATTATCCTCAACTATCGACAGAGAGTCTTGAGAAGCTTCGAGATCTGTCATATCCTGATTTAGCTTTTGCTATCATGAAATTATTTATTGATGAGAATGATATTCCTCATAATGATCTAAAAGTCATCATCAATAAAACATATACTAAAGAAAAATTTTCCTATACCCGTGAATGTCAGGATTCAAAAGATATCACTCCGCTAACAAAAGTGGATAATCATTTATATCTTCTTTCATTATCTAATGGTCCAACATTGGCTTTTAAAGATATTGCAATGCAATTTCTTGGAAATATTTTTGAATATCTTTTACATAAAAAAAATAAGGCTTTAAATATACTGGGAGCAACTTCTGGGGACACAGGATCAGCTGCAGAATATGCCATGATTGGAAAAAAGGGTGTTAACGTATTTATGCTATCACCTCGCGGCAAAATGAGTCCATTTCAGACAGCCCAAATGTATAGCTTACATGATAATAATATTTTTAATATTTCCATTGATGGTTTTTTTGATGATTGTCAGGATATTGTTAAAGGAGTCTCCAATGACCTTGAATTTAAAGACAAGAATCAAATTGGCGCAGTAAACTCAATCAACTGGGGAAGAATCATTGCTCAGGTGGTATATTATTTTAAGGGATATTTTTCCTCAACACGTTCATCTGATGAATTGATTGATGTCACAGTCCCATCAGGAAACTTCGGCAATATCTGTGCTGGGCATATATCTAGAATGATGGGATTACCGATAAGAAAACTTATTGTGGCAACTAATGAAAATGATGTTCTTGATGAGTTTTTTAAAACGGGTGCTTATAAACCACGAGCATCGGATGATACCTACCATACATCGAGTCCTTCAATGGATATTTCTAAGGCATCAAACTTTGAGAGATTTGTATTTGATCTAATTGACCGAGATCCTGAAAAATTAAGATCTCTATGGAAAAAAATTGATCAGGGCGAAAGTTTTGATTTATCAAACACAGGCTATTTTGGAAAAGTATCCAATTATGGATTTACTTCTTCATCTAGTTCTCACCAAAATCGTTTACACTTTATTAAGCTATTACACGAAAAATATAATTTAATTATCGACACTCATACTGCAGATGGATTTAAGGCAGCTTTTGATCATTTTGATCAGTCCGAGGAGATTCCGATGGTTGTTCTCGAAACTGCTTTACCAACTAAATTTGAGGAAACGGTTATGGAGGCAATTAAGTTGAAGCCACCTAGACCCGATGGTTTATCCAATATTGAACAGTTACCACAAAGATCCTTTGAGATTGAAAACGACATTAACCAAGTAAAACAATTTATTGAGAGCCATTCTTAACTTATGAGGCAATATCTAGATTTATTGAATCATGTTCTAGAACACGGTGATAAAAAAGAAGATAGGACCGGGACAGGAACGATTTCTGTTTTTGGCTACCAAATTCGATTTGATTTGTCTGAAAAATTTCCTCTGCTAACAACAAAAAAAATACACCTTAAGTCAGTCATTCATGAGCTCCTTTGGTTTTTAAAGGGATCAACAAATATAGGATACCTAAAAGAAAATGGGGTAAGTATTTGGGATGAATGGGCAGATGAACATGGTGATCTTGGTCCAGTCTATGGCTCTCAGTGGAGGTCATGGCAGACGAGTGACGGAAGAACGATTGATCAAATTTCTAATTTAATTGAAAATATAAAAAGCAACCCTGATTCGAGAAGGCTGATTGTCTCGGCATGGAATGTCGGCGACGTTGATAAAATGAAATTGCCTCCATGTCATTGTTTTTTTCAATTCTATGTTGCGAATGATAAATTATCTTGCCAACTTTATCAGAGAAGTGCTGATATCTTTCTAGGCGTCCCATTTAATATTGCTTCATACGCTCTCTTAACATTAATGATTGCCCAGGTAACTAATTTAGCCCCTGGGGAGTTTGTTCATACCTTAGGTGACGCACATATATATAGCAATCATATTGAGCAAGTAAAACAACAATTATCCAGGGAAGCAAAAGACCTACCCATAATGAAAATTAATCCGCATGTTAAAGATATTTTTAGCTTTAAGTACGACGATTTCGAGATATTAAATTATGACCCTCACCCATTAATTAAAGCCCCTGTCGCAGTCTAGTGAATACCTATTCAATTATTGTTGCTATGTCCGAAAACAACGTCATTGGGATTGATAATTCACTTCCCTGGCATTTGTCTGGTGACCTAAAGCGATTTAAAGCAATTACGACTGGTCATCAAATCGTGATGGGTAGAAAAACCTATGAATCAATTGGTAAACCATTGCCAAACAGAGTTAACTTTGTTTTAACAAGAAATTCCGATCTAAAGATTGATGGGGTTCATGTTATCAGCTCCTTAAATGATATTTCAGATTCTGATAAAAAAACTTTTATAATTGGAGGCGGTGAAATTTACAGCCAATTGATTGATAGTTGTGATGAATTATTGGTCACAAAAATTCATCGAGAAATTCATGGCGATGCCTTCTTTCCAATGATAGATGCCTCTGTGTGGAGTTTGGTTGATCAGTCTGAAAAGCTTAATGAGAATGATATTGAGTTTTCTTACCTTACTTATAGAAAAATTTAAATTAAGTTTTCACGCAATCAACAAAGTAGGTCGTTTTTCCGTTTACAGAATCTTTCACTAATCCATGGTTATCTGTCTCAAAGCCTGGAAATAACTCATTAAACTCTTCAGCAAACTGAAGGTAGTTGACAATTTTTTTATTAAATTTTTCCCCTGGGATCAGTAATGGAATACCTGGTGGGTAAGGGGTGAGTAATACTGATGTTACTCTTCCTTCGAGCTCATCAATTGCAATTCTTTCAATTTCTTTATGTGCCATTTTTGCAAAAGCCTCAGTAGGTTTCATGGCAGTTTCAATATCAGAAAGGTACATATCTGTAGTCAGTTTTGCTACATCATATTTTCGATATACTTCATGAATCTCATTACAAAGATCTTTTAGCCCCTTTCTTTCATATTGAGGATATTTCTGGGTAAATTCAGGAAGCACTCTCCAGATTGGTTGATTTTTATCATAGTCATCTTTAAATTGTTGGAGTGCAGCTAATAATGTATTCCAACGGCCTTTGGTAATTCCAATCGTGAACATAATAAAGAATGAGTACAAGCCAGTTTTTTCAACAATCACTCCATGCTCTGCAAGATACTTGGTCACAATTGATGCAGGGATGCCGATATTATCGTCAAACTCACCTTTCATATTCAATCCAGGGGTGATAATGGTCGCCTTGATTGGATCAAGCATGTTGAAGCCTTCTGATAGCTTATTAAAACCATGCCAGTTATCCTCAGATTTAAGCATCCATGAGTCGCGTGTCTCAATTCCTTCTTCAGTTAAGTCATCTGGACCCCAGACTTTAAACCACCAATCTTGACCCCAGTCGCTATCTACTTTTCTCATAGCTCTTCTAAAATCTAAGGCTTCCATTATGGATTCTTCAACCAGAGCCGTACCTCCTGGCTGTTCCATCATAGCAGCAGCGACATCGCAGCTAGCGATAATAGAGTATTGAGGGCTGGTTGAACAATGCATTAGATAAGATTCATTAAAGACATCTCGATCCAGTTTATTATTTTCAGCATCTTGAACAAGAATTTGTGAGGCCTGGCTTAATCCTGCTAATAACTTATGTGTCGATTGAGTAGAAAAAATCATACTGTCTTTACATTTTGGACGATCTTCACCAATCGCGTGATAATCACCATAAAAATTATGAAATGCTGCATGAGGTAACCATGCTTCATCAAAATGCAAGGTATCAATTTTCCCATCAAGCATTTCTTTGATTTCTTCAACGTTATATAACACGCCATCGTAAGTTGATTGCGTAATCGTGAGGACACGAGGTTTTTGATCTTTATTCTCAATGAATGGGTTTGAATCAATCTTTTTTTGGATATTGTCCCAACTAAATTCTTCTTTCGGAATGGGGCCAATGATGCCAAAGTGATTCCTAGTTGGCATTAAAAAAATTGGAATGGCACCAGTCATTGTTATAGAGTGCAATACCGACTTATGACAATTTCTGTCAACTATTACAATGTCACCAGGAGCAACAGTTGAATGCCATACCATTTTATTGGAAGTGGATGTGCCGTTAGTAACAAAATAACAATGGTCAGCATTATAAATTCTTGCAGCATTCTTCTCTGAGGCTGCAACAGGACCAGTGTGATCAAGAAGCTGCCCTAACTCATCAACCGCATTACAAACATCAGCACGAAGCATATTTTCACCAAAAAACTGATGAAACATTTGACCAACAGGGGACTTTAAAAAGGCAACGCCTCCAGAGTGACCTGGGCAATGCCATGAATATGAGCCATCAGCAGCGTAGTGAGTTAGGGCACGAAAGAATGGCGGTGGGAGGCTATCTAAATAGGAACGCGCTTCTCTGGTAATGTATTTAGCAACAAACTCAGGGGTATCTTCATTCATGTGAATGAAGCCATTTAATTCACGTAAAACTTCATTAGGTATATGACGACTTGTTCTTGTTTCACCATGAAGAAAAATAGGTATCTCATCATTGCGGTAGCGAATTTCTTCCACAAAATCTTTAAGGCTTTTAATTGCTTTCGGATTTTCTTCGACAAATTCCTCATCATCAATTGCTAAAATAAAAGCTGAGGCTCGACTTTGCTGTTGTGCAAAGGAGGCAAGATCTACATAACTTGTGACGCCGAATGCCTCAAACCCCTCTTTTTTGATTGCTTCTGCAAGAAGTCTTATTCCTAAACCAGAAGAATTTTCAGATCTAAAATCTTCATCGATAATAATGATGGGAAAGTTGAATTTCATTATATTTTCGGCGGAGTAACACCAGTTTGACCTTGATATTTTCCACCGCGGTCTTTGTAAGATACTTCACAAACCTCATCAGATTCGAAAAATAGAACTTGAGCACAACCTTCACCGGCATATATTTTTGCGGGCAGGGGAGTGGTATTACTAAACTCTAAGGTGACGTAACCCTCCCATTCAGGTTCGAATGGAGTTACATTAACGATAATTCCACATCTGGCATAGGTTGATTTACCAAGACAAACAGTTAGTATATTCCTTGGTATTTTAAAGAATTCAACTGTTCTAGCTAGCGCAAAAGAATTAGGAGGGATAATGCAGTGATCAGATTCAAATTCAACGAAAGAGTTTGGGTCGAATTCTTTAGGGTCAACAATAGTGGAATTAATATTTGTAAATACTTTAAATTCATTCGCACATCTGATGTCATAGCCATAGCTTGAGGTTCCATAAGAAACAATTTTGTTTCTTTCTTTCTCTCGGACCAGTCCTGGTTCAAAGGGTGAAATCATGCCATGATTTTCTGCCATTTCCCTTATCCAACGATCAGATTTAATTGCCATAATTATCCTAAAAATTGTTACTCTATATTAATACTACTTCGCCAAAATTGGTCTGAATTTTCAAAAATAATTTTTGAGTCTATCGGGTCCTTTGATCCAGCAGGATAGGAATGCACTGGAACTGACGAGTCTTGCCATTTTTCAACAATAGGGTCTATTAGTTTCCATTGAGCGTTTACCTCATCAATATGTAAAAATCTGGACTGATTGCCCTCAATAAGGTCGAGCATTAGGGTTTCATAAGAATCAATTGTTTCATCACCTTCGAATCTTAGTCCTCCATCAAGCTGAATTTTTCTTGATTTTGCATCATCCAGTCCAGGAACTTTTGTATTAATTTCAATGTGAATTGACTCTTTTGGCTGAATGCTAATGATAATCCAGTTGTCATTTATCTCACCATTTGGTGTTTTTATTGGTTTTAATTTAACTGAAATATAGGTTGCATTTTCGTGTAACCTTTTAGCAGTGCGCAGATAAATGGGTACATCTCTCCAGCGGTTATTATCAATAAAAAATTTAACTGCTGCATACGTTTCAACATTACTTTCTTGACCTAATTCTTCGAGGTAGCCTTTTACTTCACCTTCATTCGATATCGTTCCTGAAGTGTACTGCGCCCTAAAGACATACTTTTCAAAATCGTCAATCGGTACAGGTTTAATCTGGTTCAGTAACTTAATTTTTTCCTCTCTCACATCATTAGGAGAAAAACTTTTTGGCTTTTCCATAGTGGCAAGCGTTAAGGTTTGAAGGATGTGACTTTGCATCATATCTCTGAGTGCGCCGGTTGCATCATAAAAAGTCGTTCTGTCACCCACACCCAATGTCTCATGGTTTGTTACCTGTATATGATCAATATATTGATTATTCCAGATTGGTTCTAGGAGAGTATTATAAAAACGTGTAAATAAGATATTTTGTAAAGCAAACTTCCCTAAGTAATGATCTATACGATAAATTTGAGATTCTTTGAGGTGCTTGGAAATTGAATCCTGAAGAGCTTGAGCTGTTTCAGTATTTACCCCAAAAGGTTTTTCAATTAAAACTCTTTTCCAGTGACTTGATTCATTGAGTAGGTTAGCTTCAGCTAGTTGATCAACAATCAAAGCAAAATCAGATGGTCTTACAGATAAAAAGAAAGCTAAATTCTGTGAAAATCCTTCTTGACTCAATCTATCTGACAGTTTTGTGAAAGCGTCAGGATCGTCTGGTAGGTTGGCGTGATATATATTTCTATTTAGAAAGCGATCTAGCACTGTTTGATTTAGATCTTTGTCATATTTGGCGCGAATAATACTCTTTAGGTTTATTATCCATTCCTCATGAGATTCTTCTTGTCGGCCAATTGAAACAATCTTCATATCTGGATGAAGTTTTCCAGCGAGATCTAATTTAAATAAACCAGGAAATAGTTTTACTCTTGCCAGGTTACCTTTAGCCCCAAATAAAAGTAAGGTAGAAGCTTCTTTTTGCGTCATAACTTAACCTTTTTTTCTTAATAGGTGACCACCAAATGCATTACGCATAATTGACAGTAACTTATATCCGTAGCCTTTTTGTTTTTCTTGAGATCTGAACCTTACTTGAAGCGCTAAGGTTAATACAGGGGCAGGGATTCCTAAATCAACAGACTCAACAACAGTCCATCTCCCTTCACCTGAGTCTGCCACATAGGGTTCAATATTATCTAAGTTTTGGTCTCCCTTTAGAGACTCAGCCGTTAGATCAAGCAACCAACTTCGAACTACTGATCCATGTCTCCAGAGTTCAGTTACCTTTGCCAAATCAATATCAAATTCTGTTTTTCCTTTAAGAAGCTCTAAGCCTTCAGCGAAAGATTCCATCATTCCATATTCGATTCCGTTGTGAATCATCTTTGTATAGTGGCCTGAACCAATTGGTCCCACATGCAGCCAACCATCTTGCTGATTTGGCGCTAAAGCTCTAAGAACAGGTTCAACTGCTTTTGCAACATCATTGTCAGCACCCACCATTAAACAGTACCCATTATCTAGGCCCCAAACACCTCCTGAAGTGCCGCAATCCATAAAGCCAATATTGTGCTCTTTTAACATCGCTCCAATTTTGACGCTGTGTTTGTAATTTGAATTACCACCATCCACAATGATGTCACCTGGGTTTAACATAGGGATAAGGTCATCTATTTGTTTTTCCGTGACTTCTCCAGCTGGAAGCATCATCCAGATGATTCTTTGTCCTTCAAGTTGATTAACTGCATCTTCAACTGAATTAGCTGGAATTAAATTTTCTTCTTGCTCAAGCTTAGCAACCATCTCTGATGACATGTCAAATCCGACCACATTAATTCCATTACGAATTAAGCGCGTAGCCATATTCCCACCCATTTTTCCAAGTCCAAGCATTGCAATTTTCATATTTATCCCTTTTGTTAAAGTTAATTTTTTGGTAATCTTGTGGATTACATTTTTAAGGTCAGAATTATACCAAACCATGGGGTAGTCTGATAGTTTTTTAACCCCTCAAAATATATAAAAATCAATATGCACCAAAAACTAAACTGGAAAGATTTTCAAGACAAAAATCAGCTGGAATCAATATTGCTTCAAGACATTTTAAACATTGCTAAAAATGCAATAAGTGAAAATGGAAGTTTTAAAATTGTAATGGCAGGTGGATCAACCCCTGAAAAGTTATATAAATCATTTCTCGATGTTCATAATCAAAATTTTAGTGATTGGGAATTGTATGTTGGGGATGAAAGATGCCTCCCAGTGGATTCTGAAGACAGAAATAGTCATATGATAAAAAGATCATTTATTGATCATTTGCCGGATGACTCAAAACCTAAATTTTTTACCATAAATACTGAAAAAGGGTCTCAAGAAGCCTCGAGTGAATATAACAGTATTATTGACAATATAGATCAATTTGACCTTGTTTTATTAGGTTTGGGGGAGGATGGACACACCGCAAGCCTGTTTCCTGGACAACAATGGGATAATCAATTAAATGCCGTTGCCGTATCGAATGCACCTAAACCTCCTTCGGATAGGGTGTCGATGACCCCTAAAGCTTTTTTAAAAGCCGACAAAATATTTTTTATAGTAACGGGTCATGGAAAGAAAGATGCTGTTAATGCATGGAAAGAAGGGGAGGATATCCCTGCTTCAAAAATTATGTCCGAAAATCTTATCGACGTTTATTGCAATCTTGATTAATCTTTTTGAATTACAATCTTAGGAAATTTATCTTTGAAATTTTCTTTCATTTGAGCAATTTTGATACTCACTTTTTCAGCGATTGATAAAAATGCTTCATTTATGGATGGGTTTTCATTATCCAGTAATGGCGGCGCCCCCGAATCCATTTTCTTCTGAATCATTGCATTTAGTGGTATCGAGCCAAGTAATAAAATATTATTTTTAGCCGCTAACGTTTTTCCTCCATCTTCACCAAAAATATGTTCATGATGACCACAGTTTGGACATTCAAAAACGGCCATATTTTCTACGAGTCCGATGTTTGGAATATTGACCTTATCAAACATACCAATACCTTTTTGCGCATCAATTAAAGCAACATCTTGAGGTGTGGTCACAATGACAGATCCTGTTACAGGCACTTTTTGAGCCAAGGTAAGTTGTGTGTCCCCAGTGCCCGGAGGTAAATCAATGATTAAATAATCTAAATTATCCCAATTTGTCTCATTGAGGAGTTGTTGTAAGGTATTGGTAACCATTGGACCTCTCCACACGACAGGCGTATCAGTATCAATCAGATATCCTATGGACATGGTTTGAATACCATGGGAAATAATTGGTTCCATACTTTTTCCATCACGGGATTCTGGTTTTTTATTTGAACCAAACATCAATGGTTGACTTGGGCCATAGATATCAGCATCAAGAATACCAACCCGAGCACCTAACTGATGTAAAGCGATTGAAAGATTGCAGGCGACAGTTGATTTTCCAACACCACCTTTACCAGAAGCAACAGCAATAATATTTTTTACATTTTTGATGCTTTGCGTCGTCCCTTGCGTTTTATGGCTTACTACATCTAACTCAAGAGAAATATTAATTTTTTTATCAATATTATTTAGGCATTCAGTAATCATGTTTTTATAATTCTGCTCAAGATTTTTGAAGGTAAAACCCAACTTAATAATGATATCCAACTGATCTTCAGTCTCATTAACATTTATATTTTTTTTAAGAAAAGGTTTGATTTGATTGTGTTGATCAAAAATATTTTCTATTGAGTCTTTTATATTTTCCATTGCACTTTATTTCGGTTGATTTACTAATTATTTGTTAGAATACGATCATTAATTTTTTATAAAGTTTACATGCGAAGAATTTTAATTACATCCGCACTTCCTTATGCAAATGGAAGTATACATCTTGGACACCTGGTTGAGTATATTCAAACAGATATTTGGTCTAGATATCAAAAAATGAATGGTCATGAAGTATTTTATGTTTGTGCTGACGATACCCATGGCACACCGATCATGATTAAGGCGCAAAATGAAGGCATCACCCCTAAGCAATTGATTGCCAATGTTCATAAAGAACATGCTCAAGACTTTGCAGACTTTTATGTGAATTTTGATAACTTCTATACGACTGATTCAAAAGAAAACCAGCTTTATTCCGAGGAGATTTTTAAATCTCTAGATAGAAATAAGAAAATTTCTACCAAAGAAATAGAACAATATTTCGATGAAGATAAACAGATGTTTCTTCCTGACAGGTTTATCAAAGGTGAATGCCCTAAATGTAATGTAAAGGATCAATATGGCGATTCTTGTGAAGCATGTGGAGCCACCTACTCACCTACTGATTTAGTTAATCCGTATTCAGCATTATCTGGGACAACCCCAATAAAGAAAAAAACAAAACATTTCTTTTTTAATTTATCTGAATGTGAACAATTTTTAAAAGATTGGACAACATCTGGAACTTTACAATTCGAAGCTGAGAATAAAATCCAGGAATGGTTTAAATCTGGATTGCAAGATTGGGATATTACGAGAGATAAACCATATTTTGGCTTTTTGATTCCTGGTGAAACTGATAAATATTTTTACGTTTGGCTGGACGCACCAATTGGGTACATGGCTAGCTTTAAAAATTTAATTGATCAAAAAGGAAATATTAATTTTGATGATTTTTGGTCACCCGATAGCTCGACAGAGCTTTATCATTTTATTGGAAAAGATATACTTTATTTTCATGCATTATTTTGGCCGGCAACATTAAATTTCGCAGGCTTCAGAAAGCCTACTAAAATTTTTGCACACGGTTTTCTAACTGTGAATGGTGAAAAGATGTCCAAGTCTAGGGGGACATTCATCACTGCACGAAGTTTTTTGAATAATATTAATGAGCCAGAATTCTTGAGGTATTATTTTGCATCCAAGTTAAATGATTCAATGTCAGACATAGATTTAAATTTAGACGATTTAATGTCTAAAGTAAATTCTGATTTGGTAGGTAAACTAGTGAATATTCCAAGCAGAACATTCGGCTTTATTCATAAGCTATTTAATGGAAAAATTAAATCAATAGATCAGCTGGCCTCTGACAGTAAATATTCACAATTGGTAATAAAATCGATCGATCTTAAGAGTGAAATATTGGACTTATATGAGTCACGTTTATACAGCCAATTAGTCAGAAAAGTTTTCACATTGGTTGAAGAGGTAAATGAGTTAATAAGTGATGAACAACCATGGAGCTTGGCAAAAGATCTTGAACAAAACAAAGTGCAGCTTCATAACATTCTAACCACATCAGCAATTGTATTCAGAAATTCAATAATTTATCTTTCTCCAATTCTTCCAAATTTATCTAAAGAAGTAGCCAGCTTATTCAATGAAACTGATTTTAATAGCTTCAATCAAATTAAAGATAATATAAATAAAATTAATCAATACAAACACTTATATCAAAGACTTGATAAAGATAATCTAGTTAAATTAATAGAAGATAATAAAATTATGGAAAATAAAAACAATGCAAAAGAAGATCTTGATACAGGTAACCATATTTCGATTGATGATTTTATTAAAATAGATCTTCGTGTTGCAGAGGTGCTTGAAGCAAATCATGTAAAAGGTGCCGATAAACTACTTCAGGTAACTCTCAATGTTGGTGAATTAGGTAAAAAAAATGTTTTTGCCGGAATTAAGTCAAAATATAATCCTGATTCTTTAATTGGAAAAAAAGTAAGTTATGTTGCTAATCTTGCGCCTAGAAAAATGAAGTTTGGTGTTTCTGAAGGGATGATACTTGCGGCTTCTGACAGCAATGATGGGCCTTTTATTTTATTAGCTGATGATGGCGCCCAGGCCGGTATGAAAATCAAATAAAATTAATTAATACTGAGATTAATTTTATCGATCATAGTTGCTGGATCATCACTTAAGGTGATTGGTCTTCCGATAACAAGATAATTAGATCCATTTGATATGGCATTTTCCGGAGTAGCCACTCTTTTTTGATCATCATCACTGTTGGCAACTCTTATACCTGGTGTTATAAACTGGAATTTTTCTCTAACTAACGGTTTAATTGAGGGAACATCATTTGCCGAACAGACAATTCCATCCATACCTGATTTTTCAGACATTAGTGCTAAATAAGCAATTTGTTCCTGTAATTTATTTTTAAATCCTAACTCTTGGTAAGAAGAATTATCAAAACTAGTAAGAATTGTAACTGCAATTAAAAGCGGTTTGTGCGATGAAGATTCCACAGCTTCTCGCGCAGCAAGCATCATCTGTCCTCCTCCTGAGGCATGGACATTAACCATCCAAACACCTAAATTGCAACTTGCTTTGATAGCACGAGATACAGTATTAGGAATATCATGAAATTTCAAATCTAAAAAAGTTTCAAAGCCATATTGTTGTATTAATTTGACTATATTCGGACCTTCATTAGTAAAAAGCTCCTTACCAACCTTTACTTTACAATTTTGACCTTTAATTTTTTTTAGAAAAACTTCTGTTTCATCAATAGATGAAAAATCAAGAGCCACTATAACTTTGGAATCATTCATTATTTGCCTATATCTTTTAGTTCGTTTGAAACCGTCTCCCAGGAGTTACATGCTGGGCATTGCCAATGATGTTGTTTAGCTTTAAAACCACAATGGTTACATAAGTGAAATAATTTAGTACCAATACTATTTTTAATCACCTGTTGCATCATCTTGATATCACTATCACTATTATTATTTAGAGACTTTGCACTAAATAATTGATCAAGGACTTCAATAGATGGTTTTTTAATTAAATTATTTTTAGCAAACTCTTCAGCATTTTTAGACCCTTCTTTTTGGAGAATAAAATTGAAGATCACTGAATCTATTTGGTTTATTCCATAACTTTCTCTTAAGTGTGAAAGAAATGATAAGCATTCATTTTGTTTGTTTAATTTTTCATAACATTCTAAAAATTTCGTAGCAATTAAGATGAAGTCAGTCGGTTTCTGTAATTCAATTCTTTTCCAAATTTCTATTGCAGATTTATAGTTCTGTTTTTCAAATTCCAACTCACCAAGAATAATATTTGCTCGGGTTGAATTTTTGTAAATATCTAATGCATGTTCGAGATGTTTTATTGCTTGATCTTTTTTTTCTTGAATTATTTTCTCTAAAGCTAGTTCACATAAAAAATGGCTAATTTGTAACCTGTAGGAAACTCCAAAATTCTGTTCAACTTCTTTGCAATATTTTATTGCAGAGTCCCAATGTCTTTGTTTGATTGATATATCTAACAAAATCTTTAACTTAAATTTTTGATATTGTTCGCTTGAAAGTTCCTCAGATAGGGATTCGCATCTATCATAAAAACCTGCTGTAAAATAATCCTGCATCAGTTCTGCTTTTACAGATTCAATTTGCTGCGGTGTTAATTCTTTTTGGTCAAGTAATTTATTATGAAGATTGATAGCTTGATCAATTTTTCCAAGTTTTCTAAATATATTACCTTGAATGAAATGCAGCTCAAGGGAGTCTGGTTTTATTCTTAGTGCATCAGAAAAAGATTCAGAAGCTTTTTCATAATCTTGAAAGAGAATGAAGTTAAGACCTTTAAAGTATGAGGCAGGTAGATCAGTTGTTTCAGATATTATATGTTTAATATCGATACGAGCAGCAATCCAGCCTAACCCAAAAAAAAATGGGATAATCAAAAGCCACCAAAGCTCAAATTCAACCATAACTTATGTAGAAAGAAAATATTATAGAAAGTATACTTTAAAAGTTACTTATCAACACGAGATCTCAGCTCTTTTCCAGCTTTAAAATGGGGGACAAGTTTTTCACTGATGTGAACTTTCTCACCAGTTTTAGGATTTCTACCAATTCTTGCAGGTCTTTTATTTAATGAAAAACTACCGAAACCTCTAATTTCAATTCGTTTTCCATTGTTTAAGGTGCTCGACATTGAATCTAGTATATTTTTTACAACCAATTCAGCATCTTTTTGAAGAAGATGCTGAAATTGCGAAGACAGCTTTTCAATAAGTTCTGATCGTGTCATTATCTAGATTAGTTATTCCTTATCTGATGCATCGCTCATTTTTGCTTTTAAAAGAGCACCAAGGTTGGTCGTTCCAGCATTTTCTGGCTCCTTATCAGCAGTTGTTTTAGCTTTTTTAGAATCTTTTTTGCTTGATGAACTATTGTCTTTAACATCTTCGGTGTAGTCAGCTGAAAGTTGCTTAATTCCAAGAGATATTCTTTCTTTGTCAACATCAATAGCAAGTATCTTCGCTTCAACTTCATCACCTTTTTTATAATTTTTAACAGCATCTTCATTTGATTCAGTTGCAGATATATCTGAAAGATGAATAAGTCCATCAATACCTCCATCTAACCCAATAAATATACCAAAGTCTGTGATTGACTTAATTGAGCCTTTAATTGTCTCACCTTGTTTATGATCATTTTCAAAAGCCTGCCAAGGGTTTTCTTTACATTGTTTGATACCAAGCGATAGTCTTCTTTTACCTTCATCAACTTCAAGGATCATCACTTCAACTTCATCGCCAAGATTTACAACTTTCGTAGGATGAATGTTTTTGTTTGTCCAATCCATTTCTGAAACGTGAACTAATCCTTCAATGCCACTTTCAATTTCCACGAATGCACCATAATCAGTGAGGTTTGAAACTTTACCAAATATTCTCGTTGAAACAGGGTATCTTCTTTCTAAACCAACCCATGGGTCATCACCAAGTTGTTTTAAGCCAAGAGAAACTCTATTTTTATCTTGGTCATATTTTAAGACCTTGGCTTCAATTTCGTCGCCCACATTTAAGACTTCAGATGGGTGTTTAATTCTTTTCCATGCAAGGTCAGTGATATGCAGTAATCCATCGATACCGCCTAAATCAACAAATGCACCATAATCTGTAATATTTTTAATAATTCCTTTAACTGTAGCGCCTTCAGTGAGTGATTCAATAATTGATTCACGATCTGCTCCCATTTGTTCTTCTAGGACCGCTTTTCTGGAAACGACAATATTATTTCTTTTCTTATCGATCTTAATAACTTTTAATTCAGTTTCTTTATTCTCGTATGGCGATGTATCTTTTACCGGTCTTGAATCAACTAATGATCCAGGTAAGAATGCGGTAATTCCTTTTACTGATACTCTTAAGCCACCTTTTACTCTGGAACTAACAAAACCTGATACAGTAGTCTTGTCATTCATCGCATTCTCAAGGTCTTCCCAGGCTTGTATTTTTTTTGCTCTATCTCGAGAAAGAATTGTTGAACCATATCCATCTTCAAGTTTTTCGATAGCCACTTTTACAAAGTCACCAACTGCAACTTCAACTTCTCTTTTGTCATTATAAAATTCATCAGCTTTAATAAAGCTCTCTGACTTTAATCCTGCATTAACAATAACTACATCTGAGTCAATTGACACGACCTCAGCTGTAATAATCTCACCCTGACGCATTTCTTTGAGGGCAAGACTTTCTTCTAGCATTGCTGCAAAATTTTCGTTATTCTTTGTTTCTGTTGTTTTCGTTAAAGTTGTCATTAAAATATCCAATTCCCATCTAGCAATGGGGTTGTTAATCAAACTTCATAGTTTGGAGCTATGAAGAACTCAAATGTTACCAAGTATAAATTCAATAACTTGGCTAGGAGATAATTCAGTTGAATCAATTATCACTGCGTTAGCTGCAGGAACTAATGGTGATATAGTTCTATTGGTATCACGAAAATCTCTTTCTTGTATTTCAACTACAAGGTCAGCTACTCTAACATCAAAACCTTTAGAAATCAACTGTTTATATCTACGACTAGCTCTTTCTTCAACAGTTGCTGTAAGAAAAAACTTATGTTTCGCTTCTGGGAAAACAACAGTCCCCATATCTCTTCCCTCGGCGACTAATCCTGGTTTTTGTAAGAATGATCTTTGTAAATCTAGAATACTTTCTCTAACAGTCTTTTTAGCAGCAATTAATGAAGCCATTTTAGCAATAGACTCTGTTCTAATGGCATCAGTTACATCTCGATCATTTAAATAAATTGTGTTTTCTATAAATTGAATTTTTGCTTTTTGGATTCTTTCTTTAACTAATGCATCATTTTCAATTGGAATATTATTTTCCTTCAGATGAAATCCTAGAATTCTATAAATGGCACCAGAATCTAAATAGTTTAACTTTAATTCTTGTGATAATTGCTTTGCAATAGTTCCTTTACCTGATCCTGCTGGACCATCAATAGTTATGAGGTTCATGATAATAATTTCAAAAAATCATTAAAGTAATTAGGATAGGTTTTATTAACACACTCCGGATCTTGAATTTCAACAGATTTATTTGCTAAACAAGTAAGTGAAAAACACATTGCTATTCTATGATCGTCATAAGTATGCACGGAGACATTGTCTGAAATATTCGTGGGAGGAATTACTTTTAATGAATTGTCTGTAGATGTCACAGTTGCTCCAAATTTCCTTAGCTCATTTTCCATAGCTACAATTCGATCTGTTTCTTTTACCTTCCAGCTATTTATATTAAATAACTCCACTGGTGAGCTGGTAAACAATCCCATCGCAGCCAGTGTCATCGCCGCATCTGGTATCGCAATACAATCAAATTGACCTCCGACTAGAGTATTGGCTTTTCTCACATCGATTGAATCATTATTGTAAGTAATATCAGCACCCATTTTCTCTAGAACTTCAAGGAATTGAATATCACCCTGAATGGATTCTTTATTTAGACCTTCGACTCTAACGTTGCCGCTTATTGCTGCAGCTGCAAAGAAATAGCTAGCAGAGGATGCATCGGGCTCAATGTCTATTAATCCACTATCTAATGAATACACCTTCGGATTGTCATTGCAATTGAATTCAAAACTCGAGTAATTGTGATTAATGTAATTGACATTAAATAGCTTGAGCAACTTTATTGTAATATTAATATAAGGTTTTGAAATCAGTTCTCCATCTATATTTAATTTAAAATCTTGGCCTATGAGAGGAACAGCCATCAGAAGACTGGTAAGGAATTGACTAGAGATATTTCCTTTAATGGATATATCTGTTTTGCCATTAAATTTAAAATCAGAAACCTGAACGGGAGGGAATCCTATATTTTTTAGATATTTAATATCTGCACCAATGCTTGATAAGCTGTCAACTAAATCTTTGATGGGTCTTTCATGCATTCTTTCAACACCATCAAGGCGATAATTTCCACCCAAGATAGACAATAACGCACACAGCGGCCTATATGCCGTACCAGCATTTCCAAGAAAAAGATCAGCGGAATTGTTGAATTTTTTTGGATCTCCAAATATTGTAATTTTGTCTTTCGTGTCTGAACTTATTGAAACTCCCAAGTCTTCGAGAGCTTTAATCATATATTTTGAATCATCGGAGATGAGATGATTAGTCAATGAAATACTTTGATTACAAAGACTGCTTAGAAGAAGCAGTCTATTGGTAATACTTTTTGATCCAGGTGGCTTTATCACTCCATCAATTTTTGATCTTGGAGCTAATTTAAGAGACAGATTTTTATTCATTCCAGTTACTTCTTAAAGTGCTTGCATATTGAAGATATTTTTCCAAATCTTCCTCATTGAGAACGATTGATTCAAATTTCTCTATCTGTTTTTTAAATTCATTTAAATCTTTTAAACATGCTTCTTTATTATCAATAAAGATATCCTTCCACATCTCTGGGGAGCTTGCAGCAATTCTTGTAAAGTCACGAAAGCCACTGGCCGCGAATCTTAACAACTCATCCTTATTATTTTTGCCATTTAACATACTCATAAAGATCATTGCTAGAGCATGAGGAAGGTGGCTGACGGTTGAAAAAATTTCATCATGGCTCACAGCATCCATGATTAATGATGTACCTTCCAATGAATTCCAAAAATTACTAATAAAGTCGATATCCTCTTTAGTATTTTTTTCATGCGGTGTGATGATGATATTTTTATTTTTAAAGAGTCCAAGTTGAGCTGCTTCCGGACCATGTTTTTCTGAACCGGCGATAGGATGGGAGCCAATAAATTTTGCATAGTGGTCATCAAGGAAGCAACTTGCATCATTTATTACATTTTTTTTCGTACTTCCCACATCGGTAATTAATGTAGTGGGAGATAAAAATTGGTTTATTTTTTTAAATATTGTGCTGTATTGCTTAACAGGGGTCGCAATGATAATTAAATCGGCTTGATTTAAATCCTCAAAACTTTCTGAAATTTCATGTACTAGGCCTAATTGCTTTGCCTTTTTTAATGACTCACTGTTTCGACCAAAACCCACCACCTGTTTTGTTAAATTTTTTGAAATACATTCCTTGCCAATAGATCCACCAAGCAGCCCAAGCCCAATAATACAAATTTTATTCATTAAAAATTTTCCACTGTTTATCTTCAAAAAGCTCAAACGGCTTAAACTTAGTTTTATATTTCATTTTATCATTTTCTTTGATCCAGTAACCTAAATAAAGATAAGGCAAGTTCTCCCTCTTACATTTCTCAATGAGCCAAAGAATAGAGTATGTTCCTAAACTATACTTCAAGTAATTTCGATCGTAAAAAGTATAGACTGCAGAGATGCCATCATTGAGATAATCCACTATGCTCACCATGAGTAATTTGTCGTTATGATAAAACTTAATTTTTTTTGTGATGAAATTACTGGTAAGAAGAAAGTTCTTATACTCCTCTCTTTGGTCCTCAAGGGAGGAGGATAGGTCATTATGACGTATCTTTTGATACTTTGAATACAGGAGGAAGTCTTCTTCAAGAAAATTTAGATCTTCTTCAACCACGACTAGATTGTTTTTTTTATAACATCTATCCTGAGTTCTATTTCGTTTGAATCGATGAACGTCTAATCGAATAGGTGTGCAAGCTTCACAATTGTGACAGTGGGGCTTATAGACATGATTTCCACTTCTTCTAAACCCAATTGTAATGAGATTATCAAATTCATTTTGGTTAACATTTTGGTAAGGTGAGGCAACGATGGATTGTGCTTTTTTTTCCGGTAGATACCCACAATTATAATTTGCAGTTAAATAAAATTGAATTTTTTTGAATTCTTTGTTCTCTGGAATGCTCATGACAATATTATATCCATAAATTTATCTCGTGATATGAGCTCACCACCCCATTGAGAAATATGCTCGGATTCGACTTGGGCATCAATGATTTTAACCTCTTGTTCTTTGAGCCATTTGCATAAAAAATAAAAACAAACTTTAGATGCATTATTTTCAAGATGAAACATTGATTCACCAAAAAAAACGTTCTTGCTGAGTATTCCATATATCCCACCAACTAAGCTATACTCCATGTTGTAAATCTCAAAAGAATGGGCATGTCCAATTTGGTGAAGCCTTGTATAGTTATCAATAATTCTTGCATCTATCCACGTCCCCGATTGTTTTCTCTGCACTTTTTTGCAAGCATGAATGACAGCAGAAAAATTTTTATTAATTTCAAATATGAATTTATTTTTTTTTATTTCTTTAAGTAATGATTTAGATGGTTTGTATTTATCAATAAATAATACTTGCCGAGGGTTTGGTGACCACCAAAGGATAGGCTCATTTTCATTGAACCATGGAAAGATGCCTAATTTATATGATGAAAGAATAAGCTCGATATTTAATTCAGCAGATATACCGACGAGGCCATCCTCTGAAATATTGGCAAAATTAATATTATTAAAATCAGATGGCTCTTTAATTAATAAAATTTTATTCTCCATGATGTTTATAATAAATGAATGAAACTATTTAAATTATTTTTTAAACTCTTATTTGTAATTATTTGGTTTGTCAGCAGTCAAGTTTTTGGAAAAACAACACTTTATGAAGTGACTGATCATGAAGGAAAAATACACTTTGTTTTTGGCACCTTTCATTCTGATGACAGCAGGGTAACCTCATTCAATGAGAATTTATTATTGTCTATCAAAAACTCTAGCCTTTTTTTGATGGAAACCGATGAGCTTTCCGATCCAAAGCATATTCAGGCTAACATTAACTTTATTGATCAACTCAATGAGGATGAGCTTGATAGCTTAAAACAGTTATCTGATTATCACGTGATGTTTTTTGATCGAATTATTAAAATGAAACCATGGTTACTGGCATTTATATTAGACTCTCCGAGACCTGCAACACCATTCAATCAGGATAATTTATTAAAACGATATGCTGAAGACATAGGAATCCTCACCCGAGGCCTGATGTCAACCAGTGATCATTTTTCTTCATTGGATTTCTTGACCGATGAAGAACAAATTTTGTTATTGAAGAATTCGTTAATGACCCCAATGGAAATCAAAGAAAAAAATTATGAAAAGTTGATCCAGGTATACATGGATGGTGATTTAGATCTTATTATGAATACGAATGAGTCTATAACATCCGAAATCATGAGTGAGAATTTATGGAATAAAATTAAACAAAAAATCTTAATTGATAGAAATCACATCTTCAATCAACAAATATATGAAGCAATGAAACAAGATAATATATTTGTAGCAATTGG
Organism: beta proteobacterium KB13; assembly: GCA_000156155.1. Lineage (GTDB taxonomy): Bacteria > Pseudomonadota > Gammaproteobacteria > Burkholderiales > Methylophilaceae > BACL14. The sequence continues at coordinate 803,700 of DS995299.1, read as the reverse complement.
AGCATCTCATTTAAGTGGCCACACTGGTGTTTTGAGCTTTCTGAAAGACAAGGGTTTCAAGATAAAAAATATTAATTTTTAATATTGAGAATATGCAATTTATAACTTCCAAAGATAATTCACGCCTAAAGGAGCTCAGAAAGGTTCAGCACAATAAATCATATCGGCAGGAAAATAATCTAACAATTATTGAAGGCCCACACCTATTGGAAGCCTATCTAAATGAAAAAAATGATTTTTTAGCATTATTTTGTTCCGAATCATTTAATAAAAATTATCCGGAATATTGCAAAAAGGGATGGGAGGAGAGAATTTATATCCTGCCGGATAATTTTTTTAATGATATATCAGAATTAAAGACACCTATAGGCATCCTTGCATTAATTGAGATTCCTCAAAATGACTCATACCCAAATCACTTTCATGATGGCATGTATCTTTTTTTGGATAAAGTGCAGGATCCAGGAAACCTTGGAACCATCCTGAGAACCTCGCAAGCCTTGGGACATAAAGGAATTTTTTTATCAGAACAATGTGCTGACCCCTGGTCACCAAAAACGTTAAGAGCGAGCCAAGGGTTTCAGTTTCAGCTACCAATTTACCAAAACGTCGATATAAGTAATCTAATTTCGCATGGATTTTCTTTTGTTGTTGCAGACTTGAATGGACAAAGTGTTTTTGATTACAATTTTTCCCATAAGACAATACTTATTTTAGGGAGCGAAGGGCAAGGAGTTACAACCAAGCTAAAAGATATCGCGCATGACGAAATATCATTACCGATGATGAACAACGTGGAGTCTCTAAATGTGGCAGTATCGGCAGCGATAATTGGCTACCAATTTTTAAATCAATTTAATCGTTGAGTTTTATTAAAAATAATATCAATCTCTTCTTTGGTGACGGTATATTTTTTTTGACAATATTCGCAGACCATTTCGATGCAATTATTTTTTATTGAGGAGTAGATTTCATTCTCTTGAATTAAGCTTATCGTTTTATAGATTTTCTCCTGATTGCATGAGCATTCATGCTCAACTGAGTGTTCTTCAAATATTTGAACATCATTTTGGCTAAAAATATTTTTTAAAAATTCCTCATGCCCATCTGATAAAGTATCCGGCTTAATAAGATCAATATCATTCCAAAGGGATTCTGTTATTAATCTTTGTTCTTCATTTTCATGCGGAAGTTCTTGAAATAACACACCAAAACTTTCTGTGTTTGTTTGGTGAAAAAATACTTTACTTTTAATCTGCATGGATTGGGTTAGGTAATGCTCAATCATGCTCTTGATCTCACCTGACCCGACTTCAATAATTCCCTGGTAAGGTGTTTTTTGATCTTTATGAATAACAGTTAGAGCCACAATTGCATCTTGAATTAAATCCTGAAAAGATTCTTTAGTATTATCTGCAAGTTTGATGGTGCCACGGATTTTAAAATCGTTATCGGACTCTGCGATGATTAGTTTTAATGATTTTTTTCCCTGTATTTGCAAAATTAGTCCGCCTTCAAACTTTAGCGTTGCGGCCAGCATCGGACACACCGTGACGATTTCATTAAATGAGGATACCACCTGTTCTGGTATTTCTAATGATTTTTTTAACTGGGCTAAACTATTTTTTATTCGAATAATATTGCCTCGAATAGAGGACTTATTGATGACAAATCTGGTTATGAGGTCTGTTTTCATCGTCAGATTATAACAAGATAAATAATTAAATAATTTACTTGTAATGAGAATCATTCTCATTTAGAATGAGAATCATTCTCATTTAGAATTATTTTAGGATTTATATATATATGAACAAAGTTTTACCCATTAAGGTTTTAATTATGTCAATGTTTTCCACATCAACCTTGCTTGCCGGCGACCTTGGTCTGCAAGGTATTGATGTTACAGCACCAGCAAGCACATATTCAAATTCATATTCAGGGTCAGCCACCAAAACTAACACAAGATTAATTGATCTGCCTCAGTCAGTCAACGTGATTAATCAAGAACAACTAAAAGATCAGCAAGCCACCAGCCTGGGCCAATCGATTACCTATGCGCCAGGAATTGATCTCGATCAAGGTGAGGGTAACCGTGATGCCTTTATTATCAGAGGAAATAAAACCACAGCAGATTTATTTCTTGACGGTGTTAAGGACGATGCAGAGTACTACAGAGACCTATACAACATAGAGCGAGTTGATGTGCTGATGGGTGCCAATGGCATATTGTTTGGCAAGGGTGGAAGTGGAGGTATTGTTAACCGAGTCAGTAAGCAGGCATCATTTACTGATTTTAATAGTTATTCCTTACAGCTCGGGAGTTTTGATTCCAAGCGTGCAACATTAGATATTAATAGAAAGATAACGGATCGATTTGCAGTGAGACTCAATGTCTTAGCAGACAAGGGTGATTCGTTTATCAAGGGGGTCAATTATGAGAAGCAAGGCATTAACCCTGTATTTACATACTTGCTTGACGATAAAACAACCGTAAAATTTGGTAGGGAATATTTTCATGATCAGAGGATTGGTTACAGAGGCATCCCATCAAAGAATGGGCGACCATACAATGGAAATCGTGGCACATATTATGGCGCAGCTAGCGCAAGCCCCAACGAGGTCAGTGTGAACTCAACATTCTTTAATATCGAACATTATTTTTCTGACAATGTGATGATCAAGAATACGACCCGATACACCGATTACGACAAATATTATCAAAATGTGTACGCTGGAAGTTCAGTGAGCTCATCTGATACGCTGACTTTAAAGGGATATTACGACAACACACAAAGACAAAATTTTTTCAATCAGACTGACGTGACTTGGAACTTTGAGATGGGTGGTCTTGAGCACACGCTCTTAACCGGACTAGAGGTTGGTAGCCAGGATAACAGAAGATATCGACTTACCGCTGCCAATCAAACTGTTTCTATTCACAACCCAGTGAGTTCTGGTTGGAATTTTAATACCTATGCTCGTGATAAAAGAACAGACATTCGTTATACGTCCCTCTATATTCAAGATCAAATTAAGATTAACGATCAGCATCAGTTTGTTATGGGCTTAAGAAAAGATCATTACGAGACGGACTTTAATAACGTCAAAGACTCGACTAAGTTTAACATCAAGGACAACATGTTATCCAGTCGCATCGGCTATATTTTTAAGCCTAGCGAGAATATCTCTTATTACGTTTCATACAGTAATGCCTACCAGCCAAGGAATGGGGACCAGTTGGACGGCATCAGTAACGATAATGTTAATCAAGATCCTGAAAAATTTGTGAATTATGAAGTGGGGACAAAAATTCAATTTCATGAGCAGCTGTTTGGTACGTTTGCCCTTTATCAGTTAGAGCGTGAAAGGATGCAAATCACAGATCCTGATGACGTGACCAAAAAAATAATTGTGGATGGTCAAAGATCAAGAGGTTTGGAACTTACCCTGAACGGCAATTTAACAGATCGATATTCTGTCCTTGCTGGTTATAACTATGTCAACGCGGAAATCACGAAAGATCAGGGTGTTGGCTCAAGTGCCATCTCCAAGGGAACGCGTCTCGGTAATGTGGCCAGTCATAATTTTTCAATATGGAATAAGTATGAATTTAATTCCACGTGGTCTGCTGCAATCGGCATGATCGGAAGAGGGGAAATGTATGCGGCCACGCCAACCAGGTCCACCAGCGTCACAATTCCTGGATGGGTCAGGATGGACGCGGCGGCTTATGCCAGAATCGATGAAAGAACCAGAGTGCAATTTAATTTAGAGAACTTGTTAGACAAGACCTATTACTCATCTGCCCACAATGTGAATAACATCATGGTGGGGATGCCTTTAAATGCGAAAATAACTTGGATCAGAGACTTTTAATTAAATGTTGATCTTTGTGGTCTTAGGAATGGCTCTAATATCCCAGCTCTCAATCGCATGCTCGAGAATTGATTTGTAGCTATTAATATTAGGTGCGATTTTTTGGTTCAGTATTTTTAATATCCTGATTAAAATTTCAGTGCGGTTATCAGGGTGGATCTCATCATCCTGATTACTTTTGCTAATTTTTTTTTCGCCGTCATACAGTACGGGATGATGGCGATAGGATAACTTGGGAAATGAAAAAAGCTCCTGAAGATAGCGTTGTTGAAAGGTTTGAAATACAAGGTCCGAACCCCTTATAATGGTATTTACACCCTGCAAATAATCATCAATGACGCAACAAAAGACATAGGCAAATTGGTTTTTCCCTTGAACTATAAAGTCACTTACATATGTTTTATCCAATTCAATTAAACCTAAGTTTAGGTCATTAAATGAAAAATTAATTTTTTTCATTTGCATCCTCAACGCACCATGGTTCAGATTTTTATTTAAACAGCGCCTATCATAAATTGCACCAATATCGTGTTGAGGTAATGTGCTAATAATTTTCCTGGTACATTCACAAAAATAAGTTTTTTGTTTTGGAATAAGATCTAGATATTTTACATAATCATTCAGATGATCGGTCTGATAATAGATCTCATCAGGGTCTAAAAGAAAATCTTTTAAAATTTTAATTATGTTTTCTGAGTAAATTTTTTTTGACCGCTCAGAATCAATGTCATCGATTCTTAGTTTCCATAACCCATTGTTATGTTTTGCATCAATGTAACTAGTTATCGCACTCAAAAAAGAGCCAATGTGAAGCTTGCCTGAAGGGCTGGGAGCAAATCGACCAATGTAGAGATTATCACTCACGGTAAGGCTCAATATACCAATCAGTCATATCTGAACCGATCATGACTAAATTACAGGCAAGCTTTCTTTCATTAAATGGTGAGGCATAAAAATGATATTTTCTTTGAATATTAAAAGGATATTTACTGCCTCGAACGATCGATATCTTTCCGCAGTATATTGAATCATCCAAGAACTGAAGGTTAAAATCAGACACTAGTTTTTTGGCATATTTTTTTGCTTTTTCTTGTTTCGCTAAACTGTCAACAAAAAATATCAGACCTGAAATTAATAAAATGAAAAATAATGTATTCAAAATTGCACCAAAATATTACAAAAATGTAATTTAAATGTTTTAATATTGTGCATCTTAAGAGTATTAAGATATTTTAGTTTTTATTTTATCTTATCAGAAGGTAATGTTTATCCTTTGATAATTTTTGCAGGTATAGGCAATGGAAAATTTAGTTGATCAAAGTAATGTGTTATTTGTGCTTTTAGGCGCGATAATGGTGTTGGCAATGCATGCAGGATTTGCCTTTTTAGAGGTTGGCACTGTGAGGGAAAAAAATCAGGTGAATGCTCTCGCTAAAATTATCGCTGACTTTGCGATATCAACGATCGCATATTTTTTTATTGGCTACTCTTTAGCGTATGGATTGAATTTCTTTGACTCCGCTACCGCTATCTCAGAAAAAAGTGCCTATGAATTAGTTAAATTTTTCTTTCTACTTACTTTTGCTGCCGCTATTCCGGCAATTATTTCTGGCGGTATTGCTGAGAGAGCTTGTTTTAAACCTCAACTAATCGCTTCTTTCGTTATTGTTGGTTTTATTTACCCAACATTTGAAGGAATCGTCTGGAACGGTAACTTTTCCATTCAATCCATGTTTGAAGCAATCTTTGGTTATGAATTTCATGACTTTGCAGGGTCCATCGTTGTTCATGGTTTTGGTGGTTGGTTAGCACTGGCTGCAGTTTTGATCCTAGGTTCCAGATACGGAAGATATAAAAAAGATGGCTCTTTAGTGGCTTTTCCCCCATCCAGCATACCTTTTCTAGCGCTCGGTTCATGGATTCTTACAGTGGGATGGTTTGGATTTAATGTCATGTCCGCGCAAGAATTAGAAGGTATATCAGGATTGGTTGCAGTTAATTCGCTGATGGCCATGGCGGGTGGTACTTTGGCAGCGCTGTTGGTTGGAAAAAACGACCCTGGGTTTTTATATAACGGACCTTTGGCTGGCCTTGTTGCTGTCTGTGCAGGTTCTGATTTATTCCACCCAATTGGTGCGCTGATAACGGGCGGTATTGCAGGTGCATTGTTTGTTGTGACTTTTAACATGACACAAAATAAGTGGAAGATTGATGATGTGCTTGGTGTTTGGCCTCTGCATGGCTTATGTGGCCTATGGGGTGGTGTAGCTGCCGGTATCTTTGGACTTCAGATGTTAGGTGGGCTTGGTGGCGTTTCATTTATGGCTCAATTAGTAGGCTCTCTAATCGGCGTCGGCTTCGCTTTTGTTTTTGGATACATTATTTACAAAGTAATTAACTCGGTTAGTAATTTAAGACTTGATCAAGAGTCTGAGTACAATGGGGCTGATATATCTATTCATAAAATAACCGCTTCCCCAGATATCGATCGCTAATCTCATGCTAGAATTTGGTGATGAAGATCTTCACCATAATTCCTGCATCAGGCTTAGGTCAACGTTTTGGCTCCTCGGTACCAAAGCAGTTACTGCATATCGATGGTGAAGTGATTCTGGAAAAAACCCACCGTATTTTTGATATCGAAGTTATTCACAAAATTTACATTGCTGTCAATCGAGTTGTTTTAGATTTATTGCTTCCATTAAAAAAAAATTTCTGCCCCAAGTCTGAGTTTATTCTGTGTGGCGGGGACAATCGATCAGATACAGTAAAAAATGCTCTGAAGATGATTGCTAATGAGGTAGGGGAGGAGGACTGGGTTATCGTGCATGATGCTGTAAGACCTTATTTAACAAATTCTCAATTGTCTAATTATATAGATCAAACATTAAAAACAGACCATGGGTCAATTATGGCTGTACCATGTGTGGATACTGTTAAGGAAGTAAATGGGTCCATGCAAATTACCTCAACAATTGATCGTAATAAAATATGGTTAGCTCACACCCCACAGATGTTTCCATACAACATCCTACTTAAAGCATTAGAGAATTTTCCAGGTAACCCAACTGACGAATCCCAAGCTTTAGAATATGCAGGATTTAAGCCGGTTGTGATCAAAGGCCCTGCCGATAATAAAAAAATCACCTTCCCGGAAGATTTGGCTTAGATTATGAGTAAATTTAAAATTGGACATGGCTTTGATATTCACCCCCTGGTTGAGGGGCGCCCTTGCATTATAGGGGGGGTTCATATTCCCTTTGATAAGGGTTTGCAGGGTCACTCTGATGCAGATGCCCTTCTCCATGCAATATGCGACGCACTTATCGGAGCTATGGGTCTAGGAGATATAGGGCAACTATTTCCTGACAATGATCAAAAGTATAAAGACATAAACTCAAGAATCTTGTTACAAGACGTTTATAAGAAGATGGAGGAATTGAAATATACAGTATCAAACATCGATGCAACAATCATATGTGAGGCTCCAAAGATTCTGAAGTTTTCTAATCAGATGAAAGTAAACATCTCCTCTGATTTGATGTGTTCTGTTGATGATATAAATATTAAAGCAAAGACAATGGAAAAATTGGGTGCAATTGGAAGAGGAGAGGGTATTGCAGTTGAAGTTGTTTGTCTTATTAAAACTACTTCTCAAGCAAGGTAATTAATGCACCACCACCACCGTCATGGTTAGGTGCTTGAACAAAGCATATTACCTCTTGTTTCTGGATTAACCACTTCTTCACTTTATTTTTTAATACCGGCTCTTTATTTTTTGAGTTGTATCCTTTTCCATGAATTATCCTGATGCAACGAATGCCTCTTTGTTTGCAGTATGAAATAAATTCCACAAGAGCTACTTTAGCTTCATCTGATGTGAGTCCATGCAGGTCAATTGACTCCTCAACAATCCAATTTCCATTTCTCAATTTTTTTACAATGTCAGGCGAGTGATTTTTTTTGATGTAGAACAATTCATCCCTCGCTAAAAAATAATCAATGGATTCAAAATTATCACTGATTGAATCAGTTAGTACTTTTTTCTCATCCTCTAAAAATTTTTTAGCAACAGGTTTTGGTTTTGGGATCTGGCTGTAAGTGTCAACCGTATCTTTTCTTTTTATAGGCTTTACTTCACCTATCTCTTTCTTGAAAAGATCATTGTCACTCATTGTTGCTTAAATACCTTTCAGCATCTAGAGCAGCCATACAGCCTGTTCCAGCTGAGGTAATTGCCTGTCTGTAAATATGGTCTTGGACATCCCCAGCAGCAAAAATACCTGGTATTGATGTGGCGGTAAAATTACCATTTCTTCCATTATTGGTAATGATGTAACCATTTTCCATTTCCAACTGACCTTCAAAGATATCAGTATTAGGCTTATGCCCTATGGCTATAAATACTCCTGATACTCTAATTTCTTCGATACTTCCATTAACAGTATCTGCAAGTTTTAATCCCGTTACCCCAGATTCATCACCTAAAACCTCATCAAGAACTTTAAAAGTTTTTAGAGAAATTTTTCCTTCTTCTACTCTCTTAAGAATTTTTTCCATCTCAATCGCTTCAGCTCGAAATTGATCACGTCGATGAATAAGCGTGACATGATTTGCAATGTTAGATAAATAAAGGGCTTCTTCAATTGCTGTGTTTCCTCCTCCAACAACAGCAACATCCTGGTTTTTGTAGAAAAAACCATCACAGGTTGCACAGGCTGACACTCCCTTGCCCATAAACTTTGTTTCTGAATCAAGTCCTAAGTATTTAGCAGATGCACCTGTACTGATGATGACTGAATCTGCTGTGTATGTGCCATTATCACCTGTTAACGTGAACGGTTTATTCTTGAAATCAACCGCACTGATTTGATCAAATATAATTTCAGTATTAAATCTTTTTGCATGCTCTTCAAATCGTGTCATGAGATCTGGCCCTAACACTCCATTCGAGTCTGCAGGCCAATTATCAACATCTGTTGTTGTCATGAGTTGTCCACCCTGTTGTATCCCAGTAATAAGGACTGGTTTCAAATTTGCTCGAGCGGCATAAATTGCTGATGTATAACCTGCTGGACCTGAACCTAAAATAATTAACTTTGCATGCATAATGAGACCTATATTTAATATCAGTAAGCATTTTAATTGACTAAATTTTTCAGAGCAAATATTTATCAGAATGGTTCCGAAAATTACGTACTAGCTGATATAATTTTTTAAACAAACCCCAGAATAATTAAATTGTTTTTAAATAAAAAAAATAAAAAAAAGTCTAATGATTTATTAAATCAAGCCTTGCTTGAAAAAAAAACGATTGATCGTGCACTAAGAGAAATTGTTTTTTTACTTCTCTTATTTAGTGGAATTTATTTAATTATTGCTTTAGCTACATACAATCCATTAGATCCATCTTGGTCACACACAACACAGTCTCAAGACCAAATTTTTAATCTTGGCGGTGCTTTTGGCGCATACTTATCTGACATATTGATTTATCTCTTTGGTTTATCATCGTGGTGGTTTGTTTTTTTGCTTTTTTATTCAATAAATTTAATTTATAAGAGGATTGAAGATACCGAAAATTCTAGAAGGGTATTGTGGATTAACTATCTTGGGTTTGCTATTTTTCTCTTATCATCCTCAGCTCTAGAGGCCGGCCATGTGATCAACCTTCAAGCATCCTATGCTTCTTTGCAGGGTGGCTTGGCTGGTTCATCAATTGATTCATTACTCAGAGGAATTATCGGTTACATAGGATCACTTCTACTTTTAGTGATCAGTCTTGCATCGGGACTAAGTCTTTTTACTGGTTGGTCATGGTTAACTATAAGTGAAAAAATTGGTGAGATATGCTTGCAACTGATAAATAAAATTTCTATCAAGGTAAATGATTTTTTTGACAGAAGAGCCGGAAAAAAATTTGAGCAACAAAGAATTGAGTATGTTGAAAATGAAAGAAAAAAACTTGAGGATCGCAAGCCTGTTGAAATATTAATACCAAAGAATGATATTAAAGAAAGCACCAGAGTTAAAAAAGAAAAACAAACCACTCTTTTTGATGAATTAAGCTCAGATGGAGATTTACCTCCTTTACATCTACTTGATCAACCACCTAAAGAAGTCGATCAGCAGTCACCTGAAACAATAGAATTCATTTCACGTTTAATTGAAAAGAAATTATTAGATTTTGGAATCGAGGCAAAAGTTATTTCAGCGCAACCTGGCCCTGTGATTACTCGCTACGAGATTGAACCTTCTGCGGGAGTGAAAGGCAGCCAGGTGACAAACCTCTCAAAAGATCTGGCTAGATCATTATCTGTGACTAGTGTGAGGGTGGTTGAAACCATTCCCGGAAAAACATACATGGGCCTTGAGATTCCTAACAATAAAAGACAGATTGTTTATCTTTCAGAAATTATGAGTTCGAAAACGTTTGCAGACACTGCATCGCTGACGACCATAGCGTTGGGGAAAGATATTTCAGGAAAGCCTGTGGTTGCTGATCTAGGCAAAATGCCACACGTTTTAATAGCCGGTACAACAGGGTCTGGTAAGTCGGTTGCCATTAACGCTTTGATACTGAGCTTTTTGTATAAAGCCAAAGCAAATGAAGTGAAATTAATCATGATTGACCCAAAAATGTTGGAGCTATCTGTTTATCAGGATATACCTCATCTCCTCACCCCTGTAGTAACAGATATGAGAGAGGCCGGTCATGCACTAAACTGGTCGGTCAAAGAAATGGATCGACGATACAGGTTAATGGCAGAATTCGGTGTAAGAAATATTTCAGGGTTTAACGAAAAGTTAAAACAAGCTTCAGATTCCGGGTCCCCACTGACCAATCCTTTTTCCACCGATCCTGAAAATCCAGAGGTTCTTGAATCCATGCCATTAATAGTGATTGTGATCGACGAGCTTGCAGATTTAATGATGGTTGTCGGTAAAAAGGCAGAAGAGTTAATTGCCAGAATAGCCCAGAAAGCTAGGGCTGCCGGCATTCATCTGGTGTTGGCCACCCAAAGACCTTCTGTTGACGTAATTACAGGATTAATCAAAGCCAACGTTCCTGTAAGGGTTGCATTTCAAGTATCGAGCCGTGTAGATTCGAGAACGATTTTGGATCAAATGGGAGCAGAAAATCTTTTAGGGCAGGGAGATATGCTTTATCTGCCAGCTGGATCAGGTTACCCCTCAAGAGTTCATGGAGCATTTGTTTCAGATCAAGAAGTTCACAAAGTGGTAAGTTTTCTCAAACAACAAGGCAAGCCTAACTACGTGGAGGAGGTGATTAACTCACAAGAGTCCGTAGAGTTTACTTCAGGCTCGTCAGGCGATGTAAATGGAGAAAAAGATCCACTATACGATCAAGCAGTTCAATTGGTTATTGAATCAAAAAAACCTTCAATCTCATACGTGCAAAGAAATTTACGTATCGGCTATAATCGTGCGGCACGAATAATCGAAGACATGGAAAAAGCCGGACTTGTTTCACCAATGCAAAGCAATGGAAACCGAGAGGTTATCCAGCCAAATCAAGAGTGATAAGATCCGTTACATGCATGCTTCTTTTTTATTTAAATATTAATTTACTATGGGCTGCGCCTGCTGATGAGTTATCAAGCCTTCTCAACAAAACAATAGCTTTTTCCGGACAATTTAGCCAATCGGTGTATGACAACAAATCCCAATTAATTGAAGAGGCTAATGGTGAGGTTGTTTTCAAAAAACCTCACTTTTTCAAGTGGATATACCAAGCACCTCATCAAAATCAAATTATTGGTGACGGAGAGACAGTCTACATTTATGACCCAGACTTATCTCAAGTGATTATGTCTAAGTTCAGTCAATCAAAAAATAACAACCCTGCAAATATTTTCTTTTTAAACAACATTGAGGAGTATTTTAAGGTGACAAAAATTCTTATCGAGGATGAGATCTGGTATCGTTGCGAGTCAAAATCAAAGGATATCGATTATCAATCCATAGAAATTTCATTCAATGAAGATAAAATCCACGGCATGAGAGTCGTTGATAGCCTTCAGAATAAGATCATCATAAATTTTCTTAATATCTTACAAAATCGCAACATCGATGAGGCATCATTCCTTTTCAATGTTCCAGACAATGTTGAGGTGATTAGGAATTAAAGTATGAATACCTTATCGCAACCATTAGCTGAAATTTTAAGACCAAAAATCATTGATGATGTAATTGGTCAAGATCACCTCTTAGGGGATGATTGCCCAATACGAAATGCTGTGACGTCTAATAAACTTCCATCAATTATTTTATGGGGACCCCCTGGAGTGGGAAAGACATCTATTGCATATGCAATAGCTAATTCAGTTAATTACGAATTCATTTCTCTGTCCGCAGTTTTATCGGGCGTAAAAGATATTCGCGAGGCAGTTGATAAAGCCAATTTTAATAAAGATCAGAATCAAAAAAAAACAATGCTTTTTATTGATGAGGTCCATCGATTTAATAAAAGCCAACAGGATGCTTTCTTGCCTCATGTTGAAAATGGACTTTTTACATTTATAGGGGCAACAACAGAAAACCCATCATTTGAAGTTAATTCTGCCTTATTAAGTCGTTGCCAAGTGTATATCCTTAATTCACTATCTAATGAGGCATTAAAAACAATATTAAATAAAGCCTTATCCATTCAAGAAAATATTAAGCTTGATGAGCCCTCCACAGAGTTTATTATTGAATACGCGAATGGGGATGGAAGAAGATTGCTGAATCTCGTTGAGGTTGTTTATTTTTACTCCAAAGATAAACCAATAGAGGTTGATATTGATTTAATAAAAAAAATTGCGTCATCTTCTTATAGACGTTTTGATAAGGGCGGTGAACAATTTTATGATCAAATATCCGCACTACATAAATCAGTGCGTGGATCAGACCCTGATGCTTCAATCTATTGGCTACAAAGAATGCTCGATGGCGGAGCAGATCCGCTATACCTTGCCAGAAGAATAATAAGAATAGCCATAGAGGATATTGGCTTAGCAGACCCTAAAGCCCAAACCATTGCACTTGAAGCCTATCAGATATTTGAGAGACTGGGCACACCAGAAGGAGAGCTGGCCCTTACCAATGCAGTTTTATATTTAGCAGCTGCTCCAAAAAGCAATGCTGCCTATCAGGCATATAATATGTCTAAGGCATTCGTCAGTGATCATAATAATTACGATGTACCAATTCACCTCAGAAATGCACCAACAAAATTAATGAAAGACATTGGTTATGGCAAGGAATATCGTTATGCTCACAATGAGCCACACGCATATGCGGCGGGAGAAAAATATTTCCCTGATGAGCTAGATCCGATACAATTCTACTCACCAGTCAACCGTGGGTTGGAAATAAAAATTAATGAGAAGTTAAATTTTCTAAAAGATTTAGATAAAAAAAATAAAAATAATGATTGATATTAGCTTGCTGAGAAATGACATAGGGTCATTAGAAAAAATTTTAAAACATAGAGGGTTTGACTTAGATGTTAATTTTTTTAATTCGCTCGAAGAAGAGAGAAAACGTATTCAAATAAAAACCCAAGAACTCCAACAAGAAAGAAATGATCTTTCAAAACAGGTTGGTGTATTAAAGTCTCAAGGTAAGGATGCTAGTGACGTCCTGAATAAAGTCTCCAACATATCAGCACAATCAAAAGAATTTGAATTACAACTTGCATTAATCCAAGAAAAATTAAATAACTTTTTACTTCTCATTCCGAATGTGCCCCATGAGTCAGTCCCATTGGGCCCTGATGAAACAAGTAACGAATTAGTAAAAGAGGTTGGCACACTCCCTGAATTTGATTTTGAGGTTAAAGATCATGTTGATCTAGGCGCACCTCTTGGACTCGATTTTGATACAGCCGCTAAAGTTTCGGGCTCTCGTTTTGTTTTCATGAAAAATGATATTGCCAGGCTGCATCGCGCAATCGGTCAATTTATGATTGATACACATACCGAAAATCATGGATACACTGAATACTACACCCCATACCTGGTGAATGGCGATTCTTTATTGGGTACGGGTCAGTTACCTAAGTTTGGTGATGATTTGTTTGTCACTCAGAAGAATGATGATGAAAGCTTATACCTAATTCCAACTTCAGAGGTTTCTCTCACAAATTCTGTGCGAGATGAGATTATTGATGCAAAGCACTTGCCTATCAGGATGACTGCACATACCCCATGCTTTAGATCCGAGGCAGGCTCGTATGGTAAAGATACCAGGGGGATGATTCGTCAACATCAGTTTGATAAGGTCGAGATGGTTCAAATAACCAAACCAGAATTAAGCTACGAGGCATTGGAAGAGATGCTTTCTCATGCAGAAAATATTCTAAAAGCCCTTGATTTACCATATCGAGTAATGACACTCTCATCTGGTGACATGGGTTTTGGAGCCGCGAAAACATACGATATTGAGGTTTGGCTTCCGTCACAAGAGCAGTATCGAGAAATTTCTTCAATCTCAAATTGTGAGGATTTTCAAGCAAGAAGACTAAAAGCTCGCTTTAAAAATCAAGAGGGTAAGAATACACTAGTCCATACACTGAACGGCTCAGGCCTTGCGGTAGGTCGAACGCTTGTGGCCATAATGGAAAATAATCAAAAGGCAGATGGTTCTATTAACATTCCATCGGCATTACAACCTTATATGAAAAATAAAACGACGATTTCTATTTAGAAAGTATTTCAATGTGCCCATTATCAACAATAAGGGCACAGTCAGTGATGGCATAAAAAATACCAGTTTCAATAACCCCTGGGCTAGATAAGATTTTTTCATGTAAATCTCTTAAAGGCATTTCATCAAAAGAGTAATCAAAAATATAATTCCCAGCAGATGAGATGGCATATGCATCTCCAGCTGCATTTTTTCTTAAGCTTCCCTGACCAAATTTATCCAGAATTTTTTTACTTAATCTCCAAGTACTTTTTAAGACCTCAATAGGAATTGGATAATTTTCTCCAATACGATTAACCCTCTTTGAATGGTCTGCAATTATGATAAATTTCTTAGCACTCTGGGCAAGTATCTTCTCTTTCACTAAATCATAGCCACGTCCTTTTAGTACATTTAAATCATTCGTAATTTCGTCCGCACCATCCACATAGAGATCAAGAGTCTCTAGTGTATCGATACCAATCAAATTTAATTTATTTCTTTGGGCTTCTATTTCAGATACGGTGGAGCTTGCCACAACCTGGATATTTAATCTTTCATTCTTAATTTTATTGGCAAGGTGTTTAATAAAAAAATTTGCTGTTGATCCGGTCCCTAATCCGATCATAGAATTATCGGTTACATAATCGAGTGCTTTTATAGCAATAATTTCTTTATCTTCCATGTCGATTGAATGTGTTTATAATGACTGCTTAATTTTAAAGCCAAATGAATACAAATACAAAAAATATACTGAATTACACATCTTACGCTTACCAGATAATAAAATTTTATTGTTCTGAACTAAGCGCAAAAAATACTCCGTTAGTTATTTTCACTAAAGATAGTTATGTTGCTGCAAGGCTTCAGCAGGAAATGCTCTGGTTTAATCAAAATCTTGTGGTTTCTATGATCCCTGATTGGGAAACGTTGCCTTACGATAGCGTTTCACCCCATCCTGACCTAATCTCAGATCGTTTAAAGTCACTATTTTTAGTCACCCAGAAAGCTTTTGATATTTTAATTATTCCAGCAACATCAGCATTAAACCATTTGCCTCCAAAACAATACATCACGCAGAACAGTTTTTTTTATAGCAAGGGACAAAAGGTCGATCTAGAGTCCTTAAAAATGGTTTTGATAGAGAATGGATACATCAATGTCCAGAAGGTCTTCCATCCAGGTGAATTTGCGGTAAGGGGAGGATTGATTGATTTATTTCCTATGGGATCTACCATTCCTTATAGGATAGATTTTTTTGATACTGAAATAGAAAGCATAAAAACCTTTGACGTTGAAACGCAAAAAAGTATTTACCCAACAAACAAGATTGAAATTCTACCGGCGCGAGAATGTCCGCTGACTGAATTATCTATTGAAACTTTTAGAAAAAATTATCGTGAAAGATTTTCTGGTGATCCAAGTAAGTCGCCGATTTATACAAACATATCGAATAAGATCCCCTTTGCTGGAATGGAATGGTACTTACCACTTTTCTATCAAGAGACAAATACAATTTTTGATTATCTTCCTGATGACACATTAATTGATGTTCCTTTTAAACTATCATCCAGCATAGATCATTATTGGCTTGATGCTCAAACAAGATTCAAGATGTATGCATACGACATTGAGCGACCTATATTGAATCCAGAAGAAATTATGATGGATTCTGTAAAATTTCATCAGGACTTAAATCGTTTTAAAAATCTTAATTTTGATGTAATTGATAATCCGCTACCTAAAATCACTATTGATTATAAGGACGGCTATAAAAATATAGCGGATTACATTAACCAATGCCCAAAAAAAATAATCATTTCGGCTGAGAGCTTAGGTCGAAGAGAAACAATTCATAAGATGCTGACCGAGTGTGACCTTAGTTTAAAGAGATCTGAAAGTATTAACATTTTAGATCCAGTAATTGATCATCTGCTTATTCAATCTCCTTTAAAAGAGGGATTTTCTGATGAATATTTTGAGGTATTCACCGAGTATGATTTATTTCCTGATTTCATTCATCAAGAAAAATCAAAATATAAAAGCAAGGATTATAATGCTGAGGTTGTAATTAAAGACCTTTCTGAGATATCAGTTGGTGATCCTGTTGTCCATGAGAATCATGGAGTCGGTCGCTATCAAGGCCTTGTCCAATTAGATATGCTGGGCTCAATAAATGAATTTTTATTGTTAACTTATGAAAAAGAGGACAAGCTGTATGTCCCCGTCACCCAGTTAAATTCCATTTCTAGATATACAGGCGGACCCATCGAATCGGCACCATTGCATAAATTGGGTTCAGGGCAGTGGGAAAAAGAAAAAAGAAAAGCGTTAAAACAGGTCTATGACACAGCAGCAGAACTTTTAAATTTATATGCGCTAAGAGAAAAGAAGAAGGGTCTGGTGTCAAAAATTGACTTCCTTGAGTATCAGAAATTTGCGAACGAATTTCCCTTTGAGGAAACGCCAGATCAAATGCTGGCAATTGAGTCTGTAATCAAAGACATGGAATCTGCAAGACCAATGGACCGTCTTATCTGTGGTGATGTTGGTTTTGGTAAAACTGAGGTGGCAATGCGAGCAGCGTTTATATCTATTATGAATAATCGTCAGGTAATCATATTAGTGCCAACAACTCTGCTTGCTAGCCAACATTATAATAACTTTGTTGATCGATTTAGCTCATTTCCTGTTGAGATTGAGGAAATCTCAAGATTTAAGAGTAATAAGCAGCAAAATGAGGTTCTAGAAAAACTGGCTAATGGAAAAGTAGATATTGTCATCGGCACACACCGTTTATTACAAAAAGATATAAAAATAGATAACATTGGCCTTATTATTGTTGATGAAGAGCATCGTTTTGGCGTTCGTCAAAAGGAAATGCTTAAGAAGTTTAAAACAAATACCGACTTCCTGGCTTTAACCGCTACACCCATACCACGAACTCTGTCTATGTCGCTTGAGGGCTTACGAGATTTTTCAATCATCTCCACACCCCCTCAAAAAAGATTGTCAATCAAGACCATGGTTAAGAGTTTTTCAGAAGGAATAATCAAAGAAGCCCTAACAAGGGAATTCAATCGTGGAGGTCAAGCTTACTTTTTACATAATGATGTAAGTTCAATCTATGCAATCAGTGAAAAATTAACAAAAATTATGCCTGATGCAAAAGTGGCCATTGCTCATGGCCAGATGAAAGAAAAAGAGCTTGAAAGGGTTATGCAGGATTTCCATCAGCAAAGATTTAACTTGTTACTGTGCACAACCATTATTGAGACAGGTATCGACATACCTACCTCAAATACAATTATTATTAACAATGCAGACCGCTTTGGATTATCCCAATTGCATCAATTAAGGGGTCGAGTTGGTCGTTCGCATCATCAAGCTTTTGCATACTTACTAATTGACGAAAATCGAAGCCTTACTAGTAAAGCCAAAAAAAGATTAGAAGCTATCCAGTATCTTGAAGATTTAGGCTCTGGCTATTTCTTAGCGATGCATGATCTTGAGATTCGTGGTGCTGGAGAAATATTAGGAGACCAACAAAGTGGCGAGATTCATGAAATTGGTTTTTCAATGTATTTAAAGATGCTTAATCGGGCCGTGACTCACCTAAAAAATAATGAGACGCTTGATATTAATGCCGACTATAACGAGAACAATGATATTAATATCCATGCCCCAGCGATACTGACAAATCAATACTGTGGCGACCCTAATGAACGTCTTGTGATCTATAAAAGGCTGTCATCATGTGAGTCATTAGAAGATTTACAAATGATTAAAGAAGAGCTCATTGATCGTTTTGGAGTTGCTCCTGAGCAGACTGAAAATTTGTTTATCATTCATCATATTCGCATAATAACTAAAGATTTAGACGTGACCAAAATTGATGCTGGAAAGAAAACTATTAGTTTGAATTTTAGGGAAAAGAATAACCTTGATCCATTAAAGATCATTGATCTGGTCCAGACAAATAAACACATTAAGCTTGATGGGCCCAATAAGATAACCTTGGCAGGTGATTTTGAGGACCCGTTTGATAAGCTGAATAATATTAAATCCCTTGTAGGCGAAATTAAGGACTAAATCTCAATTAACTCACCTTGTTTTAAAAAATAAATAAATTGTCTTATCTTATGATCATTGAAAAAGGAAGCATAACGATTCAATTGATTCTTATAATTCAGCGCTAATGAGTTTAACTTGTGTTCTTCTTTGTGGTATTTGTAGTCAATAATCCAACGTTCATTATTAATTAAAAATGTCCTATCTACACGGTAGTTTGTTTGATCTTTATTTGGAACTGAAATCTTGAGTTCACATTGATCGTTATCATATTTTTTTAAAATCTTTTGTCCTGATTCAGTTTGGTGGATATTGTTAATACAAGTCATTGATTCATTAACGATCTCCTTGTGATTCAGAGATTTATCGACATTCAAACTATTCAGCATTTTTTCTATAAATTGAACATGGTGATGTATTTTTAAATTTTTATGTAACAATTCAAGATATTTATGAATGATGATGCCCACATAGATTTCTTCGGTCTCAATACTATATTTTTCTTTAACAGAAATAGGTAAAAATTTGTCTAAACTTTTTTTCTTGTCATTAATATATTCCGATAAGGGGATATTAAATAAATTTGGTGAAAATTTTTCATATTTGCTTGAAGGGGCATCAACCTCAATATTTTGAGGATCTGTTGAATAAAAATCATCCCAAAGAAAATGTAAGAAAGTATTTTTCTTGGTAGTTTGATTTATTTCTGCTATAAGATCGAGCTGATTGACAGCGCGGGTAACAGCGACATAGAGCAGTCTTTTTAATTCATTATGCTCTCTAATTTTATTTTTTTGTTCATGGTAGCCGTGTAATGAGTAGATTACATCATCATTGATTTTGATGGATGAGATATTTTTATTTGCCCCATCCATGTGATCAAAATTGACCAATGAGGGGATATTGGGTCGGGTGGATTTATCTATACACGGAATAATGACGTGATCGAATTCTAATCCTTTTGATTTGTGGATAGTTAAAAAAGAAACAGCTTTTTTATTACTATTTACATCCGATACCATGGTTTCAGTAACAGTTTTAATTAAAACTTCTTTGTCTATTTCATTCGTATCGAAATTCTGTAGGATACGTAAATAGTAATCTATATATTCGATATCCTCTTTAACATATAAAGATTTAATTCCAGCTAAGTCTACCCACAATGTTCTAATAATTTCACTCCACTTAGCCGAGTGCATAGAAGAATAATGAATTTCAATTATCTTAATTAAGTTCTTAATTCTTTTTTGGCTATCACTGTTTAATTCATTAACTTTTTCAGAATTAATCAGTTTCCAAATATTCTCATCCTTATTGGCAAAAAGGATATGGAGATCTTTAATTGCTAATCCACATAACGGTGACTGGATTGTGGCAATCCAATGGGTACGATCACTAAAATCAAAGATCGCTAATGTCAATGCAAGAATATCTTGCACACATTGGTGATTAATTAAAGATTCGAGCTCGATCGCATTGATTGGAATCTGTTTAGCATAATTTTTTTTGATATAAGAAACAATTGGTTTCAGATGATTTCGTGACCTTGCAATTACAGCAATAGATTCATGTTGACTAGCCAATATCTGCCGGCAGATTAATTCTGCCTCAATGTCTGAAGACTTTGAGGATGACTCAGAACTGTATGATAAAAAATTTATTGAGCCACTGTCATCCTCAATTCTAGGGTTGCATAATTGATATTGAATACTTCCATTATCAATATTTTGTTCTGTAAAAATTTTAGAAAAGCGTGAGTTAAACCAATGAATTAGGCGACTTTTTGATCTGTTGTTTACTGAAAGGATTATATGGTTTAACTTTATCTTCCCAACCCCATTTTTTATAACATCCAAAAAAATTCTTACGTCTGATTGTCGAAATCGGTAAATCGACTGCATTGGATCGCCCACACAAAAAAAAGTATTTTCAGGCCCCCATTCATGAGTTAGGTATTCAAATAATTGTAACTGGTTTTTATTTGTATCCTGAAATTCATCGACTAGGATATGAGAATACTTTATGTTCAGGTAGCTTTTTAAATCAGTAAACCCTGATTCATTTTTAAGAGCTAGTAAAGCCTGTAGGGTAATTTCAGGAAAATCAATTACCTTATTTTGACTGAAGTACAATTTGATTCTTGCATATGCTTCTTTGAGGATTGGTGCTAAAGTCTGTATGATGTCGCTCTGCTGCAAGTTAGAAATATTTAGAAAGTAGTACTCTTTCTCAAAGCATTCAAAATCTGGCCACTCCACATTTGCAATGTCATTACTGACTGAATTTTTTTTAAAGAATGCCAAATCCTCCTCTTTAATATTTTTTCTTATGCTTTTTTGTTTGGTGTAAATCGACTCAATAAAGTGGAGCAATTCACTTTTTTTCGAACGTATTGAGTCCTTAAGCTTAAAAATTTTTTGTAAATGTGTAAGGGACTCTTCCTCCTCTTGCTGGATATATTTATTAAATTCGTTACTATTTTCATCATCAAAGATATAGTGGATCCACTTATCCCTATTTGTCATGAGCTCCAATAAATATTTTTCGAGCTGGGGGAATTCAATGTTTAATGTATGAAGCATTTTATGAATATGATCTGAATTACTCTCTGCATAAATAACTTTTTTTATGATCTCAGAATGGATGGGGGAAGGATCTTCAATGATAGATGACTGGTATCCATACTGAGTGAGCAGGGGGGTGGAATTGATAATTTGTTGGTTAAGTGCGTCAATGGTTAGGATATTAAACTCTGAGATGATTTCATCTACAGTAATTCCTCTTCTTGCGATTTCTTTATTTAAAAGATCAATTAATTTTTTTGTCGTGTCATTTTTAGGCGTAGTTTTATTTTGAAGATAATTCGTTATTCGGTTTTTCATTTCAGCTGCAGCTTTATTTGTGAAGGTAACAGCCAAAATCTCTCTTGGTGAATTGACATGTGCGAGGAGTTTTATAAAGCGCTGTGTTAATAATTCAGTTTTGCCAGAACCTGCTGGGGCTTGAACGATTATTGACTTCAAGTCTAGACACTTAATCCTATTTTGAATGTCATTACTACTCATTTGTTATAACTCATACTGATACTTTTTTTCTGGAAGACGAAGAAGAATTTTGCTACCACAATATGTCAGATCCTCCTCTTTTTCGAATGTGTTAGGAAAATACCCTTCTGAGTAAAGATGCATCAAGCTATTGATCTCATCCAGCCAAATGTTTTTGAGATCCCCATAGTTTATGCTAATAATTTGTTTGGAAATATTGTCAGTTATTTGGTAATCATTGTCCTTAAAAGTAAATCTCTTGATCACGATATTTTTTTGATTTATCTCGTAAAGCAATAATGTGCTGACTTTACAGTCTGTAAATAAAAAATATAAGGGGATTTGAAAATTTTTAATTGGCAATTGTGTCCAAGACCTTGCTGTCGGCAATTTTCCAGTTTTATAGTCAATGACATGAATTCCATTATCATCGCTATCAACTCTATCCTTGATAAGATCAAATGAATAATCTCCATGAACAAATTGTTGTTTTACTTCCAAGCTTTTAATAGCAAAGGGTATTCTTTTCTTTTCCATCTCAAGCACCTCTTGAATCAATGAAGTACATCTTGCTATTTCAAATTTTTTTACCGAGTCACCCATTATTGAAAATTCATTTTTTGTTTCAATGGACATCTCAACAATAGGTTTTATAAATTCCATTAAGTTGTTAATTTCCGCGAGATTCTGATAGTTTTTTAGCTTTATCCAGATGTTATGGAGTACCTCGTGAATTAAAATACCACGTAAACGTGGACTATACTCTGTTGTGAGATGATCTGAGTCGTCCTTACAGTGAAGGACATCTTCATAAAAGGCCCATCGGGGACAAGTTTGTAGACGCTCGAGCAAACCACGAATATTTTTTATCCCCTTGGGAAGCGCCTTGTCTGTGTGGTCATTATCAAGCGCTAATGTTTTATTTTCATGAAGAAAATCATATTTTTTTTCATATTTTTTTTCGACAATCTCACTAAATGTGACGGATGATGAGATTGTATTTTCTACATTGTCTGTTAATAAAGAATAAGAGATCGATAAATTAGCTTTTTCTGACAATTTATTTAATTGATTACCTGTGAAAGTTTTTCTCTTATTGAAATCATTTATTTTATTTAAGTGACACAAGGGGAGTAAGGGATTTCTTAAGCTGGTTTGATTTTTTCGATCGATAAAATCTATGAGGTATATATCATCATACTGTGAGACTACTTCATCTTTAAATGAATAAATATCAACTGCATTGATTGATACAAAAAAATTTTTTTGAGTCTGGCTTAGTATAATGTTGAGGTATTTTTTAAACTCTAAATAATTAATAATTTTATTTTTTCTAACTGAACTAATGTTTTTAATTAGATCAATAAAAATATTCAAGTCCTCGATTAATGAATCATTTATTTTAAGTTCATTACGAAATAAATAATTTTTTAATAGCCTGACAAGGTATGCTCCCCATTCCGCTAAAGATAAGTTATTTTGTAATTTATCAATTTCTTCAAAAGATGATTTATCTATAGAAGAAGATTCTATAATTTCATTAAACCTTTTTAGATTAATTTTTCGGATTCCATGCTTTTTAAACATTTTGATCTTTTCATCCAGATCGCTTACCAGTAATAGATCATTTTGAAAGCAGGTGACTACAAAATGACGTATTTTTTCGACTGCAACATATTGGCCGTAATGCAAATCAAAAAATGTAAAAATACTTCGAATGATTGGTGATTTTGATAACGATATTTGATTGGGGATATTTAAATCAATTTGCTCTTGTCCGTTTGCATCTCTGTTGTAAGTTTGCAGACCTGTGAGTGTAGGATAGAAGGTTGTTACAATCTTATTGACATCTTCAGAGATAATTGCAATTTTTTTCCCTTGTGAATGTTTGAGAATAATTTCTTCACTTATATAGTTAAACTCTTGGAGTTCATTGTCAAATTGCTGAATGATGTGGTTTTTATTCTCTTTTTTAAAAGATATATCATTTGTTTTAAATTTATTCTGAATTAATTTATTCAGAGGTGTATCAAGGTTAAAACCAACTAGTTGGACCTTTTTATCAAATTCGATATTTTCAATAAAGAAAATAATTGCCTGGTGATATGTAAATAAATCATTGTCAAGTAAATATTGATTAAATTTATCGATTACTGTGCGTAGAAATTTATTCTCGATGGACAGATTGAATGACCCGTCCTGGTAATCTATGTCGTACTCATGAATATTCTTTATAGCATTCTGAACAAAAAACACGAGTGATTCGATATCATGAAGAAATTGATTTCCGTTCCTAACAATTTCATTGGATACAATCTCTTCTAGGATAATATATTCCTCTAATTTATTGACTATTTTTTTACTAATTTCATTGGATGAAAGATAATGAACACTTAGTTCATTTGAAATAAATTCAAATAGGGTGAAGGTATTGAAGTGTGTGGAATTATTTGTGTGGATGAATCTTTTGAAGTAAATGTCATTTTTACAAATTGTAATTATGTTATCTTTCACATTTAAATTTTATAGTAAAACTATATTATGAGCGAGCAATCATCTTATCTTACAAAAAATGGTTTTATCTATTTAAGGGAAGAGTTAAATCATCTCCTAAAGGTTGATCGACCAAGGGTTGTAAAAGACGTTTCGTGGGCAGCAAGCAATGGCGATCGATCTGAAAATGGCGATTACATTTATGGTAAGAAGAGGTTAAGGCAAATTGATTCCAGAGTAAAATATTTGCTTACCGTCATTGAAGATTCAAAGATCATTGATCCACTTGAGCAAGAAAATAAAGACAAAGTTTTTTTTGGAGCAACAGTTGAGTATGAGAATTTAGATAAAAACCAGATCAACAAGATTCAGATTGTTGGCGTCCCTGAAGTTGACCCCAAAGAAAATAAAATAAGCTGGTTGTCTCCACTTTCTAAGGCTATTCTCGGTAAGCAAGTTGGAGAAATCGTTTCCTATGAAAGCCCTTCTGGACAAAAAGAAATAGAAATTATGTCTATCATATATAGATGACATTTTCAGTAGACATATTTTCAAGGTTCATCGATAACTATGGAGATATATCAATTCCATTAAGGCTTGCACATGGGCTTTATATTGACCATGGCGTCACCAGCAATGTATTTCTTACGCCCAATGAGCTTACTCAAAAAATATTAGATAAAAATTTTTTTAACGAGAATATTAATATTATTAATATTGATAAGATGGATAACAACCTTTTACCAAATAATAATGTTGTTACTATTTTTGATACACAGTTGCCCTTATCTTATGAAGTTAAACTCACTAATAAAAATTTATTAATCAATTACGAATA
Source organism: beta proteobacterium KB13 (assembly GCA_000156155.1). Taxonomy (GTDB): domain Bacteria; phylum Pseudomonadota; class Gammaproteobacteria; order Burkholderiales; family Methylophilaceae; genus BACL14. Next base: position 778,686 of record DS995299.1, on the reverse strand, counting down.
TTTTTCAGCTGAACAATGGGTTAAGGACTACCATCTTAAAGAGTCAATTAACAAAAAATATAAAAAAATATTTTATATTCCTGGCGTTAGTGAACATTCAGGTGTCCCAATATTTGCTATAAATGATAAGGATTTGTATCAAACTGAAAAGTTAAGAGATACAAATACCATCAATTTTTTTTGCTATTTTAATGAGAATATTGAAGCTTCAATTAAAGTTCTACGAAACAACTTTCCGCATTATGATTCTGTATTGCATGATCGATTTGATAAAGATAAGGATAGAGGTAAAAACTTATTGAGTTTTAACGATTTTGATAAAGCTCTAGCTAATAGTTTAATAAACTTTGTTCGTGGCGAGGATAGTCTAATCCGTGCCATTTTGGCTGGATCTCCTTTTATTTGGCAACCTTACATTCAAGAAAATGGTCTTCATATTACAAAATTGAATGCCTTTCTCGATCATTACTTTATTTCTTTGCCACTTCAGTTGAGAGACATTTTTTTAATATGGAATAATCAGAGCCTAAATTTAGAACACTGGCGATATTTATTGGAAAATATTGAAAATCTGAAAGATTTTTATTTAGATGCAAGAGAGAATTTTATAAAAAGGGGTGCTGGGATTGCTCAAATTTATTCATTATTTATTAAATAATTTAGTATAATCATCAAAAATTTTTTTCAAGGATAGGTATGAAAACAGCACAGGAAGTTAGGGCAGGGAATGTCATTATGGTGGATGGAAATCCAATGGTTGCATTGAAATGTGAATACAATAAATCTGGACGAAATGCAGCTGTAGTAAAAATGAAACTAAAGAACTTACTCAATGAATCTGCTACTGAGTCAGTTTTTAATGCTTCCGATAAATTTGATGTAGTTATTTTAGAGAAGAAGGAAGTCACCTATTCTTACTTTGCTGATCCTGCTTATGTGTTTATGGATGAGGAATACAACCAATACGAAGTTGGACCTGACAGTATGGAAGATGCTTTGAAATTTTTAGAGGATGGAATGTCGTGTGAGGTTGTTTTCTATGAAGGAAAAGCAATTTCAGTCGAGTTACCAAATTCAGTGACTCGGGAAATTACTTATACTGAACCTGCAGTTAAGGGAGATACATCCTCTGGTAAGGTGATGAAAACAGCTTCAATCAATACTGGCTTTGAGCTGATGGTGCCGTTATTTTGCGATACTGGCGATATGATTGAGATTGATACGAGAACTCTTGAGTATAAAAATAGGGTTAATAAATAAAATTAACCCTGGGTATCTGAGCCACCAACAAGTATTTCATCAATCTTTAAAGTCGGCTGCCCAACCCCAACAGGGACACTTTGACCATCTTTGCCGCATGTACCAACCCCAGTATCCAATGATGAGTCATTTCCCACCATTGAAACTTTTTTAAGGATATCTGGACCATTTCCAACAATAGAGGCTCCTTTGATTGGCTGGGTGATTTTTCCATCTTCAATTAACCAAGCCAACGAAGATGAGAATACAAATTTACCACTGGTGATATCTACCTGACCACCACCAAAATTTGGAGCATAAATTCCTTTTTTTACTGATTTAATGATTTCATCTGGGTTATGGTTACCATTGGTCATAATGGTATTAGTCATTCTGGGCATGGGAATATGGGCGTAAGACTCTCTTCGGCCATTTCCAGTAATTTCCATATTCATTAGTTTTGCATTAAGAGTATCTTGCAGATAATTTTTAAGAATCCCATTTTCAATTAAAACAGTTCGCTGCGTGGGGTTTCCTTCATCATCAATATTTAGCGAGCCCCGTCTGTCTTGGATAGTCCCATCGTCAACAATAGTGATATCACTATGAGCCACCTGCTTTCCCATCAGTTTAGAAAAGGCGGAAGTTCCCTTGCGATTAAAGTCTCCTTCTAAACCATGCCCAATAGCTTCATGGAGGAGAATACCTGGCCAACCAGGACCTAGAACGACAGGCATAAGTCCAGCAGGGGATGGCACGGCGTCAAGGTTGGTTACGGCTTGGTGGTAAGCTTCATTAATGTAAAGGTTAAGGACGTCGTCAGTAAAGTAATCAATACTAAACCTTCCTCCACCTCCAGCTGTTCCGATTTCTCTTCTATTTTTGTCTTCAATAATAATACTTAGTGATAATCGAACAAGGGGGCGAATGTCACTCTTCATATCAGAGAATTTATTTACAATTAAGATTGCATCATATTCTGCCGCAATCGAAGCACTGACTTTAATAATTCGTTTATCTCGAGAAAAAGCTAAACTTTCAAGTTTTTTTAAAATTTCTATTTTTTTCTCACCTGTATTTATTATTGGATCAATGCTCTGGTAAAGTTGTCGGGGTTTATTTGAGTTAATTTGAGGAACAGATTTATTCTGACCTTGAGATCTAAGCGCATTAATGATTTCACAGGACTGGGAAAGTGTTTGAAAATTTACTTCATCAGTATACGCATATGCCGTTTTATCTCCTGACACCGCCCTTACACCACAACCATTATCAATATTAAACGAAGCATTTTTTACTGCACCATCCTCAATAGCAAAAAATTCATTTTTAGAGTATTGAAAATACAAGTCGCTGTAATCGATATTTTTATGATTCAAATTATTCATCACTTTTTGAATTTTTTGATTATCAAGTTCTGCTGGGTTTAATATGAGGTTGTCTATTTCGTTATTCATCTTCATTTTTAAATATATTTAGTTTTTCCAGGATACTTTCTGATGGTTTGATGACCTCTTCATCGACCAGTTCAGATAGTTCTTCTGATTTTGGTTTATCTACTTCAATTGGCTCGTCCCATGTTCCTATGATTTGATATTCATCCGTTAAAACTTTATTAAGAGGATCTTTTAATACTTTTTGAGCAATAAAGGCAGCAGCACCAGCTAAAGGACCACCAGCTAGAGCAGCAAGGGATAGCGAATCACTCACAAAGGGTTTGACAGTGACATGTAAATTTTGAGTTTCTTCGATGATATCAACTTCACCGTCCATTAATACCTCTGCAGCAGGACCAACCATTTTGAAATTATTTGAGGATAAAATTCCAGAATTGACTCGCACCCCAGCATTAATGGAGTCAAATATAAAGCCCTTGGAGAATAAATCGCTAAAGTCTAGACTCAATCTTTTAGGTAAATTTTGCAATGTAAGTAGACCAAATAATCTTCCAATGCCAGGTTTAGCTTCAAGTATCTCACCTTTATCGATATCCATAGAAAAATTACCGCTTACCTGATCTGAAGAGAAGCTAAAAGGACTCCCTTCCCAGTTGGCTATTCCATTAAATCGTGCATTACCCTTTTTTACCAAATTAGGGTAACCAACTTGATCCATCGCCTTTTCAAGATCGTCGACTTTCCATTTGAAATTTATTTTTGTCACTGAGCTATTGTCAGAAGCAGCCCACTCTCCATCGGCTAAAAGAACATGATGAGGGTTTGTAATAGCAAGGCTATCTATTTTCCATATTTGGTCAGTCGCGTTGGATGCATTTATTTCAAATTTACCTAAACTTTTCTCATCATATACAACATCATCTATTTTTATATCTAGAGAAATTGGTTTGCCTGATGTTGGAAAATTATTATCGCTGTTTAGCTTACCTAGTTGATTTTCTGAAACAATTATAAGTTTATTAAAACGTCCTGTAACTAAATTATCATTTAGATCCCATAATAAATTACCTTTGATCTCATTTGAGTAGAGCGATAGTTTAACGCCAGTATTGGAGGGAAATATTGTTGTTTCTAGGCGGTTAAAATTGAATCCATCAACGGTTAATTTTTCAAAGTTAATTTTAGACTTACCAACCTTGAACGATTTCTGACCCTCGTTCTTAAATTGAAACAAAGACATAAAGTCATTCGCATCAATATCTTTTAAGTTTGCAAAAATTGACACTCCATTTCTTTTTTCAAATTGCTCATTTGAAAAAATATTTATTTGCCCTGACCACTGGTTATCTTCAAAACGTATTTTTCCTTTTATATCATTTTCAAGCTGGAGAATAAGGCTTGTTGTTTTTTCCTTGGATGGTTTTTTGACAATTGAGAACATTCTCACATCATCTTTTTTCTTGAAAAAAGGTTCTGGGCCGTTGATAGCTAACCCTTTCAGGTCTGATTTAATGGACAGGGAGCTATCACTTTCAGTTATGTTGGATTTGATAAACCAAACTGCAGAACCTTCAACCTTATCCGACCAACTTATTCCAAGGTTTTTTACAAAAAATGACTTATCAATTTCACCTGTCGCATCAATTTTCGTCACCTCATTTACATTGCTAAGGTTAAAATTTACTGGCATTCCAAAAATTTGGCCATTTCCATCTTTGATCTCATAAAAATCAGGTTTTATGTCTAACGATGCATTAAAATTATTTACCTCAGGAAGTCCAATTCTTGGATTTTCTATACTTGCATCGATAAAGTTGTACTTGGCCCTAAAGTCGATATTCTCTGGATTCTCTGTTGGGTAAATCACCTTAAGGTCAAGAGCACCTGTTCCTTTTGCAATTAACTGATTGGTAAAATCCTCTGTATCTTCATACAGGGGTGAATTATTTATTGCCGACACTAAGCTTCCTATGTCGCCATTTGTTTTCCAGTTCGCTGTAATTTTCGATTCTTGATCAAGAAGGTCATAAAATACCTCTAGTGATGATATGTTTTGATTTGCAATAACACCATCATTCGAGGACAGTCTTAATTTATTGTTTTGAAGGTCAATATTTATATTAGCATTCTCAATTTCGGGGTAATCGGTAGCAAATTCAATAAGGGAATCATTTAAGATTCCCGAGAACTGAATGTTGTGTATAGGACTATCAGATATATTTTTTCCATATGAATTAATATTAATTTTTGAATCAACAAGGCTTCCTTTTAATAAAGATGTATCAAGCCAATTGAGCAGGTCAGGATCTGTCAGTCTAGGATAATATTTTTTTAACTTTGTAATATCGGGAACAGTGAGATTAATAGCAACATGGGTGTTCCATGAGCGATCGTCTTTGTATGTCACATCAACAGAAATAGATGATGACAAATCTTGATTTGTTATAATAAGATCTGATAGTTTAAGTTTTTTGTTATCTAATCTGATGATTCCATCAAGTTTGTCGAAATTTAAAGCGGCTCTTAAATATTCATCAAATTCCAAGGCGACATTGTTACTTTTTAAGTAAATGAGGCCTTTATCATTCTTAATATCGACCTTTGCAGATAGGTTTTTAAAGCCAGGCAGGTTTTTATAGGGCAAAATTCCAACACCATCTAACATTCCCTTTAAGATCATTTCTTTTTCTTGGATCCAAGAAATTTGAAGATTTGAAACCTCTCCAATGGGTTTAAAGCCTCTAATATCAGCTTTTAAATCCTCAAAAAAAGGAAATTGATCTATTAATGGTTCAATGGCGTTAAGTTTAAGTTGATTCAATTTTAATTTAAATGATTCAGCTTTATCATTCTTGGAAATTATTTCAAATCCGCTGTTTTTCACGTTTAGCCTATCTGTTTTTAAATTTAAATTTGTGGCTGCAATTTTTTTTCTTTGGTCATGATTCTCAAAAATTGCATTTCCAGATAGTTCGTTGATCCTGATATGCTGATTCTGATCTTTATTAAAATTCCCAACAAAGTTTTCTAAATAAAATAGTGTCTTGATCTCACCGATCCTTTCTTTTTCCAGCGTCATATTAAGCTTAAGATCGCCGAACCCTTGCTTAAGATCAAAAGGATAATCTACCCATGGCTTAAAAGATGTTAAGAAGGCTTGCGAAATATTCAGATTAATCTTTGCATTAACCTCTTCAAGTCGACTAATCTTATCTAGGTCAAAGAATCCATTGAGGTATATTTTTTCTTTGGTGCCCTGAGATAAGAGAGCGTTAAGATTGAACTTATGACGGTCAAGATATGAAAGATAGGCGGGACTGGTGTACGTGAAATTAATAGCGCTTATGATTAAGTCCTCAGCATCTCTTGCATGATCACGCCATGTGACTTTGCCATTTATTATTCTTATTTCACTTTGGTTGAGAAGCCAATCCGAGAGGTTTGAATTTGAGGATTCAATAATTTCAATTCCAGCCACTTTAAGTTTATTATCAAGTGTTCTTTCAACAAGGATATCGATATCACCTACAATAATCTGATTAAGTACCGGTTCAAACTTAATTAAACTTAACCACGATATTTCAAAATCAATGGCATTTAATTTAATGGTTTTGTTGTTATCTTTATCCGTGATAGAGAAATTACGAATTTGAAATTTTGGATTAGTAATGTTCCATAACACATTCAAGGTTTTTATTTCTGCCTCACCTCCAGTTTCATTTTCAATGAAATTTTCAATTTTTTGCTTATAACTTTCTACGTTTGGTATTAGATAAAATTGATAGGCAAGAAAAACTATTAAGGCGGTAGTTAAAATCAGGGAGATAATGCCGTAATAAAAATATTTTATTTTTTTTGATTTTAAAACGGCATTAAATTTTTTTAACATTCAAACATTTTAAACTTTTTGCTTGAGTTGATCCAGGATTGCGGGGTTTTCTAGTGTAGAAATATCTGCGGTGATTTCTTCGTCTTTGGCAATCGATCGAAGTAACCTTCTCATAATTTTTCCAGATCTCGTTTTGGGTAAATTATCACCAAATCTAATTTCATCAGGTTTGGCAATAGGTCCAATTTCATTTCCTACCCATGCGCGCAATTCATTAACTATTTCTGTCGCTTTCTCAGGATTTGGTCGATCAGATTTTAAAACAACAAAGGCGATGATGGATTCTCCTTTAACGTCATGGGGTCTTCCGACAACAGCTGCCTCAGCGACCAAGTCATTGGCAACTAGTGCAGATTCTATTTCCATTGTGCCTAATCTATGCCCAGAGACATTTAGCACATCATCAATCCTGCCCATGATAGTAAAGTAGCCTGATTCAGCATCCCTTACCGCGCCATCACCAGCCAAATATAATTTTCCACCTAATTCATTGGGGAAATAACTATTTTTAAATCGTTCTGGGTCACCCCATATTGTTCGAATCATGGAGGGCCATGGTTTCTTGATCACCAACAGTCCACCTTGTCCCCATTCAAGGTTTTGACCAGTCTCGTCTACTACATCAATTGCTATTCCTGGAAAAGGCAGTGTGCATGAGCCTGGAACTAGGGGAGTGCTACCAGGAAGGGGTGTGATGACATGTCCGCCAGTTTCAGTTTGCCAAAAGGTATCAGCAATTGGACATTTTGAACTACCTACATTTTCGTAGTACCACATCCAAGCTTCAGGGTTAATAGGCTCCCCAACTGTCCCCAAAATTCTTAATGAACTTAAGTTAAATGATTTTGGATGAACTGCCTCATCACTTTCAGAGGCTTTTATCAATGCTCTTATAGCAGTTGGCGCTGTATAAAAGATAGTTGCTTTGTACTTTTGGACGATCTCCCAAAAACGACCTGCATTGGGGAAGGTCGGTACTCCTTCAAAGATAATTTGTGTTCCACCCAGAGCTAGTGGACCATACGCCACATAAGTGTGACCGGTAATCCAACCCACGTCCGCGGTACACCAAAAGATGTCGTCATCTTTTAAATCAAAAGTCCATTTGGTTGTATTGATCGCATGAAGCAGATATCCCCCTGATGAATGTTGAACTCCCTTGGGCTTTCCTGTTGACCCTGAGGTGTACAAAAGAAAGAGCGGATGCTCTGCATTTACCCACACTGGCTCACATTCTTCTTTTTGATTCTTACATAACTCATGCCAATCAATTTCATTTTCTTTTAGAGCTGCTTCTTTACCAGTTCGATTTAAAACAATAACTTTTTCAACCGAATCACAACCACCTAGAAGAATGGCATCATCAACAGCGGTTTTTAGTGGGAGCTCTTTACCCCCTCTATTTTGATAGTCGGCTGTGATGATAAGTTTTGCTCCAGCATCTATAACTCTCTCTTGAATACTTTTTGCAGAGAATCCACCAAAAACAACAGAGTGTGTTAAACCAATTCGTGCACAAGCCTGCATGGCCACAACAGCTTCAATACCCATGGGGAGGTAAATGATGACACGGTCGCCTAAATTTAAGTTAAGGGTTTTTAAGCCGTTCGCGAACTGACATACTTTTTCATATAGCTCTTGGTAAGTAACTTCAGTTGTTTGGCCATCATCTGATTCAAAGATAATTGCTACTTTATCTTTTTTGTTTGGAAGGTGTCGATCGATACAATTATAAGAAACGTTCAATTCACCATCATCAAACCATTTATAAAATGGTGCGTCATCTTCGTTAAGAATTTTGGTAAATGGCTTTTTCCATTCAATTAGATTTTTTGCCAGATTACCCCAATAACCCTCATAGTCAGCTTCCGCCGCATCGCAAAGTTGTTGATATTCTTCTAGATTTTTAACATATGCATTTTCACTTAATGTTTTTGGCGGGTTAAAGACCCTATTTTCATGCATCACTGATTCAATCGCCATTCAAACCTCCCTTTTTGAATTTCGTTAGATTAAGTGTGTTGATGTGAATTATAAAATTAAATTACAGTCATTGTTATGAACTATAATACAAGTGTTTTTTTGATTTCCCAAATTTTATTTCTATGGGCTTAAGAGTAAGATTAAATCTATTGATTGCATTAATAATGATCCTTTTTTTAATTGGATTATCAATCACGCTCATGAAATCCTCAAAAAAAGCGATTGAGGAGGGCGTGGAATCATCTCATAGAGTGACTTTGCAATTATTAGATACATTTATCACTAGCTCTGTACAAAATCCAGAGTGGGGATATACGCATCAGGTGATTCAACCATTTCTTGTTGAATTGGGGCATGTTCGCAGCAACATCATCTCGCTCTATGATTTAAATAACCATTTGCTTTATCAATCACCTGAGTCGACCTACCGTCAAGAAATTACTCCTCCCTTATGGTTTAAAAATTACATGACTCCACCACAAGAATTAAATGCAAAAATTATTAGATACGGAAGGTTGATTGTGGAATCAGCCCCTGAAGGTGCAATTAGGGAGGCTTGGTATCACACAAGAAGTTTTATGTATATTTCATTGATTGTGTTTCTGTTAATGAACATATTTATTTACATGTTGTTGGGAAGATGGCTATCCTCAATCAATCCATTGTTAAAGGGGATAGAGGATTTTGGCCAAGGCAATTTAAAAACAAGGTTGCCAAAATTTGATGTTCCAGATTTTCAAAAAATCGCCACAAACTTCAACAAGATGGGCCAGTCTTTGGAAAAATTTTTAAATGAAAATAAAACATTAGCGCTTATATCTCAACAAACAGCCGATGCCATAATGATCTTGGATGCAGATCAAAAAATTAATTTTTGGAATCATTCTGCTGAGAACATGTTTGGTTACAAAAAAAAGGAAGTACTGGGTAGGTCAGTTAAATTAATTGTTCCAAAAAATAAATTGGGCGAACTTAAGTCTAATTTATCCTACACACACAAGAATAAAAAGATTCAAAACCTCGATACAAGACGTGTTACTAAATCAAAGAAAATTATAGACGTCTCTATTTCAATTTCTCCTTTATATGATCCCGATAAAAAAGAAGTGATTGGCGATATTGTTAGTATGAGAGACATATCTGAAAAATTAAAAGCAGAAAGATCAAAGAAAGCTTTAGACCAGAACAGAAAATTGACTGGGATTATTCAGGAAAAAATTGAGGACGAAAGAAGAAGTCTGGCCCGAGAACTTCATGACGAACTCGGTCAGTATGTTTCTGCCATAAAAATTTTCACGCAAAATATTAAAAATCAAGCCAAAGGAAATGATTTGATAGCAACAAGCGCCGAGTCTGTAACATCAGCAGCAAATCAAATATATGACGGCATGCATAATATCATTCGTAAATTAAGACCTGGTTCATTAGACAACCTTGGATTGGTTGAAACAATCAATGATTTGGTTGGAGTTTGGCAAAAACAATACCCTGCAATGAAAGTAAGTTTTAAACATAACAAAGTTGAGAATTTATCTGAGGAGATCAGTATCAATATTTACAGAATCATTCAAGAGGGCATGAATAATTGCTTAAAACATGCAGATGCTTCTGAAGTTCATATTGGTCTGATAGTCGACAAAAGGTATTTAAAGATTTCTTTTAAAGATAATGGTAAGGGGTTTGATACAAAAATGTTGAAATCCTCAAAGCAATTTGGAATTGTTGGCATGAGAGAAAGAATTCAAGGCTTAAATGGAAAATTTGAGTTACAATCAAACGAAGAAGGAACCATAATCACTGGTTTAATCCCAATAAAAAGAAAATAGGAATTCGATGTCAAATTTAAATGTGCTTTTAGTCGACGATCATTCTGTAGTTAGGATGGGTTTTAAAATGCTTATCGATAGTGAAAAAGATATGCAGGTAATTGCTGAAGCTGAAACAGGTGAAGAGGGCATTAAGAAATTCCAAGAAATTAAACCTGACGTAATAGTGATGGACATCACTATGCCAGGTATTGGTGGCCTTGAAGCAATTGAGAGAATAATTGCAAAAGACAAAAATGCAAAAATACTGGTGCTATCAGCTCATGAAGATTCCGTCCATCCAAAAAGAGTTTTAAGTGCAGGTGCAATCGGTTATTTGACAAAAAGGAGTGCTGCAGAAGAGTTGATTAATGCAATCAGAACTGTAGGAGGTGGGAAAAAATACATCGAATCTTCCGTAGCTCAACAGTTAGCGATTACCCAATTATCTGGAGAAAATGATCCCACTGAGGTGTTATCGGACCGTGAGTTTGAAGTGTTCATATCGCTGGCTAAAGGTAAAAGTACTAATGAGATTGCGGATACTATGTGTTTAAGTCCGCGTACTGTCGGAACTCATCTCTACAATATCAAACAAAAATTAAATGCGAACAACTCAGCAGAAATAGCTCTTATTGCAATTCGGTGCGGATTACTTGAGCCTTAACTTTGTTTGGTTGATAAATATACCAGCTAAAAAGATCAGTAAGATTCCCATCAAAGTAAGCCAATCGAGATTTTCCTGAAATATCCATACTCCCCATACCACTGAAAAGATAACCGTCATATAAGAGTAAGCGGCATTATTTAATGTTTTACCTTCACGATAGGCCCTAGTAATAGCTATTTGGGCAATAGTCGCACTAACCCCTAGGAGCAATAGGTAAATTAAATTGATGTCAAAAGAGATCGGACTGATATCATCTTTTAACATCAAACCGAAAGATAAGATCGATGATATCAGGGTGAAAAAATAAACTGTTCTTAAATCTGGTTCTTTTAGTTGACCTAATTTGGCCACCATAATATAAGCAATTGCTGCACCGAATCCTGATAGAACACCCATTAAACCAGCGAACCAGTTTTGATTAAGAACAGGTTTAAGAATAAATACAATTCCTAAAAAACCAATTAATAGGAGAAATAGTTTAGAGCTGTTAAATTTTTGTTTCATTAAAAATGGAATCAAAAGTCCTAAAAAAATTGGGGATGTGTAATTGAGTGTCATTGATGTGCTAAGAGGGAGTTTTGTAATGGCGTAAAAAAATAACAAAAGGCTAATGAACCCAATAAACGATCTTAAGAAATGAAACCACGCGTATTTCGTTTTAATTGTAATGTCATTTTTTTTCATCAATACAATAATGATTATTAGACTCACAAACGAACGATAAAAAACTAATTCATATTCATTAAATGAAGAGGAGTTTAATTTCACGCATAAACCCATTACACTGAATGAAAACGTCGCTAATAACATCCATCGAAAACTTCTATATTTTGAAGGTAATTTTTTCACAGTAAGTAATGAAATCTTTTCAATCTTGACAATGTTGGTAAATAATATAGTCTATTCTTAAAATTTGGAGGAAAATTTTTATGAAAAATCCATTAGATTCAATTCTCGGAACCATTGTCGCAGGCGTTATACTTACTTTTGTATTTGTATATCTCTTGAAAAACTTTTTTTAATTTACATTACTAAATATTAGGAGATTATTATGGAGTATGATTATTTCACCGCGATTGTAAGATTTCTGCATGTTATTGTGGGGGTTGCCTGGATAGGCCTACTTTATTATTTCAACTTTGTTCAAGTCCCAGCTTTGAAAAATGCTAATGCTGATGGAACGGCGGCTGGTATTACTAAACATGTTGCCCCTTTAGCGCTTCTTTGGTTTCGTTGGGCTGCATTAGCCACGTGGATTGCAGGTGCCGCACTCTTAGGCGGTAACTTTGTTCCTGCTTTCACATTGAGTGGAGGTTATGAGGCTATTGGATTAGGATCATGGTTGGGTACTATTATGTTATTCAATGTTTGGGTTCTTATCTGGCCAAATCAACAAAAAATTCTTGGTTTAAAACCAGCGAGTGATGCGGAAAAAACTGCTGCCAGAAGAATTGCTTTTTTAGCATCTCGAACTAACACTATGTTATCTATTCCGATGTTATTCTTAATGACAAACGGACTATCACACAAAGGCTTAATTGGTTTATAATCTACCTTTAACAACTTTGTAAAAACCGGCGGCGTTAGCCGCCGTTTTTTATTCTAGATGGAATCAAAATATTCAATTTTAAAAACTTACGGAAGACTTCCTATTTCTTTTGAAAAAGGTGAGGGTGTCTGGCTGTTTGATAAAGAAGGAAATAAATACCTTGATGCCTTAGCAGGCGTTGCTGTTAATACGCTAGGTCATGCTCATCCGCATTTCACATCAGGACTAAAAGACCAACTCGATCAATTCATTCACTTATCTAATTATGTCAATATAGGTGAACAAGAAAAACTAGCGCAAAGACTGGCCTCCATGACTGGTATGAGCGCAGTATTTTTCTCCAATTCTGGTTGTGAGGCGAATGAAGCTGCTATCAAGTTTGCAAGACTATTTGCCAATTCAAAAAAGGTTTCAGATCCACAAATTATTGTGATGGAGAATTCTTTCCATGGCAGAACCATGGCAACCTTATCCGCCACTGGAAGCAGAAAAGTTCAAGCTGGCTTTGAGCCACTTTTAAAAGGGTTTATCCGAGTCCCTTTTGATGATTTAGATTCTATAAAAAAAATTGCAGATCAAAATAAAAATGTTGTTGCTATCTTAGTTGAGCCTATTCAGGGCGAGGGAGGGATAAGGCTCCCAAAAAATCTTTCATCTTATCTGAACGATTTGAGAAAAATATGCGATCAAAATGAATGGCTTCTTATGTTGGATGAAGTTCAGACCGGCGTGGGTCGAACTGGACGTTTGTATGCTTTTCAGTATTCAGATATTAAGCCTGATGTTCTAACTAGTGCAAAAGGCCTTGGTTCAGGGGTTCCAATTGGCGCCACTTTAGTGAATGAAAAAATAGAAAGCATCATTAAACCAGGACAGCATGGCTCAACATTTGGTGGAAATCCCTTAGCATGTCGTGCAGGGAATTTAACTCTCGATGTTTTAGAGCAAGAAAATCTTTATTTAAATGCAACAATCCAAGGCTCAAAAATTGCTCATGCTGTAAGAGAGCAAACAAAATCTTTAGATTTTGTAATTGACGTCAGGCACCAGGGCTTAATGATTGGCATTGAGCTTGGTTATGATTGCCTAGAACTGATGACGCTTGCTTTAAAATATAATTTACTGATCAGCGTGACATCTGGAAATGTTATAAGAATTGTTCCTCCTTTAGTTATCAATGATGATGAGTCAGAATTTTTAGTATCAAATTTAACATTGATGCTAAAGGATTATTTGAAAGAAAATAAAGCATGACGATTAAACACTTTTTACAATTTAATGACCTTACAAAAGACGAAATATATTACTTATTCGATCGAGCAAAATGGTTAAAAAAACAATTTAAAGAGTATCAAAAACACTGGCCGCTTGAAGATAGAACTCTGGTGATGATTTTTGAAAAAGCTAGCACTAGAACAAGGTTATCTTTTGAGTCAGGCATGCATCAACTCGGCGGTGCCGCTATTTACTTAAACACAAAAGATTCTCAACTAGGAAGGGGAGAGCCTGTTGAGGATGCAGCTCAAGTTATTTCCAGAATGAGTGATGTCGTCATGATTAGGACTTTTGAGCAGGAAATTATTGAAAGGTTTGCTCAGAACTCTAGGGTTCCTGTGATCAATGGTCTGACGAACGAGTACCATCCTTGTCAAATTTTGGCGGATATATTTACTTTTATCGAGCATAGAGGCTCAGTTGAGGGAAAAACAGTCGCCTGGATTGGGGATTCTAATAATGTTTGCAATACTTGGTTACAAGCTGCAGAGTTATTAGATTTTAATATGCATGTTTCAACTCCAAAAGGATATGAGGTTGAGGTTGAGAGAGCAGGCTTATACGATGATTCTCATTTTGAACAATTTGAAAATCCTATGGATGCAGCTAAAGATGCTCATCTTGTGACTACAGATGTATGGACAAGTATGGGGTACGAGTCAGAGCAGTCAGAAAGAAAATCAGTTTTTGCAGATTGGCAAGTTGATCAAGAAATGATGGATGCCTCAGCAAAAGATTCCTTATTCATGCATTGTTTGCCGGCGCATAGAGGAGAGGAGGTTACATCTGATGTTATTGATGGACCTAAGTCTGTGGTTTGGGATGAGGCAGAAAATCGTTTGCATGTTCAAAAAGCTTTACTAGAATATCTTCTTATTGGGAAAGTTTAATTTTATGAAATCAATTAAAAAAGTTGTTTTGGCATATTCAGGTGGATTAGATACCTCTGTAATTTTAAAATGGCTACAAGAAAAATATGATTGTGAAGTGGTTACCTTTACGGCTGATATTGGTCAGGGTGAAGAAATTGAGCCAGCCAGAGAAAAAGCAAAACAAGCTGGAATTAAAGAAATTTATATTGAAAATCTTGAGGAAGATTTTGCAAAAAATTATATTTTTCCAATGTTTAGAGCCAATGCGATTTATGAGGGTGAGTATTTACTTGGAACATCAATAGCTCGACCTCTGATTGCAAAAAGACTAATTGAAATAGCTGCTGAAACAGGAGCTGATGCAATAGCTCATGGAGCTACCGGCAAAGGTAATGATCAGGTTAGATTTGAATTGAATGCCTATGCATTAAATCCTGATATTAAAGTGATCGCTCCATGGAGAGAGTGGGATCTCTTAAGTCGTGAAAAATTATTAAATTTTGCTGAAAAACATGGCATTCCTGTAGACATGAAGCATAAAAATGGAGGAAGTCCATATAGCATGGATGCTAACCTTCTTCACATTTCCTATGAAGGTAGACATCTAGAAAATCCTAGCAACCCACCAGAAGACTCGATGTGGAGATGGACTAAGTCGCCTGAAGCGGCAAATGATGAAGCAGAATCATTATCAATTTCTTTTGAGAATGGAGATCCTGTAGCTATCAATAATGAAACCATGAAACCTCACGAGGTGTTTAATTATCTAAATCAGGTCGGCTCAAGAAATGGAATTGGTCGACTAGATTTAGTTGAAAACAGATTTGTTGGTATGAAATCCAGAGGATGTTATGAAACTCCTGGTGGAACCATTCTATTAAAAGCTCATCGAGCCATTGAATCCATTACACTTGATCGTGAAGTGGCTCACTTAAAAGACGAATTAATGCCGAGGTATGCGAAGTTAATATATAACGGATTTTGGTTTGCTCCAGAAAGAGAGGCATTACAGACCCTGATTGATCATACGCAAAAAAATGTTACCGGTGAGGTTAATTTAGTTTGCTACAAGGGATCTGTTCAGGTCGTTGGACGAAGTAGTCCTCACAGTCTATTTGACGAAAATATTGCCACATTTGAAGACGATGGGGGATCTTATAATCAATATGATGCGGAAGGGTTTATTAAGCTGAACGCATTAAGACTTAAAACTTTAGGTAGAAATAAGAAGGATTAAATTATGCCCAGTTTCGATATAAGCTCTTCTGCAGATAAGGTCAATTTAGCAAATGCGGTTGATGTTGTTAGAAGGCAAATACAAAATCGTTATGATTTTAAAGGCACATCTGCAAGTATTGAATTTAACGAGAAGGATTTAATTATCACTTTATTTGGTGATAATGATTTTCAGGTTAATCAAATTAAAGATATTTTATTTCCATCACTCGAAAAAAAAGAACCTGACTCAACTAAAAGATTGATGGATAAAAATCTTGAGAGTATTTCTGGAAACAATGTGAAACTTGATATAGAAGTGTCGGATGGAATTGATCAAGAACTTGGTAAAAAAATTATCAAATTATTAAAGGATAGTAAATTAAAGGTCCAGGCCTCAATCCAAGGCGATACAGTTAGAGTCACTGGTGCAAAGAGAGATATTCTGCAGGAGTCGATTGCGTTGGTAAAAGCAAATGTGTCTGACTACCCTCTAAATTTTGGTAATTTTAGGGATTAGTTTATGGCAAAGACTCTCTATGAGAAAATTTTTGATAAACATGTTGTTCTAGCTCAGGAAGATACCTATCTCATATATATTGATCGTCATTTAATTCATGAGGTGACTAGCCCGCAAGCATTCGAGGGTTTAAAAATCCATGATCGCCCATTGTGGCGTAAGGAATCTATCGTGGCTGTTCCTGATCACAATGTACCAACAACAGATCGGGATAAGGGAATCCAGGACCCTATTTCAAAAATCCAAGTGGAGACTCTCGACCAGAACTGTAAAGATCATAACTTGCTTCAGTTTGATATGTCCGATGTGAGACAGGGCATTGTTCATGTGATTGGACCTGAGCAAGGTTTGACTCTTCCTGGTATGACGATCGTTTGCGGTGATTCTCATACAAGCACTCATGGAGCTTTTGGAGCCTTAGCCATGGGTATTGGTACCTCGGAAGTTGAGCATGTTATGGCCACACAATGCTTAATTCAAAAAAAGCTTAAAACAATGAAAATTGACGTTCAGGGTAAAACTCATCCTCTTGTTTCAGCAAAAGATATTGCTTTATTTGTTATCGGGCAAATTGGAACTGCTGGCGGCACCGGTTATGCTATTGAATTTTGTGGAGATGCCATTCAGCAGTTATCGATGGAAGGAAGAATGACGCTGTGCAATATGGCAATTGAAGCCGGGGCTCGTTCGGGTATGGTTGCTGTTGATGATACTACAATTAACTATTTAAAAAATAAGCCCTTTGCTCCAAAAAATGGAATGTGGGATCTAGCAGAAAAAGAATGGAGAACACTTCACTCTGACATAGATGCAGTTTTTGACAAAGTAGTTGAAATTGATGCGACCATGATAGAGCCTCAGGTGAGCTGGGGGACATCTCCTGAAATGGTGAAGGGAATTTCTGAATCTATTCCTAAAAAAAGCAATTTAACATCCGACAAGCACCTTGATTTCCAGAGGGCTCTTGAATACATGGGTCTCAATGAAAATACTCCAATCAATGAGATATCTGTGGATAAAGTGTTTATTGGTTCATGCACAAACTCAAGAATAGAGGATTTAAGAGAGGCAGCACGGTATTTGAAAGGCAAAAAAATTAATCCGAGTATTAAGTTAGCGATGGCTGTTCCTGGGTCGGGTATTGTAAAAAAACAAGCGGAGTCCGAAGGGTTAGATAAAATTTTTATGGAATCAGGTTTTCAATGGAGAGATCCAGGTTGCTCAATGTGTCTTGCAATGAATGCAGACCGTCTTGAAAGTGGTGAGAGGTGTGCGTCAACGTCAAATCGTAACTTTGAAGGAAGGCAGGGGCAGGGTGGAAGAACCCATTTAGTCAGTCCTGCGATGGCTGCAGCAGCAGCAGTTCATGGCCATTTTGTTGATATAAGAAACGAGGAAATCAGTGGATAAGTTTAAACATATCGTTAGTAAAGTTATCCCTCTTGATCGATCTAATGTTGATACTGACGCGATCATTCCCAAACAATTTTTAAAGTCAATCAAAAGAACTGGTTTCGGACCAAATTTATTTGATGAATGGCGATACCTAGATCATGGTGAGCCTGGTATGGATAATTCTAAAAGGTCGATCAACCCTGATTTTGTTTTAAATAAACCACAATTTAAAGACAGTAAGATTCTATTGGTTAGAGAAAATTTTGGGTGCGGGTCTAGCAGAGAGCATGCGCCTTGGGCACTATTAGATTTTGGTATTAAAGTCATTATCGCAGAAAGTTTTGCTGATATTTTTTACAACAACTGTTTTAAAAATGGTATTTTGCCAATCACTTTGCAAAAGGATGAAATTGAAGAGTTATTTTCTGAAACTGAGACCAAAACTCTTGAAATTGAAGTTAATTTAGAAAAACAATTTGTTAAATCTTTAAAATCATATTCTTTTGAAATCGATGAATTCAAAAAGAGCTCATTGTTGAATGGCTTAGATGAGATTGGATTAACTCTTGAGAATAAAGGTGTAATAGCAAATTTTGAGAAAAGTTATTTTTCAAATTATCCGTGGCTTAAACAGGAATAAAAATGAACATATTAACCCTACCCGGTGATGGTATCGGCCCAGAAATAACAAAACAAGCTGTAAAGATAGTTAAGGCACTGTCTCCTAATTTTAATATTGATGAGGCACCTATAGGTGGCGCTGGTTATGATGCAGATGGTGATCCGTTACCACAAACTACCCTCCAAAAAGCTAAAGACGCAGATGCGATTCTGATGGGTTCAGTCGGAGATTGGAAGTACGATCAATTACCAAGAGAGTTGAGGCCAGAGAGGGGATTATTGCGAATAAGGTCGGAGCTTAATTTATTCGCCAATTTAAGACCTGCCATGCTGTTTGATCAGTTAGTGGATGCGTCTTCACTTAAACCTAATATTGTTTCTGGCTTAGATATCTTAATAGTACGTGAATTAACTGGGGACATTTATTTTGGCCAGCCAAGGGGAATTCATAACCTTAAAAACGGAGAACGTGAGGGTATTAATACCATGCGTTATTCTGAGAGTGAGATCCGCAGGATCGGAAATGTTGCCTTTCAGCTTGCTCAATTAAGAAATAAAAAATTATGTTCTGTAGACAAAGCCAATGTACTTGAGACAACAGAACTTTGGCGAGAAGTGATGGTAGAT
Organism: beta proteobacterium KB13; assembly: GCA_000156155.1. Taxonomy (GTDB): domain Bacteria; phylum Pseudomonadota; class Gammaproteobacteria; order Burkholderiales; family Methylophilaceae; genus BACL14. The sequence continues at coordinate 759,629 of DS995299.1, read as the reverse complement.
TTATCAGCAAATTATCCAGATGTATCTTTGTCGCATATGTATGTGGATAACGCGGCAATGCAATTAGTCAGGGCACCAAAACAATTTGACGTAATGGTTACAGGAAATATTTTTGGAGATATTTTATCTGATGAGGCATCCATGCTGACAGGTTCTATTGGCATGCTTCCTTCTGCATCCTTAGATATTAATAACAAAGGCTTATATGAGCCAAGTCATGGTTCGGCTCCAGATATAGCTGGTCAAGATATTGCAAACCCAATTGCCACGATTTTATCAGCAGCTATGATGTATAAATACACTTTTAAACAGCCTAATGAGGCCGTTAGGATCGAAGAGGCGGTTGAAAAAACACTTCAACAAGGCTATCGAACTGCTGACATAATGGATGACAACTCTACGAAAATTGGATGCGAAGAGATGGGTGACCGTATTTTAGGAAATTTATAAATGAATAAGTTAAAAGTTGGTTTTGTTGGCTGGAGAGGCATGGTTGGATCAGTTCTAATGCAGCGAATGCTCGAGGAAAATGATTTTAAAAATTACACCTCTTTTTTCTTTTCAACTTCACAAGCTGGCGAAAAATGTCCTTTTGGTTTTGCAGAATCAGAATATCTTATTGATGCTAATAATCTTGAGGAGCTATCGAATATGGATGTCATCCTCACATGCCAAGGAAGCCAATTTACGATAGATGTATATGACAAGTTAAAAAATCAAAACTGGGACGGGCACTGGATCGATGCAGCATCCCATCTCAGAATGGAAAAAAATGCAGTTGTTGTGCTTGATCCAATTAACTCAGATTTGATCGACAAATCTTACTCAGGTGGTGTCAAGACATGGGTTGGTGGAAATTGTACGGTTTCGCTTATGCTGCTTGCCATTCATGGATTAATTAAAGAAAACTTAGTTGAATGGGTCTCATCCATGACCTATCAGGCAGCAAGTGGTGCTGGGGCAAATAACATGAGAGAGCTCTTGTCTCAAATGGGTTATTTATTTAACTCAGTCTCTGATATGTTGGAGAATCGACAAGGATCAATTCTTGATATAGATCATAAAATAACTAGTGCAATGTTAGATAAAAATATGCCCATAAATAATTTTGGGGTACCTCTTGCCGGTAGTGTAATTCCATGGATTGACTCAGATCTTAAAAATGGTAGTAGCAAGGAAGAGTGGAAAGGACAAAATGAGACCTTGAAAATTCTGGGATCACAATACGCACCAGTCAAAGTTGATGGATTATGTGTTCGAATTGGTACTATGAGATGTCATAGCCAAGCGTTAACGATCAAAATGAAGGAAAATTTATCAATTGAGCAGATTAATGAAAAAATTTCTGCAGGAAACCAGTGGGTAAAATTGATTATTAATGAACGAGATGCGACCATAAATCAGTTATCTCCAACCAATGCATCTGGTAAGTTAGATATTTTAGTGGGTCGAATAAAAAAACTTAACCTTGATAGCAATATGATCTCTCTATTTACCATTGGGGATCAATTATTATGGGGTGCGGCTGAACCATTAAGGCGAATCTTGAGTATAATATCCAACAAATGAACAGATTAATTAAACTATTTCTTTTTGCTTCCGCATTCACATTTATTTTTTCAGCTCAAGCGTTGCAGCTAGGAAAAATCTCTATCAACTCGAAACAAGAACAACCTCTGAATGCTGATATTGAGGTCATTCTAACAAAAGCAGATGATGTGACTGAGTTAGTGCCAAGCATTGCCTCAAAAGAAGATTTCGAGTCGCAGGGTATTGAAAGACTTCCTGTTCATGCCAACATTGATGCAAATTTTGTAAAAAATTCTGAGGGCAAGGTTTACTTAAAACTAAAAAGTGAAAAGCCTGTTAAGGACCCTTTTCTTGATCTATTAATCCAGATTGATTCGCCTAAGGGAAGAAATTATCGTGAGTACACGGTTCTGCTTGATCCACCAGACCCGATGGATAAGATGATTAACGAAACCCTTGAAAAAGATTCTTCTAAAAAAGACAGCAATAAACTTCCCGCAAAAGATTTGGCTGAAGGAAAAAAACGTGAAATTGATTCAGATAAAAACGTAGAAGAAAAAATTGACTTAACTGAAGACCAAAAAGAAGAAGTAGTAGAAGAAAAACAAGATACTGCTAAAAAAGTAAATGTTAAGGAATCAGTTGTGAATTCCAAAGAAGAGGACCTTAATGATCAAGAAATTGATGAGCTAAAAACAGTCAAATCTGTACCAGGAAAAACTTTGTACCAAATTGGTCGTGAAAATAGTTTATCTGGAATTACATTAGAGCAAATGGTCGTAGGCATATATCAAAATAATAGAAAGGCATTTGCTGAAGGAAATATTAATGGATTAAATAAAAATAAAGTTTTAACAATCCCAAACAAATCTTATTTTTCTGATTTAAGTCATTTAGAAGCAAGAAAAATTTTAAAATCTCAAAATGATGAATGGAAGAAATTAACACAACCAAAAGCCAAGGAAAACAAGTCTACTAAGAAAGTAGAGAATAATATTGAAAAAGAAAAAATTGAGAATCTAGAACAGAAGCTTGCTGAAGCAGAACAGAAATTAAAAAAACTAAGCCAGGCTCAAGTTGACAGTATAGAACCTGAGCAGCAAAAAACCATAGATAAAGAAACTATGGATGAAATTTCGAAACAAAATGAAGTAATCGATATCGAGGGAAGTGATTTTGAAATTGAAGAAATTGTTCTTGATGATGTTAAGGAAAGTGATGAAGATGTATTCACCTCATCAATTTCGGCAGATTCTGATATCAATGAAACAGTCCTAATTGAAGACGAGGCTAATCAAAATGACAATCTGATGATAGTTTTAGTGTTACTCTTTCTTGTGGTTGTTGTGGCGGGAGCTATCTTCTTTATATCTTCAAAGAGAAGAGCTGAAAGGACTATTTTTTCATCTGGAATAAATGATAATTCTCAAAATAATCAATCTGACATTATAGATAATTTATCTCGTGAGGATAAAAACTCATTTTAATTAGTGACTGAGCTTCTCAAATTATTAGCTACCCTGATATCTCTCAAGTTCATATATTGCTTATCAATAGCTTTAAATTTCTACCTCCTTCTTTTTCTAATATTGGTTTGTTTTTTTATTAAGTACAACCCTTTTATTTTTTTCTTAAAAATAAAATATTTCCTTGTGAGTATTTTTATTATCTACCCTCTTTCAATCCCTGGGGAAATAGCAGCTCAGTTTTATAATTTTTCGGTTACTTATGATGGATTTTATGCAGGATTAAAACAGTCATTGCTCTTAATGAACATCTTTTTACTTGCAAAAATTTATTTAGTAAAAACCCAAGAAATTGCGGTGGTCAATTCAATCATGTATTTTGTATACCCATTTAAATATTTGGGTTTGAATGTTAATAAACTGTATAAGATAATAATCTTAACTTTAAGTTATTTCAGACTATTTTCTCGTAAAAAATTTAATTACAGAAGTCCTGTAAAATCATTTAGGGCTTTTTTATTTTCTCAAGAAAATCTGAAAATTAAGATTGATACATTTGAACTGAATCATTTTGGTTATTTATTTGTTTTTTGTTACTTTTTAGTTTTATTTATCGCATGAGAATTGCTGCCATTGTCGAATACCTTGGAACAAATTACGCTGGATTTCAAATTCAGCCCAATCTAAACACCATACAATTATGTATTCAAAAAGCTTTATCAAAGATTGCTAACCATGATGTCAAGATTGAAGCGTCAGGCAGAACGGACGCCGGTGTTCATGCACTTGGACAAGTATTTCATTTTGATACAGAATCACAAAGGCCTTTAAACTCATGGAAAAGGGGAGCTAATTCTTTTTTGCCTCAAGATATTTCTATAAAATGGGTCTCGGAAGTTGATAAGAATTTTCATGCACGGTTTAACGTCATGGAGAGAGAGTATCAGTACTTACTTCATTGCAATGATACACCTTCAGCCATTTGGCATCAAAAGGCAGGCCATTATGGCTATGAAATAAACTTTAAACTTCTGGATAAAGTATTAAAAGAATTTATTGGAAAACATGACTTTACTAGTTTTCGATCAAGCGAGTGTCAATCAAAAAAGCCTATCAGAATTATGCATGATGTCAGCTACCAAAAAAAAGAAAATTTTATCCTTTTTAAATTTACAGCTGATGGATTCCTACATCACCAGATTAGAAATATGATGAGCGTTATTTTAGATGTCGTTTCAGGAAAAAAGCCATTGGATTATGTACAATATCTATTTGAGGTTAAGGATAGAACGAAGGCATCGAATACATTTTCACCAAATGGTCTTTACCTTGCCAACATTAAGTATGAAAAGAAATTCAAGATAGTTGATTTAAAAAACACAGTCATTATATGAATAACGTAAAAGTAAAAATATGTGGTGTCACCAATTGCAGTGATGCAATAAATGCTAGTAATGCAGGCGCTGATGCAATTGGTTATGTGTTTTATAATGACAGTCCAAGATTTTGCTCGATCGATCAGGCAATCCAAATTAACCGGACACTTCCCCCTTTCATTACAAAAGTTGGATTGTTTGTGAATCCTGAAGCCGAATTTGTTCGTTCAGCAATTAGTGAAAATGTTATAGACATCATTCAATTTCACGGATCTGAAACCCCTGAGTTTTGTTCTTCATTTCAGTTTCCTTTTATTAAAGTTATTTCTGTCAAAAAAGATACAAATATTAAAAAAATATGTGACGATTTTGTTGACGCATCAGCAATTCTACTTGATACTTTTGATACAGATCACTTTGGTGGTACAGGTAAGTCTTTTGATTGGTCACTAATTCCAAGAAATTTAAAAAAACCAATTATAATTGCAGGGGGGTTGAACCCTAATAATGTATCAACACTCATTAAAGAATATTTACCCTACGCGGTTGATGTAAGTGGTGGGGTGGAAAGTGAAACGAAAGGTAAAAAAAGCGAAGAGCTAATGAAACAATTTATAAAGGTTGTGAAAAATGGATAATTATAATTTCCCTGATCAAAATGGTCACTTTGGCCCCTATGGTGGTACGTTTGTAGCTGAAACATTAATTGAGGCACTTGATGAACTCAAAGAAATGTATAACCAGTTCAAGGACGACAAAGAGTTCTTAAATGAATTTCATCACGACTTAAAACATTTTGTTGGCAGACCGAGCCCAATTTATTTTGCTGAGAGGCTAACTTATAAAATTGGTGGGGCAAAAATTTATTTCAAAAGAGAAGACCTCAACCATACAGGTGCTCATAAGGTGAACAATACAGTAGGACAGGCTTTGTTAGCAAAAAAAATGGGTAAACCCAGGGTTATTGCTGAAACTGGAGCAGGTCAACATGGCGTGGCTACAGCGACTATAGCTGCTCGTCTTGGACTTGAATGTGTGGTGTATATGGGCGCTGAAGATGTTAAAAGACAAAGCCCGAATGTCTATAGAATGAAACTATTGGGAGCTAAAGTAGTACCTGTTGAGAGTGGATCAAAAACTCTAAAAGATGCGCTTAATGAAGCACTTAGAGACTGGGTAACAAATGTCAGCAATACTTTTTATATAATAGGTACAGTTGCTGGCCCTCATCCATATCCAATGATGGTCAGGGACTTCAATTCTGTTGTTGGCAAAGAGGCTATTGGACAAATGGATGATTTGGAAGGTAAACAGCCTGACGCAGTTATTGCATGCGTTGGTGGTGGTTCAAATGCGATGGGTATTTTTTATCCATATATTCCATATAAAGAAACTAGATTGATTGGTGTTGAGGCAGCAGGACATGGTATTGATACAGGTAAACATGCAGCTCCATTAACTGCAAATAGTCCGGTAGGAGTCCTTCATGGGAATAGAACTTACATGATGCAAAATGAAGAGGGCCAAATTATAGAGACACATTCTGTTTCAGCAGGTTTAGATTACCCAGGTGTTGGTCCAGAACACTCGTGGCTTAAAGATACTGGCAGAGCCGAGTATGTGGCCGTGAATGATGATGAGGCTCTTGCAGCCTTCCACAATCTATGTAAAACAGAGGGTATTATCCCTGCACTCGAGACAAGCCATGCTATTGCTTATGCAGAAAAACTGGCAAAGGAGCTCCCTAAAGACAAAACAATTTTGGTAAATCTTTCTGGAAGAGGGGATAAAGACATTAATACAGTAGCTAATATTGCCGGTATAAAAATTTAAAATCATGAGTAGAATTACAAAAACATTTTCATTATTAAAATCTAATAATAAAAAAGCATTAATCCCTTTTATCACTGCTGGTGATCCATCTGTTGAAATGACTAAAAAAATTCTTCATCAGCTGGTAGATTCAGGCGCGGACATGATTGAGCTAGGCATCCCATTTTCGGATCCAATGGCAGATGGACCTGTGATTCAAAGGGCAAGCGAAAGGGCGCTAGCAAACAATGTTGGAATAAGAAAAACATTTGAAATAGCAAAAGAATTTAGAAGCTCCGACCAAGACACTCCACTTATCTTGATGGGATATGCCAACCCTATTGAGGCAATTGGTTTAGATGAGTTTTTAAGATTATGCAAAGAGGCTGATATAGATGGAATTATTACAGTCGATTACCCACATGAAGAGTCTAAAGAATATGTCACTAAACTAAGAGAAAATGACATTGATGCCATTTTTTTGTTAGCACCCACGACTGAGAAAGAAAGAATTAAACAAATCATCAAACAAGCTACTGGTTTTTTATATTACGTTTCTTTGAAGGGTGTCACAGGTGCTCAAAATATCGATATTGACCAAGTGAAACACCGTGTCGCTGAAATTAAGTCATTAGCGGATTTACCAGTTGGTGTCGGTTTCGGAGTAAGGGATCCAGAAACAGCAAAAGCCGTTGCCAGCTTTTCTGACGCCATTGTCATTGGTAGCAGAATTATTCAAGAGATTGAAAAATCTAATCTAGATAATATGCTGGAAAATATTTCAAAGATTATTAAATCTATTCGCGAGGCCATTTAAATGAGTTGGTTAAAGAACGTCATTCCTCCTAAAATTAAAAGAATTGTTGGTTCTGAAAAAAAGAGAGTTCCTGATGGAGTGTGGCATAAATGCAGTTCATGCCAAACTACACTTTATAATAGTGACTTAGAAAAAAATCTTTATGTGTGTCCAAAATGTGATCACCATCATAGACTCCCTGCTAGAGAGAGATTAAAGCTGCTATTTGATTCCATAGGTCAGCGCGAAATTTTTACAGACATCTTACCCAAAGACCCACTTCGGTTTGTTGATTCAAAACCCTATGATGAAAAACTTAAGGAGGCACAGGACAAACACAAAACTGCAGATGCATTAATCGTAATTAATGGAAAAATTGAGTCTTTGAATATAACAGCTGCTGCATTTGAATTTTCCTTTATGGGCGGATCAATGGGGTCTGTCGTTGGTGAGAAATTTGTGCGTGCTATTGATTATGCCATTGAGAATAAAACACCTTTTCTTTGTTTCTCCGCCAGCGGAGGCGCAAGGATGCAGGAGGGTCTTTTTTCCCTAATGCAAATGGCTAAAACAAGCGCTGCATTAACTAAGTTAAGTAAAGAGAAAATTCCTTTCATTTCAATCTTAACTGACCCAACTATGGGTGGAGTGTCTGCAAGTTTTGCTATGCTTGGCGACATTATTATTGCTGAGCCTAATGCCTTAATTGGTTTTGCTGGCCCGCGAGTTATCGAACAAACTGTTAGAGAAAAATTACCGACTGGATTCCAAAGAGCAGAATTTTTGCTAGAACATGGCGCAATTGATTTTATTGTTGATCGAAGAGAAATGCGAAAATCACTTGTTAATATAATCTCTAAACTGCATAAATAATTCTTGAAGGAAAAATTAAATCTCCTTCTCAAAAGTCTGGAAACTCGGCATAGCAATCCAATTGATTTGTCATTAAAAAGAGTTCAGGAATTCAAACAAAAACTCACTCTTAACCCAAATTTTAAAATCATTACTGTTGCTGGAACAAATGGAAAAGGCAGCGTGTGCTTTTATATTAACCAAATTTTAAAACATAGTAATTATAAAATTGGTCTATATACCTCACCTCATTTTTTTGATTTTAACGAAAGAATTGTAATTAATAGTGAAAAGTGTTCCGAATCTGAAATTCTTCAATCTTTGGAATATATTTTAGGTTTTGATGATAGTGATTCACTTACCTTTTTTGAGATTACCACATTAGCAGCTATATTAATATTTGATAATCACAATATTGATATCGCTATATTGGAAGTGGGCTTAGGCGGTAGACTTGATGCTGTGAATGCTTTTGAACCTGATATTTCTGTGATCACATCAATCGGATTGGATCATACTGAATATTTAGGGGATACATTGGAGAAGATAGCAGTTGAAAAATCAGGTGTAATGAGGGCAACTAAACCTTGTGTCATAGGGGATGAAAATTGTATTGATATTTTAAAAAACCAAGCATCAGAAATTAATTCAATTCCTTATTTTTTTAATAAAGACTTCGATAGCAACATTATCCCATTCGATAAAAGCCAATTAACTTATGTCCAACAAAAGAATCTTTCGTGTGCAATTTTTTCCCTCCATCAGCTTGGATTAACTGAGTTTACTTCTAATTTAAAAGAGGAATTGTTGCAGCAGGATTTTTTTGGACGGTTTCATAGAATTTCTACAAAACCTGAAGTTATAATCGATGTGGCTCATAACCTTGATAGCGTAAAAAATTTAGTTCACTCCCTTTTAAAACTCGGTAATAAAAAAACTTACTTTGTATTTTCAGCTTTAAAAGATAAAGATATCTCATCAATTATTCAATTATTTGAAAAATTTACTTATGATTCCGAATGGCTGATTTCAGAGCTTAGTAGTCCAAGAGCGCAAAAATTATCTTTAATTGAACAACACCTTCAGAAGAATAATTATATTTTTGATTCTGCAGATTCTATTAAAAGAGCTTATGAGTTAGCATTAAATAAGGCTTTAAATGATGATAGAATAGTCGTGTTCGGAAGTTTTTATGTAATTAGTGAGATTTTTGAGGGTAATTATGCCGAGTAATGAAGATCCTTTCTCTGAAGCGATTCAGCTTAAAAAAGCAAAAAAAAGATTATTGGGTGCATTAATAATATTGGTAGGTTTACTTATCTTCTCTTATTTTTTTCTTGAGGACCGCTCATCAACTAACAGCCAAAACATAAAAATTTCATTTATCGATGAAGGCGGTAGTTCCATTAATAATGATGTTGATCAATCATCAGAAAATCTTGAAGTGGATAATTTTTTTATTCAAATTGGTATTTTTTCAGATAAAGAAAAAACTTCTAAACTCTTATCTTCTATACAGTCCTTAGGTATTGATTGCACACTTGAGGCTGTTGTGCTTGATGGCAAAAAAAAGTATCGGGTTAAAACTGGGATTTTCGAGTCTTATGGTGAAGCAGAAAGTGCTCTTGAAATTTTAAAGACTAATAAATTTAGCGGGATTATAAAAAAATATAATTCATGAGCCCATTTGATTATTTCATCTTAACGTTATTAATCGTTTCCTCGGTTTATGGCGTGTACCGTGGATTAATTAAAGAAGTCTTATCACTTACTGGTTTAGTTTTGTCTTTCTACTTGGCATCTAACTTTGATAACTTATTAGCGAGTATCGTTCCAATAGAAAATAAGTCTGATTTCTTAATTATTTCGGCTTTTATTTTGATATTTGTTTCTACTTTAATATTAACTTCAATTTTAATAAAGTTAATTAGTAAAATCTTAAAACTTGCAGGTCTTTCTATTGTGAATAGGTTTTTTGGTTTTGTCTTTGGTATTGCAAGAGGTTTAGTGATAGTTTTAGTTATCCTTTATTTGAATCAACTTATTCCTTTTATAAATTTAATAGACCCCGCAGAGTCCGTACTCATTCCCCTTTTAGATCCTATATTTTCATTTGTTTTGGAGTATTTACCAAATTATCAGTCTACCCATGTAGAATATAACTATGCAATCATAACGGAGGAGCTCATCTAATGTGTGGAGTCATTGGAATTGTTTCTAATAACCCTGTCAATCAGATGCTATATGATGGACTTTTAGTATTGCAGCATAGAGGTCAAGATGCCGCCGGAATTGTTACCACAGACGGCAATAGATTTTACATGCATAAAAATAATGGCCTCGTAAAAGACGTATTTCAAACCCGGCATATGAGAAATTTGATTGGAAATGCAGGAATAGCTCATGCTAGGTATCCGACGGCTGGATCTTCTTCGGCAGCTGAAGCTCAACCATTCTATGTAAACTCACCCTACGGCATTGTACTTGGTCATAATGGTAATTTAACTAACTCTAGCAAGCTAAAACAAGATATGTTTAAACAAGATTTAAGGCATATCAATACCAACTCTGATTCTGAGGTTCTCATAAACGTATTGGCTCATGAGCTTGTTGATTCATCTAAAAAAAGTGTGCTGACAACGGATATGATATTTGATGCTGTAACCTCTCTATATAGCAGATGTAGTGGCGCTTTTGCGGTTGTATCCATGATTGCTAACTTTGGCTTACTTGCCTTTAGAGATCCCCATGGAATTAGACCATTGGTTGTGGGTAAAAGAGAAATGGGTGATGGTCCTGAATACATTGTTGCTTCAGAGAGTGTTGCTTTAGATGTATTAGGTTTTGAGTTATTGAGAGACGTAGAACCGGGAGAGGCAATATTTATTGATCTTAATGGAAACTTTTATTCAAAAAAATGTGTGAGTGATAAGAAAGTTAGCCCTTGTATCTTTGAGTATGTATATCTGGCAAGACCTGATTCGGTAATCGATGGGGTTTCTGTTTATCAAACTCGTCTAAATATGGGAGAAACACTAGCAGAAAAAATTAAATCTGTACTAAAAGATGAAAAGATTGATGTAGTGATCCCTATTCCAGACACCAGCAGGCCTACAGCTTTGCAAGTTGCGCAAAAGTTAAAAACAGATTTTAAAGAGGGGTTTGTTAAGAATAGATACATAGGTCGTACATTTATCATGCCCGGTCAGGCAACAAGAAAAAAATCAGTCAGACAAAAATTAAATCCAATTGCAATTGAATTCAAAGGGAAAAGTGTGCTGCTGATCGATGATTCAATCGTCAGAGGAACCACATCAAAAGAAATTGTTGAAATGGCTCGTGACGCAGGTGCAAAGAAAGTTTTTCTGGCCTCCGCTGCGCCACCAGTAAAATTTCCAAATGTGTATGGGATTGACATGCCATCTCGAAATGAACTGATTGCTTTTGATAAATCAGAGGCTGAGATCTGTGAGGAAATTGGTGCTGATGGTGTGATATATCAGGAGTTAGATGCCCTAAAAAAGAACGTGACCAAAGAAAATAAACAATTGACTGAGTTTGATGCATCTTGTTTTGATGGTCGTTACGTCACGGATGACATTGATGAAAATTATCTTAATTTGATTGAGTCAGTAAGGGCAGATTCATCAGCCAGCTTTAAGCCAAAAAACTCAATTACCCAACTTGATTTAAATTTAATCACCAATCAAGATAGTGATGACGTCGACGAGGTTCTTGAGCTTTAGTTGACCGACTCAGTTTTTTTTTAGATAATGACATCGCGTCGATTTGCACCAGCTTGCTAGCGCAAACATAATTTAGCTAAACTGAGGAATTCTGTTAAACAGAGTTATGAAAAATAAAAATAAAAATTTTGAAACTGATTCGGTACGAGCAGGAATTGAACGATCTCAGTTTGGAGAACATTCTGAGGGATTATTTCTTACATCAAGTTTTGTTTTTAAGAATGCACAAGAGGCAGCAAAACGTTTTTCTGGTGAGGAACCAGGGAATGTCTACAGTCGATTTACCAATCCAACAGTAAAAGTTTTTGAAGAAAGGCTAGCTGCACTTGAAGGCGCAGAGCAATGTATTGCAACGTCCTCTGGAATGTCTGCAATTCTGGCTACGTTTATGGCTCTTTGTAAACCTGGAGATCATGTGGTTGTATCCAAAAGTATATTTGGTACTTCTGTTCAATTGTTCAATAATTTTTTAGCTAAGTGGGGACTAAATATTAGCTTTGTTGACCTACCTGATTTGAATGCTTGGGAAGCAGCAACTACAAAAAATACTAAATTTTATTTTTTAGAAACTCCGTCAAACCCATTAACAGAAATTGTAGACTTAAAAAAATTATCTCAATTGGCTAAATCAAAAAAGGTTAAATTAATTGTAGACAATTGTTTTTGTACTCCAGCCCTACAAAAACCAATTGATCTTGGCGCTGACATCATTATTCATTCAGCAACAAAGTATTTAGACGGGCAGGGAAGATGTCTGGGCGGTGCTGTTCTTGGTAAAAAAAGACTAATGAATCAGGTTTATACCTTTTTAAGAAATTCAGGAGTTTCTCTCAGTCCTTTTAATGCATGGGTATTTTTAAAAGGCTTAGAAACATTAAAAATTAGAATGGACCAACAATCTGATAATGCAATCAAACTGGCAACTTATCTTGAAAAAAATAAAAACATTGCAAAAGTTTACTATCCCGGTCTAAAAAGTCATCCTCAATATAACACCGCCTTAGCACAACAATCCTCTGGCGGTGCTGTTTTATCATTTGTTGTAAAAGGTGGACAAAAGGCTGCATGGAAAATCATCAATAAAACAAAGTTAATGTCCATCACAGCTAATTTAGGTGATACAAAAACGACCATCACTCATCCAGCGACAACAACTCACTCTCGCTTAACTCAAGAACAAAGAGATGATGCTGGCATTGATAATGGTTTAGTTCGTATCGCTGTTGGGTTAGAATATATTGATGACATTATTGCTGATTTAAACATCTAAAAAACCTTCATTCTAAGCCTAATAACCTCCTATAAATGAGCACAGCCGTGCTAAAATGTAATGGAATAACAAACTCATTTTTCAGTCAATATTATGAATCAATTTGCCAAAGAAACATTACCTGTAAGCCTTGAAGATGAAATGAAAAAATCCTATCTCGATTACGCCATGAGCGTTATCGTTGGTAGGGCACTTCCTGATGTTCGAGATGGATTAAAACCTGTTCATAGACGTGTCTTGTATGCAATGCATGAACTCAGTAATAGCTACAACCGACCATATAAAAAGTCTGCAAGAATTGTTGGTGATGTGATTGGTAAATACCATCCTCATGGAGATACAGCCGCATACGACACTATCGTTAGGATGGCACAAGATTTTAGCTTGAGATACATGCTCGTCGATGGTCAAGGTAACTTTGGTTCCATTGATGGCGACAATGCCGCGGCTATGCGATATACAGAAATTAGGATGTCTAAGATATCACACGAACTCCTCGCGGATATTGATAAAGATACTGTGGATTTTGGGCCAAACTATGATGGATCAGAAAATGAACCATTAATTATGCCTACAAGAATACCAAATCTACTGATTAATGGTAGTTCTGGCATTGCTGTTGGGATGGCAACCAATATTCCCCCTCATAATTTGACTGAAGTAATCAACGCTTGCGTAGAAATTCTTGATAACCCAAACATATCAATTGATGAGCTTTTAAACTTTATCCCTGGTCCTGACTTTCCAACGGCAGGCATTATTCATGGAAATTCAGGAATTAAGGAGGGATATCGAACTGGACGTGGCAGAGTGGTAATGCGGGCCAGAACCCATTTTGAAGAAACTGATAAGGGCAAGAGAGAGGCAATCATTATTGATGAACTTCCTTATCAAGTAAATAAGAAAAACTTACTCGAGAAAATTGCAGAATTAGTCAACGATAAAAAACTTGAAGGAATTTCTGATTTAAGAGATGAATCGGACAAATCAGGAATGAGAGTTGTTATTGAATTAAAAAGAGGTGAAATACCTGATGTGGTTTTAAATAATCTTTATAAACAAACTCAATTACAAGATTCATTTGGAATTAACATGGTGGCATTAATTGATGGTCAACCGAAGCTGTTAAATCTAAAACAAGTCCTAGACGCTTTCTTAAATCATAGGCGAGAGGTCATCACACGAAGAACTGTTTTTGAATTAAGAAAGGCAAGAGAAAGAGGGCATATTCTTGAAGGTTTAGCGGTAGCATTAGAGAATGTTGATGAGATGATTAAGATAATTAAATCATCCCCTTCTCCAGTAGAAGCAAAGACTGAATTAATGCAAAGAGAGTGGAAATCAAGCGTTGTATCATCAATGCTTAAGCAAGGAGATGCCACACAATACAGGCCAGAGGGTTTATTGTCAGTCTATGGATTAAAAGAAAATGGCTATAAGTTATCTGACATTCAGGCACAAGAAATTCTGCAAATGAGACTGCAAAGATTGACAGGTCTTGAACAAGATAAGATTGTTAACGAATATAAAGAAATAATGGATGTTATTGCTGATTTAATAGATATTCTTAACAAGCCAGATCGAGTAACCTCTATTATAAAAACTGAGCTTGAAGAAATTAAAGAAACATACGGTGATGACAGGCGTAGTGAGATAGTTGAAAATGCAGAGGATTTGTCAATCGAGGATCTGATTGCACCTCAAGACATGGTTGTCACTTTATCGCATACTGGTTATATCAAAGCTCAAGCACTTGATGATTATCGTGCTCAAAAACGGGGTGGTCGTGGTAAGCAAGCTACGGCAACAAAAGATGATGATTTTATTGATCAGATGTTTGTTGCAAATTCCCACGATAATATTTTATGTTTTTCAAGTCGCGGGCAAGTCTATTGGTTGAAGGTTTATGAAGTTCCTCAGGGAAGTAGAGTCAGTCGTGGCAAACCAATAGTGAACTTATTCCCACTTATGCCTGGTGAAAAAATTAATGCAATATTAACGGTCAAGGAATTTGTTGATAATGAGTACATATTCATGGCGACAGCCAAAGGAACTGTTAAAAAAACACCTCTATCAGATTTCTCTAATCCAAGAAAATCAGGAATTATTGCCATTAAGTTGGACAATGGGGATTATTTAATTGGTGCTGGAATAACTAAGGGTGAAAACGATATTGTTTTAGTATCCAATCACGGCAAGGCAGTATGGTTTGGTGAATCTGATGTTAGAAGTATGGGAAGAAACGCCAGGGGTGTGAGGGGTATGAAGCTGACTGATGGCGGTGAAGTATTATCATTGTTAATAGCGGAAAATGAAGCACAGTCAGTTATGGTGGCTACAGAGAATGGCTATGGAAAAAGAACACTGCTGTCAGAGTTTAGAAGATCCGGAAGAGGGACGCAAGGTGTTAAAGCAATCCAAGTGAGTGATAGAAATGGCCAGGTGGTTGGTGCGAAACTTGTGGGCGATCATGATGAATTAATGTTGATTACGACCGGTGGAGTTCTAATTAGAACAAGAGTAAGTGAAATTCGTGAGCTTGGTCGTGCCACTCAAGGAGTTACCCTTATTAATCTTAGCGATGATGAGAAGTTAAGAGGTTTAGAGAAGGTAGCTGAAAGCGAACATCATGATGAAGAGGATGGGGATATAGACTCGTGAGTCATCAAAGTTTAGCAAAGAGTCCATGTAAATTTAATTTCTCGGCTGGACCTTCAATGTTGCCATCAGTGGTGATGAAAAAGGCTTCTGAAGAATTCCTTAATTGGAATAACACAGGCATGTCTGTCATGGAAATGTCTCATCGTGGCAAAGAGTACATGTCTATTTTTCGAAAAACCGAACAGGATTTAAGAAAAGTTTTTCAAGTACCAAATAATTATCACATCTTGTTTTTACAAGGTGGAGCTATTACTCAAAATTTTATGGTACCAATGAATTTATTAGATAATGGGACAGCATCTTATGTGGTGTCTGGGTATTGGTCTAAAAGAACTTACAATGATGCACTTGCCTTTCAAAATATTAATTTAGCTGCATCTTCAGAATCTGAAGAATATGTGTCACCACCAGAATTTAGTGATTGGAATTTTTCACAAAATGATAGTTACGTTCATTTCTGTCAGAACGAGACAATTCATGGGGTTGAGTATTTTAATACTCCGACCATTGACGTTCCTTTAGTGGTTGATATGTCCTCAACAATTCTGTCTAGACAGGTTGATATATCAAAATATGGAGTCATTTATGCTGGAGCACAAAAAAATATAGGACCGTCTGGTTTAACGATTTTAATCGTTCGAGATGACTTGCTTGAGCGTTCAAGAATAGATACTCCAACGACTTATAATTGGAAGATTCAGTCAGAAAATGATTCAATGATTAATACTCCGACAACTTATAGTATTTATATGGCAGGTTTGGTGTTTGAATGGCTAATGAGTTGCGGTGGTCTTAGTGAAGTCGAAAAATTAAACATTAAAAAATCAAAATTACTTTATGATTACATTGATAACTCGGACTTTTATTATAATGAAATAAATAATGATTATAGATCTAGAATGAATGTCCCTTTTAGAATCAGGGATGATGAATTAACCATGAAATTTGTAGAGGAGGCAGAATCTGCTGGCCTATATCAGTTAAAAGGCCATCGACTTGTGGGAGGTCTTAGAGCTTCTATTTATAATGCCATGCCAATTGAAGGTATTGAAGAATTATTAAACTTTATGAATGATTTTGAGAAAAATAACAAATGAGCAATCTGGATAAATTAAGAATCTCGATTGATAATTTAGATAAAAAAATATTAGAGCTTGTTTCTAAGCGAGCTGACTGCGCAAAAAAAATTGGTACCTTAAAGAAAGATGGGGTTATATATAAGCCTGAGCGTGAAGCACAAATTTACAGAAAGCTGATTGAGAAAAACAAGGGACCATTATCCTCGGAATCGATTCGTTCAATTTTCTCATCAATTATTTCAAGCTGTAGGGCGCTTGAAAAAAAATTGGCAGTGAGTTTTTTAGGTCCTCAGGGCACATTCAGTGAAGAGGCTGCTATTAAAAGATTTGGTAATAATATTCAATTTGTTCCGGCAGCAAGTATAGATGAGGTATTTAGTAATGTGCAATCAAATGAGAGTCAGTACGGAGTTGTCCCGGTGGAAAATTCTACTGAAGGTGCGGTAAGCCGTACGCTTGATCTTCTTCTTAGCTCTGATCTTAAAATATGTGGCGAAGTGATTTTGCCTATTCACCATAATTTGATGGCATCAGTAGGTAATTTAAAGTCTATTAAAAAAGTATATTCTCACGGTCAATCTCTTGCTCAGTGTCATAACTGGTTGATGAATCATTTACCAAATGTGGAAACTCAAGCTGTGTTAAGTAATTCCGAAGGTGTCAGGTTAGCAAAAAAGGAAAAGGGAAGTGCAGCTATTGCTAGTGAGAGAGCAGCAAATTTATATAATTTAAAAGTTATTCGTGAAAATATTGAAGATGAAAAAACAAATACGACAAGATTTCTTATCTTATCTTCACAGGATACGAAGAAAAGTGGTGACGATAAAACCTCAATCGTTGTAGCAACAAAAAATAAACCAGGTGCCATAGCAGATCTAGTTCAACCATTCGCAAAAAACAAAGTAAGCATGACCAAGCTTGAATCAAGACCTGCAAAGATTGGTATGTGGGAGTATGTTTTCTTTATTGATTTGGATGGTCATCATGATGATCCTAAGATAAAGAAATCCTTGACTGAAGTGGAGACAAAAGCAAGCTTTTTAAAGCATCTTGGTTCCTATCCAAAATATTAAATTTTCATCTAATGACAATACAGTTTTTAAAAAACCTAGATAATATTGAACCGTATGTTGGTGGCATGCCAATTGAGGAGCTGTCCAGAAAAATTGGCATTCCAGAAGATAAAATTATTAAATTAGCTTCGAATGAAAATCCTTACGGCATCTCTCCTGTTGTAAAAAAAGCGCTAGCGAAATTTAATGATTATGAGCTATATCCTGATGGATCTGGTTATAAGTTAATTCATAAAATTTCAGAGTATTTCGAGCTTGAAACAAGTCAGATTGTAATTGGCAATGGATCAAATGATATTTTAGAGCTTGCTGCTCGTGTAGTTTTAGATCAAGACTCAGAAGTAATTTTTTCTGAACATGCCTTTGCGGTCTATGGATTAGTTACAAAAGCTATTGGGGCCAGAGAGGTGACTGTGCCTGCTATTGATTACGCTCATGATCTTGATGGTTTTCTCAAAAAAATTACATCTAAAACAAAATTAATATTTGTAGCAAACCCCAATAACCCCACCGGAACTTTAATAGATAAGTTATTGTTACTTAACTTCTTGGAAAAAGTACCAGACCATATTCTAGTTGTGTTGGATGAAGCTTATGAAGAATATTTGGATGTGAATCAAAGATCGGATTCGTTTAAATGGTTAAATAAATTTAAAAATTTATTGATAAGTAGAAGTTTTTCGAAAGCTTACGGATTAGCGTCTCTTAGGGTTGGTTTTGGAGCTGCCTCAAAAGAAATCATTGCCAAGATTAATCAGATTAGGCAACCATTTAATGTTAATTCAATTGCTCAAATGGCTGCTTTATTATCTCTATCGGATATTGAATTTGTTAAAGAGGGCGCAAGAAAAAATAGAGAACAAAAAAAATATTTAGAGAATAGTTTTGATAACCTTGGTATTGAATACATTAAAAGCTATGGAAATTTTATAAGCTTTTCACTCAAGAGTGATGAAAATGCTCGTGGTTGTTATGATTATTTGTTAAATAAAGGTATCATATTACGTCCAATTGCCAATTACAGTATGCCAGAATTCTTAAGAGTCAGCATTGGCACTGAAGATGAGAATAAAATATTTATTAATTGTTTAACTGAATTTATGGGAAAGATTAAATGATAATTGTGATGGATAAATCTGCCACTCAAGAGCAGATTGATAATGTTATCGATAAGATTAAAGACAAAGGTCTAGATGCATCTGTATCAAAGGGTATTGAGAAAACTGTTATTGGCGCTATTGGTGATGAACGCATTCTAGATCCAGAATTACTTGAGTCGCTTCCTGGGGTTCAGCAAGCTTTACACATCGTAAAGCCATATAAAATTGTCGCTAGAGAATGGCATAATGAAGACACAATTGTAAATATCAATGGCCACTTACTTGGCGGTGAAAACATACAAATTATTTCTGGTCCCTGTTCCGTAGAAACACCCTCACAAATGGCTGCTGCAGCAAAAGCAGTGAAAGCTGCTGGCGTACGTTTGATGAGGGGAGGTGCATTTAAGCCTAGAACAAGCCCATATTCTTTTCAGGGAATAGGGTTTGAAGGTTTGGATATGTTTAAAGAAGCAGCCAGTGCACAAGACCTGCCCATAGTGACTGAGCTTCTAGATGTAAGACATCTGGATACCTTTCTTGAAAAAGGGGTTGATGTCATTCAAATCGGTACACGCAATATGCAAAATTTTGAGCTTCTGAAAGAGGTTGGAAAAGTACATGTACCTGTTATTTTAAAACGTGGATTGTCCGCAACTATATCTGAGTGGCTCATGGCTGCTGAATATATTGCCTCAGGAGGCAATCACAATATTATTTTCTGTGAGCGAGGTATCAGAACTTTTGAGACATCTTATAGAAATGTAATGGATGTAACTGCAGTCCCTGTATTGAAACGTGAAACTCATTTACCAGTAATTATTGATCCTTCCCATGCTGGTGGAAAAGCATGGATGGTTCCATCACTTGCCAGAGCAGCAATAGCTGCTGGAGCGGATGGATTGCTGGTTGAAATGCATCCTACTCCCTGTGAGGCATGGTGTGATGCTGATCAAGCAATTGACCCAAGTGAGTTAAAAACATTAATGTCTGAATTAACTCAAATTGCGTCCATATTAAATAGAAAAATCTAATTTGATCTCATGAAATCCATGAGTTTTTTTTGCATATTTATGCCTAAGTTTTAAATCAAAAATACTTCATACTCTTCACTTAATTTTTTAAGGGTATTTTATGCATATAAGAGTTCTAGGTTCTGGTGCTGGAGGTGGCTTCCCTCAGTGGAATTGTAATTGTGAAAATTGTAAAGGTTTAAGGCAGCACAACATAAAATCTTCTGCTCGAACACAGTCATCGATCACTGTAAGTAGTAATGGTGAAGATTGGATTCTTTTTAATGCATCTCCAGATATCCGAGCTCAAATTGAGTCATTTCCTCCTCTTCAACCTGCAAGAAAAGTGAGAGATACTGGAATTGCTTCAATAATTATTTGTGATGGACAAATTGATCACACAACGGGATTATTAATTCTGAGAGAACATGACAAACCGTGGGATATATATTGTACAAAGTCTGTTCACGAGGATATGACCACGGGTTTTCCAATATTTAATATTTTAGGTCACTTTAGGGGAGTTAATTGGCACGAAGTTAAAACTGATTTGAAGCCTTTTGAAATTCCTAAAGCTGATGATCTTGAATTTACCGCAGTCCCTCTAAAAAGTGAGGCGCCACCATACTCACCACACAGACACAATACAGTTCCCGGAGATAATGTCGGTTACCGTGTTTTAGATAAAAAAACAGGTAAAAACTTATTCTATGCTCCAGGCCTTGGGGTGATTGAAGATCATGTATATGATTTCATGAGAGATGCTGATGTTATTCTTGTGGATGGAACTGTATGGACAAACGATGAGATGTCCCGTTTCGGAATAAATGACAAGTTAGCTAGTGAAATGGGTCATTTGGATCAATCCAGCAAAGGTGGAATTATCGATACGCTCACCTCGCTTGAAAAGCCAAGAAAAATATTGATTCATATTAACAACACAAACCCAATCCTTCGCGAGGACTCTCCTGAGAGACAAGTTTTGAATTCTCATGGTATTGAAGTGTCTTACGATGGTATGGATATAGTTATCTAGATATACAAGAAAGGTTTTAAATGGAAGCACCATGGAGCAGAGAAGAGTTCGAACAAAAGCTTAGGACTAAGGGGCAGGGTTATCATATTTACCATCCATTTCATGTTGCCATGTATGAGGGCAAACTAAGCAAAGAGCAGTTACAAGCATGGGTACTAAATCGCTTCTATTATCAGATCAGCATCCCCCTAAAGGATGCAGCAATATTATCAAACTGTCCTGATGTTGAAGCTCGTAAACAATGGATAGTTCGAATCACAGATCATGATGGAACAATGGAAAATGCTTATGGTGGTATTGAGGCCTGGGTCGAACTAGGTAGTGCTGTTGGATTATCCAGAGAAGATGTAGTATCACTCAAGCATGTCTCCCCAGGTGTGAAATTTGCTGTTGATGCTTATGTTAATTTTTGCAAACAACGCTCTTGGCAAGAATCGATGTGTTCTTCATTGACTGAGTTATTTGCACCTCATATCCATCAGCAAAGAATTAGTTCATGGCCAGAAATGTATCCATGGATTGATGAGTCGGGTCTAAAGTATTTCAAAAAAAGATTAACAGAAGCAAGACGAGATGTTGAGCAAGGCTTAAATGTAACTTTGGATTATTTTAGCCAATCACGAGAAATGCAAGAAAAGGCTTTAAATATTCTTCAGTTTAAATTAAATATTTTATGGGTAATTGCAGACTCAATCATGCTCCAGTCATCGGAAATCACTATGGATGGCAGAGAGTATCTCAAACAACCGGTATATTGATATGACACAAAAAATTGAATTATCAGATATTTATAAAATAGCACCACACCACAGATTCCAATGGGAAGAAGCACAAAATTGCTATGTGATTTTATTTCCTGAAGGAATGATTAAGCTCAATCCTAGTGCCGGTGAAATTTTAAATCTTGTTGATGGTAAAAATAGCGTAGAAAATGTAGTTACTTTATTAAAAGAAAAGTTTAAAGATGCTGGCGACATTGAAAAAGATATTATTTCGATGTTTGAATTTGCTCTTAACAAAGCTTGGATTTCTAAGGAATAATAATGACAACTATTAATAATGGCGTTGAAGCAAACATTACTCAAACTCAACCGTTATGGTTATTAGCTGAAATTACATATCGGTGCCCACTCCATTGTGCATTTTGCTACAACCCAACAGATTATGCAGATCATACAAAAAATGAATTGAATACTGATGAGTGGATTAAGGTTCTTGGAGATGCCAGAAAAATGGGAGCTTTACAGCTTGGAATTTCGGGAGGTGAACCTCTTTTAAGAGACGATATTGAGGATATCGTGACTGAAGCTAATCAATTGGGATACTATTCTAATCTCATTACTTCTGGTGTTGGTTTAACAGAAAAGAGAATTGATGCCTTTAAGGCAGGTGGGTTAGACCATATTCAGTTATCGATGCACGACATTACCGAAGAGATTTCTAATTTTGTTACTGACACGAAAACCTTTAAATTAAAACAAAAAGTTGCAGCGATGATTAAAGACCGTGGCTATCCGATGGTCCTTAATGTTGTTATTCATCGCTATAACATCGGTCATATCAAGGAAATCTTAGAAATGGCTGAGAAGCTTGGTGCAGATTATGTTGAATTAGCCAATACACAGTATTACGGCTGGTCGCTTATAAACAGAAATCAGTTAATGCCTACGAAAGAACAGATCGATGAGGCTGAAAAAATTACCAATGAGTTTAGAGAATACATCGGCAACAAGATGAAAATATTTTTTGTTGTTCCTGATTACTATGCTGAAAGACCAAAAAAATGTATGAATGGATGGGGTGAAGTATTTATGATTGTCACAGCCAATGGCGATGTGCTTCCATGTCATTCTGCTAGAGTGCTTCCTAACATTGACTTCCCAAATGTTAAAAATGATCAGCTCAATGAGATTTGGTATGATTCTTCTGCATTTAACAAGTATCGCGGGGATGATTGGATGAAAGAACCTTGCCGATCATGCTCTGAAAAAGAAAATGATTTGGGCGGTTGTCGATGCCAAGCTTACTTACTTTCTGGCGATGCGGAAGGTGCTGATCCGATATGTACAAAATCACCTCATAGACATCTAATTGATCAAGCCCTTGAGGATTCAAAAAATGAAATACTTCAGGCGCAACCAATTATTTTTAGAACCGATAAGAATTCAAAAGAGTTAATTCAAGGAGAGCATAAAGAAAGACTTAAAGATTTTAAAGCCATGCCATAAGCTTTATAATGAATTATGTTTTTCTTTAATCCAAGAATTCTCATTCTAGCATCCTTAACTGCGCTAGCTCCTTTTGCAATTGATACTTATCTTCCGGCTTTCGAGGTTATGGAAGATGACCTTGCAACCAATTCTAACTTTATCCAACAAACACTAACTTTTTATTTAGTGCCTTATACCATCATGACGATTTTTCATGGAGCCATATCTGACTCGATTGGAAGAATTAAGACAATTAAATATGGTATGTCACTATTTATTCTTGGTTCAATTGGATGTGTATTTGCAACCAGTATAGAGATGCTCTGGATTAGCAGATTAATTCAGGGGGTAGGTGCCGGGGCGGGTAATGTAGTGGCTCGAGCGATGGTAAGAGATCTTTACAGTGGGGCAACTGCACAAAAAGTAATGGCAACAATTCAAATCATTTTTGGTATTGCACCTGCTATTGCACCAATGGTCGGTGGCTTATTGTTAGGAATAAGTTGGCAAGCTATTTTTATTTTTTTGATAATTTACTCAGTTTTAATAACTATTTTTTCAGTCAACTTTCTGCCAGAAACAATTAGTAAGTACAATCAACTCCCTTTTAATTTTGAATCCGTTTTAAATAGGTACAAAGATTTATTGATTGATAAAAATTATATTTTTTTAATCCTCGCTGTTTCATTCAATTTTTCTGCTTTTTTCCTTTATGTGTTATCAAGCCCAATATTTTTAATGCAGCATTTAAATCTTAGCTCATCGCAATTTGGTTACCTATTTATACCGACGGTAACTGGGATGATACTGGGATCTTTTATTTCAAAAAAAACAGCAGGCATCATTAGTCCAGCAAAAATGTTAAAAATAGCTTATTTATGGATGCTATTGATTACATCTATTAATTTGATCTTCTGTTTATTTTTCCAAAGTATTATATTTGTCAATATTGGACTAATTGCTCTTTACAATATAGGTATGGCGGCTGCAATGCCACTAATATCAATAAAAGCATTAGATTGTTTCCCAAAGGCTAGGGGAACTGCCGCATCCGGTCAGGCTTTTAGTCAGATGTTGGTCTCGTCAGTTGTTGCAGGACTAATAATACCAATAATATGGGGATCTTTAGCCACTTTGGCTATTGGTATGTTGGTAATCTTCTCTTTAGGATTGATAACAATTACAAAAACTCAGGCGTGGAAGGATGAGGAATTACTCCTCGATGAGTAATTCCCTTTTACCTTCTTTTCCATTAAAAGAATCAGCATCGGGAAGGGGGTCTTTTCTTTCAGAGATAATCGGCCAAACCTTTGCTAATTTTGCATTTATTTCAATAAAATCAAGTTGATCTTCGGGTACGTCATCCTCTGCAAAAATAGCTTCCGCAGGGCATTCAGCAACACATAAAGTGCAATCTATGCATTCTTCCGGGTCAATTGCTAGAAAGTTTGGACCTTCTACAAAACAATCAACAGGGCAAACATCTACACAATCGGTATATTTACACTGAATACAATTTTCTGTTACTACGTAAGTCATAATTTTCCTTTAATTAATATTGTTTATCATTCCAGCTGCAACTGTATGATTGGTGCTGTCATCGACGATTATAAATGAACCTGTTTTTCTGTTATCAAAATAATTATCGGACATGATAGGTTGAGCTAAAGCAATCCTTATATTGGCAATATCATTTGTCTCAATTTTGTTAGCCTCAATTGAGGCTAAAGTATTAACATCTATTTTATCAAATATTGATGATATTTTCGCCTTTGCGATTTTGCTCGTATGCATTATTTTATAAACTCTGCCTTGGTTTAATGGCTCTTCAGATAACCAGCAGATGACTGCATTAAAGTCTTTGGTTATCGATGGGGTATTTGTTAATTCGGTTAACATATCACCTCTTGAAATATCAATTTCGTCATTAAGCAAAATTGAAACAGATTGTGGTGAGATAGCCTCATTAATCACTTGATCTCCAATATAAATTGCTTTGATGGTTGATTCTTGGTTGCTTGGGAGGGATTTGATTTTGTCACCGACCTTAATTCTTCCTGATTCAATGCGCCCCATGAAACTTCTGAAATCATGCAATTCCTTGTTTTCTGAATCTCTTGGCCTACAAACATATTGAATAGGATACCTAAATGCAAGATTGCTATTAGTTGATTGTGAATCCGCTTTTTCTAATATTTCAAGGAGTGTGTCTCCTTGATACCAATTCATATTGTCTAACCTTTCAACAACCATGTCTCCGTTGAGGGCTGACATGGGGATAAAGTCTAAAGTGAACTGATTATTTTCATTAACAGATATTGCATCGAATAAAGTTTTATACTCATTCATTATAGAATTGAAAGTTTCTTGATCATAATTGACGAGATCCATTTTGTTTACAGCAACTACAAATTGATTAATGCCTAAAAGTTTTGATAGGTATGTATGCCTCTTAGTTTGAGTAAGAATACCTTTTCTTGCATCAATCAGAATAATTGCGGCCTGAGCTGTTGAGGCTGCCGTCACCATATTTCTTGTGTATTGCTCATGCCCCGGTGAATCAGCAATAATATATTTTCTTGTGGGTGTTGAAAAATAGCGATACGCAACATCGATGGTAATCCCTTGCTCACGCTCTGCTTGCAGGCCATCTGTGAGAAGAGATAGATCAACCGCACTCAAACCTCGTTTATGAGATGTCTTTTCAATTTGATTTAAAGTGTCAGATAAAATAGTTTTTGAGTCATACAGAAGTCGACCAATGAGCGTACTCTTTCCATCATCCACACTACCACAGGTAATAAACCTCAATAAAGAATCTGTTTTATCCATCAAAAATACCCTTCTTTTTTTCTTTGCTCCATCGACGCTTCAGACATTTGGTCATCTAACCGAGTCGCACCTCTTTCTGAAATTCTTGTTTCAGCTGTTTCAATAATAATTTTTTGCACATCATCGGCATGACTCTCTACAGGGGCGGTACAAGTAATATCACCAACTGTCCTAAATCTCACCATTATATTTTCTACAATCTCACCATCTTTTGGGGGCGTTACTTCAGTAACAGGGACTATTGCATTATCGCGTCGGATAATATCTCTTTTGTGAGCGAAATAGATAGAAGGAAGCTCCAATTGCTCTCTTTCAATATATTGCCATACATCCATTTCTGTCCAGTTTGAGATTGGAAATGCTCTAATATTTTCTCCTTTATGAGTCATCGCATTGTAAAGATCCCAAAGCTCAGGCCTTTGGTTTTTTGGATCCCATTGTCCAAAACCATCTCGAAAACTCATGATCCTTTCTTTTGCTCGTGCCTTTTCTTCATCTCTTCTAGCACCACCAATGCAGCAGTCAAATTCAAATTCCTCAATAGCCTCTAACAATGTGATGGATTGATACTTATTTCTAGGCTCTAATTCATAATTTAGCTTCACCGTACCTCTTGCCATCGAATCTTCAACTGATCTTACAATCAAGCGTTCATTCAGTTCTGTAACTTTTCTATCTCGAAAATCAATGACTTCCTGATAATTGTGACCAGTATCAATATGCATTAATGGAAATGGGAACTTTCCTGGCCTGAAAGCCTTCTCGGCGATTCTTAATAAACATAAAGAATCTTTTCCCCCAGAAAATAAAAGAACTGGATTGCTGCATTGTCCAGCAACCTCTCGCATAATATGGATGGCTTCTGCTTCAAGCCAGTCTAAATGTGATAATTCATTTTGCATTTATTTTCCTTATTTTTTATGTAGTCCACACTCTTTGTGTTCTGGATTTTCCCACCACCATCTACCTGCACGGACATCCTCACCCATAGAAATTGCTCGTGTACAAGGCTCACATCCAATACTTGGGAAAAAATGATCATGGAGTTTGTTGTATGGGACATCATTCATTTTGATATATGCCCACACTTCATCCTCAGTCCAATCGAGTAGGGGACTGATTTTATCAAGATTAAAAGTCGGATCTCTATCAATTAACTTGGTATCTGATCTTGTTATAGACTGCTCGGATCGAATTCCAGTAATCCATGCGTCTTTACCATTTAAAGCTCTCTTTAAAGGCTCAATTTTTCTCACTCGGCAACATTCTTTCCTTGACTCCAAAGAATTATAAAAATCATTGATGCCATATTCGGAAACATAATTTTCAATATCATTTGATGATGGGCTGTACACCTTAATTTGTGTTGAATAATTTTTATTTACTTCAGAGATAAGGTCATAAGTTTCTTGATGAAGCCTGCCGGTATCTAAAGTAAATATATCAATTGGGCTATTAATTTTATTGAGAGCATGGGTAATTACCATATCTTCAGCGCCCATACTTGTTGCAAATGTAATCGCCTTATATTGATTTGGAAGCTCACTCATTAATTGCAAGAGTGATTTTTCTTTTTCTGTTACAACATTACGAAGCGACTCAGTGATATTAATTGTCTCAATCTTCATTGGAACCTTATTCATATCGATTATCTTTCACTCCATAAAGGCTTTTGATTAAGTGTGCCTTGGTAGCTGTATGAAAAATCATCTAGACCAAGCAGAGCTTTTTTTGCATCGTAGCCTTCTTTTATAAGAAAACTATCAAACCCTGATCGAGCCAAATAAAATAATTGATCTTTAAAGACGTCACCAAGTGCACGAAGGTCATTCTTATAGGATAATTTTCTGCGAATTAAATTACCAAGCGAATAAATTCTGCCGTCTGCAAATTTTTCAACATACACGCCAACCACTGAAAAACTATTAATGTCGTCTTTCAGATGATTGAACAGATCTAATTCGTCATGTGAGTATATCCAGATACCATATTCTTTATATTTATTTTTAATTTCATCAGTTTTTAATAAATAAAGACGCAAAGGAAGGATTACTTTTTCAGCTTTTGGAAGTATCACATTATGTAATGTGCCATCGCTCGGAAAATCCTCTCCTGTTAACTTAAATTGAACAACCTTACCAGCTTGTTTTTTTACCTCTTCATTGCTGGTGTCAGGAACTACCCAAAACCAATCATTTAGCACTAATTCTTTATTTTTTATTAATTGTGTATCCATATTAATTTTTATAAATTGCCTCTTTAAACGGATCTAATCCTATGCGGTTATAACAGTCTATAAATAATTCTTCTTCAGAGTCTCTTTGAGCTACATAGACATTTAAGATTTCTTTAATTACAGCTGGTACTTCATCTGCAGAAAATGATGGACCTATGACTTTCCCCAATGAGGCATTAACACCTTGCTGTCCACCAAGTGTGATTTGATACCACTCTGAACCGTCTTTATCAACTCCTAAAATACCAATGTTTCCAACATGATGATGACCACATGCATTCATACAACCTGATATATTTAACGAAATAGTTCCAATATCAAATAAAAAGTCATAATTATCAAAAAGGTTATCAATACTCTTTGCAATGGGAATGCTTTTGGCATTAGCGAGACTGCAGAAATCACCACCAGGACAGCATATGATGTCAGTAATTAATCCAATATTTGCTTCACCAAGATTATTCTCACAAAGCACAGAGTAAACATCATATAAATCTCTTTCTTTTACATCAGCAAGAACTAAATTTTGCTCATGAGTGGATCGAATCTCTCCAAAAGAATATTGGTCTGCCAAATCAGCAACAACTCGCATTTCGCTTGATTGGATGTCACCTGGAGCTGTTTGTTTTTTACCTTTTAGGGAAATGGTTACTGACCGATAACCATTTTTTATATGTTCCCTAGTATTTCTTTTGATCCAATGTAAAAAATTATGATCCTCTCTGAATTGATCTTCAAGATCAATTGATTCCACTGTTTCATAATTTGGACTTGTAAAAAACTGTTTCACGCGGTTAATTTCTTTATCGTTTAAATGATTGGATGAGTTTTTTCCATCATTCCAGTCATCCTCGACTTGTTTTTTGAAGGATTCAACACCAAGTGCTTTCACAAGAATTTTAATTCTTGCTTTATACATGTTATCTCGGCGACCGAAGAGGTTGTAAATTCTAATAATAGATTCGCAGTATGACAATAAATGTTCAATTGGTAACTTTTCTTTTAAAAGCTGACCAATCACTGGGGTTCTACCCAGTCCGCCTCCAACAAAAACATTAACAAACAAATTTTCTTGTTCTTTGACAAGTTCCAATCCTATGTCGTGCGTCTTGACTAGAGCACGATCATGCTTTGATCCACTGATTGAGATTTTAAATTTTCGAGGCAAAAGAGCAAATTCAGGGTGAAAAGTACTCCATTGTCTTAAGATTTCGGCGATGTATCTGGTATCGACAATTTCATCTGGTGTGACGCCAGCATAAGGATCTGTCGTGATATTTCTGATACAGTTTCCTGAGGTTTGTATGGCATGCATTTCTGCATCTGCTAGTTTGCGTAAAATTTTTGGCGTATCTTCTAACTTAGGCCAATTGTATTGAATGTTCTGTCTGGTACTAAAATGGCCATATCCGCGATCAAATTCATCAGCTATATCAGCCAGTGTCCTTAATTGTTTTGATGAGAGAAGGCCATAAGGAATAGCCACCCTAAGCATAGGAGCATGACGTTGAATGTAAAGACCATTTTGAAGTCTTAAAGGCCTAAATTCCTCATCAGTCAGTTCTTTATTAAAGTAACGATTGAGTTGATCTTCATACTGATCAACTCTCTGATTAACTATTTTCCTATCATAATGATCGTATTTATACATTGATGTGATTACCTAATAGTTTTAATGCAATTCCAAATAAAATTATAACGAGCAATAGTCTAATCCATTCATCGTTTGCTTTGGCATTCAGCTTAGCACCTAGCCAAACTCCAGGGATAGACCCAACAAGAAGAACGATTAAAAGCTCCAAGTCCACAGTGCCTATGGATGCGTGACCAATACCGCTAATTAGTGTTAATGGAACTGCATGAGCAATGTCAGTCCCAATAATTTTTTTTATTGGCAGCTTCGGATATAAAATGAGAAGCATCGTCACCCCAATAGCACCTGCCCCAACTGAAGTGAGTGTCACAATAAAGCCCAATATTATACCCAAGATAATAGTTATGCTTTTTCGTTTTTTTTCACTTAATGATGGTCTCTTTAAGGATTTATTAATAATCAAAGGTTGAAAGAAAATTGCAACAGAAGTTACGATTAACGCTATCCCAAGAAAGACTTCAATAAAGCTCGTCATATTTCCTTCTTGAACAAGGTTTAAGCTCAAAAAGAAGCTTGTTAATATTGCAGCAGGCACACTTCCTGTCATCAAGTCTTTAACAATCGGCCATTCAATATGACCAAGTTTTTGATGTTTAAAGATACCAACAGATTTTGTTATTGAGGCATACAGTAAATCAGTACCAACAGCAATCGCAGCAGGAACTTTAAAGAACAGCATGAGCAGTGGCGTCATTAAGGAGCCACCCCCAACTCCTGTGAGCCCGATGAGTAAACCGATAATAAAGCCAGATAAAGTGAAAAGCATAAAAAAAATTATTAAAAACAGCTTGAACTATAGCAGATTTTATATATAAAATAATAATATAAATAACTACTTATATAAAAAAAAGTTATATGAAATTACAGCAACTTAGGTGTGTATATGAAATTGTGAATTGTAATTTTAATGTTTCCCATGCGGCTGACAATCTGCATACCTCTCAGCCTGGGGTGAGTAAACAAATTCAGTTGCTTGAAGATGAAATTAAAGTAAAGATTTTCGTCAGAAACGGTAAAAGGTTAGTGGGACTGACCGAGCCTGGTCAATATGTTTACGAGGCCATAGGTGATATTTTAAAGAAAGTAAAAAATATCAGGCATATTTCAGATAATTACGCTTCATCCGAAGATGGTGTCTTCACCATCGCGACGACACACACGCAGGCAAGATATAAATTACCTAAGGTTGTTGAATGGTTTGTAAAACAATATCCGAATATAAAATTAAATATCCATCAAGGAAATCCAGATCAGGTCACGGATCAGGTAGAAAAAGGGGTGGCGGATATTGGTATAGCCACCGAGTCAATTGGTCTAAATGACAAAATTTTTACCATTCCATGTTATCAATGGAATCGGATCCTAGTCGCGCCAGTGAATCATCCTTTGAATCAGTTAGATAGCACGATTACGTTAAATGATTTGTCTCAGCATCCTATCATCACTTATGATTATGCTTTTACTGGCAGTACGAGTGTTTCAAAAGCATTTAAACAGGCCCATTTATCACCCAATATAGTTCTTACAGCAATTGATGCAGATGTGATTAAAACCTATGTCAATCTCAATTTAGGGATTGGATTAGTTGCTGAAATGGCATACGATAAGAATAAAGATATTGATTTAAAAGCAATTGACTTGAGTCATTTATTTGAACCTAGTACAACATTGCTAGGATTAAGAAAAGATCTTTTTATAAGAAGCTTTGTGTTTGATTTTATTCAACGATTTTCTGGATTGAAGCCAGATAATCTAAAAAAAAAATTAGAGGATAGAGTATGAAATCAGATTTGCAAATATCTCAGTCTAAAAAGCTAAGAGATATCACCAGTATAGCTAAGAAAATAAACTTAAAATCCACTGACTTAACGACATTTGGTAAACACATTGCAAAGATTAACTCCATCCCAAACCGTAAAAAAAACGCAAAACTTATTCTAGTTACTGCAATGAGTCCAACCCCAGCCGGTGAGGGTAAAACTACCACCACAGTAGGCCTCACAGACGCTCTAAGAAAAATAGGAAAAAAATCAATTGCATGCCTCAGGGAGCCCTCCCTAGGCCCAGTTTTTGGAATGAAAGGTGGTGCAACTGGTGGTGGATATTCTCAGGCCTTGCCCATGGAAGAAATTAACCTCCATTTTACTGGAGACTTTCATGCCATCACCTCTGCAAATAATTTACTGGTTGCGATGATTGATAATCATATTTACCACGGCAACAAGTTAAATATAGATATTAAAAAGATTCAGGTAAGGCGCTGTTTGGACATGAACGACCGTTCATTGAGAAGAATTCATCAAGATGGTCTTCGTTATGAACGAGATTCTAAGTTTGATATTACGGTAGCATCAGAAGTGATGGCAATATTTTGTTTGGCTAAAGATATGGATGATTTAAAGCTACGGCTTGGTAAAATTTTGATCGCTTTTAGTAAAGATGGTAAGCCGATTTATGCAAGACAGATTAAGGCTCATGGCGCAATGACAGCGCTATTAAAAGATGCTTTTAAACCAAACTTAGTGCAAACAATATTTGAGACCCCGGTCATTATTCATGGAGGACCTTTTGCAAATATTGCTCATGGCTGTAATAGCGTAATGGCCACTCGTGCGGGTCAGAAGGTAGCTGATTATGTTGTGACTGAGGCAGGCTTTGGTGCTGATTTAGGCGCTGAAAAATTTATGGATATCAAGTCTCGAACACTTGGATCCATGCCGGATGCAGTGGTGCTTGTGGCCACAATACGAGCTTTAAAATATCACGGCGGTGTTACAAAAGACAAATTAAACAAAGAAAATCTTGATGCCCTTAATAAGGGATTTGAGAATTTGCAACGCCATATACAAAACTGTTTAAATCAGTTTGGAATGAACGTGGTTGTTGCGGTCAACAGATTTAAATTTGATTCTGACAAGGAAATATCATTACTAAGACAGCTAATCGAATCAGAGGGTGTGAGTATGCATTTGTGTGAGCATTGGGAAAAGGGTGCAGCAGGGGCAACTCATTTAGCTAAAGATATTGTGAAGTTATGTCAGAAGAAAAATAAAGCACGTACCTTGTATGGATTAAATCAACCGATTCTTACTAAGATAGAAACAGTTGCTAAAAGTATATATAGGGCAAAAGGAATTAAATTATCAGCGTTAGCAAGAAAAAAATTAAAAGAATTTGAGAATTTAGGTGGAGTAAAAAGAATGCCTGTTTGCATCGCTAAAACACCTTATTCTTTTTCATCTGACCCCGCACAACTTGGTGCGACATTGAATCATACCTTGGAGATCAAAGATCTTGATCTAAAAAATGGAGCTGGCTTTATTGTAATCATTTGTGGTCCAATCATGACTATGCCAGGATTACCTCTTAAACCAGCCGCTGAGTCAATTGATGTTAACTCCAAGGGTGTTTTAGAAGGGTTGTTTTAGTGGTTGTTGTTGAAAGGGAAACAGAATTCAAAGAAATAGTGGTTAATAAATCTAAATTCTTAAGCCAAGTTATACCTTGTGATAATCTGAGCTTGCTCAAGCAAAAGTTAGCTCTTTTGTGGAAAGAGCCTTTTGGTAATGCGAGCCATATTGTTTATGCCCTTAGAACTAAGAATGAACATGGTATTGATGCATACTTTTCTGATGATGGCGAACCCTCAGGGACCGCAGGTAAGCCTTTATTAAATATTTTAGAGGGAAGGGCTATGATTAATACCGCAGTGCTGGTTGTTCGTTACTATGGAGGAATAAATTTAGGTACCGGAGGGCTGGTGAAGGCGTATAGCGAAGCGGCACAAATGGCGCTTGATATGGTTAAATTTATTCAATATGTGGAGTATAATTTTTTTAAAATAGTATTAAAATACAATATTTTAGAACAATTTATTAAATTAGTTTCTAAAATAAAAGGTGAGGTTGTTGAAAAAGAGTTTGATGATAATGTCACTCTACATTTTAAGTTACCTAAGGGGGAAGAGCGGCAGCTACATTCTTTTTTGAATGCTAATCAATTGGATATGATTCATGTTTGAATATCTGATTCTAGGCGCTTTAGTCGTTATTATTGTTGGAGTTTTTATGGTCCTAACTAAACAGCGACCCGCCAACAATGATATCAATTCAGAATTAAATGAGCACCATCGTAAAATACTCCAAGATTTTAATGATTCTTTAAACAAAACTACGGATCGATTTAATAAGCTCGTGAGTGAAGAGTTTAAATATAATCGTGACGTATTAGAAAACCTAAAAGTTAGTCAGCAAGAGATTATTAATCAATTAAAAGCTGAGGTGGTTGAGAAACTTAATCAAGCACTGCAGAACCAGGGTAAGATTCAGCAAGAGTCAATCCAGTCCTCCCTTAAAAACACTACATTGCAGCTTCTGGCGTCAATTGAGTCACTCACCAAATCTGTCGATTCTCGTCTTGAGGAAATAACCGGCAAGGTGCATGAAAGACTTGAAGAGGGATTTAAAAAAACCAATGAGACTTTTTTAAGCGTTATGGAAAGGTTGGCTACAATTGACGAGGCTCAAAAGAAAATTGATGGCTTAACCACAAATGTTGTTAGCCTGCAGGAATTGTTGGGAGACAAAAGGTCACGAGGTGCTTATGGTGAATTGCAGCTTGAGAGTTTAGTTAAAAATATACTGCCACCCGATTCTTTTTCTTTTCAACATTCCTTCAAGAATGGAAGTCGCGCTGACTGTGTTTTATTTCTCCCGGAGCCAACAGGTACGGTCGCAGTTGACTCTAAATTCCCCATGGAAAATTATCAAAAAATGTTTGATAGCTCTTTGAGTGAGCCAGAAAAAATAAAAGCAGAAAAACAATTTAAGCTAGATGTTCGTAAACATATTACCGATATCTCTACTAAATATATAATTCCTGATGAAACTTCGGATGGAGCAGTAATGTTTGTTCCGGCGGAGGCAGTATTTGCCGAAATTCACGCCTACCATCCAGAACTCATTCAAGACTCTTTGAATCATAAGGTGTGGGTTGTGTCGCCAACCACCCTGATGGCTGTATTAAATACAGCAAGAGCTGTATTAAAGGATGTTGAAACAAGAAAGCAGGTGCATATTATCAAGGCAGAGTTAGGAAAGCTTGGCAAAGAATTCGAAAGATTTGATCAGAGAATGAAGAAGTTAGCTGATAACATCAGAATGGCCCATGAAAATGCACAAGATGTTCATATCACATCCCAAAAAATATCACGTCGTTTTTCCCAGATAGAAAAAGTTGAATTACAGGATGATCCGAATGAATTGTTGGAGTTTGAGGACTCTTTGATAGAAAAAAGTGAGCAAAAAGAAGATGATTAAGGTGCTGTTTTTTGCAAAACTTCGTGAAGAATTAAAAATCAATGAATTGGATGTCGAATATAAGGCTGATGTAGCATCAATTAGAGAGTTAATAAACTATCTTCGACTAGAATATCAGCAAATTGATAATGTCAAAAATATTAAGGCCGCTGTTAACCAAGAATTGGCGCTGGACTGGGATTTAA
The DNA here is from genome assembly GCA_000156155.1 of beta proteobacterium KB13. Lineage (GTDB taxonomy): Bacteria > Pseudomonadota > Gammaproteobacteria > Burkholderiales > Methylophilaceae > BACL14. The sequence continues at coordinate 724,387 of DS995299.1, read as the reverse complement.
GCCTTAATGATGGTGATGAGGTTGCTTTTTTCCCACCGATTACCGGGGGTTGAGCTATGGTAAGAATTCAACAAGACAGTTTTGATATTAACTCTGAAGTAAAAAATATAAAACGTTCTGATGAAAGTGGTGTTGGTGCCCTTGTAACCTTTGTTGGTTATGTTCGTGATTTTAAAGAGGATAAGTCTGATACACTGACATCAATGGAAATTGAATTTTACCCTGGCATGACTGAAAAAGCCTTGTTAGAAATTGAGGAGAAGGCAAGAAGGGCATGGGATATTTTTGATGTAAATATAATTCACCGTTTTGGGAAATTAAACTTAAATGATGAGATTGTATTGGTTGCAGTAACTTCGGCACATCGAACAGACGCATTTAGAGCGTGTGAGTTTATAATAGATTTTTTAAAAACTGACGCACCATTCTGGAAAAAAGAGATTGGATTAAAGTCTGAATCTTGGGTAGATGCAAATATAAAAGATTATGAAAAAATAAATAAATGGTAATAAAATCATTTATTTATTTTTTATTTTTAATGTATTTTATTTACAAAGATAACGAAACCTTTGCATGATATAAGGTTCACTTTAATAAAGTTTAAGATATGAAAAAATTAAGAAAAATTATTTTTCCTGTTGCCGGACTCGGTTCTCGTTTTTTACCCGCAACAAAAGCAACACCAAAGGAAATGCTACCCATTGTTGACAAGCCATTAATACAATATGCGGTTGAAGAAGCCATTGAGGCTGGCTTTAAAGATCTCATTTTTATTACTGGTAAATCCAAACGAGCAATTACAGATCATTTTGATTCTACCCTTGAGCGATTTTCTAATGTAGATGATAAAAAAGCAAAATTAATGGATGAAATGAACCAGATTGTTCCGGAAGATGTTTCCTGTATATATATCAGACAAGGCGAACCTCTTGGTTTGGGGCATGCAATCTTGCAAGCTAAGCCAGTTGTCGGAGATGAGCCATTTGCGGTATCTTTAGCAGATGACTTGATTGATGGCCAACCTGGCGTGTTGGCCCAATTAGTTGAGCAGTATAATGAACAGCAAAAGTCTGTGATTGCCGTTCAAAATGTAGATAAATCGGAATCCAAAAAATATGGCATGATTGACTCCAATAATTTTGATTCAGATCTAGTGAAATTAAGTAATATCATTGAGAAACCTGATCCAGAATTTGCGCCATCAAACCTTGGTGTAGTTGGCCGTTATGTTTTTTCGAATACGTTGATGTCTTTTTTAGAAAAAACCTCGTTTGGTGCTGGAAACGAAATTCAGTTAACTGACGGCATTAAGTTAATGTTAAAGCAGGAAGAAGTCTATGCTTACACATTTAAAGGTAAGCGATATGATTGCGGCTCAAAGTTAGGTTATTTGATGGCGAATATTGATTATGGAATAAAAAATAGTGAATTTGGTAAAGATTTAAAAGAATACATAAAGGATATAAAATAATGTCCTCTAATGATGATCAATGTTTGTATACTTACCAAGACATTCTGAGGTCCATTGAACATTTAGCGAATCAAATTAATAAGAAAACGAGTTCAAATGAACTGATTTTTGCTCCAGTGATGACTGGATCATTAGTATTTGCTGGACATTTATTTCCTCTTTTAAATCATAAAAATATTTATATAAATTATCTCCATTATTCAAGATATGTTGACAATAAAGGTTTGCATAACGGTATCTGGGTTCACAAACCGACTAGGGAGGAAGTTTTGAATAAGCATATTTTACTTGTGGACGATATTTTAGATGAAGGAAACACACTTTTTGAATGCCAATCTCTATTAAAAAAACTGGGTGCTAAAACGGTTACATCCTGCGTTTTATTCTATAAGCCAAATAATAAGGTAAAAATTGATGCTGATTTTAAAGGACTAGCATTACCTAATTTGTATGTCTATGGTTTTGGTTTGGATAGCAATGGTTTAAAAAGAAACCATTTGAATTTATATGCCCAAACCAAATAAAACAAAATCAAATAGAAGGTCAAATGACCCCTTTTTTAAAAGAGAGTCAAAAAAGTACGCACATCCCATTCCGAGTCGAGAATTCATCCTTGATGTCATGAAGAAATGTGGCACACCAATTAAAAAAAATGAGCTCATTAAGTTACTGCGTATAAAAAAATCAGAAGAAGAAGCCTTAACTCACCGTTTAAAAGCAATGAGAAGGGACGGCCAGATTTTAAAAAATAGAAAAGATGTGTTTTGTATTGCAGAAAAAATCAATTGCATCTCCGGAAAGGTTCAAGGTCACCCGGATGGTTATGGTTTTTTAATCCCAGATGAGCTAGAACATGATGATATTTTTTTAAATCAAAAAGAAATGGGTAAAGTTTTTCATAACGATCGGGTGATGGTACAAATTTCTGGATTGGATCGGAAAGGGAAGGCTGAAGGAACCATCGTTGAAGTTTTAGAAAGATTTAATACAGTCTTGGTTGGTCGTGTTGTTCAGTCGTATGGTGTGACCATCGTCGCTGCAGAGGACAAAAGAATTCATCAAGATATTATTATTCCTTATGGCAAAGACATGGATGCAGTCCCAGGCGATATAGTTGAGGTAGAAATCACTACCCAACCGGCCATGAATATCAAACCTATGGGACAGATCATTGAGGTAATTGGAAAATTAGATGACAGTGGTATCGAAATTGAAATCGCTCTTAGAAAACACAACCTTCCTTTTAGGTTTGATAAAAAAATTGACAAAGAATTAGAGAAAATTTCTGATATTTCTGATGGCGATTTGAAAGACCGAATTGACTTGAGAGATAACTTTTTTATAACCATTGACGGTGAAACAGCTAAAGATTTCGATGATGCGGTGTATGCTGAAAACCACAAAGAGTTTTTTAAGTTGCTTGTGGGTATCGCAGATGTCAGCCACTATGTGAAAGAGGGATCTGCTCTAGATAAAGAAGCTTTTGACAGGGGAAATTCAGTTTATTTTCCTCGCAGGGTTATTCCCATGCTTCCAGAAAAGCTTTCAAATAAATTATGTTCGCTCAACCCACATGTTGATCGATTGGTCATGATTGCAGATATGGTTATTACAAAAAAAGGAGAGGTTCAATCATATGAGTTTTACCCTGCGGTGATTAATTCAAAACATCGCTTAACCTATACTTTAGTTGACCAGTTGATTTTTCAAAAACAAAATCAAAAAGAGCATCCAAAAGAATTAATCCAACACCTTAATACCTTAAAGTCAGTTTATGAAGTTCTTAGTGAGGCTAGAAATAAGAGGCATGCAATTGAGTTCGACCGAATTGAATCTCAAATTTTATTTGATGAAGGTGGAAAAATTAAAGATATTGTCCCTTTGACAAGAAATGAGGCGCATCGATTAATCGAAGAGTGTATGCTTGCCGCGAATGTTAGTGCGGCCGATTATCTACTATCAAAAAAAATTGGACTCTTTAGAAATCATGAAAAACCAAAAGATGAAAAGCTTGAAATCTTGAAATCAGTTTTATCAGACTTCAAAGTGCATATGGAAGGTGGTTTAAGTCCAGTTGTGATGGATTACGTAGAGCTAATCAATAAAATTAAAAATAAAGAAAATTTTCAGATGTTACAAACCATGATTTTACGGTCAATGCAGCAAGCTAATTACGGTTCCGTAAATAAGGGTCATTTTGGGCTGGCGTATGATAAATATACCCACTTTACTTCACCAATTCGAAGATACCCGGACTTGGTTGTGCATCGTTTAATTAAATCTTTTTTAAATAAGAAGAGACTTAAAACAGATAATTTAGAATCTATTGGCAATCATTGCTCATCCACTGAGAGAAGAGCTGATGAAGCAACTCGGGATGTAGAAAATTGGTTGAAATGTTTTTACATGAAAGATAGGATTGGTGAAAAATTTGATGTTGTTATTTCTAGTGTGACAAATTTTGGAATTTTTGTTGAAATATCTCGTTTGCACATTGAGGGTTTGGTTCATGTCACGGAGCTCGGTAATGATTACTTTGTCTTTAATAAAGAAAAACAGATGCTCGAAGGTGAAAAAACTAAGAAAAAATTTAGATTGGGTGATGAGTTAGCGGTAAAACTCATTCGTGTAGATTTAGAGCTTGGAAAAATGGATTTTACTTATATAAAGAATTTATAGAATGACTAATTTAATTTATGGGATTCATTCAGTTGATTCGGCCGTTAGAAGTAATCATGTGGATCAACTATTTGTTTGTAAGGATCGAAATTCTGAAAAAATGACGAGAATCATTGAGATTGCACAAACAAATAAGATCCCTGTAAGCTTTATGGATGCCCAATGGTTTAAGAAAAAATTTAGCTCCAATAGTCACCAATTTATTGCCGCAACGGAAAAAAAACACTCTTTATCAAAACAGAACCTAGAGGATTTTCTGGCTGAAGACACCAAGCAACACTTTTTTTTGATCCTCGATGAAGTTCAAGACCCACATAACTTAGGTGCTTGCTTTAGGATTGCTAGCGCTTTCGATTTGAGCGGAATAATTGTACCGAAAAATAACTCTGTCGGGATCACCCCGGTTGTTTCGAAGGTGGCGAGTGGAGCGGTCAACCATATTCCTTTTTTTTCAGTGACCAATCTATCTCGGACAATTGACTTATTAAAAGAACATAACTTCTTTATGTATGCTGCTGATGGTTATTCGGAGTTGTCAATTTATGATCAAAGCTTCTCCGGGAATGTTGCCTTGGTCATGGGTTCTGAGGGTAAGGGGATTAGAAGGTTGACCAAAGATAAATGTGATTTAACATTCTCAATACCAATGTCAGAGTCTATTGAAAGTTTGAATGTCTCTGTTGCCACAGGGATTTGTGTATCTGAAATGAAAAGAAAGCTAAAGTAGTTTCAGAATTTTTCTATAGGAACTTCTCAGTTTTTGCAGCTTGCTTGGATTATCATTCAATTTCAAACCATAGCTTGGGAAAATTTTTTTTAATTTTTTTTCATATTGTTGATTTCTACTTAAAAAACATTTTTCAATAATCTCGAGCATGTTGGCTGCGGAAACAGAGGCGCCTGGTGATGCTCCAAGCAAAGCTGCCATATTTTTATTTTTGCCATAAATTATTTCAGTGCCAAATTCCAATTTTCCTGAAAAAATATTTTTTGGTTTAATAATTTGCACCCTTTGCCCTGCATCAAAGAGTTTCCAATCTTTTTTATCAGCAAGTGGGTAGAAATTTTTTAGGTGTTTCATTCTCGATGAATTTCCACTTAGTATTTGTTTAATCAGGTAGGATAGAAGTTTTGGGTTTGAGAGACAAACTGTAATCAATTCTTTCAAATTTGACAGCTTGATACTTTTAGGAAAATCAAAAAAACTTCCATTTTTTAAAAATCTAAAAGTAAATCCAGCAAATGGGCCAAATAATAAATATTCTTTATTCTTTATTTTTCTTATATCTAAATGAGGTACCGACATTGGCGGAGCACCTGCTTCAGCTTGACTATAAACCTTTCCTTTATGGTTTTTAATAATTTCTGGATTATCACATAATAACCATTTTCCACTTATTGGAAATCCGGCATAACCTTTAGCTGATTTAATTTTTAGTTTTTGTAGAAGACTAATTGATGAACCACCTGCGGCAATAAACAAAAACTTAGTTTTACTTTCGCCTTTATTTGTTTTTATTGTGTAGAGGTCTTTTTTTCTTTTTATCGACTTTACAGTTTCCCTTAAAGATAATGTTAATTTATTTTGTTTTACAAGGTTATTAATTAGAGATCTTGTTAGCTCGCCGAAATTAATATCAGTACCATCTTCAAAGATAGTCATTGCAACTTCCTTGTGTTTGGACCTACCTTTTATTAGTAATGGAAAATATTTTTTAATCTCTTCGAAACTTTTTAAGTACTTAATTTTTTTGAAAATTGGCTCTTTCGACATCAATTTGTGTCTTTGTTTTAAAAATTGAATATCTTCTTCCCTCCATACAAAACTAGCATGTGGGCTCTTAGAGATAAAATCTTCAGGTTTAATTGAATTATATTTGTTTGCTAAATAAGCCCAAAATTGAAGAGACATTTCAAATTTTTCAGCAATAGATACAGCTTTTGATATATTAACCTTACCATTAACTTCAGGCGTGTAATTTAGTTCACAGTTTCCTGCATGACCGGTTCCAGCATTGTTCAACCCATCAGAACTTTCAAGACCACATTGGTCAAGTTTTTCAATAATTTTAATTTTAAGAGAATCATCAAGTTCTGATAATAATGATGCTAGAGTAGATCCCATTATTCCTGCACCAATGATAACTACGTCAAAATTTTCAACCACATTTTTTTTCATCACAGTATTATATGTAATTATTTTTAAATCTAAAAATTATGTATCAAATAATTCTTGCTGTAGGCCTTCTTATTTTTGCTGCTCATGCTTTGAGCTTTATATTCAAAAAAACCTTAATTCCGGATGTATTAATCCTTATTGTCATTGGTATAGTAATCGGCCCATTTCTTCATTTAGTTACTCCAGAAGACTTTGGAAAAATTGGTGAGGTGATTACAACGATTGCTTTGGTGGTTATTCTCTTTGAAAGTGGTTGCTCATTAAACTTTAGAATTTTAATAAATTCATTTAAAACTTCAGGTTTTTTAACTTTGGCTAGTTTTATTGTTACCACAGTGATAGTTACTTTTTTTTCAGTAAGTTTTTTAGATTTAAATTTTCTTTCAAGTTTGATGCTTGGAGTTATTTTAGGAGGGACATCCTCAGCTGTGGTTGTGCCAATTACAAATGTTTTAAATATTGAACCTACTACTAAGACAACCTTATTACTTGAATCAGCCGCAACTGATGTTCTTTGTATTCTTACTCTATTTTCACTTGTTGAATTTTACGAACAGGATCAGGCTTTTAATATTATTAAGTTTATTTCAAGTATCGGGTCATCCTTTATTATGGCAATCGTTTATGGCCTCTTTGCAGGGACCGTTTGGCTAATTATCATCGATAAAATTAAAAACTTTCCGAATACATTAACAACAACCATCGCATGGCTTTTTATTGTTTATGGATTAACTGAATTATTTGGTTATTCAGGCCCAATTGCAGCATTAGCATTTGGTTTAATACTAACTAACTATAAATCATTTAGTTTTATAAATAATTTCATTTTAGCAAAGCATGAAATTAAGCCGCTAACAAAAACTGAGTTAGATTTTTACAGAGAGTTAGTATTTTTGTTAAAGATCTTCTTTTTTATTTTTTTGGGAATTCAGTTCGAAATAAAGGAATATAATCTTCTCGCTTTTGCCATCGTCCTAGTTTTTTTCATATTTATGTTCAGAATTCCAATGACAAAGATCTTATTTAAAGAGACAAATTTTACGGATAAATCCTATATATCAATGATGGCCCCAAAAGGGTTGGCTGCGGCCGTGTTGGCATCCATTCCGATAACTTATAATGTCCCAGGATCAGAAGAAATCATTGATATTGTATCAATGGTGGTTGTCTTCAGTATAATTCTTTGTGCAGTATTGGTGATGTTGTTTAGATTTAATTTTGTCAAACGACTTTATCAAAAAGTATTATAAAAAAAGCCACATCAGGTGATGTGGCTTTGAATTTGGCTCCCCAACCTGGGCTCGAACCAGGGACACACGGATTAACAGTCCGTTGCTCTACCGACTGAGCTATTGGGGAAGAGAAGTGAGATGGTAAACAGAAAATAGCTTTTGGTCAATATGAAATACAATTAAATTTCTACTGCTTTTTTAATTCGTGAAATAGCCTCAACTAAATTTTCCATAGAGGTGGCAAACGATAACCTAAAATAACCTTCAGCACCAAAAGCTGATCCAGGAACAACAGCTACATTGGCTTTATCTAATAGGTATTCACAGAATCCGATATCGTTATTTTTTGAAATCACATTCGCTTTAAACAACCGATCTATCGCATCTTGAGCATAAGGAAATGCATAGAAAGCACCCTCTGCTGGAATGCAGCTTAATCCGTTAATACTGTTTATATTTTCAACAACATAAGTATGTCTGAGCTTAAATTCCTTGACCATTTCGGAAATACATTCATTATTACCTCTTAAGGCTGTTTCAGCAGCAGCCTGTGATATAGATGACGGGTTAGAAGTTGACTGTGATTGTAATTTCGTCATGGCTTTAATAATTTTTATTGGTCCAGCAGCATAACCAATTCGCCATCCAGTCATAGAATAGGCTTTAGATACACCATTAAGAATGACTGACCTATCTTTTAAACTAGGATCTACCATCACAATATTATTAAAATCTTGATCATTTAAATTAATATGTTCATAAATGTCGTCGGAGGCAATGATCACGTTTGGATATTTATGAAGGACTGTTGCCAGTTGAAGTAATTCTTCTTTTGTGTAAACAGACCCTGTTGGATTTGAAGGTGAGTTTAAAAAAACTAACTTTGTTTTCTCTGTGAGGGCTGTATCTAGTTGTTCTGCAGTGATTTTAAAATTATCTTCAATAGTTGTTGAAATAATTTTTGCTTCAGCACCGGTGAGGACAGCAATGTCTTCATATGAAACCCAATACGGTGCAGGGATCACAACTTCATCACCAGCATCTAAAACAGATAAACATAAATTAAAAATACACTGTTTACCACCAACACCGACAACAATTTCTTCTGCCTTGTAACTTAGGCCGTTGTCATTTTTAAATTTATCAATAATGGCATTTTTTAATGAGGGTATGCCACCGACCGGTGTATATTTTGTTTTACCATCATTGATAGCTTGGATAGCACCCTGTTTAATAAACTCAGGAGTATCAAAATCAGGCTCGCCTGCTGCTAAACCAATAATGTCTATTCCCTTTGACTTTAATAATGAGGCTTTTGCAGTGACGGCAAGAGTAGGGGATTCTTTGATACGTTGGACAGCAGAAGATAAAGTAATATTGTCGGACAAGGTAAGTTTTAAAATTAAAGTGTTAAAGATTAAGATTCTACAAAATAATTGACTACGCGTGAAGAATTATTTCTCAAAAAGATCTTTTATTTCTAGCGCCTTATCCAAATTTATTTGATTTAATTTTTGATAGTATGCGTAAGCTACAGTAGGGTCATCTTCTTTAAACAATTTTGCTAACTCAAATAACGGATCAATGTTATTTTTGTCGCATTGATTCGATTTTATGAATGCCTCTTTTGCTTCAATATATTTTTCCATAGACAAATAAGCATACCCAAGCTCATACCATGCTTCCGTATTATTAGGCTCCGTTTTCGTCCACTCTTTAGCTAACGGTACGACTTTTTCCCACTCCATTTTTGCTTTGGGTACTGCAATTCTTAAATAGTAAGGTTTTTTTTCCTCATCTTCCTCCCAAAGAGCCTTTCCATCAATCGGAAAGTCATCAAACTCTTTCTTAGCCATGAGCTCCTTTAGCCATTCAACAGGAACGGCATAATAGGTTCCATAACCTGTGGTCTTAAAGGTATTAATGCCAACAAGCTCACCATTCATATTAAACAGCCCACTACCACTAGCACCTAAGCGAAATTTAGCGCTGGAAAGAATAAGGTTACCATTTTGATTTGGGTAAGTTGCAATAATTAACCCGCCAATAGTTAATGGCACAGGCGCACCATTTGAGTGTCCGATACCTACCACCTCATCATTTTTATTTAACACCGAAGTACCTAATGGTATTGGCGTTCGATTTAGATTATGAACTTCTAACAGGCACAGATCGTGCCATGAATTTGATTTAACCGAAACAATTGAGTAAGTTGTATCTCCTTGAGATACCCAAGGTTTTTTTGTACCGCGAAGCACATGACAGTTAGTAACAATTTCATTTTCACCAACAATTACGCCGGACCCATACCCAAGTGAACCATTTTCTTGATACCCTCTAATCATCACCACAGAGTTGTAAGCGTGCATTAATGCGGCTTGATCGTAGGCTGCTGCAGTTGTTGATAAAAGAATGAGAGATAATATTAAATTTTTCATCTTTTAATGACTGAACTGAGACTATAAAGTTCTTTTGCTGATAATATTTATAGTTTATGAATGAAGTCGAGTTTAAAAAATATCCAAACAGTCCATATGAGTTAGCTCTTCCGTTTGAGCCATCAGGAGATCAGCCAAAAGCTATTGAGCAACTGATAGATGGTATTAATCGCAATGAGAAGTTTCAAACATTGCTTGGGGTGACAGGCTCTGGAAAAACATTCACGATTGCAAATGTTATTGCTCAAACAGGAAGGCCTGCCATCGTGATGGCGCCAAATAAAACTTTGGCGGCGCAATTGTATTCTGAATTCAAAGAATTTTTTCCAAATAATTCCGTTGAATATTTTGTTTCCTACTACGATTATTACCAACCTGAGGCTTACGTTCCTGCCAGAGACCTTTTTATTGAAAAAGATTCGAGCATTAACGACCATATTGAACAAATGCGACTCTCTGCAACTAAAGCACTTTTAGAACGCGACGATTCTATTATTATTGCTTCGGTTTCAGCCATTTATGGAATTGGCGACCCAGTTGATTACCAAGGAATGGTGCTGCATATTCAGTCTGGAGAAAAAATCTTGCAAAGAAATATTGTGCAAAGACTTGTCTCGATGCAATACGATCGAAATGATTTTGATTTTGCAAGAGGAACATTCCGCGTCCGTGGAGATGTGATTGATATATTCCCAGCTGAAAACTCAGAAACTGCGTTACGGATCTCGATGTTTGACGATGAGGTTGAAAGTCTCACTCTATTCGATCCGCTAACTGGCCAACTGTTTAATAAAATCAAAAGATTTACGGTTTACCCATCAAGTCACTATGTCACCCCCCGACAAACCGTAGTGAATGCTATTGAAAAGATTAAAGTAGAGCTCCATGACCGGGTGAATTTTTACCTCAAAGAAAAAAGACTGGTTGAAGCACAGCGTATTGAACAAAGAACAAAATTTGATATTGAGATGTTGAATGAAATTGGTTTTTGTAAGGGGATAGAAAACTATTCAAGGCATTTATCAGGAAGGGGCCCAGGAGAAGCGCCCCCTACATTAATTGATTACCTACCTGACAATACCTTAATGTTTTTTGATGAAAGCCACGTTACGATCCCTCAGGTGGGGGGGATGTATAAAGGGGATAGGGCTAGAAAAGAGAATCTGGTTGATTTTGGGTTTAGATTGCCGTCCGCCATGGATAATCGCCCATTAAAATTTGAGGAGTTTGAAAACCTTATGAAGCAATGTGTTTTTGTCTCGGCAACTCCAGCAGATTATGAAGATAAGCACTCAAAAATCATCGTGGAACAGGTTGCTCGACCAACCGGCTTGGTGGATCCTGCGATAGAAGTATATCCAGCAGACTCGCAGGTTGATCATCTTTTAGGCGAGATAAAAAAAACCATTGAACAGGAAAACAGGGTGTTGGTCACCACACTCACAAAAAGGATGGCAGAAGATTTAACTGATTATTTAATTGAAAATGGCATTAAGGTGAAATATTTACATTCAGATATTGACACTGTGGAACGTGTCGAGATTATTCGAGATCTTCGCTTAAAAGAATTCGATGTTCTTGTTGGCATTAATCTTCTGAGAGAAGGTCTTGATATCCCTGAGGTTGGATTGGTTGCAGTTTTAGATGCAGATAAAGAAGGTTTTTTGAGGTCTGAGCGCTCTTTAATTCAAACAGCGGGGAGGGCAGCAAGAAACCTAGATGGAAGGGTAATATTTTATGCAAATACTGAAACCAAGAGCATGAAGTCCGCCATCAAGGAAATGACTCGCAGGCGTGAGCGACAAATTGCCTACAATACAGAAAATAATATCACTCCTGCCGGGGTACGAAAAAAAATTAAAGATATTATTGAAAAAGAAATAGACACAGAATCCTTTAAGATTAGTCAAAGTGAACGTAAAAAATATAGAAAATATGAAGATTTAACCGAACCAAAATTGATTAAAGAAATTTCTAAACTTGAAAAAAGTATGCAGAAGTTTTCAAAAAATTTAGAATTTGAAAAAGCAGCTGAGATTAGGGATGAAATAAAGTTTTTAAAAATAAAGGTGTATGGACCCAATCTAAAAGATCATATGTCATAAATTCAATTTTTTTTATTGATATTCTCTAAAATGTTAGTATAATTTGCCTTTTTAATCCTTGCCTCACAGCATTTGACTGGAGGCTATAACCAAGAGGAAACACTATGCGACATTACGAAGTTGTATTTATCGTTCATCCTGATCAAAGCGAACAAGTTCCTGCGATGATCGAGCGATATCAAACCCTCCTAAAAACAAACTCTGGCAACATCCACCGTCTTGAAGACTGGGGAAGAAGACAGTTAGCGTATCCAATTCAAAAAATTCATAAAGCTCATTATGTTTTAATGAATATTGAATGTGATCAAAAAACACTTGAAGAGCTAGAGACATCATTCAAATTTAATGATGCTGTTTTAAGACACCTTACTTTCGCAACTAAAAACGCAGTGACTGCGCCATCTCCGATGATGAAAGAGGAAAAATCGAAAACAATCGTTGGTGATAAAGAAACAGTTGAAAAAAAGGAAGAGGAAACTAGCGAATCTTGAATGAATTAGTGTTGACTGGAAAGGTGTTAGGTTTAGATGATATTAGATACTCACCAGCAAACGTTCCAATCAGAAACTTAATAATCCATTTTGAAGATTCAAGTAAAAAAAATTTTTTTAAATTTGTTGAATTTGAAATAAACGCAGTAATGATTGGTGATTTGGTAAAAGAAGATTTGACGATAAACGAAACTTACCAATTTAAAGGTTTTTTAGATAGAAAATCAAAAAAATCCAATCATCTAATATTTCATATACAAGAATACAAGTTAAGGAGTAAATGATATGGCAAGAGATATGATAAGAAGAAGAAGATACTGTCGCTTTTCAGCAGAAGGTATCAAAGAAGTTGATTACAAAGATGTTGATTTGCTGAAAGACTTCATTTTAGAGAATGGTAAGATTATTCCAGCTAGAATTACTGGCACAAAAGCTCGCTACCAAAGACAGTTAACGACAGCTGTAAAGCGTGCTCGATTCCTAGCGCTTCTTCCATACACTGACAAACATTAAGGAGATAGGCATGCAAGTTATATTATTAGAAAAAATTGCTAACTTAGGTAACCTTGGTGATGTGGTTAAAGTCAAAGACGGTTATGGTAGAAACTTTTTAATTCCTCAAGGCAAAGCAAAAAGAGCTACAGAGTCTAACATGGCTGAATTTGAGGCTAAAAAAGCCGAGTTTGAAAAACAACAGGCGGCTTTACTTAAGTCAGCGCAAGATCGCGCTAAAAAATTAGATGGTTTTACATTGCAAGTAACTCAAAAGGCAGGCGTGGATGGTAAATTATTTGGGTCTGTAACGAATTTTGACATTGCTGAAGAACTAGTTAAGGCTGGCCATGAAGTCACAAAATCTGAAATTAGAATGCCAGACGGCCCATTGAAAATTGTTGGCGATCACAAAGTATCGATCGCTCTTCATGCCGATGTTGTTGTTGAAATTACGGTCTCTGTTCTCGGAGAAACTGAATAAAAATTATTTTTTTGGGCTGCCAGTGGCAGCCTTTTTTTTATCGTTTATAATCAATTAATGGCCGATGATTCAATTAATAAATTAAGACTTCCACCCCATTCACTAGAGGCTGAACAGTCCTTACTAGGAGGCCTGTTGATTGATAATGAAGCGCTGGATAAAGTTGCAGATATAGTCTCTGTTACAGATTTTTATAGACAAGATCATCAAATTATCTATCAACACATTCATCGACTTATTGAAAGATCGCAGCCTGCTGATATTGTCACTGTTGGTGAGTCTCTTGAATCGAATTCAGAATTAAATACAGTTGGCGGCCTTGAGTATTTGGGCCTTCTTGCTGAAAGCACACCTACGGCTGCAAACATTAGAGGATATGCGCAGATTATTAGAGAGCGATCAATCATGCGCAATCTAGTTGAAGTTGGTACGGATATCGTTGATAATGCCTTATCTCCACAAGGAAGAGATGCTCAACAACTCCTAGATGAGTCTGAGTCAAAAATTTTCCAAATCGCTGAGGCTGGTAAAAATGATCGTATCGGTTTTACTGATATTAAAGAGTTATTACCTCAGGTAGCTGAAAGAATTGACCAGTTATTTCAAAGAGATAATCCATCCGATGTGACTGGAATCCCTACTGGTTATAAGGATCTGGACATGATGACCTCAGGCTTGCAACCGGGCGACTTAATTATCATTGCAGGTCGTCCATCCATGGGTAAAACTTCTCTTGCTTTGAACATGTGTGAATATGTTTCTGTTGACACTGGTTTGCCAACGGCGGTGTTTTCTATGGAAATGGCTTCAACACAACTTGTTTCAAGGTTAATTGGTTCTGTGGGTAAGTTAAATCAACATAAGATGAGAACAGGTCAACTTGATGATAACGATTGGGAGAAATTATCCTATGCTCTTGGTCAATTAAACGAAGCACCAATTTTTATTGATGAAGGATCTGCATTAAACCCATATGAAGTTCGAGCTCGAGCCAGAAGACTCCATAAACAGTGCGGCAGATTGGGTCTTATAGTGATTGATTATTTGCAATTAATGGGCTCAGCTGGTTCGACTGAAAATAGAGCTACCGAGATATCTGAAATTTCACGATCCTTAAAAGCATTAGCTAAGGAACTGAACGTCCCAGTTATCGCTTTATCCCAATTGAACCGAAGTGTGGAGCAAAGACCTGACAAGCGACCGGTCATGTCAGATTTAAGAGAATCAGGCGCGATTGAGCAGGATGCAGATGTCATTATGTTTATCTATCGTGATGAAGTTTACAACCCTGAAACGCCGGACAAGGGAATAGCTGAAATTATTTTAGCTAAGCAAAGAAACGGTCCTGTTGGTAGGGTGAAATTAACATTTTTGGGTGAATATACTAAATTTGAAAATTATGCCAATCCTGTTGGTTATGAAATTCCAGAATAATGCGCCCTTTAAAAGCTCTAATTAATCTTGATAATGCGAAACATAATTTAAATTATGTAAGATCTCTAGCTCCCTCATCAAAGATTATGGCGACACTCAAAGCTAATGCATACGGACACGGCTTAACTCTTATGGCAGGAGCCTTTAATGAGGCAGATGCTTTTTCTGTGCTTACCATTGAAGATGCAATTGAGCTCAGAGAAGCTGGGTTTGATAAAAAAATATTGTTGCTAGAAGGTGCTTTTGATGAGGAAGACCTAAAAATTGCTGCGGCTTACCATTTTAATTTGGTGGTCCATAATGATTATCAGTTGGCATTAATTAGACAGCTTCCTCATGACAAGCAGATTGATATTCATTTAAAAATTAATACCGGCATGAATCGACTTGGTTTTTCAATTAATGCCGTTAATAAAGTATATAAGCAACTAAAAAATGATGTTCGTATCAATGAAATTGTATTTATGAGTCATTTTGCAAATGCTGATAAAACTAACGGCACTGATGGACAATATCAAGAAATTGAAAAACTTATGAATGACTTCAACGAGCCATTCTCTATTGCAAATTCTGCAGCTCTGATTTCAGACAATAAGACTCATGCAGACTGGGTGAGACCTGGCATTATGTTGTACGGTGCAACTCCATTTGATTTTTCACAAAAGATACCTGACTTAAAACCAGTTATGACTCTTCGTTCAGAGGTCATTTCTATTCAGGAAATCAAAAAAGGACAAGGTGTTGGTTATGGTGAAGATTTTATTGCTGACAAGGATATGAGGATAGCAACCGTGGCTTGTGGATATGCGGATGGTTATCCAAGGCATGCGCCTACTGGAACACCTGTGGTGATTGATGGGATAAAAACTAAAACTGTGGGTAGGGTATCTATGGATATGCTGGCGGTTGATATTACTGATCTAGGAAATGTAAATTACGGATCTATGGTTGAGTTATGGGGAGAGCAGTTGAGTGTTGATGAGGTGGCTAATAATGCGAAAACAGTTGGCTATGAACTCTTGTGTGCAATCTCATCAGCATCAAGGGTACCAATTGATATAAATTATGGCTAAATCAAAGACTTTATACCAGTGCCAGCAATGTGGTGGTCATTCTTCAAAGTGGCAAGGCCAATGCCCACATTGTTTTGAGTGGAATTGTCTGGAAGAACAAGCAGTTCAGACATCAACATCACGTTTTAAGTCATTAAATAAAAAATCAAACTTAATTAATATCAATGAAGTAGAAATTAATGAGATATTTAGGCATCCAACCAACAATAGTGAGCTTGATCGAGTCTTAGGAGGAGGTCTTGTCCCTGGAGGTGTGACATTGATTGGTGGGGATCCAGGCATTGGAAAATCTACATTATTGATTCAGGCTTTATCTTCTCTGACAAAAAATCCTAATCAAGAAATTACTGCAATCTATATAACGGGTGAGGAATCTATTGAACAGGTTGCGATGCGAGCAAGAAGGTTAGATTTAGAGGTCTCTGATCTTTTAGTGCTATCGGAAATAAATTTGGGCAATATTATTACCGTCATTGAAAAAGAGAAACCTAGTGTAGTAGTGATTGATTCGATACAAACCCTTTTCTCTGAGGAGCTCAACTCAGCTCCAGGATCAGTATCGCAGGTAAGGGAATGCGCTGCGCAATTGACACGGGTAGCTAAAGCAAATGATGTCAGCATGATCTTTGTAGGCCATGTGACTAAAGAAGGCTCTATAGCCGGTCCGCGAGTGCTTGAACATATAGTCGATACAGTCTTATATTTTGAAGGGGAGTCAAACTCCTCTTATCGCTTAGTAAGGTCAATTAAAAATAGATATGGCGCAGTCAATGAATTGGGTATTTATTCGATGACTGAAAAGGGTTTGAAAGAGATCTTAAACCCATCAGCTATATTTTTATCTGAAACCTCTTTTGATCAAGCAGGTTCAGTGGTTACGGTCATGCAAGAGGGAACCAGACCAATTCTAATCGAACTCCAGGCATTAGTTGATGAGTCAAAGCAATCTTCTCCTAAGAGACTATCTGTTGGCTTGGAGAATAATAGAATATCAATGATCTTAGCCGTCTTAAATAAACACCTGGGCTTATCCTGTCATAGCCATGACGTTTTTTTAAATGCGGTAGGTGGGGTTAAGATTTCTGAACCCGGTGTTGACTTGGCTGTGTTGATCGCAATCGCTTCCTCATTGCAAGAAAAACAGGTCCACAGCAAAACTCTTATTTTTGGAGAGGTTGGCTTAGGGGGTGAAGTAAGGCCCGTTGTGCGAGGGCAGGAGAGAATTCAGGAAGCTATAAAATTAGGCTTTAAACGCATCATTTTGCCTAGAAAGAATCTACCTAAAAAGACCATTGATGATGTCGAATTAATCCCTGTTGATAATATCAAAAATGCTTTAAATGCAGCTATAAAATAATAATAATTTAAATTAAATTATTATTCTAAGTTATTATTTTTAATATAGTTTTTAATATTATATAAAATTTTCTTATTGGTGTGAGCTGAGTTCGCTCATTAAGAATATTGGCTAAATTACCTTCCTCAATCGATAGCAACAAATCATAGTAAATATAACCCATCATCATTCCAGGAAGTTGCCTGTTCTTATCTTCTTTTGGGAGCAGTGAAAAAGCCTTACTGTAAAATGACTTAGCTCGCTTAATTTGATATTCCATTAAATTAATAAGTTTTTTAGGGTCTACATGGCCTTTAAAATCATTTTCATCAATCTTAAATTGTTTTAAGTCATTTAATGGAATATAAATTCTATTTCTTCGAATATCCTCACCTACATCACGAATAATATTGGTTAGCTGCAATGCGATACCAAGGTTATGGGCATAATCTAGAGTTTTTTTGTTCTCGAATCCAAATATATGAGCCGCTAAGATACCCACAACCGAGGCTGCTCGATAGGTATACAACTGGAGTTGCTTGAAATCCTCATATCGATTGAAATCTAGATCCATCTTCATCCCATCAATGATTTCTATGAAGTAATTTTGATTTAGATTATATTTACGCACAGGCTCTAGCAGGGCTTTGGTTACAGGGTGTTGCGGATTGTCTTGGTATAAGTTGTTAATTTCGGAGTGCCACCAGTCTAATTTCGCTAAACCAACCTCGTACTCTATGCAATTATCAGCGATGTCATCTACCTCTCGGCAAAAGGCATATAAGGCAATGAGAGCCTTTTTCTTTTGGGGATTGAGAAAGATAAAAGGCAACGCGAAATTGGTTTTGCTCTCTTTAAGTTTGTTTTTGCAATATTGATCAGGTCTCATCGAAGAAAAATTGCCTTTGTAAAAACAATAAACCAACTTATTGGACCCATTTTTATATTGAAAGGGTTTCCCCTTTTTTTGATTTTTCGACTAAGCATGATACCAGCTGATATTAATAATTTCATTTCTAACTTAAAACGCCAATTACCATAGTTAAGAATACCTTTTCCCAATACTAAGCGATTATTGATTTGATCGGTCCAATAATTTTTAAAATTCTGCCAATCTCCATGAAATTGACCTTTTTTAAGTGCTGAAACATCTATTTCGTATTGTTTGATCAATGATTCTGGAAGATAAACCCTATCTTTATTAAGATCTTCCTGGATATCTTGAATCATGTCTATCATAGCAAAAGCAGAACAAACATGATTTGCATACTTATAGGTTTCTTTTGAATCAAGTTGGTTGACTTGAAGATATAACCTCCCAGCAGCATTTGCAGCATCTTCGTAATAATCAAATAACTCCTTTTCATTTTTGTATTTCTTTTTGGTTGTATCCTGAAAAAAAGCATCGAGGAGTTGGTAGAAGTATTGAATATTCAGTTTATAAGTTTTAATGAGGTGAAATAAGTCGACAAACAAAGGTTCGCTTGGCATTCTGTGGTTTTTTATTACATCTAACTGAGATTTTATTTTTTTAAGTTGATCTTGTTTTTCTTTTGCTGAAAGATTTTCGTTATCTGCAATATCGTCACCAATACGAGCGAAAGCATAAATGGTAATAATGGCATTTTTATTCTCTTTGGGTAAAAATTTAGCAATAGAAAAGTTTTCATAATGCTTTTTGATTACACGATTATCTTTTAGACTTGTATAATTATTTGATTTCATTTAATTATTATATAAGGATAAATTATTTTGCTAGCGATAATCGGTGGATCTGGGTTATGTAATATTAAGGGGTTGGAAATAATTCGTCGTGAAATTGTCAAAACTCCTTATGGCCAGCCATCAGAACCCTTGATTTTTGGTAATCTGGGAGGAAAAGAGGTGATTTTTCTAGCCAGACATGGCGCTAATCATACTTTAGCTCCTCACCATATTAATTATCGAGCAAATATTTGGGCCCTTCAATCTGTAGGTGTTAAGTCTATTATCTCAATTGCCTCAGTAGGGTCTATTGAAAAATCAATCAAGGTTGGAGACTTTGTTATACCTCATCAGATTATCGATTACACTTATGGAAGAAATAATACCTTCTTTGATGGAATAGATAATCCGGTGAAACACATTGATTTCACCTATCCCTATGACATGAGTTTAAGGGAAATTATTATTCAATCTGTTCAAAAATTAACATACAACTTTGTAACCGAAGGGGTGTATGCAGCAACCCAAGGCCCTCGATTGGAAACGGCAGCTGAAATTGATCGTTATGAAAAAGATGGAGCAACGATTGTGGGGATGACGGCGATGCCAGAGGCAGTGTTGGCTCGTGAGTTAAATTTAAGCTATGTAGCAATCTGTCCAGTGGCGAATCATGCGGCTGGAAGGGGAGAAAGTGCTGAGGGAATCTCGTCTGCCATGCTCAATCATAGTTCGGAGCAGACCATTAAAAACACCATCGATATTCTTGTTCATCTTGTAAAAACACATGGCTATTAGAGATATTCTTAAAATGGGTAATCCTGAGTTACTCAAGGTAAGCGAGCCGGTAGACTTTGAAAAGGAAGACCTTACAACTCTTATTGATGATATGAAAGAGACCATGAAAGCCAATGATGGAGCTGGCTTAGCTGCTCCTCAGATTGGTGTTTTTAAGCGCCTAGTCATCTTTGGGTTTGATACAAACGATCGTTATCCAGAAGCAGACTCTGTACCATTTACCGTCCTCATTAATCCGATCATTACACCATTGTCAGATGAAAAAGAAAATGGCTGGGAGGGTTGTTTGTCTGTCCCTGGTCTTAGAGGAGTCGTGCCGAGGTTTACTCATATTAAGTATGAGGGGTATGATGCTGAGGGTAATAAAATAGAAAGGGAAGTGGAGGATTTTCATGCTCGTGTCGTACAGCATGAATGCGATCATTTAGATGGTATTTTATATCCAATGAAAATTGAGGATTATCGATACTTTGGTTTTCATGAAGAAATATTTAAAGATTAGTTTTGTAGATTTCAAACCTATGATAAAATCTGCACCACGGAAGAGTGGCAGAGTGGTTTAATGCACCGGTCTTGAAAACCGACGTGGGTTCGCGCCCACCGTGAGTTCGAATCTCACCTCTTCCGCCATTTTCTTCCATTAAAATCAAAACAAATATTCTGAAACTTTTCTCCTGACAGCTATCTAAAATCTTTAATTAATAGATATTCACATGCCCATTAAAATAATTATTTTCGTTTTAAGCTTGCAGATGTCATTTGCTATAGCTGATCAAAAAATAAGTAATTATAAAAAGTATTCTAAAACTAATTCAGATTATAAATTACAAAAACTTGATGTTTCCTTTGAGCACCCCTGGGGTATAACCTCACTTAATAATGAAGAGATGATCATTTCAGAAAAAGGGGGCGGTTTATTTAAATTCAATAAAAAAAATGCTGGCAAAACCCAAATTAATCATAATATCCAACACGTTGAATACAAACCTGGAGGTAAACAGGGAGGTCTGTTGGACGTTTATTTCAATCCAAATGACGAATATTTATATTTTACCTACAGCTATGATCATGATGGTAAATTTTCAAGTTCAGCTATTGCAAAGGGCAAGTTTCAGGCTAATGAAATTACAGATTTTCAAAATCTTCTAATAGCCGCACCTAAGTTAAAAGAAAATAGGCACTATGGGTCACGTATTGTAATTAAAGATGACAATCTATATGCCGGTTTTGGTGAGCGAGGTGGTGAGATGATTGCACAAGATCCGAATACCCATCCAGGAAGCATCATTCGAATTAAAACAGATGGGTCAGTTCCAAGTGATAACCCCCACTTTACATCTCATCCTGATTGGCTCCCTGAAATATACTCCATCGGTGTAAGAAATCCACAAGGAATTACTTTGACACCAGAAAATGATATTTTATTTTCGAGTCACGGCCCCAGAGGTGGAGATCATATTGCGATCGCTCAACATGGAGCAAATTTTGGCTGGAAACATATATCATGGGGCGGAAGTGAATATACTGGTATCAAGATTGGTAAATCACCATTCGATGATCAATTTACTTCAACAAAACTGAACTGGGTGCCTTCGATGGCCATCAGCAGTGTACAATTTTATTCAGGACAAACCTTTCCTGAGTGGCAAGGTGATTTAATTGTCTGCTCTCTTGATGGGGAAAGTCTCATTCGATTGGATTTTGAAGACGGAAACATTGTTGGTGAGGAAGTTATCCTGGGAGGCGATATAGGCCGTATACGTGATTTTGAGATCGATCAAGTTGGCGATATCTATCTAATTACTGATCTAAGAAAATCACCAGTTTGGAAATTAACACGTTAATTATTAGGAACGACTATGAGATTACTTTGGATTTTATTAAGTTTAAATTTGTTATCTAATTCAGTATTTGCTGATGTTGTCATCGAGGGTTTCAAGATGCCTGAATCAGTTATCGAGGATAAAGACGGTAATATTTATGTCTCAGAAATAGGCGAACGAGATGTTGATAAAGACGGGAAAATTACAATGATTGATAAAAGTGGAAATTTAACAACGATCGTTGATGACTTATATGATCCAAAAGGTTTGGTATTGTTTGATAACAAACTATATGTGACTGATCGAGATGTGGTTGTTGAGGTAGATATTGAAAATAAAACGTCTGCTGTTTATGCAGGAACAATGCAATTTCCAAGAAGTCCGGTCTTTTTGAATGATATTGATGTGGATGATAAGGGAAATTTATACGTCTCTGATTCAGGTGATTTTAAGAGCACTGGTCAGATCTTTATAATTAAAACCTCGGGTGAAATTGAAACTATATTTGAGGATGAGAGAAATTTAATTAAAGCTCCCAACGGCCTTCTTCTGGATGGAGATGCACTCTATGTTTTGGACTGGGCCGGTGAGTTTTTTGAGGCTGATTTAAATAAAAAATCTTTCAAGAAAATAGCTGAGGGATTTAATGGTGGCGATGGAATTGCAAAAGTGAAAGATACCTTCTTTTTAAGCAGTTGGTTAGAAGGTAAACTTTACAAGTTGATTGCAGGTAAAGCTGAACTGATAAATGACAAGTTTGAAGCGGCAGCCGATATTAGCCTAAGTCAGGATAACAAAAAAGTTTACATCCCTGACATGAAGGCAGGCACACTAACAATTCTTGACGTGAATTAATCATTTTTTATATATCCGGCTTTTATTTCTATTTTTATTTCCTTGATAAAAACCTGGCTGTTCGATCATTCTTAAATATTTTTGGTGTTCGGTAAATTCACTAGTTGAATAATGTTCTTCGATCATGTCGTTGGTAATATAGGTTGGTACAATCACCTCATCCCCTGGGCTCCAATTTGCAGGCGTAGAAACTTTATATTTATCTGCGACTTGAAGGGCTTCAACAGTCCTGAGAATTTCATAAAAGTTTCTTCCGACGTGCATGGGGTAGGTGAGAATGGTTTGGACTTTTTTATCAGGCGAAATAATAAACACAGATCGAACGGTGGCTTTATGTTTAATCCCAAAGGCACTTTCATTAGGGTTGGCATTCGGGTGAATCATATCAAATATTTTTGCAATCTCCATTGAGGTGTCGGCGATGATCGGGTAATCCACATCAGGACGACTTTTAAACACATCAGTAAATTTATCCAAAGATTTTTCAAGTGAAAACTCTGTTTTAATCTTATCTTTATAAGCATTGACGTGCGGGATCCACTCCTTGTGATCCTCAAGTGAATCGACACTAAGGCCGATAAGTTTGACATTCTTATCAGTAAATTCGGGCTGAAGAAAAGCAGCGTATGCGAGCTCAGTTGTGCAGACCGGTGTAAAGTCTCCAGGGTGAGAAAATAATACCACCCAACTGTCCTTGGACCATTTGTAAAAATTAAGATCGCCTTTCGTTGTGCTGGCATCAAAGTCAGGAGTCATATCCCCAATTTGTAATGCATGACCGATACAATTAAATAAGATTAAAAAGGGGATGAGTAAATATTTCATTTTGATCTTCTTTCTTGTTCAGATTCTTTAATTAACCTTTGGACAATTTTCTGACTTACAAAAGGAAATAAAGATGGAATTAACGCATGGATAATTGAAGTAATTCCAGCATAAATTAGAAGGAAACCAGCCCTAAAAGCAAACATAAAATGTCTCCAGTAAGGTTTTCCAGCTTCTGTTAAATGTTTTCTAAATAACATATGATTCCAACTATAATGTATTGAAAATCATTTGAATAGTTTTTTATGTTGTTTAATAGACCTAAACTCATCATAACCACATTACCCAAAAATAAATGTAAGCCTTTTATTAGTGAATTAGTCAAACAAAGATTGATTGCATGTGCTAACGTCATTGGTAATGTTCAGTCGATGTATTGGTGGAAAAATAAAATCACCACAGACGCTGAAACAATGGTGATCATGAAAACTACAAATAAGAAAATCAAAGGAATAAAAAATTTTTTTCTAGTAAATCACCCATACGAGACACCAGAGTTAATTGTGCTTAATGTACATGTAGAGCAAAAATATTTAGAATGGATGATAAAGGAGACAGATAATAATGAATAAATATTTTATTGACTACCCACAAGAAAGAGTTGAGGAGGGTGTGAATAATTACCAGTGTCAATTTTGTAAAGTCTCCACTTTAACAATTAATGGGTTACTGGAAAATCATTTACCTGGTTGCGAATATAGAAAGCAAAAGGAATCGAATTAGTGGGTAATAATAATCTCATTAAGGCACTTGACTTAGCAATTAATGATGAATGGGATGCATCTCACAAAATTGTACAAGAGATGCGTTCAAATCATTCGAATTGGATCCATGCAGTCCTTCATAAAATTGAGGGAGATGAATCTAACAGTCGTTATTGGTATGCTCAAACGGATCATGAATATGATGAATATCAAGATCCGTTAGATGAATTAAGAGCAATTCAGTCTGAGCTTACTTAGTGTATAGATCGACATATTCATTTACTGGTGTTTTTTGCAGTAAATCAATATCTAAATTAAGATTCATAATTTTCTCAGACTGAGTATCATCAAATTCACGCTTCAGGTTAATCTCAAATTTTTTAATCAATTCAGGAATCCCTTCGCTTCGGCGTCGTCGATGCCCAATCGGATATTCAACCGCGACCTGTTCAGAAGATGAGCCATTTTTGTAAAAAATTTGTATTGCGTTGGCAATCGATCTTTTATCGGGATCAAGATAATCTTTGGTATATTCTGGCTTCTCAATACAGGTCATTTTTTCCCGAAGTGCATCCACTCGTGGATCATTTGCTACCTCGTCCTCATAATCTTGCGCGTTAAGATTGCCTTTGAGTAAACCGATTGCAGTCATGTACTGTATGCAGTGATCACGATCGGCAGGGTTATTTAGTGGACCTGTTTTATCGATAATCCTGATCGCTGATTCATGCGTTTTAATTTCAATTCGATCAATATTATCTATCTTCTCTAAAGTATCTATCAAGTCAATATTATTCGGATGTAACGCTAGGGCACATTCCACTGCGGTTTGAGCATGAAACTCAGCTGGAAAAGATATTTTAAAGAGTACATTTTCCATCACATAGGAACCGTATGCCTGAGTAAATTCAAAAGGTTTGCCTTTAAACAGTACATCATAAAAACCCCATGTTTTAGCACTAAGTGCGGATGGGTATCCCATTTCACCCTTCATTACCATTAACGATAATCGCACAGCACGGCTGGTCGCATCACCCGCAGCCCATGATTTTCGGGAACCTGTATTAGGTGCGTGGCGGTAGGTTCTCAGACTTTGCCCATCTAACCATGCATTTGAAACAGCATCAATGATTTGCTCATATGTAGCTCCTAGCATCTTTGCAACGACCGCTGTTGAGGCTACTTTAACTAAAAGCACATGATCTAAACCGACTCGATTAAAACTATTCTCAAGAGCGATCACTCCTTGAATTTCATGGGCTTTGACCATGGCGATGAGCACATCTTTCATAAGGAGAGGGGGCTGTCCCTCCGCAATCCTTGTTCTTGATAGCCAATCTGCAACCGCTAAAATACCTCCCAAGTTATCTGATGGATGACCCCATTCAGCTGCCAGCCAAGTGTCATTGAAATCTAACCATCGAATCATGGCACCAATATTAAATGCAGCATTGATGGGATCTAATTGATAATTAGTTCCTGGAACTTTCGCACCATTGGGAACAATGGTTCCTGGAACAATTGGCCCTAAAAGTTTAGTGCATGCTGAGTAACTCAGTGCCTCTAAACCACATCCCAATGTATCCATTAAGCAATATCTTGCAGTATCTATAGCCTCATCACTGTTAATTTCATACTCATTTGCATATTTTGCAATATCTACGATGACCTGATCGGGCTCAGGTCTTACATTAGAAATGTGTGAAGACATTTTTAACCTTTCTTTATCTTTGATTTATTGTTGTGTACGGTCTGTTATCTGGGCCGGTATATTCTGCATTTGGTCTGATAATTTTATTATCAATCCTTTGTTCGATTACATGAGCTGCCCAACCTGTTGTTCTTGAGATTACGAAAATTGGAGTAAACATAGAAGTTGGGATACCCATCAGATGGTAGCTTGATGCGCTGTACCAGTCTAAATTAGGGAACATTTTCTTCTCATCCCACATCACTTTCTCAATTCTTTCTGAGATGTTAAATAAATTCATATCCCCAGCATCTTCTGATAGTGCCCTTGAAACAGATTTGATACTTTCATTTCTTGGGTCACCAATAGTGTAAACAGGGTGTCCAAAACCAATGATGATTTCTTTACGAGCCATGCGTTCACGGATATCATTTTCAGCATCATCAGCATCTTTGTAGCGCGCAATAATCTCCATCGCTGCTTCATTAGCGCCACCATGTTTCGGTCCACGAAGTGCGCCAATAGCCCCTGTGATCGCTGAATACATATCGGACAAGGTTCCTGCAATGACACGAGAGGTAAAAGTAGATGCATTAAATTCATGCTCTGCATACAATACAAGTGAAGTATTCATTGCCTTTTCATGAAGCCCTGATGGTGCTTTTCCATGCAATAAGTATAGAAAATGTCCTGCTATGGAATCCATTTCAGAGACACAATCTATTTTTTTTCCATTATGTGAAAAATGATACCAATAGATCAACATTGAACCAAAACAAGAAATGAGGCGATCAGCAATATTTTTTGTTTTTTCAATATCACGATCTTCACCTTCCTGTTCAATTGTTCCTAGGACAGAGCAACCTGTTCGCATCACGTCCATTGGATGTGAATTTTTTGGAAGTTGCTCTAAAGCAATCTTGACAGCATCTGGAATATCTCGAAGAGTCTTAAGTTTATCTTTGTATGCTGATAATTGGGCAGAATTTGGCAATTCACCATGAATCAATAAATAAGCCACTTCCTCAAAATTAGAATATTTTGCTAGATCTAAAATGTCGTAACCACGATAATGTAGATCATTTCCTGTGTGCCCAACTGTACAAACTGCTGTAGTACCTGCATTTACACCTGCAAGGGCAACTCCCTTTTTTACTTTTTTTTCAGCAACGTTATTCATAAATCCTCCCTCGTAATCTATTTTTCCTGCTCAAAGAGCTCGTCTAATTTTTTTTCGTACGCATGATAATTGAGAAACTCATATAATTCATTTCTGGTCTGCATCAGCTCAATTACATTTTGTTGTGTTCCATCTTTTCGTATTGATTCATAAACGGATAAGGCCGCTTTATTCATAGCTCGGAAGGCACTTAACGGATACAAGATAAGACTAACATCAGCGTCAGCCAATTCCTCTCTAGTAAAAAGAGGGGTAGACCCAAACTCTGTAATATTTGCCAGAACAGGGACTTTGACTGCATTAGAAAACTCCTGATACATGGACAATTCTGTCATGGCCTCAGGAAAGATCATGTCTGCACCAGCTGCGACACAAGCACATGCCCGATCAATTGCGCTTGATAAACCCTCAACTGCTAAGGCATCGGTTCGAGCCATAATGACAAAGTCTGGATCTGTTTTAGCATCAACTGCCGCCTTGATCCGATCCACCATCTCTTGTTGAGAAACAATGGCCTTATTTGGGCGGTGACCACATCGTTTTGCTTGCACCTGATCTTCAATATGAACAGCTGCCGCACCTGCCTTAATCGTCGACTTAATTGTCCGAGATATATTTAATGCACCACCAAACCCTGTATCAATGTCAACAAGCAAGGGGGTGTCAGTCACATCTGTAATCCTTCTGATATCTATTAATACATCTTCCAAGGTAGATATACCTAAGTCAGGAATCCCTAAGGAACCAGCCGCAACACCTCCACCGGAAAGATATAAGGCCTTATAGCCAGTTTGTGTGGCTAGGAGAGCATGGTACGCATTAATCGCACCAATTACTTGTAGAGGTTTTTCTTGGGCAAGGGCATCTCTAAATTTTTTACCGGCAGACATCAAATAACCTTTCTATGAAAAAAATCTCTGGTCAGCTTCCTTAGGAATGTCTTGACCTGTTTGTTTTGCAGCTTGAAGGATTTCCCAGAAGTACCGATAAGTGGCTCGGTCATGCAGCTCACCTTTAAATTGTATCGGCCCCCAGTCCGCATCCTGGGCGAGTATTAGTATTTCAGCCCCATCTTGAATTTCATTGAAATTTGGTTTCATCGCATCGACAATTGCAGTGATCTGGGTTGGATAGATACTCCACATTCTCATAAAGCCAAATTCATTACGAGCTCTTTTCGCATCTGAGAACGTGGTCTCGGTATTTTTTAAATCCAATGTGACGTTATGTGCAGGCACTACGCCATTGGCTATTGCCGCCGCAACCACCTCGCTTTTAGCTCTTGCTAGTAATTTATGATCAAATTGACCTGGGCTTCGCATCGCTGATGCAGGGATAGCACCATGGTGACCACTGACAAAATCCATAAGCCCAAAATCTAACACTTGAAGCCAAGGAAGTTTTGCAATGTTTTGCACTTCAGCGAGAGCTCCATGGGTTTCAATAAGGACGTGAATTGGAATTTCACGATTAATATTATTCTCTTTAGCCACCTTTTGAATGTAAGCAATCATTTCTTTTGGCTGTTCAGCATTGGTAGATTTCGGAATCGTAATATAACTAAGCACGTTTCCTGCGCCAGCAACGAGGATATCCACATCTTTTTTCCAATGTGGGTGAGTATAGTCATGAATCCTTGAGCCAGCCATCTTAAACTGATTAGCTTCAGAATTGAGGATACGCACAATCATCTCTGCGTGTTCCTGCTCCTGGCCAGCTGCAGCTCCATCCTCGCAGTCACAGGTAATATTAAAAATTGGACCTAATGTTTCTTGCAAACCGAGTGCCTTTGTGATTAATTTTTCACTGCCTGCAAAGTGCTCACACACAGGAATCATTGGAAAAGGTTTTTCACCTGTAAATAATGCTTCGTTAGGATGAGTTAAAGCCATAATTATTTCCTTTTTGGAATTACTACAAAATAATCAATATCAAGAACTATGCTTGGATCGTAAATTTTTTTCCCATTTTTCTCACTGGTAATATTTTCAATAAGAGCACTAGGCGTGTTTTTTATACCCAATTGTCGTAACCTTAAAACTCCAGCACCTGAAAAATTGCCATGCTCAAATTTATCGATAATTTCTGTTCTTGTGTAAATGGTATCCCCAGCAAATGTTGGATTTGAATGAACACCTGAATTTACACCCACCACCTGCAGAGCATTTTCTAGACCTTCAAATGATAATGATCGGCATAATGAGATGATGTGTCCCCCATAAATTAAACGTCTTTTGAATGGGGTGGATTTCATCATGTAAGCATCAAAGTGCAGCTTTGCATTATTCTGGTAGAGCTTCGTCGCAAGGGTATGGTCTGTTTCATCAATGGTCATTCCAGAAGAATGATTTATAACTTGACCAATGTCATAGTCCTCAAATAATAAATCTGATCCGGTATCTATAGAATTGAAATTTGCATATGAGACATCATGGCGATGAATCTGAGATAAATCTGAAATCTCTGGTAAATCATTTGGTATGAGTTCGTTTATTTTTGAGTCATTATTTCTTTTTGGAACCATTACCCAACGAATCCAGGATAGTATTTCCTCATCATCTTGATTAAATGTTGTTGACCTCACATAAACAACACCCGTCGACTTATTTGAATTTTCTTTTACGCCAATAACTTGTGACTCTGAGCGAATAGTATCTCCAACATAAGCATTTCTCTTAAACTGAATATTTGCATAGCCTAGATTAGCTACCGCATTTAGAGAGATATCATTTACTGTTCGACCAAATGCGATATGGAAAAGTAACATATCGTCGATTGGCGCGGCATTTAAACCAATATTATTTGCAGTTAAAATAGAGCAGTACAAAGGATTGCGATTACCTACAAGAGCAAGGTACAACGAAACATCTCCGTCAGAAATAGTTCTAGGAATAGCGTGCTGATATACCTGGTTAGGTGAAAAATCCTCTAAAAAATTTCCTTGATTTTGACTCATATATTATTTTCCAATTCTTCCATCATTTCATACTGCACCAGTAATCTTTTTGCAGCGGTGACATGGTGGTGCTCTACTAATTTGTCATCGACTACAACTGTTCCTCTTCCTGAAGCGTTCGCTTCTGCGAGCCCACTAATGATGGCTTTGGCCTGTTCAATTTCAGCAGGCTTCGGTGTGTAAGCATCATTGGCGTAAGCCAACTGATCTGGGTGGACTAAGGATTTTCCATCAAAACCCATATCTCTTCCCATGCGGCAGGCATACTCGAAGGAAGCAGTATCTTTAAGATTGCTATGAATACCATCAATCACTGATAAGCCATAGGCGCGTGCTGCCAAAATGACCAATGATAGACTGGTGGTGAGTGCAATTCGATCTTGCGTGGTCCTAGCATACATTTGGGATATGAGGTCTGATGTTGCTAAGACCATACAAATAATCCGATCTGATGCACTTGCAATTTCTTTTGCATTTAAAACAGCCAAAGGACTTTCAATCATCACCATGACTGAAATATCTTGACCTCCACATCGATCTAACTCGGCAATACAATTAAGGATATCTTCTTTTGATTCAATATTTGGAAACAATATTGCATCAGGTTGAAGAGGGGCAACTGCTTTAATGTCATTCAAACCCCAGGGTGAGTCAAAATCATTAACACGAACGACAACCTCCCTTTTGCCATAACCTCTTTCTTGAAGCATCTCAATCACGTTATCTCTTGATTGGATTTTAGCATCCAGCAGGATAGGGTCGCCGAGATCCAAAATAATTGTATCTGCTCTTAATTCCTTTGCTTTTTCTAGATACCTTTTATTGCATCCAGGTACATACAACATCGAACGTCTGGGTTTGTAAGTATTTGTATTCATCGCATCAATGTGAATAAATTATTAATTTGTATTACATTCTAAATAATAAAAAAAATATGTCAATATTATTTTTAGTCTTATATATGTTTTATCTATATATTTATAAATATTTTATACATATATTAATAAATTCAATAATTTAGTAATATATAATTTTTTTTAATTTCTTGTTGATTTTTTATTTAGTCTTATATAAGATATACATAAGTTAAATTTTAATTTATTGAGTATGAACATACCTTTATATGTGCAGGTCAAACAAAGAATCACTGAAGAGTTAGTATCTGGTAAGTGGAGAGCAGGGGACATGATTCCAAGTGAGATTGAATTGGCGAATGATTTTAAGGTCAGCCAAGGAACCATTCGAAAAGCCATTGATGCACTCTCAAATGAGAAAATATTAGTTCGACGCCAAGGAAAAGGGACCTACGTAACCACTCATGATGAAGAGCAGATCCAATTACGATTTTTAAGACTAACTTCAACCAAAGGCCATAAAGAAAAACTGGAAAGTAAATTATTTTCTTTTAAGAAAATTCGATCTTCAAGCTATGTGGCTAAACAATTAAACCTTATCCCAGGCTCACCTGTATTTCAGATCAAGAGATTACTTACTTTTGATAAAAAACCCCTTATCCTTGATGAAATTTATATTTCATCATCTGCCTTTAAGGGATTAAACGAGGAGATGATCAATCAAAAAAAAGGGTCCCTATATAGACTTTATGAATCACGCTACGGGGTTCAAATGCTTAAGGCCAATGAAAAAATTAAGGCGGTAGCCGCAGGGGATGAAGTTTCTAAATTATTAAGCATCCCAAAAAAAACACCATTATTAAGCATTGAGAGACTCTCATATACCTATGGTGAGAAGCCTGTTGAGTGGAGGTTAGGATTGTGCCTCACTGAAAATTATCATTATCAGACGGAGCTTGAATAATATGTCTTTAAATGATGAAGCTCTAAATTATCACGAGCATCCAAGGCCTGGAAAAATTGAGATTGTTTCAAGGAAGCAGTGTGACACGGCCTATGACTTATCTCTCGCTTATTCACCAGGAGTGGCAGAGCCGGTCAGAGCCATTCAAGACGATAAAGACAATGCCTATCGGTATACCAACAAAGGAAATTTGGTTGCGGTTATTTCCAATGGAACTGCTGTTTTAGGTCTTGGAGATACTGGTGCGCTTGCCAGTAAGCCTGTCATGGAAGGCAAGGGCATCCTCTTTAAAAAATTTGCGGATATAGATGTATACGATATTGAGATCGATTTATCTGATCCTGATCAGTTTATAGAAACTGTTGCTGCGATAGCACCTACCTTTGGTGGTATCAATCTTGAAGATATTAAGGCTCCAGAATGTTTCTATATTGAAGATACATTAAAAAAGCGTCTTAACATTCCTGTGTTTCATGATGATCAACATGGCACAGCAGTGATCGTGGCTGCAGGATTACAAAATGCATTAGAAATTGTTAATAAAAAAATTGATGACATTAAGGTGGTATTTCTTGGTGCTGGCGCTGCTGGGTTATCCTGTGCACGTTTAATCAGACATTTGGGGGTAAATGACATCCATCTCGTTGATCGAAAAGGGGTATTAAATAAATCAAGAGATGATGCCAATATCTATAATCAAGAATTTTTAAGTGACACCAAAGCAACCACATTGGAAGAAATTATTGAAGATGCGGATGTATTTATCGGCTTATCTGGGGCAAATTTATTTCCAAAAGAATACTTATTAAAAATGAAAAGAGATCCGATTGTTTTTGCTCTAGCCAATCCTGATCCTGAAATTACACCAGTTGAAGCTAGATCTGTAAGAAATGATGTCATCATGGCAACGGGTAGATCAGATTATGCAAATCAAGTAAATAATGTACTGGGTTTTCCTTTTTTATTCAGAGGGGCTTTGGATGCAAGAGCGCCACAGATCTCAATGAATATGATGTTAGCCGCATCTGAGGGATTGGCTAAATTAACGAAAGAGGAGGTTCCACAGTCCGTGCTGGATGCCTATCAAGTGAAGGAATTAAAATTTGGACCTGACTACATAATCCCTAAACCATTTGATCCAAGATTAAAAGAGTATGTAGCAGAAAGTGTTCGCCTGGCGGCTTTAAAGGAATTTTATGGAAAATAGAAATCCAAAAAATTTAAATCTATTTACCATTCGATTTCCTGTGCCTGCTATGGTTTCGATTTTGCACCGGGTGAGCGGTGTTGTTTTGTTTGTGTTGATGCCATTGTTGACAATATCGCTCTACTGGTCATTAAAAAATGAAAATATCTTTAACTGGGTTCTTTTGTTATTTGATACGACGTTATTTAAGTTAATCAAGTGCCTTATGTTATGGGGCATTATTCACCATTTGATAGCTGGTACCAGACACCTCCTGCTTGATTTGCATTTTGGTGTTGATCTGATTATTGCGCGGATGACCAGTAAGATTGTTTTGGTGGCGAGTTTCCTTCTGACATTTATTGCAGGAATTTGGTTATGGTAAAAAATCCTTTTTTCAACTTGTTTGGTGGAATGACACAGTGGCTTTACCAAAGATTCTCGGCATTTTGTTTATATTTTTTTATTGGCTATCTTATTTTTAATTGGGTCCAAATTGACCATTTGGATTATCAAGCCTGGGTGGATTTTTTTCAATCCATCATTCACCGCTCAATTATTACTATTTTATTTTTAATCACTTTTTTCCATGGTTGGATAGGGGTTCAGCATGTGATTGATGATTACATTAAAAATAAATGGATGAATCAGACCATATATTTAATTTTACTTTTTAGTATGGTTTTACAGATTATTTTTTTAGTTTTATTTCTTTTGGATATTTAACAGATGCAGCATTTTAAATTTGATGTCTTAGTTGTGGGTGCTGGTGGAGCTGGTTTAAGAAGCGCTCTGCAGCTCTCAGATGCAGGATTAAATGTTGCTGTGTTGTCAAAAGTTTTTCCGACACGTTCTCATACTGTCGCAGCTCAGGGAGGAGTAGCTGCAGCACTTGGGAATGTGACGGAAGATAAATGGATCTGGCACATGTATGACACGATTAAAGGATCAGATTACTTGGGTGATCAGGATGCGATTGAATATATGTGTAAGAGTGCGGCCGATGCGATCTATGAGTTAGAGCACTACGGCATGCCATTTGATCGAAACTCAGATGGCAAAATCTATCAACGTCCATTCGGTGGAATGACTAAAAATTTTGGTGAGTCTGCCATGTCACGCACCTGTGCCGTTGCTGATCGCACCGGTCATGCGATGTTGCATACGTTGTATCAAAGAAATGTAAAGAATAACACTCAGTTTTTCATTGAATGGAGCACGCTAGATCTGATTAAGACAAAGGATGATGAGGTGCTAGGGGTCATTGCGTATGAGATGGCCACGGGTCAGTTAGCCATCTTTCAGGCCAAAAAAACAATCTTTGCCACTGGCGGTGCGGGCAGAATATTTGAGGCAAGTACCAATGCTTATATTAATACAGGGGATGGATTGGGCATGGCTGCTCGAGCAAACATTCCTTTAGAAGACATGGAATTCTGGCAGTTCCATCCGACTGGGATTGCGGGAGCTGGAGTGTTGGTGACAGAGGGTTGTCGTGGTGAGGGCGGGTATCTTGAAAATTCGGATGGCGAGCGTTTTATGGAACGATACGCGCCAAATGCTAAAGACCTTGCGAGCCGTGATGTTGTATCTAGAGCAATTGCTACAGAGATAAAAAATGGCAAGGGTGTTGGAAAAAATAAAAATGCTGTTTATTTGCAACTAGCCCACCTCGGAGAAGATAAAATTAATGAGAAATTGCCGGGCATCCGTGAGATTGCAATTAAATTTGCTAATGCCGACCCAATCAAAGACCCCATTCCTGTTGTGCCGACTGTCCATTATATGATGGGAGGTATTCCAACAAACTTACATGGTCAGGTCAGAAAAAATGATTCTGGCGATCGAGTTGAAAATTTTTATGCCGTCGGTGAATGTGCCTGCGTTTCTGTTCATGGAGCTAATCGATTAGGCTCTAATTCACTGCTTGATTTAATTGTTTTTGGCAGAGCTGCAGGGCTGCATGTGATTGATTCCATTGATCAAAAAGCAAAATATCCAGACATACCTAAAGAAGCTGTTGAATTTACTCAACAAAGAGTGGCATCCTTGAATACACAAAGCAAAGATTCTGAAAATATTGTCCAACTAGGAAATGATTTACGCTCCACTATGCAACAGCATTGTGGCGTATTTAGATTTCCTGAATTATTAAAAGAAGGGGTGAAAAAAATTCACGACATTGCAGAACGTTCTGAAAGGTTACAAATTTCAGATACCAGCAATGTCTTTAATACAGCAAGAATTGATGCTCTGGAATTAAAAAATTTAATTGAGGTCGCTAAAGCCACGATTGAATCTGCTCATGCGCGTGAGGAAAGTCGAGGTGCTCACTGCCGGTCTGATTTTGAAGATAGAAATGATGAGCAATGGTTAAAACATACCTTGTACTACTCACAAACCAATACCATTGGTTATCGTCCGGTAAATTTAAAACCATTAACAGTGGAAACTTTTCCACTTAAAAAAAGGGTGTATTAATTATGAAGTTTTCAGTATATCGATTTGACCCTGAAGTGGATAAAAAACCATACATGAAAAAATATGAGGTTGATTTAGATGATGGTGATCAGATGCTATTAGATGCTTTGATGAAGATAAAACAGCAAGATGAAACCTTGGCATTAAGAAAATCGTGTCGCGAAGGCGTCTGTGGATCTGACGGGATGAATATTAATGGAAAAAATGGTTTAGCCTGTGTTACCAAATTAAAGGATTTAAAAGAGCCAGTTGTGATACGCCCAATGCCAGGACTTCCGGTTATCAAAGATTTAATTGTGGATATGGATCAATTTTTCAAAAACTATCATGATGTGAAGCCATATTTCATTAACAATGAAGAGGTCCCCAAAACTGAAAGACTTCAATCTCCTGAAGATCGTAAAAAGCTGGATGGATTATATGAATGTATTTTGTGTGGTGCGTGTACCACCTCCTGCCCATCTTTCTGGTGGGGACCAGATAAATTTATGGGGCCTGCAGCATTGCTACAATCCTATCGATTCTTAGCGGATTCTCGAGACCAAGGTGGCGAGGAGCGTTTAGAATTTTTAGACCATGAAGACCGTTTGTTTCGTTGCCATAACATTATGAATTGCGCTGATGTTTGCCCCAAAGGATTAAGTCCCGCAAAAGCAATATCTGGCATTAAGGAATTGCAGTTTAAAAGAAAAAAAACATCTGTGAAGAAAATATTTTCACTTAAAAAGGAGTCTTCATGAATATTGATCATGTTATTCGATATAAAAGCAGAAGAGGCTTGCTAGAGCTTGATCTTGTGTTGGGAGATTTTTATCAAAACGAATATGAGTCGTTGACGTTAATTGAGAAGAACGCTTTGTTAAGAATATTAAAAAAACAAGACAATGATCTTTGGAATATATTATCTACACGAAATTTAAGAGAGTTGATCCAAGAAGAGGTGAGTGATGATTAATGAAAAAAATATCTCAAAAATAGAGTCAGATTTATTTGGTGGGTTTTGGCCTGGAATCCAGCTGTATTACCCTCCTGTGAAATATTCTCCCTCTAATAGCACTTACGAGGATTTAGAGGCTGCATCAGCTAGGTTTAAGAAACATGCTCACCAGACCATTGCTCACACGCTAATTTTTGATTTGGAAGATGGATGTAGTAAAAAAGAATTAAGTCGAGAGCTATTAAAATTAGAACTGAGCGGTTTAAGAAAATCCAGACCGGATGTTCAAATTGCTATCCGAATTAATCCATTCAGAACAACGGAGTTTGAAAAAGATATTACTTTGTTAAAAGTGGTATCTGATTATGTTGACGTGGTCATGCTGGCTAAAGCAGGTGAAGCCTATGGCTCTGCTGAGGTGAGAGATTTATCAAGTATTCTCTTAGACCTGAATCCAAAAATCACTATTCAGCCAATTATTGAACATCCAAGATCATTAAAAATCGTTCCTGACTTAATGTCCTATAACACGGTAAAACATGTGGTATTTGGTATTCATGATTTTTCCAAAGCCATGGGCATCAATATTACACCTACCAATTGGATCGAGGAGCTGACTTATTTTTTAAATCAAATTATGTTTGAAGCTCGAATCGCCGGGAAAGGTGTTATTGGTGGAGTCGAAACTTTAATTGGTGAACATATCATGCCAGAAAAATTTATTGAGCCACATGATGTTCGCCGCTGGTTAGATTTGCACGGGGATGATGAGTCACGCACCGTTTATCGTCACGCAGTGACTGAAGCAGAAAAAGGATTAACAGGAAAACAGGT
Source organism: beta proteobacterium KB13 (assembly GCA_000156155.1). Taxonomy (GTDB): domain Bacteria; phylum Pseudomonadota; class Gammaproteobacteria; order Burkholderiales; family Methylophilaceae; genus BACL14. The sequence goes on along the minus strand of DS995299.1, from coordinate 687,185 downwards.
GATTCATCCAGGACACATTCATCTATGTAAAGTAGCATACACTCCATCCCCAACAGAAATTAATCTGAGAATAAGAGTATTAAAAGCTGCGATTGAAGCGGATGCATTGCTTGGCGGAGCAATTAAATTTGAGGGGGAAATGCTTGATCCTCCGATGTTTGGTAAAGCGTTGCAGACGCTCTTAAGAGCACATGCGCTCAGAGCTTTAAATCAAGACGATACAGATTTTGCGATTAGTGTTTTGAATAAATTACCAGCTCAAGTGATTCGTGAAAACTGGCCTTATGGAGCAATACTATAATGATTCAAAAGTTTGAGTGGGAATGGAATGTTCCTGAGGAAATAAATATTGGTCAGCTATGTTCGTCTATTCATCTTGGAACAGAATTTGAAAATAAGTTGGCCATGATTGTTGAGAATGATGAGCTTGGCACTGACCAAATTAGTTTTAAAGAATTAGCCATAAAGACCGATCAGTTTGCTCAATGTCTGATCAATTTAGGCTTACAGAGTGAAGACAGAGTTCTTATTCGTCTACCAAATTCTCTTGACTATCCCATCTCTTTTTTAGGCGCCATGAAGGCGGGATATGTCTCTGTACCGACATCAACTTTATTAACAGCGGAAGAGGTCGTCTATTTAGCTAATGATTCTCAAGCCACAGCCTTGGTCACGGATAAATCCATGTGGAAATCGTTACAGGAGCATAATCTTCCTCCACAACTTAAATACATTTTCTTGACAGGGGTTGGGGATGTTGAAGAGTCAGATAATTTTCATATTTTTGATATGCAACAAGAAATTGATAAGATAAAAAAAATTGATTTTTCTGTAAATACCAAGGCGAATGATCCGGCATACTTAGTCTATACATCAGGGACTACAGGCTATCCAAAGGGCGTTTTACATGCGCATCGAGCTATTATTGGGAGAAAGCCTGCATCACAATATTGGTTTGATTTTGAAGGCCAAGGTGATCGTATTGTTCACTCAGGGAAATTTAATTGGACATATGTTTTGGGATCTGGGTTGATGGATCCACTACATCTAGGAAAAACCATCGTGGTGTATGAAGGAAAAAATCACGCAGACACATGGATGAAGTTGATCAAAAAACACAGTGCCACAATTTTTATTGGAGTCCCAACGATTTATCGACAGATCTTACAAAAGACTGACTTTAAGGCTGAAGATATTCCATCATTAAGATATTGCATGAGTGCCGGTGAGCATTTATCTGATGAGGTGCTAAATCAATGGAGAGACAGATTTAAGCAAGATATATTTGAAGCGGTAGGTATGTCAGAATTTTCATATTATCTTTCTGAGAATAAATATAACCCCATCCGTCCAGGTTCAGCAGGCTTTCCTCAACCAGGACATGATATTAAATTAATAAATCCTGACACCTTAGAAGAAGTTAGTACAGGTGAAGAGGGGATGATATGTGTTCCTGATAGTGACCCAGGTTTATTTTTAAGATATTGGAATTTACCCGAAGAAACGGATAAACATTTACATAGCGGTTGGTTCTTTACAGGCGATTATGCGAAATATGATGAGGATGGTTATATTTGGTTTTTAGGAAGAAAAGACGACATTATTAAAAGCTTTGGTTATCGTGTGTCTCCATATGAAATTGAGCGTGTATTCAAATCTCATCCTGATGTGGCGGATTGTGCAGCGATTGGGGAAGAAATTGAAAAAGATAAATTATTAGTAGTGACTTATATTCTGCCACATGAAGGCAAAGATCCAGATCCTAATGATCTTCTTAAGTTTGGACAAAATAATTTGGCAGCTTACAAGGCTCCAAAAACGATTTACATTGCCCATGAATTTCCTAAAACTAAAAATGGTAAAATATTAAGAAAACATATTGATAAATCTATTGCAGTTTCTCAATCAACGGTTCGCTAAACTATGATTAAAAACCACGATATTATTTCTAGCGTCAGTGACGCGCTGCAGTACATATCCTATTATCATTCCGAAGATTTCATTCAAGCGATGACCGCGGCATATCAGAAGGAAGAATCAAAACCTGCTAAAGATGCCATGTTGCAAATATTAACGAGTTCTAAATTATCAGCTTTAGGTAAGAGGCCTCTGTGTCAAGACACTGGTATTGTGACTATTTTTGTTGATGTCGGCATGAATGTGGAATTTGAAGGTGACCAGACAATCGATGATTTAATCAATCAGGGTGTTGCCGAAGCTTATTTAAATCCTGAAAATCCCCTAAGGGCTTCAATTGTTGAGGATCCATTAGGGTTAAGGAAAAATACGAAGAATAATACACCTGCCGTGATTCATACTCGCCTGGTTAAAGGTCACTCGATAGACTTTAAGATTGCAGCCAAGGGTGGTGGGTCAGAGAATAAAGCGCATTTAAAAATGATGAATCCATCTGATGATCTAGTGGGTTACATTCTTGACCTCATTCCTACTTTAGGCGCTGGCTGGTGTCCACCAGGTGTTCTTGGAATAGGTGTCGGTGGTACTGCAGAAAAAGCTGTGATTATGGCAAAAGAGTCTTTAATGGAATCCATTGATATACAAGAGCTAATAGATAAAGGCGCTAAATCAAGGGTGGATGAATTACGATTAGAATTGTATGAAAAAATTAATCAGCTTGGAATTGGGGCTCAAGGCCTAGGTGGTCTCACCACTGTTTTGGATGTAAAAATTAATGACTTTCCAACACATGCGGCATCGCTTCCGGTTGCTATTATTCCAAATTGTGCGGCCACAAGACACATTCACTTCAAACTCGATGGAAATGGTCCTGCAGAGTTTGATCCACCCAGGTTAGATTTTTATCCAAAAGAAGAGTGGCAACCAAATGAAAATGCGATTGCAGTTGATCTTGATACATTAACAAAAGAGCGGATGAGTCAATTTAAAGCAGGCGATACTTTATTACTAAATGGAAAAATACTTACCGCCAGGGATGCTGCGCATAAACGGATTGAGTCTATGATTGCTAATGGTGAACAGCTCCCAGTGGATTTAGAAAATAGAGTGATCTATTACGTTGGACCAGTAGATCCCGTTCAAGATGAGGCAGTCGGCCCAGCAGGACCGACAACAGCAACCAGGATGGATAAATTTACTGAATCTATTCTTAATCAAGAGGTAATCGGTATGATTGGCAAAGCCGAAAGAGGACAGCAAGCGATTGAGATGATTAAGAAAAATAAAGCGATTTATATGATTGCGGTTGGTGGCGCAGCATTTCTAGTTTCCAAAGCTATTAAAAAAGCACAAAAAATAGCTTTTGAAGAACTCGGTATGGAGGCTATTTATGAATTTGAAGTCAAAGATATGCCTGTTACTGTGGCTGTCGATCAAGAGGGAAATTCAATTCACACGAGCGGCCCCAAACAATGGAGAATCATTTCTCAGTAAGTTAAGTTACTTTGGCTTGTATTGATTGCTCGCATATGCATTAGAAGTCAAAAATCCACGTTTTTTTTGGTGCTTTAAACCAATCTCTTTAACCCTTTTTCTCCAAAGGACGTAAGAAGATCGTTTGAGATTTTTTTGCATGAGACGCATGACTTCGTTTTCAGTTAAGCCGTATTGTTTGAAAATAGCATCAAATGGAGTTCTATCTTCCCAGGCCATTTCTATAAGCCGGGAAAGATCTTCTTGATTCATTGTTGATTTAGTCATTTAGTATATAGGTGATGACGTTATCATCTTTTAAATAAGATTTCAGTTTGATCCATTTTTTGGAATTTTGTTCGTACCAAAGTTCGATGTGAAATTTTTCATCCTGATCATTAATGGCACGAAGTGTGTATTTATTGGCTAAAAATGTATTTGTTTTGGTCTTTACTTCTTCGTCTTCATCTTTTAAGAATGTTAATTTAAAAATTTCACCATCTTGAGGATTGATGGCAAGATCCTGTTCCGTAAATTTAATATCCCAATACCGAAAGGTTTGTGAGCATGCTGGGTGATTGTAACCTTTATCATTTGCTTTAATTTTGAAAAATGCAGAGTCCGCAAGGCTTGATAATTCAAAAAAATCGGCGCCATCTTGAGTTTCGCTTTCTAATTGAATTAGACAATTATCTTTATATACTTCTGTTGCTGTGTGACGGTACTTATAGGCCGGTATAAACCATAACTTCACGTCGAATTGAGCTTTATTACTAATCGTATCTTTTTGTACATTAAATTCATGAAAACCAATATCCTTGTCATTTAATTGAACTTGGAAATTTATTTGTTCAGCATAGACGCTACAGCACAATAGCATCATAGAAGAAAAACTTACGACTCTTTGGGTAACCATGGCAGGATTGAATTAGTGGATTGAATGTATTTTTTATATTTTGGTTTACGATTAATAATGGTTTCTTCCATCAAACCTGCTCCAGAAAACTTAAAGAGGAAGTAGGTCATTAAAAGGGGAGAAATGATGATAAAAATATGTCCAAATTGAATCGCATTAACAAAAATACCCCATGTGATTAACAACTCACCAAAATAATTGGGATGTCTCGAGTATCTCCACAAGCCGGTATTACTCACCTCGCCTGACGCGTTGGTTTTTTTGAATTTATACAGCTGATAATCAGCTATGGTCTCATAAAGAATGCCAATAGCTATCATGAGGTAGCTCAGCGGCATCAGAAAATTCCATCCCTGTTCATCAATGGGATTGAATATGTAATATAGTGGATAAGAGATGATTAATGCTAAAACAGCCTGAAAGATGAAGATAATAAATAAGCTTTTCAAGGGAAAATGAGGCGAGTAATTACGGCGTATATCTTGATATCGCGAATCTTCTGGCTTATTTGCATTTCTGATACATAAATAAGCGGACAATCGTACAGCCCAAATAACAAGCAAGGCATAGATCATCCACTGGTTATCAGAAATGCTATTAGCTTGGGCAAAACAGGCAATGTTGACGATGAAGAATAGGCTCCACATGGAGTCAACAATATTGACATTAGTTTTTACGAAGGAATAAATCCACCCAACCAAACCAAACAACAAAGAAAAAAGTAATGCGTCTAAATAAACATTCATTTATTTTCCTTTTGCATAAAATTTAAACAAAACTGGCGTTACTACCGCCCAGCTCAAAGCTAAAATATATAGAGTGTATTCATAACTCAGAGTAATTGCTCCAAGTTTTTCGCCAGCAAGATAAGCCAGAGGTCCACCGATCAGACCAAAAAAGATTTGAAGTGCAGGTTTATTTTGCAACCAGGCAAGTGAATGGTTAATTGTTAAAGCAAAAGATATCCATAAACCAATGATCCAAATAGGTGAATAAAAATCAATAAATACAATATGATATATAATAAAATTAAAGTATTTTAGAAGCCCATCATGAATAAATCCAATAACGATCGCTAAAACAATCAGGACGCAGTCAGCAAATAATTTTTTACCGTGGAGATATTGGAGTGTTAATAAACAAAAACCCACCAGTGCGCCATAAAACGAGTCGTGAGCAGCTGAGAGAATAAAGATAAACCAGATGCTCTGAAACAGAACAAAGTTAATCAGCTTATGTTTCATTTAGAAAAAAGGTAATGAGCAACCATCCATTCTTGACCTTGGTCGTAATTCCAAAGTTCCTCACAGGCCATAAAAAATATTCTCCACCTTTGTAGCCAAAGTTCTGCTTGATCAGACCCATAACAGTCTTTGAAGATGTTTATGATTTCTGTTTTATTTTTATCTGTATTATTAAGCCACTCTCGAGCTGTTTTGGCGTAATGTGTTCCGTCCCAAAGCCATTGTTGTTCTATCTTTAGAGAGCTTTGAAAGTAAAGAGGTAGATCAATTGAAGGCATCATACCCCCTGAAAAAAAATATTGGCTCATCCAGTCATTGCTATCTTTAACCTGGAACAAATAAGGTGCACTTTTATGCACAAAGATATGTTTAAAGAATTTGCCGTCTTTTTTTAGCCAGTTTGAAATTTTTTCATATAACGCAGCAAAGTTTCTCATGTGCTCAAACATTTCAACGGATACAATGCGGTCAAACTTTAATTTTGTATCGAACTCTGTCATGTTGCAGGTAATAATTTTTACATTAGTCAGCTTTCTTTGTTTGGCCTGGCTCTCAATATATTTGCGTTGTGAGTGGGAGTTAGAAACGGCTGTAATTTTAGATTTAGGATATTTTTTTGCCATCCATAAGGTTAATGAGCCCCATCCACATCCTAACTCAAGAATACTGTGGCCATTTTTTAACTCCGCATGCTCACAAGTCTTTTTTAGAGCTAATTGTTCGGCGTTGTTTAGAGTTTTTGTCGAGTTGTTCCAATAACATGAGCTGTATTTTTTATTTATACCTAGTGAATAATGATAAAAATCTGCTGGTACCTCGTAATGTTGATCATTTGCTAAATTAGTGTCTACCGCAATAGGGGATCGATTCATTGCATTTACAAATTTTATTTTGTGTTTTTGGAGATTTTCTGGGTTGTCAGAACAAATTTCGATTAAACGATCTTTTAATAGGCTTCTAATTCCAATTCTTATTAACCAGTCCGGCACTAAATTTTTTTCAGCAAGTTTTAAAGCAAATGACATATGAGTATTCTTGGTAAATTATTAGACATATTAATCATAATGAAAATAATTTTTTTGTGTGCGATTGAGTATAAAAAGATTAATTATTTTTTTAATATAAAGAGGCCCAGGAGAGATTTAGGGCCTCAGAGATGTAACAGTATGTGGATACCGTCACTTTTTTTGCCAACCTGCTTATGGCAAAAAACCATTAAATTTGTAAGGTTATTATACTTTAAAAAAACCATTAATTGTATATGGTTATCTGTCATCTAGTTAAATATTCAGATAATATGATTATTAGATTTAAGAAAGGACTGCAATATGAGTGTTTTGGAATCTTTTAAAAAATTAAAAGCAGATGGTCAGAAAATTGTTGTTGTCACGTCATATGAGTATTGGAGCGCAAAAATTCTCAATGACACAGACATTAATGGGATTCTGATTGGTGATGACCTGTCCATGGTTATTCATGGTAATGAAAATACTATTAACTGTGATGTCGAGACTATCGCCATGCATACCCGAGCGGTAAAGAAGGGCGCAAAGGATAAATTTCTAATTGCTGCCATGCCCTTTATGAGCACCAGAAAGGGTTTGTATGACGCCTTAGATAATGTCGAAATCTTAATGAAGGCAGGTGCCAATGCTCTCAAGATTGAGGGTATAGATGGTAACGAGGAGCTCTACGCACATTTATCTGAGTCGGGCATACCTACGATAGGCCATATTGGCCTCACCCCAACGCATCATAATGCGATTGGTGGATTTAAACCTCAAGGCAAGACAAAAGAAAGTGAGCTAAAGATCATTGAAGAAGCAAAAACACTTGAAGAGCTCGGATGTATTGCTATTGTTTTGGAAGCTGTGCCACGACATGTTGGAGCGGCTGTTCGAGACGCTGTGGCGATTCCTGTGGTGGGTGTTGGCGCTGGCCTGGACGTAGACGGTCAAGCACTGGTGCTGCCAGATATGTTAGGTTTTTGTACTGACTTCAAACCAAGGTTTGTGAGAACCTATCTGAATGGTGCAGAGCTTATTACCAAGGCAGTTAATCAATTTGCAGCGGATGTTCATTCCGGAGCATTTCCCTCCGAAGCTGAGACGTACCCGCCTGCTAAAAAATAAATAATTCAGGGAGCATTCTTGCTCCCTGCAATCTAAAAAATTAATTATCTTTCTTAAAGCAATAAGTCGTTTGTGGCGTCACACAATGAGTTAGTGGAATATCATAATTATCGATATCCTCTAAAATTTCACAAGGCTCAAAAAAACTCACCCCAACTCTCTTTACCTCATTATTTAAAGATGAAAAAAAACAATCATAGAATCCTCTGCCAAATCCAACTCGATGTCCCATTGCATCAAAAGCCAAAAGCGGTGTGATCACTAAATCAATATCGCTATCATTAGCCCATATGGGATTAATCGGCTCTGGAATATTGTTTTTTGTGAGTGCTGTTTTGGTACTCGGTTCAAATTTGGCATTTTTTAACATATTGTTTGTGAAGTCAGTGACGGGAACAACGACATCGATATGATTTTTCCAGCAATATTCTATGATGGGCTTTGTATTAATCTCGCTTTTTTGATTAATAGTTAAGAAGCAATGAATGCAGGTTGGCTTAAATTTTTTAATTAACCCAAATAGGTTGCGGATAATTTGGGACGAATCTTCTTCAAATTGTAAAGTAGATAATCCTTGACGTTTTTTTTGATAATTTTTTCTGGCAGTTTCTTTTTTCAAAATAATATGCACTCGTTAATTGTTAAAAAATCAGGAAAGGTAAATTTTCTCTAATTAGAAAGTTTTTTAACCAAGTCTTTATTAATTAAGTTATTTAATGATATTTTCATGGATGGTCTTGTAGATAAAAGTTTATTTAATTCTTTATTTTTCCAATAAACCAAATTAGACTTTGATAAGACAGTAACATCTGCAGAGGCATTTGATTTTGATAAAAAAGCAAGCTCACCAATAAAAACTGGTCCCTTTAATTTAATTATCTTTTCATCTTTTTGAACCTCAACATAACCATCAATTATAAAAAACAAATTGTTTAACTTTTTATTCAATCTGGTAATTTTCTTTTTTCTCTTTACGGTTTGCCAGTTGGTTATTTTTAATAATTTTCTAAATTCGCCTGGATTGAGATTATTAAAATGTGAGTACAGTATTTTTTGTCTTTCAGTAAATTTGAATGTTTTTCTTTCAAAGTAGATTTGGGTGATGATAACTGCATTTATCCCGACAAATAAAACATGCCAAAACATAGGAGAAAACAAGGATGTGTCGTGAACAATGTAATTAACAGCAAATAATGTTTGACCTAAAACCACAAATGTTCGAAGCAAAATCTGGTCTCTGGTCAAGAATCCAAGTAGAATGCAAAAAAGGCCTAGATGTAATAAAAGGTCATCCATATTTAATACAAAGTAAGATATTTATTCGGAATAATTAAAGCTATTAGCATTTACTTTATCCCAGTACACTTTTAATCGAGGGTCTGCACAATTTTTTATTTTATTTTTTGTGAGCAGCTCATTAGGTAAGACTTTTGGATAAATTTGATCTGCTAATTTTATTTCACTTTCAGAGAGTCTCCTTACTATGTGTCTCCTATTTAACTCTGACGGGTGTTTAACTCCAACAGATTCCAACATTTCTTTAAAAACATGTAAAGTATTTTTGTGAAAGTTTGAGGCTCTGTTTGACCTGTCTTCAATGTCTATTGCACGGTATCTACTTTTATTCATTGTCGCTATCCCCGTTGGACACTCTCCAGTATGACAAGCCCGTGCTTGGATGCAACCAATAGAAAACATAAAGGGCCTTGCCATGTTGACCCAGTCTGCCCCAAGAGCACATATTTGAGCTATATCAAATGCTGAGACAAGTTTACCTGAAGCAGCCAATTTTATTTGGTCCTTTAAGCCTGCACCAATTAAAGTATTGCTTGCAAAAACAATTGCATCCTTGAGCGGTGAACCGAAATGATCCGTAAATTCTGCCGGAGCTGCTCCTGTCCCACCTTCAGATCCATCAATGGTAATAAAGTCGACATATTTTTTCATTGAGACCATGGTTTTTATTATAGATATAAATTCCCATGGATGACCTATGCATAGCTTTATTCCAACAGGTTTGTTATTTGAGAGTTTTTTTAGTTTATAAACAAAATTAATTAATTCTTTAGGAGTTGAAAATTCTTGGTGTTTTGCTGGAGAAATACAATCTTGTCCAGGCTCAACCCCTCGGGTATTGGCAATTTCCTCTGTTACTTTTGAACCAAGAAGCATTCCACCATGACCAGGTTTTGCACCTTGGCTAATTTTAATTTCAATCATTTTTATCTGTTTGAGGTTTGCCGTCTTCTTAAATTTTTCTTCAGAAAATCTTCCATCTTTGGTTCTACAACCAAAATAACCTGTCGAGATTTGCCATATTGTATCTCCACCACCATTGCTATGGTATTTTGAAAATGAACCCTCACCTGTGTTGTGAGCAAATTTTCCTTTTTTGGCAGCAAGATTAAAAGACGTTATTGCATTAGGTGATAAGGCTCCAAATGATGTTCCTGAGATATTTAAAACTGAGATGTTGTAAGCATTTTCTCCTGAACCAACTTTCACTCTAAAATCCTGATCTAATATCACCGAAGGGGTGATTGAATGATTGAGCCAGACATAATCATCACCATACATCTCTTCGAGAGATCCAAATGGTCTAATGCCGTGTATATTTTTTGCTCTTTGGTAAACCATGGCTCTTTGATTTCTAGAGTATGGAACTTTGTCGTCGTCAGATTCCCAAAAATACTGTCTGAGTTCTGGCCTAATTGACTCTAATAGAAACCTCATTCTTCCAATCAATGGATAATTTGTTAATATTGAGCGTTTTTTTTGTAACAGATCATATAGACCAAGTAAAAAAAGTGGTGAAAATGTTAATAAAAAAAATATTTTATATTCATAACGCAAAGGAAGTGTTTGTGAAAAAAAAAGAAGTACACCAATAATAAAAAATAATGTGAAGCGTCCCCAAAATATATCTCTAAGTATTTTCATATTTCCCTTTTTCTTGTAAAAATTTTAAATAAACATAATTACAAAACATTAATTCATCTCATTTTTTATATAGGCCAGTAACCATAAAAATAATTATTAATGATAGCGTCTGCGAATAAAAAAAGGTACCGTCAAAAAAAGAAAGTATTATCATTGATGATAATGTTGAAAGGGAAACGATGTGAACTCCATTTAAATCTTTTTTTGTGAAGCTATTAAAAAATATTTTTTTTAAGTTAATTAATAAAAAATTACATATTATAAATATACCCATAATTCCCCACTCTAAATAAAATTGTATAAAAATGTTATGTGGTTGTATTGCACCGATTGATTCAATTTTTTTATTATTATCTCTTAAATGTTTGAAACTATTGGGACCTAAACCAAATATTGGCCTTGTATTATTTTCAATAACTGTTTGCCACAGATAAAACCTATGAGATGAAATATTCTCTGTTGTAAATGTCCTTTTAAGCAATACCTCTAGTTGGTTTGTCTCAAAAATTTTAAAATTGGGTAAAACATAAGATAGCAGGATCGATGTGGTTAAAATAATTGAAAGATTTTTTAGGTAATTTAGTAACTTTAATGAGTTTTTTTTGTAAATATAAAATAACAATAATACAGCGCATGCAAAGAGTGAAAGTGTTGCGCCCCTTCCAGCTACGTAAATAAAAAAAGCAGTAAATGCAATAATTAAAATACTAACTAAATATTGTTTACTTTTTTTTTCATCTTTCAAAGTAACCACTGCAAATCGTGACATAAAAATTGCTATAAAAAAAACGAAATAATAGCCTAGATGTCTTCTGTTATTGACCAAATCAAGACCTATCAAATGATGATCAAAATAATTTCTAGTAATTAATAAAAAAATGTAAAGAAAAAAGGAAAATATTAAAAAATTAATTAGTTTTGAAAAATTAAAAAAAGTAACTTTCGTGAATACGAAAAGTGAAAAAAAGAAAAGAAGTTGGCTAATTGAAGAAAAATATCTTAAAGTCATTCCGTGGTAGTCGTTATGGAGTCCGTTAATATTTAATATGGGTGAAAAAAAATACGATATTGATATTGACGTAATAGCTAATAAAAAGAATATGATTTCCTTGTGTTTTACTTCTTTAACAATAGATATTAATTCATTTGTATAAAATAAAAATATTGAAAGCGTAAAAAGTGATTGGAAAGTCAGTATTGACAGGTAGTTAACTCCACTCATGAAAAATATAATAAATAAAAGCAAATAAAACAATAAATTTATAAATGAATTTTTTTCTTTATTTAGCATTGTGATTAAATTTTACATCAATTAAATTAACCATTAACTGAAATGGCTCCTTACAATTTTTAATAACCTGCCCAGTATTAAAATGTTATCTATATTTAAAAAAATTGGAAACAAGATAAAACAACCAGATGCGTATCCTCTATGCCTAAAGCAATGAATTGACTGTTGCAAGCAATTACTGTTGTTAATTAAAAACTTCGACTAACGTATGGATTGTAAAAGATTTCTAAATACAAATGTTTTGATTAGCTAGTAATTTATTAGATTTGGAGAAAATTATTGGCGTCCCCAAGGGGATTCGAACCCCTGTTGCCGCCGTGAAAGGGCAGTGTCCTAGGCCTCTAGACGATGGGGACATCATTTAGAAGTCCGTATTCTACTATAAACTATTATGTTGTGCCAATATTTTATTCAGTTTAAACATTTTAATTTAAGCTAATTTGTCATCGGCAATATGATATTTTGGATCTTCCAGCAGGTTCACTTCAACCATATCTTTAGCGGTATCTAAAATTTCCAAACATTCGGGACTCAAATGCACTAAGTGCAGTTTTTTACCGACTTTCTTATACTTATTTGCAATGTTATCGATTGCCATAATTGCGGAGTGATCAGCCACCTTTGAGTTGTTAAAATCTATGATCACGTCTTTTGGGTCATTCTTATGGTCAAACAGGTCTTGGAAATTTTGAACAGAGGCAAAGAAAAGCGTGCCACTTAGTTTATAAACTTTCCATCCTTTTTTATTTGTTTTTTCGTTTACATTAATTTTTTTTGCATGATCCCAAGCAAAAAATAGAGCAGAGACAATCACACCCAGTATTACCGCAATAGCCAAGTCAGCAATAATGGTGATACCACCAACCAGAAGGCCGACGATAATATCCTCTTTAGGCACTTTGCCAAACAGCCTTAAACTTCCCCATTCAAATGTTTTTTCAGCCACGACAAACATCACCCCGATTAAAGCAGCCAGAGGAATCATTTCAATCCAGTCAGATAAAAAAAGAATAAAAGAAGCTAAAAAAACAGCCGTTGCGATGCCAGATAATCTTTTGAGGGCACCATTGTTGATGTTGATCATGCTTTGACCAATCATGGCGCAACCGCCCATACCTCCAAAAAATCCGGTGAGAATATTCGCTGCACCTTGAGCCATAGACTCCCGATTCGGTCTGCCACGCGTTTCTGTCATATCGTCAATCAGATTTAATGTGAGCAGGGTTTCAATTAAACCAATCGCGGCCAAAAGTAGGGCATAAGGAGTGATGATTCGAAAAGTCTCAAAATTATAATCTAAGACAGGGATCTGAAAGATCGGAAGATTGCCGCCAATGGCTCCAAGGTCAGCCACGGTTTTAGTATCCAGATTAAAAAATATGGTGATAAATGAAACAATACCGATTGCTCCCAGAGGTGCTGGGATAATTTTTGTCACTTTTGGAATTACATAGATTAATAAAGCTGTTAATAATGTTAGTCCTACCATCGTATACAGAGCGACGCCACTCATCCATTGACTGATTCCAGACTCATCAGTTATCTTAAAATGATTAAATTGAGCAAGAAAAATCACAATTGCTAATCCGTTTACAAAGCCTAACATCACTGGATAGGGGACCATACGAATAAATTTACCTAAACGAAATAAAGCAAAGACCAGCTGAAAAAGACCCATTAAAATAACAGTAGCAAATAAGTACTGAACTCCATGATTGACTACTAAACCTACCATCACCACAGCCAACGCCCCTGTGGCTCCAGAAATCATTCCCGGACGTCCACCAAAAACCGAGGTAATTAAACACACGATAATGGCTGCATAAAGCCCGGTCAAAGGTGACACATGAGCGATGAGGGCAAATGCGATGGCTTCAGGCACCATGGCCAGCGCCACTGTGAGCCCACTTAAGAGGTTAGTTTTGATTTCATTCACTGTATATTGCATAGGGATCTTTGTTGATTAATTTGGGAGATGTGATTCTACACTGTTGAGTTGAAATTTACGGCTTGATTTTGATATTTATATGGATAACATAAAGAACATGAAAAAAAATCTTAAATACGGGCTAATAGCCTTTATCGTAATCTACATAGCTTTAGTATTTCTAAATCCAGTGATGTGTCAAAAATTTTTTGGAGAAGGCAGTCAAATCTGCCAACTCAGTTAGAATTTATAAAGTCATTTAGGCGCGTTTAATTTCAATCAGGCTAGGTGTCACTTGAGCATGCAGATTTTTTAAGAATTCAAGCGTGTCTTCCGGAAAATCGATTTTTTCAAAGTAGCGACTGACTAATGGGCAGATGGGATTGGTATCACTGGTATTGCTAAATTTTTCAATGACCTTAGTAACTCGACCCTCTTCGTTAGCTTCAAATATATTTTGTTGAGACCATATTTCATTATCCGTACTCTTAATGTCATAACCAATAAATTTTGTTTGGTCTTCTAAAACATAGGCAGCGGCGCGACCAAATGCAGTTAGCTTGAGTTGATCTGCTAAATAGTTAACAAAATAAACTTCTAAATCATCGGTTATACCTTTACCACCATTGACTTCGTGGAACATGCCGGTAAACAATAAAAACTGCGCATCTTTATTGCAAAAGGTTAATACCTTATTGACTGCCTGATGCTCCATCACAGTTTGATTGAAATTTTTCGGAAAGTGATCTTTGAGATAGTTAAAGTCTGAAGCCATATAAAACTCTTTTTAATAATTTTTTAATGGACCGTATTGTGCCACAGAAGTTTAATCATTACATGTATGTGACATTTTTTTATTTAAAGGTTTTACCTCTTTAAGTATTTTGTATAATATGTTGTCAAACTTTTTGAAGAAGCTGAGGTGAGTGTGAAAAGATTGTTAATTCGAGTAAGTATTTTGCTGATGGTTATTATCTGGTTAGCCATTAATTACAAAATCATCTCAACAATCTACTGTAATTACTTTTGCGAAGCACCTCAAAAAGAAGTAGAAGAGGGTGAAATTGATTATGAATCCATGTCACCAGAAGAACTCCAAAAAGCTTTTGAAAAACTTCAACAAGAAAGAGCGAATGAAAATTAGCCTTCGGCTGCTTTTGATGCTTTTAGCTTTCCCAGTTTATGCCGAAATGATGATGGATGACTTTAATGCCTTCATCAATCACTGTCTTGATGGTGAATTTATTCAATCAAATTATTGTCCTGATATTGAGATCGTTAATTCCCTAGTGTGCAAAGGAATGGCTGTTCATATGTTACCTATTAATGATCGAACAAAGGGGCAACAGCTGTCGCTCGAATTAGAGAAAAATTATGATTCAGCCAAAGTGTTGGAATCAATCGACAAGAGCCAAGATAATAAGAAGGATGACTTCTGTGATCAATATCAGGTTGAATATAATAAGAAATATGAACAAAATTTATCACAGCTAAAAGGTAGTTGAAATGCAAAAAATTATTACTGAAATTAAAAATAGTCAAACCACATGGAGAAAATCATTTTATGCAGCATTAGTAATTGCTGTGGTACTTTTCTTTTTTAGGGATCGTTTTATGGCAGAATTTTGGATAGCCATGTTAGCTGCCTTTAATTTCTTTATCTTACTAAACATCCCAAAAATCACTTTTTTTGCTGATGAATCACGAAAAGAGGGCAAATATTTCACTGTCATTTTCCTGGTAATGATGTTCATGGTGAACTATTTTGGTTTAGTTTTTATTTCTGAGATAAGTTAATTTAACGTATTTTTAATAACTTTTAATAGATTTTAACGACATTTAGGCACCCCATCGAAGACTTGCGGTATGTACTGGTGTATCCCAATGGTTTTTGATCTGGTCATTTAATACACACAACGTCACTGAGGCGCCCTCCATGTCCAGCGCGGTTGTATAATTTCCCACTAACGATCTCACAACATTTAATTGGTAACCACTTAAAATTTCACATGCATTCTCATATATCAGGTACAACTCTGAGATCGGGGTCCCACCAAAACCATTAACGATCATTAGAAGCTCTGTGTTGTTTGAAAGGGCCAGATTTTTACCTTTAAAATCTTCAATAATAGCCTCGATCATGTCTTTCACAATCGTTTGTGCTGGTCTGATTTGTTCTCGTCTTCGGCCAGGCTCACCATGAATACCCACACCGAATTCAATTTGATCATCCTCAATATCAAAAGTGGGCTTACCAGCCTCTGGAATAGTACAACTCGATAGGGCAACACCGATTGAAGAACATCGTTGGTTAACTTCATTCCCCAAATCCACGCATGATTTTAAATCACCTCCATTTTCAGCGAGACTACCTACAGTTTTCTCAACAATGACCGTCCCTGCCACACCTCTTTTTCCAGTGGTGTAACTCGAATCAATCACCGCAGCATCATCATTCACCAATATCGTGGCATTCTCATACGATGTCATTTCAGCGGCCATTTCAAAATTCATGACATCACCTGAATAATTTTTAACGATAAATAAGGCTCCTTTGTTAGGTTTACAAAAATCTACAGCAGCCATCATTTGATCAGGAGTAGGGGATGTGAACACGTGTCCTGGACAGGCAGCATCCAACATGCCATGACCAATGAACCCAGCATGTAATGGCTCATGACCAGAACCTCCTCCAGAAACTAAAATCACCTTATCGGAATTGATAGATTTTCGGGTAACAAAAGTGGGGTCAAAGTGAACTTGTAATAAATTTTGATGGGCTTTACCTAGACCGGATAAACTTTCTTTGAGAAAGTTTTTTGGGTTGTTGAGAAATTTTTTCATTGGTATTTACTCTCCTTGAATGTGCTGACAAACAGCACTGATCATTACCTGACAACTTTTTGCCCCTGGGTCCATATGTCCTAGGGCACGCTCACCCAAACCAGATGATCTTCCTTTGGTAGGCAGCATGTCTTTTGTATTATGGGCACAATCGATCGCAAACTGGTTTACGTCTGAGGCGATTTCTTGAGTGCTCATGTTTGAAGATGCTAGTTCTTCAAACTTTGCGGCAACAGGAATGAGCACATCGAGCATCGTTTTCTGACCAACATCAGACTTACCTCTTTGTTTTATCCCATCAACTGCCTTGGAAAAAGCTTCAGCAATAATTTTTAGGGATGGTTTGCTGTCGGTGATGTGTTTACCCATTTCCAAAAAAAAAGTCGCAAATAAGGGTCCAGAGGCACCGCCCACGGTGGATAAAACTTTCATGCCGATCATCTTAAATTGTTCATTCACAGTCATTGTCGATAACTGATCGGTCATTGAGTGTATGGCGGTGATACCTCTTTTTAGGTTAATAAAGTGATCTCCATCACCAATCGCCCGATCTAATCCTTCAATTTCAGATTCGTTTTCATTGATGGCCTGATCTATTAATGCAATGTATTTTAAAATCTCCATGAGCTCGAATAAAAAATTTAACTTTCTTCAATGATCTTATATCAATTTCCTGAAGTCAATTGACTATAAAAAAAAGACAAATTAATATAATTTATGAATAGTAATTTTAGGTTTTATTGTGAAAAAATTATTGGTCATATTATTAATAGTTTTGATTGCAGTATCAGGACTACTCTTTTTTTTAAAAGACAATCTAGATGAAATTGTCCGAGAAATTATTGTGACATCTGTTTCAGATGCGACACAAACCAATGTCAGCCTTGCTCAGGTTAAATTAAATTTAAAAGAGGGCGTCGGTGTTCTCAATAATTATCAACAAGGTAATCCCGAAGGGTTTCAAACTAAATACGCTTTCCGTTTTGACCAAGCTGAATTAGATATTGATGTGGGCACTATTTTAGATGACGTGGTGATCATTGAAAGGGTATTTATCAATCACGCTGATATCGTGTATGAATTCAATGATGGAAAAACTAACTTTGTTGAGCTAAAGAAAAACATAGATAAAAATACAAAGAAAAAAAGCAGTGATCAAAAAAATAACCCGGTTGAAGTGCAAGAGAAAACCGCTAGTCAATCAAAGGCACAACAAAGTAAAAAGATTATTATTCGCTCTTTTGAGATGATCAATACTGAAGTTGAGGCGGTGATGCCGTTTGCCTCCAGTCAAACCTTATCTGTCCAGCTGCCTAATATTAAATTAAGTAACATTGGGGCAAAAGAGAATGGGTTGTTGGCAGACGAGTTAATGAAGGTATTCCTTGATGCTATGGAAAAAGATTTAAAGAGAGCTGTTAATTTTAAAAATTTAGTGAATGATCTTGAAAAAGACCTTAAAAAACAAATTGATCGAGAAGCAGATAAGGCCATTAAAAAAATTGAGTCTGAGCTTGGCGAAATTGAAAACATTAAAGAATTAAAAAAACTAAAAGATTTGTTTTAGGCTTGAAGACTATCAATAGAGGCATGCATCCTATTTAAGGCTTCACTGAGAACTGATTTGGGTGTGGCGATATTAATTCTCACGTGATTATCTTGCTGGAACATCGATCCAGGCTGCAATGCAAGACCGTGCTCTAAGAATAACTGTGCCGGATCTTCAATCTTTAATTGACTGCAATCAATCCATGTTAAATAGCTAGCTTCCATTGTGTACATTTGTAATGGCTGCATCTGTTTAATATTATTTTTTAACATTAACTTATTGCTCTCAAGGTATTGAATAAGTTCTTGTCGCCATGTTTCTCCATGACGAAGGGCAGCTTGGGTACTGACATAGCTGATAATTTGCGGATCAGGGATCAGGGTGCCAATTTGTGCTTGTATCTTCTTTCTTATCTCTTTATTCTTGCAAATCATCCAAGCCAATCCAAGTCCTGGAATATTGAACACTTTGTTCAAGGACATTAATGTGATGGATTGGTCGGCAATCTCCTCAGATAAGCTTGCGATGGGGATATGCTGAATCCCATCATGAATCATATTGCAATGAATCTCATCTGAACAGATCACAATATTGTTGTTCACACAAAATTCGGCAATGTCAGTGAGTTCTGTCCTTGAATATACTGATCCTCCAGGGTTATGGGGATTACAGAAGAACAATAGGCGTGTGTTATTTTTTTGGTAATGCTTTAGCCCGTCCGCACTCAGAATGAGTCGATTATTATAATTATCTAACGGCACAGCGGAATAATCTCTATTAGAAAAAGATGCCGCCTGCAAGATATGATGGTATACCGGCTGCAGTGTCAACACATGATCATCAGCCTGTGTTACCTGTTGAGCAATTGAATACAAGCTTGAAACTAAACTAGGGGTAAATACAATCCATTCAGGCTCAATAGCCCAGTCAAACTGATCTTTAATGTAATGAGTTATTTCTTCTTTGAGTTGATGTGGGGCATGGGTGTATCCAAAAATTTTATGATTGAGTCTTTTGGCGACGGCATCAATGACACATTGAGGGGTTTCAAAGTCCATATCTGCAACCCAAAGAGGGATAATGTCTTTGTTGTACTTATCCCAGCGGACGGAATCGCTGTTGAAACGAGAAATAACCTTATCAAATTGATTCATGCTTACAAGATTACGTGAAATAATTTTTTTTTCAATAAATATATATTTTAGTATCTACTTTAATTAATACTTATAAATATATGATTATAAATAGTTTTTATTTAATATTGAACATTACATTATGAATTTAATCTATTAACATTATATACAATACTACCTTTATTAATAATGAAAAATTACTTAGTATTCCCCATATTTTTTATCTTTTTATTGAGCATCACTTCTTTGTCAGAGGCTAGAAAAATGAAGCAAGAACATTTATCACCAGAAATCATTCAAGAATTACAAATAGTTGTTTATGAGGCAGAAGATTGCTCGTCCTGTCAGTTATTTAAGAAGGATGTGACTAAAGACTGGGAATCTGATGTCAAACTCGTCGAAACCTATGATTTTAATGATGGCTCGGTCCAGCTGAATGAACCAGTGATAGTCACCCCAACAATAGTAATGACCAAAAATCATCAAGAAATTGCTCGATATACAGGTTATGACGGTGATAAAAAGCGATTCTGGGAATGGGTAAGTCTGCAAACCATGACTCCTGAACAAAGAAAAATTGCTTTTGAGAATGGTACCGAATACCCATTTACTGGTTCATTGTTAGATAACAAAGAGCCAGGTTACTACGTAGATCCGCTCACTGGAGCCAAATTATTTAGAAGTGATACGAAATTTGATAGTGGAACAGGATGGCCTAGCTTCTTTGATCCCATTCCAGGCGCATTATCATTTCATGACGATGGCATGAGGGTTGAGGTGCTCAGTGCAAGTTCCGGGATCCATTTAGGACATGTATTCAATGACGGACCACCACCCACAGGCAAGAGATACTGTATTAATAGTGCGGTATTAAGATTTGTTCCCGATTCTGAGGATTAACACTTTACGAAGCTTTGTGTTAGATTGTCATCTGATTAATCTATCTTAAAGCTTTTAATGACAAATAAAACTAATTCTAAAACGACTGTTTTATTGGCTAGCCTCGCCGGCACGACCATTGAATTTTTTGATTTTTATATCTATGCCAATGCGGCAATCTTGGTTTTTCCGTATCTTTTTTTTCCAGAATCAAGTCCGACCACACAAATGCTGCAGTCATTAGCGACCTTTGCGGTTGCATTTTTTGCCAGACCTCTTGGTTCTGCTTTTTTTGGACATTTTGGCGATAAAATTGGCCGCAAGGCTACACTGGTTGCTGCTTTGCTTACCATGGGCCTATCGACCATTATGATTGGTTTGCTCCCTAGCTATCAATCTGTGGGTATTTTGGCACCAATATTGCTTGTTCTATGCAGATTTGGACAAGGTTTTGGCTTGGGCGGTGAATGGGGCGGGGCTGTCTTATTGGCTGTGGAGAATGCACCAAAAGGCCAACGTGCGTGGTTTGGAATGTTTCCTCAATTAGGAGCACCACTGGGCTTATTAATGTCTGGTGGAATATTTTTGATCTTAACTGAAATGTTGACCAAGGAAGATTTTCTCAACTTTGGCTGGCGAATTCCATTTATTGCCAGTGCATTATTAATTGGAATTGGTTTATATATAAGGTTAAAAATATCTGAAACACCAGAATTTATAAAGGCTAGCCAAAACAAAAAACTACATCAAAATGTACCCATAGCAAAAATATTTAGAGAGCAAAAACTACCATTATTCCTAGCAGCTTTCACTGGGATCGCCACCTTTGGAATCTTTTATCTGATGACTGTATTCATTGCAGGCTGGTCAATTCAGCATCTCAATTTCACTGATGAGGAATTTCTTATCATTCAGCTCTACTCGATACTCTTCTTCGCAGGGATGATTCCATTATCAGCCTACTTTGCAGATAAGCTGACCCCAAGAAAGATGATGGTTGTTACCTCATTCTTCATTCTTGTATTTGGTCTGTTCTTTGAAGAGGTGATTAGTATTCATTCCATTGGCGTAATGGTGACCTTATTTATTGGGATGGCATTAATGGGACTCACCTATGGCCCCTTAGGCACCATGTTATCCAATGTCTTTCCAACCGAGGTGAGGTACACCGGTGCCTCGCTGTCATTTAATTTGTCCGGTATTTTAGGAGCCTCATTTGCTCCATTTATTGCTCTATGGCTTGCTAATAATTTTGGATTTAATTATGTGGGTTATTATCTTTCTTTAATGGGACTCTTATCTCTCATAGCGGCCTTTTATTCAAAAGAGAAATCTTAAGTCGACAAACCACCAATTATTTGGAAGAATAGGCAACTTTTTAAGCATTCATTAATCTTTAATAGCATTCAATTTGGGATATACAACATGTCGGAAGATTTTGATTTTTTTGATGACGAAGATGAAAGTCTAGAAAAGCACGGTATTGTGATTAAGGCTTCTGCTGAGGAAATTTGGCATAGGGGCTCAGTCAGTTACTGGGATTTTTTCACGAAGGAAGTTAATGGTGAATTAATTTATCGCGTGGTTATTCCTAAAGGCTCACCCTTGCAAATCTATTTGGCCAAAACCTATCCTGAGATTGAAGCATTCCAGCTTACTGAAGATGAGATCCTTGAATCCAACGTTGGGGCTGAGGATTTAATATGTAAACTAAATTCAATTGGATATGATGTGGTGGAAATTCCCGCGGAATATTACGATATCATGCCGACCACTACAAAAATCTCGTGGAGTGACAGCAAGGGTAATGAGAAGCTGATCGAGGGTTGGAAATATAACAAGTTAATTAAAGAGGAATACAAGGGTCAGTATGTGACATCAAAAGCCATTACTTGGAAAGAAAGAAGCGCGAAAGAGACCGAAATGGAAAACATTCTTTTGAAACAAGCTAGGAATACTGATAAACGTTTAAATTAATCTAAACATTTAAAAAGAGTTACATCCACTCCCTCAGCTTCCAGCAGTCTTTTCTTCCTCTCACAATTCATAACCCCTAAGTAATTTCCTAGGCCGCCTGCGATAGGGACAACTCGATGGCATGGAATATCAATGGGGTAGGGGTTATGTTTGCACGCACTTGCCACAGCACGATAAGCGTTTGGGTGACCTATCGATACGGCTATTTCTTTATAAGTTCTCACCTGACCCTTTGGAATGTTCATTATTGCATCCCAAACTTTTTTCTGAAAAGATGTTCCTTTGAGCTCTAACATTGTATTTGAGAATAAATGATAAAAATCAGTAAGAAGAAGTTTCCTAAAACTAAGACAGGGATGATCAATGACACTAAATCGGCATCTTTTCTTTTAATTGAAAAATAAATAAAGGAAATAATGTAAAAGGAGGCTACTAGCCACCCATTCCATACATCCATAAGACATTCATAATTCATCTTTTAATATTATCAAATAAAGAGGCACTTTTTATTTTATTCTTTATCATAAAGGTCATGATGAAGTTACAAATATTTTTGAAAATACTTATTTTTTCAAGTCTTATATTATTCCATGCCAGTTTTGCGGAAGAGACGATTGAAATCACAGATGACAATGGAGTTGTAAAAAAATGCACTCGCTTTGAAAACGGCACCATTGTTTGCATGTAACTATGGAATCAGATTTTGCTCGAATTTTAGGCCTTTTTTTAATTTTGCTCATGGTTGGTTTTTATTACCGTGAAGCATTAAAAAGTATTTTTAATACCCCAAAAGAATCATTCATTTTAGCTCTACCTATTTGCCTGCTTGGAATTCTTTTCCACTTCTTTTTTAAATCCAAAGGTTTTTAGATTACCCCAAAGTTTTCTGTTATCATTTCCATAGAATTTTTTTTAGAAAGCATCAAGTTGGCCAAGAGACTCCTCTTAATATACATTTTTTTTATTTTTATTACAGGGGCAGCTCAGTTCTACTTATCTTTTTTTTATTACTCCAATTACGAATCTGTCAGAGATATTTTGGCAATTGCATTGCTCTGGGCCTTGCCCGTTATTCTTTTTCCTAATAGGGCAAGAAAAGTAACTTTATTTATGGGCGTGCCATTTATATTGTTAGCGCTTCCCAGTGTTTTTTACGCCATCATATATAAACAAGAACTTACACAAAGCTTATTTTTTATAATCTTTGAATCAAATATTGCCGAGTCCAAAGAGTATTTAGAGAACTATTTATCACTTAACGTTGTTGTTTTAATTTCTATTTATCTTATCGCATGCTTTTCTTTATGGAAATTTATTAAAGATTTTGAAATATCAAACAAAAGAAAAATTATTTTCACTTGTCTAATACTGGCCCTTGTTTTTGCATCTCCAGTCAAGAAGTGGATAAAAAGAGGATCATTCAGCGCATTCACAAAAAACGTTCATGAGCACATGGGCGTTGCTTCGCCTTATCAATTAATAGGAGCATACATTGATTACCAAAGAGAGGTGGAGGTTGTAGCAAGAAATCTAAATGAATTGAATAAAAATCAATCTGTTGAAGGTTTGGTAAAGAATGATGACTTCGCCGACTCAGCGCATGTGATTGTAATTGGTGAAGCAACCTCGAGATTACATATGTCTCTTTATGGTTACAAAAGAAAAACCAACCCCAAATTAAGGTCAATAAAAAATGAATTAAAAATTTTTACCAATGTTTTCTCATCGAGACCAAATACCATTGAAAGTCTATCTCAAGTTTTAACTTTTGCCGATCAACAGAACCCTGATCTGTACAAAAGCAAAGCCTCATTGATGTCTGTATTGAAACAGGCTGGATATAAAGTGTATTGGATATCAAACCAACAGACTCTTACAACCAGAAATACAATGCTGACATCGTTTGCAAAACAAGCGGATGAACAGTTCTTTTTGAATAATGCTAGAAATCAAAATTCCTATAGTTTCGATGAGAAAGTATTAGGTCCCTACAAGGAAATATTAAAAAATGAAAATGAAAAAAAGATCATCATTGTTCATCTGTTAGGAACTCATATGAGTTACAAGTATCGCTACCCTGAGTCTTATAAATTTTTTATTGATGATACTTCTTTAAATCAAAAAATACCAAAAGACAAAGTGGAGCGAATTAATCACTATGATAATGCCGTCCTGTATAACGATCATGTTGTTCATGAGTTAATCGACATTTTAAAAAAATCTAAAATTAATAATAGCAGCCTCGTTTATTTTTCTGATCACGGTGAAGAGGTGTATGACGTTCACGATCATCAATTTCAGGGTAGAAACGAAGCTCATCCAACTATAGGTATGTATGCGGTGCCATTTTTTTTCTGGGTTGGTCAGAATGAATATCTAAATTCAAAATTTACCGATCCTTCAATGTTCATCCGTCAATATAGCCTTTCAGATTTTATTTACACTTATACAGATTTTCTAGATATTAAATTTAATGATTTTATTTCTCACCAAAGTATTTTAAGCTCAGATTTTCTTGAAGATAATATAATTGTAGGTAACCCCTACTTGAAAGAGATGTCAAAACTTAATGGAACTGAACATATCATTGAAAGCCATTAAGATTCTGGATCAATGTCATCAAACCATTCCTGATTTTCTTTCTGTTGCGCAATCCATTTTTCGATGACAGCGTAACTCCAAATCGTAAAACGATCATTGATTATTTTTTTTGGTGGGGGAAATTTACCGTCATGGACCCACTGCATAAGAGTTTTATGGTCAATTTTGAGCGAATGTGCGATCTCACTTATATTCAAGTAAGCATCTTTCATGAACCTATGGTACTCTTGTTTTATAGTAAAAGATACTTTTAAAATATTTTATAAGTCAATTAAGCTTAACAATCGTTTAAAAATGAAAAAAAAACTTAAAACCAAAATCATTCTTTTATTTACTCATATTTCAGCATTATTTTTTGGTTTTGCATTAGGCATTTATCTCTTACCCATCTTGATTGCCCCAGATTCAAGCGACATCATGGATATTGACCAACTTCAATCTGATGCAGCATACAAAACAAAATTTATTAGAGATCTAGCCGGTAGTGATTTATTGCATTGGGGTGAGGCTGATGTGACTATTTCGGATAAACATATAGTGATAAAAGGAAAAATTGCTCCAGGACCTGATTATAAAGTGTACTTAACTCAACAATTTGTTGAAAATGAGAAGGAATTTCTTGCCATTAAAGATTCCGCAGCATATATCGCCGATGTGAATATTTTTGAAAACTTTATTGTGCATATTCCGTCTGACATACAAATTAATAAATACAATACTATTGTGATCTGGTGTGAGTCATTCAGTGAGTTTATTACGGCTGCTCAGTATGTATAAATAAGTTTTGGTTTGAAAGGTTGGTGTAATGAAGCATCTTGTTGTCTTAATGGTTATGTGTAGCAACAGTGTGTTTGCATTTGATACAGCTCAAGAGCTGGCCGATGCTATGGGTATTCCACCCGAAGAGCTCTCAAGAGAGCTGAATATCCCACTTTCTGATTTTAATAAATCTAATAAGGATATTTCCAAGAAAATTAAATGCGTCATGCAAACTCAAGGTATTGAGAATCCGGATGATGCCAGGGCTTCATTCGGCAAGTGTATGTCTAATTAAAAAATCAAAAAGGATGTTGGCTTAATGAAAAAATTATTATCAATTGTCTTACTGGTGTTAAATGTCCCCGCTTTTAGTGAGGAATTTAATAATTTCTGTACAACCAGCCTTTCAGAGGGAAATTTTCATGTAACTGATTGCTCTGTAAATAAAAAAGTGGACGGTAAAACCTACTGTTTCGGTAACAAGGTAGCTAAAGATATTTTTCTAGAAAATCCTCAAGAGGTAATAAAAAAAGCAGAGCAATTTTATACAGCATCCTTAAATGATGAGCGAAAAAAAATAACTCAAGAGGAGGTCGACAATATCTTAAATAATGACCCGGAATGTGATTTATCCAATCTTGACGTAGGCTATTTAAATTTTAGCGGTAAAGATTTGACGCATTGTAAAATGGTTAACATTAGCTTTTTTGGAGCTGATTTGAGAGGGGCTAACTTATCAGGTGCTGACTTGCAAAGAGCTTACCTTAATTTAGCTAGATTAGAAGAGGCCAATTTTACCGGTGCAAATCTCTCGATGGCTACAATTTTCCAACCAATCTTTGGTAACACAAATTTTCACAAAGCGAATTTACGTGGTGTTCGTTTAATTGGTACTTTGGGTAAAGTAGACATGTCTGGTGCCGATGTATCAAATGCTGATTTGGGTTTAGATGTTGGCAACCAACCCATGGGTCAGATGAAGTTTGATTCAACAAGTGGCAACTTTGAAAATACTAATTTTGAAAATACCAACTTGAATATTGCTAGTTTCAAATTTGCTAATATGCGAGGAGCAAATCTGAGAAATACAAACTTAAATAGGGCTGAATTAATTCAGGCAGATCTAACTGGCGCTGATTTAACGGGGGCTGATTTAAATGAAGCTGAAGTAAAGAATGCTGATTTTAAGGATGTTAAAGGGTTGGATTCAATAAAAAATTGGGATAAAAAACAAGGATCATGTTTTAACTGTCCCTAGAGATGGCATTAAGTTACTGAAGCTTTGATTGCCTGATCTACATCAGCAATAATATCATCGATGTGTTCAATACCTACTGAAATTCTAATCATATCTTCACTAACTCCAGCTAAAGCTAACTGATCTGAATTTAGCTGTCGATGCAGTGTCGATGCTGGATGACAAGCTAGTGATTTTGCGTCACCCATGCTCAAGACTCTGAGAATCATCTGAAGGGCATCGATAAATTTAGTAGCTGCTCGCATGCCACCTTTAATACCAAAACTGATAATGCCTGAAGCCTTTCCCCCGGTAATTTTTTTACATGTCTCATGATATTTATCGTCAGGAAGGGCAGCATAATTTACCCACGCAACTCGATCATGCTTTTCTAAATGCTTGGCCAAAGCTAAAGCATTATCACAATGGCGCTCCATTCTAACTCCAAGGGACTCGAGACCGAGCATAATTAAAAATGCACTGTGTGGTGACAGGCATGCACCAGTCTCTCTTAATGGAACAACTCGACAACAAGCAATAAAAGCTGCTTCTTTAAACTCTTTTGTGTAAATAACACCATGATAAGAAGGGTCAGGCTCATTGAGCATAGGAAATTTTTTTGGATCCTTTGTCCAGTCGAATTTTCCAGAATCAACAATTATTCCTCCAATTGTTGACCCATGTCCATCTATGTATTTGGTGAGCGAATGGACCACAATGGAAGCCCCAAGATCTATAGGTCTGCACAGGTATGGTGTTGCCACTGTATTATCTACAATCAATGGAATACCATGTTTATCTGCAATCTCAGCAAACTTTTTGATATCAATAATGATACCCGATGGATTTCCAATTGATTCACAATATAAGGCCTTTGTATTGCCATCAATTGCATTTTCAATAGCTTGAAAGTCAGCACCATCAACCATCTTCACCTTTATTCCTTGTTTTGGAAAACTGTGTGTAAAGCAGTTGTAGGTGCCTCCGTATAGTTGGTTTGTACTAATGATGTTGTCACCAGGGCCCGCAAGACATTGCACAGCATAGGTTATAGCAGACATACCTGATGCCAATGATAAGCCAGCAATACCGCCTTCCATGGCAGCAACTCTTTGTTCTAATACAGCATTTGTAGGATTACCAATTCTTGAGTAAATGTTTCCTTCAACTTTAAGATCAAATAAGTCGGCTCCGTGTTGGGTGTCATCGATAGTAAAACCTGATGTTTGATAAATCGGAGTATTGGCAGCCTTTGTGGTTTGCTCTGGTTTGTAGCCGTGATGCAGAGCTAATGATTCTAATTTCATATGTATTTACCTTTAAAGTTTATTGGAAATTTAATACACCATCGTTTATCTTTGACATCTTAAATTGAATATATTCATTTAAGTAATTTGCATTATCAAACTTGTAACTTCTATTAGGAAATTTATCAATGGACCTTAGAACATAATTTGCTTCGATAGCTGGCTTAGATTTTTCACCTTTATACTTTGGAACGCAATTTGTATAACTATTCTTTTGCATATATTTTATCGTCTTACATATTCTCTCGCTGACAATTTCACATCGGGCAGTCCAGCTAAAATTAATATAACCAGTGTGTGCAAAAAGATTTGGAATTCCACTAAACATCATTCCCCGATACCAGCTTGTTTTGTTTAGATTAACTTTTTTATCATTGACCAATATATCGATACCACCCAGAAGTTGAGCATTGAGTCCGGTTGCCATAATGGCTAGGTCACATTTGATACTTTTTCCATTTAATAATTTAAGTCCATTTTTTTCCCAATTACTTATACCTGAATGCTCCACGGTTACTTTATTAGATTTTATAGATTCAAAATAATCATTATCTAAGCTGCATGCTGGCCTTTGATTCCAATAATCATAGGATGGAATATTGTCATGAGAGTAATAGTTAGAATACTGAGACAATACTTTCTTTTTATAATGTTTTTTAAAAACCCGACTGTAAGCGTAATCTATTAGTGTTTCAAAAGTCTTATACAGGCGATTTGATTTTTCGCTGCCATCCACATTAACAATCCAAGCAGGGCTTCGTTGAACAAGTGTAACTGACTTTGCTTCCTTAACTATCGCGGGTGTCATGGTTACTGCGGTGCAACCACTGCCAATTAAGGCAACATCCTTTCCTTTGAATCTTGTCTTCCCCCATGTCTGAGTATGTACAATTTCACCTTTAAATTTATCTTCGTCTTTAAATTTTGGGAAGTTAGGCTCTCTATAATCGCGCGATCCCGTGCAGCAAACAACATATTGACTATGAAAGGTTTCTTTACTGGTTTTTGTTATCCAAGTTTTGTTTTTCCAAGACAGTGACTTAACGTGTGTATTAAATAAAATATTTTCTTTGATATTAAATTTTTCAGCGGTATCAACTTGATATTGTTTGATTTCTTTCCCCATTCCGATTATTGACCCTGGCCATGGATTGAAGGAATATCCATAGGTATACATATCGGTGTCCGAACGAACGCCAGGAAAAGTCATTTGATCCCATGTACCACCAAGGTCGTTTCGAGCCTCAATAATTTTGTATTTGAGATGGGGAAAATTTTTTTGAATATAGTATGAACTGGATATACCGGCAATTCCGGCTCCAATAATTATGATATCGACTTTGTTTGCTTTGTTAGCCAACTAGTACGATCCCATATATGATGTTAAGAATTTCATTTTTACATAAAACTTCTTAATTAATAAAAGTATTTAATTCACTTCTTTTTTTATTACACACGCCACGAGCATCTATTGAAAATCCACAGTACCACTTTCTCGTTGAATTATCAAAAAATTTGGCTCGTTGTTTACAATTAAAACAAAAATTATTTACTGTAGAACAAATCATATGGGCTCGACGTTGCCGCACATGAAGAGTTCCTAAAAATTAATTAAATAATCAAAAATGTCACAAATATTTAAAAATTACTGATTTTTTATGAGCCTTTGCACAATAGAAGTGCATCAATAGTAATTAATTATTAAGAATAGATTACAGCTTATTAAATAGGAAATTTGTGGAGGTAAGCGGGACCGAATTGAAGACCTATGGGGTGCAATGGATGCCATTGCAGTTCAATTACCCCAACTTTTAACACATCTTTTTAGTTTTTACTTCTTTTTAAAAAGAAATGTAAATATATCAAGTTTACAACAAATGGATATATTCCCAAATAAATGCCTTCGAAAAAAACATAGCTATTAACAATATAAAAAATCATTGTTGAAAGAATCCCTGAAATTACAAAATGTTTTGCAATTATTGTTTTATTCAAAGAAATCATTATCAATAATGGGGTAAGTAAGAAACCAAGTATCGTCCATGAAAACACAACTATAGAAAATACGCTCCCGCTATTAATTAAAGCAATAATAATTGAGGTAATGGCAACAAGTAGTGTAATACCTGCTATTTTCGCTTTCGAAAACTTAGTTAGTTCAAATATATCTTGTGAAATATTTCCTGAACAATTAATAATCAAAGAATCAGCGGTTGACATTGTTGCAGCAAAAATTCCAGAAATGATTAGACCAACCATAAAGGGATTAAATAATATTTGTGCCATCATGGGTAAAGCTAATTCTGGATCAAACCCAGCAGTGTTATCTAAAATTAGTCTGGATAACATTCCAACCGCAAAAGCTAAACCATAAAATAATATATAACTAGAATAATAAAAAATCCTTGAGCGGATTAGATCATTATGATCTTTAACCGCAAAAAATCTAATCATTATGTGAGGTTGCCCAATTACAAACATACCTGCAACTATCCAGCTAAGGGATGAAAGTGCATTAAATAAAACAGAATCTCCAGTATCTGGTCCGAATAGGCTCATGAAGCCATCAATCTCAGATAGTTGAAATAATGTTTGATTAATTCCACCAAGTTTGCCAATTGAAAATAAAACTAGCAAACCCATAGAAACTAACATGATTATTGATTGTGCTGCGTCAGTCCAAATTGATGCTCTGATCCCACTTGTTAAAGAATAAACCAGAACAATAAAGCCACCAGTGATTACACCATAATAGAACTCCCAATTCATGACTGCCATTAATGTCTTCCCAGAGGCTGCGAATTGAGCAGAGGCGTATATCAGTAAAAAGACAAAGCTAATTGATGCTATTAATTTGGTGATCAGTTTGTTTTTAGCTAGATCGCCAATGATTGATGCGTAGGTAACATTTCTTGAACGGAAGCTTTTATTTACAATATTTGCAAATAATTTTTTTGTGATTAGATAATCACCTAATATCCAACCAATCATTAACCATATACTTGATAGCCCATTAAGATATGTAAACCCAATAAGACCAATAAACATGTAGCCGCTATTGTTGGTCGCCATTGCAGACAAGCCAGATAACAATGGGCTTAAAGACTTATCTGCTAGGTAGTAATTTTTTACCGTAGGTTTATTTAATCTACTGGAGGCAATCCCAATTAAAGCAATGAAAAGTAAAAGTCCAAGGAATACAATTTCCATAAAAGATTTATTCTAGTTCATATGCACCTAGTTTATTGTGAACTTCAGTGCCCGTGATTGGGGGATTAAATACGCATGCCAGCTGCATTTCATCATGCGAAGTAAGAATATGTTCATCATGTTGATCAAGAGCATAAATTACACCTGGTTCAATTTTATGCTCCTGATTAGTTTTCATATCCTTAATTGTTCCTGTACCTGAAATGCAATAAACCGATTCCAGATGATTCATGTAATGCATCTTCATTGAACTGTTGGCGTAGATAGTGGTGATATGAAAAGAGAATCCCATGCCATCGTCCTTTAATAACATGCGAACACTATTCCAGTTTCCATAGGGGTCTTCAATTTTTCTATCAATTAAACAATCATTTAAATGTCTTACAATCATTCTTCTTCAACCTCATAATTTTCATCAAAGTAATCGACCTCTTCATCAAAGTTTTTAACCTTTGCACATACTGTCTCAATGGCATCCTCGAGAATATCTATACCTCTTTTTAAATTTTGATCAGAAATTGTTAATGGGCATAAGAATTTAATAACATGATCATCTGCACCACTAGTTTCGATCATTAAACCATTTTTAAAGGCTAGTTTAGTAATTTTACTTGCCAGTTCCCCACTCACACAATTAATACCTTGGAACATTCCTCGACCTCGTGATGAAAAATTTCCTTCGCCATATTGGTCAATTATTTTATTGATACGGTCATACATATATTTGCCTTTTCGCTTTACTTCTTTAGAAAATAAATCATCAGACCAGTAATGATTTATTGCTGCTTCGGCAGTGACAAAGGCAAGGTTATTGCCTCTAAATGTGCCATTGTGTTCTCCAGGTTTCCAGATATCATGTTCAGGCTTAAATAACACAATTGCAAAAGGTAAACCATAGCCACTCAGAGACTTTGACATAGTGATGATGTCAGGTTGGATTCCAACCTCATCAAAGCTAAAAAATGTACCGGTTCGTCCACAACCAGCCTGGATATCATCCACAATCAGTAAGATGTCATGTTTTTTACATATTTTTTCAATGTTTTGTAACCATGAAAAACTTGCTGCAGTAATACCGCCTTCACCTTGAACCGTTTCTACTATAATGGCTGCTGGATGATCAACACCGCTACTGCTATCAGTTAACACTTTGTCTAGATATGCTGTTGTGTCAATGTCATCACCCATGTAACCATCATAGGGTAGGGTGTCAACGCCTGTTAGCAACATACCAGCACCACCTCGATGATGTTGATTTCCTGTTGAGGCTAACGCCCCAAGGGTTACACCATGGTAGCCATTAGTGAAGCTAATTATTGTCTCCCTTTGTTTGATTTTTCGAGCAAGCTTCATGGCAGTTTCAACCGCATTTGCTCCAGTTGGACCAGTAAACTGAACCATATAATCCATATTTCTCGGCTTAAGGATTTTGTCATTAAAGGTATTTAAAAAATTACCCTTTGCATTGGTGTGTAAGTCTAAGCCATGCGTGATACCATCTGATTCAATGTACTTCAACAACTCCTTTTTAAATATAGGGTTGTTGTGTCCATAATTTAATGTACCGGCACCCGCCAAGAAGTCGAGGTATTGATTCCCTTCGGTATCATATAAATATTCTCCTTGAGCTTTATTAAAAACTCTTGGAAATGAGCGGGCATAGCTTTGAACTTCTGATTCTATTTCTTCAAATATTTTCATTTTTTTCCTTTGGTGTTTTTAATGGTCCGATACGAAAAAGATATTCGGAATCATGTTGGTTTGAAAAATGTTTAGATTTATCGAGGAATGAAACTTCGGTAATTTCTGTTTCTAGATCTTTGCTAATTTTTTTAAAAAGTGACTGTGAAGCTTTATTGTCTTGAGTGATTGTTGTTTCTATAAATTCAATATCATGATGACGCAAAATAAAATGTATTAATTTTGTTGCTAGACTTTTTCCACGAGAACATTCAGAAATGGCAACCTGCCAAATAAAAAGAGTTTTATGGTCTTTAGGGTTAGTAAAACCAGATACATAACCAAGAACTTTATCATCCTCATTAACTGCAATTGCACATGTTTCAGAGAAATAATGAGATTGAATAAAGTAATGATAAGTTGAATTTAAATCTAACGGAGGACAGTTTTTTACAAGAACCGCAATTTGTAAACCATAACTGATTGTTGGTTTTTTGATCTGAATATTTTGTTCCGAATATACTTCGATTGTCATATTCTAGAACTGTAATCATACACGATCTAAAAAATCTTGCTTATTACCTAATTTAAGAGGTAAATTTCAATACAGCATAATGGTGGAGGTATCTACTATAAATATTTTTTATTAATTCTTTGTATATTGAGAGTTTATAAAACTAATATTCCTTTTTCCCACATTTTTTACCACATATATGGGAGAAAAAAGTGGATATTTCTAAATTTTAAGTTAGGTATTTATTACATTATTTAAGTTGCTAATAAATAAAGACCTCTATAAATTCACCTGCATGAAATTATTTTAGGTTTCTTCAATATAATAAATACCTACTAATATTCTTAACGATATTTAATTATTTGTCAAATTGACTATATATGTTATATTGACATTAATATTATATACAACTTAATTAAATATGATAATTGACTATGATTGTAAATATTTAGAACAGCTTAGGGAAAATAAAGACTTAAATATCGATCATTTATCACATACAATGGCTTTATCAAACCAGCACATTATTGCTTTGGAGAAAAATGATATCAATTTTTATCGTTCCAAAAATCTCTTTTTTTCATCTTTAAAAAAATATATTAAGCTACTGGGAGAAGAACCAAGAGAATTAATAAAAAATTTAGATGATTTAGAAAAAAAATTAAATATTAAGAGGGTTAAACAACCAAATAAAGAAAAAAACTGGTTGCAAAAGTTTAGAGAAGATTGGTTAATTTAGTCCACAAAATGCTTTTCGAATAAGTATATTATTTTTTAAAAATAGATGATGTTAAGATTTCATACATATTAACCAGTTAAGAAAGATAACTTTATGTCAAATACACGTATTTCAAACTTCCTAAATGCGATTGCACCTCTTGCGGAAGCTAAGATTGATTTTGAAGATGTTCTTATAATTGCATATCTAGATATGAAGTGGTCTCAAAAATCAGAGTTAAAAGTTAATAATGTAATTCAGGGAATTAAAAATTTATCTCCTTCCACAATACATCGTCGCTTAAAAAAAATGAAGCAGTCTGAAGTGCTGGATTACGTGAATTCAAAAGATGATGAAAGAGTAAAATTTATTCAAAAAGGAAAAAATTACAATAAATACCTTATGGAGATTGATAAACTCTATGATTTCACTCAATTTCAGAAAATATAAGCTTTATTTATTTATTACTGTTGTTTACTTCACACTTTATGTCTTAAATAATAACTTTCTTTCAATTTTTACCTATAAAGAACACATTCACTTCATTTATTTACCTGCAGGGATGAGATTTTTTTTTGCAGCAATCTATAAAGAAGATGCGTGGGTTGGCATTTTCTTAGGTAGCTTTTTTGCAATGGTTTTTTTATTCGAAAATACTTCTATTTTATCTATAATATTTTATGCAACATTAAGCGCAACAGTACCTATCTTGATAATTTATACATTTAACTCTTTATATCCACTTGGTAAACAACTTGAGAATCTAAATCTTAAATTAATTGTATCTATGGCTTTTGTTTATGCATTCACTTATAGCTTTTTATATGCACTATATGGTTATTATATTTTAGGTACAACTTTATCTAATTTTTACAGAGATTGGATAGCGACTTTCATTGGCGATTTAACTGGAAGTATGATTTTTTTAACAATCCTTGCAAGTCAACGCCATCGTATTTTAAAATTTCTTAGAATCTAAAATCCAACTAGAATTTATTAGGTTTTAGTAAAAGTGGAATTTGGTGGAGGTAAGCGGGATCGAACCGCTGACCCCTTGCATGCCATGCAAGTGCTCTCCCAGCTGAGCTATACCCCCAGTTATTTAAACAACGCTATTTTGACTTGGAAACTGATCTAAATCAACTTTAGGTTGTGGTTTCCATCCTTTTTTTCTATGCTCAACAACGACGTTAGTGAAGATCCCTCCCCGGACATAAAACTTAGATGTTAATTTCATATAACGAGGCTTTGTTGCTTTAACTAAATCACTCAAAATTTGATTGGTGACAGCCTCATGGAAGCAACCTTCATCCCTAAAGGACCACATATATAATTTTAGACTTTTCAGTTCCACACAGTGCTTATCAGGGATATAATCTAGATATAGAGTTGCAAAGTCTGGCTGCCCAGTTTTTGGACACAGGCAAGTAAATTCAGGTATTTCCATATGTATATGAAAATCACCTTTTGGATTTGGATTGCTGAAAGTTTCTAACTCTTTAGTTGGTTGTGCGGTTGGCTTACTTCCTAGTTTTGTAAGTTTCATCGTGGTATTAAACCTTTAAAAAAATTTTTGCAATTATACAATTATTTTTGCGATTTTATAGATCATAGAGAGAAGTATTTGAAGTTAAGACAAATAAAGTTGGCCGGTTTTAAAACCTTCGTAGATCCCACCACCATCTCTTTACCAGGTCAATTAGTTGGCATAGTCGGACCAAATGGATGCGGTAAATCAAACATCATGGAATCAGTTAAATGGGTCCTGGGCTCATCCTCAGCAAAAGAGCTAAGAGGAGAGTCGATGGAATCTGTCATATTTAACGGAACAGACACGAGACCTGCAATATCAAGAGCCAGCGTGGAACTTCTTTTTGACAACACTGAGAACAAAGCTGCAAATGAATGGGCAAAATATTCCGAAATTGCAGTCCGCAGAACAATCGAAAAAGACAAGGGATCAACCTATTCAATTAATGGTATCAATGTTCGTAGAAAAGATATAGCAGACCTTTTTTATGGAACCGGCTTGGGAACAAGAGGTTATGCCATTATTGGACAAAATACTGTTTCACAGCTTGTTGAAGCAAAACCAGAGGAGCTGAAAAATTTTCTGGAAGAAGCTGCGGGCATTAGTAAATACAAAGAAAGAAGGAAGGAGACGGAATACAGACTACGTGATACAAGAGATAACCTTCAGCGCGTTCAAGATCTTGAAAAAGAAATCAATTCCGCTATTTCAAAGCTTGAAGCGCAAGCAGAGGCAGCAAAAAAATATAATCTTTTTAAGGAACAGCTTAAACAGTTAGAAGCCCAACTAGCTTACTTAAAGAAAGAGACAGCATCCAAAACCTGGAAGGAATCTCAAGAGAAGTTAAAGCAGACTGAAGTTAAGCTAGAGCAAAAGAAAACTGAGTTGACTAAAGCGGAACTTGCCGTAGAAAATTCACGGGAAGATCTCAAATCGGAAAATGAGGCCTTAAATCCAATCCAAGCAAACTTTTACGAAATAAGCTCAAAGGTAAGCTCCGTAGAAAGTAAGATTGAATCCAATCGAAATGAAGAAGAGCGAGCTAAGGCACAGGTTGAACAAAGCAATAATCGCATCAAGAAAATCACAGAAGAACTTGCAAGATTGAACAATCTATCAGATCAACTCAAAGTTGATCTGACCGAGCATAAAAAACTAATAAGTGAATATCAGAACACATACAAAGAAAAAGAAGATCATTACAAAAAAACAGAATCTGAATTTTCAGAAATAAATAATGAATTTAAATCAGTTGAAGAAAATCTTCAGGAGAGCAAAGAACAGTTAAGATTAGACCAAAATACCATATCCTTTATGGACGGTAAAATTCAAGACTTTGAGAAAAGGTTTGATCAGTTACAAACAGAATTAAAGAACCAAGAAAATTTACTAAACGAAGCAAACAGCTCGGGCGATGAAAATATAGCTGAACTCAGCAGTGTTATAGAGGGTTTAAATGAGGAGATAAACTCAAAAAAGGATTCAATGGATGATCATTCAGAAGTTTTGGAGGCGCTATACGATGAGCGTCAGGATATTCAAACTGAGTTAAGTCAAGTTGAGGCCGAAATTAAGTCTTTAAATTCTTTAATCGATTCCCAAGTTAACCAAGACCAAATCGATCGCTGGCTTGAAGATAATAATATTAACTCAGACAACAGCTTGCTTAATAAAGTTAAAATTGATGAGAAGTTTGCAAAAGCTCTAGATTCCGTGATGGGAGTTAAGTCCAATGCTTATTTCTCATCTAAATTTAATACTCATAAATCATCTTTTGGCGTCGCTGTGATGACATCATCAAGCGAGTCAATCCATAATTCCAATTTTGAAGATTTAAAGCCCTTAAATCAATTGATAGAGATTGAGCCTGAATACAAGCCGGTTATTAGCGAACTCACACAAAATATTTTTATAATTGAAGATTTGAGTCAACTGGATACCTATCGTAAAAAGCTAACTCCCGGCCAGTCTTTGGTAGATGAAAACGGCAATATATACGGTAGGCTTTACCAGTATCTTCACGGGACCAATGATATTGCTGTTGATGCATTCGCTACAAAGGCAAAAATTGAAGAGCTTAGCGAGGCTTTAAAAAAGCTTCAAGAGACTAATCAATCGGTCGTTTCAAAAATATCTCTAGAAAAAGAGAAGATGGATGAAAATAAAGACAGCTTAAGCAACTTAATTGAACAGCGTGATGTTACAGAGAAAGAATTAAAGGCTTTAGAGATAAAATTTTCAAGACAAAGGTTTCAAAAAGCATCTGCTACAGAAAGGATTCAGTCAATATCGGATGAGCTAGAGACCTTAGATAAAGAAAAAAATCTTATTGCATCAGATAGGCAAACTAAATATGAGACTAGCCAGAAACTTTCAAATGTAATTACTGATTTAACTAAAACCATAGAAAACGTTTCCGTTGAGAAAAATTCAAAAGAGCAGTCGTTCATTGAAGCAAAGAGAGTATTTGATGAGGCTGAAAAAGAAAAACGAGAAATAGAATACAAGATCAATTTAGCCCAAGCCAAGATAAACGATATAAACGAGCGGAATCAAATTCTATCTAACGAACAAGGTGCACTCAGCAGAACTTCTGGTGAATTTAATTTGGATATATTTGCGCAAAAACACAATGAGTTGAATCAAGACTTAGAAAAATTCATCAATGAAAAACAAAGTGCAGAGGAGCAGTTAAAGGATAAACGTGATCAGCTAGCCATTAAGGAAACAGCCTTGAGGGAAAAGGAGCAAGTCAGACTAACAATTATTCAAGAAATCAATCCAATCTCTGAAACTTTTCA
Organism: beta proteobacterium KB13; assembly: GCA_000156155.1. Classification (GTDB taxonomy): domain Bacteria; phylum Pseudomonadota; class Gammaproteobacteria; order Burkholderiales; family Methylophilaceae; genus BACL14. Next base: position 648,605 of record DS995299.1, on the reverse strand, counting down.
AGCAGAGACATTAAAGGAACAACAAACTAAAATTGATTATGATTACTCTGCAAAAGAATTCTTGAAGTTCAACACAAATGATGATGAAGTGGCGAGTGAAATTGATGGTGAGAGTGCAACATCCATTGGGGAAAAAATTGAAAAATTAAACCAAAAAATCGAAAGAATTGGCCCTATAAATATGGCTGCTGTATCAGAGCTTGAAAGTGAAAGAGAGAGGGTGGCATACATTGCAAGCCAAGTAGAAGATTTATCACAAGCTAGCGCAACACTCGAAGAGGCTATTGGTAAAATTGATCGTGAAACCCGTGATAAGCTGAAAGAAACTTATAACAGTGTTAATCAAAACTTAAATGATTACTTTAGAAAGTTGTTTGGTGGTGGTAAGGCAGTTCTTGAGCTCTTGGGTAATGAAATATTAGATACTGGATTACAAATTGTTGCTCAACCACCCGGAAAGAAAAATACAACCATCCATCTCTTATCAGGTGGTGAAAAAGCATTAACAGCTATTGCATTAGTTTTTGCTTTATTTAGATTAAATCCAGCACCATTCTGTTTATTAGATGAGGTTGATGCACCTCTTGATGATTCAAATACAGAAAGATTTTGTGAGTTAGTTAAAGAGATGTCATCAAATACACAATTTTTGTATGTCTCACACAACAAAATTACCATGGAGCTTGCTGAACAGCTTATAGGCGTAACGATGCAAGAGTCAGGAGTTTCTAAAATTGTTGAGGTTGACTTAAATAATGCTAAGGAGACCCCAAGAGAAGAGCGTCAGGTGACTTCATGAGCGATGTTCAGATTGCTCTGTTAATCCTTGGATTAACCATTGTTTTATTCATGATTATTTTTAATTGGTTGCAGTTAAAAAAAACTCGTGAAAAGCAGAAAAAAGCAGACTCAATGCGTCGACAGCATGATCCACTGTTCGATAAAAATTTCGACAACCCATCAGAGTTAGATAACTTTATAGCTCATGAGCCATCAAACCATAACGTATCAATAGATTTTTTAAAGAAACATCTTCCTGGTGAAATTAATCTCAATTTTGAGTCTGTTGTTAGCCTTACCCTGAACAAAACAAGCGAAGCAAGAGTTTTGTTGGATCTGGATATAACTTCCTATCTGAGAGATCTAAAAACAAGCCTCTACCTAAGAAAAGATGATGGTTTGTGGGCAACAGGTGAGGCGATTGATGAAAACTATGTATTTGATCAAATTCTTCTATCTCTTCCTCTGATATCAAGAAGGTTGGACATTGATCAGCTAGTAAAGCAGAAATTTTTAGATTTAATTGAAAAAATCAAACAACATTTAGAGGTCAATCAGATATGGTTATCAAATGAGGATATCATTGAAAGCACTGCAAACCTTGTGCCATTTAAAAGATTAATCAACAAAAACTTTCTTATCAAAATTCAACCCAAAACAGATAGTTCATTTCACTTTGGGGCATTTCAAGATTTTTTTAACAAAGCAAATATAAGGCTTTTTAAAAATTATCATTGGTATTTTGACCCAAAAGTAGATGGTCAAAAAATGTTCAAAATTATGAATTTAAATAGACAGCCACTAAAAATTGATAGTGATGCCTTTATACAAGGCATTATTGTGAGCCTTGATATCCCGTCTACAAATAATTGTATAGATGCTTTTGATGAAATGACAAATTTGATGAATGAGTTCTGCATTAAACTAAATGCAGTTATGGTTGATGGTCGAAATAAGGAAATTGATTCAGTATATGTAGCTTCAATCAAAAATCATATGAATCAAATTGTGAAAGAAATGGAAAAACATAATCTGATCCCGGGAAGTGAACAAGCCCAAAAATACTTTTCCTAAATTAGAATGACCCAAGATATTATCAAAAAAATAAGTTATCTAAAATCTGTTATACAAGAACATGATCATTGCTACTACGTCCTTGATGATCCTCAAATATCTGATCATGAGTACGACAGTTTATTGAGAGAGCTTAAAAATATAGAAGACTCCAATCCTGAATTAATTACTCCTGACTCACCAACACAGAGAGTGGGTGGATCTCCGATTAGTGAGTTTAATCAAATCCAGCACAATAAGCCGATGCTTTCTTTGGGAAATGCATTTGGCATTAATGAGCTAGAGGCCTTCAATAAGAGAATTAACGATACCCTGGATGTAAATGATGTTGAATTTAATGCTGAGCTAAAGTTTGATGGACTTGCCGTAACTATTCTATATGAAAACGGACTTATGAAGTATGCAGCAACACGAGGTGATGGGAATGTTGGTGAAGATGTTACCCATAACATAAAAACCATCAAAACAATTCCCCTTAAGCTGTATGGAGATAATCACCCACGCACCTTTGAGGTAAGAGGGGAGGTGTTGATGGATAAAAATGATTTTAAGGAACTGAATGAGTATCAAATAAGCTTAGGCCAAAAAACTTTTGCAAATCCTCGTAATGCAGCAGCTGGAAGCCTAAGGCAACTGGATCCAAAAATAACTGCTAAAAGAAAATTAAAATTTTATGCATACAGTCTTGGTCAAGTTGATCAAGACCTAGAGTTAACTAATCATACGGATATTCTTAAATACATTCATAATTCAGGGATACCCATTTCTTCTTACTCACAAAGAGTGGTTGGAATTAATCAAATGCAACATTTTTATGAAGATATTTTAAAGAAAAGAAATGACCTTCCATTTGATATTGATGGCATTGTCTATAAAGTTAACTCAATTAAAAATCAAGAAAATTTAGGGTACGTTTCCAAGGCTCCACGATGGGCAATAGCCTATAAATTTCCTGCTGAAGAAGCTGAAACAGTTGTAAACGATATAAATGTTCAGGTTGGTAGGACTGGAGTTATTACCCCTGTAGCAAGATTACAGCCTGTTTTTGTTTCAGGTGTTACCGTCACCAATGCAACCCTTCATAATGAAGATGAAATGCTTAGAAAAGACATCAGAATTGGAGATAGCGTTATAGTGAGGAGAGCAGGGGACGTTGTTCCTGAAATAGTGAGAGTGATTAAGGAAAAACGTCCATCCAATGCTAAAGTTTTCGAAATGCCGCAATATTGTCCTATTTGTAACTCTCAAGTAATAAGGATTGATGGTGAGGCAGCACAAAGATGCACAGGGCAACTCAAGTGTGAAGCGCAAGCAAAACAGGCTATTTCACACTACGTGTCTAGAAAAGCAATGAACATTGAAGGCTTGGGCGCAAAAATAATAGACCATTTTTTTGAAAAAGGATTGATTAAAAACATATCTGATATCTATCATCTCGATTATGAAGAAATACAAAAAATGGAAGGATTTGGAGAAAGGTCTGCAGAAAATTTAAAGGAAGCCATTGAATCGAGCAAGAAAACAACACTGGCTAAGTTTATTTATGCTTTAGGAATTAGAAATGTCGGAGAGGCTACATCAAAAGACATAGTTAAGAAATTAGGTACCCTGGATAACGTAATGAAAGCTTCCATCGATGATTTTCTAGAAATTAACGATGTAGGACCCGTTGTGGCTCAATCATTACATCAATTTTTCCAAGAAGATGAAAACAAGGCCATAATCAATAATATTGTTGAATTTGGAGTTAAATGGGAGGATCAAGCTCAGAATGTATCAAATGATCAAAAACTTAATCAACAAACATTTGTCGTAACAGGGACTTTAGAGAACTTTTCCAGAGACGAAATAAAAGAGTTAATTGAAAATAATGGTGGAAAAGTAAGTGGCAGCGTGTCAAAAAAAACCAGCTATGTAATTATTGGTGATAATCCAGGGTCAAAAGCAGATAAAGCTGCTGAGCTTGGAGTAAAAGTAATTAACGAAAAACAACTAATGGAGTTACTGAATGAATAGACAATTTACTTTAATAATATTTTTTAACTTATTGTTTATAAATAATATTTATGCATACAATTTAGAAAATAATTGTGAAAAAGCAATTCAAGCAAACAACTTAAAAGCTGCAGCAGATGAAGCAACCAAATTGACCAAAGATAACGCTTTTGATGGTGAATTTTGCTTAGGTAAAGTATTAGTAAATGAAAATAAGCTAGATGACGGTATTAAGCAGTTTGAAAAATCTGAAAAATTGGCTCAACATCCAGCTGATCAAATGCTCGCTATCATGTTTAAAGGTTTAGCATATAAAGAAAAAAATGATATAAATCAATCATTTACTGTATTTAATAATGGATATGAAACTGCAAAGCTTGGTAATTCTAAGTTTGTTCAATTTGAACGTAGATTTCTTATTCAGATGGGAAAAATACAAGAAACGCAAGAAAAGCATGAAGATGCATATGAATCCTTTGCAAAATCATTAAAAGCATCCTCGAATGATGATGAGCGTGCAGAATCTTATGACAGATTAGCTCGCAGTGCAGCTCGTCAGAAATACTATGATAGGGCGCGTGAATATTCGTTAAAAGGTTCAGTAATGTATAGAAAATCAGGTTATTTAGGCGAATATGCAGAATTAACCTTACTGAAAGCAGAGTACGAAGTACTTGATGACGCCTATGATTTGGCTATGAATACACTTGAAGAGCTTGAAAAGCTATGCATTGATGCGGGGGGTGAATATTACTTAGCTAAAACATACATTCAGCTTTATAAGTTATCTAAAGAAGATAAAGATGTTTATTTAGCTAAGGCTACAGAGGTTGCTAATCGCATAGGAGCTAAAGATCTTTTAAATGATATATAGTTAATTTAACATAATATACATTATACGAAATATAGAATATGTTTTTCATTAAAAAGGTTGTTGTTAATGTACTATGCATTTCATCTCTACTTTTGATCCATAATGCATTAATGGCTAAAACTCCAGTAGCAATCTTATATGATGATATTTTCTTAGAACATAATACTGGCTCAGGTCATCCAGAAAGACCTGAACGATTGTTCGACGTCATAAATACTTTAAAAAATAATCCTGACTTTAAATATGATCTTGTTTGGCCAAAAGTTCGCAAGGCTAGCAATTCAGAAATAGCATTAGCACATTCTGAGAAATACATTCAACTTGTTGAAAATGAGATTAGGGCGCTTGATAATGACTCCCCTACTTTTCTTAGTACTGGAGATACGGTTATCTCTCCAATAAGCCTTGATGTTGCACAAATGTCTGTAGGTGCCTCGTTGGTTGGTATTGATGAGATCATGAGTGGAAATGTTGATGCTGCATTTTCATTCAACAGACCTCCTGGACATCATGCAACAAGGGATCGAGGCATGGGCTTTTGTATATATAATCATGCTGCAATAGCTGCAAAATACTTACAAATGAAGTATTCATTGTCACGGATATTAATCATTGATTTTGACGTACACCATGGAAATGGTACCCAAGATATATTTTATGATGATCCATCCGTTTTCTATTTCAGCATTCATCAGCACCCATTTTATCCTGGTAGCGGCAGACCATCTGAAACAGGAATATCGGATGGTGAAGGGTTTACATATAATGTAGAAGTGCCTGAAGGTTCTGGAGACGAGAGATTTATAGCTGCTTTTAAGGACGACTTGCTCCCAAAAATGAAAAACTTTCAACCAGAATTTATAATCATATCTGCTGGATTTGATGCTCATAAAAATGATTTGTTGGGTAAGTTAAAATATACAAGCTCTGGATACGGTAAAGTTGCTAGTTTAATTAATAATATTGCCTTCACAAGTAACTCGAAAGGTATTATGTATATGCTTGAAGGTGGTTATGTTCCTTCAAATATTGACAACGCAAGTCAAGCAATTATCAAAGAGTTAATTAACTTTGATCCTAGCTGACCTTAAATTTATACAAGTAGAATTTGGAAGTCTTCCATATAAAAATTTAATTAGTTTTAGATACTCTAATTTACGAGCACCATTAAATCTTGAATGGAGTAAAGCAGATCTAGAGGACGAGGATAAACAATTTCATTTCGCAGTTTATTTGAATAATGAAATTATTGGATGTTGTGTCCTAAAAAAAATAAATGACAGTAAAATTAGACTAAGGCAAATGGCTGTTATAGGCAAATATAGAGGAATGAAAGTTGGCACCTATATCATTAAAAAAGCTGAAGATTTTTGTCAAAAGCTAGGAATTATTGAAATTGAAATTACAGCACGATATTATGCTCTACAATTTTATAAAAAAAATGGATACACTTCTTATGGGGATATATTTATTGATGTAACACTTGAGTCAGTAAAGATGAAAAAATTGTTAAATAATAATACTAACGTCTAATGGATTCTACACAAATCACTACAGCCAATGATTTTATTAATCAGGGTAAATTCAAAAAAGCAAAAAAAATCTTAAGTGATTGTAAGTCAGATAAAAATGCCCTATTTTTGCTTTCAAAATGCTATAAATCAGAAAAAAATCTTTTGGAATCTTTGTCATGCCTTGAGCATGCCTTAAAAATTGATCCTAAATTTGACCTTGCTTTATTCGATATCGCCCTGCTTCATAAGTCTTTAAAAAATTATGATTCAGCTGTTAGTGCTTTTTATAGTTTTTTAAAAATACACCCTGATGTTTACGAGGCTTATTTTAACCTTGGTAATCTTTACAGAGATAACAATCAATTGGACTTTGCAATTGAGGCATACAAAAAAGCACTTGAACTAAATAATTTGGATTACGAAGTATATACAAACTTGAGTGATGTATTAATTACCAAAGGTATTTTCAAGGAGGCTGAAGTTTATTGTCAAAAAGCCTTCTCATTAAATCAAAAGGATCCGAGAATTTCAAATAATGCAGGTTTTTTACAACTTGAATCAAAAAACTATGATAGTGCAATACAGGCTTTTCAATATTCATTAAAACTAGATAATGAAAACTTTTTCGCAAAAAAAAATCTAGGTGATATCTATTTATTGATGGGTAGGCATGAAGATGCATTAAATTTAATTTACTCAGCAACTGGTAAAATTTCTTTCAATACCAATCATAATGGAGCCATATTCAATGACTAACCATAATCCAAATTTTATTGGCATATTTCAGATAGATACAAATCTATGCGATAAGATTATTGATTTTTTCAATGAAAACCAAAGTCTTCAGTCAAAAGGTGAGATTATTAACGGAGTTGATGAAACGAAGAAAAAGTCAGTTGATATTGCTGTTAATCCAAAAGATCTTTCTAAGCCTGACTATCAATATTTAAAAATTTATTTTGATCATTTATTTAATTGCTATTCAGAATATAGAACGCAATGGCCGTTCTTGAATGAGGTTTTCGAAAAAGTAGATATTGGATCATTCAATATTCAGATGTATCCTCCTGGCGGACACTTTAGCAAACTCCACTCAGAAAGAACCTCAATAAAAACACTTCACCGTCTATTTGCATTCATGACTTATTTGAATGATGATTTTGAGGATGGAGAAACACTATTTGAGCACTATTCCTTTTCTGTTAAACCAGAAATAGGTAAAACTTTGATTTGGCCTGCAGAATGGACCCATGCTCATAAAGGCAATGTAGTCAACAATGGCTCTAAATATATCATTACTGGCTGGTTAAATATAGCAACATGATTATCTATATTGTTGCCACCTCAACAAGACAGTCATGAGATGTTGGTGAATTACCCATGTCACCAAATGCATTTGAACTAACAGAGTTAACAACCCCATTATTTAATTGTCGCCAGTAACCTAAGGTTGCTACAACAATCCCTTTATTAACGTCTGTAGTTACTTTCGCGGCAGCCTCAAATGAGCCTCTATCATTGAATACTTTTACTTTTTGACCTTCGGTAACACCCCTATTTTCTGCGTCAGCTGGATTAATCAGAACAAACTGTTCACCCTGCCCTTTTAGTTTATTTTCTATATTGGCATAACTTGAATTAATAAACCCATGACTTTTAGGCGCTAATATATTGAGTGGATATTTTTTTGCTAATTCGGGGTTAGCCTCATGAGTTTCTTTAGATGCAACGTAGTCAGGTAATTCAGGTATATCTTCACCAGGTTGAAATCCTTCATACATTTGTCTAAAAGGGCCTGCAACAAAATTTTTGGCTCCGACAACCCTAAATTCACATTTACCCGAAGGTGTTGGAAAGTTTCCTTCCTTATGCGGCGCCCTATCATCTTTAGTGCCCACATTTAACCTGGCATAACCATATTTTTTTAAATAATTAAGATCAATCCCATCACAGGCTGGGGCATCCCAATCGATGTAATTTTCTAAACATTCCGTATCATTCCATTTAAAGTTGTCTTCTTCAAAACCAAGTCGTTTAGCGAGCTGTCGGAATATTTCGTTATTAGGTAAACATTCTCCAGGTGAATCTATACATTTTTCATTATATGTAAGATACAAGTGACCCCAAGATAAAATAATATCCTCTTGCTCAGCCCCCATAGATGCTGGAAGCAATATATCTGCAAATGCAGCAGTATCTGAGATAAAGTGTTCAGCTGATATTAAAAACAGATCTTCGCTCTTCAAACCCTCTAATATTTTTTCAGACTCAGTCGCCTGAGTTACTGGGTTAGTATTCCAACACATCATTGATTTAATGGGTACTTTTAGCTTTTGTTCACCAGTTAGGACTCTTCCAAGCTGTAGATTGTTAACTACCTGAGTGCCTTCAGGAATTAGGTCTGGTCGGCAAATTACATCAAATTTGTAAGGATGCTCCCATACAGGAAATTGAAGTATACCGCCTCCAACGTGGCGCCATGCGCCAGTAAGGGCTGGTAAGGCCGTTACCGCTCTAATGGCTTGGCTTCCACCCCAACTCTTCTCCAAAGCTACTCCAATTCTAATAGCTGAAGGCTGAGTTGTAGCATACTCTCTAGCTAGTTTTATGATGTCTTCTGCTGGGATGCCTGTTATTTCTGAGGCCCATTCCGGAGTTCTTTCTTTTGCTTTTTCAGCTAATTCTGGATAGCCAACAGTATAGTTATCTACATAATCTTGATCGACCAAGCCTTCTTCTATAATGACATTCATCATCGCCATAGCTAAGGCACCATCCGTGCCTGGTTTTGGACAAACATGCCAATCAGCCTCTTTTGCAGTTCTGGATGCATAGGCATCGATCACAACAACTTTTGCTCCTTGTTTCTGAGCTTCTTTAATAATATGCCAGTGATGTAAATTAGTGCTGACCGAGTTACACGCCCAAACAATAATAAATTTAGAATGGATAAAGCTTTCTGGATCTACGCCAGCCGTAGGTCCTATGGTTAATAACCATGCTGTGCATGAACCTTCTCCACAGAAAGTTCGCTCAGTTACGGTTGCGCCAAGTCTAGCAAAAAAAGCATCACCTCCATTTAATCCATGGACCAAGCCCTGGTTTCCTAAATAGCTATTTGGCATGATTGCTTGCGGGCCATGCTCGTCAATGATCTCTTGCCACTTGCTGACTATGCTATCAAAGGCTTCATCCCAGGTGATTCTTTCGAATTTCTTTTCACCCTTTGGCCCTACTCTTTTCATTGGATATAGAATTCGATCAGGATGGTAGTGTCTTTTTTCATAATCGTTTAATTTGACACACAAGCCCCCTCTAGTCATGGGATGGTCTGGATTTCCTTGAACTTTTATTAATTTTTTATCTTGAACATGAAATACCATTGAGCAGGTATCTGGACAATCATGTGGGCAACCACCATGATGTTTTTGAATTGCAGACTTAATATCACCATCCATAATATAGATCCTTATTGTTAATTAAGTAGAGCAACTTTAATCTAACATAAAAAAAAAGCCCTGCAAACAGTGGGCTTTATTAAATACTTAAATTATTTTAATTTGAAAATGCGATATTCATGCAGCGATCGTTAATGAAAGTAAATTCAATCCTTTTCCAAGTTGTATCTTTACCTGATTTGACAATATTAGAGTAATACCACATATCTACCTTATCTTTTTTCTTATTATCTTTGTTATCAGTTGGCCTACCGATGGTTTTAGAAGCGCCTTTAGGTTGAACGCCAATTTCTTTTTTGTCAGGTTCACCAAGATACTTAACTACCCTAGCCTTCGGCTTGCCATTAAAAATCGTTAAGAATTCATCTTCAGTATAGATTTTCTTTTCCGCATAAGTAATTGATGATACGAGTAAAGTAATTAATGTTATTAATAAAAACTTCAATTTCATTTGTTCAACCTTCTTAGTTATTAATTTGTAATTTTAACCCATCGTAAGCCAGAAAAACATGCTCAGGTAAGCTGTCAGATACAGCATCATACTCTATATCATGAGTCATATGAATTAAAAAAGTTCGTTTTGGGTTGATTTTTTCGGCCATAGCCAAACTTTGTTTAAAACCATAGTGAGAAAAATGGGGCTCAAACCTTAAACAATCAAGCATTAAAGTATCAATACCTTGTAATAATTCTAGTGTTGAATCGGGAATTTCGGATACATCGGTAATGTATGCAAAGCGCCCAATTCGATATCCCAGTATCTCCATCCTTCCATGGATCACAGGGAGTGGAATGACTTCATGACTACCAATGTTAAATAGCTGATTCACTATTTGAGCATGCAAGACTGGGGTTTCCCAAAACTTGGTTTCCTCTCGAATTGCGTATTGAAACTTTAATTTGAGTTCACTCATCGTATTTTGATTGGCAAAAATGGGTATGGCTTTTTTATATTTTTGACAATAAGCTCGTAAATCATCCATACCGTGACAGTGGTCGGCGTGATGATGAGTGTATAGAACCGCATCAATCTTATCGATAGACTCTCGCATGGCTTGCATTTTAAAATCTGGAGAAGTATCAATTAAGATATTTGTGCCATCATCCATAGTTATTAGCGAAGAGCATCGTGATCTTTTATTTTTTGGGTTATCTGAATGACATACTGCGCACTGACATCCAATGACCGGTGTGCCTGCACTTGAACCCGCTCCTAAAACTGTGACCCTCATTACGGTTGTTTACACTTAGAAAAAAGATCAAAAAAATTAGATGTGGTCATCTTCGCTACATCTTCAACTGGAATATTTTTTAGTCTACTAATTTCCTCTGCAACATGGATTACTTTGGATGGGTCATTGGTTTTACCGCGAAAAGGAACTGGGGTTAGATAAGGCGAATCTGTTTCAATTAACATCCGCTCTAATGGAATTTTTGTTGCTGTTTCTTTTAAATCTTTGGCATTTTTAAAAGTCACGATACCTGAAAAGGAAATAAAGAAATCCAATTCAATAGCCTGCATCGCCATCTCATATGTTTCAGTAAAACAGTGCAGTACTCCACGGGTTCCTGGTTTAAGCTCTTCTTTTAGAATTTGAATGGTATCTTCGCGAGCTTCTCGAGTATGAATAATCAGTGGCAGGTTTGCCTCATTGGCTGCACGAATGTGAGTTCTAAATCGATCCCTTTGCCACTCTAAATCTCCTTTCAGACGAAAATAATCTAGGCCTGTTTCCCCGATGGCAACCACCTTCTCTTTTGAACCAATGCTGACTAATTCATCCACTGTAGGCTCAACAATATCCTCATAGTCCGGATGGACCCCTACTGAGGCAAATAGATTATCATGATTTTCGGCCAGCTCATTTATTTCAGGAAATTTATCCATTTCCACACTGACACAAAGAGCATGTGTAACTTGATTCTCCTGCATGTTAGTTAGAATCTCCGGTAAATTCTTTCTTAACTCTGGAAAATTTAAATGACAATGTGAATCTACGTACATTAAGCAAATGTCCTTTTGTAGTCGATCATTAAGTTATCAAGAGCAATCGACTTATTAATTGTTGTTTCAGATAACCTTCGATACTCAATTAATTTTTTATAAAAATTCAACAACTCTTTATAGGAGAGTTGATTACTAATAAGTTCAATCTGATCTAGCAAGTTTTTATAGTAGTAGACCGTACTAAACTCTTTAAAATGAGCTAGATCAGCAATCCATTTTTGCATCATATCGACAAAAAATTGGGGTCCTGAAGCTAACAAACTCTCATTTACATCCATCATATCGAAACTCTTTCCACGGAGAAAAATATTAACTATGGAATTTATGAGCTCCTTATTATTAGCCATTTGAATTGCTAAAAAAGGTTTGCGCTCAGCTAAATCTAAAAACTTAATAGCTTCTGGATGTTCATCTTTTAAATAATCTTCACATTGCTTGTTGGTGGGTGAAGCTAGTTTATGAATCGTTGCACGACTACGAATAGTCGGTAATATTTTGTGAAGATTGGAAGTCAGTAAAATAAAAAATGTATTATTTGGAGGCTCTTCAAGATTCTTTAACAATGCATTTGCAGCACTTGAGGTTAAATAATGAGTGTTTTTAATAAAAATAATTTTTTTATCATGTTCGCTTGTGCTAGCTAGCTCTATAAATGAGGACAATTCTCTAATTTGGTCTATGGTTATAACATCACTTTTTAATTCCAAATTTTTATCAATGAGCCTAATGTTTGGATGCTCATCAACAAGATATCGACATGAGGGACAAGTATTACAGGTTTTGTTTTCATCGGTTAAATTTTCACATAGCAACTTTTTTAATAGATTCTCCAATAGTTGATTTGCTCCAATTCCCTCTTCGGCAACAAACAAATGTGTTTGTGTTTTTATTAAGTCTGAAATAAATGCAGAAGAATGATATTGTTCAAACCAATTGATCATTTGACTAACTCATCTAATTTTTTAGAAATAACCTGTTGTATTTGATCAATGGTTTGTGATGAATCAATCACATGAAATCTTGAATGTGCCTTAGCTAATTCTAGGTAGACTTTTCTCACCCCATTAAAAAATGTTGACGATTGTTTTTCAAATTTATCTAAGTTACGCTCATTGGAGATTCTGGAATGTGCGGTATCTGGATCAAGATCAAACAAAAAAGTAAGGTCAGGGGTAAGGTTTGGATGCACTAATTCTTCAAGTGATTTAACAAAAGACTTATCAATACCCTTGCCTCCTTGCTGATAGGCATAGCTTGCATCAGTAAATCGATCACAGATGATAGATATATTTGACTGCAGAGCAGGCTGAATAACAGTGATTAGGTGTTCATGTCTTGCAGCAAACATCATCATAGTCTCGGTACCAACATCCATATCATCATGCAAAAGTAATTGCCTTAACTTTTCACCAATTTCAGTACCACCGGGTTCTCTTGTCAGTTTATTTTGAATATTTTTTTTATTAAGGTAGCTTTGAATAAATTCGAGGTGTGTCGATTTTCCTGCACCGTCTATTCCTTCAACTGTAATAAAATATGCCATTATTTTTTTTTAATTTTTCTTTGGAAAATATTTACTGCTTTATTATGTTCTTCAAGGGTAACAGAAAATTTATGTCGATGATTACCCATAGAGACAAAATACAAAGCATCAGTTTTTGCTGGATTTAATGCAGCATTAATCGACTGATAACTAACAATACATATGGGAGTTGGCGGTAATTCTTTCCTGGTGTAAGTATTATGTGGATGATCTTTTCTTAAATCTTTTTTTCTGATGTTGCCATCAAATTTTTTAATCCCATATATCACTGTTGGATCACTCTGTAATGGCATTCCCATATTTAGTCTATTCACAAACACGCCAGATACCTCAGAGGCTTCATCATAAAAGACCACCTCTTTTTCAATGATGGACGCCATGATTAATGCTTCATATGGGTTATCGTAAGGAAGATTTTGCTGTCGATGATTCCAGGCTAACTTTAGTTTCTTATCCAGGTGACTATGTGCTGTTTTTAAAAGGTCAATATCTGTAGTATTTTTTGTAAAATAATAAGTATCCGCATAAACTAAACCCTCCAAACTTTTTGCCTCAACATTCATTAATTTTAAAATTTTTTCTTCATCAAACTCATCGACGGTTTGTTTGATATTTGGATTTTTTTTAATTAAATTAAATATCTGCTGCATGGTTTGACCCTCAACAAAAGTAATTGCGTGAGTGGTCTCCAAGCCCTGAGTAATCATACGAATAAGATCTACAGAATTATCGCCATTATTTATTCTATAACTCCCTTTTTTAATATTATTTTGATTTCCGGTAATGTAAAAAAGAGTTTTAAATCTCCAAGTCGAGGTAATTAATTCATTGTCATAAAACATTTTGATCACTGAATTAAGAGTTGAGCCTTCTGCAATTTCAAAATCTTGATTATTTTCAGTGATATTAACTTTAAAGAATAATAAATGGATGGAGAGGAGAATAAAAACAAGAACAAATGCAATCCTGTAAAAAACATAATGTTTATCAAACAAAAAGGCTAATAATTTATTTTTTTGCATATTCCAAATTAAGGTTTCTATTTAACTCTTTAACGATTTCTAAGTTAGTGTCAAACGTAAATTCATCGTATTTTTTTACTGGAATAACTCCATAAACTGAGTTCATCAGATACATTTCTTGATATCGATTCACTTTATCATAATGGATAGATTTAAAATCATAAGCTATATTATTTCTAGTTAAATAATCGACTAAAAGTTCACGACTAACTCCAACGAGCCCTGACTCTTGATTACTTGGTAAGATAAATTTTGATTTTGTCCGAAAAAAAATACAGTGAAATGCTCCCTCAATAACTCTGTTTTTTTGATCCAAAAAGACTCGATCGGTAATATGTGATTTTTTTCCTTCCAAGGCAAGAACATTTAATATGCGATTGAGGTGTTTTAATTCAGAAATAATATTTTTTTCAATTGGAAAATGTACTGATTCAACTAGAACACCCTTTTGACTCTCAATGAGACGCTTATGATCAAAGTCATACGATTGAATAACTATATTTGGCTGGATGGAACGGTCATATAAGTAACCTCGACTAGATTCTCCTCTAGTGATAATCACCTTGATAATTTTTATAGTGGATTGATTACAAACTTTTAAAACATCAGCTAATAAAACATCCTTTTTCGGAGCTTTGATGCCAATGATTTTTGCATCATTTTTTAATTTTTTATAATGCAGGCTAAAGTGAGGTATCTTTCCATTATTGGAGACAAATGTTCTGAACACTCCATCACCGAATTGAAAACCTCGGTCATTAATTGAAATTAGATTGGTAAATTTTCCATTAACAAGTGTTTTATTCACAACTTATTTATAGCAAGTATCAAATAGTGTTAAATACTAAACTACCATTAGTTCCACCGAAACCAAAGTTATTTTTTAATGCAGCCTTAACTTGCAGATCTCTAGCTTCATTGGGAACATAATCCAGATCACATTCAGGATCAGGGTCTGTAAGGTTGATGGTTGGTGGTGATTTTTGGTGATGCAAGGATAAAACTGTAAAAATAGATTCAATACCACCTGCTCCGCCCAAAAGATGGCCCGTCATTGATTTGGTTGAATTTACAGCTAACTTGTATGCATGATCTCCAAAGAGCTCTTTAAGGGCATTAGTCTCATTAATATCACCCAATGGTGTCGAGGTACCGTGAGCATTAATAAAACCAATATCTTGCGGATTTAAATTCGCATTCTTTAAAGCATTAGCCATCGACCTTCTTGGTCCATCAGTCGATGGAGCTGTTATATGGTATGCATCCGCACTCATTCCGTAACCAGAGAGTTCAGCATAGATTTTAGCGCCACGTTTTTTTGCAGACTCATATTCTTCTAGCACCATTACCCCGGCTCCTTCTCCAATCACAAAACCGTCACGACCTTTATCCCACGGTCTTGAAGCAGATGCTGGGTCATCATTTCGACTAGATAATGCTTTTGCAGAGGCAAAGCCTGCAACAGATAACTCTGTAATTGCCGCTTCTGAGCCACCAGCAACCATAACATCTGCGTCACCATATTCAATCATTCTTGCCGCATCACCAATACAATGGGTACCAGTTGTACAAGCAGTAACTATTGAAATATTTGGACCTTTAAGCCCATACATGATTGATAAATTACCAGAAATCATATTAATAATGGTTCCTGGAATAAAGAATGGAGAGACTCTTCGCGGTCCAGATTCATCGTATGTGTCATTGGTACTTTCAATCATACCCAAACCACCAATGCCTGATCCAATTGCAACACCAATTCTTTCAGCATTATGCTCATTCACTTCTAATCCAGAATCATTAAATGCTTCGATACCAGACACTAAACCGTACTGAATAAAGGTATCAATTCTTCTAACTTCTTTTGGAGGTAAATACTTGCTAGGATCAAAGTCTTTAACTTCGCCAGCGACTTGTGATGCAAAAGCACTAGCATCAAACTTTGTGATTTTGGTTATACCAGAAACGCCATTTAATGCGTTATTCCAGGATTCATTCACTCCTATTCCTATAGGAGTGACCAAACCCAGTCCAGTCACAACGACTCTTCTGCGAGACATTTTAGAAATTATTGATTGTTATTGATGTAATCAATAGCTTGTTGAACAGTTGTAATTTTTTCAGCTTGTTCGTCAGGAATTTCTGTGCCGAATTCTTCTTCAAGAGCCATTACTAATTCAACTGTGTCGAGGGAGTCCGCACCTAAATCATCAATGAAAGATGATTCGTTTTTAACATTAGCTGCGTCTGTACCTAATTGTTCAGATACAATTTTTTTAACTCTTTGTTCGATGTCAGACATCTAATTACCCCTTAAATATTAAAAAACGCTATTTTAGCAAAAAGAATCAATTTTGATGCAAAAAAGTTCATTTTTTTTACACCATTAACATGCCGCCATTGACATGAATTGTTTCGCCTGTTATGTAAGATGAATCATCAGATGCTAGAAAGCAAACCGCCTTTGCCACATCTTCAGGATTTCCTAATCTTGATAATGGGATCAGGCTAATTAGTTTATCTTTGTGCTCATCATTTAATCCCTTCGTCATATCCGTATCAATAAAACCTGGAGCAACGCAATTAACGGTAATGTTTCTACTTCCCAACTCCTGAGCTAATGATTTAGTAAAGCCTGCTATACCGGCCTTGGTCGCTGCATAATTCACTTGTCCCGCGTTACCCATATGGCCAACTACTGAAGAGATATTAATAATTCTTCCTGATCTTTTTTTCATCATAGGTCTTAACACGGCCTGTGATAATTTGTAGACAGATTTTAGATTAGTCTGAATAACACTATCCCAATCATCATCAGACATTCTCATAAGCAAAGTGTCTTTTGTAATACCAGCATTATTGACTAAAACATCAATATCACCATGATTTTCAGATATTGTGGAAATTAGATTAGTGATTGAGTCATTGTCATTAACATTCAAAACATATCCTTTACCATCAAGGCTATGAATTTGAAAGTTTTTTTCAATTATTTCTGCACCCTGAGGAGATGTAGCTGTCCCTATCGTCAAAAATCCTTGTTTCGACAACTCAACTGCGATTGCAGCCCCTATTCCACGACTTGCTCCTGTAACTAATGCTATTTTTTTCATAATTAATCTCTAATTTGATAATTCGTTCAATGCTTCGTCAGAATTTATAGTGAAGTGTTTAATATCTTCTGACTTAGTAATTCTTCTGTTTAGACCCCACAGCACTTTACCAGGTCCTGACTCAATAAAAATATTCACCCCTTGCTTTTCTAGGTATTTAATAGATGCAGTCCACTTCACTGGATTGAACAACTGAGCAACAAGATTTTCTTTTATCAGGTTTTTATCAACCACGTCTGTTGCATTTACATTTTGAACAACTGGAATATCTGCATCATTAAACTCAAAATCATTTAAATAACTTCCAAAATCCTCTGCAGCTAATCGCATTAAGCTGCAGTGAGATGGAACACTCACTGGCAGTAAAAGAGCTCTTTTTGCACCACTATCTTTAAATTTCTCCAAAGACTGTTCAATTAATTTCTTCTCACCTGCCACTACAATTTGACCCGGTGAGTTGTAATTGACAGGCTCAATCACACCAGTTGATTGTAATGTCTTGCATATCTCCTCAACAACATTATCTTCCAAACCTAAAATAGCAGCCATAGCTCCTTCTCCTGCAGGAACAGCATTTTGCATTAGCTGAGCCCGTTTTTGAACAATTTTTACTGCTGTGTCTACTGAGAAAACCCCTGCAACACATGCTGCAGTAATCTCACCCAGGCTATGACCTGCAACATAATCAACCTGCAAACTCGATTTTTTTTCTTTAAGTAACAGATAAGTTGCGTAGCCAGATAAAAACATAATAGGCTGTGTGTAAATGGTTTGATTAATCTTGTCATTGTCAGATTTTATTAAATCTAATAAATCTTCACCAAAAATATCTGATCCCATATCAAATACTTCTTTAACAACGTTGCTATCAAACCCATTCATCATTCCAACAGATTGAGATCCTTGTCCAGGAAATAACAAGACACTTTTCATATTAAACCTTTATAAGTGACGAGCCCCAGGTAAATCCTCCACCAAAAGCTTCCATTAAAATTATTTCATTCTTCTTAATTCTTCCAGAAGTAATACCTTCGTTGAGAGCCAAGGGAATCGATGCAGCAGAAGTATTGCCATGTTTGTTGATTGTGACAATCACTTTATCCATGGTCATATCTAATTTTTTAGCTGTTGCTTGAAGAATCCTAATATTAGCTTGATGAGGGACAAGCCAATCAATATCTCCCTTTGAAAAACCAGTTCCTTGAAGAGTTTCATCAACGATTTGATCAAGTGTATTCACGGCAATTTTAAAAACTGCATTTCCTTGCATTTCTATTGTATTGGGTTTGTTATCTTTAGGTTTACGAGGTACGTGTAATAGATCCTCATATTCTCCATTACTATTTATAATGCTTTTAATAATGCCCGGCTCTTCTGATGCCTCTAGAATAATTGCGCCTGCTCCATCACCCCAAAGAATCGCGTTTGAGCGATCGGTATAATCAGTAATGGTTGACATGCAATCAGCTCCTATAACTAAAATTTTCTGATACATGCCAGATTTAATAAAGCTATCAGCGGTTGTTAAGGCGTATATAAAGCCACTACACACAGCCTGAACATCAAAAGCAGGAATATTTTTTATACCTAACTTACGTTGAACCGCACAAGCTACACTAGGAAAAATTTTATCAGGCGTTGTGGTTGCGACAATGATTAAATTAATATCATTTTTATCATAAGAAGATTTCTCAATAGCATCTAATGCAGCGAAATATGCAAGGTCGGAGGTAGACTGACCATCTTCAACAATATGCCTTTGCTCTATACCTGTTCTGGTTCGAATCCACTCATCAGAGGTATCAAAAATTTTTTCAAGATCTGTATTTGATAATTTTTTTTTAGGCAAAAAAGATCCTGTAGCGACAATTTTTGAGTAACTCATAATTAGATTAATTTTTGATCTATTTTTAACTGTTTGGAAATTTTAGCAATCATCTTACTATTCGCCTCCTCATAGGCAGTCATTAAGGCATGCTCAAACGAGAATGCATCTGCACTACCATGACTCTTCACAACTATACCATTTATTCCCAAAAAAGCAGCGCCATTGTAACGCCTTGGATCAAGTCTCTTTTTAAAAGCTTTTAAAACAGGGAGGGAGAATAATGCCAAAAACTTTGTACCAATATTTTTCTTGAATTCTTGTCCAAGAAAGTCAGCAAACATTTTTGCTAAGCCCTCGGTGGTTTTTAAGGAAATGTTGCCAACAAAACCATCGCAAACTACAACGTCAGTTGTACCTTTAAAAATATCATTTCCTTCAACGTTGCCATAAAAATTTAAATGACTCTTTTTTAATAATTCGTAAGTTTCTTTTGTGACTTCATTACCTTTAATAGATTCTGAACCGATATTTAAAAGCCCAACTGATGGTTTCTTTTTTTTCGATATCACCGAAGAAAGTATGGACCCCATAATAGCAAATTGAGTTAAATGATGGCTTGTACAATCAGCATTAGCTCCCAAATCCAGCATACAAGATGTTCCTTTTTGATTTGGTAGGAATGACGCGATGGCTGGACGATCAATTCCAGGTAACATCCTTAAGACAAATCTACCTGTGGCCATTAAGGCTCCTGTATTACCGGCACTCACAATAGCATCTGCTACCCCTTCTTTTACCAAATTAATGGCAAGTCGCATTGATGAGCTTTTCTTATTTTTAAGTGCAGATTGGGGGGATTCGTCCATTGTGACAAATTGTGTTGTGTGAATAATGGACAGTCTATCAAAAGACTCAATAGGTTTTTTTAGAAACTTTCTTATTGTGGATTCATTACCTACTAAAGTAATGGAGGCATCAGGGTGAGATTTAAGGAAATTTAAAGAAGCTGGAACAGTGATTTTGGGTCCAAAATCACCGCCCATTGCATCAACAGAAATTGATACACTCATTTAAATAATTACTCAGGTTTGTCTTGAATAACTTTTTTGCCTTTGTAAAAACCTGTTGGTGATACATGATGTCTCAAATGAACTTCACCAGTTGTTGGCTCAACTGCCAATGCTGGATTATCAAGACCATCATGCGACCTTTTCATATTTCTTCTTGAAGGTGATTTTTTACTCTTTTGAACAGCCATATTTATTCCTTAATTAATTACACTCAAATGCATGTTTTGGTGAAGTAGGCAATTCTAATAGAATCTCATCCTCAATGAAAGATAATAAATCAAAATTATCAACAATTTCAATTTTAATATCATCAATAACATGCTTTTCCGACTTGCTGGCTGCCTGAACTAACTCGTAACGATTGGATGTCTTGAGTTTGAGCTCAACATCCTCTAAGCAACGACAACATAACAGCCTTAAATCGATGTTTAACTCTAGATTTAAGAAGTGATGTCCAAGAACTTCTGAAATCGAAACATCATAAAACAAGCTATCACCATCAGATATTTTAAAATCTGATAGTCGGTTAAATTTAAAGACCGAAATTTTATCACATATCCTCTCTTTTTTTGCAATAAATCTATATAAATCAAAGTTTTGTAAATTATAGTTATTCTTCATAAAAGTGCTAAAATAATAGGGATATATATCTCCCATGATATAATCAAAAATTCAAATTTCAATCAATTTTACGGATAAACGATTTGTTTAATAAAATTTTAATTGCAAACCGTGGGGAAATTGCTGTGCGTATTATTCGCGCTTGCAAAGAAATGGGCATTACAAGTGTGGCTATTTTCTCTGATGCTGACAGACATGCTTTACATGTTAAAAAAGCAGATGAGTCTTACTTTGTTGGCGATGATCCACTTAAAGGTTATTTAAATGCACACAGGATAGTCAACATTGCAGTTACAGCCAGATGTGATGCAATTCATCCAGGTTATGGTTTTTTATCCGAAAACCCTGAATTGGCAGCCATTTGTGCAAAACGTGGTATTAAGTTTATTGGTCCCGAAAGTTCTATTATTCACAAGATGGGTGACAAAATACAAGCTAGAAAAGCCATGATCGAAGCTGGAGTTCCTGTAACGCCTGGAAGTGATGGCAATATTAATAGCGTTGAAGAAGCTCAATCACTAGCAAATCAAATTGGTTATCCAGTCATGCTCAAAGCTACAAATGGAGGTGGTGGGCGTGGAATCCGAAGATGTGATAACGATAAAGAATTAGTTTCTAATTATGATCGTGTAATATCAGAAGCCACAAAAGCATTTGGAAATCCTGAGCTATTCATGGAAAAGTGTGTTGTATCTCCTAAGCATATTGAAGTTCAAATCTTGGCTGACTCTCATGGAAATGCGATTCACTTATATGAGCGAGATTGTTCTATTCAGAGAAGAAACCAAAAGCTTATTGAAATTGCCCCATCTCCTCAACTATCAAACGAGCAAAGAGATTATATTGGTAGCCTAGCCGTAAAAGCTGCTAAGGCTGTAAATTATGAAAATGCAGGCACTGTAGAATTCCTGCTTGACCAAGATGATAATTTTTATTTCATGGAGATGAATACCAGATTGCAAGTTGAGCACACGATCACGGAATCCATTACAGGAATTGATATTGTTCAGGAACAAATTAGAATTGCCTTTGGCCACCAATTAAGATTTAAACAAGATGATGTTAATTTTCGAGGTTTTGCTATCGAATTCAGAATTAATGCTGAGGATCCAAAGCAAGAATTCCTGCCCTCTTTTGGAAAAATAACTAGGTATTATGCAGCTGGGGGACCAGGAGTGCGAACAGATGCATCCATATATACTGGTTACGTTATTCCACCATATTACGACTCTATGTGCGCCAAATTAACTGTTTGGGCACTCACTTGGCAGGATGTTGTTCAGCGTGGAAAACGAGCTCTTGATGATCTTATTATTTATGGTGTAAAAACAACAATCCCATATTATTTAGAGATTTTAAATAATGAAAATTTTAAAGAAGGTGAATTTGATACTTCATTTGTAACATCTCACCCTGAATTAACTGATTTTAACGACGAACTTCCACCAGATGTTATCGCCGCTGCTATATCGGCTGCTATTGCCGCACATGAAGGTATGTAAATTATGAAAAAAATTGATATTACAGAATTAGTTTTACGAGATGGGCATCAGTGCCATATTGCAACCAGATTAAGAACTGAGGACATGCTCCCAATTTGTAGCGAGCTTGATAATCTCGGATTTTGGTCAGTTGAGGCTTGGGGTGGCGCTACTTTTGATGCATGTGTGAGATATTTGAGAGAGGATCCATGGGAAAGGCTAAGAAGATTAAGACATGCTTTACCTAATAGCAGGATACAAATGTTACTTCGCGGTCAAAATCTTCTTGGATACAGACATTATTCAGATGATGTAGTTGATCTTTTCGTGAAAAAATCGGCTGACAATGGCGTGGATGTTTTTAGAATTTTTGATGCAATGAATGATTTAAGAAATATTCAAACATCATTAGAATCAGTAAAAAAATATAAAAAACATGCGGAAGTGGCAATTAGCTACACTACCTCTCCTCTTCATAACGTCGACTACTTTACAGGACTTGCTAAAGAAATTGAAAATCATGGTGCTGACAGCTTGGCTATTAAAGACATGGCTGGTTTACTAACCCCAAAATCCACAAAGGATTTAGTGACAAGCATTTCTAAAGAAATTTCATTACCTATCCATATTCATAGCCATGCAACTTCCGGTTTAGCAACAGCTAACTTATTTGCTGCTGTAGATTGTGGCGCAACTATGATTGACACTTGTAACTCAAGCTTCTCAGAAGGAGCAAGTCACCCAACAACAGAGTCTGTCATCGCCGGCCTGCATGAACTTGGTTATGAAACAGGAGTTCAGTTAGATAAGATTGAAAATATCACTTCATATTTAAAAGATGTTAGAAAAAAATATTGGCAATTTGAATCTGAATTTACTGGTCTTGACCCAAGAGTCTTAATTAATCAAGTTCCAGGTGGAATGATTTCTAACTTATCCAGCCAATTAAAAGACCAAGGCGCTTTAGATAAAATGAATGAGGTGCTCGCTGAAATCCCTAATGTTAGAAAAGATTTAGGCTACCCTCCTCTTGTTACCCCAACGTCCCAGATTGTTGGAACGCAAGCAGCATTAAACATTATTACCGGCGAACGATACAAATCAATTACAAATGAAGTTAAAAATTACTTTTTAGGTGAGTACGGTAAAGCTTTGGGTGAGATCAATCAAGAGATTATGAAAAAAGCTATTGGTGATGAAAAGCCAATGACTTGCAGACCGGCGGATAAGTTGAAGCCGGAAATTAACAACCTAAAAGTAAAATGTGAGGATGTTGCAAAATCTGAAGAAGATCTATTAACATATGCTATGTTCCCAGATCTAGCAAACACATTCCTTAAAGAAAGAAATGCAGGAACACTAGAACCTGAGGAGCTACTCGATATAGAAGAATCTAAATCAAGCGCAGCTAAATATGCCCCGTCTGAATTTAATGTAACGCTTCACGGGGAAACTTATCACATTAAACTCACTGGCTCAGGAAATCCTGGCCAGCATGAAAAACCCTATCATGTAGTTGTAGATGGTATCTCTGAAGAAGTTCTCATTGAAACATTGGATATGGTTGAAGTGGGCAATAGTGAAGCTTCTAAAACCACCTCAAGTGCTCCAAAATCTGGGGGTAATTTGCGACCAACACATGATGGCTGTGTAACAACTGCCATGCCAGGAACCGTTATCGATATAAAAGTAAATGTTGGTGACCAAGTGAATGCAGGTGATTCGCTCATCGTAATTGAAGCAATGAAGATGGAAAATGAAATCCAGGCGCCTAAATCTGGGACTGTGGTTGGAATACATATTTCCAAAGGTCAAAGCATATCTCCCGATGTTACTTTAATTGAGATACAAGCTTAATTTCTAGATTTTATGGAAACAAAAATAATTCTAGCCTCCTCGTCTGTTTATAGGAGAGAATTGCTAAAAAGAATTGTTTCTGAGTTTGAATTCATCTCACCAGAAATTGAAGAGAGTCAAAGAAACAATGAATCTCCAATAAAGATGGCACTCAGACTGTCTGAAGAAAAAGCAAAAAAAATAGCCGCGTCATCAGGCTCTAACTCCATTATCATAGGTTGCGATCAAACCGCTGTGGTTGATAATACTATCCTACAGAAACCAATGACATACGGAAATGCATTCAAACAGTTGCAATTTCTAAGTGGAAAAGTAGTGAACTTTTATAGTGCATTTTGTGTATTAAATAATAAAAATCAGACCGTGATTTCAGACTACACAGAATTTGAAGCCAAATACAAACTGCTCACTGATGATCTAATAGATAAATATTTAAAGAAGGATGAGCCCTATTTTTGTGTTGGGAGCATCAAATCTGAGTCTTATGGAATAACCCTGCTTGAAAGCATTAAAAATGATGATCCAACATCCATTATTGGACTGCCACTTATCAAGATATCTAAAATTCTAATGGACGAAAATATTCTCTAATGACAAAAAAAAATGGAGATTTGTACGTTATACCCACTCCACTGAATGAAGATTTAGACGATTTCTATACTCTAAAGCAAAAAGAAAGAGTAAATCATATTCAACACTTTGTGGTTGAAAATAAAAAGCCCGCAAGAAATTCTTTAAAAAAACTTGAATTAAGCACACCCCTTCAAGAGCTAAAACTTCATGAAAATAACAAAAATACCCAATTAAATTATGCAGAAGTATCAGACATTCTAAAATCAGGCAGTGATATTGGATTAATTTCTGATTGTGGTCTTCCGGGAGTGGCTGATCCAGGATCGGAATTAGTTCTTAAATGTCATTTCGATAACATAAAAGTAAAAACTATTGCTCAAGAATCATCAATTCTGTCATCACTTGCTTGCTCAGGATGTAATGGACAGGACTTTGAATTTGTTGGTTATCTTCCGATTGACAAAAATAAAAGAAAAAAATATTTATGTAACTTGGCTGTAGAAATTAAAAAATCTAAAAAAACTTTTATCTTTATTGAAACACCTCATAGAAATTTAGAAACATTCCAATTTTTATTAGAAAGTTTAAGTGCTGAAAATTTAGTATGCATTGCTTATGATATAAATGGTGACTCTGAAGCTATCCTTACAAATTCAATTAAAGGTTGGCAGAAAATAAATATTGAGTTTGAAAAGAAGCCGTGTATTTTTTTAGTTAACTAAAAGGCTTAAAAGTAAGCCTGTGAATATTGCATGGGCCATACTGCTCTATAGCCTCTAAATGCAGCTTAGTTAAATAACCCTTATGTTTATCAAAATGGTAATCGGGATATTTTAATGAAATATAATTCATTAAATGATCCCTGTAGACTTTGGCAATAATGGATGCAGCGCTGATCTCAGTATATAACTTATCCCCGTTAACATGAGCAACTGCACCATCAATTTTTGGAGTAAATTTACCATCACATTTAATTGAGCCAGATTGATGACACAAATTAATATATGCTTGCTCCATGGCAAGTAAAGAGGCTTTATGAATATTTATTTCATCTACAATCTTAGAATTTATTACAGATATGGAGAAGTCTACACACTTCTTTTTAATTTCTTTATCTAGACTTTCTCTTCGTTTAGCAGATAAAAGCTTAGAATCGGAGACAAGAACATCAAAAGATTCATCAATAACAACAGCAGCTGCAACAACAGGTCCTGCTACACACCCGCGACCAACCTCATCAATACCTATCTTCATTTAGAAAATAGCTTTTTACATATCAATTCATTGGTATTTGACATATGCAGTTTATGAATTTTTTTAAATTCCTCTATTTGCTTTTTCCTTAAAGTGCTTTGTTTTAACAATCTTTCGATTTCATAGGATAAATTTTCAACATTAGCTTTTTTATGAATTAATTCTGGGACAATATTTTTTCCACTAAGAATATTTGGCAAACTAATAAATTTAGATTTCAGGAGTAATTTAAAAATCCAATATGAAATTGATGATAATTTATAAAAAACGACCATGGGAGTTTTATAAAAAACTGCTTCAAGCGTCGCAGTTCCTGAAGCAATAACTGCGATATCACTAGCATTTAGAATATCATGAGAATGGCCATGAATGATTTTAATATTTTGTAGATTTAAATTATAAATTTTTTTATTTATAAAAATAAGATTTTCTTTTGATGTAACAGGGATAAGAAATAATAAATTACTATTTTTTTTTGCTAAATTCTCTGCTGTTCCAATTAATACTTTCGTGTTCCATATTACTTCTGAATTCCTGCTTCCTGGTAATAAAGCAACAATTTTTCTCTTACGATCAATTTTGAGCTTATCTAATGCTTTTTTATAATTAGGTTTAAAAGGTATTTCATTTGCAAGAGGATGACCAACATAAGTGTGTTTTTTAAAACCTAATGTATTAAGAAACTTTTTTTCGTGAAAAAATATAGTAAACAAATGATCGAAATAAGAATTAAATTTTGTTACCCTTGCCGACCTCCAAGCCCAAACAGATGGACACACATAATGAAAAACTTTTACATTTTTTGACTTAAGTTTTTTTTCGATAAAAAAATTAAAATCAGGCGCGTCTATTCCGATATATATATCAGGTTTTTCGGTATTTAAATAATCCAAAAACTTACTTCTAAATTTAGTTAACTTTCTTAAATTAAACAGTACTTCAAAAAAGCCTCTTTTTGAAAGGCTACTGATATTGAAATTTGAAAGCAAACCTTGTTTGAAAGAGTTAGGGCCGGTTATACCAATAATCTCAATATTTGGATAATTTGATTTAATATATTGAATTAAAGAGGCAGCAAAAATATCACCTGACAGCTCACCAATGCCAATGGCTATCTTCATTTACCGCACTATTCCTCTTTTGGATGATTTGATAAAGCTAGTTAATTTAATAATATTTTTGTTATTAGACTGATCTAAAATTTTTAGAGCTTCATCCACAGTATTATTTTCTCTGTAGATAATTTTGTATGCTTTTTTAAGCTCCTTAAGATCATCTGAAGAATAGTTTCTCCGCTTTAAACCCTCAATATTTAGTCCACTTGGTGAAGCCTTTTCTCCATGAACCATTAGAAAATCTGGGATATCTTTAAATACTTTAGTTCCAACAGCAGACATAATATGTGAGCCAATTTTACAAAACTGGTGAACCAGTGTGAAGCCTCCAAGTATTGCAAATTCACCGACCACAACATGACCAGCCAATGAGGAGTTATTCGCCATAATTATATTATCAGCAACTACACAGTCATGAGCGATATGAACATAGGCCATAATCCAATTATTAGAGCCAATTTGTGTTATTCCGTTATCTTGGGCTGTTCCAGTATTGATAGTACAAAACTCTCTAATTGTATTCGAATCCCCTATCTTGAGCTTTGTTTCTTCATTATTATATTTTTTATCTTGAGGGGCTTGGCCAATACTATTGTGTGAAAAAATATTATTATTCTTACCAATTGAAGTTATACCATCAATAACTACATGTGATCCAATAATTGTATTCTCATCAATTGACACATTTTTATTAATGATTGAGTAAGCACCAATTTTCACAGATGGATGAATATTTGCGCCATTTTCAATAACAGCAGTTGGGTGAATATTATTCGACATTTATTTTTGGATATTTTTTAAGATACACATCATTTCAGCTTCGGCAACTATTTGATCGTCAACTTTAGCTTGAGCTTTGTACTTCCATATTCCTTTTAACACTCTGTCAATTTTGACATTCAAAATAAGCTGGTCGCCAGGCGAAACTGGTTTCTTAAATCTTACATTATCTATGCCAGCAAAATAATAAACGGAATCCTCTGAAGGAAGAACATCCATCGTTTTAAATGATAAAACGGCTGCTGCTTGTGCCATTGCTTCAACAATTAAAACACCTGGCATTACCGGATGATATGGAAAATGGCCTGGGAAAAATGGCTCATTTATAGTTACATTTTTTAAAGCCGTTATCTCTTCGTTTAACTTAAGATCAATAACTCTATCGATTAAGACAAAAGGATACCTATGGGGTAAATGATTTAGAATTTCATGGATATCCAATTGCATATTTAAACTCTCTTTCTTAATAATCTTTTTAAGAACATTGTAACTTTAATCCAATCGCTTTTTTCAAAAAAAGGAAAAAAGCCTGTGTACGTTTTCCCTTTTTTATTAATTGAGCTAGCAATCATAGTTCCTGGAGATATTGTTGATTCCCTTGCAATATTTAAGTGTCCCAAAATCATTGCTGCACCACCTATTCTGCAACCTTCACCAATAACTGTACTGCCTGCAATACCTACACAGCCTGCAATTATAGTATTTTTTGAAATAACACAGTTATGTCCAATCTGAACCTGATTATCAATCTTTACTCCATCTTGGATGATAGTGTTCTTTATTGCTCCTCTGTCTATTGTTGTATTGGAGCCAATATCAACAAAATCTCCAATAACAACAGAACCCAACTGATTAATCTTAATCCATCGATTTTTATCGAACGCATAACCAAAACCATCCGTACCAATTGTTGCATTAGCAAATATCGAGCAATTATTACCAATCTTGGTATTTGCCTTAATAACAACATTTTGGTGGATTATTGAATTATCACCAACGTCAACATTATCCTCAATTTTTACACCAGAGAAGATTGAAACATTTTCTCCAATTTTTACATTGTCGCCAATAACGACAAAATCATCAACAAATGAAGACTTTGGCAAATTAGAATTAATTCCGATTTTTACAGATTCTTTTATACAAGGAACAGTTTTTTTTCTATTATCAAAAATATTTGATAGCTTTGAAAATGCCAAATAAGGGTCATCCACAATGATATAATCCGTTTTACAGTATTTACTATCGTTTTGTTTTAGAACTATTACAGCAGCTTTGGTATTAACTAGATGTGCTAGATTTTTTTTACTTCCATCAAAAAAAGATACATCAGTATCTTTTGCCAAATCTAAGGAATTCAAACCACAAACAAAAAGGCCTTTTTTTGAGGCCTTTCCGTTTATAAAAGTAGCAATTTCATCAACTGATCGTTTATTCTTTGACATCTTTCTTAGGTTCAATTTCTTTATCTTGCTTTGTTTTTTTTGATTCACCTTTTGCATTAGATGAACCGCCCCCAAGAGCTTTTATGACAGCGTCGGTTATGTCTACTTTTGAACTTGCAAAGGCTATACCGTTATATAAAATTAAATCATAACCCTCGTCTGCGGCCATTTTATCAATTGTTATATTAATTTTTTCTTGAAGATCACCAATCTCCTCTCTTCTTCTAAGATCCATATCTTCTCTTAATTCTCTTTCATCCCTCTGAATTTCTATTCTTTTTTGCTGAAGGCCTCTTTCTGCTTTTTCTCTTTGATCATCTGACAAAGTTAAGGATTCTTTTTGAAATTTTTTTCCTTCTGCATCAAGTGCTTTACTTTTTGCTTTAAGTTTTTCAGTTCTTGCACTAAATTCTTTTTCTAGTTTTTTAGTAGCCGCTATGGTCTGTGGCGCATCTTTCAGAATTTTATTGACATCAACAATTCCAATTTTCAATTCCTCAGCATTTGTACTAAACGCAGCAAAAAATAAAATTAGAAATGGTATTAATTTTTTCATGGCAAATCCTTATAAAGGTTAATTAAAATGTTGATCCCATACCAAACTGGAATCTTTGGGTTCTGTCTTTGTTATCATCGTTTAATGGTTCAGCAATGGAGACTTGAAGTGGCCCAAATGGTGAGTTCCATTGAACACCAAAACCCATAGAGTACCTCATTTCACCCTGCTCATATTGCTCTGTACCATCGATTGACTCATTATCAGAAAAAACACCGCCAGCGTCAAAAAAGGCACTTAGTCGAAATGAATCATTTTTCTTTAACCCTGGTACTGGGAAGTACAATTCAGCACTTGCTAAGATAGATGTTGTTCCTCCTGTTGTGTACCAGCGCTTAGCCGTTGAGTTATAATATTTAGGCCCAATGGAACTTGTTCTGTAGCCTCTGACAGTTCTTGGTCCACCCATATAAAAGTTCTTGAAAAACGGATAATCTTCGCTTCCATAATCATCTGCATAACCTAACCCCCCTCTCAATTTAAGGGTAAATTTCTTAGCGTCATCTAGTGGCTTATAGAATTCTGTTTGTGCTTGCAATTTGTAATATTGCATATCTAATACAGGAGCTGTTACTGTAGCTGTGTATTTTGTCATCATCCCCTCGGTTGGTATCAACACATTATCTCTTGTATCCGTAACAATACCTACATCAAAAGCTATTGAATTTGCAGTACAGTCAACAGCTCCAGATGATGATGCTTTGTTACAGTAATCCTTGTAAAGCGCTGGAGATCTATCGGTTAATTCAAGTTCGGTAAAATCTAATGTAACCCCTAAATTCAAAAAGTCTTTTTCACTTAAAGGAATTCCGAAATTAACCCCACCACCGTAAGAATAGGTATTGTAAGTACCAATACCTCTTAATTTAGCGGTATTTCTATCTCTCCTGTAAACCTGAAAACCTCTTGAAACACCATCATCAGTGTAATAAGGGTCGGTATAAGATAAAGAATAAGTCCTATTAATCCGTCCAGTACTAACTCCAAGAGCAACGGTATTCCCACTTCCAGCAAAGTTACGTTGACTGACATTAAACGACCCCATCAATCCCTCTGCAGAACTAACTCCGGCACCAAGCATAATTTTTCCTGTATTTCTTTCAGTTACATTTACATTTAAATCTACTTGATCAGTATTTCCCGGTACCACAGCAGTGTCAACATCAACAGCGCTAAAGTATTGGAGTCTTGTTAATCTAAACTTCGACCTAGCCACTTTAGATTCGTCATACCATGATGATTCAAATTGCCTCATCTCTCTTCTCAAAACTCGATCTTTGGTTCTTGTGTTTCCGATGAAATTTATATTTCGTACATAGATTTTGTTACCTGTGTCTACAAAAAAATCATATGAAACCGATTTATTTTGTTCATCAATATTTGAGATTGGATTAATATTCGCAAATGCATATCCAAAATTCCCCAAATATTTACTTAAATTGTCAGATGACTTATTTACAAGCTTAGAACTGAAAAAATCACCTTTTTTAATAGCTATATTAGATTTTATGTCAGCATCAGAAAATTCATTAATATCACCAGATATTGAAATATCTCCAAAGGTATACTTTTCCCCTTCTTCAACATCAATCGTTATAGCCAATTTTTTTTTGTTTGGCGTTATAGAAACGTCAGTTGATAAAATTTTAAATTTTAAATAGCCCTTATCGAGATAAAAGCTTTTAATTTTTTCCAAATCTGCAGTTAGCTCTGATTTGGAATACCTGTCATCTTTTTCCCACCAAGAAAGAATATTGGTTGCTTTTAATCCTATTACTTCTAAAAGATCTTCTTCACTAAATTTAGTTAATCCATTAATAGAAATTCTCGAGATTCTTGTTAGGGTCCCCTCATCAATATCAACCTTGATTGCCACTCTGTTTCTTTCTAATGGCCTGAAAGATGCTTTCACGGATATATTATATCTGCCCATGGAGTTATAGCTTTTCGATAAATCTTTTTCGAGGTTTGATAACACTTGCTTGTCGAAGACAGCGCCTTCATATAGGTTTACTTGCCGAATTCCCTCTCTTAGCTTGTCTTCTTGAATTAATTGATTTCCATTAAATTCAATACTAGCGATGATAGGTTTTTCAGATACAACAACAGTTAAATTACCAGAATCGAACTCCACAGATACATCACGAAACTGTCCAGATTTATATATATATTTAATAATTTCCGAAGGATCAATGTCATTTACATCATCACCAATATCAAAAGGAATGCTATCAAATATAACACCAGGTTCAACTCTCTGAAGACCTTTAATCTTAATATCATTAACTACTTCAGCGTAAGTTAAGTTGGATATCAAAAATAAAAATATAAAGAATAATTTGTATAAAAGTTTCAATCTTTTTCTTATTTAATAAAATAATGTTTGCATTATATATGTTAAAAAGAAATATTCAAAGAAGTTTTAATTAAATCAATAACTTAAAAAACTAATATTTAATTAATTAAATATTTTTTAATTATTTGTTTAATTTTTTGTCTGCACATCATATCTGCATCAAGAATTTCATTTATACTTGATCCATTACTATTTAAAGAAATACTAAAAGAATCTTCAATTATAGAAAAAATACTTAAAAAGCTAATTTGTCTTTCCAGGAAGGCATTAACAGCTAACTCGTTAGCGGCATTCAAAACTAAACATGATTTTTCTGAACCATCCAAAGCCATATAGGCATAATTTATTGATGGAAATTTATCATGATCGACTTTAGAAAAATTTAATTTTTCTATAGAGGACAGGTCAAAAGTATCTATACCTGAGTTAATTCTATTTGGGTAACCAAGAGCATATGAAATTGGTATTTGCATGTTAGGCTTAGAAAATTGACATAGTGATGAACCGTCGTTGTAATTTACTATTGAATGAATTATAGATTCCGGATGAACAAGGACATCAATTTGGTCTGATTTAAGATTGAATAAATAATATGCCTCAATAATCTCTAAACATTTATTCATCATGGTTGCAGAATCAATAGTAATTTTTCTTCCCATAGACCAATTTGGATGTTTAAGTGCCATTTCAACTGTTATTTGATCAAATTTAGATTTTGGATAGACTCTAAAAGGACCGCCAGAGGCTGTTAACGTAATATTGTTTATTTCTTTAGAATCCAAGTTCCCGATAACTTGAAAAATTGCATTATGTTCACTGTCAATGGGAATGATTTGTTTTCTATATTTGCTTAATAAGTCTCCAGCCATGACAAGTGATTCTTTATTAGCCAACAGGACTTTTTTATTAGACTGCAATGCCAAGTATGTTAGTAATAGACCGGTACTCCCTGACATTGCAGACACTAACGTATCATATAAATCTGATTTTAAAATATCTTGCAATTGATTTATATCGTGTATCACTGTCGTTTGATTGTGTGTCAATCTTGACTTTAAATCATCAATTAGCAAAGAATTATTTAAGAAAGCATACCTTGGCTTAAATGAATTGATTTGTTCAGCCAGAGCAACCGAGCTGCTATCAGCAGTTAAGCAAACAACCTCAAAATTTTGATTGTTTTTTTTAATTACCTCAAGAGTTGACTTACCAATACTTCCGGTAGAGCCAAGTATTATTAATTTATTATCATTAGACATAAAATTGTAATCAAAGGAATTGTATAAATTGCTGAATCTAATCTATCTAATAAACCTCCATGGCCAGGGATTAAATTACCACTATCTTTAATATGATATTTACGTTTAAAAAACGACTCAAAATAATCACCATAAATTGAACCAATAAAAATTAAAACGCTTATCGCCAAAAACTCTAACAATGAGAAATTATCAACAAAATACCATGAAAAAGATTGAATTAAGAAAAGGAAAGCCAATGAACCTAACAAGCCTTCATAGGTTTTTTTTGGACTCGTAACGGGAAAAATTTTATGCTTTCCAAAAGACTTTCCGAATAAATAACCACCAATATCAACCGCCCAAATACCAATAAATGTAAGCAATACAAGCAACTTATGCTCAGTTACTAAAATTTCTAAGGAAATAAAAAAGGATGGAATATAAAAAGCTGGAATTATATTAAGAAAAAAATCTTTTGTTTTTAAAAAAGGCGTTAATGGAAACATGAAGCAAAATAAAAAAATAATAATATAAGTAAAAAATTGAAGGTTGTTAGATGATAGAAGATAAAAAAATATTAATAGAAAAATATTAAAAAGAATCATTAGAAAATTAAGCTGCTGCATCTTTACTAATTCATAAAATGCCAAGACAGAGGCAACAAACATTAATAGTAAGAATAAAAAATCGTTATATATTAGGGCGTAAACAAAAACAAACACCAATGATAAACCAGAGGCCAACCTTAACCCAAAATTAGAATTAATTAATTTTTCCAAACTTTCTAATCTTTCCACTAAAAAATTCAAGAGCTTTTTTGAGATGTATTGGTTTAAAATCTGGCCATAAGACCTTTGTGAAATATATTTCAGCATAAGCAGATTGCCAAAGCAAAAAATTACTCAATCTTGTTTCTCCGCCTGTCCTTATAAGCAAATCCACATCAGGTAAATGAGGAGCATAGAATGCATTTTTAAAGCTTTTTTCAGTTATTTTACTTGTACTATCTCTTAAAGTCTCTGCAGCAAAAATCAACTCTTCTTTTGATCCATAGTTCGCAGCAAGATAAAAATTATAATCTCTATTTTTTTTTGTAATTTCTTCAAGATTCTTAATTTTTTTTTGCAGCGATGATGGAAATTTTTTAATATTTCCAAGAAGATTAAATTTAATCCTGTTGTCTACCATGTATTGAAAATTTGATTCAATAGCCTTTTCAAATAAATCCATCAAATGTTTTATCTCATTTTTTGGTCGATACCAATTTTCAGAACTAAATGCATATACACTTAAAGATTTAACCCCAGCATCAAAAACTTTTGGAGTAATTTTAGATAATGTTTTTAAACCTTCTTCGTGGCCATTGTTTCTTGGCAAATTTCTATTTTTTGCCCACCGTCCATTTCCATCCATAATGATAGCGACATGGTGTGGAATATTATATTTTGACAAAATGAAAACCTAAATTTCTAACAGATCTTTTTCTTTTGATGTAATTAGATTATCGATTGACTTGATAAATTCATCAGTTAGGGTTTGAATTTTTGCTTGATCTCTTTTTTCATCATCCTCACTAATTAGTTTTTCTTTAAGTTGTTTTTTTAGCTCATCATTACCATCACGTCTTATATTTCGAATTGAAATTTTGGCATTCTCCCCTTCAGATTTAACGACTTTAATTAAATCCTTTCTTCTCTCCTCAGTAAGCGGAGGCATTGGGACCCTGATCAAATCCCCATTGACTGCTGGATTAAGACCCAAATCAGAATC
The DNA here is from genome assembly GCA_000156155.1 of beta proteobacterium KB13. Taxonomy (GTDB): domain Bacteria; phylum Pseudomonadota; class Gammaproteobacteria; order Burkholderiales; family Methylophilaceae; genus BACL14. The sequence continues at coordinate 613,277 of DS995299.1, read as the reverse complement.
TCTAATGACTTTTTCAATAGCACTAGTTTGAGTTTTATCGTATGGCTGCACATTAATAGTTACGTTATCTCCTAAAGTTACATTAGCCATTTGTGATAGTGGTGTTATTGTTCCGTAATAATCTACAGATAAGTGATCTAACAATCCTGTATGCGCTCTACCAGTTCTTATTTTAGAAAAATCATTTTTTAATCTTTCTATGGTCTTTTCCATCTTTATTTTTAACTCTTCCATCTCTTTTCCTAGTTGATAACCAACGTTCCATCTGTAAAATTATTATTTATAAAATTATACAAGGAATTTTGTTTGAATATATTTATTACGCCAATCGGCATTGATTGCTCTCTGCAGAGGGTAAAGGCAGTAGCATCCATTACTTTAAGTTTTTTATCGATTACATCATCAAATGATATTTGATCAAACTTAACAGCCTTTTGATTCTTTACTGGATCGTCTGAGTAAATACCATTTACTTTAGTTGCTTTAATCATGATATCAGCATCTATTTCAGATGCTCTTAAAGCAGCTGCAGTATCTGTGGTAAAGAATGGGTTTCCAGTTCCGCCAGAAAAGATAACCACTTTGTTTTCACTTAGATATTGAAGAGCTTTAGCTCTTACGTAAGGCTCAACAATCTGTTCGACATTAACCGCTGATTGGACTCTAGTAATGATATTGTTCTTATTAAATGCATCCTCCAATGCGAGAGAATTCATCACGGTAGCTAGCATACCCATATAATCACCAGTGGCACGGGTCATTCCCTGATCGCCAAGTGAAATTCCACGAAAAATATTTCCACCTCCTATAACAATAGCGAGTTGAATGTCTTGTTCAAGAATTTTTTTAATTTCAATAACGATTTGATTAACAATATCTGGAGAAATACCAAAAGAATTCTCACCCATCAGAGCCTCCCCTGATAGCTTCAATAGAACTCTTTTAATTGGCTTATTTAGCATCTTTTAATTATGACACAAAAAAAAAGGTTGCCTAAGCAACCTTTTTTATTAAGTTAAACTTTCGATGCCTCTGCTACCTCTGCTGCAAAATCAGACTCTACCTTCTCGATTCCTTCACCGACCACAAAAAGTGTAAAGTTATGAATTTTTGCTCCTTTTGAATCTAATAAATTCTGAATTGTTTGTTTATCATCTTTAACAAATGCCTGATTTAATAATGTCACTTCTTTTAAGAATTTATTAACTGTTCCTGTAGCAATTTTATCTAACATTTCTTCAGGCTTTCCTGCCTCTTTTGCTTTCTCAATTGCGACTCTTTTTTCAGCATCAATAAGATCTTGTGATATGCCAGATTCATCAAGAGCTTTTGGTTTAGATGCGGCAATATGCATTGCAATATCTTTACCTAATTCATCATCACCACCATCAAGATCTAATAGAACACCGATCTTACCACCATGAAGATAAGAGTGGAATTTTCCACCAGCTGTTCCAGAAATAAATCTTCTCGGTGAAATATTTTCACCAATCTTGCCAACAAGATTTGAACGAGTTTCTTCAACAGAAGTACCATCTATAGATACATTTTTTAGTGCATCAATATCACTTGGATTTGATTCTAAAATTGCGTTAGCAACTTTTTGGGTGAAGCTTACAAATTCATCATTTTTTGCACAAAAGTCAGTTTCTGAATTCGTTTCTAATATAGCTCCTTGCTTTCCATCATTTGATATAGCAATTGAAATTAAGCCTTCTGCGGCAACTCTTGAGCTTACTTTAGAAGCTTTGTTACCAAACTTAACCCTTAGTAGCTCTTCAGCCTTTTGAAGATCACCATCGACTTCAGATAAAGCTTTTTTGCAATCCATCATTGGCGCATCAGTCATTTCTCTTAATTCTTTTACTAGAGAAGCAGTTATTTCAGCCATTTGTTTATCCTTATACTTAAATTAGTTTTTAGTTATTAATTATTCTCTTCGGTAGTTTCTTCTGATACTGATTTTGCCAGCTCAGTAATCGCTTGATTTTTACCAGCCAAGACTGCATCAGCCATGCCTCTTGCATACAGGCGAATAGCTCTACTTGAGTCATCATTTCCAGGAATCACATAAGAAATATTTTCAATAGAGTTGTTAGAGTCAACAATTCCCACAACAGGGATACCTAATTTTGTTGCTTCTTCCACTGCTCCACTTTCAAAACCAACATCAATTACAAATATTGCATCTGGTAAGGATGACATTTCTTTAATACCACCAATTGAACGGACAAGTTTTTCATGATCACGTTTAACAGTTAGAGCTTCTCTTTTTTTCAATTTATCTAAAGAGCCATCAGCAATCATCGTTTCTAGTTCGTTTAAACGCTTTATAGATTGTTTTACTGTTTTAAAATTAGTCAACATTCCACCTAACCATCTATGGTTAACATATGGGCAACCAGCTCTTTCAGCCTCTTCTTTCACAATCTCTCTTGCTTGACGTTTCGTACCAACAAATAAAATCCTTCCTTTATTGGCTGCAAGGTTTTTTAGAAATTTTGAAGCTTCTTCAAAAAGAGGAAGTGTTTTTTCAAGATTGATAATATGAATTTTATTACGTTCGCCAAAAATAAATGATTCCATTTTTGGGTTCCAGTAACGTGTTTGATGACCGAAATGGACACCAGCCTCAAGCATTTGTCTCATTGTAACTGACATGATATTCTCCTATAGGTTATCACTTCACTCACGCCAAACTAGAGAACTAGCACCTTAGGTGGCATAAGTGCATATTTTAAAAAAACGCAATTATAATACAATTTTGATTGTAAGTATAGGAAATACATGTCGGTTACAGTAAAAAATGAAGATGATATTCGCAAAATGCGAGTCGCTGGTAAATTGGCTGCTGAAGTTTTAGACTTTATAACTCCACATGTACAACCTGGTGTTGCAACTGAAGAAATTGACCGTTTATGCCACGATTACATGGTTAACGTTCAAGATACAGTACCAGCCCCACTAAACTATGCACCTCCAGGCCATGCTCCATATCCAAAATCAATTTGCACATCGATTAATAATCAAATATGTCATGGAATTCCTAGTGACAGAGTTCTTAAAAAAGGTGATGTTGTAAATATTGATATAACCGTCATCAAAGAGGGTTATCACGGTGATACCAGCCGAATGTTTTATGTTGGCGAGCCATCAATTCAGGCAAAAAGATTGTGTGAAATTACATACCAATCAATGTGGAAAGGTATTCGAGAAGTCAGGCCTGGCGCAAGATTAGGTGATATCGGCTTTTCAATTCAACAGTTTGCGGAAAGCCACGGATTTTCAATTGTACGAGAGTTTTGTGGGCATGGAATTGGAAAAGTTTTCCATGAAGAACCGCAAGTCCTCCACTATGGGAAAAAAGGAACAGGATTCGAATTAAAAGAAGGTATGACATTCACCATTGAACCTATGGTAAATGCAGGTAAAAAAGATATTCGTATAATGCCTGACGGTTGGACAGTTGTTACTAAGGATAGATCATTGTCAGCACAATGGGAACATACCATTTTAGTTACTAAAGAAGGGTATGAAGTCTTGACTGTATCCGAAAATACACCCCCACCCTTTCTTGATTAATCGCATGGGATCAAAAAAAAATGATTTTAAGTTCATTAAAAAATCATATGACATTAGATTCGATCAAATAAAGTCTCAGTTTTTAAAAAAACATAACAGCTCAAGCTTCTTAAAGCAAAATACCAAACTCTGTGACGATGTTTTAAAAAAATTGTGGGTGCTAGCTGATTTAAATGATTCCTTTTGTCTTGTTGCTGTTGGTGGATATGGCAGAAAGGAGCTCTATCCATCATCAGACATTGATATAACTATCATTGCCAATAGCATCGATTCAATCAATATCAATAATGAGAAGTTAGAAAATTTTATTCAACTTTGTTGGGATTTTGGATTCAGGCTGGGTGTTAGTCAGAGGATAATTGATGAAATAGCAAAAGACATAAAAGACATCACAATTGCTACCAACCTTCTAGAATCCAGGCTCATCTGTGGCAATCACCTTTTATATGAAAAATATAATGAAAAATTTAAAAAAACATTAAACGTTAAAAAATTTATCCTAGCAAAAGTAAAAGAGCAGGAATTAAGGCATCAAAAATTTAGCAAGTCTGGATACCTTTTAGAGCCAAATATTAAGGAATCCAGGGGGTGTTTACGTGACATCCATTTTATTCGATGGCTTTGTTCAGCAAAGTATGGAGATCATAACCTCAAAACTTTGTTAGAAAGCAAGGTAATCACCAAAAAACAACTCAACCTAATAAACTTTCACTACAACAAGTTAATCAAAAGAAGAATTTATCTTCATATTGCAACCAACCACCAGGAAGATAGGATGCTCTTTGACTATCAATCAAAGATTGCAAAAGATTTAGGTTTTAAGAATTCATCAAATAAAAAAGCAAGTGAATTTGTAATGAATAGCTTATATAAATCAATACGTTATATAATACTCTTCAATGAAATTATTACAAAAAAATTTACTGTTGAGTTTCAATCTAGCAAAGAAAAAGTTGAAGGTTTTAATGAGCTTTACATATCCGATGGACTCTTGGAACTAAACAAAAATACAAAGAAAGAAATTTCGAAGAAAATCTTTGCATACTTCCATATTTTTCAACGTAACCCATCAATACAGGGCTTTGGACCCAATTTAATCGACCACTTTATAACAACCGCAAACCTTGTTATTGATAAGACTTACAGGTCAGACAAAAATATTCAAAAAGATTTTTTGCAGGTTTTTAAAGAAAAACAAAAAGTAAATCGATCATTAAGGTTACTCAGCCGATATAACATTTTAGGAAAATTTTTACCTGTTTTTGGAAAGATAATCTCGCAAATGCAGCATGACCTATTCCATATCTACACCGTAGACGAACATACACTCAATGTAATCGATAACTTGAGAAGATACAGCAAGGCTAAACTAAAACATGAATCACCCGAATCCCATGAGGCATTCAAAAGACTTAAAGACCCATCAATTTTATACCTAGCCGGTCTTTTCCATGACATTGCCAAAGGAAGAGGCGGTGATCATTCAAGCTTAGGCGAAAAAGAAGTTAAGAGATTTGGTCGAATGTTTAACCTGAGCATACCTGATATTCAAACAATTTCATGGTTAGTAAAAAATCACCTATTAATGTCAAATGTTGCCCAAAAGCTTGACCTTGCAGATCCTTCAGTGATTCGCTCCTTTGCAACTGAAGTTCAAAATCAGGATCGTCTTGATTTACTATACCTGTTAACTACTGCAGATATTCGAGGCACAAGCCACAAGGTTTGGAATCAATGGAAATCAGTTCTAATTAATGGCCTTCACCAGACAGCGACAAAATACTTGCAAAACAAACTCACTAACGAGCAATTTATTGAGCAAAGAGTGAAGCAAATTCAAAATAATTTAATTAAATATTCAATTGAGCCGCACATGTATCAAAAAAACTGGTCGCTAATGGGTTCTGAATACTTTACAAAGTTTGAAGCCCCAGAAATATCATGGCACACACGGCTTCTTCTCTCACACGCAAACACACAAAAAACAATTACCAGAGTCAGGCATCAAAAAGGCGGGCAAGGTATTGAGGTGTTGATTTATACAAAAGATAAAAATGATATTTTTTACAAAACTTGCCATTTTTTCAATGAAATATCATGCGAAATCAGTCAAGCTAAAATTTTTACAACAAATCATAACTATGCATTAAATGTCTTTAATATTACCTATGAAGATGAAAGTTCATTGAGGTTCAAGGACTTTTTTAAATATATTGAAGAAAATCTCACGAATGTAATTGATCAGGATCTTAGCAAGAATAGCTTTAATACTTCTAACAACCTAATGAAAAAATCAAGGCAGGCCAGCTTCCATCAAATTGAGGATTTTATTGAGCTAATAAATGACGATGGGCTATTTCACCTGCAGATCAAAACAGCCAATCGTAAAGCGTTATTATTATCCGTTGCCTCTCTTCTAAAAAGATACAACATTAGCCTGTCTAATGCCAAAATTACGACCATGGGCGAGCGTGTTGAGGATCATTTTGATTTCAAAATCAGCAATGACTCACAATTTGAGCCAAAAAACCTTGAGAATGATCTCTTAAACCTCCTTAAATAACCTGATGAAGCACCCAAAATTACTTCGCACACTTTTTTTCACTGAAATGTGGGAGAGATTCAGTTTTTATGGGATGCGAGCCCTTCTGGTTCTTTATTTAGTCAATGCGATGGCTTATCCGGATAACGAAGCCCTCCATATTTATGGAATCTATACCGGACTAGTCTATTTAACACCACTTTTGGGTGGCTATCTTGCCGATAAATATATAAATAATGTTAATGCTATTTTGATTGGTGGGATCTTGATGATGATCGGACACGCCTTACTCGCATTTGAGTCCTTATTCTTCATTGGTTTGGGCTTCTTGATTGCCGGAAATGGTTTCTTTAAACCAAACATTTCAAGCATGCTAGGTAACCTTTACGAATCAAAACCAGAAAAATTAAGAGATGAGGGATTTAGTTACTTCTATATCGGAATTAATATCGGAGCTTTCTTAGCCCCACTAATAATTGGTTTTGTAGGTGAATTTTATAGCTGGCATTTAGGCTTTTTAATGGCTGCTTTTGGAATGCTTCTTGGCTTAGTCGTATTTTGCTTAAAAATTAACCAAATTGAGATTTTAAAAACACAAATTAATTATTCAAAAATTAAAATCTTTTTATTCATAAATGTGGCTTTAATTTGTTTTATCATCTATTCGCCAACATGGATTGTTCTTTTAATTATTCTCACGGTTATATTATTTTTTATTAAGAGATCATCCTTTCCGTTTAATAGAAAAGATTTAAAAAAAATATACTATATTATTATTCTTGGTCTGTTTTCGGTCATTTTTTGGGTCGGTTTCGAGCAAGCCGGTGGGTCACTGACACTTTTTACAGATTCAAAAGTAGATAAAAGTTTTTTTAATTTCACCATACCAACCACATTCTTTCTTGCCATTAATCCACTGATCATTATTTGTTTAGGTACAGTTGTTGCTAAAATTTGGTTTTGTATAGATTCAAGATTTAGGACTGAAACACCTGAGAAGATGAGTCTCGGACTGTTATTGATGAGTTTGGGATTTATAATTTTGACACTCATCCAAGATATGGAAAACATTCACTTTACTTGGGTTGTGCTGATTTATTTTTTTCACACACTGGGTGAATTGTGTCTGTCTCCAACCAGCTTATCAATGGTAACCAAAGTGGCGCCAAAAAAAATTCAATCTTTCATGATTGGTTTATGGTTTCTGACCTTTGCCATTGCTAGCTATCTGGCAGGACTCCTTCCGTCAGTTGTTCAAAACTTAGATCTGAACTTATTTAAGTTCATTAGTATCCTAACCATGTTAGGAGCGATTGCTCTGATTATGTCTAGACCTTATTTACGAAAGTTATTATGAAAAAGATAGTCCTTATTATATTTACGCTAATTTCTGGTTGTGCAACAAACGGTCTCCCTAAAATTGAGCCCGTGGAGAAGATTTCATTGGATAATTTTATGGGAGATTGGTATGTGTTGGCCCACATCCCGGCGCTGATTGAAAAAAATGCGTTTAATGCGGTGGAAAGCTACTCTTTTAATAGTGCGGACCAGGTGATTGAAACAACTTTCACCTTTAACAAAGGTGCCTTAGATGGTCCAGAAAAAATCTACAAACCAAAAGGGTTTGTTATTCCTGGAACAAATAATGCTGTTTGGGGTATGCAATTTATTTGGCCCATAAAGGCACAATATGTGATTGCCTATATTGATGAAGGTTATGAAAACACAATTGTCGCTAGAGATAAGAGAGACTACCTGTGGTTTATGTCACGAACAACTGATTTACCTACCGAAAAAAAACAATGGATTTATAAAAAAACCTCTGAACTGGGTTATGATGGAGATATGTTACGTTTTGTCCCTCATAACTAATGAAGCATTTTTTATTAAAAATTTTCGATAATAATTACGCTGAGAAATACTATCAAAAACAAAAAGATGTAGATGGAGACACAATCGATTGGTTCAGGGTTATCCCCTTCATCCTAATCCACTTTGGCGCTCTGGCGGCATTTTGGACCCATTTTGAATGGTACTTATTCTGGGTAGCATTATTCTTATTTATGATTCGCATGTTTGCCATTACAGGCTTTTATCATCGTTACTTTGCGCATAAAACCTTCAAAACATCTAGATTGATGCAATTCATCTTCGCCTTCATTGGATCAACGGCAGCACAGCGAGGTCCGATTTGGTGGGCATCGCATCACCGACGACATCATCTAAATTCAGATAGGCATAATGACCACCACTCACCCCACACACATCACTTCTTATGGAGCCATATGGGCTGGTTCCTTGCCAAGAAAAACTTTCTAACTGATCGTAAGGTTGTTCGCGACCTAACTAAGTTTAAAGAATTAGTATTAATCGATCGATTTGATTGGTTACCTCCCGTCCTATTACTTATATCCTTATTTGTAATTGGTGAGCACTCATCGTTAACTTCAGGCATCAGCGGTTTGAATATGGTTATCTGGGGTTTCTGTGTATCAACAATTCTTGTTTATCATTGCACATTTGCCGTAAATTCTATTGCTCACCTTTGGGGAACACAGCGATACAACACAAAAGAAGAAAGTAAAAATAATTTTTTTGTTGCCCTGATCACTTTCGGAGAGGGTTGGCACAATAATCACCATCACTACCCTGGCTCTATTAGACAGGGATTCTACTGGTGGGAAGTTGACTTAACTTACTATGCACTTAGATTTCTGTCCTTTTTTGGGATTGTTTATAATTTAAGAACGGTTAGTAAGGCCATAAGACAAAAACATAACTAATGAAAATAGCAGTAGTTGGTTCCGGTATCTCAGGCCTCACTCTGGCCCACTATCTTGGAAAAAAACATCAAATCACAGTCTTCGAAAAAGACAACCGTGTTGGTGGGCACACTCATACCCATTCACTAACCATAGACAATAAAAAAATTAATGTTGATTCTGGTTTTATTGTTTTTAACAAAAAAACATATCCCAACTTTTTAAAATTAATCAACGAACTTGATGTCCCTTTTCAAAAATCATCAATGAGCTTTAGTGTTCAATCTAAATTAAATGGTCTTGAATATAATGGAAACAACTTTAATACCCTATTCAGTCAAAGAAAAAATATTTTTAATGTTAGATTCTGGCTAATGATATGGGAGATATTGAAATTTAATCGATTAGGAAAAAAGTTACTCAAAATGCCTGCCTCTCAAATCAAAAATATCACTATCGAAGAGTTTTTATGCTTTTATAACTTTTCAAATTATTTTATGACCAACTACTTATTGCCGATGACCTCAGCCATTTGGTCTTCTAGCTTTAAGGATGTTAAAAAATTTTCATTACTATTTTTTTTAAAATTTTTAAACAATCATGGCATGATTAATATCAACGACCGTCCTCAATGGCTCACCATAAAAAACGGGTCTAAGACGTACGTGGATCAAATAATTAAAAAACTAAACGGTTCAATTATCCTAAATGCAAATATCCAATCTATTTATCAGAATGGAAATAAATGTGTTGTACAAACAAAACAGAGTAATTATTCATTCGACTATGTTTTTTTTGCCTGTCATGCCGACCAAGCACTTAAATTAATCAAAAAGCCAACACCCACACAAAAAAAGATACTTGGACAATTTGCCTATGCAAAAAATAGTGCAATATTACACCGAGACTCATCACTCATGCCCAATAATAAAAGAGCATGGGCGGCATGGAATTATCATATTGATAAGAAACTTATTAGTGATGTCACGGTGTCCTATAACATGAATATTTTGCAAAATATCAAAACAAAATCGGATTTAATGGTTAGCTTAAATATTGATAAAAAAATAAACAACAAAAAGATTTTAAAAAAAATAACATATGAGCACCCCACATTTAACCTAAACACCTTTGCAGTTCAAAAGAAGCAGAAGTTATTATGTAGTGGCCACTTTGCTTTTGCAGGAGCCTACTGGGGAAATGGTTTCCATGAGGATGGAGTTGTTAGCGCATTGAATGCCATAAAATTTAGCGGGGTAAATAATTGAACCAGGGAATTTATAGTGGCGTTGTCACTCACGATCGAATTGCACCCACAAAAAATAAATTCTCATACAGGTATTCGATGCTGATGCTTGACTTAGATCAGGTCAACTCAACTTTTCGGCGTTCTTTTCTCTGGAGTTTTGATCGTCCAAATATTGTCTGTTTTAGACAAAAAGATTATTTTCGCAAATCAAGGTACTTAAAAAAGGACTTAATTGACTTTTTGACCACTAAAAAAATTAAGGGGGTAAGCAAAATTTTTATACTAACAACCCCTCGTGTTTTCGGGGTGTGCTACAACCCTGTCAGCTTTTATTATTGTTACCAAGGCTCTACCTTAAAGGCCATTATTTCTGACATCAATAACACGCCCTGGAATGAAAGATTCGCATATGTTCATCATTGCAACCAAGAAGATATAACCCACACATTTAACTTTGATAAAGAGTTTCACATATCCCCTTTCATGCCTATGCACATAAAATATAACTGGCAATTTACAAAACCAAATGATGTTATCGTTATAAGCATGAACAATAATCTTAATAGTGAAAAAGTATTTAATGCTACCCTTAAATTAAAAAGAAGATCGATTTCAGGACTTAGCTTAACTTCATATATATTTAAATATCCACTATCTCCTCTCGAGACTGTTTTTAAGATATATTGGAATGCATTAAAACTTTGGTTTAAGAAAACCCCATTCTATTCACACCCGTTAAAATAAATATGTTAAAAAAACTTCTTTTTTCAAACCTCAAACTCTTGAAGCATGCAAATTTAGTGATTCATGATGGTGAACAACAACATGTATTTGGATCAAAAAAGGAACCTCTAAAAGCACAAATCGTTGTAAAAGACCAAACCTTTTATAAGTACATAATTTTTGGTGGCTCCATCGGTGCGAGTGAGGCTTACATGAATGGATACTGGTGTAGCCCAAATTTAACTAATGTCATTCGTGTCTTTGCTGTAAATCAACAATTAACAGAAAAATTAGAAACGAAATTTAACTTCTTTATCAAGCCACTCTTCAAACTCATTCATTATCTCAATAGAAACTCTATAAAAAATAGTAAGAGAAATATTTCAGCACATTATGATTTAAGTAATGATTTCTTTAAATTATTTTTAGATGAAACAATGATGTACTCATCAGCCATTTTTAATAATAAATCCCAATCATTGCACCATGCATCCTTAAACAAACTGGATATTATCTGCAAAAAACTACAGCTTAAAAAAACCGATCATATCGTTGAGATAGGAACTGGCTGGGGTGGTTTTGCTACATATGTAGCTGAAAAGTATGGTTGCAAGGTAACTACAACAACCATATCAAGGCAGCAATATAATTTCGCCAAAGAGTTAATTAAGAAAAAAGGATTAACAAAACAAATTAACTTACTCTTTAAAGACTATAGACACCTGAGTGGTCAGTTTGACAAGTTGGTATCCATCGAGATGATAGAAGCTGTTGGCCATAATTATTACCCTGATTATTTTAAACAGGTAAGCTCTCTTCTAAAACCGACTGGTATGGGATTAATTCAAGCAATTACTATTCGTGATCAAAGATACAACCAAGCCGTTAAGACTGTAGATTTTATCCAAAAATATATCTTTCCAGGGTCATGTATCCCGTCAATTGATATTATCCAGTCAACTATTACAAGACATACAGACCTGATCATTTCTGATCTAGAAAACATTAATGAGCATTATGCGAAAACGCTCACGCTCTGGCAAAAATCTTTTAATAAGAATAGTAAAAAGATTATGAGCCTTGGGTTTGACGAGAGATTCATGAAGATGTGGAACTATTATTTTTCTTATTGCGCTGGTGGCTTTCATGAAAGAGCCATCAATGATTTCCATATTCTTTTATCAAAACCATTAAACCGCCTACCTCAAAATGAAAAAGATCTTCTTTAAAAATGATGTGGAATTTAATAAATTTGTTGAGAAAGCCGATGATTTAGGTCACCGAAAGACCTTTCATAAAAAAAACGAAATAATTAAAATTTTTAACGTAAGGGGATATATATCCAGTGGTTTTTTCAACACCTACGCCAGTCGAATCATTAAAAATTCCATTAAATTAAAGGAACATAAAATCTCATCAATTGAAATTACGAACGAATTAGCTTTTCAATATAACAATAGATTGTCCGGTGTTTCATACAAATACATTCCAGGCAAAACATACCGTGATTTAGGTAATAACATTACAAAAGAAATGATAACCGACTTGGCTAAATATATTTCGATCATTCATAAAAAAGGCATCTATTTTAGAGCGATGCATCTAGGTAACATTTTGCTTCATAATAAAAAATTATTTCTTATAGATATCGCTAAGATTCACTTCTACCCATGGCCATTGTTCATCTTTACCAGAGCGCGTGCATTTAGAAGAATGATTAAGTACCAAGATGACATTAAACATTTCGGCTTGATAAACTATAAAAATCTCATTAGTGAATACATGGTTTTAAGCAAATTTAACTCCTTTGAGAGGATTCGATTTCAGCTTTATTTGACAATATTTAGCAAAATTAAATATAAATATTTTAAAAAAACTTTTGGCGCCACAATATTGCTGGTGGTTTTGTTATGGCTGATTTGAATGTTGGAATAATTGGTGGCGGTATCGCAGGAATTTGTTCGGCAGTTGCACTTAAAGAATCTGGATTTGACGTTGCATTATATAGTGATGATAAACAATACCCACAGAATTCACCTCCCTACGCTTCACTTAATCCAAAATATGGCATTGCCTCATATAGTCACAACTTAATGCATTTTCATGCGATCAGGTATGCTAAAGAATTTTATACCAAATACTTAGACAGAACCTCCTTCGCCTTTCCTGGACTCTATCGTTTTATTAACAATGAAGACTTAAATGAAAGAGTGAAAAAAACGGTTCAAAATAACCCGTTCCTTTCCGAAGAAATCAGTGTCGTCCACCATAAGAGTGAGCAAAATGCAATCTTTCACAAGACGGCTGGCTGGGTTAATACTGAAAGACTTTTGAACTTAGAAATAAACAAATGGCAAATTGAAATAAAACAAATCCAATTAAAATCAAGAGGACATCGACTGATTGATGTTAATGGAAAAATCATTGCCGATCATGATGTCGTTATCTTATGTAACCCTCAAAGTATAAATAATTTATTAGGCCAAAAAATTATATGTGAGCACTACTCCGGTTCAATCCTACAAGGAGATTATCAATCATCAGAAAAGATTAATCTATCACAAGACGGATATATAATTTTTGATGGTAAGACTTTTGCATGCGGGTCAAGTTACCATAAAAATAAAGATATTCAGGATATAGACCAGCATGAGGAGGAAAAGTCACTTGAAAAAAAAATAGACTGGTTCGATGATTTATCTAAGATTCAGAATGCAAAAAAACAAATATGGACTGGGAACCGTTTTACAACAAAACAGAGAATCCCATACGTGGGTAAAGCGCTAAAAGAAGTAAAGCAAAGTCATAATAGAATGGAATTTTTTTGGCGAGATAATATCTTAATAAATAGCTTTTATGGCTCCAAAGGTTTTACCTTAGCACCGCTTGCTTCAAGGATTATAGTAAAAATGCTGACTGGCGACCTTGATGAGCTTGATGCTAAATTTTTAAATTATTTAAACCCATATCAAAATCTTATCAAAGGACATAATAAAAAAAATATAATTGGCTTTAACTATGCATGATCTCAACAAAACGCTTGCCGACCTAGAATCACAAAACAAATTCGATGAAGCTATACAGCTATTAAAAAAAGAACTCAAGAAAGCGCCCCGGGACCTTTCAATCCAAACTGAAATTGGTAACTATTATGCTATGGCTGGAGACTTTGAAGAGGCCCTGGGCTACTTTCGAAGGGTATATCATGTCTTTCGCGACAATGACCATCTCGCTGAATCAATTTCATATTGTCTGAATGAACTTGGGAATGATGAATTTCTAAAAAGAAATTATCAACAATCGAAGCTATATTTTGAAGAACTAATAAACCATGAGAGTAATAATTGGCGGCATTTTTATAATTACGCCAATGTCTTGCAGGCCAACAATGAAATTAAAATCTCTGTCAGTCATTATTTAACTGCATTAAGCAAAGGTGGTAGAGACGATGAAGACCTGTATAACAATTTGGCGAATGCTTATCTAAAACTTGATAACTTAAATGAAGCAAAAAAATGTTATGAGAAATCATATCAGCTTAAAAAAAATGATAATGCCTTAGTTCAATTACTTCATCTAAATCAAAAGATTAATGACTGGAATGAGTTTGATACCCTAATGAAAGATATTCATTATCGACTAAAGGATGACAATTTTTCTTTTCCACCCTTCCCTATACTTAGCCTACCAGAGATCTCTAATGAACAATACTTAAAAATCGCCTGTCAGTGGAATAAAAAATTACCATTTGAACCTGGAATACATGCTCACTCCACTAAAATAAATGACGAAAAAGCTAAAATTGCCTACATGTCCTCAGATCTAAGGAATCATCCTTTATTTTATTTAGTGCATGATGCCCTGTCATTTCACGATGAGGAAAAATTTGAAGTAATTTTTCTATTTAATGGTGTTGAGGAGCAATCAAAAGAGCATTTGTCTTTTAAAAAATTATCAACAAACTTTATTAACACCTTTAACATGTCTGATCATGAGCTTGTTCAAAAAATTAGTAATTTAGAGATTGATATTCTGGTCGATTTATCAGGTTTTACAAAAAATAGTAGGACAAATATTCTAAAATATCACCCCGCTCCAATTCAAGTTAACTGGCTAGGCTATCCTGGAACATTCGGAAGTTTCAATGACAAACCATTGGGTGATTTCATATTTGCGGATGAAATTGTTATTGATAAAAGTAAAGCAAAGTTCTTTTCTGAAAAAATCATTAATTTAAAACCGACCTACCAACCCAATAATTTTAAAAGGCCTTCAATAACCACACCAAGAGATACATACCGCCTCCCAGATAATCATTTTATCTTTGCCAGCTTTAATCAAAATTTAAAAATAACAAAAGATATCTTTGATGTCTGGATAAATATACTCCAAGAATGCCCAAAGTCATCTCTATGGATACTCCTGCAAAACGATATTTCAAAAAGAAATATTAAAGAATATGCAAGGAAAAATGGTCTAGATGACAACAGAATAATTATTGCAGAGTATGCTCCTATTGATGAACACATAGGCAGAATTGAGCATGCAGACCTATTTTTAGACTGTTATCCATACAATGCACATACCACCATAGCTGATGCAATTTACCAAAATAAGCCTACCATCACACACATTGGTGAAGTAATGCAATCGAGAGTTGGGGCAAGCCTTTTACATGCCATTGATTGTTCTGAAGAGCTGGTATTTGATAATCTCCAAGATTACCAAAAACAAGCTATTTTCTTCTATAACAACCAAGAGTATTTAGAAGATTTAAATGAAAAAATCAATAACAAAAAGCATGTCTTATTTCAGCCTGACGTATATATAAAAAATATCGAAGAAATTTATTCAAAGCTTATTTCAAAGCAGAAAGAGAAATTGCAAGGATAATAAATAAGCCACCAACCAGGTCTTTAACGCCCAATATTTCGTTCGCCAGCCAGTAAGATGACAAAGCAGCCACAACAATCTCAAAAGTAAAAATAGGGCTTGCTTTAACAGGATTAATTTTAGGTAATCCGTATTGGATAATCAGCGTCGAACAAAAAAGAAGTAACCCGATGATGAGTAACAACATTAGACTTTTTGGATTTATCAAATTAATAACATTTAAATCATTAGTTATTAATATTAATAACGCTCCACCAACTGCCACCCCTACCCAAATCGCAAAAGATTTTGATTGATAATGAATCTTGCTAAATTTTCTTGCCAGCACATTAGTGCAAGCAAAGAAAATTCCAGCTAATAGTGCAAAAAAATCGCTGAACCCAACATTCATTAAAAATGAATTAGGATCGAACAAAATAATAAATCCACCAACAATCGACAGTAAGGCAATGTATGCATCTTTTTTTTGAAATGTATCGTTGGGTATTAAAAAAAAGCTTAAAAATATCGTCCACAGAGGTGACATAAAGAAAAGCAACATCGACCTGACAACATTTCCATTAACAACAGCAATCACATATGAAATATTCGTGACACATCCTACCAAAGCAAAAATTACCAAAGATTTCAGATTCAAAAGAATATCGTCATGTCTTTTTGGAAATATAAATACCAATGCGAGTATGCTGGCAACCATAAAGGTCAGGGAGCTAGCAGATATTGGGTAAATTTGATTCAGCTCAAGCAGCCTATAAGGATACCAAACCAGGCCCCAAAATACTGTCCCGTAAAGTAAGCAGCTTAAGCCTACAACCTCTTCCCTTTTCATCGGCATTTAATTGATAAATTGTTTGATCGCATCATTAATCTTTTGGTAGATGTCAATTTCGAAGGGATCGTAAATCTGGATATCCTGCATGGACCTGAGCCAGGTAATTTGTCGCTTTGCTAATTGCCTCGTGGCAAACAAGATTTTATCGAACAACTCCTCTTGCTTTATTTCTCCCCTTAAAAACATTCCAACCTGTCGGTAGCCTATTGACCTCATAGAGTTAGAATTCCAGCTCAATTCAGGGTATTTAACAAATAACCCTTCCACCTCCTCCACCAAACCCTCCTCTAACATGGTTTTAGTCCTGAGTGAGATTGCATCATGAAGCTTTTTTCGATCATTGGGAACCAGGGCAATTTTAAGGATATCTTTATCATGAGTGGAATCTTGCTTTGGAGTTCTATCGTAAAAACTGGATAGAGGCTGATTAGATATTAAAAATACCTCATAGGATCTCATCAACCTTTGTTTGTCTGTATTGAAAATTTTCGACAATGGATCGACCTCCTTTACTTTTGCTGCAAGCCAATCTAATCCATTAACGTTAACTAATTCCTCTACATGCTTTCTAACGTCTGGAGTCGATCTTGGTATATCGTCAAGAGGGTTAAGGATGGCATTGAAATACATCATAGTTCCACCCACCAAAAGTGGGTTAATTCCCGTGCCATTTAATTGATTTAAAATTTGTTGATAGTGATTTAAAAAATGATCAACTGAAAAATTATCGCATGGTGAAATAATACTTATCAACTCATGAGGGTATTTTTTTAAGTCATCTGCTGGCAGTTTAGCCGAGCCAATATTACAATCAGAATAAATCTGTGTGGCATCGACACTTACAAGCTGAAGCTTTAATTCTTGAAATAGTTGTGTTGCAATCCCTGTTTTACCAGAGGCTGTAGGGCCCATTAAAAATACTTGTTTCACTGTTCAGGCTCATAAAAGAAGGCAAGGTTGGCGCCTGTTTTAAGGTATGTTTTAATACCCTTTACCACACTTTCAGCTAGTTTAATTTGAAAGCTTTCTGACCTGAGGTTTTTTTCCTCCTTAGGATTACTTATAAATGCAGTCTCGACAAGTATAGATGGGATATCCGGAGCTTTTAGAACTGCAAAACCAGCTTGCTCCACATATTTTTTATGTAATGTATTCACCTTGCCCATCTCATCTAAAACATACCGTCCCAATTTCATTGAATCATTAATCGTCGCACTTAAAGATAAATCGAGTAAAGTTTGCGCCAAAACTGGATGCTTATCATCAATACTGACTCCGCCAATCAAATCTGACTCATTTTCTTTATTAGCAATAAATTTAGCAAATGCACTTGAAGCCCCTCTCTCGGACAAAGCAAATACGGAGGATCCTTTAACAGATTTCTTTGTAAAAGCATCCGCATGAATTGACACAAATAGATCAGCCTCAAGCTTTCTAGCTTTGGCAACTCTTTTTGCCAATGGGATAAAGTAATCGCCATCACGAATTAAAACCCCCTGCAGGTTTGGCTCTTTATTAATCGCATCTCGTAATTTCTTCGCAATGGCTAGAGTGATGTCTTTTTCTTTTGTACCCGATGATCCTCTTGCACCAGGATCCTCTCCACCATGCCCAGCATCAATTGCCACAACGATTTTAGCCTGTTCAGCCACCTTTGGTTGTTCCTCTTTGCTGGTCAAGTTGGTTTTTTCATCCTCAACTTTTTGATTATTATCTTTATGATCATCACCTGCCTTACCCTGCAATTGTTTTAATAAATGTGCAATTTCATCTTCCTCATGATAGACATCGACAACAAGACGATGGCCATATGATTTGAATGGCTTCAAACTAAAAATTTTAATCTTAGACTCGTGACGTAAATCGACCACAATACGTACTGTACCAGGATCATATTGTGCTACACGCACCCCTGAAATAGTAGAATTATCTTTAAAATCTACTTTAGATAAATCTGTTAAACTATTGTTTATGTTAATACTTTTTAAATCTATAACAACTCGATCTGGATTTTTTAAAATTGATTGATCATTTTTTATGTAGTCAGTGGATTCAATAGTAAATCTCGTATATTCATTGGATGGCCACACACGGGTTTGTACATCCGCATACACATTTGTTACAAAAAAAGCTAACAGAAAGCCAAAACAAATTCTATGTAAGGGCATTACCAGCCTCTTCTTTGATATAAATATCCATTATTCTGGCATCAAGTTGCCCAGTTGAAATATTGACATCTATATCCGGTTTAATATTCACACCCTTAATTTTTTCTGGCCATTCAATAATAGAAATCGTATTTTCTGTGATTAAGTAATCATCAAATCCTCCACTAAACCATTCCTCTGGGCACCCAAAACGGTATAGATCAAAATGATGTACTGTTAAGTTTTTTAATTGATGCGTTTCTACAAGATTGTAAGTTGGGCTCTTTACTTTATCCTGGTAACCTAAAGACTTAAGTAAATATCTAACTAATGTAGTTTTTCCAGCTCCGAGCTCACCCTTGAGAAAAATAACCATGCCCGCTTTGAGCTGGGGTGCGATAAGTTCGGCAACTTTTTTTGTATCTTCCTCAGATTTGCAGATATGATGTGTATGATCCATTACTTCATAGTTTATTATTTTTTTTCATGTTAGATAAGGCTTATTGGAAAGATATATCAAAAAAAATTATAGCCACTGGTAAAGAGCTAGGATTTAATGATGTAGGAATATCTGATACTGTAATTAATCAAAACCAGAGGTTGTATAAAGAATGGATTGACGCTAAAAATCATGGCGCCATGTCTTATCTCGAAGATCATCAAGACATTAAATTTGATCCTGAGAATATTTTGGCAAACACCAAAAGCATCATCAGTGTTAGGCTTGATTACCTTCCACTTAATGAAAATCTTATTGATTTAATTAATCAAAAAGATAAAGCCTACATAGCTCGCTATGCTCTTGGAAGGGATTATCACAAGACATTAAAGAAAAAACTTAATCACTTTGGTAGTTTGATTGAATCTATAATTTTAGAAAGTGATTTTGATTTTAAATTCAGAGCGATAACTGATTCAGCACCAAGCCCAGAGATTGAAATTGCGACTCAGGCTGGACTGGGTTGGCGTGGAAAAAATACATTATTACTCAACAAGAATAATGGCTCGTGGTTCTTTCTTGGTGAACTATATACGAACGCTCCATTAGTTTTCAATCAAACAAGTAGCACAAACCACTGCGGCTCTTGCTCAGCCTGTATTGACATTTGTCCCACCCAGGCCATTGAAAAACCTTACTATCTAAATGCATCTAAGTGTATCTCCTACTGGACAATTGAACATAAAGGCACAATTCCTATAAGCTTTAGGAAAAAAATTGGTAATCGAATATATGGGTGTGATGATTGTCAGATTATCTGTCCATGGAATAAATTTGCCAAGAAAAGTACTGAAATAGATTTTTTTGTAAGACATAAGTTAAATAACATTTCTCTTATGGGCTGCTTTTTGATGGATAACCACCGTTTTAATGAATACTTCAATGGAAGCGCCATCAGGCGGATTGGTTATGAAAAATGGATTAGTAATGTCGCAATTGCTCTAGGCAACGCAGGCCATGATCAAAAAATTATAGACGCTTTAATAAAACGAAGTGAGGATCCGTCAAATTTAATCAAAGAACATGTTTTATGGGCAATTAGCGAACAAGAAGCGAAGAAATAATATATTTTTTGCTATAATAGCGCTTTCAATTTTACTCACCTAAATTAACATTTATAAATGACGAAAATAATTAACTCTAACGAGTGGCAAGACCTAAAAAAACATTTTGACGATATCAAAAATGTTCAGATGCGAGATCTGTTTAAAGATGACGAGCAGCGTTTTGAAAAATTTCATCTAGCATTGGATGATTTTTTATTTGATTTCTCAAAAAATAGAATAAATGACAAAACTTTAGGCCTTCTTAACAAATTAGCTATTAAAGCTGATGTAGAGGGTTGGAGAGCTAAACAATTTAGTGGTGAGAAAATAAACACAACAGAAGATCGTGCAGTTCTGCATGCAGCACTTCGTTCGCAAGACAACAATCCCGTTGTTGTTGATGGTGTTGATGTTAAACCAGAAGTTTTAAAAGTCTTAAAGCAGGTTGAGAACTTTAGTAATTCCATTAATGATGGATCCTGGAAAGGGTTTACTGGAAAAAAAATTAATACGATTGTTAATATCGGAATCGGTGGTTCTGACTTAGGTCCTGCAATGGTATGTAAAGCGTTAAAGCCATATTCACAAAAAGATTTACATATTCATTTTGTGTCAAATGTAGATGGCGCAGACTTAGCGTTAACACTTGAGCAGTGTGACCCTGAAACCACCCTTTTTATAGTTGCTTCCAAAACTTTTACCACCCAAGAAACAATGACCAATGCTTTTTCCGCTCGACATTGGTTTTTAAATCATGCAAAAAATAATGATGCTATCAGTCAACATTTTGTTGCCGTATCTACTAATACCGAAAAAGTAAAAGAATTTGGTATAAATGAAGAGAATATGTTTATTTTTTGGGACTGGGTTGGTGGAAGATACTCCTTATGGTCATCAATTGGGCTCTCAATCTCCATTTACTTAGGTTTTGAAAATTTTAAAGGCCTTCAAACTGGTGCTTATGAGATGGATCAACATTTTCTTAATGCTCCAATAGAAAAAAATATGCCAATTCAGATGGCTCTAATTGGCATTTGGTATAACAATTTCTTTAAATTCAACACACAAGCTATTCTTCCTTATGATCAAGGACTATCCCTGTTGCCATCTTATTTGCAGCAAGCAGACATGGAAAGTAATGGTAAGTTTATTGATCGAGATGGCAACCGAGTATGCTTAGAGACTGGTCCAGTTATATGGGGTGAGTCAGGCACAAATGGACAACACGCCTTCTACCAATTGATTCATCAAGGAACGCAGTTTGTACCATGTGACTTTATTATGCCCATAAAATCTCATTACAACCCTGGAGATAAAAAAAATCTTCATCATAAAATCTTGATGTCCAATCTTCTTGCTCAATCACAGTCGTTAATGATGGGTAAAACTATTGATGAAGCTCGGTCTGAGCTCATTAATTCAGGATTAAGTGATCAAGAAATATCATTTTTACTACCTCATCGATCATTCGAAGGAAATAGACCAAGCAACACCATCTTATTCGAAAAGCTTACACCAAAAAATCTAGGTAAACTCATAGCTCTTTATGAACACAAAATATTTGTTCAAGGCATCATATGGAATATTAATTCATTTGACCAATGGGGAGTTGAATATGGCAAGCAAATCGCCCGCCTCGTTTTACCTAAAATTCAAGGTGAAAAGACGACTAGCTGTTTTGATGCCTCAACGAATAATCTGATAGATTACATTAAAAAAAGTTGCTAAATAATTAATTTAATTGATAATTTTTATTAATTACTTGACTGTGTAACACACTGCCAATGCCAGCCCCTAGTTTTTTTGCAAAGCGATCAGCAAAGGTTTCATAAGTCGTGAAATCTATCACTTTTTCATATCCAATTACATCTTTTGCGATTGATGATACCGTCCCAAAGCCGTCAATCAATCCCAATTTGTATGCTGACTCACCATTCCAAAACAACCCTGAGAATATTGACTGGTCCTCAGATAATCGATCGCCTCTGCCCTCTTTGACTGCAGTGATAAATTGCTGATGCACTTCATCGAGAAGTTGTTGTACATGTTTTCTGTGAGTAGGGTCTATAGGCTGGAATGGATCAAGAATTCCTTTATTTTTTCCTGCCGTCATTAATCGTCTTTCTATCCCTAACTTCTCAATGGCCTGATCAAAGCCAAAACCATTCATCAAGACCCCAATTGAGCCAACTATGCTTGATTTATTTGCATATATATCATCTGCTGCAACTGCGATGAAGTATCCTCCTGAGGCACATACATCTTCAACGACAACCTTAATAGGCTTTTCTGGGTAAATCAATTTAAGGCGCTTAATTTCATCATTAATCATTGCTGACTGGACTGGACTTCCACCAGGGCTGTTAATACTTACAATAAGTCCTTTTGTACCATCATTTTTCATTGCCTTTTGTAAGCTTTTTATTGCATCCTCCGCATTAATCTCAGATTCCGACGAAATTATGCCATTAAGTTTAACCAGTGCTGTAAATTCTCCCGATGCACTCACTTGATCACCAGGTTTACCAAGAAATATAAATAGAAGAATAAAAAGATACAAGAAGGTAACAATTTTAAAAAAATTACTCCATCTGCGATTCCTTCTATTTTCAATGAAGATATTGTTAAGTAGCGTATTCAGCGCCTGGTCTTTAACTTCTTGATCTTTATTTTTTACTGTCATCGTAAATTACCTCAATTTTATGATTTCTCTCAATAACCTCTAATTTTTTTAGGTATTTTGACTTGCATGGCCCCGAA
Organism: beta proteobacterium KB13; assembly: GCA_000156155.1. Taxonomy (GTDB): domain Bacteria; phylum Pseudomonadota; class Gammaproteobacteria; order Burkholderiales; family Methylophilaceae; genus BACL14. The sequence goes on along the minus strand of DS995299.1, from coordinate 590,242 downwards.
AGACAATGGCCAGTTTTTGGATCGTATACAGCTCCATGAGTTGCACAAATCAAAAATTTTTCTGTTTCATCGAAATAATGTGCCTCATCCCAATCAAGCTCAACTGGTAGGTGTTGACATTGGTTGATGTAGGCATGAAATTCACCTTCAAAATAAACAACAAATATTGATGTTTCATTATTTACATATGATTTAACAGCCTTTGTGGCTGAATTTATAATATTGTTTTTTTCAAAAATAATTGACTCAGGCATTATTTAATAACCAGTCAAATAAGAGGATGGGAGAGTCAGCAAAGAAATTTCCATAATCATCAAAATCCCCCTGTGAACTTGCACCATAATTTATTCCAACAAAGTTAACATGGCCATTCTTCGCCATATTTTGGTCCATTAATGAATCTCCAACCATTGTAACGGATGTGCGATCAAACATTAGATTTGCGCATATCTCTTCAATCATCTGGGGATGGGGCTTAGAAAAACATTCATCTGCAGTTTTTGAGTCACTAAAATACTTCCCTAAATCATAAGCTGTAAAATCATTATCTAATCCACGTCGACTTTTCCCGGTAGCAACAGCCAAAGTAAAGTTATTTTTTTTTAAGCGATCAAGGCCTAAAACTACGCCATCAAATGGTCTTGGTCGTTCAATGATATAAAGTTTTTTATATAAATCAGCAAACTCATTAAATTCTGTTTGAGATTCCAAACCCGTTAAGTTTTTAAAAGCAACAGGAAGACTTAACCCAATGACTGACTTAATCTTTTTTTCCTCAAAAGTTTGATTGTATAACGTGTAACATGCCTTATTAATTGATTGAACGATATGTGATGTGCTATCAACGATTGTTCCATCCCAATCAAAAATTATTAATTTATTCATCAAAAAACTTCCTAAGTTCTATTGGTAAGTCTGCAGTAAGCTCGACTTTTTCCTCAGTAAATGGATGAAAAAAGGATAACTTATGAGCATGAAGAAACATTCTTTTTAAACCACTCGATTGTAATTTTTTATTAAGTGCAAAGTCACCATACTTGTCATCACCTAGGACAGGAAATCCCAAGAAAGCAAGCTGAACTCTAATTTGATGTGTTCTGCCAGTTATTATTTGTGCAGATAATAATGATTGTTTTTGCATTTGTTTAACAAGATAAAATATGGATTTGGATAATTTTCCCCTCAGAGGATCCTCCACCACATTCACGTGATGACCCTCAGATGTTTGTTTTTTTTCCAATCGAAGACTCACTTCTTTCTTTTTGGAATCCCAATTACCTTTGACTGCCACAAGATAATTTTTTTTAATTTTTTTATTACGAAACAGTTCTTGCATTGATCTTAGAGCGGATCTTTTTTTAGCTATCACAATAACGCCAGAAGTATTTTTATCTATACGATGCACTAACTCCAAAAACTTATATTCAGGCTTTATATGCCTCATGTGCTCAATTAAGCCAAAATCAATTCCGCTACCTCCATGCACAGCCAGACCGCTGGGCTTATTAACCACCAACAGCCATTCATCTTCATAAATAATATGTGGTTTAAAGTTATCAGAAGGTTTTTTTTCTTTTTTTTCAATAAATTCAATCGGAGGGATTCTGACGACATCATTAATTTTTAACTTATAAAGAGTTTTTACTCTTTTCTTATTTACTCTTACCTCTCCATTACGAATAATTTTGAATATGTGATTTTTTGGAACATCTTTAAATGTTTTAAATAAAAAATTATCAATCCGTTGGTCTTCAGATGACTCATCTATATCAATATGTTGAATTTGCTTATTCTGCATCTAGTTGTTTTCTTTTTAACTGTTTTACCCTATACTCTTGTTGTAGTCTTTAAATCAAAATGGTTGATTTTAAAGAATTTTTTGAACATGAAAGATTGTAACCCCATTTACGAATAGATGTTAAGAGTTGCAATTTTTAAATAAGATTTTTGATATTAGAATTTTAATTAAGCTTTATCATTGAAAATTAGAAGCTTAACATTATTCCTATCTGAATCTTCTTATCTATAAGGAGATATGATAATGAAGAGGATGCTATTTAATGCAACTCAATCTGAAGAAATACGTGTAGCAATCATCAACGACTCTACTATTGAAGACCTAGACTATGAAAGAAGCTCTAGGGAACAAAGAAAGAGTAATATCTATAAAGGTACAATTACTCGGGTTGAACCTTCACTTGAAGCAGCTTTCGTAAATTATGGTGTAGATCGCCATGGCTTCCTTCCTTTTAAAGAAATTTCAAAAGAATTTTATTCGAAAAAATCTCGCAAAAAAAACTTATCCATCGCTGATGTAATCAATGAAGGTCAAGAAGTAATTGTGCAGGTTTCTAAAGAGGAGCGCGGCAACAAAGGAGCTGCCCTAACAACCTTTCTATCTCTAGCCGGCAGATATATTGTTTTAATGCCAAATAGTTCTGAGAGCGGAGGAATTTCTAGAAGGATTGAAGGAGATGAGAGATCCAACTTCAAGGAGGTGCTTTCCCAATTAAAAGTAAAAAAAGGGATGAGTGTGATTGGTCGCACCGCCGGTATCGGAGCCAGTGTTGAAGAAATTCAATGGGATCTTGATTACCTAACACAATTATCTGAAGCCATTCAAGGAGCGTCTGGTCAACAAGAGGCTCCCTTCTTGATTTATCAAGAAAGCAATCTTGTCATAAGGGCTATTAGAGATTACTTCAATACGGATATTGAAGAAATCTTAATAGACAATCAAGATATCTATGATCAAGCATCACAATTCATGAACCATGTGATGCCTGATTATGCAGACCGCATCCAATTGTATGAAGAAAGCACCGCCCTCTTTTCAAAATTTAATATTGAAAATCAAATTGAATCTGCATTCCTAAGAGAAGTTCAGCTTCCATCAGGCGGAGTAATCGTCATTGATCATACGGAAGCATTAGTATCTATTGATGTTAACTCAAGTAGATCAACCAAGGGTAGAGATATAGAAAATACAGCTTTCAATACCAACCTTGAAGCTGCTAGAGAGGTTGCTAAACAATTAAGGCTCCGAGACATTGGTGGTTTGATTGTTGTTGACTTTATCGATATGGAAAATCCAAAACATCAAAGAGAGGTTGAAGAGTGTCTCAGGGATGCTCTTAAGCATGATAAAGCGAGAATTCAAACTGGTCGAATATCAAGATTTGGATTAATGGAACTCTCCAGACAACGCTTAAGGCCAAGCATTGGTGAAACAAGTAACGGAGAATGTCCAAAATGTAATGGGACAGGCCGGATTCGTGACTTCCAATCATCCGCCTTACATATAATCAGAATGATTCAGGAACAATCTAACAAAAAACAAGGGCAAAAAATTTCAGTTCAGGTTCCTGTTGATGTTGCAACCTTTCTCTTAAATGAAAAGAGAGAAATCATTATTCAAACTGAATCAGAAGGAAATAATAAAATATTTATTATTGCTAACAAGTACTTTGATGTTCCTCAATTCAAGATTACGTCATCAGACTTAGGTAACAAAAAAGGATTAAGCTATCAAGAAGTGGACGTTCCTGATGTTGAGAATCTTGATGACAACGAACAAGAGACAAAAGTTAAACAAATTCCTGCTGTTAAAGGCGTAATTCCTGAGAAAAGATCTAGAAAGTCTAAAAATAAATCACTTTTTGGATTTATAAAGGGCTTGATTGCTAGCGATGATGATGCTACCGAGGATTTTTCAGAAGCTGCTTCAGATAGAAATAACGAGTCATCACAACATCTAGAGGAGAGCGAAGGTAATAAAAAACCATACAGAAATAACAGAAGAAGGAGAAATAATCGCTCACGAAACTACAGGTCAAATCAACAAAATCAGGAAAACGTAAATAAAAAACCAGAAATGGTCATGGTTGAAACTCCTGTCGATGTTGAAAAAAATAGTGATAAAAACTTAGATTCTGTTAATAAATCTAAAGACAAGCCTAAGAGAAATCAACCAAGGAAAAAGGCTGAGGAGCTACAAGATGTAAATCTTTCGGATGTTGGATTAAAGTTAGTTGAAACAGAGAAAAAGTCTAGTCAGGGCGCACCTCAAGATGATCAAGCAAAAAAACCTGTTCGCAGGAAAAAGGCTTCTTGGGCGAAGAGTGAAAAAACAGCGCCTAAAAAAACCGAAAAGTTGGTAATGGTTGAGACAAAAGATGCACCGAAGAAATCAACCAAAACAGCCAAGACAAGGACATCAACTACAAAGAAATCAACTAAAAAAACGGCTGAGAAGTAAACTCATTAACCAGTATCCCAGATAAATAGATACTAGAGATAAAAAAACCGTGATAGAGATATGAAGAAAAGCTTTTAAAAAAAGCTTTTCTTCAATAAAACTAAAAAACTGGGCTCCAAAGCTTGAGAATGTTGTCAAGCTTCCCAAGAATCCAACTACTATCCCAAGCTTTAAAGCTTGGCTCATAACTTGATATTGTGAATCCAGATACAAAACGACCCCTATTAAAAAACAACCAACGATATTGGCGATCAGAACACCGTTCATAATAAAAAAGTTAAACGGGAATAATAAAACTAAAAAATACCGCAGCATGGCTCCAAAGGAAGCAAACAAACCAATGATAAAAAATTGATATAGGTTATTCACTATCAAGCCTTAGGAAATGTTCACGATAAAATTTTAATTCTTCAATTGATTCTTTGATATCCGCCAAGGCTTCATGTTTGGCCGACTTTTTAAATTGTCCAAGTAAGCTTGTTTTCCATCTTTTAGCGAGTTCTTTAAAAACGCTAACATCTAAGTTTCTGTAATGAAAGTATGACTCCAGTTGAGGCATATAATTTGCCATAAATCGTCTATCTTGGCATATCGAATTTCCACACATCGGTGATTTATTTTTATCCACATATTGGCTTAAAAAATTAATCAGCTCACGCTCAGCCACATTTTCTGTGATTTGAGAGTGTTTTACTTTATCAATTAATCCGGACTTTGAATGTGTATTTGTGTTCCATGCATCCATTGAATCCAATAACTCATTAGATTGTTTTATGACATAAACTGGAGCTTCAGCAATTATCTCTAAATGTGGGTCTGTAACAATAACTGCAACCTCTATGATCTTGTCTGTTACTGGATTTAATCCTGTCATTTCCATATCAATCCATATTAGATTGTTGTTATTTTTTGTCATGATTTCCATTAAAATTTAAACAATTGAATACATATATAACTTTAACATTTCTTTTACTTTAAAATGCTGATTTTAAATAGTGAATACAACAATAATGACCTTTACTTATATTTTCTTATTTTTACTGATCCTATCCACACTGACAGAAATCTACCTATCAATTAGACAAAATGCTAGTGCCCTTAAGAATCAAAATGTGGTTCCAAGCGACTTCAAAAAAATCGTAAAACCAAAAGATCATAAAAAAGCAGCATTGTACACTTCTGCAAAAGCAAAAATTAATATTCTCGGCTTTATAGCTCAAGGGGTTTTCTTATACCTACTTACCCTTGGTGGTTTGATCAATTACATCAATGAACTTGCTTTACAATTTTTTGATAATGAGATTTTACAAGGTGTTGTATTGATCTTTTCTGTGATTATCCTATCGAGCATCATTGAAGCCCCCTTAGGCCTAATCAAAACTTTTGTGATTGACGAAAAATTTGGCTTCAATAAAATGACTCTCTCCTTGTATTTATCTGATTTAGTCAAACAAAGCCTGGTGTCAATTATTATTATGTTGCCAGTCATTTTCATTGCGCTATGGATTTTTGGTAACCTTGGAGATTATTGGTGGTTCTGGTTGTGGATTTTTCTTTCAATTTTCAACGTGACTATGTTGGCAATATACCCCCTTTATATCGCACCTATCTTTAACAAGTTTAAACCTATGGAAGATAAAAAATTAAAAGCAAAAATTGAACAACTTCTTAAAAAATGTGGCTTTGAATCTGATGGTTTATTTGTAATGAATGGCTCATTAAGAAGCACCCATGGAAATGCTTATTTTACCGGGTTTGGTAAAGCAAAAAGGATTGTCTTCTTTGACACACTGCTTGAAAAACTTTCACCTAATGAAATCCTGGCAGTTTTAGCCCACGAGTTAGGCCATTTTGCACATAATCATGTGAAAAAAAGAATAGTTTTTCTATTTGTCCTGTCGTTTGTAGGTCTCTATTTTTTAGATTTACTGAAGTCAAATGATTGGTTCTATTTAGGACTTGGTGTTGAGAGCCAAACAAATGCTATTGCGCTCCTTCTATTTTTTCTTATTTCCCCATTATTTTTATTTTTTGTGAGGCCCTTTATGGCACACTATTCAAGAAAAAATGAATATGAAGCAGATGCCTATGCATGTAAATTTACGCCCGCTAAAGATTTAAAGGAATCCCTCATTAAGCTTTACAGAGATAATGCCTCAACATTAACTCCAGATAAACTTTACTCTAACTTTTACGATAGCCACCCCCCTGCAATGGCTAGAATTAAAGCTTTGGTTACAAAATGAGAATTACTTCAAGAATGGAATTTGATGCGGGTCATAGGATCCCAAACCATAAATCAACATGTAAAAATTTACATGGTCACCGATACGCTATAGAAGTTTCGTTAAGTGGAGAAATTATTCAACAAGAGGACCAATCAGACTTCGGCATGGTTTTGGATTTTAAGGATGCCAAAGAACTAATAAGATCTACCATTGTAGATCCCTGGGATCACGCATTTATTGTGTATAAAAAAGACACAGAAGTTCTCAATTTTTTAAATCAAATTAAAGATCATAAAACAGTCATATTAGACAGAGTCCCTACTGCTGAAAATATGGCATTAATTGCATTTCAAATGCTTGATGCAGCCTTTATGGATAAGTTCGACGGGAAGATTAAGCCAAGTCTCGTTCGGCTCTATGAGACGCCAAACAACTGGGCTGATGCATCTTCATCAACTTAGTGTTTAAATTTTTTTAAGTATTCTTGATGCAGCTCAAGCTCTTCTTGACTGGCGCTAACTACTTTTAATTTATTGAGAATATCTTTATCAAAGTCGATCGATAATTTTTCTTGATTATTAAAGTCAATTTCTAAGGCTTCCTGGCCCCTGGTCATTCCAATGAAGACCTCTGCGAGTAAAAGCGAGTCAAGCAGCGCTCCGTGCAAATTTCTTTCAGAATTATCAACGCCATAATGCCTGCATAAGGCATCTAAGTTATTTCTTTGCCCAGGCCTCAATTCTCTAGCCATAACTAATGAATCGGTAATGACCTCAGCATAATCTTCAACAACTCCTTTTTTTATTCTTCCCAACTCCATATTTAAAAAGCCAATATCGAATGGAGCGTTGTGAATGATCAATTCAGAATCAGCAATAAAGCTAATAAATTTTTCAGAAATAGATTCAAAGCCGGGCTTATCAGAAAGAAATTCCAGTGTAAGTCCATGCACCTCCTGTGCAGCCTCATCAATTTCTCTTTCTGGATTGATATATACATGAAATTGATTATTCGTGACCTGACGATTGATCATTTCAACAGCAGCAATCTCGATAATACGGTGTCCCTGAGCGGGATCAAGACCTGTCGTTTCGGTATCTAGAAATATCTGTCTCACAGTATACAATCTCCCAATGTTGCATAATTAGCCAACAGATCTACCTTATCATTAAAAATATCTCCACTATGGCCTTTAACCCAAATCCAATTCACTGTTAATTTTGAATTTAACTCATCAAGGGTCCTCCATAGTTCCTCATTTTTAACAGGTTTTTTTGTGGATGTTCTCCAATTATTTTTCTTCCATCCATGGATCCAAGAGTTAATCCCATCAATTACGTACTTAGAATCAGTAAATAACTCAACTTCTTTGGATTCAACATGTTCATTAAAGTAAAAAAGTCCTTGGATCGCTGCAGATAATTCCATTTGATTATTTGTGGTTTTTTCCATGGAACCAGACTTTTCTTTTACAACCTCATCGTTTGCAACAACTATAAATGCCCAACCTCCCGGTCCAGGGTTTCCATGGCAAGATCCATCAGTATAAATTTTAAAGCTCATAGGTTTCTTTTACTTTGACTTGATTTCTTTGAATTTTACCATTCCATGATGGTTTAATTGGGGTCATGGTAAATATTTTTTTTCGCACCACGATTAAATAAATATTTGCAAACAAAGGAAACCAGCGGTCACCAATCTTATCCCACCTTGACTTATTTGATGCTGACTTAAAACGTGGGTGATATCCAAAAAATTTACCATTCACAATCTCAAAGTCTTGTTTTAATAATTTATTTTGAAAAGAGGTGAAGCTTTCAAGATTATGATTCCACGGCTCCTCTGAGCTCATTGAAAAAAAAGTTCTTAACCCTATTGGGCTCCATGGATTAAAGTTTATAAATATTGCGTGGCCATGAGGCATTAATGAACGATACACTTCAGACAACATCCTCTCATCTTCTGTATTTTGATGAGGTAGAACAATACAATCAATAGCATCGGACTCAAAAGGCAATTGCTCGGCATCAAATTGGATTTGCTTGCATGTATATTTATTCTTAAATCGAGAATTTTCAATTAATGATCGATGATTTCCAATTTGGACAATGTTATAGCCAAACAAATGATCGAATAACTGATCGAGAATTTTTTGCTCTAACAACAATAAATCTGAGCCTCTTTTAGTTTCAAACCAAGTCATGTTTAAGTTTATAATTAATTAATGTTAAATGTTGTTCCTATCCCTATTCTAAATGATAACTACATATGGACAATCATTCATGGTAAAAAGACTGTAGTGATTGATCCTGGGTTATCTGATCCAGTTTTAAAGTACCACCAAAAGTATAATCTTGAGTTAACAGCAATACTTATAACGCACCATCACCATGATCACATAGGAGGTATAGATGGGATCATTAATCAACATAACGTGCCTGTATATGCCCCATATCATGAGAAATTTAATTTCAAATATCATCAAGTCCAGGAAAATAGCAAAATTCAGCTTTTCGACAACACATTAGAATTTTCCGTGATAGAAGTTCCAGGACATACTTTGGAGCACATCATTTATCATGGCAATAAGCTTTTATTTTGCGGTGATACTTTGTTTAGTTTTGGATGTGGAAGAATTTTTGAGGGTACTTATAGACAAATGTATGACAGCCTAAGAAAATTCAAGTCAATTGATCCTTATTCGAAAGTATATTGCACCCATGAATACACCCTAAAAAATCTTGAGTTTTTAAAAAATTATTTCAAAGATAATACGTTTTATGAAAAAAAATATCAAAATTTATCAAAATCAATGATTACTTTACCCTCTTTACTAAAGGATGAGTTAGAATCAAATCCTTTCCTAAATTCTTCATATGATGAATTTAAAAAATTAAGAGAAGCAAAAGACCTATTTTAATGAAATATATATTACTGTTTTTTTCACTACTCATAAGCCCTTCTCTTTTCTCAAATTCTTTTGAATTCCCTTCTACAATTGAAAATGCTGAGGGTGTAACTCTTGAATTGTTTGACGATCCAGTTCCAGGTAATGATGAAACTATCCACTATATTGAGGGTGATAAAAATCTGTGGGAAAGGGTACAAAATGGATTTGCCATTAAAGATATTGATAACAGAAGAGTTAAAAATTATGTCAAATGGTATCAATCTAGGCCCGAGTATGTTGAAAGGATGATTGAAAGATCATCCCGCTATTTATTTCATGTGGTCGAAGAGGTCGAAAAAAGAAATATGCCAATGGAAATAGCACTCCTTCCAATGATTGAAAGCGCTTACAATCCAGTTGCTAAATCTAGGCAAAAAGCCGTAGGAGTTTGGCAGTTTATTCCCTCAACTGGAAAATTATTTGGACTTGAGCAGGACTGGTGGAGAGATAAGCGAAGGAATATTATTGACTCAACAAATGCTGCCTTGGATTACCTGGAACAACTTCACAATCTTTTTGGGTCTTGGGAATTAGCTTTGGCAGCTTATAACGCAGGTGAAGGTCGAGTAAAAAGAGCTATCTTAAGAAATAAAAAAAGGAAGAAACCAACAGATTATTATTCTTTGCGGCTTCCAAAGGAAACAAAAAATTATGTGCCAAAATTGCTGGCTGTAAAAAAAATTATTCAAGATCCAGAAAGATTTCAACTGTATATAAAAGATATTCCGGATAAACCTTATTTTCAAGTCGTTAATGTCCCTGATGAAATTGATACGTATATAGCAGCTGAGTTGGCTAATATCCCTTATGAGGAGTTTCAATTACTAAACGCTGAGCACAATCGACCCTTGATGAAGGCACATTTTGGTTCTCAGGATATACTTTTACCTGTTGACAGTGTTGATACATTTCTGAAAAATCTGGAAGATCATAAGGATCCATTAACTAACTGGATTACATATACGCCCATAAAAGGAGAAAAGGTAAACCATGTGGCTAAAAAATTTAACATTGATATGAAGGAATTAATAAAGATAAATCAATTAAGGAGCAATCAAACTCTTAAAAATAAAATTATCTTAATTCCTGCGTCACCTGATGTTTTAAAAAAATATCCAATAAACACGGATAATTTATATTCCTACTCAACAATTATTACCCACAAGATTAAACCAGGAGATACGTTGGGTGGAATAGCAAGAAAATATAAGATCTCAATCAAAGATTTAATGGAGTTTAATGAACTCAAAAGCACAAAAATAATCGTAGGTAAGTACATCGATATTCCTCAATAAGCATATATGCATAAGTTTTTAGCTTTATTATTTTTAAGTCTTGTCGTTGGTTGTAATAATAGTCAAAATCTTGACAACACTAACTATGATGACCCCGCCCTACCAGAATCAGGAGGTGCACTGACCAATGCAATGATTGGTGAACCTAACAACCTGATTGCAATGATAGCTGGTGACTCTGCCTCATCTGCAATTGCTGGGCAAATTTTTAATGCGCTCTTAAAGTATGATGAAAACCTTGGTTTTGAAGGAGACCTGGCTGACAGCTGGATAATTTCTGATGATTATAAAAAAATTACATTTAATTTAAAGCAAGATATTAAATGGGCTGATGACAAACCTTTTACATGTGAAGACGTGTTATTTACCTGGAAGAAAGTTACCGATCCAGACACAAGAACTCCTTACGGGTCTGATTACCAACTGGTCAGCTCAGCTTCATGTGTAAACGATTACACATTTACTGCTGAGTATGACGAACCTTATGCACCTGCTCTTGAAACATGGTCGTCCTTGCACATACTCCCAGAACATTTACTAAAAGATGAAGATATTAACGATACCTATTTCTCATTAAGGCCAACAGGTAGTAATTACTATGCTCTAGATGAATGGACAACCGGTCAGCAGGTAAAACTTAAAACTAACCCTAATTCTGTTCATGGTCGACCACTTCTCGAAGAAAAAATAACCCGGATCATTCCTGACTTATCATCGCAATTTATGGAATTGATTGCAGGAAATATTGATTTGATGAGTATAAACCCAATTCAGTACTCAAGAGTTTTCCCCAGCCGATCTGAGTTGAACGATAAAATTAATCTCTATAAAGAAATGGGTAATGGATATACCTATTTTGGTTTTAATTTAAAGAAAAAGCCTTTTGATGACGTCAATATCAGAAAAGCGATTAGTTATGCTATCAATAAAGAAGAAATTATCAATGGTGTTTTGCTGGGATTAGGAGAAGAAATTACCAGTCCTTATAAGCCTGGTACTTACTGGGAAAATAAGTCGATCAATAAGATTTCTTTTGATGTTAGTAGATCCAGAGAATTGCTTGAAACATCTGGTTACCAACTCAATGCAAATAATATCTACGAAAAAGATGGCAAGACTCTTGCTTTTGAAATTCTCACAAACCAAAACAAACAACGAGAAATGACTGCAGTGCTCATTCAGCGGCGTCTTCAGGATATAGGCATTGATGTCAGTATCAGGGTCATTGAATGGGCAAGTTTTGTGAACAGGTTTATCAAAACAGGTGAGTTTGAGGCTGTTGTGCTTGGCTGGAGTCTTTCACTTGATCCTGATCAGTATAATATCTGGCACTCTTCGCAACAGGGGCCGGGTCAATTCAATTTTATTGGATACAATAATCCTAGAGTTGATACACTTCTTGAGGAAGGAAGGAAGGAGCTAAACAATGAAAAAAGAAAACAAATCTATGACGAGTTTTCTAAAATTATTTATGATGAACAACCCATTATTTACCTCTATGCCGGATATGGTTTAACGGCTATTCATAAAAAAATAAAAGGGGTAAAGAGGGTTACTCCACCCGCAGGTGTCTTTCATAACGACTATGAGTGGTATATTCCAAAGAAATTTAGAAGAAACGAGATGAGCCTCTAAATGTTAAATTATTTGATCAAAAGAATACTCTGGATGATTCCTATGTTGATTGGTATCAGTTTGATATCTTTTTTTATAATGCATTTAGCTCCAGGTGACATAACATCCAATGAGAGTGCTTTTAACCCAAAAGCTAGTGAGGAATCACGTCAAAAGCTAAGAGAATTATACAATCTTGATAAACCTATTGTTGTCCAATACGGTTTATGGTTAAAAAGAATTGTTCAGTTAGACTTTGGTTCGTCATTTGCATCACACCAAAGGCCTGTGCTATGGGAAAAAAAAGATGAAAATGGCAACATTAAGCCAGGCTTAATTCAAAAAGCACTCCCGATAACCCTTTTAATTAATCTTTTAACCATACTCCTTATTTTCTCTATTTCTATCCTACTGGGAACAATTGCCGCTATAAAGAAAAATAAGATCCCTGATCGGGTGATAACCTTGTTTGTCTTTGTTGGTTTTGCTATCCCTGGATTTTGGTTAGCATTGATTCTAATGTACTCATTTGGGGTTGTTAATCAGGTATTGCCAATCTCAGGATTACATTCCATTGGATACGAGCAAATGAGTAAGTTAGGCCAAATACTTGATCTTTTAAAACATCTAGCATTGCCTGTATTTATCTCTTGTTTGAGCGGATTGGCAGGAATTTCACTTTATGTTCGAAACGGAATGATTGAAATTCTTAATCAAGATTTCATCAAAACAGCTCGGGCAAAAGGTCTTTATGAAAAAAAAGTTGTTTTTGTACATACTTTAAAAAATGCCCTACTTCCATTAATTACAATCTTGGGATTATCTATTCCCGGTTTAATTGGTGGCTCAGTGATTGCTGAGTCAATCTTTGCTATCCCTGGAATGGGTAAGTTATTTTTTGACGCTGTCCTGATGCGTGACTTTCCTGTTGTAATGGGAATATTGACTATTGGTTCCATCTTAACATTGCTAGGTAATTTAGTTGCAGATTTAGCTTATGCGTGGGCAGATCCCAGAATTCGACGAGGGCTTGCCAAATGAGAAAGATTATAAAAAATCCAATGTCTTTAGCCGGGTTAATAATTATCTCAATAATAGGAGTACTTGCTATTTTTGCAGGGTATCTGAGCCCGTTTGATCCAAATTATATTAATATCAATGCGATCCTTTTATCTCCTGACGGAACCCACTGGATGGGTACGGATGCACTGGGTCGCGATGTCTTTTCTCGAATGTTACATGGAGCACAAATATCACTTCTTGTTGGAATTGTCGCGGTTGGAATATCAACCATCATTGGAATCATTTTAGGCTCTGTAGCAGGATATTATCGTGGCATTGCTGATACCATTATTATGCGATTGGTTGATGTCATGTTATCGATACCCTCATTTTTTCTTATTCTTGCGGTCATAGCTTTCCTAACCCCCTCCATTTGGAATATCATGATCGTCATCGGGTTAACTTCATGGATGGGCGTCACTAGACTGGTAAGGGCAGAATTCTTGAGTTTAAAGGAACGTGATTTCGTGCTCGCAGCTCAGACGTTGGGGGCAAGTGACTTTAGAATTATTCTTACTCACCTATTACCCAACAGCCTAGGTCCAATTATTGTGAGCACCGTCTTGGGTGTTGCCAGTGCTGTATTGGTTGAATCTGGCCTAAGCTTCCTTGGGCTTGGAGTTCAGGCACCTACAGCCTCATGGGGAAATATATTGACTGACGGAAAAGAGTACATCCAATTTGCTTGGTGGCTATCATTGTTTCCTGGACTTGCTATATTAATTACCGTATTGGGTTATAATTTACTCGGGGAGGGTCTTAGAGATAACTTTGATCAGAATACGTAACAGATATATACGAGGTATCCATGTCTTTTTTAAAAAACAAACGTGCACTTATTTTAGGTTTATTGAGTGATCGATCGATCGCTTACGGTATTGCGAATGCAATGCATCAGCAAGGGGCTGAGTTAGCCTTTACTCATCAAATAGATAAGCATGAACAACGAGTCCAGAAACTAGCAGCAAATTTTAATTCAAATATTGTATTACCTTGTGACGTATCAGATGATGATCAAATTAATAATCTATTTGATCTATTAAAAAAACACTGGGATCATTTTGATATATTGGTTCACTCTATTGCCTTTGTTCCAAAGGATGCATTGCAGGGAGACTTTATTGAAAACACTTCAAGAGAAAATTTTCGTATAGCTCATGATGTTAGTTCATACAGCTTTACCGCACTAGCTAAGGCAGCTTTACCAATGCTATCAAGCGATGCAAGCTTGCTCACCGTAAGTTATCTTGGCGCTGAAAGAACAATGCCTAACTATAATGTCATGGGCTTAGCAAAAGCCAGTTTAGAAGCTAACGTGCGCTATATGTCTCAAAGTCTAGGTCCAAAAGGAATTCGGGTAAATGCGGTATCAGCAGGTCCTATAAAAACCTTAGCAGCGTCGGGTATTTCTGACTTTGACAAAATGTATTCATTTAATGAGAAGCATGCCTCGTTAAGACGAAATGTGACCATAGATGAGGTGGGTAATGCTGCAGCATTTCTCTGCAGTGACCTCGCAAGCGGAATCACTGGTGAGGTATCTTATGTAGATGGTGGTATGAACATAACTGCCGCCGGGGCAATCGAATAGATTTTACTGAGCAAATTGAAGAAACTTAGAGTTGATTTTAACTTTTGAATCAGCTCTTAAATCTTCAACATAAGATTTCTCAATCTCTTTTTCAATAGCAGCCATAAACTCTTCGTTGAAGAACTCTACATCTTCTTCTAATATACTCTCTGAGTCGACTTTATCTAGTTTTATGACCATAAATTCGCCTTTGGGATCATAGATTCCTGAGTAAATTGGCAAGGTAGAGGAGTTCATTTTAAATATCTCTTCTGCAATAACATCTGATAATCCCTGTTTGTCGGATCTGTCAATGGTTAATTCATCAATCCACTTAGGCTCTTTCGCAGAACCATCTTGAAGTCCTTCAACCAATTTATTACCATCATTGATTAAATTTTCTTGTGAGTTTCTTTTCTTTAAGAAGCTTTTAACCTCGTCTTTAACATCGTCCAGTGCCTGAGCCTCAGACTTTCTAAAGTCTACAACCCTAGCCGAAACAAGATTATTTGGTGAAACTTCAATAGCTGGAGTATTAAATTTGCTGTCAATGATGGTTTGATCAAAAACAGCCTCAGAAAAAACAGGGTTATTGAAGAAGTTTTCAGCGTCAGCCTTTGACATCCATGGGCTCTGTTGAACATCAAGATTATATTTTTTGACAACTGGATCTAAAGATTCTTTCTGTTCGTATACGATATTACTAAAATCTTCAGCATTGGTATTATAAATTTCCAAAGCTTTTCCGTATAGCAGCTCACCTTTTACTTGAGCTTTAACATCTTTGAATGATACTTGATCGCCTTTGACATCATCGAGACGAATGATATGAAAACCAAAATCTGTCCTGACTAAATCAGAAATCTCACCTTTATTTAATGTAAAAGCAGATTCTTCAAACTCCTTAACCATCACCCCTCTTTTGAAAAATCCTAGTGATCCACCATTTTTAGCGGATTCGGGATCTTGTGATAGATCTTTGGCATATTCCTCGAATTTATTTGGATCTTTCTTTATATCTTTTAAAACATTTGAAGCCTTTTGCCTTACTTTTTCGACCTCTTCATCAGACTGAGATGCGTCAGCCATAAAGAGTATGTGACTAGCGGAACGCTCTTCATCGCCTTCATAGTTTTGCTTATTAAACTCATAAAACTCTTTCACTTCTTCATCAGTGACACTTACATTGGGTACGATATTTGCCACGGAATAAACAACAAACTCAATCTTAACCTGGTCAGGTCGGATAAATGAATCTGTGTTGGCTTCATAAAACTCTTTGATCTCATCATCAGTTACTTTAATTTTATCTTCATAGTCAAGCAGTAACATATCATATAGCTTGACATGTCTTTTTTGATAGGCAATCTTAGCTATCTCTTCAATATTTTTTTTAGGGAAGTAAGTCAAATTAGCTAAAGTTCCTTGTATCTGTTGTGTTGCCATATCACCACGTATTTGTTGCTCTAATTTCTTAGGTGTCAGGCCGTTATATTGGACAATTTGATCATACCTGTCCTGTGAAAATTTCCCATTCTCTTGGAAATCAGGCATTCCTACAATATAGGTCGAGAGTTGGTCATCAGAGATACGGAAATTATATTTGTCGACTGCAGACTTAATTAGTTGACTGTCAACTAGAGAATCAATAACGCTTTTTCTAAATTCTGGCGATTGAAGGATTGAGCGATCCTGACCTTCGGCATCAAGTCTTTCTTGAAGAACCATCATGGAGCGCTGAAAATCTTGAGCAGTAATCTCAAAATTATTAACCGAGGCAACAGTGACATTTGAACCCATTGAGTTGAGGTAAGAGTCAATACCAAAAAGAGCAAATGGAACAACAATGATGGCTAAAACCACTTTAGCCCATTTTTTTTCTAAACCATTTCTAATTGTTTCTAACATGATTTTTATGACCTTCTTGCGTCAAAAAGTTCTAAAAAGTTGGCGGAGTGGACGGGACTCGAACCCGCGACCCCCGGCGTGACAGGCCGGTATTCTAACCAACTGAACTACCACTCCTTATTTTGGTGGGTGCTGACGGGATCGAACCGCCGACATTCGCCTTGTAAGGGCGACGCTCTACCAGCTGAGCTAAGCACCCAAAATAATATCGAGGACGCCATTCTACAATAAGAAATGATGAAATGCTAGCTTAAATTTAATGTGCTATAGATTTGTCGATTTTCTCTAAACGATTCTTTGAGACCGTCTTTTTTGCAGCTCTTGTTTTACTAACTTTTAAGTTTTCAGGATCTTTAGTCAAAGCAATTTTAAGCACCTCATCAATTGTTTTAACTGGAATAACCTCAACTTTTTTTAGCACCTCTTGGGAGATATCAATAAGGTCCTTTGTATTGAGGTGCGGAATAATGACCTTTTTGATTCCACCGCGGTGGGCTGCTAATAATTTTTCTTTTAAACCTCCAATAGGTAACACCTCGCCTCTTAAGGTAATTTCTCCCGTCATTGCGACATCTGCACGCACAGGAATACCTGTTAGAGATGAAATGATTCCTGTGGTCATACCAATGCCTGCGCTAGGGCCGTCTTTAGGTGTAGCAGCTTCTGGTAAGTGGATATGAAAATCATTTTTTTCATAGAACTCTTCAGAGATATGGAGCTTCTTGGACCGACTCCGCACAACACTAAGTGCTGCATGTATGGATTCTTTCATTACATCACCAAGCTTACCAGTAAGATTTATTTTTCCTTTGCCTGGCATAATCACTGACTCGATTGTTAATAACTCTCCGCCCACTTGTGTCCAGGCTAAGCCTGTAACCTGACCAACCTGACTTTTTTTCGAGGCCAATCCGATGTCATAAATTTTAACACCTAGGAAGTCATTAACATTTTTTGCCGTCACTGATATTTTTTTCAGTTTTCTCTTGGTAAGTAATTGTTTAACAGATTTTCTACAGATTTTTGCGATTTCCTGCTCTAACCTTCTCACTCCAGCTTCGCGAGTGTAAAACTGAATAATGCTTTTGACTGCTGACTGTGCAATATTCAATTCACTTCTTTTTAAACCATGCGCTTTTAGTTGCTTAGGCACCAAATGTGTCAGTGCAATATCTATTTTTTCTTGCTCTGTGTAACCAGGCAATCGAATAATCTCCATTCGATCTAAAAGAGGCTCGGGAATATTTAATGTATTTGCAGTAGCCACAAACATAACATCTGATAGGTCATATTCTACTTCTGCATAGTGATCGATAAAGGTATGGTTTTGTTCTGGATCTAAAACTTCAAGTAGAGCTGATGATGGATCTCCTCTAAAATCCTGACCCATTTTATCCACTTCATCCAGAAGAAATAGTGGATTATTAACAGCAACTTTGGTCATATTTTGCAATACTTTTCCAGGCATCGATCCGATATATGTTTTTCGGTGGCCTCGAATTTCTGATTCATCACGAACTCCACCTAACGCCATTCTGATAAATTTTCTATTTACTGCTTTGGCGATACTTTGACCAAGCGAAGTTTTACCAACACCAGGCGGTCCAACAAGGCAAAGGATTGGAGATTTAACTTTATCAACTCGTTGTTGTACTGCTAGATACTCAATAATTCTTTCTTTCACCTTATCAAGGCCATGATGATCGGCATCTAGAATAGTTTCGGCATCTTTCAGACTTGAATTGATTTTGGTTTTACTCGACCAAGGAAGATTGATTAAAGTCTCAATATAAGTTCTCACCACGGAGGCCTCTGCAGACATCGGTGACATCATTTTTAACTTTCTTAATTCACCTAAGGCTTTATCTTGAGCTTCTTTAGACATTCCAACGGTGTTAATTTTTTTCTCTAATTCGTCGAATTCAGCTGTCTCATCTTGTTCGCCAAGTTCCTTTTGAATCGCTTTGACTTGCTCATTTAGGTAATACTCTCTTTGAGATTTTTCCATCTGACGCTTGACACGCCCTCTGATTCTTTTTTCTACCTGAAGGATATCAAGTTCAGCCTCAAGAAGTGACAATAAAAGATCAAGTCTTTCGCGAACATTTATCGTCTCAAGTAATTTTTGCTTATCTTGCAGCTTAAGATTTAAATTTGCTGCAATTGAATCAGCCATTCGTCCAGGCTCTTCAATTGATGATAAGGTTGTCAGTAACTCAGGTGGGATCTTCTTATTAAGCTTCACATATTGATCAAACTGTGAATATAGCGTGCGCATCAATGCAATCGATTTCTTATCCTTCACTTCACGAGATTTAATCACCTTAGACTCCGCAGACCAAAATTCACCAGAATCGTAAAACTTAGTTAATTGAATTCTCTCAACACCTTCCACAAGAACTTTAACCGTTCCATCAGGAAGCTTTAACATTTGTAAGATCGTTGCTAAAGTTCCGATTTCAAATAAATCTTTAACATCTGGGTCATCCTTGTTAGCTGATTTTTGGGCGACTAGCAATATCTGCTTATCTCCATTATTTGCCTTTTCAATCGCTTTAATTGATTTATCGCGCCCCACGAATAAAGGAATGACAAGCTGAGGATAAACAACAACATCTCTTAAGGGTAACAAGGGGGTTATAGGATTGATTTTTTCTTGAGCCATTTTCTATCTATATAATTAATTTATTCTTAATATTTATTATGAGGGCTAATCAGAATAATTCAAGGAATTAATAGAATTATTGATTAATTTTCTTTTGATCTGAGTGGATTAAAATTGGTTTGTTGTTTTCAGTGATCGTTTTTTCGTCAATGATTACTTTTTCAATTGTTTTATCAGATGGAATATCAAACATAACATCCTGAAGAGTTTCTTCTAAAATCGATCTAAGTCCACGGGCTCCAGTGTTTCGATCTAGGGCTTTTTTTGCAATATGAATTAACGCCTGATCTCTAAATTCTAGTTCTACTCCTTCAATTTCAAAGAGTTTCTTATACTGTTTGATTAATGCATTTTTAGGCTCTATGAGAATTTTTGTTAGCGCATCAATATCAAGTGGCTCGAGAGCAGAGATAACTGGCAAACGTCCAATAAACTCAGGTATTAGACCAAATTTAACCAAGTCTTCAGATTCAGTTTCTTTTAAAAGCTGATATGTGGTTCTACTGTCATTCTTAGAAGCTACATTTGCTCCAAAACCTATACTATTACTTTCCAATCTTCTTTGAATGACTTTTTCAAGACCGTCAAATGCCCCGCCACAGATAAATAGGATATTCGAAGTATCAATTTGAACAAATTCTTGATTAGGATGCTTTCTACCGCCCTGAGGAGGAACGGAGGCTACAGTACCCTCAATTAATTTTAATAAAGCTTGCTGCACGCCTTCACCTGACACATCTCGAGTTATAGAAGGGTTATCTGATTTTCGTGATATTTTGTCTACCTCATCAATGTATATGATTCCCTTTTGAGCCTTGCTGACATCGTAATCACATTTTTGCAATAATTTTTGCATAATATTTTCAACGTCTTCGCCAACATAGCCCGCTTCAGTTAATGTTGTTGCATCAGCGATGACAAAAGGAACATTCAGGAATGAGGCTAAGGATTGTGCTAATAATGTCTTACCAGATCCAGTCGGTCCAATTAAGAGAATATTGCTTTTAGCAATTTTTATATCATCACTGTTGCTGCCGAGTCTTTTATAATGATTGTAGACAGCGACTGACAATGATTTTTTCGCATGGTTTTGACCAATAATATGATGATTTAGTTGATCAAAGATTTCTTGAGGCTTAGGAATGTACTCGGTATCAACAGATTTTTTTGAGTCAGCAGCTTTTATTTCTTCTTTAATAATGTCGGTGCAAAGATCAATACACTCATCACAAATAAAAACTGATGGGCCAGCTATTAGTTTTTTTACCTCGTGCTGATTTTTTCCGCAGAAGGAACAAAACAATGACTTATCTTTGTCCTGGTCACTCATATCAGAATATACCTAAATAAATTATCTTTCGTTAATGACTTTGTCCACAAGACCGTATTTTACCGCATCCTCAGAACTCATAAAGTTATCTCTGTCTGTATCTTTGGAAATCGTCTTGATGTCTTGACCCGTATGATGAGATAAGATTCTATTTAATTTATCTTTAAGGTAAAGAATTTCTTTGGCATGTATTTCAATATCTGAAGCCTGACCTTGAAATCCACCTAATGGCTGATGGATCATGACTCTTGAATTTGGAAGACAGAAACGCTTATCTTTTGCTCCAGCCGTTAATAAAAGTGCTCCCATGCTGGCAGCTTGTCCGATACATAAAGTGCTCACATCAGGCTTGATAAATTGCATGGTGTCATAGATTGCCATGCCAGCGGTCACTGAACCCCCTGGAGAATTAATATATAAGGAAATGTCTTTATCTGGATTCTCAGCTTCTAAAAAAAGTAATTGAGCTACAACAAGGTTGGCAGTCATATCATCAACCGGTCCAACCAAAAAGACTACTCTTTCTTTTAATAATCTTGAGTAGATGTCATACGATCTTTCCCCTCTGCCGCTTTGCTCAACGACCATTGGAATATATCCTAGTCCCACAGGTGTATTGGATCTTGAGAATTTATCAGATGACATTATTGATTATTGCCCATTAGTTCGTCGAATGAAACTTTTTCTTTTTTAATCTTACAAGCTTTTAAAACAAAATTCACCACATTGTCTTCAGTTGCTAAGGCCGCGGGTTCATTCAAACGTTCTTGTTTTTCATAGAACCATTGAACAGCTTTTTCAGGCTCGTCATATGATTTTGAAAATTCTTCGATCTTAGATTTAACCTGTTCTTCAGTTGCGTGCAGTTTTTCTTTCTCGACCAAATGCGCTAGGATAATTCTAAGACGTGCTGTTTGTTCAGCTCTTTCATTAAACATGGATGGTTCTAATTTCAAATCTTTTGCTTTCGCGCCCTGTCTTTCCATATTCTCTATCATCTGTTGCATTAGTCGATATGACTCATTGTCAATAATAGATTTTGGTAATTCAAACTTTGCATGTTTAACAAGCTCAACAAAGACTTGATCTTTTTCTTTCAGTCTAACGCGTTTTTCGACCTCTTCAGCTAAAGATTCTTCAATTTGCTTTTTCATTTCATCAACATCACCGCTGTCTACTCCGAGAGATTTAGCAAAATCTGCATCAATCTTAGGAAGCTCCATTTCATTCACTTCATTGATAACAACAGTATATTTAACTTTTTTATCTGCCAGCTGAGCTGGTTCATGGTCTTTAGGATAATGAATTTCAAAATCTTTCATATCCGAAGCTTTTAATCCAACTAACTCTTTATCAAAAACTTCTAATCGATTTTTGTCGCCAAGTATAAAATTTAAAGTTTGGGAACCGGTTGACTCAGCAGACTTTCCATCAATGAAGGATTCAAGTTTCAAGCCTACGCGGTCACCCAACTCAGAAGCTCGATCTACTTTTTTGAATGTTGCTCTTTGTTTTGACATTACATCGATAGTTGCGTCGACATCTTTTTTTGTTAATTTAACATCAGGTTGTAAAATCTCGATTTTTTTAAAATCAATATCTTTAACGTCAGGGACAACCTCAAATGTTGCGGTAAATTCAAAATCATCTTTAATCTCTGGAAGTGGATCATGATTAATTTGAGGCATGCCAACAATGTTTAATTTATTTTCCTGCACTATCTGACCAAACTGATTTTCTATAGCTTTTGAATAAACTTCAGATCGGATATCTGGGCCGTATTGTTTTTCAATGATACTCATTGGAGCTTTACCTGGTCTGAAACCCTGAATCTTTGCATTTTTTGATACTTGAATGAATCTTTGTTTAATCTCATTCTCAAGCGGAGCAATAATAATTTTGCCTTTAACTTTTCTTTCGATATCGCTAATTTTTTCAACAGCCTGTGTCATGTTTAATCCTAAATAAATCTTTGCAAATAACTAAATTGTAATTAAGCATTAGTGTTTTTAAATGGTGCGAGAGGAGAGACTCGAACTCTCACGCTTTTAGGCGCTGGAACCTAAATCCAGTGCGTCTACCAATTCCGCCACTCTCGCACGTACCAGAGAACGGCAGATTATACCATTTTGGATAGATTTTTGATAAATAAATTCCATAAAATTTTACTGATAAATTTGTTAGAATTAACTTACACATAAACCTATTTAAATTACAGTATTTGCCTTGATTTTCTCGAATTTTTTAAGTTCTAAAATTATTATTCTATTAGTAATTTTTTTTATTGCTGGATGCCAATTCATTCCCTATTTTAAAGAAGAGATTGATCTTGATGCGAACAATGTTGAAATAAACAATCAACATTCAGAAACAGATAGCTTTACCCAGTTTATCGGTTCCCTAGGACAAAATATTTCCCTTCCGAATGAGGGTTGGAATACCGACAACTTGTTAGCTACGCTGTATTTTTACAATACAAAGATCAAAACTGCAGAAAAACAGTACCAAACTGTGAAAAATGATGAAGTGATTGCAAAATTCAGACCTCAATCGTCAATAGGAGCTGAAGTGGGATCAGGCGATGGTGCCAACGATGACTTGTCCAAAGACATCGAGGGTTTAGGAGTTATGTTCCCACTTGAAACAGCCAATAAAAGGTTAATTCGCTACGAAATAGCGCTTAATACATCCCAATCAGCCTATGAGGACTATAGATTACTCTCGTGGAATGAGCGACTAATGCTTATAAATGCACTTATTCAATATTCTTTTAACATAAAAAAAATAAACACCATTAAAAATGAATTATTCTCTCGTCAGTCTATTTATTTAATGACAAAGAAAAGATTTGAAAAAGGTATCGAAGATAATATCCAGCTGCAACAGTCGAAAATTGCACTCCAGCTAGTTGAAAATAAATTGAAGAGTTTTCAAATCAATCAGCTAAGTATTCGAAAACAAATCGCACAAAAAGCAGGAATAAAATTACACCACCTAGAAAAAAATCCTCTCCTTGCTGATAACATCATCAATAACTTATTGAACATTATGCAAACAATTGATGATGAAAAAATCACTTTACTCAGGGAAAAAGCAATCCAAACACGTATTGACCTTAGACGAGATCTTGCAAATTATGCAAGAGCTGAGGCCGCACTAAAGCTAGAAGTTGCCAAACAGTATCCTGATATAAAATTTAGTCCTGCCTATTTGTATGACTTTGGAGATAAAATTTGGACCTTGGGTATATCTACCCTTATTCCAAATTTAGAAAAAAATAAAGCTTTGATTGCTAAAGCAGAAAGTTTTAGAGAGACAGAGTCATCCAAAATTATGGACATGCAGCTAGCGATTGCTAACGACATTGACTCTTTATTGTTGTATTTAAATGACTCATCTGAAAAATATAACAATGCCAGGGCTTTGAATGCTGATAAAGAATTATTACTCGTTAATTTAGAAAAGAAGTTTAAAAATGGAATTCTTAGTCGTTTTGAACTAGAACAAGAAAAAATAAAATTATACGAAATTGATTATATTTACTTGGATAGCTTATATAATTTAATTCAGGGAGGTTATGAAATTGAAAAAACATTTCATATTCCTTTTGTTAGTCAACTGCATCTAGAAAAAGAACCGAATGAATAAAAAAAGCCTCATGATTATTATTGGTCAATCGTTTGTAATCATTTTGCTCATTTGGGTTGTTATCTTAATGGGTAGCGATGAGTTTGTTGATGATGACCTTTTTGACGATGAAGAAACCTTTTCTTTTATTGAGGTCAATGACGAAGGGCTTAATCAAGTAAGGCTGACTGAGACAATAGTAAAAAATAGTGGTATCGAAACTACAAGAATAACAAGCTCAAATAAGCAATCTTCATTTTCTAATTATGGAATAGTACAAGCAACAGACACATTAATTGATCTGAAAAATATTTTCGATCAATTGATGCAAGAAATAAACACCCTTCAAAATCAATTAGCAACAGAAGAAAAAAAATACCTTGCCTTTGCAGAACTTAATGAAGATGAAAAAAATATATCTGATCAAGTACTTCTTGATCAGCAGACCATTGTAAGCAATTTAAAGGTAGCAATTGAAAAGAAAACGGCACTAAAGCAAAATCTTCAACAAAAGGTTTTAACCCAATGGGGACAAAAATTTTATGACATAGTAACGGGAAAGTCGAAAGATAGAAATCTAGCTGCCCTAATCGATGGAAATGCAAGATTAGTTAAGATCACCATCCCCTCAAGTGAGAGCGGAAGAAAAATTCCAGATAAAATTGTTTTCTCGCCCATCAATGGCAGCGATGAAATCGACGGCATATACGTTGACCAAGCCCCAACAATTGAGCCAAGTATTCTTGGCCAGACCTA
Organism: beta proteobacterium KB13; assembly: GCA_000156155.1. GTDB lineage: Bacteria > Pseudomonadota > Gammaproteobacteria > Burkholderiales > Methylophilaceae > BACL14. The sequence continues at coordinate 564,979 of DS995299.1, read as the reverse complement.
CTATTATCTAATTCAGTCCACAGAAATCAGAATTGGGTCAAAGTTAATAGGTTTTTATTTTAAAGATGACGCAGAAAAGACCATTCTTTATGAAGTTCCGAATACTTCCATAGTATGGAGCAATGGGCTGTCATGGGTGTATATTGAACAAGAGCCTCATTTATTTATTAAAAAGCCTATTGTCCTAGAAAATGAAATTAATAGAGGGTGGTTAATTTCAGCAGAATTAATTTCACCAAGTGACTCAATTGTCACCAAGGGTGCTCAACTTCTTTTATCTGAAGAGTTTAAGTATCAAATTAAAAATGAAAATGAGGATTAGGTGTCATCATTAATTAAATTTTCAATCAAATATGCAGGCGTGATAATAGGTCTTGCATTAATTATCGTAGTTTATGGTATCGTCCAAATCAAAAATAGTCCCCTAAATGTTTTTCCAGAGTTTTCACCAACGCAGGTAGTTATTCAGACTGAGTCACCTGGTTTTTCCACAGACCTGGTAGAAAAATTAGTAACGCGACCAATCGAGGTAATGGTTTCTGGCACAATCGGAATAAAGCAAATTAGATCCCAATCCATTCCAGGGCTCTCAGTCGTCACAGTAATTTTTGATGAAGATACAGATATTTACAGAAACAGACAGTCAATTACAGAAAAATTATCAACCCTCACCAACATCTTACCGACCAACATTATTCCAAAAATAACACCCCTCACCTCATCCGCATCAAGCGTTCTTGGAATAGGATTAACTTCTGACACTAAGAATGAAATTCAACTGAGAACTTTTGCTGAAAATGTTGTTATTCCCCACTTAATGGCAGTGGAAGGCGTTGCGGATGTAAATCGATTTGGCGGTAAAGTTAGGCAGTTGCAAATCAAAACTATTCCAAAAAAATTGCTAGAAAATGATTTAAGTTTACAAGATATATTTACTGCCGCTAAAAAATCTTCCGCTGTCCGAGGTGGAGGTTTTATTCAAAATGAAAATCAAAGAATCATTATTAATACAGAAGGACAGACACTCACAACAAGAGAATTGGAACAAACGACTCTATTCAACAAGCAAGGAAAATTACTAAGACTTAAAGATGTGGCTGTTATTGAGGATGGATATACTCCCTCCATCAGTAGCGCCTCAATTAATGGTCAGATTGGTGTGTATTTATCGATCCAGGGACAGCTTGGTTCAGACACATACGAATTGACTGAAAATCTTGAGACAGCAATTGAATCTCTTCTTTCGGTTGCTAACAAGGAAGAAATAACCATTCACCCAGAACTTTTCAAGCCAGCTAATTTTATTGATGCATCAATCAAAGGGTTAAGGGTTGATATCATCATTGGTGCAATTTTAGTGATTGGAATTTTGTACCTATTTTTATTTAATTTTCGAACGGCTTTTATCTCTGCTATCGCCATCCCATTATCCCTTCTATCCGCGATTGCGGTCATGAGTCATATGAACCTAGGGCTAAATGTCATGGTGCTCAGTGGCCTTGCTATCGCTCTTGGTGAGGTCGTTGATGACGCCATTATTGATGTTGAAAATATTTTTCGTCGATTAAGAGAAAATAAAACATTGAAAAATAAAAAACCTTTATATCAGGTCGTTTTTGAATCCTCAATGGAAGTTAGAAAATCAGTAGTCTATGCAACTTTGATTATTGTTATTGTTTTTTTACCTTTGCTTTCATTAACCGGAGTCGCTGGAAAATTATTTGGCCCGTTAGGGATTGCCTATATCCTATCCATTCTAGCGTCTCTAGTAGTAGCCCTTACAGTTACCCCTGCTATGAGTTATATGCTTCTTGGTCAAAATGAAAATCTGAACACTGAAGACTCGCCTGTAATCAAATCATTAAAAAAAAATTACCGCAACATATTGCTTCGCATTGAATCTCACTCCAAAGTCGTTTTAATTATTTCTTTATTTGTGATTGCGTTTGGTCTCTCATTCATTCCTTTGTTTAAAACTCATTTTATTCCGCCATTAAACGAAGGACATTACATTATGCACATGACGGCATATCCAGGAACTTCGGAAAAAGAGTCTCTAAGGATTGGTAACTTAGTGACGGAGCAAATTTTAGAAATTGATGGAGTGCGGACAGTCGCACAATGGGTTGGTCGCTCCCCTCTTGGTGCAGATACATTTGGTACACATTACAGTGAATTTGAGATTGAATTATCAAAAAAATCTGGAAAAGATCAAAGAAGAATCCTAAGCTCAATTCAAGATATTGTCTATGATAAAGATAATGGTTTTGTGGGAGTTAATTTTGCAATAAACACTTTTTTAACAGAACGGATTGAAGAAACAATATCCGGCTACAATGCTGCCGTTGTGGTTAATTTATATGGAAAAAACTTAGACACCCTTGATCAAGATGCCATTAAAGTTGCTCAAATGCTAGAAACCCTTCCAGGATCTAAAGACATCATGCTGCAATCTCCTCCTGGAAACCCTCAAGTAAATATTAAACTCCTTCCAGAGCAGCTAACAAATTTTGGAATCAGTCGAGCGGATGCCCTAGATGTTATTAGAGCTGCATATGAAAATTTACCTGTGGCACAGATTTACGAGAGAATGATTCCGGTTGACATCGCCGTGACCATAGATTCAGAATTTAAGGATGGTATTGAAGATATTAAAAAATTACCCCTTAGCTCATCATCTGGGCAAATAGTTGAGCTGGGAGACATAGCCCACATAACTCAAGTTAGTGGTCGCTCTAAGATTCTTCATCAGGGTGGTAAGCGAGTACAAACCATCACATCTAATATTGATGATTATGATTTAAATGATTTCGTTTTCAATGTAAAAAAGGGGCTTGAACGAATTCAATTAGGTTCAGGGAACTATTTTGAGATCACAGGTGAAGCTCAAGAAAATGCACAATCACGTGAAGACTTGATTGCCCACTCGACTATTGCGATTGCTGGTGTTCTTTTAATGCTTTATATAGCTTTTGGTACTTTAAAAAATCTCAGCCTAACACTTCTTAATTTACCTTTTGCACTCATTGGTGGTGTCATCGCAGCATCGCTTCATGGGGGTTGGATATCAATCGGTTCATTAGTCGGATTTGTCACGTTGTTCGGGATTACGTTAAGGAATTCAATAATGCTGATATCTCACTATCAGCACCTCGTGGATTATGAGGGGCATGTATGGAATTTAGAAACATGTATCCTTGGCGCATCAGAAAGATTGCCATCCATTCTTATGACTGCCTTAGTAGCGGGTCTAGCTCTTCTTCCGATTGCCATTGGATCCGGAGAGCCAGGAAAAGAAATTGAAGGCCCTATGGCCATGATCATTATTGGAGGTTTATTCACCTCTACCATTTTAAATCTATTAATATTACCTACCGTTTTACTGAATTATGGTGATTTCAAAAAAACGAAATTTTTAAACTTCTAGAGATTCCATTTCTTTTGCAAGCGAATAATCTTTTTCTGAAATTTCCCCTAGATCATGGGTGATTAGTGAGATTTTCACCTTATTGTATGAAATAAAAATATCAGGGTGATGATCGGCTTCATCTGCAATTTTTGCAACAGCATTAACAAAATTTACAGAATCTTGAAAAGTTGAGAACACAAATTCTTTGACTAATAATTCATTGTTAATTTCCCATTCATTTAAATCTGATTTAATTTTATTCATTAATTTTTTATTCATTTTGATTACTCATAAAGTATGAAATTGCTTTTTCAATATTTGCAGCTTTATTAAATATTTCATTGTATTCACTTTTTACCGACGAACTCTTTGTAATGCCACCTCCTGAAAAATATTCTAATCTCCCATCAGAAGCAATCAAAGATCTTATTGCAATATTAGAATTAATGGTCCTATTGAAGGATAAATAAAAAATTGATCCACAGTAAACTTCTCTAGAAAAACTCTCCAGCTCATCAATAATTTCTATTGATCTTTTCTTTGGGGCGCCAGTTATTGAACCTCCTGGAAAAGCGTCACAAAATGCGGTCCATGGAGATATCTCTTGCTTGAGTTGACCCTCAATAGAGCTTACAAGATGATGAACGTTGGGATAACTCTCAATGTTAAATAGATTTTTTACATTAACGGAACCCGTGTCACAATTCTTTCCTAAGTCATTTCGGATTAAGTCCACTATCATTAAATTTTCTGCCTTATCTTTCTCACTGGAATTCAGTTTTTCATAATTAATGCTATCGGACTTTGGATCATCCCCTCTTGGCATTGTGCCCTTTATCGGTCGTGAAGTGATAGTTTGCCCATTGACTGAAATAAACTGCTCTGGTGAGCCTGAGATAATCGAATAATCTTCAAACTTTAAATACGCCATGTAGGGTGACTTATTAATGTCGCGAAATTTTTTATAAAAGACCCATGGATCTCCAGAGTATTTTGTGAAAAATTTTATGGCTAAATTTACCTGATAAACATCACCATCGGTAATGTATTGCTTAATCTTATTAAACTTATCTTTATACTCCTCAAAAGATTCAGTATTCACTATTGGCTCTGTGATGACAAAGTCATCACTAATTTCATTTTGATGATTCAAACATTGATCATAAGTTGCTACTGCATCTTTTTTTTCATTAAAACTAATAAAGTGTGTTTCTTTTTCAAGATGGTCCACAAGAATAGTATTTTTATAGGCATTCGCTCTTGCTTGAGGTAAATATGTATCTTTTGTGATTTTCTGACCAAACTCATACGAGAGATAGCCAATCAAGCCGCCTGTGAATGGCATTAAAGAATTATTTCCGTAACTGTCTAATAACCCTGAGTAAATAACGTCTAATGTTTCTGTAAATGATTCATCAGATAAAAATGATGTACCCTCCTTTATGATTAAAGTCTTAGATCCTTTTTGAATTATTTCTATAAACGGATCCCAGCAGATTAAGTCATATCGATTATAATCATTGGGGTAATCATTGCCCTGAAAACAGCTATCAAGAAATATTGGAGAGTGACTGGAAGCGAATTTATCAAACCAGATGGATGAGTTTTCTTGATAAGGAAGATCAAAAATATGCATTCTGAAAATTCTAAACAAAAAAGGGAGCTAATGCTCCCCTTTTTTATTCTAAAATTGATATTACTCTAAATTAGCATGAATCGCTCTCATGCCATCTTCAGTTAAACCTTTGTCAAAAATAATTTCTGCAATCACCGCTTCTAAGTACACTAATGTTGATAACTCAAATACTGTGCCCATTGGCATACCTTCTGTGTAATTGGAATAGCTGTCATCATTACCAACTTGAACTACCAAATCGGCAATCTCAGCCATAGCAGAACTTGTTTTCTGAGAAATAACCGCAATCTTACCACCCTTTGATTTTGCAGTTTCCAGGATAGGTAATAGTGTCTTTGTACCACCAGATCCAGAAATTACAACAAGTAAGTCACCATCCTTCATTGCTGGTGTAACAACTTCACCTACCATGTTCACTTGATAGCCTGAATGAACAAGACGCATTGCAAAAAAACGTGAAACAAGTCCAGAACGACCTGCCCCACCAACGAAAATTCTTCCGGCACCATCGACAAGTGCTTTTAACTTAGCAGCATTACTTTTATCAGTTTCTGAAAGTACTGTAGTTAATCTATCTAAAATAAGTTTTTGTGTATCCATTCAGCATCCCTTAAATTAATGAACTCATAAATAAAACAAGATAATACCAAAAAAAATCCCGACCTGAGTCGGGATTTTAAAAAATACTAGATTTTTACTCGATTAGTGAGCAATATCTGTAATTTCTTTAGCAGCAGCAGCTGGATCAGCAGCGCCGTAGATAGCAGCACCAGCAACAATAATTGCAGCACCAGCGTCTTTAACTTGCTGAGTTGTAGCAGCTTTAACACCACCAGCAACTGAGATTTTAGCGCCAGTGTCAAGAGCAGCAATAGCAGCTAAATCTTCAAATGGTGTGTGACCAGCAGCTTGAGCATCAAGACCAGTGTGAACACCGATGATTTGTGCACCAGCAGCAACAGCTTCTTTAGCTAAAGATGCTTTATCATCAACGTTAATCATATCAACTTGAACTTCTTTGCCGTATTTTTTAGCAGCTGCGATAACGCCTTTAATTGTAGCGATACCAGAAGCACCTAGAACTGTACAAATGTCAGCACCAGCTTTATAGAATGGCTCAGCTTCGTATTCGCCAGCGTCCATTGTTTTAAGGTCAACTAAGATTAAGTTGTTTGGGAACTTAGCTCTTAAAGTTTCTAATAATTTGATACCGTTGTGCTTAATGCATGGAGTACCAATTTCTAAAATATCAACATTTGCTGCAACTTTTTCAGCTAATGCAACTGTTGCGTCAAAATCTAATGAGTCTAATGCGACTTGAGTTAATGCCATCGTTTATATCTCCCGATAAAAATTTATAAAAAATAGAGTATCTACCTATTTCCTGTTAGAACGGGAATATTATAGGTAGATAGTTTCCTTGTCAATTCAAAAAAGCTTACAGTTTTTCAGCAAGAGCTTTTTCTAGTTTATTTTGATCAATAACAAAGTTTCTGATTCCTTCAGCAAGCTTCTCAGTCGCCATAGCGTCTTCATTATGATCAAATCTGAATTGTTCTTCAGTTAGTTTTGCAGGTTTTTCAGTTTTAGCTCCATTGTCAACTAGCTTCTTATCTAAAGTACCTTCAGTGTTCTCTAATTCAGTAAGTAGCGCAGGTGCAACAGTCAATCGATCACATCCAGCTAATTCAGTAATCTCTCCAATATTTCTGAAAGAAGCACCCATAACAACTGTGTTAAAACCATGCTCTTTATACCAGTTGTAAATTCTGGTCACTGACTGTACGCCTGGATCATCAGCTGCCGCATACTCTTGACCAGTTTTTGCCTTATACCAGTCCATGATTCTTCCAACAAATGGAGAGATAAGGAAAACACCTGCCTCAGCACAAGCTCTAGCCTGAGCAAAACTGAATAGAAGAGTTAAGTTACAATTGATGCCCTCTTTTTCAAGAATTTCACCTGCCTTGATACCTTCCCATGTAGATGCTAACTTAATAAGCACGCGATCATTCGATACTCCGGCATCGTTATAAAGCTTGATAAGCTTCTTACCCTTTGCAACCATCTTATCAATATTAAAAGATAAGCTCGCATCAACCTCTGTCGAAATACGCCCTGGGATGTGGTTTAAAATCTCAAGACCAACAGCCACAGCTAACTTATCCGCTGCATTCTCAACTTGCTCCTCAGTAGAACCTCCCTGAGCCTTTGCATATGCAATTGCCTCTTCAATCATTGATTCACATTGTGGTAGTTGACTAGCCTTTAATAATAGTGATGGGTTTGTTGTTGCATCAACAGGCTTAAGCGTTTTAATTGCATCAACTTCACCAGTGTCTGCAACAATAGTGGTCATTGATTTTAATTGTTCTAATAAAGATGACATTTTTTTCTCCGTTTTGACTTTATTATTAAGATTCAAGCTTGTCTGAGTTTAAATCTTATTTATGAAATAAATCTATATTTTTGGGGAATTGTCCAAAGAACAAGATTTTAACAATATCAATTAAAGTCTGCAATTATTATTAAATCTTAGGAAAGATAAGATAAAAAACACTGATGAACTTCATAAGGTAGCTTCTCCATAAGCCCCCTATCAACCAATGAATTTGTTTGATTATTTAATGCTAATTTATGAATTTCTTGCCTGTAGCGTAAGTATGCTTTTTTAAGAAGCGTTGATTCCTTGCTCTTAATTAATTGATAAACCTCTAAAGCATCAATTAGAGCCAAGTTACCAGTATTCAACAATAAATTTTGATGTTTAATTGAGTACATCAACACAAAAAACTGGACTAAAAATTCAATATCAATGAGCCCGCCTTTATCATTTTTTAAGTCAAAGCTTTCTTCTTTGGGACTATTCTGACAATACATTTTTTGCCGCATCTTAAATATTTCATCTTTTAATTCTTTAATTCTTCTCGGTTTTGTTAAGACTTTGTTTCGTATATCGTTAAACCTTTTTGTTAAAGCCTCGTTTCCATAACAACACCTTGCCTTGGATAAGGCTTGATGTTCCCATAACCATGCCTGCTCCATTTGATATTTTTCAAACGCATCAAATGAGCTAACCAACAAGCCATTATTTCCATTTGGCCTGAGAGCCAAATCTAAATCATATAAAATTCCAGCATTAGTGTAACTGGAAAACCATGTGCTTAACTTCTTGGCAATGTTGATAAATTCTGACTTGTCATACCCAGCATCTTCATATAAAAATACAATATCCAAGTCAGAGGCGTAACTCATTTCCTTAGCACCATATTTTCCGTATGCGACAATAGCAAAGGATTCAAAAAGTTTATCATTACTAAATTTATGTTTAAGAAAACCGATGGTAATGTTGATAAAAAAATCAGCAATATCTGATAGCTCATCAGAGACCGTTTCTAATTTAATTTCACCTTTTATTTCTAAAACAGCAAGCTGGAAAATTAATTTGTGTTTAAGGTCCCTTAAATAATCTAGCTGCTCATCTAAGCTTTTAAGTTTTATTAAAATATCTAGAGTTCGTTCATGAAGCACGTGATAGTCAACTTCATAATCTCCATGGTTAATTAAAAGATCATCAATCAAGATTGGATGCTTTTTAATATACTCAATAATCCAAGAGCTGTTAGATGCAAACCTAATAATTGATTTAAAACAATCTGAATATTCAATAAAAAATGCAATGTAATTGGATCTTGAGGATATGGTGTCTATGAGGTCGTATACTTTTAAAAAAACTTTTTGATCTTTCTTATATTTATTAACATAAATCTCTTCATCTAATAACTTAAAAAGTGTAATAATTCTTTCTTGATTTGAAATAGATAATTTATTCCAACGTTTTGATTTTGTTAAATTATCTACCAACTCCTTATTTTCAATGTCATAGAAATGCTCAATTGATACTTCGTGCTCGTTTTCAGTTTTGAAAAAGTTAACAAATTGGAAATTTATAGATTCCCTGAATTTATCAAGCTGAGTTATGAATTCTTCGGGATTTTGATTATAAGTTTTTGATAAAAGTTCTAAGTCACCATTTACTGGAATCAGATGAGTTTGTTTATTATCAAGATATTGGATTCTGTGTTCAATATTTCTAAGAAAAACATAGGTCGCTTTTAAATTAGTAAAATCTTCCTTATTTAAGGCCTTTTCATAAAAAATTTGTTGTAATGATGCAAGTGTGTTTTTTAATCTCAAATGTGGATTTTTCCCTCCCCTGATGAGCTGGATTGCCTGAACAATAAACTCAATCTCCCTAATCCCGCCGAAACCTAATTTAATGTCATTTAACTTATTTTTTTCATTTAAGTCTTTTTTGATTAATTTTTTTAAGTTTCTAATCTCAGAGATCGTTTTATAGTCTAGGTATTTTCTATAAACAAAAGGGGTAATGAGGTTAGAAATTTTATCTTCATCACCAACAATTACTCTATGTTTAATCCACGCATAGCGCTCCCATTCTCTTCCATAGTTAAGATAATAGTCTTCAAGAAAATTTAACGATGGTACCAATCTTCCTTCACTACCATGAGGTCTCAACCTTATATCAACATGAAATACAAAACCATTCTCATCATTATTCTCGAGTGCATAGATAATTTTTTTTGCAAGTTCTGAGCCTTGTTGATTATCCAAAGTGTCATTATCATGAGCAAATATCAAATCGATGTCTGAAGCCACATTAAGCTCCTGACCTCCCAATTTTCCCATTGCAATGATATAAAAATTTTCTTTTTTGCAATTAAAACTTTCGGCATAGAAAGCAAATGTCTTTTGAATAACTAAATCGGCAAAGTATGAGTAAATATGAACAACATCCTCATACTGGATCATTTGTTTTAAATCACAAAAAATTAATCGCATTAAGATTTTATTTTTTGCAATTCTGATAGATTTTAGAAAGCTTTTTTCGTCATCAACCCTAAAGGATAAAGTATCTTCAACATCAATTTTACCAAAGGGTTTTAAATATGATGTGCGGATGTATTCAAGGTACTCTTCATTTTGAATAAGTCTTGCAAAGTATCGACTTATACTTGAAATATATGCAATATCTTTATCAAAATCTTTCATAATACGGAACAGTGTTTTTAACTAATGTTACATTATTTAATGACATTTGATTGTGAATTTGGCAGAATTACAAGTTTTGGTAAGCAGCATTCATTCAGATATTAATTAAGAGTAAAACAGCATGACAGATTACGTTATCCCTTTTGAAAATTTGAGAAACACTGACGTTGGATCCGTTGGTGGAAAAAATGCATCACTTGGTGAAATGATTTCTCAATTAACACAAAAAGAAATTCGCGTTCCAACCGGATTTGCAACTACCGCTTATGCATTCCAAGAATTTTTAAAACACGATGATCTTGGTAATCAAATTTCACAAGAGTTAGATGGATTAGACATTAATGATGTTCAACAACTTGCTGCGTCTGGCAAAAAGATCCGTAATTGGATTATGGAAACCCCTTTTCCAAAAGAACTAGATAGCTCAATTCAAGAGGAATATTCTAATTTAACTCAAAGATCATCTGACGGAATGACTTTTGCTGTTCGATCATCAGCTACTGCGGAAGATCTTCCTGATGCATCCTTTGCAGGCCAACAGGAAAGTTTTTTAAATATTCAAGGCATTGAAAATATCAAAAAAGCCATTAAAGAAGTTTTTGCATCCTTGTATAACGATCGCGCAATTTCTTATCGTGTCCACAAGGGTTTTGTTCATGCGGACGTATCTATATCTGCGGGTGTGCAACAGATGGTGAGAAGTGATATTGGATGTGCTGGTGTGATGTTTTCAATTGACACAGAGTCTGGTTTTAATGATGTTGTTTTTATTACGTCTTCATATGGCCTTGGTGAGACTGTTGTTCAAGGTGCTGTAAACCCTGATGAATTTTACGTCCATAAACCGTTATTAAAAAAGAATTATCCTGCCATTGTAAAAAAAACAATCGGTTCAAAAAAAATTAAGATGGTTTTTTCTAATCTGAATGAAGCTGGAAAAAGTACAGAGACTGTGGATGTGGATAATAAAGAATCTGATCGATTCAGTCTTTCAAACGATGAAGTTTTAGAGCTAGCTAAGTATGCAATAACTATTGAGGAGCATTATGGGTGCCCTATGGATATTGAATGGGGCAAGAATGGTATCGACAATAAACTGTATATCCTTCAAGCAAGGCCTGAAACAGTTAAATCACAAAAGAAGAATGTCACTGAAACTTTCAAGCTTAATGAAACCAGTAAGGCAATTGTTGCTGGACGAGCTGTCACACAAAAAATTGGTGTTGGACCGGTGCGAGTCGTTACAGATCCTAATGAAATGCATACTGTTCAACCTGGAGATGTTCTAGTTGCAGACATGACGGATCCAAATTGGGAACCTGTTATGAAAAGAGCCTCTGCACTAGTTACTAATAGAGGTGGTAGAACTTGTCACGCTGCAATTATCGCTCGTGAACTGGGTATTCCTGCTATTGTTGGCAGTGTGAATGCAACAGAATTACTGAAAGATGGTGATCTTGTTACTGTGTCATGCGCTGAAGGTGAGACTGGAATCGTTTATCAAGGTAAGCTGGATTTTGATGTTGAGATTCAAGAAGATGGAGAGCTACCATCTCCGCCTGTTAAGGTGATGATGAATGTTGGTAATCCCGATATGGCATTTACCTTTGCCCAAATACCAAACCATGGTGTTGGATTAGCGCGATTAGAATTTGTTATCAACAATATTATTGGCATTCATCCAAAAGCCATCATAAATTATGATGCAATGCCTGGTGATGTTAAAGAGGTGATTGATCATAAGTCAAAAGGTTACTTAAATCCGGAAGATTACTACATTAGCAAGGTTGCTGAAGGTGTAGCCACCTTAGGTTCTGCTTTTTATCCAAATCCAGTTATTTTGAGAACGTCAGACTTTAAGTCTAACGAGTATAAAAAATTGGTTGCTGGAGATATTTACGAACCTGATGAGGAAAATCCAATGATTGGGTTCAGGGGTGCTGCTAGATATCAATCCGAAGAATTCAAAGACTGTTTTGCCTTGGAATGTAAAGCATTGAAAAAAGTAAGGGATGAATTAGGACTTACTAATATTCAAATTATGATTCCATTTGTTAGAACTCTAAACGAAGCTAAATCAGTACTTGAAATTTTAGAGAGTTATGGCCTTAAAAGGGGTGAAAATGATCTAAAAATTATTATGATGTGTGAGGTTCCATCAAATGCCATTCTGGCTGATGAATTCCTAGAGTTGTTTGATGGTTTTTCCATCGGATCGAATGACTTAACACAATTAACTTTAGGTACTGATCGCGATTCAGGAATCTTGGCTGATGGTTTTGATGAAAGAGATCCTGCAGTAATGAAGCTCATTGAGCAAGCAATTACATCTGCCAAGAAGAAGAAAAAGTATGTAGGTATTTGTGGTCAAGGACCCTCAGACCATGATGATTTGGCTCAATGGTTAGTGGACAAGGGAATATCATCTGTTTCATTAAATCCTGATACCGTTATATCAACATGGAAGAAAATTTCTAAGTAATGTCTTCTGACAATAAAAGAAGAGCTTTTTTTATATCTGATGGAACAGGTATTACAGCCGGCTCTCTTGGTGGTTTATTAGCGCATTTTCCGGATACAGAGTTTGAACAAATCAGGATTCCCTTTACTGACTCTCATCAAAAAATCGAAGATGCTCAAAAAAGAATCGTCAATGCAAAATTAATCAATGGGATAAGACCGATTGTAATAATGTCTATTGGTAACAATATTCTCCGCAGCGAGCTAAAACAGGTAGATGCATACTATATTGACTTGTTTGAGTCCTTTATATATCCACTTGGTGAAGAGCTAGATCAAGAGCCACTGACTCGCCCTGGGGTCGCTCACAGCATGAAGGGTGCTAATTATGGCAACCGTATTGAGGCCATAAATTTTGCTCTAGGCCATGATGACGGGATGACTCATAATGGATTAAACCAAGCTCACGTAATTTTAGTTGGTGTCTCAAGAAGTGGAAAAACGCCAACAAGTATTTATCTGGCCATGCAATTTGGCATAAAAGCAGCAAATTACCCTTTAATTCCTGAAGATTTCGAGAGAGGTACTATTCCTCCAATTCTTGAAGGATATATGGATAAAATTTTTGGTCTCACAATCCAAGCAAACAGGTTAAGCTCACTGAGAAGTGAACGACGCCCCGATAGTCATTACGCCAGCCTTGAAAATTGTAAAGATGAAATCAAAAAAGCTGAAAGATTAATGCAAAAGCTAGGGGTCCCAATCGCTGATTCAACCAGCCGCTCTGTTGAAGAACTATCAGCAATCATTATTCAGCATATCAACAAAAATTAATTAATATTAAACGGTTGTAGTATCTTTTTTATGTCCTTAGATTCCGGGTTTGTCATACTGGAAAACACGTGCACTTTTTCAAAATTAGGCATCACAACAAACTTATAGAAGTTCCACATTGGAGCCTTTCCGGTAACCTCGCTCAATTTTTGATAAATTGGGTTTGCCTTGGGGCCAACGACACTTGATTTCTCCATCATTGGAAACTCAACAGCGTAAGTTAGTTTGCAAAATTTTTGTATTTCCTCATTGGATCCAGGTTCTTGATTAAAATCGTTAGAGGGAAAACCTACTATTAAAAGCTTGTCTTTGTTATCAGAGTAAAGTCTCTCAAGATCCTCAAATTGTGAGGTAAAACCACATTTGCTCGCTGTGTTGACAAAAATAATAGGTTTATCTTTATGCTCACATAGATTAAATTTATCCCCCTGGAGGGTTGTTAATGGTGTGTCATAAAAATCCCCACAAGCACCTAAACCAACTGCTGGAAAAAGGAAAAGCGAAAGCACTGATAATATTTTTTTCATTAAAAACTCCTATATTGTGTATTGATAAGTATTAAGAAAAATTGTTCAATTCTTTTTTCTCCAATCCCATGGAGCTTCTGCCTCTTGGTTGCTAAAAAGCCCTTTTTTATTTTCAATAGAAAAAATTTCAGCTTGATCATACATAACCTGATCATCTTTATCTAAAGTATTCTTATATCTCCTATAAAACCAAGCACAGCCATTTTTAATCATAGCTAGATTGATATCAATTTTTTCAATGATTATTTTTGCCAAGGTTCTTTTGTAACGATCTTCTCCAAACGTAATGATTTGAACCAGCTTATTGTTAATTAATTTAGCCAAACATTGTCTCGACTGTTGGCCAAAAGGTTGTTTCATTTCTGGAGCGTCAATACCTACAAGTCTCAGTTTTTTGTAGCCATCGTCATTATTAGCCTGAAAATAGACTGTATCACCATCAATAATCTTAAGTATTTTGCCATTTAAATTTGAACTTAAAGCTATTCCCGATAGACTAGTGCTTATGATGAAAATGAATGCAAGTATCGTTTTTTTATTATTAGTTATTAACTTTATTTTCATGCCTTCATTAATAGCAAGTGAAGAGCTTGATGTCCAATACTTTTTTGATGACCGGTCTAACTATTATTCTGATTCTGAAAGAATATCAACCAGGGTTAACCGAAGAATTTTTTACAAACACTCTGATGTGTTTAAAGAAGCCTTGTTAGATTATGAACAAAATTATCAAAAAATAATTTTCTCCGAGTGCAATGACATTAACAACTCAGACTTTATTATCAAATTAGAACCCAATTTTTTTTATAATCCACTCATGCAAATAATGTATGCGGATTTAAATTATTATTTATTTCAGGAGCCATCAAAGCAAATAGATCGTGGCTCATTGACAATAAAAAAGCAAGTTTACATGCAAGCGCGTCATGATATTCAGCTGAAAGATATTTACCTTGAGTTTTTGGATCAATTATCGGACATCATCTCTGAAAGAAATCCCGAGCAGAAAATTAACGGAAGTTTTTGCTCACTGTTATAGCATTTTATTCAATGTTTAATGCCACTCTGTTGCTTTTGTCACTAATAATAAGAGTTCCCTTGTCATAATTACATGACAAGCCACCTACTCTGGTGTAAACAGTACCCTTGCCGTCAATTTGGGATAAAAGATTACCTTCATTGCATAATAATTTTTTTGGTGGGTTTGGTTTTGATACATGATGTTGGATAAAGATACCAAACATTAAGAAACTCATTATGGGTATTACTAGGTATTTCAAGACATCTTTTGTCATCTATGAAATCTCCCAAAATAGTAAAAACACTACATAGAGTGTTCAGTATACAAAAAAATTCAATTTATTGTTGTTTTTTATTTTTTAATGACAATTTAAATTAGTGGCGGAAGGGGCGGGATTCGAACCCGCGTCAGGCTATTCAACCTGAACACGCTTTCCAGGCGTGCGATTTAAACCACTCATCCACCCTTCCAGATGGTTTGAGACGTGGATTATACATAAAATATTATCAGGTATGTTGACTTGATTTAAACGCAAAATCCCATTAATGTATTGCTTAGGCATCTAATACACATAGCATCATAGCTAATTTTATTTTTGGGAGGAAAGAAAAAATGGCGTTTGATACACTAAAAAACCTTGGGATAGATAGTCCTTACAAGGAAAGATATGACAATTACATTGGCGGAAAATGGGTAAAACCTGTTGATGGAAAGTATTTTGAAAATATTACCCCTCTAACTGGTAAACCATTCTGTGAAGCCGCTAGATCGACAGAAGCGGATGTTAACTTAGCCCTAGACGCCGCGCATGCCGCAAAAGATGCCTGGGGTAAAACAAGCCCTACAGAAAGAGCGAATATTCTCAATAAAATTGCAGATGCAATGGAGCAGAATCTTGAAAAGATTGCTCTAGCAGAGACTATTGATAATGGTAAGCCCATTCGCGAAACCATGGCTGCTGACATTCCTCTGGCAATTGATCATTTTAGATACTTTGCTGGAGCCATTAGAGCGCAAGAAGGATCAGTTTGTGAAATAGACCATGAGACTGTTGCTTACCATTTTCATGAACCATTAGGCGTTGTAGGTCAGATTATCCCTTGGAACTTCCCTATCTTAATGGCGGCTTGGAAATTGGCACCTGCTATTGGTGCAGGAAATTGTGTTGTTATGAAACCTGCCGAACAAACTCCAGTTTCTATTATGGTGGTTGCAGAAATTATTGGCGACCTTCTTCCACCGGGTGTATTAAACTTAGTCAATGGATTTGGACTAGAAGCAGGTAAACCACTTGCTAGCTCAGACCGTATAGCAAAAATTGCATTTACTGGAGAAACAACAACTGGTCGATTGATTATGCAATACGCTTCTCAAAATATTATCCCAGTTACTCTTGAATTAGGTGGAAAATCTCCAAATATCTTCTTCGAAGATGTGATGGAAAAAGATGATGCATATTTTGATAAGTGTCTTGAGGGATTCACAATGTTTGCCTTAAACCAAGGTGAGGTGTGTACATGCCCTTCTCGTGCATTAATTCAAGAATCAATTTATGATGCATTCATTGAAAGGGCGATTGAAAGAACAAAGGCTGTTAAAGGTGGTTCTCCTCTTGATGCAGCTACAATGATTGGTGCGCAAGCCTCAAGCGAGCAAAAAGAAAAAATTATGTCTTACATCAAGCTTGGGCAAGAAGAAGGCGCTGAACTATTAACAGGCGGTAACTTACGCTCATTAGATGGAGAGCTTTCTAATGGTTACTATATTGAACCTACTATTCTGAAAGGCCATAACAAAATGAGAATTTTCCAAGAGGAAATTTTCGGTCCAGTCGTTTCAGTAACAACATTTAAAGACGAGGCCGAAGCTCTTGAAATTGCTAATGACACACTTTATGGTCTAGGTGCCGGTGTTTGGTCAAGAAATGGAAATATTGCTCACCGTATGGGTCGTGCGATACAAGCAGGTCGTGTATGGACAAACTGTTACCATGCCTACCCTGCTCACGCAGCGTTTGGTGGTTACAAGCAGTCTGGTATAGGTAGAGAAACACATAAAATGATGCTTGATCATTACCAACAAACTAAGAACTTACTTGTAAGTTACAGTGAAAATAAATTAGGCTTCTTTTAAGTCGTTAATTTGTTATAAAATAAGGGTTACACAATGTAACCCTTTTTTTATGATTACTAGAATTTCATCCACAGATGCTGCAAACGATTTAATTGAAAAGCTAAGAAATGAGCATGGTCCTATCATGTTTCATCAATCGGGCGGATGCTGTGACGGAAGTTCTCCGATGTGCTATCCAGATGGTGAATTTTATCTAGGGTCAAGTGATGTATGCTTGGGAGAAGTCAATGGCGTTTCTTTCTATATGAGTGCATCACAATTTGAATACTGGGAGCATACACATATCACCTTAGATGCGATTCCTGGTACAGGTGGCCAATTTTCATTAGAGCGTCCAACAGGTTTAAGATTTTTTATTAGATCAAGACTCTATACCGATGAAGAGTGGGATTATCTTTCAAAACAGCCAGTAAAAAAATGTGGTTAACACAACAACCAACATCAAGTTAATGTAAAATAATAATTGGCGGGTCACCTCGCATTGTAAGTTAGCCAACCTGGTCAGGTGCGGAAGCAAGCAGCCACAACTAATGAAACAAGTGCCGAGACCATGGCTCGCCTTAATTAATTAAAATTATGAAAAATTTAGCTCTTGCAAGAAAATGGCGTCCAAAAAATTTTGAGACCATAGTTGGTCAAGAATTTATTGTTGAGGCCTTAAAAAATTCTATCTTAGGTGATCGATTACATCATGCGTATCTTTTATCAGGAACAAGAGGCGTGGGTAAAACGACCATTGCCAGGATTTTTGCAAAGTGTTTAAATTGTCACACTGGGTCTAACCCAACGCCTTGTTGTGAATGTTCTTCATGTGTTGAAATTGACCAATCTAAGTCTATCGATGTTATCGAGCTTGATGCTGCATCCAATACACAGGTTGATAACATGCGTGAGCTGCTTGAAAATGCCAACTACCAGCCAACCTCATCCAAATATAAAATATTTATTATTGATGAAGTTCACATGCTTTCAAAAAGTTCTTTCAATGCAATGTTAAAGACACTTGAAGAGCCGCCAGAACATGTGATCTTCATCTTGGCCACCACTGATCCAGAAAAAATACCAGTTACAGTTATATCCCGATGCCTTCATTTTAATTTGATGCAGATGACAAACGATGAAATCTCTGGTCAATTACAAAATATCTTTTATGAGGAAAATATAGCCTATGAAGATGAAGCAATAAATATGATATCCAAACATGCTGATGGCAGTATGAGAGATGCATTATCGCTTGCGGATAGAGTTATAAATTACACAAATGGCAATGTCAGTCTAGAAAAATTAACACAAATTCTAGGGATCACTTCTGACGGCGTGATTGATGAATTACTTACAAACATTTTAGATAATAACAAACAAAAGGTCTTAGATTTGCTGAACAAGCTTAAAGAGCACCACATCTCTTATGAAAGTGCACTAAAAGTATTATCGGAAAAAATTTTTGCGATCTCAGAAGAACAAACATTTGGTGGTGGAAATAAATCAATACAGCGTGGTAAACAAGTTAGTCTTCAACTCTTACAGACGCTCTATCAGATTTCTATCAATGGTCTGAAAGACTTGCCATTTTCTCCTAGTCAGCATATAGGATTTAGAATGACCATCATTAGATTGTTGAACTTTATACCGACAAACAACGTTAATGCAATACAGTTAGAAAAAGAACAAATTAACCATAACGAATCGATTGAGAACCATGAACCCAAAAAGAAAAAGACAATAGAGAATATTCAAATTGATAATTGGGATCATGTTGTAGATCAAATTAAACCTGGCATGGCAAAAACCTTAGCGCAAAATTGTGTAGTTAAGTCACAAGAAGATAATTTTTTATATTTAATCGTTGATGACAGATTCAAGCATTTAAATAATGATAAATATATTAAAATTTTAGAAGAATCGCTCTATACGATTTATGGTGAAAAAATAAAAATCGAAATCAATGAGGAGACAGTGACATCAACGCCGGCTCAAAAAAAACAAATAGAAAAAGATGATGCGTTAAAGGTAGCCACAGACTCAATAAAGACAGACTCAAAAATAGAAAATATCTTAAACGAATTTGATGCTCAAATTATTGAGAGCACAATCAAATCGACCAAAATTAATTAGGAGAAAATAATGGCAAAAGGCGGAATGGGTAACCTAATGAAACAAGCTCAGATGATGCAGGCTAATCTGCAAAAAGCGCAAAATGAACTTGGTAATATTGAAGTTGAAGGGTCTGCAAGTAATGGGCAGGTAAAAATTACAATGTCTTGTAAAAATGAAGTAAAAAAAGTGTTGATTGATGAATCATTACTTACTGATAAAGAATTGCTTGAAGATTTAATTTTAGTTGCGCTTAAAGATGTACAGGCAAAAATTGAGTCCACAACCAGCCAAAAAATGTCTGGCTTAGTTCCCCCTGGTATGAATCTTCCCTTTTGATTAAATTATGTCAAAAGTACTTAATGATTTAATTGAAAGTTTAAAATGCTTGCCCGGAGTTGGGCCTAAATCTGCAACAAGAATGGCGTATTACCTTCTTCAACGCGATCCCGATGGGGCTAAAAACTTAGCTAACTCAATACTTAATAGCTTTAAGCACTTAGGCAAATGTAAATCATGTAATAATTTTTGTGAGACGGCTGTTTGTGATCTATGTTCTGATAATGGTCGAGATAATTCAGTTTTATGCGTTATTGAAATGCCGACTGATCTATTAATGTTCGAACAAACGCACTCATACAATGGGCTGTACTATATTTTAATGGGACGCTTATCACCTCTTGATGGGATTGGGCCCAAAGAGCTCGCTATGAATTCATTGTACGAACGGTGCAAAGATGAAAATATCAAAGAAGTCATCATTGCAACCAACTTCACAAAAGAAGGTGATGCCACATCAACCTTCATTACTGAGCTCATTAAGGACTTGGATAAGAAGATTTCAAGAATTGCTAGAGGAATGCCTTCGGGATCTGAGATTGAATATACTGATACAGGAACATTAGCTCAAGCAATTTCTGAGCGAAAAAATATCAATTAACTTCTTTAAATCATCGGTTGAATTGATTAACAGATCATAACCCCATATCTCAGTATTTTCTGATGGGTCGATGTAGCCATAACTAGCAAATACAGAAATAACATTAGACGCATTGGCTGAAATAATATCCCTCTCACCATCACCAACATAAATAACCTGACCATGATCCACGTTAAGCTTATCAAACACCTCGAAAAACATCTGATTATCTGGTTTAGGTTTAAATCCATCATCCGGACAAAGCACAATATCAAACATTGAAGTTATCCCCAAATGATCAAGGATCAAATCAGTAAAGATTCGTGGTTTGTTTGTCACAATACCGATCTTGAATCCCCTTTTTTTTAAATCTTTTAATATATCTTGAAATCCTGGAAAGAGAGAAGCATTGAGATAACAATTATTTTTATAAATCTCAACAAACTCATCAAACAAGGAGTTGTCATCGATTTCATCCGGGGTAAACCTCTTTTTTAGAAACGCGTTGATTCCATTTGAGGAGCAGCCTAACCCCTCCTGGAAACTAATTTCTTTGTGGTTGTACTTTGAATATATTTGATTAGCAGTATTAATAAGATCGGGGGCGGTATCAACGAGGGTGCCGTCGAAATCAAACAAAATTGTATTAATCATTATTGAATCGTAACTCTAAAATATAATTTACTGACACATCCGAGCCCAACGAATATTTTTTTAAGAACGGGTTATAGGTCATGCCGGTAATATTAGAGATATTCATGTTTAAGCTGTTTGCCCAAGACTTCACTTCACTAGGTTTAATGAATTTATCGTAATGATGCGTTCCCTTGGGAAGTAAATTCAGGATATACTCCGCCCCAACTATCGCAAATAAAAAGGCTTTCAAGTTTCGATTGATTGTAGAGACATATAGGCGTCCATTTTTCTTCAGTTTTTTTGAACAAGACTTAATAATGGAAGCTGGATCAGGTACATGCTCGATCATTTCGAGACATGTAATAACGTCAAATTTGTTTGAATCTTTTTTTAAAAAGTCTTCTATATTCAATAACTTATAATCAATACTTAAATTATTTTCTTTTGCGTGAAGTTTAGCAATTTTGATAGCAATGTCACTTTGATCAATACCGGTCACATTCCCACCAAGCTTTGCCATTGACTCAGCTAAAATACCGCCACCACATCCCACATCTAAAATATTTTTTTCATTTAATGGGAATAAATCATTAATATAATTGACCCTTAATGGATTGATGTCGTGAAGTGGTTTAAATTCTGATGATGGATCCCACCATTTGTGAGCAATTTTATTAAATTTCTCTACCTCATTGAGATCTACGTTGAAGTTTTGTTTTTCCATAGCTTAATCTTATTAATACATCTTTCGACATCAACATCATTAATAAATTCTTTGTTTGAATACTTTAAATTACCATTAACCCATACATGTTCAACATTATCCCTTCCCCCAGAATATATTAACGTCGAGAGAGGGTCGTATATTGGTTGCAAGTGAATATTTGATAAATTAAAAGACACTAGATCGGCTTTTTTTTGTTTTTCAATAGAACCAATTTGATCCTGCATATTAAGGGTTTTTGCAGCATTAATTGTCGCCATATCGAATAAATTTTTTGAGTTTAAAAATTCTTTTACACCCATTTCACAGCGCTGCAGCAATGCTGAAAGTTTTAAATCATCGAATAAGCTTAGTTTGTTATTACTTGCTGACCCGTCAGTCCCAATTGCTAAATTCTGAGCGTTATTTAGCATGGTATTAATTTTTGGCATTCCGCTTGCTAATTTCATATTAGATACAGGGCAAGACACGATATTAATTTGATTTTTTTTAATTATTTCTAAATCAGATGAGTCGAGATGAACACAATGAACAGCCATAAAATCAGGACCTAATAGGCCTAGTGAGTCCAGACGAGTTAGTGGACGAACATTGTGTTGTTCTATACTATTTTTTATTTCCCACTCGGTTTCATGCATATGACAGTGAATATTCATTCCTAGCTGGTCAGCATAAGTTCTAATTTTTAAAAATGAATCATCGGATACGGTGTAGGGTGCGTGAGGTGCTAATGTAGTTGTTATATTCTCCTCACTCCTAAAGTCATCCCTAAATTTCAAACCTTTGTCTAGATAATCGGTAAAATCATTCGCGTACCCACTCTTAAATTCAATAAAGACTAAGCCTATATTTGCCCTCATCCCGACCACTGTAGCTGCTTTTGCAGTTGCATCAGGGAAAAAATACATGTCATTAAATGTGGTAATGCCTGAACTCAGCATTTCTAAGCACGCCAACTGGGATGCATCGAAAACAAGATCATGGCTGAGCAACTTCGCCTCACTAGGCCAGATCGATTTTTCTAACCAATCATTTAGTCTTTGATCATCAGATATCCCTTTTAAAAAGGTCATTGCTGAATGTGTATGCGCATTAATTAATCCTGGGGTTATGAGTGATTCACCCAGATTCAATATATTCAGATCTTCTTCATTACTATAACTCTTAAATGGAACGATTTCTTCTATAAAACCATCCTTAATGAGAAGAATATAGTCTTCAAGGAGTTCTTGTTTGGAATTTGCGGTATAAATCCATTTAGCATGAATACCAAAATGGTTTTCGCTTTTATCTGACATTAATTTATCTCAAACGGGTGTTCTATGAGAATCGTCTCATCTCTTTCAGGGCCTGTAGATACTATATGAATAGGGATTCCTGTCACCTCTTCAATTTTTTGTAGGTAATTCTGAGCCTCTGTTGGTAGCTCCTCCCATTTTTTTACCCTAAAGGTAGTTCCATTCCATCCATCCATGGTAATGAATTGAGGCTTGCAGCGTGACACATCTTCCGCGCCAAGTGGTGGAATATCTACAGCTTTTCCATCAAGTTCGTAGTGTGTACAAATCTTTATTTCATCCAACCCATCAAGAACATCCAATTTTGTTATGCATAATCCGGATAAACCATTGACCATTGCGGATCTTTTCAAAGCCACTGCATCAAACCACCCACAGCGTCTCTTTCTTTTGGTCACTGTGCCATATTCTTTACCAATGTCTGACATTTGATAACCAGGGGTTCCAGGCTCATCAATATCTAACTCACTCGGGAAGGGGCCGCCACCAACTCGTGTTGTGTAAGCCTTGGTAATACCAAGTATATAATCCAACTGATTAGGGCCAGTACCAGAGCCAGCAGATGCTTGTCCAGCGACACAATTAGAAGATGTAACAAAGGGATAGGTCCCATGATCAATATCTAATAAGGCGCCCTGAGCACCTTCAAATAAAACATTTTCGCCAGCTTGATTAAGATCATAAATCTTTTTAGAGATATCCGTCACAAGAGGTTTAATCACCTCGGCGCACTCAACTAGATTATTATAGATTTCATCAACATTCACCGGTGAGGCATTCAGTTGTTGTTCTAAAATAAAATTATGGTGAGACAACAAATCGGTTAACTTTTCTTTTAAAGCTTCAGGATTAAATAGGTCATAAACTCTAATGGATCTTCTAGCCACCTTGTCCTCATAGGCTGGACCAATTCCTTTTCCAGTTGTGCCTATTTTTTTCTCAGTAGACCGAGCCTCTTCCCTCGCTTGATCAATCAATACATGTGATTTTAAGATCAATGGGCAGCCTGGGCTGATGAATAGACGATTACGTACATCTAGGTTGTCGTCTTCTAATGTTTGAATCTCTGAAATCAGGTGGTTAATATCTAAGACGACGCCATTTCCAATTAAACACTCAACACCCTCACGGACGATCCCAGATGGAATTAGATTCAGCTTATATTCTTTTTGAACACCATTGGTCTCTATTACAAGGGTGTGTCCTGCATTATGTCCCCCTTGAAAGCGAACAACAGCTGAGGCATGATCGGTTAACCAATCAACAATTTTTCCTTTTCCCTCATCACCCCATTGGGTACCAATAACTACTAAATTCTTTTTCATAAACTATCCAACAAATAAAAGACTTCTTAAATCAAAAGTAAACCCAACAGCTGGTCTTTTTTTCCCAAAGTTAGTTGTTAGATTTTCAAACCGACCTCCTTTAGCAACCGGGGAGGTGAACTTAGAGGAATAAGCACTAAAAATAAATCCTGAATGATATTCATAAAAATCAACGTCGGACAAATCAATGATAATTTTTACTGAAGCTGGCAAAGCGCTCATTATTTTTTTTAAGTTTTTTAATCGATCAAGTATCACTTTATTGCCAACGAAAAATTCTTGGATTTTTTTGAGGGATTTATCATCCCCAAACATATCCATGAATAATTCAATTTTACTAATCTTAGAAGAGTTTAAATTTTTTCCAAGTAAATTTTTAATTGATACCAAGTCTTTCTTTGCAAAATAGGATCTCAATTGTTTTGAATCATGTGCAGACAATGCCAATGATTTTAAAAATGCTGTGTAGATAGATATGTCGTTAAATGATAATAAAATATTCTTTATTTTCAATAATTTAAGAGATTTAATTAACGTAGATACTACACTAATATCTGCTTCAATTTTTTCGTTTCCGTAAATTTCTACGCCGACTTGCAGCTCTTCTCTAGACTGATTAAAGGAACTGGTATCGGCTTTAAGGACAGGTCCACAGTAGCAATAGCTCTTGATATCATTCGACGAAGAAGCCAAGTAATTATCAATGCGAGCCGTTTGAATGGTTAAATCTGGAGTAATACCTATCAGTCTTCCTGACAATGGATCTGATAGCTTAAACATATCGCTATCAACCGACTTTCCATTAAAAGACACGTTATCCGCATACTCAATCATGGCAGGACTAATCAATTCAAACTTATTTTTTAAAAAGAAATCAACTAATACCCTTCTATTTTTCTCTAACTCTAATGCTTTCTGGGGATATAAATCTTCAACTTTATCAGGGATTGACCAGGTCGTAATCATAAGTTTCTAATTCCAAATAATAGTAATAATAAACCACTCAATGTTAAAAATAAACCAAGCATTCTAAGCTGACCAGGCTTATATTTTGAAACACTTGTAATGAATTTGAGCCAAAATCTTGGAAAAACTAAAGGAAGGAGGCCTTCAAAAAGTAAGACAGAGCCAAGAAATAGAACAAATAAGTTTAATGCCAATTATTTAGTACTATTCTTTTTTGGTTGTAAGTATTTAAAAAATTCAGTGTTTGGATCTAACACTAGAATATCGTCCTTACTGTTTACACTGTTTCTGTAAGCCTCAATACTTCTGTAGAAATCATAAAACTCTTTGTTCTTATTGAAAACATTTGAATAAATCCTCGCAGCCTTAGCATCACCCTCACCTTTGAGTTTTTGAGCTTCTCGGTATGCATCAGTAATGATAATTTCTTTCTCTTTTTCCGCATTTGCCTTAATTTTTTCAGATTCAGCAAAACCTTCAGATCTTAGTTCGTTTGCCACTGATTTTCGCTCAGCTTCCATTCTCTGATACACTGAGTCACTGACCTCTTTCGGAAGATCGACCCGTCTGAGTCTAACGTCTAAGATTTGTATTCCAATATTATTAGATTCACGGTCTGCTCTTTCTTTAATAATATCCATGATTTCAGAACGCTCACCTGACACAACTTCCTGAATCGTTCTTTTACCGAATTCTGCTCTTAAGCCATCATTAACGGTCTGGGTTAAACGTCTTTCAGCTTGTCTTTCATCGCCATTAACGGATACATAGTATTTTGCAGGGTCAATGATTCTCCATTTGATAAATGAATCCACTAGCACGTTCTTCTTCTCGCTGGTAATAAAGCGATCTGGAGTTGATGAATCATAAGTTAAGATACGATTATCAAAATGTCGTACATTGTCTACTAGTGGAACTTTAAAATACAGGCCAGGGTCTTTTTTAACAGCAACTATTTCTCCAAGTCGAAACACAATCCCATGCTCACGTTGGTCCACTGTGTATGTAGCCATGCTTAATAAAATTAAGAAAACTAAAATCGCTACAAAAACTCTTGTTGTTTTTTGCATTATCTCATCTCTCTTTCTCTTGCTCTAAATGCGTCTCTTGACCTCTCTTGAGTAACATCAATTGATGTACTCTCAGTTTTTGGTAGCTCTATATTGTTTGGTAATGAATTCAAAACAGAATTTACTGACGATCTATTATTGTTTTTCATTATTTGATCAAGAGGAAGATAGATTAAGCTATTCGAACCGGATTTTTGATCAATAATAACCTTGGTCACGTTAGATAAAATCTCTTCTTGAGCCTCTAAAAAAAGTCTATTTTTAGTCACTTCAGGCGCCCTTTCGTATTCCTTCATGATTTGCTCAAATCGACTTGAGTTACCTAATGCCTCATTTTCAATAGACACTTTATAAGCATTGGCTTCCGCCAAGAGTCTTGCTGCAGTTCCTTTTGCTTTAGGAACCACATCGTTAGCATAAGCTTGACCCTCGTTTTTTTGTCTTTCTAAATCCTGTTTTGCCTTCACAGCATCATCAAAGGCAGCCTGAACTTGTTCTGGTGGCTGTGCGTTCTGCATTGTGACACTGGTTATGTTTATACCAGTAGAGTATCGATCTAATATTTGCTGCATCAATTCTTTTGTTCTTATAGCAACTTCTTCACGTCCCTCGTACAGCACAAAATCCATTTCACTTTTACCAACCACCTCTCTGATTGCAGTCTCAGATGCTGCTCTTACTGATGTTTCCGCAGCGCGATTATTAAAAATAAAGTCTTCGACAGACTTTAAGTTGTATTGAACAGCAAACTGCAAGTCCACAATATTTTCATCGCCAGTAAGCATTAAAGACTCTCTAAGCTCTTGTGAATTAGCTGCAAGATCATTCGATGATCTATAACCAACCTCAATTGTTCTTACCTGCTCCTGATTTACAATTTCTACTGTCTCGATTGGGTATGGAAGGTGCCAGCGAGGACCAGGTTGCGTAACGTCAATGTGTTCACCAAATCTTAGAACAACCCCCCTTGAGCCCTGATCAACAATGTAAAAACCAGTTAACAGCCAAATTAAAAAAACAATCAATAAAATTGGTAGTAAAGGAATGTCTCCCCCATTTAAATTTTGCTTATTACCACCATTGTTTGATCCGCCTCCATTATTATCAGCGACAATGCGAGGCTTTCTTTTGAAGATATTATCGATTTTTTTACCCAGGTCTTTTAAGACTTCGTCAAGGTCAGGAGGTCCGTCTTGTTTTGAAAAAATACCAAGTTTTTTAAACATATTACTAGAAGTTTTCGTCATAATTAATAATTTCTTGATTGTTGAAAGCTGATGCTCTTCCGACCAATGCTTCCTTTAAAAATTCAATTCCTTGGCCAGTTTTTGCTGATAATTCAATGCGTTTAATTCTACCATACTCATCTATATCTTTTTGTGGCAAAGAGTTATTTTTGTCTATCTGATTAAGAATAAGTATTTGATCCACCTGATCTGCATGTATTTCCTTTAAAATTCGATTTACTTGATCAATATGTTCCTTTTTTTCTTCATTGGTTGAATCAACCACATGTAATAACAAGTCTGCGCTAGTTGATTCTTCAAGAGTCGACTTAAAGGATTCAATCAGATTGGTTGGTAAGTTTTTTATAAAACCAACTGTGTCTGAAATTACAAGCGAAGTTGATGGAGGAATAAATAATTTCCTTGAAGTTGTATCTAAGGTAGCAAATAATTGATCTGCAGCATAGATTTTTTGTTTAGTGAGTTCATTAAATAAAGTGGACTTGCCTGCATTGGTATAACCTACAATAGCAACGGTAAAGACACCACTTTTTCTTCTGCGCTGTCGCTGCATATCTCTTTGCTTGGTTAATTTTTTTAATCGCTCTTTAAGTTGCTTGACTCGGACTCTTAACATCCTTCGGTCAAGTTCTATTTGTTTTTCGCCAGGCCCTCCCCTGACACCAATACCACCCTTTTGTCGCTCAAGGTGAGTCCATCCTCGCACGAGTCTTGTAGATAGATATTCAAGTTGCGCAAGCTCTACCTGAAGCTTACCTTCATGGCTTTTTGCTCTTTGTGAGAATATATTCAAGATTAAGTTAGTTCTATCAATAATTGTTACCTTCAGGGCATCCGATAGTTTTTTCTCTTGCGCAGGTGTGATGTCTTCATTGATAATTAAAAATTCAAAACTGAATACGTTTTTTAATTGTTTTATTTCATCCACCTTCCCTTTACCAATATAAAAGCTTGGATTGGGAGTAACAATTTTAATATCTAACGACTCAACAATATCAAAACCAGCAGTTTTAACCAGTTCTTTAATTTCATGATGATCGTATTCCTTGCGACCATAACCATCGTGAGTATTAATTATAAGACACTTATCTTTAGGGATGATTGTATTATTAGAAGTCAAAAAACTTATTTATAATTTGGGACTATTGATGAAATCGCGTGAATAAAGATCAGTTGTGGTGAGTTACCTTTCAAGATAATACTCTCCTCGTCGAAGGATTCAATCAGACCTTGAAGCTTAATACCGTTCATAAGATAAACTGACACAGTGACAGAATTACTTACCAAGGTTTCAAAAAAATCAGCGCTTATTTTTTTAGCCATTTATATTTGCTCACTTAATCTATTATTAAAATCGTCTTTGCCTAATAAGGCAATAATTTGCCCAACTGAAGGCGACTGGTCGGTTCCTAATAACACCACCCTCAAAGGCATAGCAACCTCAGGAAACTTAATTTGTTCTGTTTTGACATAGGCTTTTAAAATAGTTTCTATCGATTCAGAAGTAAAGTCAGACGCATTAAACAAATCTCTTAAATTTTGTAAGCGATTTATTGAAATATCAGAGATATATTTTTCTATCAATTCATGTGAAATATTTTCAGGTTTTGTTAAGACCATCTCCGCATTTACTTCAAAATCTCGCAGTGAATTACAACGATCTTTATAAAGATCGAAAATACCTAGCAATTGTTTACGATCAGAAAATCTTTTAGCAAATTGGGGGGTTAGTAACACCTCAATCTCTTCAAAATTCTTTTGTTTTAGGTAATGATTATTGAGCCACTGAAGTTTTTTGATATCAAACTGTGATGGTGATGATGTAATGCTTTTTAGAGAAAATAACTCACATAATTCATCGAGAGAGAAAATTTCAGCATCGCCATGACTCCACCCTAACCTAGCAAGATAATTATTGACCGCCTCCGGAAGATAGCCAAGCTCACGATATTCAGTCACACTTGCAGCTCCATGTCGCTTAGATAACTTTTGTCCATCTTCTCCGTGGATCATTGATAAATGAGCAAATGACGGGATATCAAAACCACAGGCTTTATATATATTGATTTGGCGGGGGGTATTATTGATGTGATCATTTCCTCGGATAACATGAGTAATACCCATATCAGCATCATCCACAACCACACTTAAGTTATACGTTGGTGAACCATCAGATCTTTGCAGAATTAGATCATCCAACTCCTCATTGCATACAGATATTTGTCCTTTGACTTGATCTTCCCAGGTGACATTTCCATCTAGTGGGTTTTTAAGACGGATAACTGGAGTCACTCCCTCTGGAACTGGCGGCAATGTCTTTCCTTCCTCCGGTCTCCAAGTGCCGTCATATTTTGGCTTAATTCCTTTTTTTTCACAATCCTGTCGCATTTGCTCAAGATCTTCTTTACTGGAGTAACATTCATATGCGTGACCATGCTGTAACAACTGAGCAATAATCTCTTTGTGACGATTAAAATTTTTTGCCTGATAAACAATGTCACCATCATGATTCAAATTAAGCCATGACATCCCTTCAAGAATCT
Source organism: beta proteobacterium KB13 (assembly GCA_000156155.1). Classification (GTDB taxonomy): domain Bacteria; phylum Pseudomonadota; class Gammaproteobacteria; order Burkholderiales; family Methylophilaceae; genus BACL14. Next base: position 535,064 of record DS995299.1, on the reverse strand, counting down.
TATCAACAGCCTCCTGAGTGGATCTCTCAATATCAGTATCTTCAATTCTTAGAAAAAATTTACCGTTATGTTTTTTAGCGAATGCATAATTGAAAATTGCGGTACGTATTCCGCCGATATGAAGATACCCAGTCGGACTGGGCGCGAATCGTGTTTTAATCATCTAATGGTCCAGCAAATAAGTTATATGAGTCATTTCCAGTAATTTTAACATCAAGTCTATCACCCGCCATCAAACCCTCAGGGTCTTTTAAATAAACCACCCCGTCTACATCCGGAGCGGAGCGGAAACTTCTGGCTAATGCAAAATCATTAGTTACTTCATCAACCACAACATGTTGAATCGACCCAATTAGTGATTTTAGTTTCTGCTCGCTTAGTGTCTTTTGTGTTTCCATTAAGCGGTTATATCTTTCTTTTTTTACAATGTCAGGAATTTGATCAGACATTAATTTTGCGGTTGCTCCCTCGACATTTGAATACTCAAAACAACCTACGTGATCCAAGTTTGCCTCTTTTATAAAGTCTATTAACTGTTCAAAATCATGATCTGTTTCTCCAGGATAACCGACAATAAATGTACTTCTTAAAGCAATATTTGGATTAATTTGTCGCCAAGCCTGAATTCGTTTTAAGTTATCTTCAGCATCAGCTGGTCGCTTCATTGATTTTAGGATTTTTGGACTTGCATGTTGAAATGGAACGTCTAAATATGGAAGAATTGTCTCCTCATCCATCAACTCAATCATATGATCTATATGTGGGTATGGATAGATGTAATGGAAGCGAACCCATATACCAAACTTTTTCAGTTCTTTAGCTAAATGATATAAATCTCGTTTGACCGGCTTACCATCCCAAAAGGATTGCTTCACCTTAAAATCTACGCCATAAGCACTTGTGTCTTGCGAGATGATGATTAATTCTGTCACTCCAGAATCAACCAGATTTTGCGCTTCACTTAGAATATCTTCAGGAGTTCGACTGGCTAGCTTCCCTCTCATTGAAGGAATAATGCAGAATGAGCATTTGTGGTTACAGCCTTCCGATATCTTAATATAAGCATAGTGAGAGGGAGTCAGTCTTAAGCCAGACTTTGGTATTAAATCAATAAAAGAGTCATGTGGTTTAGGAGCAACTTTATTAATAATATCAACGACTTCTTTATCTGCTTCAGAACCGGTGATGGCGATTAAATTTTTAAATCTTTCCTCAATAATACCCCTCTTCTCTCCTAAACAACCAGTCACTATGACATTACCATTACTTTTTAAAGCTTCATCAATGGTATTGAGAGATTCTTCAATTGCAGAGTCAATAAAACCACAGGTATTGACCACCACAACATCTGATTTATCGTATGAGGATGAAATTTCATACCCCTGAGTTTTTACCCTCGTCATTATTTTTTCTGTATCAGAACCTGCCTTGGGGCAGCCAAGAGAAATAAAACCAATCTTAGGTATCTTAACTGATGACATACTTAGTGAATAAGTGAATGAAGGAAATAAATAATTAAAACGCCAAGAAAAATAGAAAAAGTTTGTTGAAACGTTTGTTTAATTTCAACTTTTTTATGTAGCGATGGAATAAGATCTGATATAGCAACATAAATCATGCTTGAAGCGGCAAAAGATAAAATCATTGGGATGAGGAATTCAAGATCATTTAGAACAAAGTATGCAAGGATAGCTCCTATGATCATTGCAAAACCGGTAATAACATTCATCAGGAGTGTTCTTGACAAACTATAGCCTGAGTTAATTAGTATTGAAAAATTACTAATTTCTTGAGGAATTTCATGCACGATAATAGCTAATGCAGTAATTAGGCCAAGATTTATATCGACAATAAATGCGCTAGCAATCAATATACCGTCAATAAAATTATGAAAGCAATCACCAATGATCAAGATGCTCCCTTTTTTTACGTCATGGTTCACTACAGGCGAATGGTTCTCACAATGAGATCCATGGCAGTGTCTCCAAACCAATAATTTTTCTAAAATAAAAAAAACGAGAATACCAACCAAAACAATTAATGAAATTTGATGCAAGTCTCTGGAAAGTTCATAAGCGTGCGGAATGATCTCTAAGAAAGCAGCACCAAGCAAGGTACCAACTGCAAAACTCACAAAATAGTCTGCATAATTGACCATTTTTAATTTGCTGAATAAGAAAGCAAGCGTGAGGCTCAAAAGAGAGCCAAAAAAACAAACTACAATAATAATCAATAAATTCATTAGGTGGATTATACGTTATTAATCTAAAGAATTAAGCATTAATCCACGCCATTGAAATCAATCTGAATGGAGTTTTATTTTGACGATGTGAAAATAAAAAACCATCGCTAAAAGTACAATAATTTTGACTTATTGAATTACCAAATATTTTTTGAACACCATGATATTTCAATAATGAAGCTGTAATTCCAACTAAGTCCGTATAAAATTTATTATTTTTATAAATGAAATGTTTTGTAAGAAAATTATATTTTTTATTAAAAAAGTCAAATACGTCCCGATCAGTCTCAAAGTATTGTTGCGAAATACCTGGCCCTATCCACGCTATGACATCATCAGAATTTGTTTTTATTTTTTTTAGTGTCTCATGGATAATGCCTGCTGAAAGACCCCTCCAGCCACAATGAATTGCAGCAACAAAAGACCCTTGTTTGTTTGAAAGCAATACAGGTATACAGTCAGCCGTTTTAACAGCAACAATAACATTGGGCTCATAAGTAAAAACACCATCACAAGTAAAATGGTGATCATTTTTATAAATCTGTATAACTTTGTTTGAGTGAATCTGATTAACTAAGGAAAATTTTCTGTTAGTGATTCCAAATAAATCCTTAGGTTGCTCATCGACAAAATTATTCAAAAATTTTAAACTAGCATCAGATTGAAAAGCTTTTACAAAATCAGGTACCGTCCAGTCAACTTCAATTTTACTCTTCTTCATCATATGTTAAATCATCATTTAAATGGAAACCCTGTTGAAGGAATTGATCTGGAGACCCAAAATCATTTTCAACTGAATCTTTCCTTATCACAGATAAAAGCTCCTTCATATCCTCAGGGAGATCAATGGTCCACTTCATTTCCTTATTGGTCTTAGGATGAATCAAGCCAAGTGCTATGGCATGAAGAGCCTGTCTATCAAAATTTTTTATTGATTTAAGCAGATCCATCTCCATATTTTTGGTCGGAATTATTTTCTTTAATCCATAATCCTTGTCTCCAACTATTGGGGAATTATTATCTAACATATGGACACGGATTTGATGAGTTCTTCCAGTTTTTAAAAGACATCTCACATATGTATGGTAATTAAACCTTTCAAGTATTTCTAACTTAGTTTCTGCATCTTTACCATTAACCTTGGTAACAGCCATTTTTGTTCTTTGTCTTGGATGTCTGCCAATTGGCTTTTGAATAACCTTGTTTTGCCAAATTTGACCCCACACAATCGCTCTATATTCTCTGTAGACACTTTTGCTTTGTAATTGACTAATCAAGTTATTTTGTGATTCCTCATTTTTTGCAACCACCATCAATCCGGTTGTATCTTTATCCAGTCTATGCACAATGCCTCCTCTGGGAAGCTTTTCAAGATCTTTGTTGTAATAAAGCAAACCATTGAGTAAGGTTCCGTTAGCATTTCCTGAACCAGGATGAACTACAAGGTTGTAGGGTTTATTCAAAACTAAAATATCATCATCTTCATAGACAATATCCAATGAAATATTTTCAGCAATTACGTCTATTTCATCCTCAATTACACCATTGATAACAATTTCTTCACCGCCAACAACCTTGTAATTTTGTGAAACATGCGAACCATTTAGAAAAATGAGATCATTTTTTATCATGGATTGAATTTTTGATCTCGAAAATTCAGGCACTAAGTTAGATAAAACGGCATCTAGCCTTGACCCAAAAAAAGTTGCAGGTATGATGAGTTTTTTATTAAAATCAGTATTAGTCATGATTAGATATCTTACCTTATTTATTTCTTCAATATTTCTTGCAGGTTGCTTTATTTTTGGTGAACCTACAGAGTTTGATGAAACCACCGGCCAAAGCCCTGAGTGGATTTATGGTAAAGCAGAGGCTTTTACTGATCAGAGGGATTTCAGAAAAACCATTGACTATCTTGAAAAGCTTGTTAAGCGATATCCAGATAATAAACTTATTCCTTCAGCCAGATTAAATCTTGCTTATGCTTATTACAAATTTGGTCAAAAAGAGCTTAGCACTTCTACAGTTAACCAATTTATTACTCTTTACCCCAGTCATCCATCAATGGATTACGCATATTATCTAAAGGGTTTAAATCTTTATCAAGAAAGAGGAATTATTAATAAACTAACAATGCAAGATATCAGTGACAGAGATGTAAACAATCTAAAGCAAGCCTTTGATGCTTTTAGTGAGCTAGTTAAAAAATATCCAAACTCTAAATATAGTCAGGATTCAACTGACAGGATGATTTACCTAATGAATAAAATCGCCGAATATGATCTTCATGTAGCAAGGTATTATATGAAGCGAAGAGCTTATGTTGCAGCATTGAATCGGGCTAAAAATGTTTACACAACTTATCCAGAAAGTATTCATGTTGAGGAGTCTTTAGTGATCCAATACATCGCCTATAAAGAATTAAAATTAAAAGATCTCGAAATTGCTACCAAAAAAGTTATTGATCTTAATTATCCAGAAAATAAATTAACTTCAGAAACCCAAGAGGGTACAAAGAAATGGTGGAAGTTTTGGGAAAGTTTGGCAGATTAATTCTTCCCTGAAAGTTTTTTTCTCAATTGATTTTTTATTTTTCTTCGTGTAACCAATCCTGTGCTAATTTTCTTTGCTTTATGTGCATAAGGATTATCTGATGCTTCAAAAATCATCTTTAAAGGAATAGACTGTAAGGATAGAGCTTTTCTGAAATAATTATCTAAATATCTTTTATAAGAAGGAGCTAAATCTTCTAAATGATTCCCATGAATTTTGAAAGCCAACGGAGATTTAGATACAAAACTCATAAACTTTAATTTAGGCCTTAATCCTTTGCTAATTGATGGCGGATGATTTATTAAAGCATCTTCTAAAAGCTTATTTAAAATTGATGTTTTATACTCTTTATCTAAATGCTGTCGAATTGCTTTTATATTTTTAAAAATTTTAGATAGATTTGTTTTCTTTTCAGCAGAGATCTTTATATTGTCAATAAATCCAAAATTTAGATTAAATTTTTCTAGCTCACTATCAAATCGTTCTTTTTCATATTGATTTAGCAAATCCCATTTATTAAACAAAAGTATTAGCGGCTTAAACGACTTCAAGCATTCAGTTATCAATGCTTGGTCTTGAGAGGTGATTCCTACCGAAGAATCAATAATAAGTAAAATAAAATTAGCATTCTTTGCGCTTTCAAGAGATTTTAGTAGCGCAAATTTTTCTTCCTTAACAGTTACTTTACCTTTTCTTCTTATTCCTGCGGTATCAACAAGAATATACTTATCAGAATTTAATTCAATTTCAATTTCTATTGAATCTATTGTGGTGCCTGGCAAATCGCTGGCTATGAGCCTATCAGATCCGATTAGTGAGTTAATAAGCGTAGATTTTCCAGCATTAGGTTTGCCTAAGATAGCTATTTTAAAATTGTCATCTATTTCATTTAATATAGGTATGCCATCTAATTTGTGAACAATTAATTCAACAATTAAATCTATACCATAGTTGTGGCTCATTGAAGTGCAAATTACTTGTTGGTAACCAAGCTTTGAAAAGTCTAGCTTTGCAATTTCATCAGAAACGCCATCCACTTTATTAATTACTAAGCAAATATCTTTATCTTTTTTTCTCAACAGTTTAGATATCACCTGGTCATCAGGCAAAAGTCCGGACTTATAGTCAACCACAAATAAAATAAGATCAGCCTCATCTGCAGCAAGATTTGTTTGGTTGAGAATTTGTGTATCTAAAGCATTATTATTTTTTGAAAAATTTAGTCCACCTGAATCTATTATTTCATAGGCAAGATTATCAATGACTGATTTGCCTACTTGACGATCTCTGGTCAATCCCTCAAATTCTGAAACAATGGCCTTTTTTGATTTGGTTAACTTATTGAAAAGGCTAGATTTTCCAACATTAGGTCTACCAACTATAGCGACGTTATTCATTGACTTGAATTTTTATAATTTTTTGATGATTTAATAGGATATATACAAAATCTTCAAATTTATACATTTTCGTGGTGTTTAATGAGTTTTGAATACTCATGGATTCTCCAAAGTCAATTAACTCCTGCAGATCTTTACCAAATCTGTGCACTCCAACCCTCTCTCCCTCAACGAGGTCAATAATGTGAAGTACTCCAAGGTAATCAATAGATAGCAAATAATCATTAAATATCAAAGGCCTTGATATTTTTCTATAACTTAAATCATTGTTTTTCCATATAGTTTTACCAGACTTTAAGTCAAAATTGTAAATTGAATCATTTTCATGAGCTACGACAAGGTTAATATTATCTGTTGCAATGCCGTGATAGGAACTAATTTTACGAGACCAAATTTTTGAACCTGAAGCTCTATCAAAAGCTGTAATCTCGCCGTTGTAGGATGAAGCATATAGCGAGCTATCGACTATACCTAAATCACCAGCAACATCATTTGTACGATCTATTTCCGTAACACCTTTTGGTCTGGACAAAGTTAATTCAGTTAAAAAACTGCCAGTCTCAGGCTCAATAATGACTACTTTACCGCCAGGAAAGCCGGAATATAAAATATCATTAACAACTGTAATTGGAGACTGGACATTGATTGAGAGTGGTGGATTCTGTCTCGTGTAGGACCACAAGGATAAACCAGTACTGATATCAAAAGATTCAATACTGTTATTGATATACTTAAATATAATTTGATTGTTATAAAAGAAAGGTTTGAGATTAAGACTGTTGGGGAGTTTTGTACTCCAAATTAAGTTGCCATTTTCATCAATTTTCGTTAAAAAATTTCTTTCATCAGTAAAGAAAAAATAATTATCTAAATCACTAAATAATCCAGTTTTAATCTTACTATCTATTTTTTTGCTAAAAAGTACATCACCGGTATCTTGCGAAAGTTTAGTAAAAACTCCATCCTCAGTGATAAAAAAAATCAAATCTTCTTTAAAAACTATTTCAGCATACCCAGGGAGAATGCCAAATTCTTTTAACCATGATTGATTGATTTGAACTTTATTTTCAAAATCTTCGGGTAAGGGTTCCGGAGTATTGTCAAGACCGCTATCGAAATATACATCCTGAATCTGTCTTTCGAGTTCCTTTACCGGCCCTATACATCCTACAATGGGAAGTAAAAAAAATAAGAAAAGTAATTTTTTCATTGATTAGCTTGTTGCTTAATCTTAAAGATTTTGCAATTTATATTCAATCACCCTTGAAAAATCACTTTGTGGCGAAAAAGAACTGATAGCCTTGGCATACAATTCTTTAGCTTTATCAGTATCACCCTCTTTTTTTGCAATATCTGCTTGAAGGTCAAACTTGAAACCTAAAAATCCTTTAGTTTTAATCATTTCAGAAAACTGTTTCGCTTTTTCAAGATCATCCTCGGACAATGATATTAACCCAAGATAATAAACTGACAGACTTTTGATAGAAGGCTCTATTGCTTGTTGACTTACCCACTGCAATCGATCTTTGACATCTTCATCAATAGAGTCATTTTTTAAAATCGTTTTTACATAAATGATCTGAGCTCTTGCAGCATAGGGTGTATTAGCATAATTTTTTCTTAAGTCATCTGCAATTGATTTTAAATTTTCAGTGTCTGTCATTTTGCTAATTAACAGTTTTTGAAAGAGCTGTGAAGCTTCTCCTGTATTTTGCTCTTGTTTTGATTTATAGAAATCATTACCAATCAAAATAATGAATAACGCTACAACCAAACCAATAAGTAATTTTTTATTCCGTTGCGCGAATTCTTTGATTTTTTCAAGTTGTTCTGAGTTATTTTCGATATCTTGTGCCATAAAAATCCTTTAATACTAAATTGAACCAGGTATTGCTTCAATAAGTGCTTTTGTATAATCCGTAGAGGGCTTATTGAATAACTTTCTAACAGTACCCTTCTCTACAAGCTTACCATTTTGTAAAACAATTACCTCATCGGCGATGTATTTTACCACCCTTAAGTCATGAGTGATAAATAAATAAGTTAACTGAAATTTTTTTTGTAATTTTTTTAATAATTCTAATATTTGCGCTTGGATTGACACATCCAGGGCTGATACAGGCTCGTCGCAAACTATAACCTCAGGGTTAATAATTAGTGCCCTTGCGATACAAATTCTTTGCCTCTGACCACCACTGAATTGATGTGGATAGCGTGATAAATCTTGCTCAGAAAGACCAACCAGCTTGATATGCTCGATCACACGTCTTTCAATCTCATCTTTATCTCCCATCATATGAATTTCCAAAGGTTCTGAAAGGATTTGACGTATTGTCAATTTAGGATTCAATGATGAAAATGGATCCTGAAAAATCATTTGTATTTTTTTTCTAAAAATTTTTGTTTCATCAGAACTCAAATTCACTATATTCTGTTTCATGAAATTTATTTCGCCGCTGTCAGGATTAAGAAGCTTCATGATTGTTTTAGCTAATGTGGATTTTCCGCTCCCTGACTCACCAACAATGGCTAAACATTTTCCTTTTTTTACAGAAAAAGAAACATCATCTAAAGCATTCACCGTGAAAGATTTTGTATTTAAAAAACCTGTATGCTTTGTATAAGTCTTTTTTAAATTTCGAACATCAATGAACATTTATATTTTTTCCATTTCAGCCTGAAGCCATTGATAATCAATAGGTTTCAGAGTTTTTTTTGAATGTATGCTCGGGATACATTGCAAAAGAGCTTTTGTATACGGATGTTTAGGATGGCGTATTAAATTTTTTGCTTTTCCTTGTTCAACTATTCGTCCTTTATACATCACCAACACCTGATCCGCGATATCTTCCACGACACCAAAATCATGAGTGATAAATAGGACAGTCATTTGATATTTTTTTTGCAGGTCCTGTATTAAATTTAACACTTGCTTTTGTACAGTCACATCAAGCGCAGTGGTTGGTTCATCAGCAATTAGAAGCTTAGGTTTATTAATGATTGCCATGGCGATCATTACTCTTTGTCTTTGTCCTCCTGACAACTCATCAGGATAGCTGTCATATCGATCTGAAGGTATGCCGACATCTTGAAAAGTTTGCTCCACCATTTTTTTTGCTTCAGATTTAGTGAAATTGTTGTGAGCATGCAATGCCTCAGCGACCTGGTACCCAACAGTAAATACCGGGTTCAGAGACGTCATGGGATCTTGAAAGATCATAGATATCTCTTTGCCACGATACTCTCTTAATTTTTTTTCATTAAGCAGAGCTAGGTCATTTTTTTCAAAATGAATAATACCTTGAGCTTTAAGTTGACTTGACAGCAATTTAATAATTGATAGTGCAGTGAGACTTTTGCCACTGCCAGATTCTCCGACAATGCAGGTAAGTTTTCCCCTTTCAAGTGAAAAAGAAACATCGTTAACTAAGATATTTTTTTTATTCTTTTCAGGAAAAACGGTAAGATTTTTTATTTCAAGGATATTTTTAGCTAGCATGTTGAGTTATAAAGTGAACAATATCTTTCTTATTAATCTCTTCTTGAGACAACTCTTGTCGTAAAAGTTTAATTTGGACACTGTCGTTATTCACTTCATTATCGCCAATGATGATAGCAAATTGTGCTCCAGATTTATCAGCCTTCTTCATTTGTGACTTAAAACTATTTTTACCCACATTCATACAGACTGAAATATTTGAGTTTCTAAGTTGATTCGAGATATTAAATGCATAGTTATCGACATTCTCTCCAAGAGACAAAACGTAAACTTGCGGCTTAATATCAAAACTAGAATTATTTAATTCTTCAAGAAGCAATATAATCCTCTCGATTCCGATACCAACACCAAAGGCTGGGATTTCTTTGCCGTTTATGGATTGAATAAGGTAGTCGAAACGACCCCCACCAGCAATAGTTCCCTGACTTCCTAGATCGCTTGTGACAAATTCAAAGACGGTCCGATTGTAATAATCTAAACCTCTCACAAGATTTTTATTGATTTTATAAGCAATGTTGCTTTGATCAAGATATTGAGTTACCTGCTCAAAATGCTTTGCACTCTCTGCTGAATTCTGATCCAAAAACTTTGGCGCTTTATCAATTAAACCCTGCATTTTTGGATTTTTGGAATCTAAAATTCGCATGGGATTTGTGTATAGCCTTCGTTTAGCATCTTCATCAAGCTCGTCTTGATGAGATTCAAAATACTTTATCAGTTCTTGTCTATATACAGCTCGCTCCTCAGGATCTCCAATATTGTTAATTTGAAGTTCTATATTTTTTAAGCCTAAATTCTTCCAAAGTGAGTCCAGGAGGCAGATGACTTCTGCATCTAAAAGTGGTTCTGAAAAACCAAAGGCCTCGATACCTAATTGATTAAATTGTCGTTGTCGACCTTTTTGAACGTTCTCATGCCTAAACATGGGTCCTTGATAAAATAATCGAATTGGGCCGTTATAGGTGAGGTTGTTTTCAATCACTGCTCGAACACAACCTGCCGTTCCTTCCGGGCGAAGTGTTAACTTATCATTATTCAAATTATCCTGCCAAGAATACATTTCCTTTTCTACAATGTCTGTTTGCTCACCAACACTGTGAATATATAGATCAGTGTTTTCAACTATTGGAAGTTTAATTTCATCATAGGCAAAACGGTCTAGCACCTGATATGCGGTTTCATAAAAAAAACGCCAATACTTTTGCTTTTCCGGTAAGACGTCATAGAAACCCTTGATTGATTGATACTTTTTCATTTATCTATACTTTTTATTAATGTAATTCATGATGATATTTTTGAACTCATCAGCAATATTATCACCTTTTAATGTGACTGTTTTTTCACCATCTTCGTAAACAGGAGCTACAGGAATCTCTCCCGTTCCAGGCAAGCTAATTCCTATGTCCGCCATTTTAGACTCTCCTGGACCATTCACCACGCAACCCATGACGGCTACTTTCATATTTTCTACTCCCGGATAACTTTTCTTCCATTCCGGCATATTTTCTCTTAAATATGATTGGGTTTGTTTTGCTAGCTCTTGAAAGAAAGTTGAAGTAGTCCTTCCGCATCCAGGACAAGCAATTACCAAAGGAACAAAAGATCGGATATTCATTGTTTGAAGTAGTTCTTGCGCAACAACAACTTCTTTAGTTCTTGTTTCTCCTGGTTCAGGAGTTAGCGATATCCTTATTGTGTCACCAATACCTTGTTGCAAAAGATAACCCATCGATGCACTGGAAGCGACTACACCCTTAGTCCCCATTCCAGCCTCTGTTAATCCTAAATGAAGGGGAAAATTGCATCGCTTTGCCAGTTGTTCATACACAAAAATAAGATCTTGTGTATCGCTTGTTTTACAAGAAATAATAATTCGATCTTTTGCTAATCCTTGTTTGACTGCAGCTTCAGCACTCATCAAAGCAGACTTAATCAAGGCTTCACGCATGAGATCGTTAGAGGATTTTGGCTCACTCAATTGTTGGTTCTCATCCATCATTTTAGCAAGTAAATCTTGATCCAATGACCCCCAATTAACACCAATACGAACTGGCTTGTCATGGTCAATAGCACATTGGATCATTTGTGAAAATTGATCCTCACGTTTTGAGCCTTTACCTACATTCCCTGGATTTATTCTGTATTTATCTAGCGCCTTTGCGCAATCTGGATAAAGTTTCAGTAGCTTGTGTCCGTTAAAGTGGAAATCTCCAACGAGCGGGACATTACAACCCATGCTTAACAACTTTTCTTTAATTTTTATTGTTGCTTGAGCAGCGGCCTCAGTGTTCACTGTAATTCGAACTATTTCAGAACCAGCCTTCCACAGCTCAAGAGTTTGTTCAACAGTCGCCTCTACATTTTCAGTATCGGTATTGGTCATAGATTGAATGACCACGGGGTGATGACCTCCAATATGAATATCACCGACTTTTACAACTAATCTATTTTTTTTGATCAATTATTTTTTTCCCTCTTGGATTAATCGCAATGTCCGTTTTGTTTTATCTTTTACATCACCAGCTAACTGACCACAAGCTGCATCAATATCATCACCTCGAGTTTTACGGATAGTTGTGACGATGCCACTATCCATTAAAATTTTCTGAAAACTTAATATACGCTCCCTGCTTGAAGATTCATATCCGCTTTTTGGAAAAGGATTAAATGGGATGAGATTAAATTTACAAGGAGTATTTTTAACTAAATCAACTAATTCTTCTGCATGCTGATCTTGGTCATTAACATCCTTTAACATCACATATTCCATTGTAATAAAATCTCGTGGTGCTTCTTCAAGATAACTTTGACAAGAATCTAGTAATACCTCAATTGGATACTTCTTATTAATCGGTACAATTTCGTCTCTAATTTTGTTATTGGGTGCATGCAAAGAAATGGCTAAAGACACAGGGCAATCATATTTCAATTTCTCTACTGCAGGAACTAAGCCGCTGGTAGAGACTGTGACTCTTCTTCGGCTTAATCCATAAGCCTTATCGTCCAACATAATTTTTAAAGAAGAAACCACCTGATCGTAGTTAGCTAAGGGCTCTCCCATTCCCATCATTACCACATTAGTCACCGGCTTATGTTCACTTGTATCATAATCATTAGATAGCAAATTGTTAGCCAACCACAGCTGGCCAATAATCTCAGCCTGAGATAAATTGCGATTAAACCCTTGGCGACCGGTTGAGCAGAATGTACACTCCAGGGCACAACCCACTTGTGATGAAATACAAAGGGTTCCTCTATTTTTTTCTGGAATAAAAACGGTTTCGATCGCGTTATTTGATCCCATATCAAATAACCATTTACGTGTTCCATCTCTCGAAACATGATCGAAGTTGATTTTTGGGAAATTGAGCTGGTAGTTATTGGTAAGAAATAAGCGGAAATCTTTGGCAAGATCAGTCATCTTAGTAAAATCGGTTTGCTCTTCCTTAAAGAGCCAGCGCCATAGCTGCTTGGCTCGAAAAGGTTGATGACCAGATTTTGCAATTTGATCTTGAAAGGTTTTTAAATCAATATCAAGTAAATTAATCAAAAAAATTAGCCAAAGAAATATTCAATTTCAATTTTAGCATTTTCTAATGAATCAGATCCATGCACAGCATTTGCATCAATACTTGCAGCAAAGTCAGCACGAATCGTGCCAGGTGCAGCTTCTTGTGGATTGGTAGCACCCATTAATTCGCGATTTTTAAGTACAGCATTGTCGCCCTCTAATGCCTGAATCATCACTGGGCCTGAAGTCATAAAAGTTACTAAATCGTTGAAGAAAGGACGTTCTTTATGAACTGCATAGAATCCTTCTGCTTCCTCTTTGCTGAGATGAGCCATTTTAGCTTGCACTATTTTTAAGCCATTTTCTTCAAATCTTGTGTAAATTTTACCAATGACATTCTTTGCCACTGCGTCTGGCTTAATGATTGATAGGGTTTGTTCTGTTGCCATGAATATCTCCAATTGATCTTAAAAGAGCGTTAAAATAACATTTTTTAAGCTTTTAATAAACGTTTTAATCGGGAAGTTTAATCTATATGGATAAGTATCTAGTCACCGCCTTGTATCATTTTGTTAATATTGATCAATTTAAATCTTTTCAACAGCCCATCCTAGATTTTTGCAAAGCAAATGACATCAAGGGGACCTTATTGCTTGCTAAAGAGGGTATCAATGGCACTATTGCAGGACTATCCGAAGCAATCACTGAATTCCATCATTTTATTAAGTCTGACCCCATTTTTTTGGGTGCTTTTGAAAATGTCGATCACAAGGAGTCTTGGTCCTCATCCAACCCTTTTTACAGAATGAAGGTCAAACTTAAAAAAGAAATCGTCACTTTAGGTGTACCTGGGATTAGTCCAAAGAAAAATGTGGGTCAGTACGTAGACCCCTTAGACTGGAATGATTTAATTAATGACCCAAATACAATTCTTATCGACACCCGCAACGACTATGAGTATGACATTGGCACCTTTAAAAATGCCACTAACCCAAATACAAAAACATTTCGTGAGTTTCCTGAATACGTCAAAAAAAATCTTGACGGGCAAAAAAATAAGAAAATCGCCATGTTCTGTACCGGTGGCATTCGTTGTGAAAAAGCTACCTCCCTGCTTCTTGATGAGGGGTTTGATGAGGTATATCACCTTAAAGGTGGAATTTTAAAATATTTAGAAAACGTTCCCAAAGAAGAAAGTTTATGGGAAGGAGAATGCTTTGTTTTTGATCAACGCGTTAGCGTCAAGCATGGTCTTGAGGAAGGAATTTACGATCAATGCTATGCCTGCCGCCACCCTCTCAATCCAGATGAAATGAAATCTTCCATGTATGTCAGAGGAGAATCCTGTCCTTACTGTCATGATAAGTTAAGTTCTGAGAAAAAAGCCTCGCTGCATGAAAGACAAAAACAAATTGATTTAGCAAAAGCAAGAGGCGAAAAACATATTGGTCGGGAGTTTGATGACAGTGTTGCCAAAAAGGAATTACATGAAGATAGTTAACTGGGGTATTTTAGGAGCTGCAAGGGTCAACCAAAGGCTTTTACCAGCTATTGAAAACAATAAACATTCAAAAATATTAATGTTAGCCAGCAGACGTAATGGTGCTGCAGAAGAATGTGTCCAACAGTATGCAAAAAATCCTGAAGAGATAAAAACAACAACCGATTTTGATGAGGTTATTAACCGCCCTGACATTAACGCCATTTATATCCCTTTGGCTAATGAGGAACATACTGAAGTCGCATTAAAATCAATAGCACAAAAAAAACATGTGTTAATAGAAAAGCCAATGGCATTAACTAAACAGGAAGTCGAAATCATCGCTCAAGCGGCAAAAGATAATAATGTAATCGTTATGGAAGGCTTTATGTATGTCTTTCATCCGCAATTTGATTTTGTTCTAGACTTTATTAAATCAGGCAAATTAGGGAAAATTCAATACGCGCATAGCATGTTTTCCTTTCCAATCCAGCCAGCGCGTTACTACCGCATCAATCGATCCATGAAGGATGGTGGTGGAGCTTTGTGGGATATCGGCCCCTATGCCATTCACACAATCAGACAAGTTATGGGGGGTCGCATTAAACAAGTGAACGCTTCCGCTAAAATGAATAGTCATCAAGCGGATATGTCTACCAGTGGAATTTTAGAGTTTGCTGATCAGCGACGAGCTACTTTTGATATTAGTTTTGAATGCACAAGACGATCGGAATTTGAAATTTTCGGTGAAAAAGGACGATTAAAATGTCATACCGTATGGCAGCATGAAAATGATGAGGCGATTATTAGTTTCGAATTAGACGGGTCCGCTCCAGTTGTTGAAAAAATTCAAAAGGGAAATCATTTTAATTTAGAAATTAATCACTTCGTTGATTGCATTCATAACAATCAAGAAAGCAACAAATTAAGTATGGATGATGCCATTCAGCAGGCGGCTGCAATGCAAGCCACATATAAATCTATTAAAAGTAATCAGTGGGTATCCGTTTGACCACAGCCTTCATTTTTGATTTTGATGGGACGTTAGTCGATTCCAAACAAGCTATATACCAATGTTTTAAGAGCATTACCAAACAACTTGCTCCTGAAAGAATAGATTATGCAAAAAATATACTCATCGGACCACCTTTGCGCGATACCGCATCAGAGATACTAGGTCAGGAAAATCAAAACCTTTTAGATAAATTTGTTCAACTTTTCATTCAAATGCATGATGAAAAAGTAATTCAGCATACACAACCATATCCGAATGTTGTTAGTACATTAGAATTGCTTCATAAAAAACAAATACCAATGGCCATTGCTACCAATAAAAGGAAAGTTCCAACACAAAAACTAATTTCATTTTTTAATTGGAATAAATATTTTAAATACATTGAGTGTAGCGATAGTCAAAAAGGTATTAGAAATAAAGGCACTATAATAAAAGACATCATAAATCAGAGCAGTTTTTTTAAAGGATGCTACTTTGTTGGTGACACTCGTCATGATGCTGTATCAGCAAATCAAAATAGATGTAAATTTATACAAGCATTATATGGTTATGGAATAAATGAGGATTGGCATCAGATTCAAATATACAAAAAAATAGAAAAGATAAACGATATATTAGAATTATTAGATAGTTAACATTTATGACATTATCTTTTTATATTTTTTTATACCTTCATCAATTTGACCAAAAAAAACTTGCTTACCCTCATTTAGGATCAAAGACTTATTACAAAACATTTTTGCCTCATCAAGGTTATGCGTTACAAAAACTATCGACCCATAATTTTTTCTAAAGGCTTGAAAATAATCATTACATTTTTTTCTAAAATTGATATCCCCAACGCTAAATACCTCATCTATAAAGAAAATATCAGGTTCAGTTGTTTTGATTATTGAAAAAGCCAATCTAGCCAACATCCCGCTTGAATAAGTCTTAACTTGATTATGTATTGCAGATCCAAGTTCAGAAAATTGAATAATTTCATCCAAATCTCTTTTTATATGAGAGTAGGGTTTTCCAACAATTGAACCGTATAAAAAAATATTTTCATAGCCACTTAAATCAAGTTCAATCCCAGAGGATAGGTCTAACATAGATGAAGTATTTCCATTGATAAATATTTCACCACTTGAAGGAACTATAGTATTGGATAATATAGATAACAATGTGGATTTTCCGGAACCGTTGTGACCAAAAATTGCCATTGAATCGCCTTTTTTTAGATTAAAATTTAAATCAGATAAAGCAGATTTTCTATTAAATTTGGAATATTGATTTTTATTTATGTTGATAAAAAATTCTTTTAAACCTAAAACCAAACGTTTTTCAAATTTTTTATGTAATTTTTTAACCTTTAGGATATCCATTTTATAAATACTCTGAGAACCTTTTATATTGGCTTTTAGCAATTTTTCTGCAAATGATTGAGAAAGGGACAAATACACTCAAAATAATAAAAACGTTTTTAAAAATAATTTTGCCATTTAAAAATAATTCTCTCCATAACTCAATTAAATATACAAAAGGATTTAACATGTAAATATGAAGAAATTTCTCAGGAACAATATCAATTGGGTATACGATAGGCGTCAAAAAAAATAATAATGACAAAGCCACAGAAGTAAGATATTCAACATCCCTTATAAAAACATTAAAAGTTGATAAAATTGTAACAAAAGGTATTAACATAATTATCTGCGTAATAAGTAGAATTGGAATTCCTATTAAGTATGAAAAGTGCAGATCCATTCCAGTAACAAGAATATAAATAATTAAAATAGGAATTGAAAAAAGAAAATGAACAAAATCATGCATAATCATACTGATTGGAATCATGTTGTAATTAAATGATATTTTTTTAATGATGCCGGAATTTGCTACAAATGATAATGCACCTTTTGATAAAGATGTATTTATCCATACCCACGGAAATAATCCTGTTAATAATATCATTGAGTAATTTTCGATATCAAATTTCATTACAAGTTTAAAAGCAAAGAAATAAACGGAAGCAAATGCCAAAGGGTTTAAAACTGCCCAAATATAGCCAATAAAACTATTTTTATATCTTAGTTTGAATTCTTTCAAAGTAAGAAAATACAATAATTGTAAATCTATTTTAATCCTATTTATCTTATTCATAATAACTGATCAAATATCAAATCATTAATTTTTTCTGATTTTGAAATGTAAGCATTCAATTTAATTTTATATTTTTGTAAATAATTTTTAAAATTTTTCTTAGAAATAAAATTTTTAAAAACATTTTCTTTAGTCTCTTCATTAAATAAGATACATAAGTCTTCAATTTGCGATTGTTTAAAATAATGAATAACTATAGGAATAGAAAAATCATTATTAAATGATCTAAAAATTCTAGTTGGACTAGAATATATCCAATCCTTTGTTTGAGGTGGATGAAATGAAAATAAAAAATTACTGGCTTCTTTTTTTGAGAATGACTGAATTAAGTAAGGAATATGATCATTATTAATTAAATAATAATGATTTAAGAAGTGTTCCATCATTTTATATCTAAATGGGGTGATAGTACCGGTCATTTTAATACCATATTCATTTTGATCTAATTTTTCTGTAAATTTTTTAATAGAAAATTCAGGAGAAATACATCCAAGTGATTTTAAATTCAAAAATTTATACTGTTTCTCTTGTTTCGAATTTAGAAAAATTACATTATCAACATAGATTAATGATTTTAAAAAATACTTATATCGTACAAAAAAATATATATGGTTTAGAAATTTAATATTTCTATTAAATAAAGTTTTTTTAATTAACTCCTCTGTCTTAAATAATTTTATGTCAGGCTGAGTTTTTGAAATATCTATATTTGATCTCAAAGTAAATTTTTTAAAAAAATTATAAGGAATTAAAAAACCCCCATAAAAAAAATAAATAATGAGGTCAAAAAAGAATAATATTAGTTTAGTAAAATATTTCGAAAAATTGATTAAATTAAAAAAAAATATATTTGAAACAATAAATGCAACAAATGAATATAAATAAATGAGTTTTATACTTTTTAGATCAAAATTATTAAAGTAGGAAATAATAAATTTTTCATTTTCAGTTTTGTATTGCGTTATAAATTCTGTTGCTATTAATGTAATTTCAATTTTGTTCGAATTTTTTAAAGATTTGATATTCTCAATAAAATAAGGATTAGTAAATTCTTCAATAATAATATTATTACAATTATGATCTAATTTATCCGATATTTTGTAATTAATTTTTTTTCGTATTAGGGTATTTTCAATAATTTCTACAATGTCTTGAATTCCATATTCGAATTTATGGTTACCTTTATAGATATTAATTTCTTTACTCATTGAAGATCTATATATTTGAGTACTGATTGTTTTTAATCATTTGATACCCTTTTATCAGCTCACTGATACCATCTCTCAATGTTACATCGGGGATATATCCTGTTTTTTCGATTTTTTCATTTGATACTATATAATTTCTCTGATCTGGGTCTTTTCCTACTTTTGCCTCTGTAATCACAAAATCTGGAATTTGTTTTTTTATTTCCTCACAGAGCTCTAATTTAGATAAATTAGCAGAGCTTAAACCCACATTAAAAACATTGCCCCTCATTGTTTCAAAATTATCAATACCATGAGTAAATGCTTTTGCTACATCTGCTACATGAATGTAGTTTCTTTTGAAGTGAGATTCAAATAATACAATAAACTTATCATTAACAGCTCTATAGCAAAAGTCATTAACTAACAAATCCATCCTCATTCTTGGTGACATACCAAAAACAGTTGCAAGTCTAAAGCTAATAAAGTTTGAAAATTCCATTAATCTTTGTTCAACTTCAACTTTCTCAATTGCATATTGTGAAATTGGCCTTAAAGGAGATTCTTCAGTGCAAAAATTATTTTCATCGCCAGATCCATAAGCGCTATTCGTTGTCGGCATCAATATGGATTGATTAGGGCTCAAAAGTTCTAAAAGCATGAAAATTGAATCCTTGTTCACACTTGATGCACCAATTGGATCTTTTTTACATAATGGAGCTCCAACATATGCCGCAAGTGGAATAACAATATCTGTTTTTTTAATTAAAGGTTTGATAGTTTCCTTAATTCGGACATCACCATTGACAATTGAAAAATTAGGATTTTTACATAATTGATTTAGGCTTGATTGTTTGTAGAAAAAGTTATCAACAACAGTAACATCAAATCCTCTATCAAGAAGAACAGGTACTAGAGTAGATCCAAGGTACCCCGCACCCCCAGTGACCAAAATTGATAATGACATATATTAGATTCCCATTAAATTTTTGATATTATATCAGAGGCTCTGACATAATCATCAGGAATACCTATGTCTATAAAATCAGTATCAAATTTTTTTGTATGACATTTAATTTCATGAATAGCAATTGGAAATATATCTTCTTCTACAGAAAAATTCTCATTCCTGTTTGCAAAAAAAATTGAATTGATTTTATTTTTTTTAAAAATATAAATACCTCCATTAATTAAAGAACTATGACCATTCGGTTTAACAAACTTAATAATCCTATTATTTTCATCTACATCAATTGAAGAATAACGATCATTCTTATCCATATTTCTTGAGGCTATGGATAGATCGGAATTTAAATTTAAATAAAACTTATAAAATTCTGATAAGTCTATTGGAAAATATGTATCACCATTGAGAACAAAAAAATTGTCATCAATGCCAGAATCCTGTGTAATTAAAAAGTGTTTAATCGCACCGCCGGTGCCAAGTGGTGAATTTTCTTCGATAAATTTTATATCGAAAGAAAATTTATTTTTTTTAAAATAATTAACAATTAATTCTTTTTTATAGCCAATTGAAATAAAGACTTTTTGAAAATTATATTTTTCTAAATACCTTAACTGATAATAAATAAATGGATAATTATTTATTGGAGCAAGAGGTTTAGGAACATCGCTGACCATAGACCTTAATCTTTTCCCAAGACCTCCAGCTAATATAAGGGCTTGCATTATAAATTATTTATACTTTGTAAGATTTCATCAATCTCATCTTTATCTAAATCTGGAAAATTTCCAATATAAAAACCGTAAAAGTGAATATGCTCAGTATTAGGGTAATTAGAAAAGCTGTCGTCATTTAAATAAGGTTTAATATATGGTTGTCTAAGCTGATTTCCACCCCCGGCACTACCTCTTCTATACTCAATTCCACTTTTTGTCATTTCTTCCATTAATTTTTGGACAAACTTGTCATTTTTTTCTTTTAAAATTAAATTAAATGCATAGTTACTAGATCCTTCAGTAAGGAATTCAGTAAAGTAAAGCTTGCTGTTCAAATTCTCAAGAAAATAAATTAAATTCTCTGTTCTTTTGGCAACAATATCGTCAAGTCTCTTGAGTTGATTGATCCCCATAATTGCTCCAATTTCGTTATTTCGAAGATTGTAAGCGGGGTATGCAAAAATGAAGTCCGGGTTCAATTCTGGATTTTCCTTAATCCATTTTTCCATCACTTCTTGATCTCTTGATTCTCTAACCATTCCATGAGACCTTAACATTCTAGCCATTTGATAAACTTCATAGTCATCTGTACAAACCATCCCGCCTTCTATTGTTGTCATATGATGAGCATAGTAAAAGGAAAAATTCGACATCCATCCAATAGAGCCAGCTTTTTTATTTCCATGCATAACACCATGAGACTCACATACGTCCTCTATAAGAAAAATATTTTTTTCAGCTAAAAATTTAATTAACCGATCTGAGAGCGCATTAAATCCCTGAATATGAGATAAAAAAACAGCTCTAGTATTTTCATTTACTTTCTCAATAATTTTATCTGTATTCATGCCCAATGTTTCAAGATCGATATCAGCAAAAATTGGCTTAAACCCATTTTGTATAACTGATGAAACATCAGAAATCCATGTTAAAGGCGGGACTATAACTTCACCTCCATGAGGGAATTTATTTTTTAAAATTGCCATTGATAAAAGATTTGAAGATGCCCCAGAGTTTACAAATACACTATATTTTACTCCTAGCCATTTGGACCACTCTGACTCAAACTCTCTAACTTTTGGTCCATTTGTAAGGATTGGGTCATCTTGTTTCAGATGATTAATCACTAAATCTAAATCTTCTCTAAGAATATTGTTTCTCATTAAAGGAAATTTCATTATCGTCTCTCTTAATTATATTAATGAATTTATTTTCTTAATAATATTTTTGGACCCAATGCCTACTTTTTCATGAATCTCACGTCTAGATCCAATCTCAAAAAGGTACTCTGGATTTACTCCAAAATTTAAATACTTAACATCTAGATTTTTTGTTAAGTTGAAAATTATCGAGTCTAAGCCCCCTCTTCCCAAAAAACCTTCTTCAATTGAAAAAATAAATTTATGTTTTTTTATAATTGCTAATAATGACCGTTCATTAAAATTACGGAGGTCAAATAAATCAATTATGGTGATAGATTTATTATTCTTGGATAATTGATCACTTATTTCTAAAGCAGTATGAGAACAATACCCTGTGGATATTATAAGTGCAGAATTACCACTAGCAATTTTTCTGTAACCATTATTTTTGTTTGATTTAACGTCGCTTAACTTAGGTAAAAGTTGAGCATCTAAACGAACATAATTGATACCATCCTGACTAATGACGTGGTGATAAACTGAATCAGTCTGGCTGCTATCAGATGGTGAATAGATATTAATATTAGGTAAAGATCTCATAATAGATATATCTTCATAACACTGATGAGTTGGGCCAGAGACAACATAACTATAACCTGCTCCAACACCAATTAGAGTCACATTTAATGGTCTAACACTGGATAATAAAGCAAGATTTATTCTAATTTGTTCATAGCAACGCATTGTAATAAATGGAGCTATGGCATATGCAAAAACACGATAACCCTCTAGAGCTAAACCAGAAGAGATATTAATTAAATTTTGTTCAGCGATGCCAACGTTTAAAAAACGATCTGGATACTTAACTCTTATATCGTCCAAAACAGGCGAGCCAAAGTCTGCAGTAACAAAAAAAATATCTTTATTTCGCTCCATAGACTGAAGAATATTTTTTAAAAAAACATCCCTCATGACTAACTTATCAAAATTCATACCCTTACTCACCTTTAAAAATTTCTTTCATATAATTTTTATCTATAGGAATGACATGTGAGAGTGGAAGATTTTCAAGTTTAGGAACTTTATTTCCTTTATTGGTATTAAAAATAATGAATTGTGGTTTGGTCTGTTTTTTGGTTTTATTTAGTGCAGAATAAACCTCCCTAACAGAGTGTCCATCTTTAACCTCAAAAGTCTCCCAACCAAATTCTTTCATTTTTTGTGATAGATTGCGATGATTGATAATATTGTCAGTTTTATCAAGCATGCTAATTTTATTATTATCTAAAAGAACAACAAGATTGCTCAGTTTTAATTGACCAGCCAACATAATAGCTTCCCAATTTGAGCCCTCATGAAGTTCTCCATCACCAACAAGAACAAAAACTTTTTTTGATATTTTTTGCTTTTTCAGCGCGATAGCAATGCCACTTGACACACCTATTCCATGACCCAAGGATCCGTTAATAGTTTCATATCCAGGAATGATAGGATCTGGTATACCTCCTAAAAAACTCCCGCTTTGACAAACCGTTTTAAGTTTATTTTTTGAAAAAAATCCCAAGTCAGCCAATATAGGGTACATACATAACGAACCGTGACCTTTGCTTATGATGACCCTGTCTCTTTTTTTTGAAAATCTATTTTTTGGAAAAAAATCAATAAATCCACCATAGTAGAGAACAGTGAGAATTTCTACTGGTGACAATGATGATGCAACTCTTGTCTCTGGAGCAAGATAATGAATTCTTACTGTTTCTTGCCATACCCAATTAGCTTTTAATTGTAATTTCTCTAGGTCACTTTTTTTCATAATCGTAAATATACCACTCAATGGTATTTTTTAATGCCTCGTTAAAAGAATAATTAGGCTTCCAACCCATGCTTCTTATTGGGGATGAGTCTAGTAGCTTCCTCATTGCCCCATCTGGTTTGGAGTCATCCCAATGAATCTTGCCTTCAAAATTAATAAGCTTGGCAATTAATTGTGATAAGTCATAAATTGAGATTTCATTTCCTGTTCCTATGTTAATTGGGCTCGTGAGATCTATATCATAAGAATTTGCAATAAATATTGATGCATCAGCAACATCATTAGAATAAATAAATTCTCTCATAGGCTTTCCTGAGCCCCATAAAAAAACATCTTCACTATTTTTTTTTGCTTTATAAAATTTAGCAATTAAGGCTGAAAGAACATGAGAGCTATTATTATCAAAGTTATCATTGGGACCAAAAGTGCTATTAGGAATTAATACTGCATACTTATTTTTTTTATGCTGCTTGTTATAGTAAGTGCAAAAGAAAAGCCCAGAGAGCTTTGCCATGGCGTATCCTAAACTAGTACTTTCAAGTTCACCTTTCAAGATATTGTCTACACTCATTGGCTGAGGGCTTGAAAGGGGGTACATGCATGATGAACCGAAAAAAATAACTCTATTCAAATTATATTTTTCTGCCATTTGGAAAACATTATTTTGAATTAATAGGTTTTTATTAATAAAATCAAACGGGAAAGTCTTATTTTCTAAAATACCGCCAACTTTACCAGCTGCATTAAATAAATATTTAGGATTATGATTTTTAAAATAACTATCTACAGCAATAATATCCTCAAGATCTAAATCTGATCGAGCAGGGGTTAAAATATTTTCATAACCTGTTTCAAGTAATTTTTTTTTAATCGAAGAACCAATTAAACCTGTTGATCCTAAAACTAAAATCGTGTCTTTTTTTTTCAATTTTTAATAATCTCGATCAGGCTGATAATAACTTACTACAGATCCAGTATTATCGATATTGAATGGAACAACAACAAATTTAGACATTGCTTTTTTTAGAGCGTCTATATTTTCTTTTTTAGCAACTAATAAAACAAACCCACCACCACCAGCTCCAAGGACTTTACCTCCTATAGCTCCATTTTTTTTTGCAAGATTATATAAATCATCGATTAGATTATTCGATACCGATGTTGATAATTTTTTCTTTAACTGCCAAGTTTCATCTAACAATAATCCAAGCTCATTAATAATATCTCCATCCTGGTCAATAAACTTTTTAAGACCAATTTTTGCGATTTTTGCTATTTCAGATAAATTTGAGTAATTTTTTTTAATAGCAGCTAAGGTATCGCCTTGAATAACACTTGAAAATCTTGATATACCAGTAAATACAAGTAACAAAGAAGAATTTAACTCCTCAAGAATTTTATTGCTTATCGGTATGGGATTAACAACAAAGTTATTGTCAAAATTTTTATGAAATTTAATATTATTTAATCCACCATAGCTTACTGCAATTTGATCTTGTAAACCAACATTCTCTTTTAAAATATTCCTTTCCAGATCAATTGCGTCACATGCAAGCTGTTTCTTAGTAATTAATTTTCCTTTTTTTGCAGACAACGCTTTAATTAGACCAACGGTAAATGCTGAGCTTGAACCAAGGCCTGATCTAGCTGGAAGATCCGCATCATGATGGATTTCAAGACCCTTAAAATAATATTTTTTTAACAACGCCCTTACTACAGGATGTTGAATATCGTTTACATCTTTAACATTCTCAATTCTTGAATATACAATTCTATGAATGTGATCAAAAAAAGGGGGAAGTTTTCTGACTGATATATAACAGTATTTATCGATAGACATAGATACAACTTCACCACCATTCTCTAGAAACCAGTCTGGAAAATCCGTACCTCCTCCAAAAAGAGAGACTCTAAATGGTGTTTTTGAAATAATCATTACAAATCTTAATCACCCAATAATTTTCTTTTAAGTTTAATCTTAGCCATATCCTCAATGTTTTTCCTTTGCTGAAAGCCAAATTTATTTTCAACTAAATTTAAATAATTTGGATTTGTAAAATATTGGTTCCATGCATCATCTCTAAACTTGAGTACCTCAGCCGAGCTCAAGTATTTTGTTGGCAATGGTTCTGATTCATAAGATAAAAAAGCATATCCTTCATAAGAATCTGGTAACTTCCAATTATTTTGTAATGCTTTTTGATACATTGGACTGCCAGGAAGTGCTTGACATGGGTACATATTGGCCATTTCCGTATTAAGCTCTAGGGCTAAGTCAAGGGTCTCTTGCATGGTATCAAATGTATCCTCAGGAAAGCCAAAAATATAATTACTTATAATATTTATATCCGAATTCTGGATAGTTTTGCTCACGTCACGAATATTAACTTCCTTAAACGAACCTTTTGAAACTTCTTGTCTAACGTTCTGGTTTCCTGCTTCTACACCCAGCGCCAACCAATTAACTCCAGCTTTTTTAAACAGGTCCAAATAATCTTTTCTAACAGAATCAATCCTTGAATATGCCCACATATTAAATTTAAAACCTCGATCAACAATGCCTTGTAAAATTGGCTCGTAGAATTTTTTATTTAGAAAGAACATTTCGTCACTCAGCCTTAGGGTCTCAACTCCAAGATTAGACAATTTTTCCATCTCTCGCATTACCCAATCAGGACTCCAAAATCTCATGCCACGAGAATCAGCGGCACTGATACCATCATCATTGTTATTTCGGTTAATAATATTAATCATACAAAAATCACATCCGAAACTACATCCGAGGGATGTGTAAATTGCAGCAAATGGAGTTCTTTTGCCATAATCAAAATCTGCATGCCAAAAATGCGCTCTGTATAAATCTAAGGGTTCTTTTTCAAATGGAAGAAGGTCCCAGGCATAACCTGGTAAATCGTTATCCATTCTGGATTGTGGAACAACAATCTCTGGTTTATTTAGATGAGGAGTTTGAAAACTTCCTGGGCCCTTTTTCTTATAGCCTATGCCCTTTATATTAGCTAAATCAGATTTCAAATTAGATTTTAATAAGTTATGAAGAGCATAAACACCCTCATTTAATAGAACTATGTCAACACAGTTATATGATAAAACTTGCATTGGTAGTGCGCTGGTATGAGACCCAACAAAAGCAATGGTGTATTCGCTATTATGTTCTTTAATTGATTCTGCTAAAGAAATAGCACCTATCATGCTGGTGGTGCCAGAGTTAGGATTTTGTCCGTAGACAACAAAACATATTAATTTAGGTTTGCAATCATCTATTCTAGTTAAGGCTTTTGGGATTGTAAGTCTCTCGGCATCACAATCGAGAATACCAACCGAATAACCTTTTGATCTGCAAGACTCGGCCAAAAGCAAGGACCATGTTGGTGGCTCAATGGCTGAGTAATTTTTTGCTAAGTCCTGGTAAGCTTGTTTAGAGGAGTCTGGATTAACAAACAACACATCCATAAATATCTTTACCTACATTGAATGAAATGAAAACTTGTGAACATCATAGCACATTTGGGCCAAATCATACTTTGGAGTCCATTTTAAATCTTCACAAATTCTCTTATTAGAAGCATAGACTTCAGATGCATCGCCTTGTCTTTTTGATGCTTTTTCAATCATCATATCGACATTGTTAACTTCTTTGTATGTATTTAAAACCTCATTGACGGTATAACCAATTCCTGTGCCAACATTATAAATATTGATACCTTTTTTATCACTTTCAAGACATGCATAATGCGCTTCAATCAAATCAATAATATGAATATAATCTCTTATAGCAGTCCCGTCTTTTGTTTTGTAGTCAGTTCCAAATATCTTAAATGGCTCGTTGTTTCTTAATGAGTTTACAATCATTGGAAAAATGTTTGACTTTGTGGAGTCTACAACTTCCCCGATTGAGTATTTCAACCAAGATCCAACAGGATTAAAATATCTTAAGATGTAACATTCTTTTTGATTTGCAAAGTACGGGTCTGAAATTAAATCATTCTCAAAATGCTGTTTCGTTTTGCCGTATGGGCTTTCAGGATTAAGATTATCTGTTTCCTTTATGGGAGATCTATTAACAGTACCATAAACATTTGCAGACGATGAGAAGATAAATTTATTCACATTATATTTCTTAGCTAATACTCTTAAAATATTTGATCCCTGAACATTATTTTCAAAATAATGCTCTTTTTTAGCGAATGATTCTGTAATAGATTTTAAACCTGCAAAATGAAGAACGGCATCAAAATTAAATTCGTTAAAGATTTCATCCATCGCGCCATCATTAAGAATTGTATCTTCGATAAAATGAAACGGTTTTGAAATTTTGGACTGAATATTATGAATATTTTTTAAATTAGAATTACTAAGATTGTCAACTACGACAACATCATGACCATGAATTAATGTTTTCACAAGCATATGTGAGCCTATATATCCTGCCCCACCGGTTATTAAAATCTTCAAAATAATTCCTGGTTAATTCACTTTAAATTATTAAACTAAAATATAATTATATAATGATAAAGATTTCATTACTTCTTCCTTCCAGAGGGAGACCTAAAAAATTTAACAGGCTAATATCCTCAATAAATAAAACTACTTTCGATTTATCCTCTATTGAATTGATATCGATTCATGACAACGACGATGAATCATTTGAAGAAATTGAATTTAAAAAATGTAAATTCAAAAATATTCAAATTAAGTCAGAGCAGTCATCAATGGGTTTTTACAATTCAGCGTGCTTAAAAAAATCATCTGGAGAATCGATCATATTAATTAATGATGATGTTATATTCAAAACTAAAGATTGGGATAAATTAGTTATTGATCTGGCCTTAAAACATAAGGATGGTGTTTATTTGGGATATGGAAATGACTTATTTAAAGGTCCAAAACTCCCTACATTCCCGATTTTAAATAGAACACTAATTGAGCTTATTAAAGATCCCTACCCTCTTGAATATAAAGGGGCCTTTATTGACACACATCTTAATGATTTATTTCAAATCATAAGAAAAAAATATCAAGATAGATTTGAATATCTTGAAAAATTTGTTATTGAGCATCTACATTACCGAACTGGAAAGTCTAAAGTAGATGAAATATATTTAAAACGTGACCGCTTTGGTGACGATAATGCTTTCTTAAAAAAAATTAAAACAAGGGTAGATCATTCAAATTTAATTTTAGAACGTTTGAGATCAAAAAATCGTGCATCAGATATTAATGTATCAGTAGATACGATTACTCAGAAAATTTTTTCAATATTCAAGATATATATCTTATCCAACAACTACAAGTTTACATATGCTGTGAAACAATGGATCTATTTTACTTTGAGAGCTATATATGTGTTTTTAGTTGTTAGAAAATAAATCTCTAGAATATACGTTTTTTATTTTAGATATAAACTTATCTTTCCTATTAGAAATAACCACATCATACTTTTTAATGTCTTCGCGATTGCTTAATAAAGGAATACCCATGAAGCTCTTGTTTGAAATCATAGGTTCATATATAACAAGCTTCATATCATTCTTTTTAAGTAACTTTACTATTTTTATAATGGAAGACTCTCTAAAATTATCAGAACCAGCTTTCATTGAAAGCCTATAGACACATACCGTACTATTTTTATATTTCTTAAAAAAATCATTAAAGAGTAATTTGGACCTTGCATCATTTGATGCGCTGATATTGTTTATCAATTTTGATGCTACACCTCTTCTTTTAAATTCATTTTTTACCTGCAAGGTATCTTTCGGCAGACAATAACCACCATAACCGAAAGATGGGTTATTGTAGAAATCCCCAATACGTGTATCTAAACTCATACCCTGTATGACATCAAGTGAATTGATTTTTCCATCTAGGCAAAAATTATCAACTTCATTAAAAAATGCTACTCTTAGGGCTAAATAAGTATTTGAAAACAGTTTTATGGCTTCAGCTGATCCTGAATCAGTGACAATAAATTTTGGCTTACATTCAATAGTTTTATTCATCATCAATTTAAACTTATTTATCATCATCATGTTGCTTCCTCCAAGGACAATTCGTGATGGATTGACATTGTCTGAAAGAGAGCTTCCTTCTCTTAAGAATTCTGGCGAGAAAATAAAATTAGCTTTTTTGAATTTTTTCTGTAGTTTTTCTGTGAAGCCAATTGGTATGGTTGATTTAATAACAAAATTAATATCTTTCTTTAAGTTATATATATTGTGGACTGCATGTTCAATTATGCTCGTATCAAAACTATTTAATTTATGATTAAAATTTGTTGGTAAGCAAATAACGATAAATTTACTTTTATTAACAATGTTTTTAGTAATGTTGTTATGAAAACTTAAGTTGTGAAAATTATTTCTTAATGCATTATTGAGTTCTTTTTCATCCAGATATGATTTTTTATTTTTTAACTGCTGCACCCTATTTTGATCAATATCTATTCCACATGCTTTAAATTTGGAAGAAAAGGTAAGCAAATTAGCCAAACCCACATAACCTAAACCAATTACCACTATCATTTATTTTTTCCTATAAAATTCTTGTAGAATATTACCACTGTTTTATTACAAAAAAATGACTATGAAAACAATTCTTGTTGCAGGAGGTTCAGGATTCATTGGGTCTCATTTATGCGAATACCTTTTAAAAAAAAATAATCGGGTGATTTGTGTTGATAACAATTGCTCAAGTAACAAACAAAACATTATTCACTTATTAAGGGAAAAAAATTTTATTTTTTTAAAAAAAAATATAATAAATAAAATTACAATTAACGAAAAAATTGACGAAATCTATCATCTAGCCTCACCCGCTTCACCAAAAAAATACCAACTTGATCCAATTTTTACTATTAAATCAAATGTTCACGGCTCCATTAATCTTCTGGATTTGGCAAAAAAACATGATGCAAAAATTCTTTTAGCCAGCACAAGTGAGGTTTACGGTGACCCAGAAGTGCATCCTCAAGTTGAAAGTTACAATGGTAATGTAAATACGACTGGCATTCGCGCCTGTTACGATGAATCAAAAAGGTTAGCTGAAACAATATTTTTTGATTACAATAGAGCGCACAAAACAAAGATAAAAGTTCTTAGGCTATTCAATACATACGGGCCGAAAATGCTCAAAGATGATGGCAGGGTAATAAGTAATTTTATTACTCAAACTTTAGATGAAAAACCACTCACGGTTTATGGCTCAGGAAAACAGACCAGAAGCTTCTGCTATATTGATGACATGGTGTTGGGTATTGTAAAGTTTATGCAATCTGCTGCAAAACATACGGGCCCATGCAATATCGGAAATCCAAGTGAATTTAACCTGAATGAAGTAATAAGCTTACTAAAAAAAATAAGTAGAAGAAAAATTACAACTATAAATATTGAATTACCGATGGATGACCCAAGAAAAAGAAAGCCAGACATATCAAAAATTCAAAATATTATAAATTGGTCACCAAAAGTCAGGTTGGAAGACGGGCTACTTAAAACATATAATTATTTTTTAAATAAAAAAAATGATTAATACAAAAAAATTAGAAAAAATCGTAAATATTATTTTTATTTTCTTAATATTAATTTATGTTTTTTTAATAATGCGATTTGATTTTGATATCTTTATCAACGCTTTAAAGCCTAACGCAGGATTAGAAAAGGCTATAAAAAGAGAAAAGGTTTTAGAATTAAATTATTTAGTTAAAAAGTATAATTTGAAGTCATTTAATGTTGACCTTGAATTACTTGACAACCCTGATGGATTTACATATCGATCTATCTTCACTACCACATACCCAAATAGATACAATAAGAAATCAAAAGATTTCATTGTCTATAATCATAATCTTCAATTATTTGATAATTGTGATCTAATTGAGAAAAAATCAATAGTCTCAGCAATCAAATGCAAGTAAACCCAATATTGTATACACAAATATTTTTTGCGAGCTTAATGCTTATAAATTATATTTTTTGGGCAATGGGTATCCAAAGTCAGCCTCTAGCTGCTTTCATTTTACTATTACTTGTTATTTCCAGTATTTTCCTGCTAGTCAAAATAAATAATAAAAATATAACTATTTTTTTTATTGCTATGCTTGTTGCATCACTTGGCGTGCCTTGTTGGCAATGGGATGCTCAGACAATATGGTTATTCCATGCCAAACGAATTTTTTTTGATATGGACCTTTACTCTCAGCTAGACGGATATGACTATTGTTGCATGAATGATTATCCAAACATGGTGCCAAGCTTATCGGCCTCAATTGCAAAATCATTTAATATATGGAATGAAATTATTCCAAAGCTATCTTCAATATTTTTCATTTTTATTCCTGTAATAATCTTAACGAATAAATTCAAATACAATGTGACCAAGACGATATTTTTGATCATGTTACTTTTTTTTGGAAAAAAATTTCTAATTAATGGTTATATAGATGCTCTACTAGCAATAAATTTTGTATCCCTTTTAGTCTTGCTAGAAAGAAAAGATAGAAATAATTCGAACATTATTTTGGGTGTCATAACAGCATGCCTGATAGTGCTTATGAAAAACGAAGGGATGCTTTTGTATTTAATATCAATAATCGCCCTTTTATTATCAAGCAAATGGGAGAAAAAATTAATTTTATTGTCCATGCCATTTTTAATTTATTTCGCTACATGGAAATATCAAGTTGATCAAACAGATATACATAATTTTATGAATATTGGATTTCACTCGATCGACACGCTTATAAATAGACTAACCAATAAGGAAATTTTTATAATTTTAAAATCTATATTATTACAACTGTCTCCATACCTAATACTTTGGGTTGGTGTTGCAGCGATCACCAATATAAGAATAAGTTTTAACCCTCTCAATTTATTATTTCTAAGTTTTATCGGATATTTTTCAGCACTAACACTTATTTATTTAGTAACACCTGTGGATTTAACAACGCATATTGGTCAATCTATTGACAGGATTACAATGCCATTACAGTTAATACTAATTATTTCTTTGTTAATAAATTTCGAAAAGAAGTTAAGGTTTTAACTAATATATTTACTAAATTCCAATAAATAGGAATTGTGTAAATCTGTGATGGCTCATTAAGTTTAGAATAAATCTTCTTTGAGGCATAAAATATTGAACAACCTAGAATTTTGAATGCTGGATCATCAAAACCTGAATTGATTGGCCCTAATCTAAGTATCTTACATTTTATATAATTATTTTTACGAATAAAATCCTCTACAATTTTTTTTGAGTAAGAGTAATTCGATTTATGCTTTAAATTTAAATTACTCAACACTGAACTGATGAAATAAAACCTTAAAGTACTGGGATATAGAGTTTTTATAATTTCAATATGAGAATGACTATTAACGCTAAAAAAAATTTTTTCAGAAACAGTATGAAGTTTAGATTCTGGTAGGCAATGAAATAAGAATATTTTATCGATACTTATACCTGAATAAATTTTCAAAAATGGATTTAATTCTTTGGATGGGTCCCAAATTTGAATTGTAAAATCAATTTCTTTTAAGTAATTTAAAATATTTCTGAGCTTATCAGGATTAGTTGTAAAAAGAGTAAAGTGATAATCATTTTTATCGGATTGGTGAAATATCCTAATGAGCTCAACAGCGATTGGGGATGAAGCGCCAAATATCAGTATTTTTTTTTTACCATACCTTTAATTTATTTAAATAATATTTACTGTAAGCCTTTCCAAGCTCTCTTTTTGCAGAATCTTTATTAAATATATTATGCTTAAATACCAAATTATATTGATTAAAGTTTTCGAAATCAAAATCATTAATCAAGTCCTTGTTTTTTTTATAATATGGGGTTCCTGGATATGGTGTAAAAATACTAAATTGAGCTAAATTTGTTCTGAGTAATTTAGCATATTCAATTGTTTTGCGATGCGTTTCAAAGTTGTCATCCGGCTGGCAAAGAATATACATAGCCACTGTTTTGATCTTATTATTTCTACAGTACTCAACCCTCTTAAATTGATCATCATTATTTAGAGAATATCTATTTACATTGCTTTTAACATCATCAATTGCTGATTCAATTCCAAATTTTACCCACTTGATATTTGCATTACTAAAATCTTCTGCAAGCTGCGAATCAATATTATTCAGATGAGTTTCAATGGTAAATTCATATTTATTTTCCAATTTACTCATTGCTGATACTAATTGATCTGTATATTTACGATTAATTGAAAAAACTGGGTCTCTGTAAACAAAATTTTTAATTTTCGTATTCGTATTAATAAATTCAATATCAGAAATAATTTTTTCGGGATCGGCTGCATTAATCTTTCTTCCCTGTTGGAGAGGATACACACAGTACTCATAACAACTGTATGGACATCCTCTCGTTGCGATAATTGGGGCATACCCATTCTTATACCCAAATAAAAAGTTTTTTGAATGAACATCTGTCTCAGTAGACCACAAAGGTGGAGCAAGATTGTTTGGGTCTCTTTTTGTAATGCTAATAATTTTATTTGCAAATAATAAATTTAGATTTTTACTATCAATCTTATAATTTTGAAAAAGAAATTCTGGCTCACCAATAATTACTGCGGCACCGAGCTCCAAATATCTATCTTTATAGAAATCAACAAAAGACCCAAAGGCAAATATTTTTATTTTAGGGAAGTTTTGTTTAATTTTTTTAACAACTTCAAGTTCATAATTACAACATACTATAGAGCTAGAAATGAATAGGTAATCTGTGGATTCACCAATAGATTCTGGATTTGATGTATAAGTAGTATCAAAAAGATTATTATTTTTGAACTCACTAATGAGATTTAAAACAGCCAAGGGAGACCAAAACAATGAATGCTTTGCAACAAAAGAGAGCATGTTTGGAATAAACCCATATCCAAAATCATTCTCTGTTCCATACCCTCCACAAGTGTCTTTTGAGATTCTGTATCTAGAAGGTTTATAGGCATCTAAAATTACTACATTAAATGTGGTCATACAAATATTATTTTCTTTCTGACTAGATAATTAATAATAAAACCAAAAAAAATTGAAATAAATTTTGATAAATATATGTTCAAACCAAACGACTCATGGCTAACGAATATAATAGTGTAATTAAAACCTAATGTAAAAAAACTTACAGCAAAAGTTAAAAAAATTTGGCTTTGTTTTTTTCGGGTAAAACTTTTAATAAAAACAAATTTTCTAGATAAGAAATAATTTAAGTAAGTTGCAATTATGAATGATAAGGTTAGTGAGAAATACCAGCTGTAGTCAAAAAATTCTATAAGTGAATAAAAAATTATAAAATCGACACCAAAACATAAACCGCCAACGAATCCATATTTAATAAAAGAGATATCTATCATCTAAAAATGTTGTACTTTAAAATACAAAATAATGCCCTGAAAGCATCCTTAAGACCTATCTTTTTACCTTCTTCATAAGTCCTGCCATGATAAGAAATACCAACTTCATAGATAACTAAATTCATTTTGGATATTTTTGCAGTAATTTCTGGTTCGATACCAAATCTATTTTCCTCTATGGTAATTTGTTTAAGTATTTTTGTTTTAAAGACTTTATAACAGGTTTCCATGTCAGTTAAATTCAAATTGGTAAAAACATTTGATAAAAAAGTTAAAAGTCCATTTGCATATCTATGCCAAAAATAAAGTACCCTTCTTTCAGATCCAGATAAAAATCTCGATCCATAAACTACATCGGAATTTTTTTTGATAATTGGCTCGATTAATTTTTCATATTCAGATGGGTCATATTCCAGGTCAGCATCTTGAATTATGGTAATGTCAGAATCTGACAAATTGTTAAAACCAGTTCTTAATGCTGCGCCTTTACCTTGGTTATTATTATGTGCCAACAGCCTAATAAATTTATATTTTTTTTGTAAATTATTTATGACTTTAATTGAATTATCCGTTGAAAAGTCATCGACAATTAAAATTTCAATTCTATATTTTTTTGTATTACAAATTACTTTCTCAACTATATCTTTGAGTGTTTTTTCTTCATTAAAACATGGTATGACTATACTCAAAAAAATCTTATCTTGTTTCATAGGGAATAATCTCTTGTAAGTTTAAATAAAATAAAATATAGAAAAGAATAGATTAAACAGTAAGACAAAACTAAAAGTAAAACCACATTAAAACTGTCATTAAAAATAAGAAAAGAAATTGGTCCATAAATGTATAAAGGTAATAATATAATTGTTGAAATTGAATTTTTAAAGGTGTTTTTAAATCTTAACCTTTCACTTACAATTTTATAGATCAGCGAATGGATATGAAACGTATCAGGTGATAAAACTTTTTTTCCATTAATAAAGCGCCTTGAAATAGTAAACAAAAGTTCAAAAATTGGATAAATTAATATAAGAATTGCATTCCATGAAAATAATTCTTGATGGGAATTAAAGAACTCAACTACGAGAATTGCAGCAAGAAACCCCAAAAAATAAGCTCCGTGATCACCTAGAAAAATTTTACCAAAAGGAAAGTTTAATATTATGAAAGGAAGACAGGAAAGTAAGAAATATAAATAAAAATAAACTTGATCAGTATTACCATCAAATTTTTCAAAGAGTAGAAGACTTAATACGATTAAGCAAAAATTAAATACTGTTTGTCCGTTGAGACCATCAATTAAATTAAAACATTGAGTAATTGAAGCTATAGCAATTGTTGTAAGGATGACTGCAAAAAAATGATAGCTCATTAAACCAGAGAGAACAGGCGTGTCGATCTGTTGAATTGTTTCAAAATAGACACAAAATAAAACTGAAACAATCAAAGTGCATATAAATCTAATGTTAATATTGCCTTGATTATTTATATCTTCATATAAGGAAGCGATAAACAGTGGTAAAAAAATCAACACATAGCCCATTGAATTAGTAATTAAGAAATTAAAAAATATTATAGAAATACCGCCTAATTTCGGTATATATCCAGTATGTATTTTTTGAGGATTATCATAATCCTTTTTTAGAAAGTTAAATTTAATAAAAATCAAATTTATCAATAAGGAAATCAATAATAGAACAAAAATATTACTTTGCATAAATTCTTATTTTTTCTGATATTTTTTTAATTAGCTTAAGATTATTTAATTCAACACTAGTTTGATCCTGTGTTGAATAAAATTTTATAACAAAATAATCATACTCGCTGTTATGAAGATTGGAATAATCAATATCCTCCTGCTTTGTATACAGGTAATTATTAGAGTAAAGATTCATTCTTGGTTGATTGTAAAAAACAGAACTCCCATGGAGGTTATTATTTACCCATGTAACCGCTTCAAACTCATCACTTACCTTTTTAGTATTAAATAAAATATATAAAGCAAACAATGCTACAAATACTAAAAATGAGATCTTAAAGGGTTTTGAAAGATAATCATAAAAAATTTTTAAATTAGGTGAGGTTAAAAATAAAATAATAAAACCAAGAAAAAGCAAATATCTGCCAGTAATAACATAAGTGGAAATAAAATTTAGTAAAATCAGGGCAAAGTAAATTACAACAACAGATGAAAAAATTTGGACTTTTAAACTATTAAAATTGACTTTGAATGGATAAATAAAAAAAACATTTAAAAAACCCACTAATGACATAAATTTAATTATAAAAATCATTATAAATGCAGGTATTAAAAATAATCCGGAACTACCCTGAAGGTAAGATAGGGGGAAAATATTTTCTGAACCTGATATCTCTCTTCCTAAATTAAAAAATAAAGTAATAGCTCTCTCATAATATTCATAAACCTTAAATGACTCCAATTGTATTGATACATAAAATAGAGTCACTAAAAGTACCAAAGTAGAAAAAAAAATTTTATTTAAATTTATCTTATAAAAATTTTTATATATAAAAAATAAACTAATCAAAAAAAGGATCGCCTCATGCCTGAATAAAAATGCTAGAAAAATTGATATGAGCGCATAAAAAAGATATTTATTATTATTTTTTTTATTATCCAAACTATCAATATATAAAAATTGAAAGTAAATATATAAAAAAACAAAAAGTAAAAAACCATGGTCTCTAATTACAAAATTTAGGTAATTATCTGCATACCTATAAAAAAATAAAAAAGAAATTAAAAGAAAAAAGTCTAAATTCTTTGTTTTGTGAATATTTCTATTTAATTTCAATAAGACAAAAAATAATAAGTTAATTGTAATGAGATTAAAACATTTCACCCCTATAGTTAAATCTAATGAAAATGCCTTAGAGAATAATGCAATGAATATTGAATAAAATGGCCAATTATATACTTCTAGCGATTTCTGATATCCGTTATTTAAAAAAGTGTGTGATTGTGCTAAATAAAGCGCTGCGTCCTTGTTGAAATAGGTATTATTTAAAAATATTTCAAAAAAGCTAAAAATAAAAAAAATAATCAAATATATATTTTGTTTTGTTTTGAAGAAATTTTTTTTATAAATCACAAGCTTTTAAATCTTTATCTGATAATAAATAATCTAATTGGGGCCAGGTAATTGAAAATTCTTTTAAAAAAGGATTAATTGATACTTCGTGGTAACTACTGTAATAATTGCTGACCTTATAAGAAAAGACTGTATCGTTTTCCAAGCTCAGAAAACCATGTGCAAAACCTTCCGGAATCCAAAGTTGTTTTTTGTTCTCTCCAGTGAGCACTTCTGCAACCCAATTTCCATATGTTTCTGAACCCTCTCTAATATCTACTGCAACATCAAAAACTTGACCCGAAATAACTCGAACAAGCTTTCCTTGTGAAAAAGGTGATTTTTGATAATGAAGGCCTCGTAAAACTCCTTTTTTAGATTTAGATTGGTTATCTTGAACAAAACTAATTTCTTGACCAATTGCATTATTAAATTCATGTTGATTAAATGATTCGTAAAAAAATCCTCTCTCATCTTCAAACACATCAGGCTCAATCAGCTTTACTTCAGGAATTTTTAAGGAAGTCACTTTCATATTATTTTATTAGTTTTAATAGGTACTCACCGTATTGATTCTTGAGTAATGGTTTCGCTAAGTTTTGTAAATCAGTTTTGGTAATCCATTTTTTACGGAAAGCGATTTCTTCTGGACATGCCACCTTGAGTCCTTGTCTATTTTCAATGGTGGAGATAAATTGTCCCGCATCTAATAAGCTATCATGCGTTCCGGTATCAAGCCAAGCATAACCGCGATCCATCATTTCTACAAATAGTTCACTCTTATCTAGATACAATTTATTTAGATCTGTAATTTCCAACTCCCCTCGTGCGGATGGTTTAAGATTGCTAGCCAATTCGACTACCTTTTGGTCGTAAAAGTATAGGCCCGTCACCGCATAATTAGACTTCGGTTGATTCGGCTTTTCTTCTAAGCTGATGACTTGATTATCAGAATTAAATTCTGCGACCCCGTAACGCTCTGGATCATTCACATGGTATGCAAAGACAGTAGCGCCTGATTCTCTTGTGTTTGCAGAGTGTAGTAAATGTTCAAGATCGTGCCCATAAAAAATATTGTCTCCTAAGATCAGCGTAGATACATCATCGCCAATAAAATCCTCTCCTAAGAGGAATGCCTGAGCGAGGCCGTCTGGATTTGGTTGTGCTGTGTAACTTAATTTCAGGCCCCATTGAGAACCGTCACCTAACAAATTTTCAAACTGAGGCAGATCTTGCGGAGTAGATATAATTAAAATCTCTTTGATGTCACCTAACATAAGTGTAGATAAAGGATAGTAAACCATCGGCTTGTCGTAGATAGGCAGTAGCTGTTTAGAGATGGTGTGTGTGACTGGGTACAGTCTGGTGCCAGATCCTCCAGCTAAAATAATACCCTTACGCTTCATTAATAACTTCCTCCAGCTCTTTATCCCAATTGTTTAATTTTAAATTGAAGGTATTCGTTATCTTAACATTACTTAACACG
The DNA here is from genome assembly GCA_000156155.1 of beta proteobacterium KB13. Taxonomy (GTDB): domain Bacteria; phylum Pseudomonadota; class Gammaproteobacteria; order Burkholderiales; family Methylophilaceae; genus BACL14. The sequence continues at coordinate 495,439 of DS995299.1, read as the reverse complement.
CTGTTAGCTGGTCTTTTAACTTTAGTATCATATTCATGTGATGATATCGGATGTATCTTTTCTAAATTAAATCCGGGATTGGTTTGAGTAAAAATTTGTTTTGCAAACTCATACCAAGAACATTTTCCATTAGCTACTAAATGATAGATACCAATACTATTTTTATCTAATTGCGGAATAATACTTTTAAGATGTTTGGCAATAAACTGACTAGAGGTTGGTATACCATGCTGATCAGCCACGATCTTATGATCTCCTTGCTTTTGACTTAGTTTTTGCATGGTGAGGAAAAAGTTATTTCCAATGTTTGAATAGACCCAGCTGGTTCTAAAGATATAAGTTAAACCACCCACCTCTTGGATCGCTTCTTCACCCGCACACTTGGACTCGCCATAAACACCTAACGGATGGGTAGGGTCATCCTCCACATAAGATCCTTCTTTTTCTCCATCAAACACATAGTCGGTCGAAAAGTGAATGAATGGGATATGACATTCACGAGCCTTTTCTGCCATCACCTTGGGTACGTCTCGGTTTATTTTAAAAGCCAACTCAGGCTCGTCCTCGGCCTGGTCCACTTTCGTATATGCCGCGGGGTTGATGATCAGGTCCGGTTGGTGGTTATCGATGACCTGTTTAATTTGGTCTAAGTTGGTCAGATCACAATCTTGTCTTGTTAAGCCGATTAGTTCATACTCGGAGAGTTCTTGCATCAAAGCATGCCCCACCTGACCGTTGATGCCCGTGATTAAGATCTTCATGAATAGTTTTTATTGAGCCAGTGTTGGTACTCACCCGACTGCACGCGTGTAACCCAGTCCTGGTTATCCAAGTACCACTGAACCGTTTTACGGATGCCGGTCTCAAAGGTCTCTTCCGGTTTCCAGCCGAGCTCGTTGGAGATCTTGGTTGCATCAATGGCGTAGCGTCGATCGTGTCCAGGCCGATCCTTGATGAAGGTGATTTGTTCACGGTAAGACCTAGCGTCATCAAGAGGTTTGAGTTCATCTAATAAGTCACACAGGGCATGCACGACTTCCAGGTTTGTCTTCTCATTCCAACCGCCGATGTTGTAAGTCTCACCAACTACACCCTTTTCAAGTACAGTCGTAATCCCCCGGCAGTGATCGACCACATAAAGCCAGTCTCTAATCTGCTGACCATCGCCATAGATTGGAAGATCCTGGCCTTGCAAGGCCTTGAGGATACACAACGGGATTAGCTTTTCTGGGAAGTGGAAGGGTCCGTAGTTATTGGAGCAGTTGGTGGTCAACACAGGTAATCCGTAGGTGTGGTGCCAAGCACGGACCAAATGGTCTGATGCAGCCTTCGAGGCACTATAAGGACTATTGGGTTCATATTGGTTAGTCTCTTTAAAAGCCGGATCGGTTGAACTTAAGGTCCCGTATACTTCGTCTGTCGACACATGCAGGAAGCGGAATTGTTTTTTTGCATCCTCGTTCAATGCATTAAAAAATGATCTTGCCTCATCTAGCAAGCGATATGTGCCAATAATATTAGTCTGCATAAAGTCATCTGGTCCATGAATCGATCGATCCACGTGACTCTCTGCCGCAAAGTTGACAACCGCGCGGGGTTGATGTTCTTGAAATATCTCAGCAATTAGTTTCGAATCGCCAATGTCGCCCTGCACAAAAACATAATTGGGTTTGGTTTCAACAGATTTTAAATTCTCTAGATTGCCCGCGTAAGTCAACTTATCCAAAGCAACGACCTTTTCGTTATTGTTATTTAACCAATTCAGGACAAAATTAGAGCCGATAAATCCCGCCGCGCCGGTGACGATAATACTCATGCTTTTAAATTTAGTCCTTCTTCAATGAGGTCACATAGAATATGGCCGATGGTGATGTGCATCTCCTGAATACGGGCTGTTATGTTGGATTCAATCACAAGCGATTCATTAACCAAAGATATTGCTTTACCTCCACCCTTACCCAATAAGCCAATGGTGGTCATCTGTTTTTGGTTAGCGACTGCAAGAGCGTTTAATACATTCTCACTGTTACCCGAGGTGGTTATGCCAACCAGCACATCCCCCTTAGCTCCTAGACCCTCCACCTGGCGAGAGAATATCTGATCATAACCAAAATCGTTTGCAATACAACTTCCTTCAGCGCCACCGACAGTCAGTGCAATCGATTTAAGAGGGATTCGATTTCCAATAAATCTACCTATTAACTCGCCTGCGAGATGTTGAGCATCTGAGGCGCTGCCGCCATTGCCACACCAGAAAATGGCGTTGTCATTCTGTAAGGCCTGAATCATATGTCGAGCCACTGTTTCGATCTGAGGTGCTAAAGACTCAAGGGTGGATAATACAGATTGATGTTCTTCGAGGTGTTTTTTAATAGTTTCATTCATAATCCCTATTATAGCTAAGGAATTACATTCCATCATAAATCTTTACTACAAAAAAACCAGCCTAAGCTGGTTTTGTAAGATATTTAATTATTTGTCACGTGTTTTTTAACTCATTAACAATTAATGTTTTTAGTCTCAATCTTTCTTTTTTTAATTTCGTAATAACGTTATCTGATAGGTAGTGTTGATAAGCATCAACGATTTTTTCACTTAACTCTTTATGTCTAGATTGTAAATGTTGTAAATTCATTAAAACTCCTTCAATTAATAGGTTTATTCAACTATAGAATTTGTTACTAAATTTACATCTCCTTTTCTATGGATTTATTAGATCCACATCTTTAAATTACACCTAAAATATTTAAATAAGAAGAGGGAATTTGTAACAAAATTGTAAAAAATTAGGCCAATCAGATACTTAGAGAGTTGCTCAACAATGGTGCATTAAAATAGGTTCAATAATTATTCAATTTTTTCCACATTATCTGTGGATAAAATTGTGTATAAACCCTGAAAATTAGTTTAAATGCCCCTTTTTTTATAGTGTTTTAAAAAATTGATTAATTTTTAATCAAAAAAAATAATAATAAAATCAATAACTTATAATTAAGTCTTTGATTTATCTATGGCACAAATTAGAAAAATTAGGAAAAAAAAGGGAGGTGAGTAAAGGTGTGCATAAGTCAATCCCTTTTTTTGATTTTTTTTTCTTATTAAAACCGTTTTTTTGAAAAAAGGGGTTGTCAAAATTTATGAAGTATGTGTATTATTTTTAGAGTTATTGGGAGAGAAAAATGAAACTTTTAAAAGAAATGAAAGATGTCTTGATTGCATCAGGTATTTTGTTATCTATTATGATCGGTCTTTTAATTTTTACACAGGTTTACTTTTAATTTTTTTTATAAATTATCAATAAAACCATAAAATTAATATAGTTTTTTTAACACTTATTTCGTGATAAAGTTTGCATACTTAATTCAACTTTAATAAGGGTATTAATTTTATGTTGCGATATCTCATAATTGCTGTTATTACCAGCCTATCTGCTTGTTCTTTTGTCGAACAAAAACCTGGCTCTGAAAATGTTGCTGTAACTGACAAGGATGCCGTTGCAAATTGCCAATCCATGGGTAAATCTCGCGTCACGGTGCTGTCTGAAATAGGGGTAGCAGACTTAATGGACGAGTATGTTGCAGAAAAACTTGACATAATGGGTAAAAACGCCGCAGTGGATCAAGGTGGTGACACGATCGTAAAAATTGAAGAACCTGAACCAGGAATTGCTGTATACGCTATCTATAAGTGTAAATAAATCATGAAAGCCCTAGTCAAAGCAAAAGCCGAAGAAGGTATATGGCTTCAGGATATGCCTGAACCGGAATGTGGTAACAATGACGTCATAGTAAAAATCCACAAAACGGCCATCTGTGGCACAGATATTCATATCTATAACTGGGATGAATGGGCACAAAAAACCATCCCAGTCCCTATGATTACTGGTCATGAGTATGCTGGTGAAATTGTCGAAGTGGGTCAAAATGTCACTGACTTGTCTGTGGGCGACATTGTATCTGGTGAAGGCCATATCACATGTGGGCGCTGCCGCAACTGTTTGGCTGGCAGAATTCATCTTTGTCCCAATACTATTGGCGTGGGAGTGAATCGTACAGGAGCATTCGCTGAGTTCGTCTCTATTCCAGCCAAGAATATTTTCAAGCCAAGTCGAGAAATCTCAACTGATCTTCTGTCTGTATTTGATCCATATGGTAATGCAGTGCACACCGCCCTTTCCTTTAACATGGTGGGTGAAGATGTTTTAATTACCGGAGCAGGTCCCATTGGAAGTATGGCTGCGCTTGTTGCCAAACATGCGGGTGCCAGAAATATTGTCATCACTGACATGAACCAGTTCCGTCTCGATCTCATTAAAAAAATACTACCAGAAGTAATTACTATTAATGTATCTAAGGAAAAAATCACCAAAGAGATGATGGCTAAACTCGGTATCTTTGAAGGTTTTGATGTTGGTTTAGAGATGTCAGGCTCTCCACAAGCATTCAGCGGGATGTTAGATCTCATGATTAACGGTGGTAATATCGCCATGCTTGCCATTATGCCTGCTGGATCAGGAATTGATTGGGATATGGTGGTATTTAAAGGTTTAACCATTAAAGGGATTTATGGGCGTGAAATCTTTGAGACCTGGTACAAAGGATCCATGATGGTACAAAGCGGCCTGCCATTAGAAAAGATCATCACACACCGATTCTCATATGAAGATTTTCAAGAGGGTTTCGATGTCATGCGCTCTGGAAATTCTGGAAAAGTCATCTTAAACTGGATATAAGTTATGAGCTTCAAAACACTAAAAAAATCCTTCCAAACAGATCTACAGGATATTAAAGATTCAGGGTTGTGGAAAAACGAACGTTTTATTGATTCGGATCAAAAAAGTAAAATCACGCTTGAAGATGGATCTTCCGTCATCAATATGTGTGCGAATAACTACCTCGGATTAGCCAATAATCAAGAAATCATTCAAGCTGCCAAAGAAAGTCTAGATCGCTGGGGTTTTGGAGTAGCATCTGTTAGATTTATATGTGGAACACAAACTCTGCACAAAAGATTAGAAGAAGAAGTTTCAAAATTTCTTGGTACTGAAGATACTATTTTATATGCGGCCTGTTTTGATGCTAATGCCGGGTTATTTGAAACTATATTAAATAATGAAGATGCGATTATTTCTGACGAATTAAACCACGCCTCCATTATTGATGGCGTTCGATTATGTAAAGCTCAACGTTACCGATATAAGAATAACGATATGCAAGACTTAAGAGCTAAGCTTGAGGAAGCCAAAAAAAATAAAGCACGACGTATTTTAATTACCACCGACGGTGTATTTTCAATGGATGGCACAATTGCCAAGCTCGATGAGATTTGTGACCTCGCTGATGAATTTGGTGCCATGGTTCATCATGATGATTGTCATGCCACAGGCTTCATGGGCAAACATGGCAAAGGTGTTCATGAATACCGCAATGTCATGGATCGTGTAGATATAATCACCAGCACCTTTGGGAAAGCTCTTGGTGGAGCATCCGGTGGATTCACCTCAGGTCGGGAAGAAATTATTGATATGCTCAGACAGCGATCTCGACCATATCTTTTTTCTAATTCCCTTGCTCCTAATATATGCGCAGCTTCAGTAAAAGTATTTGAAATGCTTAATCAATCTACTGACTTAAGGGACAAATTAGAAAAAAATACACATTTTTTTAGAAAGGGAATGAAAGAGCAAGGTTTTGATGTAGATGATGGTGATCATCCAATTGTCCCAATCATGCTTGGTGATGCCGTGCTAGCACAAAAGATGAGTCACGAATTACTCAAACTTGGTGTATATGCGATTGGCTTCTTTTACCCAGTTGTTCCTAAAGGTAAAGCCAGAATCAGGACTCAACTCTCATCTGCTCATAGCCTAGAAGATATTGAATACGCTATATCTGCATTCAGCAAAGCAAGAGAGAGGTTAGCTTAATCATTAATATTTAACTATTGAACTTGAAATCCTCTAAGTGTAAGGTACTCTTCATCGCCACAATTTGAGTTTATTTTAATCCGAAGCTGTTTAAATGAAACTTTATTTTTTATGACAGACCTAATTGTTTCACCATCTGTTAATGATGTCGTAAGTGTTTTTTTTGAGCATAAATCATTGTCAGTATGAATTAAATTCCATTTTTCACCATCAACACTTGCTAATATATCAATATTTTTAGGGCCTCTTTTGGGGTAATGATCTTGGAATAAAAATTTAAATACGGTTATATTTTTTTGTAATTCGGTAAATTTTATTTCAATCTCTTGTGGGTAAGTCGGATTTAATTCCGCATGCCAGCCTGGTTGGACTGAATCTAATAAGCCTGATGCAGATAAATCATCAAGCTGACTACTTGCCTTGACAGTTGGTTTGGGAGGATATTGAATCCGAAATAAATAATGTGGTCTTCCATTAATTTCAAAATCATGCACAAATTCAAGACCAGGAAGCTTATTAGGTCCAAATTCTTTAATTTTCTCTAATAAATTGTTAACAAAGTGGGTATGTGATAAATATCTTGTTTTTAATTTTTCATCCAAAATATTCTCAGGTCTTGAATCAAGAAGAAGGTATTCAAAATTCATTGTACGTAATCTGTTAATGGAATTTTCATACTCCTCATTTTTTACGAAACCAAATAAATGCATATATTCATTCTTATCAGAATTTATCATATCAACATACCTTATACTTTCACTTGAATAATCAGCAACAAATACATAATCAGTAAATGAATTCTTTTTAAGGGATAAATTATTAGCGCCCTCATTTAAAAGACCTAAGGATAAAACACATACTTTTGAATTATTAACACCAACATCTTTTAATTCCCTGATAACAGCATCATCAGCATACGGTATCTTACTTGGCTGTCGATATTTTAAGCTGCCATATATTTTCTCAATATTATTACCAGTATTGAGTAAAAAATCATTTTTATAAATAACAATTAATATTGAAAATAGATGAATAATAAGAATTGTTGAAATAAGAAAAAACTTTAAAATATTCAAAAATTTTAATTTAAAATTTAAATTACCTAATATATTTAAGCCTAGGAAACAAAAAATCACAAATCCTAAAAAAATTCTCCGTGAGTCACTCGTTCCAGTCAAAACGTATATACCAACCATAGGCAAAATTGAAAATATACAAGCTAAAAAAGCGTAAAAATGACGCAAATCAATCAATTGTTTTTTTTGATTTTTAATCAAGATTTGAATAAATAATACGCACACATAAAATGACAAAATAAAGATAAAAATAAAACCATAATCATTTGTTAGTTCGTATAAGATTTTAAAAAAACCTGTATCTGAATTAGATTGATCGTTCACAAGTGCGCCATTACCAAACGAACTATCAAAAGACCAATAAGCCAAAGGTCTAAAATAAAAAATAAACCAAAAACATATAAAAAAATTAAAAGTCGTATAGAAATTAATAATTGATCTTTCTATAAACTGATATTTTGAGCTATAGAAATAAATAACTAAAAAAGTAATGAGGGATAAAAAAATTATGCTTAGAGTTTTATTTATCCCAAACCACGAAATAAGTGAAAAAATGAAAATGGATAAAATTAAAAAAAAAGTTGGTTTTAAGAAAAAAATTATATTTTTTAAAGCGATCTGATTTAAATAAAAAAAATATATGCACAATAATGGAGAAATAATTAATATGCTTTCAATAGGTCTTGCCAAGAAAGCTAAAGCCAAAAAGAAGCCAGCTAGAATTGAAAAATAATTATGGCTGAAATTTTTAGAATAATGAATACATAGCAGAAATATCACAAACCATAAATGCCAGACTATTTCAGACATAAACATTGTATGAATTGAAAAAATAAACGGTGAGCTTAAAAGAGTAACAGTAAATAGCGCTGAAACATTTCTAGTATTGTTAATCCTAAATAAACGATAGTAAGCAAAGGTCGTAAGCGTGAATATAGTTATTGTAAATATAATAAGAGGTAACAAATAATTAATACTAAATAATGGCATGAAGGGTATTGCAAAAATCGAAAATAAAATAGGTTTACCTGGGGAATGTAAGGCAAACTTAACACCGTCAAAAAAATTTAGAGATAATTTTTGGTATATTTCTAGTGATATTCGAAAATGATCTCCATCGTCAGACAATGGAAGTTGATTATTATTTAAATGCCAAAGAATGTTAAAGAGGATTAAGATGAATAATATTAAATAGCCAAAGTATCTTTCATAAAGACGTATTATTTTTTTGGCTTCCAAAACCATAGCTCCCTAAAGAATTGAAAGTAGTAGGCTGCTCCCCATCGAAGGACTTGCAACTTTCTTTCTCCTCCAATTCTTTTTGGCTCATCACCAGGGATTTCTCCAATTTTTTTCTTAGCCTTCAATGCCCTAACTGATAATAGTGGCTCCCAACTAATCTTAGTAGAAAATAATTTTTCAGGTAACGAAAATGCCTCATCACCAATTAACTGCAATTCATTAGCTAAAGATTTCCTAAAAATTCTATAAATTACCATTACATCTGTATATTTTCCTTGAAAAAGGATATTGACTGTTTTTGTAAACAAGAAATTTCCAAAAGCGGTTATTAAATCATCATCATCGCTTTTAGCATCATCTAAATATCGTGAGCAGATAACCATATCGTAGCCTTTTTTTGCTTTTGATACTAAGCTAGTGATTAACTGCGGAACTGAATTTCCATCTGGACTAAAGGTTAACACATAATCACCTTTTATCAGAGGCCAAACTTCTTCATAGGCGTGACGAAAACCTTTTTTACTTTGAACATACACATCATACCCATTGGCTTTTGCCCATTCAACCGTACCATCAGTTGAACCACCATCAACCACTATAATCTGATTAACCCAAGATTTCTTAATTTTTGGCATAATTTGTTTCATGCCATCAATTTCGTTGAGTGTCATTACTAACAATGTTACTTTCATACCCAATTATACAATGTATAATAGGCTATGTACCAATCTATAAAAAATTTGAGTAAATATTGGCTTCTTTATTCAATACCCTTTTTATCTTTTTTACCAATCTTTTTTATTTTTTCGATCTTTAATGGATTTTATGCTCATGACTCTCTTGAGCGATATATAAGTTATACGTACCTATTTGATACTTTTAATGATTTTAAAGAAATTCCATTATGGAATCCCTATATCTCATATGGTCTTTCGCAAACCTCAAATCTTTTTGTCACATCAAGTGCTGAGTTTTTATCTATTATTACAGGTTCATTATTTAGTAAAAACTCTAATTTATTTTTCTATAATTTATCTATTATTTTAAATACTTTTTTATATATTGGATCAATCGCTTTAATTCTCAAAAAATTAAAATTAAAAAAAATATCCATTCTTTATGCTACGATATTAGCAGCTTTAACAATAAATCCAATTCATCAAGTTGGCTTTGATTTTAATTTAATATCAAAGATTCCCCCGTTAATATTTTTATTAATTTATTTTTTTGACAACCCTTCCAAAAGATTACAATTTTTTATTTTGTCATTTCTGTATCTCATTGTTTGCGGCACGTTAATATATTTCTTTATAGTAATATTTTATGTTCTAATTGTTTTCTCATTAGCATACTTATATCAATCAAAAGTAAAATTAAGACCATCATTTACTCTTAATAAACTAGATTTGATTATGATGGGTTTGTCACTTTTTTTCATAATGACATATTTGATACATATCAATGATCTTTTAAATAATTTTGTTATTTTATCACCGGCAAGAACTGAAGATGGATTGGTAACATTTGATGACTGGTTAAATTATGGTGGATTTACTGAAATCAACAAAATGTATGGATTGTTTGGTGAAAAAATATACTCACTTGATTTTGATTTATTTATAGGAATTATTCCAATATTTTTATCATTTTTTTGTCTAAACATAAAAGATAAATACACCAACTATGTTTCAAAAAGTTTAATTGCTGTTGCAATATTTGTAATTATTTTTTCAAATCCTATATCTAAAATAATACATCAAATCTTTTTTTACCTCCCAGGAATGTCATATGTTAGACACATATCATATATGTCAATTATTTTAAAACCTATTTTAATTCTTCTTTCTGCTATTGGATTGAATAATATTTTATTAAAAGATGAATACTTTAAACAATCATTTAAAAAAACAATTACGTTAATTTTATTTTTTTATTTATTTTGTTTAGTTGGATTAATTTATAAAGAAGATATCTTTACAATATTGATTTCAATTTTTGCCTTATTGATAATTTTAAAATCAAAAAAAACAAATAAGATTAGTTTAGTTATTTTGTTATTATTTGTAATTATAAATGTTCTTCATCACAGAATTTCAGTATTTCCAAATAAAGACTATGAGTTAGATCCAAATCAAATAAACAATATCAGAAATAATGACTTTCCTTTCATAACAAAACGAATAGACCCAGAAATATCAACCAAACAAAGATTCTTTAACTATTTAGTAAACTTTAGAAATAAGAAAAATACAGCTTATGCTGACTATGATTCGAATCATGTTTTTTTTAGAGAGGATTATTGCTATCCTTATTATAGAAACGATTTAATTCATAGCGAAATAAACAAAACCCTTTCGAAAAATAAACTCAACTTTAATCCAACTAATATCAAATTTGATAATGATTCAGATTTTTCATTATCCAGGAGAAAAGTTGTTGGTTGCAATAGATATAAAATTGAAAATTTAAATAACTTTGACAGTTCAATTGAGCATAATATAAATATAAAAACATTTACACCGAATCAAATATCAATTGATATTGAAAATTTAATAAATGAAGAAGAGCATTATATTTATTATGATGCATATCACCCTTATTGGAAGTTATTTATTAATTCAAAATTACATGACATAAAAATTGTAAATGGATTTAAATCTTTTAAAATAAATAAAGGCAAAAGTTTGGTAGAGTTTAAAATTAGTAAAGGATACATAATTCTTGAAACTTTAAGAGCTTATATTTCATCTATAGTTTTCTCGCTATTTATTTTTATGATAATTCTAAAATTAAAAAATGATTAATTATTTTAAAAACCACCATCTGCTTTCAATAGTAATAAGCATTTTTTTAATAAATACAATATTTTATTCAAATGGATTTTATCCTACTAATGATTCTTTAAGTGTGTATCATACATTTTCTCATTTCTACAGTTCATTATATTTTAATCATGAAATACCATTATGGTTTCCATTCAGCGGGTATGGAACACACACGGATGCATTTATATTTTTGAACATTTCGATGTCAAATTATTTGTCTGTTTTAATTGGATACATATTCCAAATTCAAAATACACTAAATCTATTTATATTAAGCAATATGATAGATATACTTTTTTTTAGTCTTGGTTGTTACTATCTAACATACTCCCTTAATAAAAATAAGGTAATTTCAATTTATATAGCGATTGTCAGTATGCTAATTTTATTCATTGATAATCAATTATATTTTGGAATTAAATTGATCTGCTCACTCCCCTTTTCTTTATATTTTATAAATATGTTTTTTCAGACACAAAAAATAAAAAATATTTTACTTGCATTAATTATTCTTCTTATTTTCAGCTTTGGTTCTGTTGGATATACTTTAGTAATTCAGTTTTATATCTTATTGTTATATTTCTCTGTCAACTTTATTTCAGAGCTTATCTGGGCACGCCGAATAAATAAAAAATGGTTAAAAAAAATTACACTTGAAATCAATAAAATAGAAACATTTATTTATTTTTTTATTATTTTATTTCTAACATCAAGTGTATTTTATTTCTATCAACAAATTAGTCATTCCTACAGTTTTAATGGAATTGATAGAATTGAAGATTTTAAAAATACTAAAGATGTATTCTTGAATTACGGAGGATTTCTATCAATCGATAAATTACAAGAATTATTTATTTCAAAACCTTTTTCCATAAATCATGATTTTTTAATTTATTCAGGATTAATTTCTTTTGTGATGTTTCTATTTGGAGTATGGATATTAAAAGATAATAAAAATTACTTAGGTGTTTATTCTTTATTTTTGTTTACAGTTTACTTGATTAACCCATCATTAGGTTTTGCTAAAATTTTTTATTACCTCCCCGGTTTTGATAAAGTCAGACATATTGGCTATTTTGGTTCGTTGTTTAAAATAAGCATCATTATTGGCTCCTCATTAGCTTTAACAAAAGCTCACTTAATTTTTAACAAAAATTATAAATATCATTTATTAATATTTATATTTCTTTTTATAAATATAATTTTCCAAAATCTGAACGGTATGAACTTCTATAATATTCATACTCTTTTTATTTCGTTACTTCTTTCATTAACTGTTATCTTATTTTTTTACACAAAAACTGTTAAAAAATTTGTTATCTACATTTTAGTTTTTTTATCATTATTGGATTATGTAGCTTATAGGATAATTTATAATTTTGATTCTGATTCCTACGGAAATGCTTCAATTAAGAGTGAATTTAAGATCGCCAAGAAAATTCAATTTGTTGAAAGAAAAAAAATTGATATTGATGATTTTTATGAAAAAAAATTTGAAACATTTAACAATAAACAGCAAAAACATTACTACAGCTTGTCTAATTCATTTTTTAACATAGATTCATGCAGTCAACCAAAGCAAGATATAGTGGGTCAATTAATTATGAAATTGCTCAATAATGAAAGAAACCTTATAAGGTACATTAATGATCCAGCTGACAATATGAGAACATATAATATTGATTCACTAGAAGCATTAATATCTTGTGATTCATCTAAAATTACATTTTGGAAAAGCGCTAAATATGATTATTCATTAACTAAGAATATGATACAAGTCCCAGTAGAATATTCTTTAGATCAATTTACAAATAATAAAATTAAACTTAAATTAACAGAGAATAATTATGATAGTTTATTAATAAAATATGCAGATAGTTTTTCTAACAAATGGAAAGCATATGTTAACGAAGCGCCAGCAGACATATTAGTTATTGATAAAGCATTTAAAGGGGTTAAGCTACCAGAAAATGCAAGGGTTATTGAGTTTGTTTATGTTGATAAAATTTTAAGTTCAATAGTATTCATATTATTTTTGCTATTACCATCTTTATTTTTTTATGTTATCAACTACCCAAAAAGATTGGAATAGGAATTAAAAATTAATTCTTTCTTCTTCTATTACATGGGGTAATTTTCTATTATGTGTCAATATGCTCCCAACATACTCACCAAGGATACCTAAAAAGAAAAATTGAATCGATGCGATAAAAAACATACCAATAAGGATTGGTGATATACCTAATGCAAAATAATCCCAATAAATAAACTTTAAGATCAAAAATATTATTGAAATTAATAATGATCCAAATCCAAAGAATAGACCTGATATGGTCATTATTCTAATTGGCAACTTTGAATGTTTCGTCATTGCAAGTAGAGATTGATCAAACATGCCATAGAAGGTTGCCTTTGATACACCTGATCTTCTTTTATTCTGCTTGTAAAATACTAGCTTTCTACTGTAGCCTAACTCACATATAAGCCCTCTAAAATATGGATAAGGATCGTCAATTATCCTCAATTGATCAAGAACATCTTTATCGTATAAACCAAAACCTGTAACATTTTTTTCTAATGGAATATCACTAATAGAGTTAATAAAGTCATAATATTTTCTTCTAATAGTCTTCATAATAATTGACTCTTCAGAATTATATTTTGAACCAAGCACAATTTTGAAATTATCACTTTCCCAATGACAAATAAAATCTTTGACTAAGGAAGGAGGCTCTTGAAAGTCGGCAGCAATTAGAATAGTTGCATTTGCATCAGAAGCAAGCAAACCGTAATAAGGAGATCTCACTGGTCCATAATTCCTGTTATTAAAAATAACTTTTACAGATTTATCCTTCTTGGCAAGCTCTCTTAAAATTTTTTTGGTATTATCGGTAGAATAATTATCAATAAAAATGAACTCAAAATTATATTTTTTTTTAAATGATATTTTTTCTTTAGATAAAGAGTGATATATTTTTAGGATATTCGACTCTTCATTAAGGCATGGAATTACAAAAGCGATCTTTTTATTTGCTTTTTTCATTTAACTCGATAAATTCTCTTATTAATTTACATACTAAATTAATATCTTCCCTATTTAAATTTGCTGCTGAGGCCAGTGACACGCCTCTTTTCCAAGCTTTATGAGCATTTTTATTTTCAAATCTCTGTTCATAAATTGGAAATTTACTCATTTGAGGAAAACCTGGTCTACAGTGAATATTGTTATCTCTTAAAAAATCCAATAACTTGTCTCTATCGATATTTAATTCATCTTCGAGCAATATTGATGGATAGCAATAATTTGACCTCACATCCTCTTTCTCTTTAATGAATTTTATACCTTTAACGTCTTTTAGTCCTGAATAATACCAATTAAAGATTTCTCTTTTTTTGTGAATTAACTCGTCGACTCTTTCAACTTGAGCAAGAGCTAATGCAGCTGTTAAATTTGCAATCGTGTATTGATAACCTAAAGAATCAGACCAGAAAACTGCATTAGAATCAGTTCTTCCCATTGATGATAACAAAAGTGCTTTTTTATATATCTCCTCATCATTAGTTACAAAAACACCACCCTCACCACTAACAGTTAACTTTGCACCTTGGAAACTAAAACAGCCTACATCACCAAAAGTGCCAACTTTTTGTCCCTTAAATTCAGAGCCCAATGCTGGAGCAGCATCTTCAATGACCTTGAGGTTATATTTTTTTGCTATAGACATAATTTTATCCATCTGGGCTGGATAACCAAACGAATGGACCAACATAATTGCCTTTGTTTTATTAGTGATTGCTGCCTCTATAGCTTCTGCTGAGATGCACCATGAATCAGGATCAATATCTACAAATACACACTTTGCCCCAGTATAAGAAATAGCATATGCTGTAGCCACCCAACTAAAATCAGTTACGATAACTTCATCATCATCTTTAAGTCCGATAGCCAAGGCAGCCATATGTAATGCCACAGTACAACAATGAGTAGCTATGGAATACTTAACGCCTAAATAAGAAGTAATTTCATTTTCTAATTTTTTCGCATAACCATCATAGTTTTCATAAAAACCATTTATTGTGGCATCAGTAACATACTCTACTTCTTTATCAGTTATCCATGGTCCAGCAAAACTAATTTTTTTCAAATCATATCCTTATAATTTAGTTATCAAATTTGACGCTTCATTTAGCACAGAATCTGTCTTTGCAAAGCATAATCTTAACAAATTATGACCTGCTTGATCATTAAAGAATGAATCACCAGGTACAGTTGCAATTCTTGTTAATTTTAATAAATTCATTGCTTTTTCTTTACTACTAGCACCGCTGATATTACTTGCGTCGAATAACACATAATAGGCACCATCAGGGATATATGGTGTTAATCCAGACTTTTTTAATGATGAGCAAATGATCTCTCTTTTTTTAGAATATGCTTTACATAAATCACGATAAAATTTATCGTCTAACAAATCAATAGCTCTAGATACAGCCAGCTGAAGAGGAGCGGGAGCGCATACATAGATTAGATCGTGAACATATCCTATAGCTTTCACCCATTCCTCATTTCTACAAACAAGATAACCAATTCTCCACCCAGTTATGCTATAAGTTTTTGAAAAACCAGAAATAGTAACTACCCGATCATCAATTTTTTTTATTGATCCGGGACTAATATGAGTATTTCCATCATATGTAAAATATTCATATATCTCATCAGTAAAAATAATTAAATTATGATCTATTGCGAAGTCTGCAAGTGTGTCCAACTCATCTTTAGTAAAAACTTTTCCACATGGATTGCTAGGAGTGCAAATTATGATACCTTTAGTTTTTTTTGAGATTAGATCACATAAATCCTCAATATCAAATTTCCAATCAGGGGGGTTGAGTTTTGCAAATACTGGTTTTAAGTTTGCGGCTAACAGTGTACTGCAATGATATCCATAATATGGTTGAAAAACTATAACTTCATCACCTGGTTCCATTAATGAAATACAGGCAGAATAAAATGCAGCTGTTGCTCCGGATGTTACTAAAATATTTTTTTTAAAATCAGTATCGATATTATTAAAAATTTTTGCTTTTTTTGAAATTGATTTTCTCAGTTCTGCTAGACCATCAAAACTAGTATAATGGTTGTAGTTTCTATTTATTGCATCATTAACACCAGTTTTTAAAATATCACTAAGTGGAAAATCACATACACCTTGTGATAGGTTTATTCCATTCAACCTATCACATTCAATGGACATATTTCTTATTTCAGATTGCGTTATAAGTTTTGATAATTTACTGGTCATTTAAGTTTACCTAATTTCATACAAATAAAATAATCATCTGGAATCAAATCATTATTAAGTATTACCTTATGGTCAAAACCTTCATCATTGAAAATTTTTGTTAAAGGAATTTTGTCATATTCTTGAAATCCGATTTTTTTATAGAAATTTACAGCGTGCGCATTAGATTTAAGAGTTTTTAAAATAACCTCATTAACTTTCAAATCCTCAAAAGCAAAATTTATTAGCTCTTTGCAAGCAATTGACATAGCTCCTGGTTTTGTATTTTTTTCACCCCTAATAACATTATCGAGCTCAATCTGAATAAAGTTATTTTTTTTACAAAGATTAGCAAAGCCTAAATGACCAATAAAATTTTCTTTTTCATCCAAAACAAAAAAGAGGATTCTATCTTGAATATCAAGCAAAAGATTTTTATACCACTTCCTTGTTCCTTCAGCTGTAACATTAAATTTATTGTGAAACGTCTTTGCCTCTTTTCTCCAGATTGATAATAGATTAATTACATAGTCATTTTTAGAAAAAAATACTGAAGCACATATTAAATAAATACCATTTTTTTTTATATAAAGAGAATTTTCTTTTAATATGTTGTAATCATCAATTGATTTCAAATAATCAAATTTGTTTATAATGTTGTCTAGTAAAATATCCATTAACTATTTCTTATTTTTGATGACTTAGCATGAATTGGAATGAGCATGCTATCTTCAAGGTCGTCTTTTTCGACTAATGGTGACAAATCCTCAAGGGGTGGAGATACTAATATTCCTTTTTCGTCTTTAGCAACAGACAGCTTAGGATAAAACATCTGTTCAGGATGCATCATAATCTCGCAAATGACTGGGCCGCTAGTTTGAAATACTTTGGTCAATTTTCTATCTATTTCACTTACTTTGTTTATTTTAAAAGCTGGAAAACCAAAAGCTTTTGCAAGCTTACCAAAATCTGGGCAAGAAACACCTGTTTTTTTATTTACTCCGACATACCTTCCATTAAATAAATTATTTTGAGTGTGTTTTATCATCAAATAACCATCATTGTTAAATATGATTATCTTAATTGATAAATTATAATGCTTGATTGTTTGTAATTCTTGAAGATTTAGCATCATGCCACCGTCGCAGTTTAAACAAAGAATATCTTTATTTTTGTTAGCCAATGCAGCTCCAATCGCGGCTGGTAATCCATAGCCCATTTCACCAAGGCCTGTTGACGTAAACATTCTTTGTCTTGATTTTAATTTAATTATCTGGTGTCCTGATAACAAAGCTGTTCCCATGTCTGTAACTATGATTTGATCATTCGCAAAAAAATTTTCCAGATGAACCATAAATCTATAAGAATTTATATATTTTTTTCCATCTTTACCAACGGGGTCGCGATGTTCTTTTCCGAGTATAGGATATTTATTTTTCATCTTATTACAAAAATTTTTCCAAGTAGAAAAGTTATTAACTTTTATGGATGCTGATAACTTATTTAAGAAATCATTAGCATCAGATAACACAGTAACATCAATATTATTAAAATATTTATCTAACTCATTGGGGTCAATATCGACTTGAACTATTGAAGCCTCTCTAGCAAATTCGTTGATATCATATCCAATCTGTGGAATTGCCAATCTAGTACCAACACAAATCAAACAATCTGTATTTTGAATTATAAAGTTACTATATCTTTGACCATACACACCAGGTCTTCCAAAATTTAAAGAATGGTCTGTCTTAATTAAATCAGAAGCTTGCCAACTCAATACGAAAGGAATATTTATTTTATCTAATAAAGAAATTAATTTATTTTGTTTTTGGAAATTCCTCAACCCAGCTCCTAATAACAATAATGGTCTTCTTGATTTTTGTATTAAGGACAAAGATTTTTTTACTCCACTGTTGAGGTTTGAATGTTTATTTTTAAAAATATTGTTTTTGTTTAAAAAACATTTATTAATTTTTTTATCATTATCTGAAAACATGGATGATTGAATATTCATTGGTACATCAATCCAAACAGGACCTTTTCTTCCATGAAGAGCTTGATGCATACCATATTGCAAAGCGCTTTTAATTTTCAAAGAATCGTCAACCCTGTATGTCCACTTAGTCACATCTGAAACCATTTTTGTAGAATCGTAACCTTGCACTCCCCATATTCTTAAAGGATTTGAATTTTTTGTAAATTTTGAATTTTCATTACCAGATATTACTATTAAAGGAATAGAATCCATCCATGCACTGACAACGCCCGTAATACCATTCGTTGAACCTCCACCGGTTGTTAATAATGCAGCCGAAATTTTACCAGAAGCTCTATAAAATGCTCCAGCAGCCATAACAGCCGCCTGTTCATGATGAACATAAATTATTTCCGTATAATTTAACTGGCTTATTGAGTCAAAAATTTGTGCATTACCAGCCCCAACAATTCCAAAAACCTTTTTAATATTATGTTCTTCAAAAAATTGTGCAATGTAATCTGATACTCTCATATTTTCTTATACTTATTTTATTTTAATCTATGCCATGAAATTGTTTTTTTTATAGAATCATCAATAGGAATGGTGACTGTTAAACTAAATTCTTTTTTTATTAAAGTTAAATCTGGATAAAAATATTTATTTATTTTTGTGTTATCTAGAAAATGATTAATTTTTATTTTATCTGATAATCCTGAGTGGTAAGATATTTTTTTTGCCAATTCTTTTAAAGAGATGGGCTGATCACTCCCAATGTTATATACCCCACCAATATTTCCTGAGACTAAAAATTTAAGAGTCCAA
The DNA here is from genome assembly GCA_000156155.1 of beta proteobacterium KB13. Lineage (GTDB taxonomy): Bacteria > Pseudomonadota > Gammaproteobacteria > Burkholderiales > Methylophilaceae > BACL14. The sequence continues at coordinate 476,285 of DS995299.1, read as the reverse complement.
AAGGCAGCATCTGCACCATATAAATAACTGCGCACAATCTCACCATCTCCTTTTATATTTAAAATTCGAGAATTAATTGCATCATTTAAAAGTGATGTATGCGCCCATGGACTTGAAAGTTTTTGATAGGGGCCCATAAAATTAAACGGTCTTAAAATTGTTATAGGTAATCTTAATTGACTCCTTGCAGAATTACACAGTGCCTCTGAATAAATTTTCGAACATTGATAGATATTTGAACTATCATTTTTAAAATCGAAAATATTGGAACTCTTTTCAGAAATACCCTGCATTTTATTAATAGGATTTGCAATCAAACCAGAACTTAAATGAATAATTTTTCTTAGATTGCTCAATCTCAAACACGCGTTTAAAATTTTTATAATCCCATCTGATATGATTGACGCTGTATCAAAAGGTTTGCTTGCATGGATTCGGGTATCCGGGCTAGAAGCTGCGTTAATTATATAATCGGCATCCGATGGAAGATCTATTAAACTTCTTACATCAGAATTAATTAATTCTATAAAGCTGTGATTACATAAATGTTGTTTACTCTCTTTAAAATTGTCAATATCATTTGCAATTATATAAAGTTTAATTGAGAAAGAATGTTTTAAGTTTAAAACCAGAACTAATTCTGCTATCCACGAACCTAAAAAACCGGTTCCTCCAATTATCACTATTTTAGTATTTTTTAAAAAAACTAAATCATGAGTTTTATTTTCCAAAATCTCAATACAATCATTATTAATGTGCTCACGCTGATGTTCATTAATAATCATTTAGATTTATCTCTGATTGAGTTCGCAACTTCAATTATTAAATCTTCCTGCCCAGCAATGATATTCCTTCTTCCTAGTTCCTTAAAAATATCAATTGGACTTATTTTGTATTCCAGTGCAACTCTTCGAACTGGAACCAAAAACCCAGAAAATACTCCATAATAACCGCTTATCATACTATCAATATGAACAGATGAAGTAGATTTACCAAATTTTGAGATAACAAATTCGGCTAAATCTAATAACCCGTTAAAGTCGATATTAGTGTCAAAATTTTGTTTTAATAGCACAGGAATAAGAACTTCAAGCTGTGTATTTCCTGCACCTGCTCCAAACCCAGCTGAGCAGGCATCAACCAAAGTTGCTCCACTTTGAATAGCTTCTAATGAGTTTGCTACTGCTAAATTTAGATTATTATGACCATGAAAACCAACCATGATATTAAGCTCAGAGACAAGGCCCTCTACCCTTTCTTTAATTTGATTTGGGATAAAACTTCCTGCAGAATCCATAAAAATAACTCCATCTGCCCCATAGTTTTCAATTTTTTTTGCTTGATCTATTAAAGTTTCTGTATCTACCATATGAGCCATCATCAAACAACCCCAAACCTCCAAATTCTTCTTTCTTAAAAAGCTAATATGTCTCTCACTTAAATCTGACTCAGTACAATGTGTTGCTATTCTGAAGACATCAACACCAACATCTACTGCAGGCAAAATATCTTTATCAATTGTTGCAAAACCTGGGATTACATGGACTCCAAGTTTGCTTTTTTTTAAGTTCTTTCTTGCTGTTGATAACATATCAAAATCAGAAAGAAGAGATTCACCTAATTGCAATGATGAAGCACCAATTCCATTACCATGCCCAACTTCAACAATTGGAATTCTTGCTTTGTCGGCTAATTTGCAATAATTACTAATATCATCTTTTGAAAATTTATGTTTGATAGCATGGCTGCCATCTCTTAATGTCGGATCACTAATTAATATCTTCTTACTTTCCATAATATTTTTTTGCTGAACTTTCCGCAACAGCAATAGCTGCACAATTAATAATATCCAAATTACCTGCAAAGGATGGTAAATAATCACCCAAGCCTTTAACTTTTACTGTAACAAACACTCTAGAATCGTCAATTAGAGGTCCTACAATAACTTTATATCCAGGAACATATGTTTTAACTATTTTTTCTATTTTATCGATATTGCTTTTAATTTCACTTAAATTAGTTTTTTTAAGTTTTGCTAATATTGTTGTTTGCATATCAATTGCAGGCTCTGCTGGGTTTAAATTAAGTATTGCTTTAACTTTTTTAGCATTGGTGAAAAAACTTAAACCTTTTTCAGTGGTTGATATGTATTCATCTAAGTTTTGTCTTGTAGCCGGTCCAGCGCTCCTAGATGCTATATTTGACACAACTTCAATATATTCAACATCATCCTTTCCAAAATTGGTAATAGCGTATGCAATTGGAATAGAAGCTTGACCTCCACAAGAAATCATATTCACATTCCCATGCTCAACAAAATCAGAAACACTTATTGACGGAACGCACATTGGACCAATTTTTGCTGGTGTGAGATCAATTACTTTTTTTTTTAATTTAGAAAAAACTTTAGAATTAATTAAATGAGATTTTGCTGATGTTGCATCAAAAACGAAATCATATAATCTTTTATTCTCTTCCAAATAAATAATACCTTTATCACTGATATTGACGCCTAAAGATGCTGCTCTCAGCATACCGCTTGAATTCAAGTTTCTTCCCACAAAGGCGACACATTCAAGATATGAAGATTTCAAAACTTTAATTAAGAGGTCAGTTCCAATATTACCAGTACCTAAAATAGCTATTGGAATTTTTTTAGTCAAAAATTAACTCCACAAAAAGTTTCGATCTTGTCGCATACGAAACTCAATATTTCTTCAGATAATCCAGGATATACTCCAATCCAAAAACTATTATTCATAACATAATCAGTGTTATCCAATGAACCGGAGATTCTATATTCGTGATTAACCATATATGGTTGTTTTGTTAAATTTCCGGCAAATAGAAGTCGAGTACCTATTTTATATTGATCTAAATACCTTAAAAAATCCACTCTGTTTAGTCCAGACTCCTTTTTAATCGTGATCAAGAAACCAAACCAAGATGGGTCACTATTATTAGTTGCCTCAGGCAGCTCTAAAAATTCAGCACAAGATTGCAATCTGTTTTTTAAAAATTGAAAGTTTGATTTTCGAGTTTCAATAAAACCATCTAATTTATCCAACTGTGCAAGTCCACATGCCGCTTGCATGTCTGTAATTTTTAAATTATAACCAAGATGTGAGTATGTATATTTGTGATCATAACCCTCAGGTAGCTCACCCAGCTTCCATGAGAATCTTTTTCCGCACGTGTTATCTTTGCCCCCGGGGCAATAACAATCCCTACCCCAATCTCTAAAAGACTCAAGGATTTTTTTAAGCTCAGAATCATTAGTAAACACAGCCCCTCCCTCACCCATTGTAATATGATGAGCAGGATAAAAACTTAAGGTTCCAATATCTCCAAATGTTCCTGTTAACTGATTGTTATATCTTGAACCGAGCGCATCACAATTATCTTCAATTAACCATAATTGATATTTTTTACATATTTCAAGAATTACTTTTAAGTTAAAAGGGTTGCCAAGAGAGTGAGCAAGCATAATCGCCTTTGTTTTTTCGCTAATTGCATCTTCTATTAATTCTGGCTGAATATTATGAGTTTGAATATCGATATCAACAAATACTGGAACAGCTCCAAATTGTAATGCAGGATTAACGGTAGTTGGAAAGCCAGCAGCCACCGTAATAACTTCATCGCCTTTTTGAATCGCACGCTCACCTAATTTTGAAGATGTTAATGCCGAAAAAGCAACAAGGTTAGCTGACGAGCCAGAATTAACAGTTAATAAATGCCTTACCCCCAAGTAATTAGCCAATTTCTTTTCAAATACCTCATTAAATCGTCCGGAAGTAAGCCAACCATCTAGTGAGGCATCAACCATTAGTTGTAATTCATTGACATCCATCACTTTACCTGAAGGTGGAATGATAGTTTCACCAGGAATAAATGCCTGGGCTTGGTATTTATTTTCAGCGAGCTCATTTACTAAACTAGCTATTTTTTTTCTAATTTGTATTTCTTTTTCTTCCATTATATTTCAATCATTAGATTACTTTGATGAATAGCTTTTTATTTGCCCAATAACTAAGTCAAGGATGTTTTGTTTTTCGAAGTATGCTGTATAAAATTCATTAATCATATCAATCGCTTTAAGGGTATTCCACTTAGGCGACCATTTTAATTTAGAGTATGACTTATCAATTGATAATCGCAAAAACTTTGCCTCATGTAATATTTCTGTTTCATTATGTAAATAATCAATCTTAATATCATTCCATTTTTTTGCAAGTTCATCAATAAGCCACTTCACTGTATGAGCTTCGTTTTCATTGGGTCCAAAATTCCAAGCCTGAGAAAATTTTTTAGAATTTGTGAACATTTTTTCTGCTAGTAACAAATAGCCAGATAACGGCTCCAATACATGTTGCCAGGGTCTTGTTGATTCAGGATTTCTAATTAATAATGATTTGCTTGTTTCCAAGGCTCTAAAAAAATCAGGAATGATTCTATCCTCTGACCAATCACCACCTCCTATAACATTTCCAGATCGTGCAGATGAAAGAGCTACATCGCAATCTTTTCCACCAAAAAAAGAAGACCGATAAGCGTTAGTTATTAACTCAGCGCAACCCTTACTGGCACTGTATGGATCAAACCCTCCCATAGGGTCGCTCTCTTTAAAAGGTAAATTAGTTTCATTATTTTGATAGCATTTGTCACTAGTGATATTGACAAGCACCTTTAAATTCTTCAATGATCGAGCCACTTCAAAAAGATTTATTGTACCCATTAAGTTTGTTTCAAAAGTCACAACTGGGTCTTGGTATGATGCTCTCACTAAAGGTTGCGCTGCCAGATGAAAAATTATTTCAGGATCAAACTCTTGAACACTTTTTTTTAGAGTGTATTTATCTCTAATGTCCCCAAAAGTTGTTTCGACATGATCTCCAATACCGCTAACATCAAATAAACTTGGGTTCGTGGGAGCTTGCAATGAATAGCCTCTAATATCTGCACCTAAATGAGATAGCCAAATTACAATCCAAGAACCCTTAAAGCCGGTATTGCCTGTGACCAGTACTCTTTTATTTTTCCAAAAATTACCTTTTATTTCCATACTTTCCAAGGCGCTTTACCTGATGACCATAGATCTTCCAGGATATTCTTATCTCTTAATGTATCCATAGCATACCAAAACCCATCATGTTTAAATGCGTTAAGTTTTCTTTCAGATGCTAAGCTTTCAAGCGGCTCTTTTTCAAGTACTGTATTATCATTTTTAAAATAATTAAATACTTCTGGAGACATCACAAAAAAACCTCCATTAATCCTTGCTCCATCACCTTTCGGCTTTTCTTTAAAACCAGAAACATTACCACCGTCTAACTCCAAAGATCCAAATCTTGCAGGTGGATGGACTGCTGTTAAGGTAACAATGGCTTTGCTTTTGTTGTGGTGATTAATTAATTGATCAAAATTGATGTTAGATAGACCATCGCCGTATGTAACACAAAATGCTGGATCGTGGGCAACATACTCCTTAATGCGATTCAATCTTCCACCTGTCATTGTGTGCTCACCTGTATCTATTAATGTAATTCTCCAAGGCTCAGCATGTTGGTGATGCACTTCCATTTTATTAGAAGTCATGTCAAAACTAACGTCAGACATATGAAGAAAATAATTGGCAAAGTACTCTTTAATCAAGTATCCCTTATACCCACAACAGATAATAAAATCATTAATTCCAAAATGCGAATAACATTTTAAAATATGCCATAAGATAGGCATACCGCCTATATCAATCATAGGTTTTGGTTTGGATGTTGATTCCTCAGATATGCGAGTACCGAGACCGCCAGCTAATATAACAGCTTTCATAAATCAATTCTAACAAAAAGTAAATTAGTGTCAAAAAAAATAAAGTTAGTTTTTGAATGTAAATAGATTATGCAAAAAATAAAGAAATATAGATGAAATTAACATTGTTATAGCTTGCGATACATAAATACTATATGAATAACTCAATAAAAGAGTCAAAAGTACGGCATTTAATAAGAAAATTATTGAATAAGATAAAATAGCCTTTAAATAGGATTTAAATAAATTTTTTTTTAATTTATATAAAAATAACTGATACATGATAAATGAGAATGAAACACATACCAGAGTAGAAAATATGGATATCAAAAAAATTGGAAACGAGTTCATAAAATAAGCTAAAAAACTTACCGTTACAAAATAACCAAATATAGTGTTTATAAAGCCAATTAAATAAAATTTAAATATATGTAACAATTTTTTTTGGCAAATTAATGCTGTTATCAATCTTTACCAATAATATATAAAAAAGTTGTTGATTTTTTAAATGAGAATCATTATCATTAACATTAAGATTAACAAAAATATAAGTACAAATGACAGATTTTGAAAAATATTTAAAGAGTCACCAGCAAAAACAAAAAACTAGCAAGAGTGTTTATTATGTTGGCATTCTGTCTCTGATTGCACTGGTAGCCATTGTAGTAAATTCAGGTTCACTAATTTAGTTCTTACTGTTTCACCACATTCTTTGAGAGTGTCACCTCTCTCGTAAATGAAATAAGTCCTAAAATAAGTGCGCTCATCGCTCCAATAAATAAGAAGGCAATAAACTGATCAAAGTTGAATTGAATTTCCGTACCAATAAATATTGAGGCAATAACAATACAGGTGAGGAGTGCTGATAAAGTAGTCAAGGCAATAGCCCAATGCGTCCATTTGGCTCTTAACCGCAACATATTAAGCTCTACTAGATCATCATTACTCAACTTAGATCGAACCTCATTAAGCACTCGAAAGCGATCAATAATTCTTGCTAGTCGGTTGGTCATGACCGTTAAAGTGGCGCCGATGGCCGTGAGAAGAAAAGCTGGGGCAACAGCCAGTTGAATAGCGCTTGCAACTTCCATGAGTGGGTTCATATGACAAATAGATTAAGTTATTCGTTAATCACATCATAATATAAAAAATTGAAGTGATAATAAATATTGTCAAAATATTCATGATAAAACCAACCTTGACCATATCCATGACCTTAATTTTTTCAGTTGAAAAAATAACAGCATTTGGAGGAGTTGCAATTGGCAACATAAAAGCGCAACTGGCAGCCATCACAACAGCCATGCCAATAATACTAACTGGAAGTCCCATATCAACGGCTATTACACCAATGATCGGAAGAAAAGATATAGTTAAAGCTGTGTTAGACAAAACTTCGGTTAAAAATACCGTTGCAAAAATCAAAACAAAAATAATATAAAGTACAGAAAAGTTATTCAGAAAAGATAATTGAGCACCAAGCCAATCACCCAAGCCGCTGACCATAATTGCTTTTGCCAGGGCCAAGCCGCCCCCAAATAGTAATAATAAACCCCAGGGTAGTTGTTTCATATGCTTCCATTGCAATAAATCATTTTTTTTATTTGACGATGGGATAAGAAAAAATAAAAAAGCTGAAGTGATAGCAATACCTGAATCAGTTAAGTTAGATAAAAAATTAAACTGATTTAAGTGACCACGGAACACCCATGCAGAGACCGTTACAATAAAAACCAATAAGACCTTAACTTCATCGCTGCTCATAGTGGGTAATTTTTCTAATGAAATACTTTGCCAATTAGTTTGGTCAATGTTTTTATTTTTTTTAATCAAAAAAAAGAAGATAAAAAAAGATACGAATAATATGATTGCTGATATCGGCAAGGCGAATTTCATCCATTCCAGGAAAGATATCTGTATATCAAAATTTTCATGCATAAAGCCAACGAAAAAAACATTTGGAGCTGTGCCAATAATGGTGCTCATCCCTCCAATACTTGCTGAATATGCAATACTAAGTAATAGTAAAATTTCAAATTGTGTACTCTCTACCTTCAGTTCTTTGCAAACCTGAAGTGCAATGGGGAGAAGCATTAGGGCTGTAGCTGTATTAATGATCCACATACTTGTGAAATAAGACACCAACATAAAACACGCCAAAATACTAAACATACTTCGTCCAAATTTTAAAATCATGAGATAAGCAAATCTTTTATGTAAGCCAGATATTTCTATTGCAATGGCCAGCATAAACCCACCTAAAAATAGAAAAATACTAGGGCTTGCATAAGGAGCTGATACCTCTTGAAAACTCTGATTAGTCAATAAAGGTAAGAGAATTAAAGGTAATAAGGCGGTAACATAAATAGGAATCACTTCAAAGAACCACCAAGCAATCATTAGCAGCATAATTGATAAAACTGTCCAAGCTTCAGAGTTGATTGATGTCAGAGTATTGCTAAAAGTTAAGATTAAAAAAGTGACTAACCCAAACCAAAAACCATATTTTTTAATCGCTTGGTTAGTTTCATTCATCTAGTAGCTTATTAGTTGGGCGATAATTAATTACTAGAATTGCTATGGCAATCAGTAAGATTGCGCCAGCCTCAATTAATATATTTGTTGGATCCGACTGATTGCCTTTTAGAATTATAAGTCGACAAAGAGCAGTTATAGCAATGTACATGGGTATAGAAATTGGAATTCTATTGCTTTTACAAAATACAGCTACCATTCCTAAAATCTCTGAGTAAATAAATAATAAAAGTAACTCAGCAAGAGTAACATTCATATTTAAAAACATATTTTTAATTTCCAAAAGAGCTGCACACAATGTAGCGATAGCGACAATTATAAGAAGAATCTTTTCGGCGTAAGTTATTAAATCTTTAAAATGATCTTTCACGAGGAAAATTTATTGGGAATTAAATACTCTTGAATTGCATAAGAATGTTCTTAGCAAGTGAGGCATTGATTGCATTCCAATCCATTAGATTGCCATTATCTTTTTGGTAGCCTTTAATTTTATCTCGATCATAAAAATCTAAATTAATAAAACGCATGGACCAAGCTGAAAATTCTCTAATATCAATATTTTTCTCAGAAATTAGGTTGACATTGAAGTGGCGTGGGTCTTTGCAAATTTTTTTATAAAGATTTTTTAGATCTTTTTCCTCACCCTCAAGAACCTGACAAAAGGAACCTTGATCGTAAAGCAATAACCCAGTGATGCTGTGATCAGAATTATGACGCATGCTTTCAAACATGATGGATTGCAGGTCGTCCTTAGTCATTCTATTAGCAGCGGTACTTACATAAATTAATTCAAACATTTCCAAATCTCTCCCTTTTGGAAAATAGACTTATAATATTTATAAATTAGCATATAAAAATTTACGATGCAATAACTAATTAACTGTGGATAACTATGTGGATAAATTAAAATAACAATCCAAATTTCAATAATTAAGATTTAATTTAATAAATCTTATTAAAAATTTAATAATAAAAACAATAATTTATTTATAATACAAAAAATTGTAACAAGCATAGATCAAATCAAAGAGATTTAATTTGTTTTATATAAAAAATATAAAACTGTGGATAAATCGTAGGATAACTTGATTTCGACTATTCCTGGGACGCTTTTAAAGCCTGATCTATATCCGCAATAATATCCTCAATATGTTCGATACCCACAGAAATTCTGACCATATCTTCCGAAACACCAGCGCTTTTTAACTCCTCAGGGTTAAGTTGTCGATGTGTAGTTGATGCTGGGTGGCATGCCAATGATTTTGCATCGCCAATATTCACTAAACGAAGAATCATCTGCAAAGCATCAATAAACTTTGCGCCAGCCTCTCGACCCCCATTCACACCAAAGCTGATAATACCTGAGGCCTTTCCTTTTGAGATTTTTTTACAGACATCATGATACTTATCTGTGGCAAGTCCTGCATAGTTAACCCAATTTACACTGGCATGATTTCTTAAATGTTCTGCTAATGCTTGAGCATTCTCACAGTGTCTTTCAATCCTCAAACCTAACGTCTCCAAACCCTGAAGAATTTGAAATGCACTAAAGGCTGACAGCGCTGACCCGGTATTTCTCAATGGGACAACCCGACATCTTCCAATGTATGCTGCGGGACCTAACGCCTCAGTGTAAACAACCCCATGGTATGAGGGATCAGGCTCATTCAACATTGGAAATCTTTCTTTATTTTTTGCCCAATCAAATTTTCCTGAATCAACAATTACCCCTCCCACTGTTGTTCCATGGCCACCTATATATTTTGTTAAAGAATGAACAACAATATCTGCACCAAAATCTATAGGTCTACACAAGTAAGGTGTTGGGACTGTGTTATCTACAATTAAAGGTATCCCATGTTTGTGAGCAATTTTTGCTAAGCTCTCAATATCAACTACATTGCCTAGTGGATTACCAATCGATTCACAATAAATAGCCCTCGTTTTGTCATCAATAGATTGTTCTATTAAGTCAAAATCAGAAGCGTCAACCATCTTTACCTCAATACCCTGCTGAGGGAATGTATGGGCAAATAAGTTAAATGTTCCTCCATACAACTGGTTTGCACTAATGATATTATCTCCAGCCCTTGTGATGCACTGGATTGAATATGTAATAGCTGCCATACCAGAAGCCAAGGCCAATGCGCCAATACCCCCTTCCATTTCAGCAATTCTCTGCTCCAAAACAGCATTGGTTGGATTCATGATTCTTGAATAAATATTGCCTTCAACTTTTAGATCAAAGAGGTCGGCTCCATGCTGTGTGTTATCAAATGTGAATGATGTTGTCTGATAGATTGGAGTTGTGGCTGCTTTGGTTGTAGATTCTGATGTATACCCGGAGTGCAGTGCTATGCTTTCTAAGTTCATGGCTATCCTTTAATTGTGTTTTTAATATCATTTTAGTGTTTTAAGAATAAAATTCAAAATTTCTAAATCTCAAAATTAGGAACTTATTTCTTTAAATATGCTTTTAAGTAAACGAGATAGATAAATGTTATTAAATGAATTAGCACGACACATCCGAAGAAATATGACATAGATATGGGTGAGTCAAATAAATTAATCCATACTAAAAATATAAATATATGAAGTATTAAAAATTTAAAGGTAAGCCTATTTATAAAATGAGTGCTAAAAAATTTTCCCAGGATAGGATAATTCAGTATTTTAATAATGGCATGCAAAGCCCATATTATTGTCATTATTTGAATTAACTTGATTGCTTCATAATAGTCCTCACTAAATAATTTAATAACGATGTCTTTAGCAAAAAAACTAACAATAAAAGCGAGCATCAAATAAATTGAGATGAAAAATAAAACACTGGGTAAGGTTTTGTCAAAGCTACTCTCCTTAGAATATATTCTGACCGACTGGGCAATCACATTGGTTAAAGCACCTCCCATTCGGTAAATTTGATCACCTAGGTTAAAGATTGCCATAGCCATTGGTCCTCCTACAACAGCAAGACCAAATCCCCATAAGGTATTAATTTGATTATTAGTAACTGCATTTAACAAGTAAGGAAAACTCGATCGAATAAAAAGTGTGAACTGTTTTTTATTAAAATTTATCCAGGAGTAGGAATGTCGCATAATCATATACCAATATGCATACAACGTAATCGCACCCATATTAATTCCTTGAGCTAAGAAAGCCCAGTAAGCTGATGAATTATCGTTAACCAAAAAATATATGACGAGCAAATAAACCAGTCGAGATATAAATGTTGGAAATATCATGGTTTGTGGAATTTTGTTGACTTGAAAAAACCACAGTGGGTATGCTCCGCCCATTAAGATGCTTGGAAAAATACAAATCCAAAACAACAGAGGAAAGTTAAGTAAATTTGCCTGAATTAAAAAAAGGATAATCAACAAACAAACAACAGCGACACTTAATCTTAGACTCAGCAGAAGACTAATTAATCTATTTTTATCCCGCAGTGTTTTTGCTCTACTCCAATTCTCTATACTAAAATGCTGGACCCCCCAGTCACTAACGACCCAAGATAATTGAACAAGCACAAAACCAATGGCGACTTGACCAAAAATAAAAAAATCCAAGCGTGACGCTAAAATAGGAATGGCAATAAGAACCGAGAGTTGATTGGTAAGTATTATTGATCCGCGGCTTAGGGCATGCTTGAGAATACTAAAGAACATTAGATTCTATTCATTAATATTGGATACAAATTTTACCAAAATGTCGATTAGATTCTTGATACTTGAAGGCATCAATTAAACTTTCAAACGGAAACACTTTATCAATAACTGGCTTAAATTGATATTGATTAATTGCGTTAATCATATTCAGCTGATGCTGACGACTTCCAACTAAAACTCCCTGAATTTTAATTTGTTTTAAAAGCAAATTGATCATATCTAATTTTCCATCGAGGCCACTTAAAATTCCAATAAAAGAAATATGGCCATTCACCTTACAAGCCATCAATGAATGATTGATGGTGTTTGGACCTCCAACGTCAACAACACAGTCAACTCCTTGACCATTAGTCCAATCTAAAACAGCATTGCCCCATTCAGGGGTTTTTTTATAATTAATACAATAATCAGCGCCAAGCTCATACAGTCTTTTTATTTTGTCATCATTAGAGCTGGTTGCAACAACTTTTGCTCCAATCATCTTGGCAAACTGTAAAGCATAAATAGATACCCCGCCGGTACCTTGAATAAGAATGGTGTCATTTTTTGTAATTTGTATGTCCTCGAACAAGGCACGCCAGGCTGTTAAAGCGGCTGTAGTTAATGTTGAAGACTCAAGATGGGTCCAAAGTTTTGGAGCCTTGGTAAAAAAATTTTCATCCACTACAACATGATCACGTGCATAGCCATCAACACCATCTCCAGGAACTGTTTTAAAGTCTGAATAAATTGGCTCGCCTTTATTCCAATCAGGAAAAAAGGTGCTAACTACATGATCTCCCACTTTGAAGTTTTTTACATTTGACCCGATGGCAAGAATTTCCCCCGCTCCATCCGACATTGGAATTCGGTCCTCTGCTGGTCCCCACATTCCGGAAACAACAGCATAATCATGGTAATTTAACGATGAGGCTTTAATTTGCACCAGAATCTGGTGATCATTGATAGCTGGAATATCACATTTTGTAATAGATAACGAATCAAAACCACCGCCCTTTTTTATTCGCAAAGTTCTTGACTGCATAAACACCCTGAGTAAATTAGACTAATTAAGATTATAAACATAAAATTTTTACTTACTAATTAGATTAATGAGTAACATATCAAAATTTCTAATACTTTTTTTTCTATCATATCCTGCCATCGCTGCAGACTATTTTTCTGAAATAAGATTTGAAGATCGGGCTGGGAGAAACAGTCTTTCGGATTCCGAAACCTATGGCATCGCTTTTGGGAAATACATAAATCCAAATTTTGAAATTGATATTTTTACCAGGAAAAAATATCCACATAACGGCATCTCAAATTCAAGAGTTGAGATTGGCGCAAAATATAAAAATAAATTACATGCGAATTTAAGTTTATTTTCAAGAGTGGCTGTTGGTAAAAAGTATTTACATACTGACAACTACAGTTATTGGAATATTGAAAATGGTTTAAAGTTAAAAATTAGCGAGAAACTTGATGGAGTTGTCTCACTCAGATTTCGGGATAGTTTCAATCAAGAGAAATGGAATGAATTTGATCGCACTTATAAGATGGGATTAATTTATAAAATTTCAGATGTATACAGTTTCACAACCAACTTCAATCATGCTCGTGGTGAAAGCCAATTTAACAGCATCGGACTAAACTTTAAAGTCAACTTTTAATACTCATTTGAGAGGAGTACTGCATTGAAAAAAATTTTTCCTAAGGAGATGTGGTTAAAAAGATGATTAATAAAAGAACATTCTGGATTTAATTCAAGAGACACTGCCACAAAATTTATTGTGTTTTATATGGTTGCTGAAGACTGAAGAATACAATAATTGAATAAATACTTAATTGCATAACATTAATTCAATTTAATATTTTTGGTGATTTAGTTGATGACATTACAATTTGTGCTATATGCTCTAATCTCTCAATATGCTCAAAAGCCTCATATACATTAGATCCTATTGAAACAACACCATGATAAGGGATACCAATGATATTTTTTTTAAATTTAGACAAATTTTTATCAAACAATAGCTTAGAACAGCACTCATAAGCTAAATCTGAAGACAAAGGAGCAACATTTTTTGTATTGTATGCAACATTTGTGTATCTGCTCAACTCAGGAAAAGATTTTGCCAATTCTGATAACTCAATGCCAGCATACATAGCTGAAATTGTAAAAGTGGGGTGTAAATGAATTACGCAAACATCTTTATCAACTGACTTTAAGATTTCATAGTGCATTTCAATCTCACCACTAGGTTTTAAATTAAAATTATCTTTTTGTTTCCATCCAGAATCTAAAATATCAACTTTAACAAAATCCGACTCTTTTAAATCTTGTTTTCTTAAACCACTCGGTGTGATGATAAATTCATTACAACCTGAACATTTAAATGACACATTGCCATCTCGTGGTGTAATCCAATTTTTTTTATAAGACTCTTGCAATATAGCGATAATGTCTTTAATCATAATGTATTAATCACTTTAATTGATGGAGCTGGGGGGAATAAAATGTCCCATGAAACCCTTGTATTTATAAGCTCCTTATCCTCAAAAATCGTGCTTAAAAAGTATCAGCTCTCTAATTAAGTTTAACCCAATTTAACCAAATCTAAAACAAAGTGACCCACGATTAAGAAATGACCCACGAATTTTAGATTTCTAACTAAAAAAAACCACCCGAAGGTGGTTTTTAAAAAAGTAAAAAGAGAAAAAATTACTCTGCAGTAATTCTATAAATATTTCCTTCATCCACTGCTGCATATAATGCCCCATCAGGACCCATTGTCACACCTCTAAATCTCTCACTTATGCCTAAAGGCATTGTGATCACTCCGTGAACCGATGTACCATCAGCAGTTAAATCAATGACATCAATTCTTGCACCAGCCGGTGTATCACCAAAGGCAATACCCATAACACCAACAACAAGCCTATTCTCCCACTTACCCCACTGCTTACCAGCAAGGAATGCTGCAGAACCAGTGCCTTGAGATAGACCCATATTATTCCATGTTGGGTACATTAAGTCTTTGAAGCGTGTATCACTCATTGGAGTAAAAGCCCCTCTTACTGCTGGATCCATACCCTCTTTTTGATTAGGCATATATCCACAATATGCATCAGGACACTCACCTCGACCACCTGCATTTTGTGCAGGGTCCCAACCAGCATTTTTACCTTTAACTAACAAAGTAATTTCATCGTTATGCCAAGGACCGTGTTCTGCTGTAAAGACCTGATCATTTGCAGGATGGAAAGCAATACCTTGTACATTTCGATGTCCATAAGTGTAGATTCTCTTATCGAAACCTTTTGGAGGTTTATTGTCAGGGTGTGCCTTACCATTGGTGTCAACTCTGAGCACTTTACCGCAAATCAGTGTAGGAGATTGTGGGCAGTCGCCTTTATGGCGGTCGCCGCCAGTAACCCAAAGTGCGCCTGTTTTATCAAACCTTAAGCGGGCACCATTGTGTGCACCTGGTCCACCAAATGGATGATCTGATTCAAATGGTTTGTACTGAATATCAGTGATGATGTCTGTTCGATCGGACACACTCTTGAAGTCTTCACTTACTGTAAATTTCATGACGATATTACCGTTACAAACGTCCATATTATCTTTACAACCATCACCGTGATACTTTTTAGATGTTGAAGCTACATATATGTGTCTATTTTTAGCAAAATTTGGGTCTACTGCTATACCCATCATACCTGCTTGCCCTTCACAGAAGAGATCTTCGCCAGCTGAGTTGTAACCTTTAGATCCTTTCATACCATAGAGTTTATTAATCCCATCCTTAGTTTTCACAGATAAGCCGTCACACTTTTCTGAAAAAAACATTGTGTCATTATCAACAAATGACATATCCCAAGGATTTTTTAAATCTTTATGGATTTTTTCGACTTTGATTTTAGGTGTGTCGTCTGCCATTGCATTGACAGAGATTACAGACAAACCAACTACTAATGACTTAGCAAGCCATTTCATTGTGTTTCGCATCTCACTTACTCCTTAAAAAATTAATCAAAACTTTGCTCAGAAAGGTATGCAGTCAAATCAGCAATATCTTCATCTGTTAATTTTTTAGCATTCATGATCATTAAATCAGAATTAGCGCCAATTCTTTCCCCAGCGCGATAGGTTTCCAATCTTTTTGTTAAATAGTCTACCTCTTTACCACCAATTCGAGGATAACTTGCCATACCCATTCCTTTCGGGCCATGACAACTCACACAATTCTTTTCTTTAAATTTTTTTTCCCCAACTAATGGATCAGCTGCATTGGAAATACAAGAGAAAATTATTGGAAATAGTACAATAGTAAACTTTGAAACAAAAAATTTATGAATAATCATATATTCCTCCCTTACAACATTTACACTATCATCACAAATATATTAAAAAAAGGGAATTATTCCCGACATTAAAATGATTAGTAAAATTTTAGTAACAATTCTTTTTTTATTATCAAATGTTCTTGCGATGGATTTCTCAAAAAATATAAGCGAAGAAAAAACCAAAGCAATGAACTCTAAAAATATAAATGACTGTCACTATCATGCAAAAAGGGCTTTGAATTTCTTAAAAAACAACATAAAGGGAAATACTGAAGCGGAAAAGAGCTTTGAAAAATCTTTAACTACTACAAATCTTCAAGAATGTATTCATTTACTAAAAAAAATTAATAATTTACAGTGAAAACAATTTGGTGGAGCTGGGGTGCACCCAACGCTTCTTTAACTAGGTCTATTGTGGTTGATAAATATACCTAATTTCCTATAAATATCGTATTTAACCTCCACCATCCTCTATCAACCTTTATTCCAAGCCACTGCAAATTGACATACAAATTGACATACAAGTTATGAATTGACATACATGTTTATAAACTTAACGAACAAATAATAATAAAATTAATTACTGATAAGTAAAATTAATTAGTGTTCTAATAGTTAGTGTGCTAATAATTATATTGGTTCACAAATTATAAGGACATAAATATGTTTAAAAATACAGTTTTTGATTTTTTTGTTATTCTTTATTTGCTTTTTGGGATTGCAATCTCAGCATATTTATCTCTTTATTTTGTGTTGTCTTAAAAATTCCTCGAGGAGAAATATCATGGGAAGAGCAATTTTATTTAATTCATTTGTTGCTATAAGTTTTATTTTTGCAACAATTTTTAGTCAATCAGCATTAGCTGAAGATAAAAAAGAGAGTTTGTACACGAGATTGGGTGGTATTTATAATATCGCAATCACTGTGGATCACTTGGTTGATAAACTCTATACAAATCATGCACTTAACGCTAACCCGAACATTAAAAATGTTCATGACCAGATTCATACTAAAGCTGGATTTAAAGTTTGGTTAACTAACTGGGTTGCAAAAAGAACTGGGGGTCCAGATCTCTACAAACCTGATGAATTTGGTAGAGGTAAAAATATGAAAGATTCACACCCACATTTAAAAATTACAGATCGTGAATTTGACATTATTATGACCGAGTGTTTACAAACATTCTATAACTTCAATGTCCCTGATCAAGAGATATCTGAATTAATGGCTGATCTTCAAAGCTTTAGGGGTGATATTGTAACTAACCCTACAGAAGGTTATAAGAGTCCTTATCAGATTCAAGAAAAATATAGAAATTAAAAATATTAAAAAAAAAGGGGGGTTAGCCCCTCTTTTTTATTTACACAATATTAGTTTTAAAGATTCACGATCCTCTTCGCTAATATCCATAATTTGTGATAACTCATTAAGTCTTTGTTTTAAATCCTCAAAATCTTTTTTCGGAAGATGTGTTTTACAAGCAACTTTATCTTGAATTAAAGCTACTTTCTCCTCAAGGTCTCGACCTTTTTTTGTTAAAGATATATTAATTACTCTTTCATCAGATTTATCTCTTTGTTTCTTGATCAAACCTTGATCGATAAGCTTCTTAATTATTGGTGTAACTGTTGGTGCATCAAGATTGAGTTTTTTTGCAATTTCACTAGCAGTAACTGTCGTATCTTCATTTTCCCAAACAACCAATAAAACAAGGTATTGAGGATAGGTAATACCAAATTCTTTTAGGTAAAATCGATAATATCGAGTTACTGCATTTGTTGCAGAATATAATGCAAAGCAGAGCTGATTTTTTAAGAGTAAATTGGAAAAATTTGTCATATTTATTAAGTTAATTGATTACTTCATAACATTCAAGAAAATAAATAATTCATAAATATTTAATGGTGGAGCTGGGGGGAATCGAACCCCCGTCCGCGAATCCTCCGCAGATAGTTCTACATACTTAGCTTATTATTTAATTTAATTAATACTTCAGTAACAAGCAACCAAATATATTAACGAGTCACCTTAAATTTAAGAAACTACTAAGTAACCCAATAATTTCCGAGCCTCTCTATATGACGCTGTAACCTGAGCGAGTGGCATATCAGGACAGCGTTTAGCTGGATTAAGCAGCTAAAGCGTAGTTATCGTCGTTTGCGATTACTAATTTTCTAGCTTTTTTTACGAGGACACTAGGCCTCGGTATGCCCTATTCTGTTTTGTAACCCACGTCGAAACCGGGTCAGCCCCAAAATCCCTTCTATTATACTATGCTTGCTTATTGGCAGATCGTAAAATGCGTTCTTTTTCTCGCTGCCAATCTTTTTCTTTTTCTGTTTGGCGTTTATCGTACTGCTTCTTACCTTTTGCCAAACCGATCTGCACCTTTATTTTTCCTTTAGAAAAATGGAAGTCTAATGGGACTAGAGTAAAACCTGATCGTTCCACTTTACCAATGAGTTTGACGATCTCCTGACCTTTTAAGAGTAGCTTTCGAGTGCGGATTGCATCCGGTCTGATATGGGTTGACGCTGCCCCCAATGGAGTAATATGGCAACCTAGTAAGTAAATTTCACCTCTTTGAATAATGACGTAAGACTCTTTAATATTGATCCGATTATCTCGGACGGCTTTAACCTCCCAACCTTCTAAGACAATACCTGCCTCATACTTCTCTTCAATGAAGTAATCATGGAAAGCTTTTTTATTAGTAATAATAGTCAAAATCAGGTTGAAAGTAATTTAAAATAGCATTGTACTTGATAGTTCATTATCCATAAAAAAATGCATAAGATCCATAAATCAGCCATTGTCCTTCATCCTGCACAAAAAATGTTTCAGCTTGTGGACTCAGTTGAAACTTACCCTCAATTTTTACCTTGGTGTGGATCAACTCAAATCATTGAAAGAGATAAAAACAAAACAATCGCGTCTATTGAAATTAACTATAAAGGGATAAGACAAACCTTCACCACAGAAAATACTAAAAAAGAAAATCAAGAAATGATGATAAAACTTATTGATGGGCCTTTTAAATCGCTGTCTGGTGAATGGATGTTTAAAAATTTAGACAAAGATAGCTGCCAAATTGAATTAAAGTTAGAATATGAGTTTAGTAATGTCATCCTTGAAAAATTAATTTCACCTGTATTTAACATGATCGCAAACACATTTATTGATGAATTTATAAAAGAGGCCAATAGAAGCAATAATGACCAGTGATACTATAATTTTAGTGGAGGTAGCTTACGCGTCTCCAAGCAAACAACTAATCATCCCTATCCATGTTAAAGCTGGGACGACGGTCAAAGAAGCGATCATTCAATCTGGAATACAAAAAGAGTATCCTGAAATTAATTTAGATGAAAATCCAGTCGGTATTTTTGGAAAACACGCCACATTTGAACAAGAGTTAAGAGAAAAAGATAGAGTTGAAATCTATCGTCCATTAATTGCCGACCCCAAAGAAATTAGAAGACAAAGGGCAGAACAAGGGAAAAAAATGAAAAAAGGCGGAGGAAATAATGAGGAGGACTCCTCAAAAGCCTAAGTTTTCTGTATAATCTCGTTTTGCGCGATAAGGAATTCAACATGCGTCTCTTAGAACAAGCTTTAACATTCGATGATATTTTATTAGTCCCTGCTCGATCAAATATATTACCTAAAGAAGTATCATTAGCCACACAACTAACTCAAAATATTTCAATTAATATTCCGTTACTTTCAGCTGCAATGGACACTGTCACTGAATCTGAATTAGCAATTGCCATGGCTGAAGAAGGAGGCATTGGCATCATTCATAAAAATATGAGCCCTAAGCACCAGGCTGAACATGTATCTAAGGTTAAACGATTTGAGTCTGGTGTTGTTTTAAATCCTATTGTAATTGACCCAAATATGACGGTTGATGAGGTCATCAATTTAACCAAGAAACATAAAATTTCTGGGTTACCTGTGATTGAAGGCAACAAAGTTGTGGGTATTGTCACCAACAGAGACTTAAGATTTGAAGAAAATTTAAATCAACCAGTAAAAAATGTGATGACACCACGTGAAAGATTGGTGACTGTTAATGAAAAAGCTTCAAAAGAAGAAGTGATGCGCCTTCTTCATCAATACAGACTTGAAAGATTATTGGTTATTGATAATAACGACCAATTAAAAGGACTTATTACTGTTAAAGATATACAAAAATCTTCTGATCATCCCTTTGCATCAAAAGATAATAAAGAAAGATTAATCGTTGGTGCTGCCGTTGGTGTCGGTGCAGATACTGAAGCACGAGTTGAACAGTTAGTCGAGGCTGGCGTAGATGTGGTTGTGGTTGATACAGCTCATGGACACTCTCAAGGCGTAATTGATAGAGTGAATTGGATCAAGAAAAATTTCTCAAATACAGATGTGATTGGTGGAAATATTGCTACTGCAGACGCTGCAAGAGCATTAGTTGATGCTGGAGCTGATGCAGTCAAAGTCGGCATTGGTCCTGGATCTATTTGTACAACAAGAATTGTTGCTGGCGTTGGTGTTCCGCAAATAACAGCAATTAATAATGTTGCTGAAGCATTAAAAGCTAAAAAAATACCTCTTATTGCTGATGGTGGTATTCGGTATTCAGGCGATGTGGCTAAAGCACTTGCTGCTGGTGCATACAACGTGATGCTCGGAAGTATGTTTGCAGGCACCGAAGAAGCTCCAGGCGAAGTTGAATTATTTCAAGGTCGTTCATATAAATCTTACAGAGGTATGGGTTCAATTGGAGCAATGCAACAAGGATCCAAAGATCGTTATTTTCAAGACAGTGAAGACAATGCTGAAAAATTAGTGCCCGAGGGCATTGAAGGTCGAGTTCCATATAAAGGTTCGGTTAAGAACGTCATTCACCAACTTATGGGTGGCCTTAGAGCATCTATGGGTTATGTTGGTGTTGGAAATATAAATGACATGCGAGAAAAAGCTGAATTTGTTCAGATTACAAATTCAGGTATGCGGGAATCTCATGTGCATGATGTTCAAATTACAAAAGAAGCACCAAACTACAGATTGGATTAATTTGGATAAAATACTAATCTTAGATTTTGGTTCGCAATATACGCAATTAATTGCAAGACGTATTCGTGAGATGAATGTGTTTTGTGAAATTCATCCCTATGATGTGAGTTTAGACAAGATAAACGATTTTTCACCTAAAGCGATTATTCTCTCAGGCGGTCCAAATTCAGTCTATGAGGATGAAACACCAAAAGCTCCGCAAGAGATATTTAAGATGAATGTTCCTTTGCTTGGAATCTGTTATGGAATGCAAACTTTATGTGAACAGCTTGGTGGTAAGGTAATTAACAGCTCGAAGCGTGAGTTTGGTCATGCTCAAATACGGGCGCATGGTCACTCACTACTTTTGAAAGATATTCAAGATCATACAAATCCCGATGGCCATGGATTGCTTGATGTTTGGATGAGCCATGGAGATAAGGTAGAAAACACTCCAGATCACTTCAAAATCATTGCAAGTAATGACTCAACACCCATTGCTGCCATTGCTAATGATGAAAAGAAAATTTATGGTGTTCAGTTTCATCCCGAAGTCACTCACACCAGCCAAGGTGAAAAGATCTTAGCTAGATTTGTATTAGACATAGCCAATTGTAAACCTGAATGGAATATGCCAGATTATATTGAGACAGCTATTGAGGATATAAAAAATCAAGTTCATGATGAACATGTGATTTTAGGACTTTCTGGCGGAGTTGACTCATCCGTTGCGGCGGCTTTATTACATAGAGCAATTGGTGACCAACTCACATGTATTTTTGTTGACCATGGCTTGTTGAGAAAAGATGAGGCCACAAAGGTCCTTTCTTTATTTAAAGAAAATCTTGGGGTGAAAGTCATTCATGTTGATGCAACGAAAAAATTTATGGATGATTTAAAAGGAATTGATGACCCAGAAGAAAAAAGGAAAATAATTGGCAGAAACTTTGTTGAAGTCTTTCAGGATGAGTCAAAAAAGATTACAAATGCAAAATGGTTAGCTCAAGGCACAATCTATCCTGATGTTATTGAATCGGCCGGCGGTAAAACTAAAAAAGGTCATAACATAAAGAGCCATCATAATGTTGGTGGATTACCAGAAACTTTACACCTCAAGTTATTAGAGCCATTACGCGAACTGTTTAAGGATGAAGTCAGAAAACTTGGTGTTGCATTGGGTCTACCAAATCATATGGTGTATCGACACCCCTTCCCTGGCCCAGGTTTAGGAGTCAGAATTCTTGGAGAAGTTAAATTAGAGTATGCTGATTTATTAAGAGAGGCTGACGATATCTTTATCCAGGAATTAGAACAATCAGGCTGGTATGACAAAACCTCTCAGGCATTTTGTGTTTTCTTACCAGTAAAATCTGTAGGTGTGATGGGTGACGGAAGAACTTATGAGTATGTTGTTGCATTACGATCGGTTGAAACTACAGATTTCATGACTGCCAAGTGGTCTGAACTCCCTTATTCATTATTAGCCAAAATTTCTAATCGTATCATTAATGAAGTCAAGGGTATTAACAGAGTGGTCTATGACGTTTCCGGTAAACCGCCAGCCACTATCGAGTGGGAATAAAATTTGGATCCGTTAAGTCAAGGGGTCTTTGGCGCCTCCCTACCACAAAGCTTTTCTGATAAAAAAAATATTGTCTTTGTTTTCATTATTGGTTTTCTTGCTGGAATGTTCCCAGATATCGATATTTTTTTTCGTTCTAATCATGACCCACTTTTATTTCTTGAATTTCATCGACAATTTACGCACTCATTAATTTTTATTCCAGCGGGTGGGTTCATTTTCACATTAATCTTTTATGGTTTATTTTTTAAATTAATCCCTTTTGGTTTTTTAAAAACTTGGTTATTTGCCACCTTGGGTTATGCTACGCATGGAGTGCTAGATGCGTGTACCAGCTATGGAACTCAGTTACTTTGGCCATTTTCAAATGAACGCATTAGTTGGAATAATATCTCCATCATTGATCCTTTGTTTACTATTCCTGTTTTACTTTTATTAGTTTTATCGCTTATAAAAAGAAAATCATTCTGGTCAAAAATTGCTCTAGGGTGGGCCTTAATCTATCTAATCATTGGATTTATACAAAATCATCGAGCAGAACAAGTAGCGCATGAAATAATTACAGAAAGAAATCATCACAAAGAAATTATTAGTGTAAAACCAAGTTTTGGTAACTTAATTTTATGGAAGATAATTTATCAACACAATGATTACTTCTATATAGATGCAGTCAATATTGGCCCAAAAAAAGAAATATTTACTGGCCAAAAAATAAAAAAATTTAATAAGTCTGACCTCTCCTACTTCAATGACCTAGGTGAGAATCAAAAGAAAGATATCGATCGATTTTTATGGTTTAGCCAGGATTTTGTAGCTGTAAATCCACAGAATGAATATGAACTCCTTGATATTCGTTATTCAAATCTTCCAAATGAGATTGGTGGCTTATGGGGAATTCATTTAACTCCAAATACGGAGAACCATGTTGAATTTATATCAAACAGATCCTTACAAAAAAGAGATTTCAAGCAATTTTTTCAGATGATATTTAATGGTTATTTTGATTAATGTTTTTTAAATAAAACTCACAATCACTCATCGAGCTAAATTTTTCCATTGGAACTGAGCTTTGAAAGTTTGTCGATGTCGAATCAATACATTGAAAATCTTGCGTCAACTTAATTAAACGATTTTCAGATTTGCTAAAAATTTGTTGGGTCCAGTGAGGCGAGGCTTCTTCATCAGCAAAAAGATTATGAAAAAAAATAAATAAAAAAGTGGTAAATAACGCTTTCATCCCCATAATATACGTATTATTTAAAAAGAAGCAATATGAGCAGAGCATTTGTTAAAGAGAATGATTTAGAACATGCTGGCATTGATATTCCAGAAAGACCGGTAAGTCAGTTACCCAATTACGTCACGCCTAATGGACATAAACAATTAAAAGAAACAATCCATTTAATTGAAACAGAAATAAAATCAATTAAGGAATTAGAGGACTCTCCAGAGAATAAACAAAATAAGATGAAATTAGAGCGTGATTTACGTTATTATCTTAAACGCTTTGAAACAGCCATTCTTATTGATAAGCATGAGGAAAATAATAAAGTGTTATTTGGTGCGCACGTTATCTTGATTGATGAAAACGATGAGGCTTATAAATTTCAAATCGTTGGTGAGGATGAGGCTGATATTAAGCAAAACAAATTGAGTTATGTCTCCCCATTGGCCAAAGAATTAATTGGCTCATTAATTGGGGATGAAGTTGTCTGGAAAAGAGCTGACGGCAACCGTGTCGTTTTTATTGATTCTATAAATTATTAGAGGGTGGTATGGATTTTAAAAAAATAGTTCAAGAGAGAAGATCAATCAAATATTTTGATGCAAATCATAAAATGACGAAGGATGAGATCAATGAACTTTTCAAAATGACTGTGTTGTCACCTACCGCTTTTAATATTCAACATTGGCGATTTGATGTCATTGAAAATAAAGAATTACGTGAGCAAATTAAAAAAATTAGTTTTAATCAATCGCAAGTAACCGATGCGTCATTACTGGTCGTTATCTCAGGTGACCTTGATGCCTGGAAAAAAAATCCAAGAAAATATTGGAAGAATGCTGACGAGAATGTGCAAAAGATGATGGAATCCATGATTACTAATTTTTATATCAACAAAAAAGAAATGCAGCGTGATGAAGTGATGAGGTCTTGTAGCATGGCCGCGATGACCATGATGCTTTGTGCCAAAAATATGGGATACGACAGCTGTCCAATGGATGGGTTTGACTTTCCAGAGTTATCAAAACTTCTTAATTTTCCCAAAAACCAAATACCTGTCATGTTTGTGGCTATAGGGAAAAAACTTCAAGATGCTTGGCCTCGAGGAGGACAATTACACTTAAACCAAGTAGTCAACTTCAGAGAGTAAGTATTAAGCCTCTCTGGAGGCTCTTTTACGCTCATGTTCTAATAAAAATCTTTTACGGATACGAATGGATTGTGGTGTTATTTCCACCAACTCATCATCGTCAATAAATTCAACAGCATATTCTAAAGACAAAGGTATAGGCGGAGTAAGGTTCACCGCTTCATCCTTACCAGACGCTCGAACGTTAGTGAGTTGTTTTCCTTTAATTGGATTCACGACAAGATCATTATCTCTGGAATGAATACCGATCACCATTCCCTCATATAATTTATCCCCCGGATGCACAAACATTCTTCCACGATCCTGAAGCTTCCATAAGGCATAGGCTACTGCATCGCCATGTTCGGCAGAAATTAAAACGCCGTTTCTCCTTCCAGGAATGTCATCCTTAATCGGGCCGTAATCATCAAAAATATGGGCCATGATGCCTGTACCACGCGTTAAGGTTAAGAACTCACTTTGAAAGCCAATAAGCCCTCGTGCAGGAATCCGATATTCTAGTCGTGTTCGACCAACTCCGTCATTCTCCATGTTCGCCAACTCGCCTCGTCTGTGCCCTAACTCTTCCATGACCGCACCCTGGGAGTCATTATCAATATCCACCGTCAGAAATTCATAGGGCTCAGATTTAACACCATCAATTTCTTTAAATACCACTCGTGGCTTGCCCACGGCAATCTCATAACCCTCGCGGCGCATGTTTTCTAATAAAATGGTGAGATGCAGTTCACCTCGGCCTGAGACTCTAAACACATCCGCATCCGATGTTTCTTCTACTCTTAAGGCCACATTGGTAAGTAACTCACGATCCAGTCGATCCTTGATTTGTCGACTGGTCACAAACTTTCCTTCTCGCCCAGCCAGAGGTGATGAGTTCACCACAAAATCCATAGTTAGGGTAGGTTCATCCACCTTCATTAAAGGGAGGCCCTCTGGTTTATCATTGGAGCAGATGGTGTATCCAATACCGATCTCTTCAATCCCAGAAATGATGATGATGTCTCCAGCAGATGCTTCTGGGATAGCTACCCTTTCTAATCCTTTAAATCCTAAGACTTCGTTAATACGCCCCTGAGATACTTTTTTATCACCAGCCATCACAGAGACACTCATGCCTTGTTTAATTGTGCCATTTTGCACTCGTCCGACAGCTAATCTTCCGGTATAGCTTGAATAATCTAGTGCTGATATTTGCATCTGTAAGGGAGCGGATGGATCACCTTCGGGGGCTTGAACATGACTCAGGACTGTTTCAAATAAAGGCTTCATATCGTCATTACTATCTTCTTCCTTAAGCTTTGCATAGCCGTTTAATGCGGATGCATACACCACTGGAAAATCTAACTGTTCATCATTGGCGCCAAGATTGGCAAAGAGATCAAATGTTTGATTAATGACCCAATCACAACGGGCCCCGGGTCTATCAATTTTATTCAACACAACAATTGGTCTTAAACCAAGACTTAATGCTTTTTTTGTCACAAATCGTGTTTGTGGCATAGGTCCATCAACGGCATCTACCAGCAATAAACAGCCATCTACCATACCTAACACTCGTTCTACCTCGCCACCAAAATCTGCGTGGCCTGGGGTGTCAACAATATTAATCAGGGTATCATTAAAAGTCAGTGCGGTATTCTTGGCAAGAATTGTGATCCCGCGTTCCTTTTCTAAGTCATTAGAATCCATCACCCTCTCAGAAACTTCTTTATGAGCCTCAAAGGTACCCGACTGCTGTAAGAGTTTATCGACCAAGGTGGTTTTGCCATGATCAACGTGGGCAATAATAGCAATATTTCTGAGGTTTCTAGACATATGGGTTCTTTATAAAAAATTAACGCGCCATTATAGCACCGTTATATGGTTTAAACAGGTTTGGTTTTGATTTGAGATCTTGCTTGTTGTGCTTTATTTCTGGCTTGTTGAATGTCGTCAGCATGAGCCAAAATAACGCCCATTCTTCTTTTCTTAAAGGATTGAGGTTTACCAAATAAGCGGATGTCTACACCATCCCCTGCTATGGCTTTTGGAATATTTTCAAATGAAATAGCATCGCAATCATGGCCACCATAAATAACCGCTGAGGCACCTGGATTAGCTAGGGAGGTATTGACAGGCAATCCCAAGATGGCTTTTGCATGCAATTCAAATTCAGATTGCTTTTGTGTGATCATGGTCACCATGCCGGTGTCATGCGGACGAGGGCTCACTTCTGAAAACCATACCTGGTCCTCTTTGATAAAAAGCTCTACCCCAAAAAGCCCTAAGCCGCCTAATGCTGATGTCACTTTTTCAGCAATATCTTTTGATGTAGCTAAGGCTTTTTCATTCATGGGTTGCGGCTGCCAGCTCTCAACATAATCTCCATCTTCCTGCCGATGACCAATCGGCTCACAGTATGAGGTGATGATATTTCCTTCAGAATTTAAAGATCGAACTGTTAACAATGTGATCTCATAATCAAAATCGATTTGACCTTCAGCGATCACCACACCTTCATTAACTCGTCCTGAGTTTGCTGCATAGTCCCAAGCCCTCTCGACATCATCCATGGATTCAATGCGAGATTGACCTTTGCCTGATGAAGACATAGTTGGTTTAATAAAACATGGCAAGCCAACCTTATTCACCGCCTCTTTTAACTCGTCACTGCTTCTAGCGAAAGCATATGGTGATGTTGGAATCTTTAAGTCTTCTGCAGCTAACTTTCGTATACCCTCACGATTCATGGTGAGCTGCACTGCTCGGACATTAGGAATAACTTTGGTGACATTGTCAGCCTCAAGCTTTTCAAGCAGCTTCGTGTTGATCGCTTCTATCTCAGGAACCACTAAGGTAGGTTTTTCTTTTTGAATTAATTGTTCAAGTGCCGCAGCATTAGTCATGTCAATTGAATAAGCTCGATGGGCCACTTGATGGCCTGGTGCATTCTCATAACGGTCAACAGCAATAACTTCCATGCCAAGTCGTTGAAGTGAAATAATAACTTCTTTACCTAACTCACCACTTCCCAATAACATAACCTTAATTGAATTAGCTTTAAGTGGAGATGAGAATTGCATGAACGTACCTTACTGTTTGATTAACTGTAATTATACATTGAGCTCATTAGGATTTAATTAAATTTAACTCAACTGCGAGCTTGTAAAAATCAATAGGGTTATCAATTTCTAGCTTTTGCTTAATACTGGTCTGATAGTTAGCCACTGTTTTCTGACTGATATTCATATCTGCGGCAATATTTTTTATACTCTTTCCAGAGGCAATCATTTTAAAAATTTCAAATTCTCTTTCATTAAGTTGATTTAATTGGTTATATGAAGCTTTTGTTTCTGGAAAGAAATTCCCTCCATTAAGTATATGCTCCACAGCTTGAAATAAATTATCAGAGATATCTGACTTAGTCACAAAACCCATCGCACCCAATTTTTTTGCTTTTTCAATCACCAGATCACTGTCATGCATGCTTAAAATTAAGATCTTTTGTTTTGGGAGTCTATTGATAATTTTAGAAAGTGCATCTAAACCACTCATCCCCTCCATGGAGATATCCATAATAATCAAGCTGTAAGAATTTTCTTGGGCTAAACTATAGGCCACTCTTCCAGAGTCAGCCTCATCAATCTGGTCGAAATTCAAATCAGACAGTAAGGTTTTGAGCCCTGATCGCACAATCTTATGATCATCTACTAAGAGCAAGTTCTTCATTTGATTGGTAAGCCTATGTCAACTTTATAAAAACCTTTGTGAATGCTTTGCTTAAAGGACCCTGACAAATTCTTTACCCTTTCCTGCATACCCAACATTCCAATACCATCTGTTTTTTTTGTTCTCTTTAAAATACCATTATTCATGAAACTCAAATGAATCTCATTGTCATTTCTCTGAATTGAAATCAAAACTTCCTTTGGTTGAGAGTGTTTTGAAATATTTGTTAAAGACTCTTGAGTCAATCTGTAAACTGTTTCATTCAATTGTGTTTTAAATATCCTTGAGTTTGGTAAGTCAATATTCACATTGATATTTTTACATGCTGTTCTTCGTGACCAATTTTTAATTAAATCAACTAATGCGTCTTCAATGCCAAGGTCATCAATAACACCTAAACTCAGACGCTTAATCAGATTGCGCGTTTGCTGAATCAAGTCTTTCGTGGTGCTAATGATGAGATCTGCCTGAGTGTTTGGTTTTTTGGATGTCTTGATTGAGGCGGCCTGAACCTGAATCGCTGCTAATGACTGTCCAATTTCATCATGCAAATCTCGTGAGATTTCTTTTTTTTCTTGTTCTTGGATGGTGATTAATTTTTGGTTGAGCTCATGAATTCTTTCATCATTCTTTTTTAATTTTACAGTCAGTTGATTTAATTTCACTCTCAAAATATCTAATTCAGATATGCCAAAGCTTTCTTTATTATTTTTATAACTGCCTTGCTCTAAGTTTCGAAAACCCTGAATGAGTTGACTTATTGGAGAAATAATTTTTTCAAATAAAAAGAAGATAGATAGATTTACAAACACAAAAAATATTACTGCAATGATTAATCCATTTTTGAATTGCTGCCATATCTCATCATACTCATAGATTGGATTGGGAATCACTTTAACGGTACCAATTTGATCACCGAACTGCATTAAGGGAAAGTCCATAGTTTTTAAATCTTTAGAATAAATATCCAATGCATTTTGAAACCAGACAGGAACATAAACGTCAGTATTTAAATTTTTATTTTCATCAATCACACCTCCATTAATATCCAGCAATTGAATAGATAAGTGACGAATCTGATCAAGATCCTTTAAACCCAATAGATTGTCTTGAAAAAGATAGAGATCAGGATTTTTTTGAATACCTGTCTTGATAGAGAATTCTGCAAGCTTGATTGAGGATTCAATTTCAGACCTAACGGCATTTTTCGAGGTAAAGACGACAGAAAAGAATCCTATAAAGATAGCAACAAATAGAAGAAAGTTAACAATTAGGATTAATCTTAGTTTAAGACTCATAAGAACAGTTTAATATAAATAATCAAAAAAAAAGCCCTCGTATGAGAGCTTTTTTTTTGCAAATAGACCAAATTTTACTTGAATGAATAGCCTACAGTGATCCAAGCTGCTTGTGGGGATCCAGGAATTACACCCACACCTCTGAATACTTCACTTCGAGCTGTATTACCAACTCCAGTAAAGCCGTTCATCAACAAGCGACCACCGTTGTAATAGTTCTTATCAAGCAAATTAATTGCCTTTAAAGAAACCATCCAGTTTTTAGCTGGGCTCCAGCTCATGTCAGCGTTCAGTAAAAAATAGCCTGGATTTTCACCGTCACCTTGGTGCTTCTGGTTCTCGTTACCCATCATGTAACTCTTACCGTAGCCTAAAGCAGTGAGGCCCATTCTTACATTAGGCGCAGGATTGTAGTTCATTCTTAACTTTAATCTGTGCTGAGGAATGTTAGCCAACTGATCACCACGTTTAACATCAATCGCGGATGTTTCGATACCAATATTGTCTTCTACAAATTCTGCCCAATCGTCGGCATCATCTGCATCGGTTTCAATATTTAAGGCATCATAAGCACCTACTCCGTTTGCAGTATTATAATCAGTCTCAAGACCTGTTCCATCATACAAGTCATACAAAGCTACAGCAACTTCTGATGCAAAATCAGTATCATCATCAACCAATGCATCGTCATCGTAAGAGTTATAAGAGTTGGTCGTAACTGTTCTAGACGTGTTGGCATCAGACACTAACCGCAGATCTGAGTCGTAGGTTGCATTTACATAACCGTATGATCCCGACCATGAGAACTTGTTACCCTGGCCAAAGAGATCCATACCAAACAAGCCTGAGCCTGACACACCGACGTCAATACCGTCACGACGTGTTCGGCCCACGTTGTCAAAGTAACCCAACCCGTTTTGGGCGTTATTGTTAATGAAGTGAATATCGTCATGGTTCATCGCATGATAGATCGCTGCGTTCCATTTAAGATCACCAGTTAAGCGGCCAGAAGCTCCAGCCTCGTATGTTTTCGAGACGATATCGTCGAGTGGTGGATCATCCGCCATTTGTGTTGGCAGGCTACACGCAATCGCTGGGTTAGAACAACCTAACTCAATCGATGTTGGTGCACGATTTGATTCACTATATGAAGCATAAGTCTGATAATTTTCAGTTGGTTTGTACGTCACGCCAATAGTTGGGTTAATTCGAGCGTAACTGGCCTTTTCAGTTAAAGAACCTGCACTCTGGTCAGCCCTTCTATCCTTGTTATCAATCTCGGTGTAGTTGTAACGTAAGCCACCTGTCACGTGCCACTGATCATTTAATGACAATGTATCTACAGCATAAATACCGGCTGTCTTCGTTCTACCCTGAAGGTCAGAGTTATTTTCATATTCACCGGTAGTTGTATCAATAAGTCGTGAGTTACCAATAAAACTTGAGCCTTCGTACTCATTCTGGACAAACCCAATGAGTGATGTCTCAAAATTAACGCCAGTTACCAAATGGTTCTTATATCCAAATAAGTCGTCGGTGAATGTGAGCTGCGCATTGATACCATACTTATCCTGTTTTGTTTTTGTCGTTCTTGTTTCAGCTTCAATTTCATCAATATCATCACCCTGGTTAACCATGTAACGACCATTAATTGAACTGTATCCACTATTTGTGAATTCATCGCCATCGAACTCGATCTCTGCATCTCCATTAAGGGTATACCGGTTTGATTGAATGTAATAGGCATTCGCACTCAACATCACTGTATCTGAAATCAAATCTGTATAGGCTAAATTAAATTTGTTGTAACGATTTTCAGTTGCGTCAGGCACGGTATTCACGCCAGAATTATCAGCACCTAATAGGTATTTAGGTGCTAAACCATTACCAATAAGGTTGTTAGATGCACCGGTGTAACTCAACTCAACTCGACCACCGGTTTCAAGGTCCATGCCAATCTTACCAAAGGCCTGATTTAAATGAGACGGTGAATGATCGCGCCAGCCATTTTCTGAGGTATGGTTGTAGCCAAAGTAGTAGTCAATATTGGTACCATCAATAATACCGCCCATCTCGATCAACCCAGCAGTTCGATCCCATGAACCTGCAGTTGCTGAAATCACACCTTTATTAAATAATTTACCATTCTTAGTCTGCATGGAGATTGCACCACCAAGAGTGTTTAAACCATAAATGGGATTACTACCACCAACTACCTGAGCACCAGATAGAGCCCATGTAGGAATTGTGTCCCATAGAACCACGTCACTAAACGGTTGGTTTTCACGAACACCATCTACATATATGGATAAACCTTGTGGGTTACCTGCAATTGAGCCTGCAGAATAACCACGGTAGAAGACTTCAGGCTGCCAAGGGTTTCCGCCAACCTCGTTAAATGAAATACCTTGAACGTTATTATTTAAATAGTCAGCTAAAGATACACCAGATTGTTGCTGGACATCTTGTGGCTGAATGACTGTGATGGATCCTGGCACGATCGACTGATCCAAACCGATGGATGGCAGTGGTGCAGGACTATATACATTAATCTTACTGGTCTCAAGATCTTCCGCATAAGCAGTATTAGCTAGTGCAGATAGAACGGCTAGGCTTAATTTGGTTTTAGTAACTCTCATATATTGCTCAACTATTTAAAATTTATTTGCTGACATATTATCAAAAAAATAATCCTTGTGAATTAGGAAAAGTTCCTAAATTAAGCATTTTAGGAATTTTTCCTAAATTTAGATAATCTTAATTCATTAGGAGTTTTTCCTATTGATGCATGATCAAATTTTTTAGATTATATTTCTTGAACTAATTTATTCTAAATAATTATGAAAAAAGACGACATCTTATTAATTTTAGTTACATTAATCGGTTTATTTATATTTCTAACCGTTTATTTAGCATTCAATACATCCATTTATAAAATCTTCTTTTAAGTTGTTTTTTTTTAGAACTTTATTCGGCTTAACTACTCAATAAATCGTTATTAATATATTTGGAATACTAATGAAAAAAATTGTCCTAGCCCTTTCTGTTGCCGGATTTGCAATGAATACTTTTGCCGCGCACACAGAAGATGATATTAAAAAAGCCCTTACCTCTGATTTAGATAAATGTTTTATCGCGGTTCACAAAAAATATGAAGGTCACATCGTTTCCCTTGAGCGTGAAGTGGAAGATGGACAAGCCGTGTATGAGTTTGATGTTAAAACCAAAGATGGTAAAGAAATTGAAATCGAATGTAATGTTGCCACAGCAGAATTAGCTGATGAAGAAGTCGAAGTTGCTAAGGATGATAAGAAATTTACCTCTGCAGTTAAAATTTCAGCTGAAGAGGCTGAAAAAATTGCTTTAGAAAATACACCAGGTAAAGTGCTTGAAAAAGAATACGCTTTTGAAGGCGATCTTCCTGTATACGAGTTTGATATCTACTCAGAAAAAATTGGTCACGAAGTTGAGGTTGAAATCAATGGCGTAACCGGCGAAATTATGGAAACGGAAATTGAGATCTATGATATCGGAAACGATGGTTAGACTTCATCTTACAAAAATTAAATCCCAGCCATGCTGGGATTTTTTTTATATTTAAAAGTTACTCCCATCTCTTTTTTATCTGCAGCATATTCAACAGAATCAGCCAGACCAATCACCGCAATTAATTTATCTTCAACGTACACACAAGGGTAATTTTCTCTTTCCCATGGTGGAATTTTATTTTGCTGGAAGATGTACTTCAAAGATCTTGCCGGTTGATTAGCCTTTAACTTAATTTTAATATTCATATTATGTGGTTTATCAATGAGAATTTTTTTTAACTTACCAAGGGAGAGCCCCTTCCCAACTTTCTTGTCTACCAATACCTCTCTATTGTTCGAAAGTATGACACTATTTTGATCTTTCCAAAGTACTGGATTAAATGAATTTTCTAAATTAGTTATTAAAAACAATGAGTTATTGTAAGATCGAATAGACATTCCATCTACTTTGATATTAATGCAACTTTCCAAGTCAATTTTTTTGATCTGACTTATAATCTGACCTAAAACTTTAATGCTAGGCATTAACACCTGATGTTCGTTTAACCAAAACCGAATGACGTTACCCATATCGTAATCAGACAATTTTTTTAATTTCAGCCCATTCAACTGATTATTGTCTTCAAGAACATTCTCATAGAGTTCTGCACTCATTAAATTTTGATAGTTGTATGCGTCAGCTATATGCTTAACAGATCTCCCTGAAGTGGTCGCAAAGTGTGGAAATCTTTTTTTAATTAGGGGGATCACTTTATTTCTTAGATAATTTCGATCGTATTTATTATCTTTGTTCGAAGAATCTTCAATAAATTTGAGTTTATGTTCTTGTTGATATCTATAAATTAGATTCTTGCTCACACCTAATAACGGTCTCCAGATTTTTAATTTTTCATGGTACTCAGGCATGCAACTTAAACCCTTAGATCCAGCCCCTCTGGCAAGCTGAAGCAGTAAAGTTTCTAGTTGGTCATCTTCATGTTGGGCGAGCACTAAAATATCCTTTTGATGTTTTTGGAATGCTTGGTACCTATGTTTTCTGGCAGCACCTTCGGTGCCTAATTTAAGATCCTGATCGATTGTGACTTTTTCACAGATGTATTCAATCGATAATTTTTTTGCGAGCTGTTTTACAGTGTTAGCCCATTGTTTTGATTCTGGATGCAATTGGTGATCAACGTAAATAAAAGTTAAATCAAATGGGTGCAGTGATCTCAGTTGGCTTAGGGTGTGGCCAAGAACAACTGAATCGATACCTCCACTTACCCCAACGAGGAGGTGACAATTTTTTTTAAGTTTCTGTTTTAAAAATGATTGCTCAAGAAAGTTAACGAGCTCATTCATAGATCAGGACTGAAATTCACCATAGCTCATCAACCTCTGATATCTTGTGCTTAATAAAATATCTATGGGTTGTTTTTTTAAGCGACTCAATTGTTTTATCAATGACTGTCGGACAGATTCCATGATCGTATCAATATTACGATGAGCTCCGCCGAGAGGCTCAGGTATTACTTCATCAGCTAGACCCACTTTTTTTAGATGATCAGCAGTGATCCCAAGACTTTCTGCCGCAATGTCAGCTTTTTTTGCATCCTTATAAAGGATTGATGCACAACCCTCGGGCGATATCACTGAATAGGTAGAATACTGGAGCATCATTAGATGATCGACGACTCCGAGTGCCAATGCACCTCCAGAACCTCCCTCACCTATAACAACTCCGATGGATGGTGTTTTAAGTTCACTCATCGCATATAAATTTCTTGCAATCGCTTCTGACTGACCCCTCTCTTCGGCACCAATTCCTGGATAAGCCCCTGGGGTGTCAATTAATGTAATGAGTGGAAGATTAAATTTTTCTGCCAAGTGAAATAATCTGAGCGCCTTACGATAACCTTCAGGTCGTGGCATACCAAAGTTACGGTATTGTCTTTCCTTGGTATCACGGCCTTTTTGTTGTCCGAGCACCATAACCGGCTGACCCTCAAACTCAGCCAAGCCACCTATAATTGCAGGGTCATCTGCAAAGGCACGATCGCCATGTAACTCTTGAAAATTAGTAAAGATATGTTCAATGTAATCACTGGTATAAGGTCGTTGCGGATGACGAGAAACCTGAGAAATCTGCCATGGGGTTAATTCATCATAAATCTGATGCAACAAATCGTCTGTTTTATTTTGCAACTGTTTGACTTCTTTTGAGATGTTTAATTTTGGATTATCTCTATGAGCTGACTCAAGCTCTTCAACTTTGGAAGCTAATTGTTGTAGTGGTTTTTCAAATTCTAAGTAATGTAATTTCATAATCAGATTATTTATATAACTTTTCCGTGGCTAATTATAAATGATTTTAACATTCTCATCCTGAAATGATTTTTTCAGATCAAAGATAAGGTTTTCGTGAGGGGCAACAGCCCAATTGTCACCCAATTTAATTTCTGCAGACCCCTCTTGATTTTGATACTCGATCACCACCGGACACCTTCCAATCTCTTGTGGATAGGCTCCGTTACTATAAGGCTTCAATAATAACTTTAGTTGTTCAGGGTTCAGATTCTCACCCACATTGATTTTTATTTGTTTGGTTTTTCGGCTTTGTACGGTCAATAGATCAAAAATATTCACTGCTGAAACTCGATTACCACCGGTAAACTCATCTGGGCTAACTTTACCCTCCACGATCAATAATTGATCTTCTTTAATAAGCGGGTAGACCGTCGATAACAACTTGCTTCCAACAATCATATCCAATCTCCCCTCACCATCATCAAGAGTCACGATGGCAATTTTTCCTCGCTGAGTCATTCTATTTCTGGCCGCCATCACCACACCAGACAACCATTGATTATTATTCGAGGGTCTTGCATCACGTAATGACTGAGGATACATCGCCCGGACCATTTCTTTGTAATGTGAGAATGGATGCCCGCTATAATAAAAACCTAAGGCCACCTTCTCCTCATAAATCTGTCTTTTACTATCCCACTCATCTGTAGCAACATAATTAGTCACTTCTTTATTCGCTTCTTCACCAAAGAGAGAGTCCTGACCCATATGAGATTTTGATTGCTCTGCTAGAGATATGGCTTGATTGATAGATGCTAATAAGGAGGCCCTATTTTTTTCTAACTCATCAAAGGCGCCGGCACGAATCAACGATTCTATTACCTTCCGATTTACTTTTCGTAAATCAAGTCGCGCACAAAATTCAAAAAGAGACTGATAAGGTCCATTACTATTTCTATCCTCTAGAATAACTTCAATCGCAGCCAATCCTGTTCCTTTGATGGCTCCTAATCCGTAGAGGATCTCTTTATCATTTAATGGCTGAAATCTGAATACACTATTATTAATCGATGGGGGAAGCAGTTTAATTTTATTAAGTACGCAGTCATCAAACAAGAGTGCAATATTGTCTGTATTATTCATATCTGCAGACATTGAGGCCGCGATAAATGATGAAGTGTAATGTCTTTTTAAATAGGCAGTTTGATAGGCTATTTTTGCATAAGCAGCCGCATGAGATTTGTTAAAACCATATCCAGCAAACTTTTCTAGTAAGTCGAATAGGTTTGAGGCCTGTTGTTTTTCTAAGCCGTTTTGAGTGGCTCCCTGAATAAACACCTCTCGCTGGGCATCCATTTCTTCAACTTTTTTCTTACCCATGGCCCGTCTTAACAAATCTGCTCCACCCAGAGTATAACCAGCAACAGTCTGAGCGATTTGCATCACCTGCTCCTGATAAACCGCAATCCCATAGGTTTCTTTCAAAATCCCTTCTGTGGATGGATGGGGATAAGATACCAATTGTTGCCCGTGTTTTCTTTTACAAAAATCTGGAATCAAATCCATTGGGCCGGGACGATACAAAGCAACCAAGGCAATAATATCCTCAAAGCAGTCCGGTTTGGCCTGTTTCAGCATATCTTTCATGCCCCTTGATTCCAATTGGAAAACTGCAGTCGTATTCGCATTGCTTAACCACTCGAAGGTCTCTTCATCATCAAGCGGAATATCATCTAAATAAATGGGTGGTTTACCTTCGGTGGCTCTCATCTTATTGGCGTTATTAAGGGCCATAGATAAAATTGTTAAGGTTCTTAAGCCGAGAAAATCAAATTTAATGAGGCCAATTGATTCCACGTCATCTTTGTCAAATTGACTGACCATCCCTTCGCCACCTTCTTGGCAATACAATGGTGAGTAGTCTGAAATTTTTCCTGGTGCTATTAGAACGCCTCCCGCATGCATCCCTACATTCCTAACCAAACCTTCAAGCTTTAGAGCAAGATCAAAAAGCTCTTTTACCTCCTCTTCATTTTTTATTCTTTGTTGAATTTGCTCTTCCTTTTCAATGGCGTCTTTTAGGCTAATGCCCAATTCCATGGGGATTAACTTGGCAATGCCGTCAACAAAAGGAAAGGGTAAATCTAGCACTCGGCCAACATCTCTAATCACCGCCCTAGCGGCCATGGTCCCAAAGGTGACGATCTGACTTACCGCGTCATATCCATACCGTTCCTTTACGTACTCAATTACTCGATCTCTTCCTTCTTGGCAAAAATCAATATCGAAATCCGGCATGGAAACCCGTTCAGGGTTTAAAAATCTCTCGAACAGTAAGTTGTATGAGAGCGGATCAAGATCAGTAATACCAAGAGCAAAGGCCACCACAGAACCTGCACCAGAACCCCTGCCTGGCCCAACCGGAACATTATTTTCTTTTGCCCAGTTGATAAAGTCTGCAACGATTAAGAAATAACCTGCATAGCCCATTTGATTGATGACATTGATCTCAAAATGTAATCGATCCAGATACTTTTTTTCTTGGGTTTTAAAATCTTTCACTTCAGGGTATAAGTTTTTGAGTTTTTTTTCTAATCCTTCGATGGCAGTATTTTCCAGATACTCATTAACGGTTAACCCTTCAGGAATTGGAAAATCAGGAAGGAAAACATTTCCTAACTCAAATTCAAAATTACACCTTTTACTAATTTCTAGAGTATTGCTAATCGCTGATGGAATATCTTCAAATAATACGGCCATCTCAGCAGGTGTTTTAAAGTATTGTTCAGCAGTAAAGTTTTTTGGTCTGCGTTGATCTCCCAGGACATAACCATCAGCAATACATGTCTTTGCCTCGTGTGCTTGAAAGTCTTCTTTTTTAATAAATTGAATTGGTTGGGTGGCGACCAGTGGAATATCTAAATCATAACCAAGTTGAGCTATAGCTAAGACTAAATTCTCCTGCTCCTCAACCTTTTTTTCTACCTCGTAACGCTGGACCTCAAGGTAAAACCGATCATCAAAAGCCTCTTTTAATTGTTTGGCTATGTGAATAGCTTTATCTTTTTTTTGAGAAAGAAGGTTTTGTCCAATCGCACCAAAATTAAAACCTGAAAGACAAATTAATCCATGGTTAAAATCTGAAAACAGCCACTCAAACTTAATTTCTGGTCGGTCTCTGTATTGATTTTCTGTGTACGCTCTTGACAGTAATTTGGATAAATTCAAATAACCTTGTTTATTTTGACAAATCAATAGCAGGCGACTTGGTTGATCCCGATTGTCATCATTCTGGATGTAAACATCGGCTCCAATGATTGGCTTGATTCCATTGCTGGTCGCTAATTTAAAAAATTTAACGGCAGCAAAAATGTTACTCAGATCACTGATTGCAAGTGATTCTAATTCCAATTCTTTTGCCAAAGAAACATAATCTCCAAGCCTAACAATACCGTCTGTTATTGAATATTCGCTGTGACATCTGAGGTGAATAAACTTGGATTCTGAATTACTTTGCATGTTTTAATTTTACCTGATATCTTTATTTATTCACGATATCTTTAAGACTTTATGGAGAGAAAAATGTCATCAGTTACACTCAAAGGAGATCCGGTCAAAATTGGCGGTCAGTTCCCTGAAAAAGGGTCCTCAATCGCAGATTTTAATCTTGCCAATCAAAAAAGAGAAAATGTGTCATTAGAAAACTTTGTGGGCAAAAGGAAGATACTTAATATCTTTCCAAGTATTGATACACCGACTTGTGCACTCTCAGTCAAACGATTTAATGATGAAGCAGCCAAACTAAATAATACCGTGGTGTTATGTATCTCAGCAGATTTACCATTTGCACAGAAAAGATTCTGTGGAGCCGAAGGTGTAGAAAATGTTGAAACATTATCTGCCTTTAGAGACATAGCTGGTTTTGCTAATGCATTCGGTGTGGCAATTAACGATTCAAGCCTGCAAGGACTGACTTCAAGAGCAGTCATTGTGGTTGATGAGAATAATACCGTGATGCACAGTGAATTAGTCTCTGAAATTACCGAAGAACCAGATTACGAAAGTGCGCTTAATTCTCTTGCTTAAGCTTGCGGTTGCTACCAGTAACCATTACAAATTCAAATAATCTGCAATCCAAGGCCCCGTTATATAGCGGGGTCTTTTTGCTGGCAGATAATCTCAAGCCTCTTGGAAAAGCAATATCATTACTTATAAAGTAAGCCCTCCAACCTGAAAATTCTTTTTTTAAAACAGACCCCCAAAGTTGATAACTTTCAAGAAGCTTTTCAGACTCGTCTAACCTCACCCCATAAGGTGGATTACAAACAATCACACCATGATCATTGGGTGCATTCGATGTTTCAAATCGGCGATTATTAATTCGTATATATGGCTTTAATCCCATTTGATCGATATTGGTTGATGCCGCATTAAACGCTTGGCGATCAATATCAGAGGCATAAATATGTAATTCTTTTTCTATTTGCTTTTCTTTTAACTGTACTTTAATTTTGTGAAACACCTCTTTATCAAAGTCATGCCAATGGTGAAATCCAAAAGTGCGGTTCATTCCAGGATAAATATTTAATGCCATCATGGCAGCTTCAATCGGGAGGGTGCCGCTTCCGCACATTGGGTCTAATAGCGGCTCTTTAAAATCCCAGTCAGATAAAGTGATTATGCCTGCCGCAAGATTTTCTTTTAGAGGAGCTTCGATTGTTTTTTGTCGGTATCCTCTCTGATACAGTGGCTTTCCAGATGAATCGATGTAAATAATAAAATTATTCTTTTCTAGAAAAAGATGTACTTTAATATCAGGATCTCTCACATCCACATTGGGCCGCAGTTTATATTTTTGATTAAACACATCGCAGATGGCATCTTTAATTTTTAGGGTCACAAAATCAATACTCTTCAAAGAGGTTTTAATTGAGGTTGTTGAGACTTTTATGGTTTTATTTACGGGAAAAATATCGTCCCATTTTACTTTCATTGCTGCCTGATATAAGTCATTTTCAGACTTGAATTGACCGTACGATAATCGTTTTAATACCCTGGTGGCATATCTTGAAGTTAAGTTTAAGGAGTGCATACTGTCTTGGTTGCCATTAAACGATACCCCGCCATCATGAACTTTTATTTTTTGACCATCGAGTGATCTAATTTCGTTAAAGAGGAATTTTTCTAGTCCTCTAGGGCATGTGGCAAAAAGGGAAATTTTTTCTAGTGACAATGTATATTCTCAAATAATTGTTTATTTCTTTTCAGCATTCTCTTATAAAAAAAGTTTAAATCAAAATTTATTTTGGCTTGTAAAAGTTTTAATCGATATTCCATTTGCTTATTTGAAGAGAATTTAAAATATTCCTTGAAACAAAACACCATGATATTTCCTGGATCATCAGATTCAACAACTATTGCCTTTGAAAAAATATCTTTGAGTTCTTTAATATACCTGGGTGTGTTTTTATCAGAACCCCATAAATTAATAATAAAAATTCCTTGTTTTGTTATTCTGTCATGACAGGTTTGAAAATATTTCTTTTGTGAAAATTGTTTTGGAATCCCATAGCCGTCAAATAAATCTGAAATTAATACTTCATGCTTATTCTTTTTTGTTAAGAATTCCATTGCATCCTGTTCGATGACTTTATGTCTTGTGGTGTCCTTAGGGACATCAAACATCATCCTAGCTACATTGATTACCTGTCTATTAATTTCAATGGTTTGAATTTTGGTTTGAGCACAAAAATAGAAAAAGAATTTAGTTAATGATCCGGCACCTAAGCCAAGGATAGTGATGTTTGTTGGATGTCTTTTAAATAACAGTAGCAGTGCTGTGACTTGGGTATATTTTAGAGTTAGATGGATCGGGTCTGAAATATCCATCGAACTTTGAATGGAGTCAGTTTCAAGGTGAAGTGAGCGAAATCGATCCGTCTCACTAATTTCAACTGGTAATTTTTTAAGGTTCACTTTCACTTATTGATATTCTCTTAATATTTGCGTCCATTCCTTATCCATACGCTTAACTGAGATCGGAGAGTTAGTTTTAAGCTCCTGAGCAAAAAAAGATACCCTCAATTCTTGGAGTTTCCATTGAAAGTCAATGTATATCTCTGGTATTTCTAATTCATTTTCAACAAATCCCAATACTTTTTCCACCCATTTATTTTTAATTCGATTGTATTGCGAGATGCACTCTTGATCATGATCTATTCGCTGTGGGTATTTTTCAATGCGTAATTTCAGAGCCTCTAGGTATTTTGGAATAAATTGAAGTTTGTCATATTGAAAAAGAGGTTTTTCATAAGGAGGTAACAGAGCCTCCAACTGCTCCTCGATGTCATCCTCAATCTCCTCGATATAACTTTGTGATTGACGTAACTTTTGAATCTCTTTATAGAAGGAAGCAATCTTATTTAAATGCATTGTCATATGATCAATCATTCTGGGTAAGTTATTTCTTCCATCATTGATCAATTGTTCATAATCAATTTGTTTTCTTATATTGGTCTTATGGCCAATCATTTCATCAACAATGACATCACATAAATTTTCCATCAAATCTTTTGGGGGTATTTGTGTTGATAAGGCGATTGCTGCTTCAGAAAGATCGGGTGGCATTTTTTGGATCCGCTTAAACCTCTCCTTAAAATGAAAATAAATTAATCTTCTTAGTCCTTGAACATGATGTTGTTCTGCGCGCTTGGGGTTATCAAACACCTCGATGGATATCGAATTTTGATAGTCTACCAATGCCGGGTAGGCCTCAAATTTTTTTCCATTAATGGTTTGCTCAACCTTAATCGGTAATTCTTCTATCGGCCAGCTCGTAATTCCATCCTGTTCTATATTAAATTGAATACGCTCAACCACCGCCTCAACATTTTTTTTATTTTCTTTTTTTAATAAATCAAGGTCTTCATTAAGATCAATCATCTTCCCTTGATCATTGATGACTTCATATTTAATTTTTAAATGACTTGGGATGTAAGCAAAATAATCATCTGACATCAAAAAATGAGGGTCGACGTATTTCCAAATAAAACGAGTAAATGTTTCCTTAAAACTTCCCTGCCTCGGGTACTCCAAGAATTTTTCTAGCCAATCTTTCACAGGAATACATTTTCTACGAATATCTTTGGGTAGATTTTTAAATGACCAGGTAATCTTTTCTTTTAACAATCCAGGCACCAACCAGTCTAATTCTGAACTATCAATTAAATTCAGATTGGGTAAAGGGATTGCAATTGTTAATCCATCACGAGGGTGATTGGGTTCAAAATGATATTTCAATTGATATTTTTGTTGATTGATGGTGATGTGATTAGGGTACACAGTTTCTGTAATATCTTTGGCACTGTGCTGCATCAAATATTCTTTTGTTAGGTACAAGTGTTCAGGTTGATTTTTTTCAACACCCTTTCGCCAGTGTTCAAAGCCAGCAGCGTTGATGACATTTTCATTAATTTTTTCATCGTAAAACTCAAATAACACATCATCGTTGATCAGAATGTCTCTTCTTCTTGATTTATGCTCCAGGTCCTCAATTTCTCTGATCAGTTTTTGGTTTTCCTTCCAAAAAAGACCAGGACTGATATATTGATTTTCAACTATTCCTTGTCGAATAAATATAGATTTAGATAATTCTGGATTGATTGGTCCGTAATGAATGGTCCTGTCAGGAACGATCACTAGACCAAATAATGATAGCTTCTGTGTGGCATCTACACGATTTAGTTTTTTATTAAATCTAGGGTTTGAATATTCAGCCTCGAGAAGATGTTCCGCATATTTCTCAATCCACTGGTCATTAATTTCAGCAATGCATTGAGCATAAAATTTACCCGTATCAATAATCTCTGCCGCCATAATCCATTTAAATTTTTTATTTCGAAACAGCTTAGGTCCAATAAGAAACCTTAAACTTTTACATCCTAGATAATAATTAGATTCAACTTCTTTAAAACCAATGTTCCTTAAAAGACCACACAATAAAGATTGGTGTATCTGGTCATAAGTTGATTCTTTATTATTAAAGCGATAACCCAATTCTTCGACGATTTGCATAAGCTGTTTGTACATCTCTTGCCACTCACGCATCCGAGTAAAAGATAAAAAATACTTTTTACAAAAGACTGCAAAGTCTTTAATCTTCTTGCTCCTAACCTCATCTAACAGAAGTAACCAAAGTCTGTAAAAACTCATAAAGCCAGACCTAGGATCATGAAAATTCATTTGAGCCTTCTCTGCTTCTTCCAGCTTGTCAAATGGTCTTTCAATGGGGTCAGCCACAGATATTGCTGCAATGATAGGAATGATTTC
Organism: beta proteobacterium KB13; assembly: GCA_000156155.1. Lineage (GTDB taxonomy): Bacteria > Pseudomonadota > Gammaproteobacteria > Burkholderiales > Methylophilaceae > BACL14. The sequence goes on along the minus strand of DS995299.1, from coordinate 431,779 downwards.
AGAGAGGCAATGTTGGTTGGAGGCTTCAATAATGATTCTGGAAAAAACAGGGTCTATTGGTATTTGGGCCATTGTGCGACCCAGCTCAGTAATGGCTCGGTTTTTCTCAACCGCATGTAGCTCAAATAATAAGTCATAACCATCTTGAATAAATTTTTTAAAAGGAGCATCAATAAATGGAAAGACTTCCACATCTCCCAAGTTCAAACTAGCCATCCTTAGAATCACAGATGCAAGCGAGCTACGCATTATTTCTGGATCGGTATACTCTGATCGATTTTTAAAATCATCCTCGTCATACAATCGATAACACACACCTGGTGCGATTCGACCGCATCGACCGGTTCTCTGATTAGCGGCTGCCTGAGAAATTTTCTCGATTAGTAGTTGTTCGATCCGCAATCTTGGATTGTATCGGACCACTCGCGCCAGCCCTGAATCAATGACAAATTTTATATTTGGGACGGTTAAAGATGTTTCGGCAATATTAGTAGCCAGGATGATTCTTTTTTTTGTGCTGGTCGTAAATATTTTCTGTTGATCTGGAACAGGAAGCCTTGAAAAAAGTGGGAGGACCTCATAATCATGATTTAACATCTCATTCAAATAACGGCGGATGTCATGAATATCTTTTTCACCAGGAAGAAAAACCAGGATATCTCCAGATTTACGTCCTATCTCTTGTATCACCTCATAGACCGATTCCTCAATAGATAACACATCCTCCTCTTCAATATTTTTCATTGGGCGATACAGCGTCTCGACTGGAAATGTTCTACCTGATATCTCAAGTGTTGGCGCACCATCAAAGTGTTTTGAAAACTTGTCGGCATCAATGGTAGCGCTGGTGATGATTATTTTTAAATCGGGTCTTTTAGGGAGTAGCTGCTTGATAAAGCCAATTAAAAAATCGATATTAAGATTACGCTCATGCGCTTCATCAATAATAAGTGTGTCGTATCTTTTTAATAAAGGATCAGATTGTGTTTCTGCTAGCAAAACACCATCAGTCATTAATTTAATTTTTGTATGCGAAGATGTCTTATCTGTAAAACGAACCTTGTAGCCAACCTCATTTCCAATAGATGTTTCTAACTCTTGAGCAATTCTAGTTGCAACAGACCGAGCTGCTATTCTTCTTGGTTGAGTGTGACCAATTATCTTATTTTTTCCGCGCCCAATTTTAATACATATCTTTGGTAGCTGAGTCGTTTTCCCAGAACCAGTCTCTCCACAAATGATTGTTACTTGATTATTTTTAATAATTTTTGCAACTTGATCAATATTCTCTAATATAGGAAGAGGTGATGAAAAATCTAATTTCAAATTATTTTATAAAATCCCTTAGGTGTTTTTCTAAATTTAAGATATTCACTTTATAACTATCGTCTAGTCCCAATTTTTCATTTGGAGGTGTCTCCTTAGTTTCAAAACAATTAATATTAGAAATATAAGCCTGATATGGAAGAATATTCATTCCTGTTCTGTCCCTTGAGGATAGCTGGATAATATTTGTGCCACTTTGCATAAATATAAAGAAGTTAATCGCCGCACCAAACCCTGTAATCAAATTCTTTGTTTGACTGCCGATTGTAATTTGTTCCTCAAGACTCATGTTTTCGGGATAAATAATCTCAAAATCAAATTTTGATAAAAGCTCTATCAATTCAGATTCATTTAATATTTTTCTCCAACTAGCGTTTTTTCTGGGTATGTAGATATTTTTGGTAGGTTTATATTCACAATTAGTTAATTTTTCTCTTAAAAATTTTAATGCTTGAGGAAGGAATAACACATTACCAAAAATATCTGCGTGCCATGGCATCATTGGATGATAAATTTTTTCAGACCTATAAAGAACATCCGATTCAAGGAAAACAATTTGATCTTGACTTATTCCAAAGAACTTCAAATAGTCGACAAACTTTATTGGCATTCCAACATCACTAATAAAAAATTTTAGCTTTCCGAAAGAATTTTTATAAAAAACTAACTTTGCAAGATGATTAAATAGCCAGTGTCCAATATTATTAAAACCACCAATGAAAAAACCAGGCTCCAGCTTAACTTCTTTGGAATAATGAAATGTAATACCCTTAGTTTTTTCATCAATGTCTTTATTTATGGATCCATAAATTTTATTTGGATTAAAAGAGAAAACAAATCCATCTACAACAATTTGATTATTTATATTACTTACTAAATTTGAATTACCAAGAATATATCCCTCATTTAATGAAAATAATGAAGGATTTTTAGCTTGACTTGATGCTTGATGAATTTTGTCAAACTTCCCAAGATTATCTTCATGAACATAAGCCTGAAATGGGTTATGTGAAAAATGAAATTTTTTTTGATTATTAGTATTATTATTCATTTATTTATCTACCTGGATACAATCTTCAAAGCCAGTATTACCTCCCTTATAGCCAGGTTCAAAATAGAATTTATGGAAGCTCCATAATTTATTATCTGAACGTTTAAATTTTGCAATACCTACGCCATAATCTTCATTCTTACGATCATCCAATGCGAAATAAACGGCTACATCAAGCCCATTTGCTGATGCAAATCCATGGTAATCTCCAAACCCTGGCACCTTTAGTACAAATTCATAGCTTGCGTAAGCATCCTTGCTGAATTCGGATATTTTTTTCATAATAACTTCACCTTGGTAAGCTCCCTCGCTACCATCATTTCCATTACATTGATAAGTCCCTGAAAAGTCATTAGCGGATAATGAGCTTGTAAATAGAAAGAATAGAAAAAAATATTTTTTCAAGATAACCTCCCATCTGTTATTTAAATATCCAAGAATCGAGATTTTAACGCTAATAAGTCAAAATCAGCCAATAATTTTTCAATGCGGGCGCCTGCAGATACCTTCTTTTGCCTTATATTCTCAGCTATTATAATTTCATTTTTCATAGAATGTTCCCAGCCGACCAGCTCTGTCACCGAGACTTTAAAGCCATAATACTCAAGCTTTAGGCACCGCAATACGTTTGTTAACATACTCCCAAACTCTCTTGAATGAATCCCATGACGATACAGCTCTACTAGATGATGATTGAGGTTGTTAGATTTATTTTTCTTTAAGTGTTGGTATACCTCAGCCTGACAACAAGGAATGACTACAATCCAGTCTGCATTTTTTTGCAAAGCAAAATCAATCGCATCATCTGTGGCGGTATCGCAAGCATGCAGAGCAGTAACAATTTCTGCATTTTTAATTGTTTCATTACTGGAATCAATATCTTGTGACATGAACGACATGTTTGAAAATCTAAATTTCTGCATCAATTGGTTTGATTTTTTTACCAACTTCTCATTAATTTCTACCCCTATAATTTTGCCCAATGTGTTTTTGATGATGAGATCATACAAAATAAATCCCAGATAAGACTTCCCTGCCCCATGATCAATTAGGGTAAAGGGCTTATTTTCATATTTTTGAATAATCGGTTCTATAAAGTTTGCAAGATGATAAATTTGCTTTAATTTTCTTCTAGAATCTTGATTGAGCTTTTGATCACGAGTCAAAATATGTAGCTCTTTTAATAGCTCAATTGATTGATCAGGTCTTATCTCATAGGTTTTTTCCATGCGTTTAAGTTTACATTATAATAAGTTTAACTACAGAGGGATAATATGGCGGTTCAATGGTTTCCTGGTCACATGACCAAAGCAAAAAAAGATTTTGAAAAAAATCTTAAGTATAACGATCTTGTCATTGAAGTTGTAGATGCGAGACTGCCTCGGTCATCTGAAAATCCGATGTTAAATCAAATTATTAAAAATCGTGCAAAGCCGCATCTAAAATTATTAAATAAATCTGATATTGCAGATGAAAAAGTCACTCAACAGTGGATTAATTTTTTTCAAAAAGAAACAACTATTTCAGCACTTGCGGTATCAGCTAAAAATAAAAAAAATAAAGTTGACATAAAAAAAGCGTGCATGAAGCTTGTGCCTCACCGAGGAACAAGCATCAAGCCTGTTCGAGCCATCATTATTGGTATCCCAAACGTTGGCAAATCCTCCCTGATTAATCTATTAACGCAAAAAAAGATTGCTAAAACTGGAGATGTTCCTGCGGTCACCCAAATGCAGCAACGAATTATTGTCGATAATGATTTTGTTTTAACTGATACCCCAGGTTTAATGTGGCATAAAATTGAAAGTGAAGTCCAAGGTAACTATTTAGCCGCCTCAAACATTATTGGGATCAATGCCTATGATGAAACTGAAGCGGCTCTGTACTTACTTGATTGTTTGAAAGAAAATTACTCACAGAGTTTAATGGACCGATATGAGCTTGATGCAACCATCATTAATCAACCATCCGAAGATATTATTGAGGCCATTGCCATAAAAAAACACATGCTTCTCAAAGGCAATAATCCTGATTTAAGAAAATCGGCAGTCATTATTTTGCAAGATTACCGATCCCAAAAAATTGGGAGAATCTCTTTAGAATTTCCTGAAAAATAACCTATGACTGAGTATGTAAATCCAAAATGGAAAAAATTACTTCAAAAAAATCATCTACTTGATTTTGAAAGTTTTTGGAATCTGCCTAATGACTGGTTCGAACCATTAAATACAAGACGGAATGGATGGAGCGGGGTCATTACGAAAAAGGTTGGGGAAGATTTATTTTTCGTAAAAAAACAAGAAAACCATAACTTTAAAAGCATTAGACACCCCATTTCAGGGCAGCCAACATTTTTAAGAGAATTTCAAAATATCCAATATCTCATTGATCACAAGATCCCAACTTTAGAAGTTATATTTTTTGGTATTCGAGATAATCAGTGTGTTCTGGTGACACGAGATCTAAATAAAAATAATCAATCTTTGCAAAAAATAATAAAAAAAAAGAAGTTATTTTCAAAAACTAATTTAAATAGAATTGCCAAGACATTGCGCAATATGCATCACCATAATATTCAACACACCTACCCGGTTCCAAAACATATCTATCTCAATAAAGTCAATGAAGATATAGTCTTGATTGATCTTGAGAAAATGAAGAAACGACTTTTCGCATTTCAAGCATCTATCAGAGATCTCTATGCGTTCTTAAAATACGCTAGAGAAAATATGGATGAACAAGATATCAGTTATTTTTTAAGAAAATATTTCAAGAGTAAAAAACTCAATTTTTTACAGAAATTTATTTTAAGAAGAGTAAATAAAAAAATTAAGAAGCTGTAGCTAAAGGCTTAATATTTTTTTTAACTGGTCTTCTTCTTGATTTTGCTTTTACGTCGGCCTTAAATCCATGTTTTTTTCGTTTACTTGAAGAAGTAAATTTATCGTTCTTTTTTCTACTACCCGAAGATCTTCGCTTCTTTTTAAAGCCGCTCTCTTTTTTCTTGTATACCAAGGAAAGATCAGAGGTACTATGGGTGGACTTAATGACCTCAATTTTGATGTTTGCATACTTTTCAATCTTCTGAAGCATAAATTTTTCTTTATCGATTACCAGGCTAATAGCCTTCCCTTTTCTTTCTGCCCTGCCAGTACGGCCAATTCGATGTATATAATCTTCAACCTGCCTTGGTAAGTCAAAATTAATGACGTGAGTAATGTCATCTACGTCAATTCCTCTTGCAGCAACATCAGTTGCCACCAGAATTTGGATTTCATTATTCTTAAAACGATTGATTGTGCGTGTTCGTTCTCTTTGGCTCATATCCCCATGTAAAGTTTTTGATCGATGGTTCATTAAATATAATTCATCTGAAAGGCGATCCGCCTCTCTTTTTGTGGCTGTAAAAATAATGGCCTGATTAAGATCAGCCTCATTAAGCACATCCACTAAGACTAATTTTTTCTGGTTATAATCTGCGACTGGATAAGCAATCTGCTGAATGTTTTTATTTGATTTATTTTCCTGTTCGACTGCAATTCGTTGTGGATCTTTTAAAAACTGTTGCGCAATTTTTTCAATTTGTTTATTTAATGTCGCGGTAAACATCAATACTTGCTGATCCTGGGATGTTGATTCAAAAATCTTTTTAATGTCTGGAATAAAACCCATATCCAACATACGATCTGCTTCATCAATCACAAGTGCATCAATATGCTTTAAATTAATTTTTCTTTGTTTTACCAAATCCATCAAACGGCCCGGTGTGGCCACTAAAAAATTTACATTAGATTTTAATAATTTATTTTGTAATTTATAAGACACTCCGCCTACAACAGAAACAATATTTGTGTCCATAAAGTGGCTAAATCGCTTTAGTTCTTGTTCAATCTGAGTGGCAAGTTCACGCGTAGGAGACAATATAAGAACATCAGGGCTAATATTTCGCTTGTGTTTGTGTTTTGGTTTTTTTTCAACTAAATTCAATAATGGAAGACAAAATGCAGCGGTCTTACCTGTGCCAGTTTGTGCAGAGGCTAATACATCTTTTCCCGATAAAACAACAGGGATACATTGCTCTTGAATGGGAGTTGGGGTGGAATAATTGATACGACTAATGGCCTTACCGATAGGTGGAATAAAACCAAAATTAGAAAACGACATGACAATCCTTTTAATTATTTATGAACAGACTGGCTCTCATAAAAACATCAAGACAATCAATTAGTTGCGCCATTATAGACAGGTATAAATATTAAGCAAGCAATATTTAATTAGTTAAAAATTCAACAATAATTACAATGCCAATAATGCCAGTTATAAGCCATCCAAGCTGATTAATATATCGTTGAATAAAGTAATCCACTCGCCTCCCAAAGAATTTTACAAAACAAGCAACTCCAAATAACCTTAACCCTCTTCCCAAAAAGGAAGCAATTAAAAAAAGAGGGAAATTCATCACTAAGACCCCGGCGGCAATTGTAAATATCTTATAAGGTATTGGCGTCAAAGCGGCAATAAAGATAGCCCAAAAACCCCAATCAGAAAACCATTGTAGGGCAAGTTCATAATGGCTTTGATAACCGTATTGCTCAATATAAGGTTGCACAAGATTGAATCCAAACATCCCAATAAAATAACCAAACACTCCACCAAGGACTGATCCAATAATAGCAATTAAAGCAAGTCTCCAGATTTTCTTAGGCTGGGCTAAGCACATCGGAGCCAGCATGACATCAGGAGGAACAACAAAAAAGGAAGCCTCAGTAAAGCTTAAAAGAAATAAATAAAATGTTGCGGCTGGTTTAGCAGATAACTCAATTGTTTTTTTATATATCGAATCAAATTTAATCATAAACCAAATCTCTTTATGATTGATGGAAGATCATGACTCTTATTAGATAAACCATGATAGATACCAAAGAAATGGGCTCTAAGTTTTTTTACAACCTGTTTATCGAAAAGAATAATTAAAAAAAACTCAAATATTAATTTCCATAAAGTATTGATACAAAGGTGATTTTTATTCAACTTATCAAACCAGATTTTGTTTCTTGCTATTAAATAATATCTAAAATTATTATGATTCAATCTTTTTTTCATTATAAAAAGGAATTTATTTTCACTCATATTTCCAATACTATGTTTTATTAAGGGTTGTTTTGTTTTAAAAATCCTAAAGCCTTTATTTTTTGCCCTAAAACAAAAATCATGATCCACTAAATCTAATAAGAAATTATTACGAAAAGTAAGACTGTTAAAAACTAATGAGTTTACCAACATGCCAGAAATAATTGTCCTTTTTGATGACTCTATAAAAGATTCATTATTAGAAAAATTTTTACTATATTGATAGTTTAATCCAAGGATATCGAACTTGTTATTGGCTATGAATTTCTTTAAGTGAATATTTAAATTATCTTGAATAAGCGTATCCTGATCAAAAAAAAGGATCCATTCATATTTGTTTAATTTCAGTACTCCATTATTTAAAGATGATGCTATACCCAAATTTTTTGGGTTAAAAATTAACTCCAAATGAACATATTTAGACTTCAGTGATAATAATTTTTTTTTTACTTCAAGAGAAGCTGAGTTATCGTAAATTAAAATCTTTGAAAACTGTTCGCAAATTTTAGAAATACAATAAAAATTTTTTTTATTAGGAAAAAATGTCGTCAAAACCACAGCTATATCTTTTTTCATTTTTTAAAATATGTTAATAAATTAATAAAAGAAATTTTAATTAAAATGAAATTCAAAAAAATTAAAAAAGGTTTAAGAATTTTATAAATTAATTTAATGGCAACTGATTTTTTTGATTTTTTTTTCAGGTTTAAACGCAAGTCTGTAAAAAATCCAATCAAAGTACGGTCGTATCTAAAGTCTTTTGGATCGGATGATACACCACCATTGTCTATAAATTTATTTGGTTGACTCAATTTTCTATTTACTTTAAAAGCAACTATTGAATCATAAAAGCTTATAGAGTAAATATTTTTTTGAGGGATATTAAAACTAGATTTACTAATAAAAAAACGTTTATTAATATCATCAATTATTTTTTTTGAATAATTAATAAATGAGAAAAATGATGGATTACCATAGCGACGCATATAACTTGTATGGCAGTCCTCAATAACTACAAGTCCGTTTTCCTTGATGTAATGAATTGAATTTATTAGTGTCAATATTTGCTGATGATTCGTATGGCCGCCATCATCAAGCAAGATATCAACAGGTCCAATTTTTTTTAATGTCCTTTTTAGAAATTCTTGGTCTGCTTGATCACCGATGAAGATTTTAAAGCCAAACTTTTCCCATTTTTTTGCTTCAGGATTTAAATCCATACCAATAATTTCTGCCTTTGGTCCGAAGAAATCTCTCCACATAAAAAGAGACCCCCCATCAAAAACTCCGATTTCTAAAAAAATTATTTTTTTATTTCTGTATGGTCTAAATATCTCATCATATGTTGAAAAATATGTGGTGTATTTAATTGTACGATACTTTGATTTTTTAAAGGATTTATAGCTATCAGTTGATAAGTGAGACATAGTTTGTCGCAAAAAAAATGTAAAAAAAAAGGATAACAAAAAAAGCATCCTATAGCTATAAGCCAATAAATGCTTATCTGTTCAAGAAATACCAAGGAAATAAAAACTATTTATTTTTTATCTTTAGAATTCTTTGGAAATGTGAAGTCATATATGAAAAACAAAATAAATAACAATACAAAAAATTGCGTCTGGGATAACTCTGAAAAGTTAAGCCAATAGGTTAAGCTAAAAAAATTAAACATTTCGATTCTCCTTAACTTTAAGTAATGCAATTTTTGTACCAGTACTAAAAATTATAAGTAATTGATTTTTATGGTATTTTTTTTTATTAATTTGCTTATTGCACATATTTGTGACAAGCAATTCACCATAAAGATACAAAAAACAAAATAAATTGAACATTGCAATGTCATTTCAATCTGTTAATCTTTAAAACTTTTAAATCATGAAAGGTTAGATATGTATTCAAAATTACTAGCAGCTCTAGTTGCTTCAACTTTATCTCTATCAGCTTTTGCTGCTGTTGAAACCGATACAAAAGATGACAAAGATAAAGCTGAAAGAGGCTTTTTTGTAGCTGGTGACGAAAAAGAAGGCGACAAAGATAAAGCTGAAAGAGGCTTTTTTGTAGCTGGTGACGAAAAAGAAGGCGACAAAGATAAAGCTGAAAGAGGCTTTTTTGTAGCTGGTGACGAAAAAGAAGGCGACAAAGATAAAGCTGAAAGAGCTATTCTAGTAGCGGATAACCATGGTGATCATGACCACGGCGACGCAAAAGATGAGGCTAAAGTAGAAGAAGATAAGCCTGCTGAAGAGCCAAAAAAAATTGAGTACGAAGATCCAACTAAATACTATCCAAAAAAATAATTGGATTTGTTGATCTACTAAAAAAGGACCCTAGGGTCCTTTTTTTATTGAGGTCTGACATGCTTTGCTAAAATTTTTGCATTGTTTTGTTTAACATAAATACTTTTTTTCCATTGCCACAGCAAATCTTTCGACTCTCTAATACGTTCTTGAAAATTATATTGAGCTTGAGGGTAGTTTGACTCATTTGAAAATAAATCATTGGATTGCAGCGGTAAATTAATAATGTATTCTGGTTGATGAGAGTTGAGTTCCGGTATCCATGTTTTTATAAATATTGCTTCTGGATCATGATCCATTGCCTGTTTTTTTGGATTGTATATACGTATTGTATTGATGCCGGTAACTCCAGCTTGCATTTGAATCTGTGGGTAGTGAATACCTGGTTCAAAATCAAGGAAGAGTCGCGCTAGAGCTTTGGCCACTAATTTCCAATGAATCCTTAAGTAGTGACATGCAAAACTCACCACCATCGCCCTACTTCTGAAATTGATGTAGCCTGAATACCTTAAAGCTCTCATTGATGCGTCAATCAGCGGGAAACCAGTCATTCCATTTAGCCAAGAAGTGAAGTCTGCATGCTCCTCATCTTCCACAAGGTATGGAAAGTTTTGATACCCTTTATTTATTGTTTCATTTTCTATACGACATTCGCTCTCAAACTTTTGTATAAAATGACAGTGCCAATGAATTCTTGAAGACAATGCGGCCATGGACCTTCTCCATCCCACCCGATTCCAATTCTCTAAAATTTTTTGATAGATTTGACGGATGCTGATGTTTCCATATGCAATATATGCCGACATCCTTGAGCAACTGCTTCTGCTCTTGTGGGGCTTAGAAATAAACTTATAGTAATCCTGACCTCGGGTTGAAAAAAAATCTTCAAGGGTAGTTTGTGCTTCGACCATCCCGCCTTTTTGAAAATTACTATCTTCTTCAAATGATGGAATATTTATCTCACCAAAATCGATATCAATTATATTTAATTTTTGGGGATTGATCTTGATGGTCTTATCTCGCATAAATCTGGCCCATGCCTTATCCCAAGTCTTCCTATCCTGAAGGCCTCTAATAACCCCATTAGATTGTGACTCTATCCAGGTAATATTTTGTCTCTTAAAAAAATTAGCTACATTTTTATCCCTCTCAAAAGTAGTATTTAATCCTGTTTCCTCGTGGCTAAACACGTATTGAATGTCATAGCGATTTGATAATTCATTAAAAATATCGACTGATTCGCCATAAGCAATTGAAAGTTTATTTTGATTTTTAGCCAGCTCTAATTGAATATCTTCCAGAGACTCTTGAATAAATCGCCAATGACGTTTGTCATAATGAGGATCTAAGATTAATGATGGCTCATAAATATATAGCAGGATAAAAGGGATATTTTCTTCTTGCGCTCTATATAGTGGCTCATGATCTTGCAATCTCAAGTCACGTTTTAACCAGACAATGTTTATTTTTGATCGCATAATTTACCAACGAACGCAATGGCCGCGGTAGTTAACACGACAGATAGACTCGTACATTCTTCTATACCTTGACTCAGACAACTGTTGTTTAATTTCAAAAATTAACTTTTTCCATTCAAACTTTGCATCAATGGAGGACAACTTGCCCTGGTTAATTTGTTCTTTTAACTGCTCCCCTTTGAGAAAAAGCAAATCTACCTCGTCCGTCTTAAGATTCTTGGTGGTTTCATCCGACTGTATGCATTCAAATACATCTATAAATTCACTGTGTAAGGTTTCGCAATTAAGGTAAGCCTGGTCCATGAGAACCACAGGTTCCTTATAAGCTGTTGAACAGTTGGTTAACATCACAAACAAAATAAGCATGTAAAAAAATTTCACTTAGCTTCCTTTTCTAAAATCTGGCAATGTTTAAGTCGTTTATATCTATACTCAGCAAAGATGTTATAAAAATACTTTGCTAACGAGTAAATCAAAGGGAGTTGGATAAGAAAAGACAAAAATTTAAAGTATGTGATGTTTTTCCATATCCTAGCAAAAGCATCGACGCCAATAAAAATCTTTTCATTGTCAATCACATGAAGATGTTTTAAAGCTGTGTGAAGCTCAATATTATATTTTTCTTTGGAATCAATCGAATTGACATCCTGCCATATGAAATGACCTTTTGGAGCTACCCTTTTGTAAAAGGATATCTCTTTTGAGCAGACACCACACTTCCCATCAAACAAAACCGTTATTTTCATTGTTTTTAGCATTCAAAAATTCATGGACTATTAAAATAAAAAAAAGTTATTTTTATCTTTAAAATAAATGAACATTAATCAGGATTCACAGCCAAACACCCAAATGAATTTAGTTAACTTTATAGACAGTGCAATTAAGCACATACAACGTGGGGTTGTAGACCGTAAATCTTTTTTTCGACATCCCGTCTTAGCCACAAAGGATGCACAGAATATTTTTCAGCGAGTTGTAGTGATGCGAGAATTTGATTTTGAAAAAAAAAGTGTTGTTATCTTTACTGACTCTAAAAGCCAAAAAGTTGGACAAATTCTAAACCATCCTGAGTGTAGTTTGCTATTTTGGGATCCTAGAAAAAAACTTCAAATCAGCGTCCAATCAAAATCTCATATAGAAATAGATAACTCTCATTATTGGTCAAAGATCAATGATAGACAACAAAAAGACTACACCGTTAACCCTCCCCCAAAATCAGAAATAAAAGCTCATGATGATTATGAATTTAGTGATCATAATCGTTTTACGGTAATCAACCTCACTTTTAAATCAATGGATGTATTACAACTGTCTGACCAAGGTCATGTTCGAGCCACTCATAATTTTGAAAATAATACCCAGTCCTGGGTTAGCCCCTGATGTTTAAGATATTTGAAAATCTAATTCATCCATTCCCCAAAGACAATCTCAAAGTTGGGAATCTTTCTTTAAATGGTTTTATTTGGAATTGTTTAAATGGAATTAAACGATACATCCTCGGAATGTCTTTGCTGACCGCTTTGGTTGCCAGCATCGAAGCTGGTCTGTATTTAATCGTTGGCCTAATAATAACCAATATGGTGTCATCTGGTCCTGAAAAATTTATTTCTGACTTTGGCGGCGAGTTATTTATCATCGCCTTTATTTTTATTTTTACCATCATCTTAGTTTTATTCCAGTCGTTCCTAAAACGTCAAACATTGGCAGGAAATATTCCGATGCTCTTGCGATGGAAGTTTCATAAACATTTATTAAATCAAACTTTTGATTTCTACAGCAATGAATTTTCTGGAAGAATTTCAGCCAAGGTAATGCAGACAGCAGTCTCCATTCGTGACCTTGTTTTTACCATGACTGATATCTTAATTTACGCAGTCATCTACACCCTTACCATGATTGGTATAGTGAGTTCTTTTTCTCTGTTGCTTTCTGTTCCGTTTTTAATCTGGCTAGGGCTGTATATCCTATCCCTTATTTTTTTCGTGCCCAAACTTATTCAGCTATCAAAAAATCAGGCAGATGCTAGATCATTGATGACGGGAAGGATTACTGATGCCTATACCAATATTAACTTGGTTAAGTTATTTTCTCACTCCGGACGTGAATCTGATTATGCAAGGAAATCGATGTCTGATTTTATGGTGACAGTTCACAAACAAATGAGACAGGTGACGCTCATTGAGGTGGTCAATCACTCTCTCAGTGTCTTTTTAATTATTTCAACCACAGCATTGTCGATTTACCTATGGACCAAAAATACAATTGATATCGGTATTGTTGGGGCAGCTACTGCGATGTCCTTGCGCCTCAACGGGATATCTCACTGGATCATGTGGGAGATTGCCAGTCTTTTTGAAAACATTGGAGTGACTCAGGATGGCTACAATATGCTCTCAAAAAAAATTGTTATCAATGACAGTCCCAATGCTAAAACACTTACTATTAATAAAACGCCGCAGATTGAATTCAGCAATATTCAATTCGCATATAACCAAGACCCAATATTTGATAACTTCAATTTAACGATAAAACCTAATGAGCGAATTGGTTTGGTGGGTAAATCAGGGGCTGGCAAATCCACCTTAGTTAACCTTCTACTAAGATTTTATGAGCTTGATGACGGCAGAATTAGAATTAATAATCAAAATATTAAATCCCTAAAACAAACCAGCTTGAGAAGCCAGATCTCAGTGGTCACTCAGGATAACTCACTACTTCACCGCTCAATTAAGGAAAATATTGCTTACGGCAGGCCAGACAGCTCAATGGAGGATATTATAAAGGCTGCCAAAGTTGCAGAATGTCATGATTTCATTATGCAACTCCAAGACCAATATGGCCGTACTGGTTATGACACGCATGTTGGTGAGAGAGGGGTAAAGTTATCAGGTGGTCAGAAGCAAAGAATTGCGATTGCTCGCTTGGCATTAAAAAATGCCCCTATTCTGATCCTTGATGAAGCCACTAGCGCTCTTGACTCTGAGGTGGAGATGGTTATTCAACAGAGCTTACAAAGTCTTATGGCAAATAAAACTGTTATTGCAATCGCCCATCGGCTGTCAACTATCTCGATGATGGATCGTTTAATCGTCCTGGATAATGGCAAGATCATTGAAGAAGGAACCCACGCTCTATTAGTCAGAAAAAAAGGGTTGTATGCCAAGCTATGGAAAAAACAAAGTGAGGGATTTATTGGTGATCTATGATGAATAAATTTTTTTTGACTGTATTGGTCGTAGCTGGAATTTATTTGGTGATTTACGGTATTTTGAGAAAAATAGGTCTGTTAGACCGGATCCAAAGTTGGATCAATTCCCATCTTAGATAAATTAAAAAATCAAATCTTTGAAGGTATACACAAACCACGCCGCTAATTTAATGATGATCAGAGCGAAAATCCAGAAAAGTAGGGACGTCTTGAGTCTATCCCAAACTGATGGTTTTCTTAAATTGTTTAACTCTATTAAATATCTGGTGTAATCCATAAAAGTTACTCTTTTAAAAGTTATTATCTGATAGATTGACACCTGATTTTGTTCAATAATTTTTAAAAATTGTTAATAGATTGTTTCAGTCGGACCCGATTAAGTCCAGCTTAATAAAGATAAGGTGAACGATTCTGAACAATAGAATGATACCCAGAAGGTATGTTAAAGAGGAAACTAAGAAATATAAGTACCAGATATTATCTATGTTTGGGAGTTGGCGCATCGCGATGGTCGCAATAACTGTTAAGATAAAAAAAATGACTAATTTTTTCATGACTCAAGTGTAAACAAAATGAGAAACCGTGACAAGCAGTGTCATGTTTGTATGGCCAATTACAACGTTTTGTATCGTTGCCGTTATGATATGGCGAAGACATGGTGCTTTTTATGTGAACAATGTTTAAAAAAAATTAAAAATGAATATCAAGAATCCTATCAATACGGCGGTACCTGGAAGGCTGTGAAGAAAAAATGACTGCTACTTTTGGTTTTAATTTTAGTGATACCTACTCCCAGCTTCCAAAAGACTTTATAAAGAAAGCTGAGTTGTATACCTTTAAAAATGCTCAGCATCAAATATTTAATACTTCACTAGCTGTCTCATTAGGACTCGATCAAAACGCCATAAAGGAAAGCAACTACATTTTTGCAAACGGGAACAATCTTCCACATGGGTCAAGCTCAATTGCCCAAGCCTACTGTGGCCATCAATTTGGGCATTTTGTAAAACTGGGTGACGGCCGAGCCTTGTTGCTTGGTGAGCATGTCACACCCGATCAAAAAAGATACGACATTCAACTAAAAGGTTCCGGTCCAACGGAGTTCTCTCGCGGTGGTGATGGATTTGCTGCACTAGGTCCGATGCTCCGTGAATACTTAATCAGTGAATCGATTCATGCCTTAGGAATACCAACCACTAGAAGCTTATCGGTAATCACCACAGGTCAGCCGGTATTTAGAGAAACAACTTTAAAAGGTGCGATGTTAACCCGGATTGCTCAAAGTCATATCAGGGTGGGTACATTCCAATTCGCCTCCCTGAATGGAAAAGATCATGTTCATGCTTTAGCAGAGTATACGATCAACCGTCACTTTCCTGACCTTAAAAATCAAGGAGAGAAATTTGAAGGACTTCTGCTACGAGTTATTGATTTACAATCACAATTAATTGCCCAATGGATGTCTGTTGGATTTATTCATGGCGTAATGAACACCGACAATATGTCCATCTGTGGTGAAACCATTGATTATGGGCCTTGTGCCTTTTTGAATCACTTCAAACAAGATACGGTGTTTAGCTCCATTGATAGGAATGGGCGTTATGCGTATGGTAACCAACCTATTATCGCCCACTGGAATCTGGCACGTTTTGCTGAAAGTCTTTTAATTTTGTTTGATGAAGATATCGATATAGCCAAAGAAAAGGCGTTGAGCATGTTATCTCTATTTAAAGAGAAATATATGAGCTGCTGGGTTGGTTTAATGGCTAAGAAGATCGGTATTGAGAATTCTTCAAAAATAGATGAAAAATTTATTAATGATTTCTTAAGTCTTTTGGAAAAACACGGGGCTGACTTTACCAGCTCATTTAGAAACCTTAACAACTTAAATCAACTTAAAGATTCACTGATTCATGATGACGTCTTTGTCCAATGGAATAATCAGCGAATAAATTTGATCGGTCAGGAGAATATGAGCAGCAGTCAAAAGATGATGGATTCTATAAACCCATGCGTTATTCCAAGAAATCATTTGGTGGAGCAAAGTTTGGACGATGCAAATAATGGAAATTTAGAAACGTTTCATAAGTTGCTCAGTGTCGTCCAGCATCCTTTTTCCATGCCTGAAAATCCAATGTATTTAGAGCCTTCTTCGCCAGAGTATGAGCAAAGCTATCGAACTTTTTGTGGAACCTGATCCTTTACCATTGGTGGGTGTTGGCACACTCTAACTTATGACCGTCTTTAGCAATATTAAGTAATTCCCTTCGTTGTGTTTGGATCTGATCTGGCGTTCCATCAAAATCATTAATCGCAATAGAGCTCCCATCAAAACTCCGAACACATTGCTGGTAAGGCGAAAATAGATAGTAGACGACAAAATAAATTAATAAGGCTGCTATTAAAAACTTAAAAAATCTCATCATTAATTTAACTCATTTAAATTTTGAAGGTATTCAATTCGTTCCTCGAGGGGTGGGTGACTCGAAAAAAATCTCATAAAACCCGCCTGCTTAGTGCCTGAAACCCCAAGGGCACTCATCTGGTTTGGCAGGTCTGAGGGTTGGTAATAACTTTTGAGACGCGATAAGGCAGCGATCATTTTGTGCTTATCTGTTAATGCCGCTCCTCCGAAATCAGCCCTATATTCTCTTTGCCTTGAAAACCACATCACAATCATTGAAGCAAGGATGCCAAGAATAATTTCAGCAACGATCATGGTGATATAAAAACCGGGGCCGACACCATTGCGGGTTTTAAAGATCACTTTATCGACTGTGTATCCAATCACCCGAGATAAAAACATGACGAATGTATTGACGACACCTTGAATTAAAGTCAATGTCACCATGTCTCCATTTGCGACATGTGATACCTCATGGGCGAGTACCGCCTCCACCTCATCTTTTGTCATATTATTCAACAATCCTTGAGAGACAGCTACCAGGGCATTATTCTTATTCATTCCTGTAGCAAACGCATTTAATTGAGGTGATGGAAAAATGGCGACCTCTGGCATCCCTATTCCTGCTCGCTGTGCCTGGCTGGCAACCGTTTCTAGTAACCATTTTTCAGTATCACTCTGTGCTTGAGTAATGACCCGTGCTCCTGACATACGCTTTGCAGTCCATTTTGAAATAGCCAAAGAAATAAAGGCTCCACCGAATCCAAAACAAGCCGTGAAGATCAATAACCCCTGATAGTCAATACCGTTTTCATTGAGATACCCCTTAAACCCAAAGAGACTCAGAGTAATGGATAAAATAAATACTATTGCAAGGTTGGTAATAATAAAAAGAAAAATTCTATTCATGGTAAATATTCTATAGTTGAAATGAGTAAATTCTAAATTAATGACATGGCAGTGATCAATAAGTTTTTATTTCATACACTCTAGATAAGTTGAGCCATTTTTTTCAAATGATGATGGATTTTCTTCTCTTTGTTTTTGATTAGCCTGGTCCAAAAAAGCCTCCTCATTGATGAGGTAAAATTTTCCCTGCTGCATTCCAAGCCGAAAGGTTAAATTAGTTTCTGGATTTAAATCTTCAATGCATGTCCAATTGTTAATATCCATATAGCTAAACTCTGAACAATAATCCACTGTAATAAAATCCTCGAAATCTTGATCATGAGGTTTCTGGGCTGAACCTTTAAGGGTTTTAGCTCTTTGTTCGATCAAGGTTTGAGAAATTTCATCGTAGCGAAAACGATAAAAGAATTGATAAGGATTGAGTATTTCTTCTTCAGAAGTAATTTGACGCTCATAGTAGTTGATGCATCGATCGCTGCACTCTCGAACATCTTCGTAAGAATGGCAATAATGAGATTGTAGGTTGGTGTGAGGATCAGCCAATAAGACACTAGGCCAAAAAATAAAAAGGAAAATGCTGCTGGGGATTAATTTATTCATGTCATTTATTTTAATGCAATCATTAACTTCATAAAGAAAATATGCTTTTTTTGAACATTTTGTTCACTTCCCTATCTCATAATTTTTAAAAATACTTAAACTTATGAGATTAGTCGTCACTGATAGTAAATTTAACCCAAATCCTTTTTGGGACCAACCCATTGAAGGTGATATCAATACGCCATCGAATCAACTTGTTGAATTCTTTGATCAGAATGGGTACGACCTTACCGTGCTTGAACAAATATATGCTGAGGCTAATCAGGCGAAGACAACTGTACACAGAAATTCAGAGCACATTACTTTAAGACAAACATGGTTTGAGGATGATGCACCAAAAACATCTGGTGCGCATATTAATCATGCCGTCATGTTTGAAAGAAAAGGGTTTTCAGGCGACGCTCTTTTGCAATTAAGAGAATGGGCTCAGCAATCACCCCAGCTATATAAGCTCATAGCCATGCGCCCAAAATGGGGCTTAGATTTTTCAATCGATTATTGTGATGAAGAGGGAAATGTTTTCGAGTTGCTGCACTGGGAATTCGACGGATTTGATTACCAAGAAATCTATAACAAAAAGATTCACATCGAAGAGTTTCTAATTACGCAAGACTGGGAAGAGCGAGCAAAAAAGATGTTAGAACAAAAAGATGACTGGCATTCTTTAGATTTTTTTGAACAAAGTGAGTGGAAAACTCATTTTTTCGGTATAGATAAAGAGCGTTTCAAGATGGTGCTCTGGAAATAAATGGTTATAAAAATATGAGAATAACAACGATCCTCTTTTTAAATTTATTTATAGGTTTTATTTTTCCCCAACATACGCTGTCAAATGAAAAATTGATTGATGAGGTTCTTGCCGGTGAGCATCGTGATGCAAATTTTATTAAGAGGGATAAATATCGTCAACCCAAAGAAACTTTAGAATTTTTTGGTATAACGCCAGAGAAATCAGTTGTCGAAATAACACCGGGTTATGGCTGGTATGCTGAAATCCTAGCCCCTCTTCTACGAGACAAAGGAAGCTACATATACGCCTCATATAAATTAAATGACGGCATTAATCCTTTTTTTGTAAAGGTAGAAAAAGCGTTCATTGAAAAAATGCAGCAACACCCAAACGTGTATGACAAATTAATTTGGGTACACTTCGAAGCCAAAAATCCACAGCTAACACCAGATGGACCAGTAGATGCCGTTGTAACATTTAGAAACGTTCATAACTGGGCTCAAGCCGGAACCACAAAATCAATGTTTGAGGGGTTCTATAAAGCTTTAAAGTCTGGAGGTGTGCTTGGTTTAGTTGAACACCGAGCTATACCCGGGACATCGCTAGAAAATCAAATCAAAAGCGGCTATATGACTGAGGATTTTGTTATTCAAATGGCTGAAAGTGTGGGCTTCCGTTTAGATGCTAAGTCTGAGATTAATGCCAACCCCAAAGACACCAAAGATCATGCCGGCGGTGTGTGGAATCTACTCCCTAACCTTCGAAATATTACCGATGAAGACAAAGAAAAAATGGTCGAAATTGGTGAATCTGATCGCATGACACTACGTTTCATCAAGGATTAGAATCTCAACTTTGAGTAATTAGGAATTTTTCCTTTGAATTTTTTTTACTTTCAATACTCATAGTGCGATGATAAAAACAAGTTACATCTCCGTAGAAGAAGTTTCAAAGCTTTTGATGGTCGACAGAAGCACCATTAAAGAGTGGGTAAAAGATGGGAAATTTCCTCCTCCAAATCGACTTAATGAAAGAAGCTGTATTTGGAGCTATGCGGTTATTGAGAGCTGGATTGCGCAGCAGCAGCAAACTCAAGACTTCATCAATAATAACGACATCGACTTAATTTAAACCTATGAGATACCTTTTATTACTATTTTTTATCCCGTCTATATCGCTGGCATGGGAAAATACCCTTGAGATCACAAGCGATAAGAAAAGAAGAATTACATCTTATTTTAATGATGACAATATGCAATTCTCACGATCAAAAAATTATGAATTCGACTGTGTCAATGAAAATTATAAAATCCTAAAGGCAACCTCCTATCAGTTTCCAGACTTAAAAGGGAAATCTCTGGATGAGAATGCTGACCCAGAAAAAGTATTCCAACCACAACCCCATTCAAATGAATACGCCCTACTCAAAGAAGTTTGTGATTACAAGTAACATGCGCAAGCAACTATTGGTCATTCTTTTTCCATTGGTAAGCGTTGCTGAAGAAATTACATTTGAATGTAAATATAAATTGGACAGTGATAAGCCATCAAAAAAATTAAATGAAAAAATTATCTACGATACATCTAAAGAAAATCTAAGCGTCGGCAGGTACAAGGAGCCTTTGCAATGTGTTAAAGATAATTGGGTAATGGATTGCAAAGGTAGATTTGAAAACGATAATGACGACATTCAAGATTTAATTACTATTGGTCGAAAAGATATTAACTACAGACAAACCATTACGCTAACCAAAAAAGATAATTCAGCTAAAACGGTCAATCAGTTTAAAGGTAAGTGTCGTATTGTGGAAAGCAATTAGGAAGCTCTAAGTGATAAAAACATATCTTAAAAACTTAAGAAAACTCTTATTCGTAATTGCTCTACTCATTGCATTGTATCTTTGGCTTTCACCAACCCAAGGTTGTATTAGAAAAGGTGAAGAATTTAAATCATTTGATGTCTGGAAAGACGGTTTATCAACTAAAGAAAAAAAGTTTATTGAAGATAGCTGGGCCTTAAATTTATATGACAAAGAAAAAACAAATTGGGAAAGAGTTATTGCAAAGCAATGTCGCACGACCAATAGTTGGTAGTTTCAATATTTCATTTTGAAATCATCAAAAACTACTTTATAAAACGATTATTTCACCTACCGGACATTCTGCATTGTTTTGATTTACCAATTGAACATACTTGGTTTGACCAAAGTTTTTGTAATGGGTGAATAACCAAATCCAAGCAATAATTATATAAACAAAAAAGAATTGCCAAAGCTTATTTTCCATTACCAACCACACTGAGAGGAATTATATTTTCAGATGGATTAAGAGGTTTAAATTCCTCTTGTCTCTCTTTTTTAACACCCCTGGCTTCATTGCTATTTGACGTATCTCCATGATCGTAATTATTATTATCAGACTCTATCCATATTAAAAAGCTAATTAGTCCTATGATTAAACTCAAAGGTATATAGAAAATTTTTTTCATTAATTCCTAATCAATCCTTACCATCAATTCATTTCTTCTAAAAAAAGGTAGGGTCCAAGGTGGATTATATCGAGCAATCTTAATAGCGCCCTGCTGTTTTAAACCATTCTCTACAAGATAGTTAAATAACAGTTCCGCTTTCTCAGCATAACTAGACTCTCGAACAAGCCCTGAAAACACAATGACTGCATATTTTTCTTTAGGAACTTCAATAATGTTAACTTGAAAATTATTAGGTTTAGGTAAAGTATCTAAACTAAATTCTTGAGGCATAACAAAATTAATCAACCACTTGTTATTGACCTGATCATCTAAAATTGAACTGGTCATTAATAAATTTTCAGCCATTGGCGACATCTCAACTGGAGTAGTCATGCTAATTTTTTTACTTCCTCCATCCAATAGATTATTTCCAAAAATGTAATCGGCTAATAGTTTAAATCCCCTGGATGAAGCTTCATCAAAATCTCCTTCTACCTCGACTTGAGCAATTATCTTTGGGTCGTATTCTCTTATTTGAAACTCACCCTCTTCCGAGATAAGTTTAAATTCTGGTTCTTCAGTCGCCATAGCAGTATTAAAAAAATTATTTATAAATAATAAACATGCTAAAAGTAGGAGTCTCATATGTTAATCTTTATTTACACCCACCATACCCATTGGAAATACATTTAGTTTCTTCCTGAGGTTGCATTTCTTTGCCTTTCACATTGATCTTTATTTTTTTTGAAACAACCACTGGGTCGTGAGGAATATGCATATGGTCACCTAATATTAATTGCAGTGTATGTTTACCTTGATCTAATTCAATGACAGTCTCTGTCTGACCTTTCCCAAAATGTCTATGATTGTCATCACTTGGAATTGGTGAATTAGTATCAGGCAGTTCAGCGACATCTATTAAGAGGTGATGATGCCCTGTGTTGTTAAATTTTATTCCTGCTGGTGCTACCCCCATACCATCAAGACCAAAAACTATTTTGACAGGGTTTGTAACCGTTTCACCATCCGTGGGTGAAATAATATACAAGCTGGCATTATCTGCTGCTTTCGATTTTTCAGCTGCATGTAATGGGAATATAATAAATCCTAAGAAAAATAGAATGCTGGTTATGTATTTTTTCATCTCAAAAATTCCTCGATATTGAAATTAATTATATATGGGGGAGACAATAGGATTTATGTAATGTTTCACATCAAGACTCAATATTTTGTAATTTTAAACATATCCTTTTTTTATAAGCTAATATGGAATGAAAGATTATTTTATTGGAGTGTTTTATGAGATTTTATTTAATCGCAACTATTTTACTTTCAACCATCAGTTTTGCTGATGAATACCCAGAAGCTAATGTAATTAAGCAAGAGCAAATTAAAAGTATTAAATTTAGAATTCTATGTATTGATGGTTATAAGTTTCTAAATACCGATAGACAGATAAGCAAACATGTTTTAAATAACAGTACGATTCAGATGTTTGAAGAAAAAAATGGCATCTCTGTACCATCAAAATGTGAATAGCTTACTCGTTTTCCATAGCGTCATTAGTCTCTATATCAGATGAAACCATCTTCTCGCCATCCCATTGTTGTCCACACCAACAAAGGCCTTCGGCATTAATGATACAAGTCCCACTTCCGCAACATCGCTTATCTTCCATATTGATTCCTTTTTAAAAATACAACTATGAGATTGATACGACAATCATAAGTGCATAATATTTGATTTATGTTACATTAATCAAATGAAAGAAAAATATCTCTCCGCTCCCCAGTTTGCAAAAATGTTGAAAATAAGTAGAGAAAAAGTCTTTTTATTAGCTAAACATGGATTATTCCCAAAACCCATCCTTTTGCATACGGGAGCTCAATTATGGAGCGAAACAGTTGTTAAAGGTTGGATGAATATGCGTTTTAAGAGAGAAGATTGGATAACTAAGGATATCAATTCTGAACTGTTTTAATCACCTATAGTCTTTATAATTCATTTACTTTTTGGAAAAAATAATGCGTATTATAATCATCACCCTAGGGGTTTTTGTTATACCTTATTTGCTGAAAGTAATATTCAATTTGTTTAGGAAACAAAAAAAACACATTAACTACTCACAAATATCCCGATGAGAATCATATTTATGATTTTTAGACGCTTTATTTTCCGTTGGTTAATCAGAATAATAATGAATAAATTTAGAAAGTAGATTAGTTACTGTGAATAATTACAAAAAACTAATGAATATTTTATTTGCAATCACCATTTTCCACTCATTACTAATCATTGTATGTATGGCAAGTCTGGAATTATTTGATTCTGAAATTCTTGGAATGACATATCTAAAACACTACTCCATGTTTGAAATGCTAGTGACTCTATTTCTTGGTCCAGTAGTGGTTGTATTAGTAAATTCTGTAGCAATGAAAAAACTCACGATCTTGCATCGATAGTTACCAGTTTAATCAACTAGATTTGGCTATTACTTTTGAGCAAGCCCCCACCTCAACAAAGGGGTTATTTAAATTAGATTGCTCCTCATAATTATTTACACCTGTGTAACCCATCATGTTCGTCCTGACAAATTTCATTTCCTGTAAGTCAACCAGCATCTGCCCACCAATGATGTTACAGGACAGTCTGTGAAATCCAGTTTCACTCATAATACTGTCGTCGCAACCTTGACCAGAGGTTAAATCAACATTCTGTCCAAAGTAATTGATAACCCAATGGCTATATTTTGAAATGATATATTGTGAATCTACTGCAAATTCAGTACTGCTATGTGTATTAGATGATTCATCAAACTTCACCCCAGACGATACCTCAGGAGTGCATACATAAGTTACCGAAGATGAGCTGTCTTTTGGGTACATTTGTTCCATCACATCACTTGCTGCCATTGAAGGCGTATGGGTAATAATGATTAAAAAATATACCGAAAACCTAAAAAACCTGTAAATAAACTTCATAAATATTTATGCGTTATTTTTTTTATTTTTGTAGTAGTCATAGAGCTTGGTATAGCAAGGACAAAATGCCCACATGATAAACCAAGTTAACAAGATACCATTTGTTACATAACCTGAAGCAAACCATTCCATAATAATTTTCTCAAAATAATTAAAAAATTAAGATAAAAGAACTTATTAACAGTTCATTCTGTGTAGTATTTTAATGAGGGTGTATAATTTATTTTAACTATATCGTTTGGAGACTGAGATGGAGTGCGGTTGCGGAAGAAGTCCAACAGGGGAATGTATTGGCTGGCATAATCTTACTGAGGAAGAGTACCAAGAAAAGCTCAAAGAGTACGAAAAAAATAATTCTGAAAAAGATTAGTATTTATAGAAACTAGTTATAAATCGTCATGTATAAATTCATCATTTAAGAATTTATCAAGGCCGCCAAATTCATAGCCACATGATTTACATTTAAATTCAGGCTTGGTTGGCTCCAATTCAGAAGGACCATCATAGACAATCTTAATAATCATATTCGATTTGCATTGGAAGCAAGTTTTCATTCCTTGAAGCTCATTTCATATCCTTATAATACTTAATAGATTTTATAACCATAAAAGTAATAATGATTCCAAACAAAAACTCTATTCTGCCGTCATTGTAATATTTACCAAAAATAAGAGCATCAAAGAGTTTCTCTATTCTTAGAACAGAGCCATCAAATATATTAATGGATGCTAATATTAAGCCAACTAAAGAAGACCAAAATAATTCAATTAAAAATTTTTTCATAAGGCTATTATTCACCTGATTAAATATTCTGTAAATGTCGCCATGTTACCAAGGCACCTAAAGTTAATTCATACACAGCCAATATTTTGGTAATATTTTATGTATGTTTATTGAAATTTAAATTCAATGTTATCAAAATTAATATTTGCTTTATTAATGTCTTTCGCCACTGCTTCAATGGTTACTATCGTGCAAATGATTTATAAAGAAATTCCTTTCGAAATGATGATGAAGCCTTACGTAAATGCTATGAAAATATCTTGGATTGTTGTGTTTATTTGTATTCTTTTAATTGCACCTGTATTGCAAAAAATCACTATTAAATTAACATCTTTAATGAAAAAATGAAGAGAATCTTCTGTTGGCTAAAAGATAATATCTACCTTATTATCCCAATTCTGATCCTTGCCTACTTCTTACGATATGAGATTGGTGTAATGTTAATCATTATATTCACTCTTATATTTGGACTTTTTATCCATCTGTTTGAATTTCTTGGAATTGCCTGGTGGTAAAAAAAATATTTAAGGTTATATTTAATTTCACCTCTATCTTTCTGATACTGCTGATGATTTTAAGCTTGTATCACACAGCCACCTTCTACAAAACAGTTCACGCTTTTGATGTCATATTTTTTACCTCTTTTACCGCTTTATATCTTTTCATTAGAAAAAAGATATCCTGACCTTTAAGAAATAAATCATCTCCTGTTTGAGGGGTCGATTTCTTTTATTCCATATAGTCCTCTTCCGCTAAGGCTATCCAGCGGCAAGTGAATAGCCACCATTATAAAGCTAAAATATGAATAAAATTTTAACAATAGTCTTGTTGCTCGTTGTATTGATGTTTATTCAGTCATGTAAAAGTTCGAAAGTTGAAGTAGGTCAATCAACTATTATCTATGAGCCAATCATGACAGCAGATAAAGGAAATTAATATGGAATTAAGAAAAGCTTTTTTGCTTGTTGTTTTTTGTTTGAGTTTTTTGGTTGGCTTAGGGTATGCAGAGGCAGGTGAGTTTTTATTCAACTTAAGTTTGCTCAAAGTGTGTTGAAATACATTTTGAATTATTCAAAAGGTGGCGCCCTCGACACGAATCGAACGTGCGACCCTCCCCTTAGAAGGGGGATGCTCTATCCACTTAGCTTATTAAGTCATTGATTTAATTACACTTTAAGCGGTTAATAAAATGTAAATTCAGTATATTTTGGGTAAGTTTTGATGTCAAGTGTGCTCAAAGTGTGCTTATCTTGTTTAAGTTTTTTTGGAATTTTTTTAGGTCGCCACCCATGACTTCTTTTACTGTATCTTGTGCCATTTTCCAAAAAGGATAAATCCTCGAAAGTGTGTCTTCACCCTCTTTAGTCAATTTTGCAAGTTTTTGACGACTACCTGATGCTACATAAATTTCTATCAGACCTAATTTTTTCATGACATTAAAATTTCTTAGCAAAGTTGTTCTTTCCATTGATAAATTGTTTGAAATTTCAGATATCGATGGGCAATCTAAAAGTGATGTCGAAACAAGTATAGACACCTGATTAGGATTTATTGTTAATCCGGATTTTTTTATGAAGCTCTTATAAATATTTGAAATATTCCTTGATGACTTTCTGATACTTGTACAAAGACATTCACTAAATTCTAAGGTCTTTTTATTTTCTTTCATCTTTATAAATAATTTACATAAATAAAAAATAAGTATACAGTTAAAATATATAGTGTGTATATACACATATAGAGGAATAATATGGCCTTAATCAAAAAATTTAACTTACAAGATGGAACCTTCATAAGGTATTCTGAACAAGGACAAGGGAGCCCCTTGCTATTACTGCATACCATTAGAAATAGATTGGAATATGCAAATGAATTACTTCCTTACCTCACTAAAAAATTTAAGGTTTATGTCATTGACCTTCCTGGTCATGGTGACTCGCCTATCAATAAAAAAACTAATTATGACCAAGAGTTTATGACTGAATCAATTGTGGATTTTATTGAAGACCATAATTTAAAAAATCTAACAATTGTGGGAGAATCAATTGGAGCTGTTTTAGCTGCCACAATTGCAAAAAAAATACCAAAAAGAATTAAAAAAATATTTTGTTTTAATTCATATGACTATGACACACGATTTGCTCAAGGTGTGATGCGAGGAAATTTGGCAGCTACCTTCTTACTCTTTCATGTCAGCTTACCCCTTGGTTTAGGTATATTTTTTGCGAAGTTAGAATCTTTTCCCACCCTATGGCTTATTTTTCGAGGCGGCGTTTACAAAAAGAAGGCCATCACTGCGAGTTATATAAGGCTGTTATGTACCTCAATTAAAAAGTCTGGCTTCGTCTACCACGAGAGAAACGTATTTCAAAACCATAAATCTTGGCTAAATGATGGCACCTTATATGAAGGACTAAAGGTTCCAGTCGCTCTAATTTATGGTGAAAGTGATTGGGCAAAACAAAATGAGCGTCTAAGAACCATGCAAGCCCTCGGGCTTGATTCTTTCCATACAATGGAAAAAACTGGTCATTTTTCATTTCTGGAATCACCTAAGCAAGTATCTCAAATTATTTTGGTTTAGTATTAATTAGGGAATTATCATGGAAAAAGTAGCATTTATTAGCGGAGCAAATAGAGGAATTGGTTTTGAAACAGCAAAAAAATTGGCTGAGCAAGGGATTAAAGTTATTTTAGGTTCAAGAGATTTAAATAAGGGAGAAATTGCACAAAACGAATTGGCTGCATTAGGTGCTGAGGTTGACTTGGTTCAATATGATGCTAAGGACATGGATGCGCCACAACATGTTTATCAGTATATTTCAGAGAAATATCATAAGTTAGATATTTTGATTAATAATGCTGGTGTTCTTTTAACTGGAAATTTATTTGTTACAAACAGCTCAACCGTGTCCGACGATGATGTAAAAGAAACATTTCAAGTTAATCTTTTCTCTGTTATTTCTTTGACACAAGCGCTTTTGCCATTAATAAAAAAATCTGATGCAGGGAGAATAGTGAATGTTTCAACAATTTTGAGCTCATTAACTCTTCATTCCGCCAAAGACTCTCCAATTCAACCGGCAAAAGAATTTGCCTATAATGCATCAAAAACTGCTTTAAATGCTTATACAGTCCATCTTGCCTCA
This sequence comes from beta proteobacterium KB13, assembly GCA_000156155.1. Classification (GTDB taxonomy): domain Bacteria; phylum Pseudomonadota; class Gammaproteobacteria; order Burkholderiales; family Methylophilaceae; genus BACL14. The sequence continues at coordinate 403,263 of DS995299.1, read as the reverse complement.
GAATTAAAAGATACAAACATAAAAGTAAACTCAGGACATCCCGGTTGGGTTAAGACTGAATTGGGAGGACCCAAAGCCCCTATGGATGTAAAAGATAGTTACGAGACTTCTTTATATTTAGCGACATTAGATGACAATGGACCAAATGGGGGTTTATTTCATAAAAAAGATTCACTCCCATGGTGAATATTTTAGGAGAGCCATATAAAGTATGATGAGCTTACCATAATACAACTCACCTCTGAGAGTGTTCAAGGTGTGTTCAGAATTAACTTATAAGAGCAGGCACAACAAATGCAAATGCAAACCCAATTATTAATGTCACCACAGATATAAAATATATTATCAATGATAATTTTCTAGCCCTCATACATTGAGCAGCTAATAATTTGTCCGCCGGACATGGTAATTTTCTAGACTGCAACTGTAAGTATCCAGAAAGAATAATTAAGATAAAAGCAGCTGTGAAAATATATTCTTTATATTTTGATACCCAAACAATTTGAGGGAATGTTGATATTAAAGAACTTAATGCAGCCCCTGCTCCAACTGTTACCAATAAAGCAGGTAAGGCACAACAAAGAATCGTTCCTGTACTAGTAAATAAACTTAAAAAGGATAAATTTTTAATATTGCTTAACGTATTAAGCTCGTTATTCTTTTTCATATTGCTTTCTGATTACATCAGCTGTTTCATTCACCAATGAAATTTTAGTGACGTCATAGCCTGAATCTACTATGATTTTTTTTATTTTATCCTCTTTCAAACCATCATTAGAACTCTCAAGAATAACAAAACCCTCATCTAAATTCACATAAACATCTTTGGTGGTTTCAATTTTAGATAAACTTTTTTCAATACCTTGCGCACAAAAAGCACATACCATGCCATTCACTTCAATTTTTTGAGTTGCAGCATAAACACTAGTAGTTAAAAAGGTAAATAAAATAAGCATTTTTTTCATTTAAATCTCCAATAGTTAAAAGGTATACATCACATGTATTTTGGGATTACCCATATTTGATATGCCGCCTTCCAAATACAGTGATTTGTTTATTAATCTAATCGTTGGGGTAATTTCTAATTGAGGAGTAATGCCATTGATATTGGTCATTTCCAAAATAAACCAAGGTTGGGTTTGATTGTACCCTGTCTCGTAAAATGAAAATCCAGCTTTTAACTTTGTTGTATCATGATTGGTGGAATCACCTCTAATGAGTTGATGACTAACCAACGCATAAACTCTTTTGGTTTCATAATCCCATTGCAATCCGGGACTTACAAAAGCTGTACTTAATTCTTTATCGTTAATTGCTTCATAAGAGCCTTCGAGATAACCTATGCCGCCAAACAACCACCAATTCATTTGTGAGTGTTTTGTATTTTTCCTAAATAAACGATGGATATGATTTATTTCAATACCATCTCGAATACGGTTGTTATTATCCATATGGAATAACTTTACCCCTATCGCACTTTTGGCATCGTATGCATAATTAGTTTCGATAAAGCTATGCCTTTTGCTGATATCTGTCATGGATGTGACTGAGCCTTTAAAACCCATTGGGGCTGAAAAAAGAAGCGTCGGTAGGCTTAGAAAACAAATAAAAATAAATTTAATCATTTTATTTATTACTTTTTATAAAGCTTTGTTAACTCTTTAATTTTTTGCTCTTGGCTTTCTTTGTTATTTGAATGAAATGCCTCATAGACGCAAGATGCTAAATGTTTTTCTAATAACAATGCTTCAGTTGATTGGCATGCGGAACTGACCGCTTTTAATTGTGTGATAATTTCCGGACAGTAACGATTCTCCTCAATCATTTTTTTTATTCCATTCAGTTGGCCAATAATTTTATTTATTCTTAGTAATTGCTCATTATGGTTTGGATGTTTGCAGTCACTCATAATTTACTCCTTTACATTAATATACTATATACCCCTATAGGGTATAAATCAATTAATATTAGTTTTAATTTTTAAACTGAGTGTGCTCAAAGTGTGCTCAAATCATGATTTTTATAAGCCCTCGTAACACACAGTTTCTGCAAGAAGACTGTGGGTTCGCTTGTCATCAGTGGGCTCTATAGCATTCGGAGAGTGGCGCCCTCGGCACGAATCGAACGTGCGACCCTCCCCTTAGGAGGGGGATGCTCTATCCACTGAGCTACGAGGGCATTAATTTGTTATTTTAACCTGATTGTTGTTACCTTATTTTTTCTGTGCAAAAATAAATTTATGGATGAAAAAAAGAATTGCAATGAATGCGGCCTTCATGACCGCATCATGTATAAATGCAAATACAATAAACAAGACTGGAGTTTTCTCTGTCAGGGTTGCCTTTTAGAGATGAGATCAAAATATGGAGAAAATCTCGAATTTGATCAAACTTGGAAGACGTTTTAATTTATTTTTTTAAGATATCTTTTATTAAATTAAAACCAAACCTCACACCGAAGCCATTAACATCAGACATAGCAGCGCCTAGACCGCCTTTGGTATTGCTTGAAGATAGGTCAACATGCAGCCACGGCTGTTTAGAGTCAGATAAAAATTGACTTAAGAAGCGCGCCGCGTGAATATGATCTGGACCACCTTCCAATGTGCATTGTTTAATATCAGCAATATCGCTTTCAATATCTTCCTCATAATCTTCATCAAATGGAAAACTACACACTCTTTCTCCTGCTTGCTGACCTGAACCAACAGCAAGGCAGGCTAGCTCGGGTTTGTTACTAAAAATGCCGCTGTAACGATCTCCCATAGCAACTGCCATGCAACCGGTCAATGTGGCAAAATCAATGACCGCATCCGATTTTGTTTTTGTAGCTAAGGTTAAAGTGTCAGCGAGCACCATTCTGCCTTCAGCGTCTGTATGGATAATTTCAATGGTTTTTCCATTCAAAGCTTTCACGACATCATTTTGTTTATAGGCTTTTGGTCCAATATGGTTCTGTGCGATTGCTAGCCAGCAATCAATTTTCACAGGGAGTTTGTTAAGAGAAGTGGCTTCCAAAATTCCCAACGCAGTAGCAGATCCATTCATATCCTCATGCATGCTGAACATGTATTTAGATGGCTTTAGGTTATGGCCACCGGTATCAAAACAAATACCCTTTCCAACAAGAGTGATTGTTTTTTTGAAAGTTTTAGGCTGATAAGTCAGATGTACAATAGCCGCATCTTGTGGCTCTGAACCTTGCCCCACTGCAACAAAGGCTCCAGCTCCCATTTTTTTTAACTGGCTCATGTTGTATTCTTTGAATTTCCATTTTCTTTTAGTCGCCAGTTTTTTTATTTCTCGACGATAATGAGTTGGGGTCAAGTCATTGGGTGGGGTCATCGTAAGCTGTCTTGATAAAGTGTTTCCCTCAACCAAAGCTTCAATTTCTGCAACATCTTTACTAGATAAATTGCCGTAATAATTAATTACCTCAAGTTGTTTTTTTTCAGATTTACTTTTTCTTGATGGTAGGTCTTGAGAATTTAAAAGAGCTGTATATAACAGCTCACGATTCCATGTGGGATCATCATCTTCACAATATAAATTAATGGTATCTGGATTTTCACTTAAAAGATTTTTTAGTCCTTTTCTTAAATGTGTCTGTATTTTAAAAGTACTTTTAGGGCTGTATTTGATAAACACATGATGACCAGCATTATCCCCATCAACGCTTAAAAATTTAGTCTCTAAATCATTAAATTTCATATTTAAACGCTTTAATTTAGCTCTAGCCATATCAGAAAATAATTCAGATTTATCATTTTTAATGACATTTAGATAATGTTTCGCAGATTTTAACGACATTTTAGCTGAACTTTTATGAAGATTAATTTTTACTTTCATGCTTAGACTCCACCCTTTAAATTTTTTATGAAAAATTGAATATTTATCGTAAAATTATACTCTTCGAGACATATTTTACCCTTAAAGTTCTTTATATTTTATTAGAACTACTTAAGATTTAATTTTTTTTACGTTTTCACTTTGGAGTTGTAGTTTATGGAGTTGTATCCAGATACAGATATTCAAGAAACCCAGGAATGGATAGATTCACTTAATTCAGTCATCGAGTCAGATGGAGCTGAGAGAGCTCATTACCTGATCGAAATGATGATTGACCAGGCTCGTCGCTCAGGATCCAATTTACCTTACAACGCAACCACTTCATATGTAAATACGATACCTACCCATTTACAACAAAAACATCCAGGCGATCCTGATATGGAAAGAAGAATCAGGGCTATTGTTCGCTGGAATGCGGTGATGACGGTATTGCGAGCTAATGAAAAATCACCTGGAATCGGTGGGCATATTGCAAGCTTTCAGTCTTCAGCAACTCTTTATGATGTAGGCTTTAACCACTTCTTCCGTGCACCAAACGAAAATTTCGATGGAGACTTGGTCTTCTTTCAAGGTCACAGCTCACCAGGTATTTATTCAAGAGCATTCTTAGAAGGTCGATTAACCGAAGATCAACTCAGCAACTTTAGACTTGAGTCATCAGGTCAAGGGCTTTCAAGTTACCCTCACCCCTGGTTGATGCCTGACTTCTGGCAATTCCCCACGGTATCTATGGGACTCGGTCCTATAATGGGGATTTACCAAGCCCGCTTCCTTAAATACCTTCATGACCGTGGAATTGCTGACACCAGCGATCGTAAAGTCTGGGTATTCTGTGGTGACGGTGAGATGGATGAGCCAGAGTCACTAGGTGCGATATCACTAGCGGCACGAGAAAAACTAGACAATCTTATTTTCGTTGTGAACTGTAACCTGCAACGCCTAGACGGTCCGGTTAGAGGAAACGGAAAAATAATCCAAGAACTAGAATCTGATTTTAGAGGTTCCGGCTGGAACGTACTTAAGGTAATCTGGGGTTCTTACTGGGATCCGTTATTTAATTTAGACAAAGAAGGTCTCCTTAAAAAACGCATGGAAGAATGTGTGGACGGTGAATTCCAAAACTTCAAAGCCAAAGGCGGGGCGTACACACGAGAACATTTCTTTGGAAAATATCCTGAATTAAAAGAGATGGTTTCCGCCATGTCAGATAGCGATATTTGGAGACTAAATCGTGGTGGTCATGATCCGCATAAAGTATATGCTGCCTATGCTGCCGCAACGTCACACAAAGGACAGCCGTCAGTCATTCTTGCCAAAACAGTAAAAGGTTATGGCATGGGAGATGCTGGTGAAGGGCACAATGTTAGCCATCAGCAAAAAAGCATGGACATTGAGTCACTGAAAAAATTTAGGTCACGATTCGATCTTCCTATTACAGATGAAGAAGTAGAAAATTTAAAATTCTACAAACCAGAACCTGATTCGCCAGAGATGACTTATATGCGCGAGAGAAGAGAAGCGCTTGGTGGATCATTGCCTCAACGAAAAACCAAGGGTAACTCATTAACGGTTCCAAGATTAGATAGCTTCTCAAATCTACTAACATCAACAGGTGAGAGAAAAATATCAACCACCATGGCATTTGTTCGCATGTTAACCACCATGGTGAAAGATAAAGAGATTGGTAAATATGTGGTACCGATTGTTCCAGACGAAGCGAGAACATTTGGTATGGAAGGTATGTTCAGACAATTAGGAATTTATTCGTCAGTGGGTCAATTGTATGAACCGCAAGATGCTGACCAGGTGATGTTTTATAAAGAACAAAAAGATGGACAAATTCTTGAAGAAGGCATTAATGAGGCTGGATCATTCTCATCATGGATCGCATCTGGCACTTCTTACAGCACCACAGGAATACAAACCATTCCTTTTTATATATTCTATTCTATGTTCGGCTTCCAAAGAATTGGTGACCTAGCCTGGGCGGCTGGTGATTCAAGAACAAGAGGTTTCTTACTAGGTGCCACAGCAGGAAGAACCACACTAAATGGTGAAGGACTTCAACACGAAGATGGTCACAGCCATTTATTATCAGCGACCATTCCTAATTGTGTATCGTACGATCCTTGCTTTGCTTATGAGTTGGCCGTGATTATTCAAAATGGTTTACATCGCATGATCGAAAATCAGGAAGATGTGTACTACTACATCACAATTATGAATGAAAACTACTCCCACCCCGATATGCCAAAAGGTGCGGAAGATCATATCATTAAAGGTATGTATCAATATAGTAAAGCATCTGGCAAGGCGAAAAATAAAGTTCAGCTCATGGGTTCAGGGGTTATCTTAAGAGAGGTCATTGAAGCGGCGCAGTTGCTTGAAAATGACTGGGGTGTTGAATCAGATATCTGGAGCGTGACCAGCTTTACTGAGCTGCGTCGCAATGCTCTGGATGTTGAAAGGCATAATCTCTTAAACCCTGATGACGAACAACGATCATTTATCCAAGAGCAAATCACTGACACTGAGTCACCGATCATTGCTTCGACAGATTATATGAAATCATTTTCAGATCAAATTGCTAACTTTATTCCTAACTCATTTACCTCGCTTGGAACAGATGGGTTTGGAAGATCAGATAGCCGTGAAGCACTAAGATCATTCTTTGAAGTAGATCGATACCATGTTGTCCTTGCTGCCTTAAAAGCATTGAAGGATCAGGGCAAGATTGATAAAAAAATTCCGAGCGAAGCGATTAAAAAATATAACATTAATCCTTCTAAAGTTAATCCTGCATTGAGTTAATTATGAGTGAAATTTTAATACCTGATATTGGTAATTTTGATAGTGTTGACGTCATTGAGATCCTGGTCAAACCAGGTGATAAAGTCAATAAAGATGATCCGCTTATAACCCTTGAATCAGATAAGGCCTCAATGGATATCCCTGCCACTGAATCTGGAATCATCAAAGAGATTAAGGTCAGCGTGGGTGATAAGGTGAAAGAAGGAATTGCCATCGCCACTTTTGAAAGCGCGCCTAGCGACGAAAAGAAGGTAGAGTCAAAACCCGCTGCAAAAAAAGAAGCAGCTAATGATGTTAAAGACAAAATTATTAGCGAACCTTCACGGCCTGCTCCAGAACCACCTCAGACAATTCAGCCTGAAAATAAACCGATGCCGGTGGCAGAAAGTATTGTTGCCGAGCCAGGTAAAAAAAGTCACGCCTCACCTTCGGTCAGAAGATTTGCCCGTGAGTTAGGGGTTGATTTATCCTTCATTAACGGTTCAGGGCGTAAAAATAGAATCCTTATTGAAGACGTGCAAAATTATGTCAAGGGTGAATTAAGCAAGCCACGTACTCAAAATATGGGGGCTAATTTTTCACCAAGCCCGATGCCCGTCATTGATTTTAATCAATTTGGTCCGAACGAGATGAAGCCACTTTCAAAAATCAAAAAAATATCAGGATCCAACCTTCATCGAAACTGGGTGTCAGCGCCACACGTTACACAGTTTGATAATGCAGACATCACTGACTTGGAAGCCTTTAGAAAATCAATGCAGGCTGAAGCAGAAAAACGTGGAACCAAATTAACTCTATTAGCTTTCCTCATGAAAGCTGCAGTTAATGCGCTAAGAGCGTACCCTATTTTCAATACTTCCTTAGCTGCCGATGGTGAGAGTCTAATTTATAAGAATTATTTTAATGTTGGTTTTGCCTGCGATACACCGGATGGATTAGTTGTTCCTGTAGTCAAAGGTGTCGAAAAGAAAGACGTTCTTGAAATTGCTCAAGATTTATCCGCCTTGTCTGCAAAAGCACGAGAAAGAAAGCTCACGATTGATGAAATGCAAGGGGGTTGCTTTACTATATCCAGCCTAGGTGGTATCGGAGGGACTAAATTTACCCCGATCATTAATTGCCCTGAAGTAGCTATTTTGGGTGTGTCCAAAGCAGAAATGCAGCCCATCTATGACAACAATTCCAAAGGATTTGAGGCGAGATTAATATTGCCACTTTCATTATCTTATGACCATCGAGTGATTGATGGTGCTGATGGAGCAAGATTTACATCACACTTACGCATGATGTTATCTGACGTCCGAAGACTACTACTTTAAAATATTTATGGCTAATCAAACATTTACTATCCCAGATATAGGTAACTTTGACTCGGTTGAAGTGATTGAAATACATGTGAAAGCTGGTGACTCAGTCAAAACTGATGACGCTCTGATCACTCTTGAATCAGAAAAAGCATCGATGGACATCCCCGCTACTTTTGATGGGATCGTTCAAGAGTTGCTTTTAAAAGTTGGGGATAAGGTAAAACAAGGGGACAACATCCTCAGTTATGACATCATTGGCGCTAAAGAAACCAAGCCAGCTGAAACAAAGTCAAGCTCAACCAAGCCTAATGAGCCAACAAATAATAATGACGATGCATACGATGTTGTTGTGCTAGGGTCAGGTCCAGGGGGTTATACAGCCGCATTTAGAGCTGCGGACCTTGGTTTAAAAGTAGCCTTAATTGAAAGATTTTCTTCTATCGGCGGTGTTTGTTTGAACGTCGGTTGCATCCCTTCAAAGGCGTTGTTGCACATGGCCAAAGTTATTACCGAAGCTGAAGATGCCGGTCATCATGGCATTAAATTTAATAAACCTGAGATTGATTTAGAAAAAATTCGTGAATGGAAAAATAACGATGTCGTTGGTAAGCTCACTGGTGGTTTGAGTCAAATGGCTGGTCAAAGAAAAGTGACCGTAATTGAAGGCTATGGAAAATTTACCGGATCCAACTCAATTGATGTTGAAGGTAAAGATAAAAAAACGACCAAGGTGAATTTTAATTCAGCCATCATCGCGGTTGGCTCTAAACCAGTTGTCATTCCAAACACACCAGACCACGCAAACATCATTGACTCCACTGGCGCTCTAGAATTCAAAGATATCCCTGAAAGGATGTTGATTGTCGGTGGCGGAATTATCGGGTTAGAAATGGGTACCGTTTATGATGCCCTCGGTTCCAAGATTACAGTTGTTGAGCTTGCTGATGGCCTGATTCAAGGATGTGATCGTGATCTTGTTCGCCCTTTACAAAAAAGAATGGAAAAACGATTTGAAAATATTTATCTTAATACCAAAGTCGTTGAGATTAAGTCTGACGGAGATAATCTTAAAGTCACCTTTGAAAATAAAGATGGTCAATTTGAAGATACCTTTAACAAAGTCCTCATTTCAGTTGGACGCACTCCAAATGGAAAATTAATGGATGCCGAATTAGCAGGTGTCAATGTGGATGACAAAGGATTCATTAATGTTGATCGACAATTTAAGACTAATGTGCCACACATCTATGCGATTGGAGATGTCATAGGCCAACCGATGCTGGCCCATAAGGCTACTCATGAAGCAAAAATTGCTGCTGAAGTGATTGCAGGTGAAAAAGTCGAATACCAAGCCAATGTTATTCCATCGGTCGCCTATACCGATCCTGAAGTTGCTTGGGTTGGTGTTACCGAGAACGAGGCTAAGCAAAATAACATAGAAATTGAAAAATCAGCTTTTCCATGGGCTGCTAGCGGTCGAGCCCTATCTAATAACAGAACGGAAGGAATGACCAAGCTCATCTTTGATAAACAAACTAAACGCCTTATTGGCGCAGGTATTGTTGGAGTGAACGCTGGCGAATTAATCGCTGAGGCCTGTTTAGCTATTGAGATGGGTGCAGATGCTCAAGATATTGGCTTAACCATTCATCCTCACCCCACCCTATCAGAGTCTGTTGCCATGGCTTCTGAAGTGTATGAGGGAACGATTACAGACTTATTTATCCGTAAGCGCTAATTTTTTATAGATTTTTAAACCCTCGATCACAGCATTATCAATCTTGTGATATTTATGCCGCATCTGCTCCTCAAGAGAATCAAAAATAATATTGGCATCACCACCGGTGAGATAAATATCTATCTCATTAAAATCAAGATGATGATGCATGATAAATTTTTCAACCGCACCAGAGACAGACATTAAAAATCCGTGCAGTAAAGCCATATCAGAATTATTAATATCTATAGTCATGTCTTTGTTTTTCAATCTAATTGCAGCAGAATTTTGAGTCAAAGACTGGTTAAACAAATGGAATCCTGGAAGAATTAATCCGCCTTTATGCAAAAATGAATTGTTATCAGACATTAACAAATCAATGGTTAACGCCGTACCTGAATCTATGATGATTGCATTTTTTTTAGTTCTCTCAGTCAGTGCTAAGACGCCCAACCAGCGATCAACGCCTAACTCATTCGAATAATTAGTATTTAAAAATTGTTTATTAACTGTAGCAAACGAGATATGTGGGCATAAAGGTTTTATCTTCTCAATAATTTGCTGTTCCAAAGTTTCAGAATTGACGCTTGAAATAAGGATATTTTCAATTTGTTCCGCTTTAATGGTTAAATCATTTAACTCTGTATTGAAAATAGATCCTGTTTTTTCAACGTCATCTTTGGAGGATAAACACCACTTGGTTTTTGTATTCCCAACATCAATGAATAGATCCATAAATTAAATCTTATAAATAAAAATTAATGACATAATTATGTAATAAATATCGGGTATAGTTTATCAAAGATGGATCCGTTTATATCGAATAAAACAGAGAATTTAGTTGCGGCCATTGATTTAGGCTCCAATAGCTTTAAATTAATGATTGCGAAAATTGTATCTAGCGATGGCATCTACCATATTGAAGAACTCGATACGATCAAAGAATCGATCAAGATTGCCTCAGGCCTCAATGACAAAGGCATCCTGTCAGAAAAATACCTTAAAAAAACTTATGAAACACTGATACGTTTTGGTGATCGTTTGAGGCGATTCGATCAGAAGTCTGTGACTGCCGTAGGCACCTTTACTTTACGGTCCATTAAAAATAAAAACTTTCTTGAAAACGCTCAAAAACTTCTTGGATTTGATATTGAGATCATCTCTGGAGAGGAAGAGGCGGCATATATCTACGACGGGGTCATGCATGTCTCGCCAGAATCTGATGGCAATCAGCTTATTATAGATATTGGGGGCGGATCAACAGAGATCATTGTTGGTGATCGAGCCAAAATACATGACGCCACCTCACTCACATTAGGTTGTGTTACCTCTGCTGTAAGCTTTTTTGATGGGACAAAAATATCTGAAACTTCATTTGATCGTGCAGTTGAACATGCAAAAAAAATTATAAAAAAAAATATCTCAAAAAAAATTCAGTCTTGGCAAAATGTCATCGGTACATCCGGAACATGTCGAGCAATTGCGGATATCATCTTACTTAATAACTTAGACACCACAACCAACAGCCCTATAGATGACATAGGTGGATTCATCACACTCAAGGGTATGAATAAAATCAAAGAGGAGTTGCTCAATGCTGGTGATGTTGAAAATTCAACGCTGAGTGGTATTAAAAGCGAACGAAAACCAGTAATAGCCAGCGGTTTATCAATCCTTTTTGCTCTATTTGAAGAATTAAAGATAAAGCAAATGGAGGTCACCGAGTCCGCACTGCTCTATGGATCAATTCACAGAAAATTATTCAGCCTTATCAGTAAACCGGATGAGGTAATTGGGGCTTACAAAAAGATCATTCCTGTCGATTCACATGCACTGATTAAGGATCAATGCGAGGAAGAGATTAAAATCCTTGAGGATAAATTTTATGTCGATGAAAAACAAACAAACCGTGTCCTGCTAACAGCATCTTATTTATCTGACCAACTATTAAACGATGACCAAGATATAAAAATTTTATTATGGGCTACCCGATTACTAGAAATTGGTAAGTCCATTAATTTAAAAAATTATCAAATCTATTCAAGTTATATCATCAGCAACAGTGAATTGCATGGTTTTACCAACAAAGAAAAGATCAGGTTATCCACACTTGTTCATGCGCATCGCTCGGCATTGAGTAATTATGAATTTAATATCAAGTATATTGATTGGACCATGCTATTTGTTATTCGGATCAGTTATATTCTTTGTAAAAATAGAGAATTGATTAACTTTGATCAAATGAAAGTAATTAATAAAGATAAAAAAATAAAGATTAAATTCGAAAAAGATTGGCTTGATCAAAATCCATACCTAGCATTTAGATTGAAAAGAGAAAAAGCATATTGGAAAAAAATTAATGATAAATTTAAGATCAGTCTTGATTTAAATGACTCTTAATTATTTCCTGAGTTTTTAATGCCAACTCTTTTCTATTTAATTTCTTTGATAATATCTTTTTACAGAATGTAACACGGGCTTCAAAACCACCAGAATTAACAATCTTAACGATCGATTCGATTAAGGTATCATCGCCAACATACCCTGGAATATCTGTAAATAATTTATTTTTTCGATAACAAATACACACCGGATAAATTGATTTATCAAGATCTACAGCAACCTGAAAAAAATTGCTATGAAATTTACCAACAGATAAACCAAGCGTAGATGTTCCCTCCGGAAAAATAAATACTGAATTAGTATTAATATTTTTTTTAATTTTAGATGTAACCTCAACAATTGAATTTCTTGATGCTCGATTCAAAAAAATTGTATTGCATGCACTGGCCATCGACCCAAATATAGGCCACTTTCTCACTGATGACTTTGCAACAAAAATAGACGGTTTAATGCTGTTAATAAGGATAATATCTAACCATGAAATATGGTTAGCCATAAAAAAAACATTCTTCAGTCGAACATCTTTAAAATTTTTTATACTGACCCTAACAGAGATTATTTTTAATAGACTTGAACACCAAAATTTAATAACTTTATTTCGGTATTTTATTTTTAATATTGGAAAAAAAATAATACATATCAATCCTAATAAAATATGAACCAAGATTTGAACGTAGATTAATAATGTTTTAATTGTCATATTTTTTTCATATTTGTTTTTTAGAATCATACAGATGAAATTTGTAACAATAAAATGAATTATTATAGGTCCATATGGATTTCTGACATTCATCTTGGAACAAAGGCTTCCAATGTTAACCATCTCATAAACTTTCTAAAACATAATTCTGCCGATAAAATTTATTTAGTTGGAGATATTATTGATGGTTGGGAGCTAAATAAAAAATGGTACTGGCCAAAATCACACAATCAGCTGTTAAGAGTTATTCTAAAAAAATCAAAAAAAACAAAAATTATATACGTCCCAGGTAATCACGATTCATTTCTAAGAAACTTTCTTGGTTTAATTAAGTTTTCTTCAATTAGCTTTAAAAAAGAAGTAATACACAAAACATTAAATAAGAAAAAAATCTTAGTAACTCATGGAGATCAGTTTGATTCAGTAAGAAATATTTCAAACTTTATGAATATGTTAGGTGATGTTTTATACACCTTATTTATTTCAATTTCTAACAAAATTACAGACTGGAGAAATGAAAAAAATCTTCCTCACTGGTCTTTTGCTGCTCAAGTAAAAATGAAATCCAAAAACGTAAAGAAATATATTCAAAAATATAAATTGTTTATGGTAAACGAGGCCATCAGAAATAATTGTGATGGGGTCATCTGTGGTCATATACATTACCCAGAAATAGACACAATTAAAGGAATTGACTACTACAACGATGGAGATTGGGTGGAAAGTCTATCAGCTCTTGTTGAAGACAAAAAAGGGAAATTGAAATTAGTTTATTGGAAAGAAATTAAATAATTAAAAAGGATATTTTATGAAAAATCTAACTTCTGAAATAATAAACCAAGATATTACCTTAAAAGTAACAAAGAAAAAAACTAGGCCAGAGATTATTGCTGACTGGGTTCAAACAGATAAAGATCTAAAAAGGGTTCAGCAACTAAGGTACAAAATATTTAAAAAAGAATTAGGGGCTAATATTAAGGGTTCACTTGATCGAGACAAGCTTGATGATTACTGTGAACACCTAATTATTAAGGATAGTTTAAGTGATAAGCCCGTTGGAACTTATAGGGTGCTTACTCCATTTAAAGCCAAAGAATTTGGATCTCTATACACTGAAAGTGAATTTGATATTGGACCCTTATCAGATTTAAAAGACAATATGATTGAGCTTGGCCGAGCCTGTATAGATAAAAGATATCGAACAGGTAGCGTAATTATGATGTTATGGGCAGAGATTGCAAAATTTATGTTGACCAATAACTATAGGTATCTCATCGGTTGTTCAAGCGTTTCTGTAAAAGATGGAGGGCATAATGCAGCTAATATTTATCAATCCCTAAAAGATCACAAGCAATTTATTGATATCGATGAAGTAAAACCTTTGAATCCACTCCCTGTGAGTAAGTTATTTAATAATCAACAGGCATCTATACCGCCCCTACTTACAGGCTATATCAAACTTGGAGCAAAAATAATTGGAAAGCCTGCATGGGATCCAGAATTTCAAACAGCTGATTTTTTAACATTACTTGACCTTAATGACTTACCAGATAGATATAAAAATCATTTTTTAAAATGACAATACTTGATTCTCATTAGAAATTGATCTTGAAAACTTTTTTTTAATGAGTCAACCCTGAGATTAATATGTCGTGACATTGTTGCCATGACCATTTTTTGGATGATTCTTTTTTTATTTTTACTCTATTTAATTTAAAAGCAAGCTCAATATTTTCCTTTAAATTAGATCCAAGAAATCCATCAACACCAGATGTGACAATATCTTTTGGCCCGGTAACATTATAGGCTGCGACCGGAAGACCGTTCGATAATGCTTCAATGATAACAATACCAAAGGTATCAGTCAGGCTGGGAAAACAAAACACATCATTCGAATGGTAGAACTTTGCAAGCTCTTTTCCAAATTTATAACCAACAAATTTAATATTTTTATAGCTATTTTCAAGTTCGTTTTTAATTGGACCATCACCAACTATGGTGATGTCAAAATATTGATGTAACACACAAAGATTTATGAGATTCTTTTCTTTAGAAACTCTTCCAACATACAATACTTTAATTTTTTTTCCATTATTTTTTGAATAAGGAGCATTAATAATTAATTCTTCAGATACTCCTCTAGTCCACAAACGTAACTTAGAAAATCCCAAATTTTTTAGATCGTCCATACAAGACCTACTTGGGACAAAGATCATCTTTGATTTCTTATGAAATAATTTTAGATACATGTAAGCAATATTTTTGAAATGTCCAAAATATGACTCTAAATATTCTGGGAATCTTGTGTGGTAAGCAGAAGTAAAAGCCAGTTTATTCAATTTACAATAGATTCTTGCAACCAGCCCAATAGGGCCTTCTGTTGCGATATGAATATGTGTTGGACTGTATTTTTTAATTGCTTTGTATACTTTTAAGAATTGAAAACAAAATTGTATTTCTGGATAAGCTTTAAAGGATTTATATTTAAACAACGCAGGATGAATAATTTTTATTTTCTTTTTGGAACATTTGAAAATATTCTTATAGGTAGTTGATACACCATTCACCTGCTCGTATGTATCTGTAGCAATAAGTATCTTATTCATTCTGATTATTTTTTCATCTAAATATTACATTTTTGTGACATGGAGAACGAAATTAATATATTTTTTAAAAAAAATAAAGATGTCATAAAAGTTTCACATTCATTAAATAATCTACAATTATGCCAAAAGCTATTAGATCCATTATTAATCAATGCAATAAGGTAGACACTGATTGGTGCATAAAACTTAATCGTCTATCTAAAAATCTATACATACAAAACTTCTTTAATTTTATAAGTTGGTTAGGTAATGGAAAGATCTGGTATCTAATAATCTTTTTGATTCCCTTCATATCCGACAGCGGTATTCTTATCTCAATAGAAATGATTAGTTTTGGTTTGATTGGCACAGCAATCTATAGAATACTTAAGAAAAAAATCAACCGACCTAGGCCTTATAAAATAAACCAATCTATATACCTAGGAGGAAAAATTCTTGATCAATTTAGCTTTCCCTCAGGGCATACATTGCATGCAGTGATTTTTTCACTGATATTAATCTTTTATTTCTCATTTGTTTCAGAAATATTACTTATTTTTACTATGCTGATAGCTCTTTCAAGAGTGATTCTTGGAATGCACTATCCCTCAGATGTATTTGTTGGTGGGTTGATTGGTTACATCATTTTTAATTTATTTCTTTATTACAAAAATTATGAAAATTTTATTCTTATCTGATGTTTACTTTCCCAGGGTAAATGGGGTGTCGACTTCAATCAAGGTGTTCAAAAATGATTTAATAAAATTAGGCCATGAAGTGCATTTAATATGTCCATCCTATAATGAAACAAATATGGATAAGACAGTAACGACCATTAAATCTAAACCAATTTTTTTTGATCCTGAGGATCATTTAATGTCATGGTCAGAGTTAAATAAAAAAACAGAATGGATAAAAAAACAAAAGTTTGATTTGATTCACATTCAGACTCCGTTTATTGCACACTACTATGGTAAGAAGTTAGCAAAAAACTTAAATATACCGATTGTTGAAACATACCATACATCCTTTGAAGACTACCTTCATCTTTATATGCCGATACTTCCAGAAAGTTTTGCACGATGGCTTTCAAGAAACATTGCTAAATATTTATGTAACCATTGCAACGGCATTATTTCCCCATCTGAACAACTAAAAGAAACTTTAAAAAATTATCGTGTGACTAAACCTATTAAGGTCGTCCCCACAGGTCTTCCAGATAAATCTTTTAAAAAGACTGACCGGTATACTTTCAGAAAGTTATACAATATCTCACCAACTGACCCATTATTACTGTTTGTTGGTCGGGTCGCACATGAAAAAAATATAGACTTTTTGTTGCATGCGTTCAAATATATCGCAAAGGAAAATAAATCTATTAAATTTCTAATTACTGGGGAAGGCCCAGCTTTTGAGCATATTCAAAAATTAATTAAAGATTTGAATTTAGAACATTCCGTCATATTGACCGGTTATCTGGAAGCAGACCATGAGCTCTTAAACTGCTATGCTTCATCTGATTTGTTTATTTTTTCCTCCAAAACAGAAACACAAGGTCTCGTTCTAATTGAGGCAATGGCACAAGGTTTACCTGTTGTAGCTTTAGCTGAAAATGGCACGAAGTCGATACTTGAAAATAATCCGGGTGCGATAATCGCAAAAGATGATCCAAAAAAATTTGCAAAAACATGCCTCACACTTTTAAATAATAAGAAAAAACTATCGCAAATGTCTATGAAAGCAAAAAAAGAGGCTAAACAAAAATGGGGTTCTGTGGCACAAACAGAAAAATTAATAGTGCTGTATGAAGAAGTTGTTCACGATTTTTCTGCAGATAAGCCTAATAATAAATTGCTTGCAGCAAACGAGATCACTAATTAATTTTTTAGATCGTTCAGTACCTTATATTGTTCGAATGTTAATCCGGAAAAGTGTTGACCTTTAAGCGTGATTTCATAGTTATTCATACTCTTAGACCATTTTTTTGGTTTTGGTAAATTTTTCCCATCATATGGGATTTGCATCAAAAGGTATCTTAATGCATTTAAACTTGCCACCCTTTTGTTGTTTGCATTGATTACAACCCATGGAGATAATCCATGCGAGGTCTTATCAAACATCTGTTGTTTATAAAAAGTAAAGACATCCCAGGATTCAAGCATTTTGAAATCATTATCACTGATCTTCCAATAGACTAGAGGGCTATTTACTCGCTCTTGGGTTCTTCTAGCTTGGGTTTTTTTATCGATAGAAAGATAAAATTTAACGATCTCTGTACCGGATTGAATTAACTTCTCTTCCCATCCGACTACTTTATTCATGAAATTTGCATATTGTCTTTTGGAACAGTAGTTCATGGTTGCTTCAACTAGCGCCCGGGTGTACCAGGAGCGATCAAAAAAAACAATTTGGCCTTCTTTCGGCAAATGTTTTTCATATCTTTTAAACCAATTTTTAGATTCTGAAGGTTTAGGATACCCCAAGGCAACTAGTCGATAAAATTTGGGGATAAGGTATTTTGAGATTGTGGAGATACTTCCTGTTTTTCCAGCTGTATCTCTTCCCTCAAAGACCACGGCAATCTTTTTTTTGTTCTTAATCACCCACTGTTGCAGTTTCGCCAACTCTATAAGGTGTAATTTTTTTTCCTTCTCGTAGTCTTTAGCATCAATACTGCCGTACTCATGGAAATTAAATTCAAACATAAATTGCTTATCAATATTATTCATATCTATTATTTATATAAAACATGACATTATTGTGACATTTTAGAGAATTTTGGTCGGAACGGTGAGATTCGAACTCACGACCCCTTGCACCCCATACAAGTGCGCTACCAGACTGCGCTACGCCCCGATTATTCTTTTAGTATCTTTAGAATTTCTGCTAATTGATTTTTAAGATTAGTAACAGGAACATTACTATTTAATGGCTCATTCGATAAAGGAAGTTCCGCCTGAGCCTTTTGTATTTGTTCTTGTGACGTTGTCTCTTTGACAAACTGTTTGTTAGATAACTTTTGTTTTGCTCCCTGAATTGTATACCCCTCTTCGTAGAGCAGCTCCCTTATTTTACGAATAAGGAGCACTTCTTCAGGTTGGTAATATCTTCGATTTCCCCGACGGGTATTCGGAGACAAATTAGGAAACTCTTGTTCCCAATATCTTAAGACATGAGGTTTAACGTCACACAGCTTACTTACCTCACCGATTGCGAAATATCTTTTTTGAGGGAGTGGAGGTAAATTTGTTTGAGATTTATTATTTTCCAGAAGATCCACCATCTACACTAGACTTTAATTTTTGGCTAGAATGGAAAGTGACTACTCGTCTGGCTTTGATAGGAACTTCCTCCCCAGTTTTTGGATTTCTTCCGGGTCGCTCTGATTTGGTTCTTAATTCAAAATTTCCAAAACCAGATAATTTAACACTTTCACCATTTTCTAGAGCAATTTTAATTTGCTCAAAGAAAGCCTCTACCATTTCTTTAGACTCTGTCTTATTCAAACCGACTTGTTCGAATAATAAATTTGATAAATTAGCTTTGGTTAATGTCATGTTATTTACAGTCTTAATTCAGCATTAAACTCTTTTTTTAATAAATTAATTACTTCTGTCACACTTTTTTCAACGTCTTTTTCCTCAAGTGTTTTGTAAGTATCTTGCATAAGTATCAGAAATGCAAGGCTTTTTTTCCCTTCATCAATTCCTTGACCCTGATAAACATCAAAAATTCTGAAGTCTTTGATGAAGTTAATGTTTCTTTTACTTACGACATCAACCACATCTCCGGCGACCACATCTTCATCCACTAAAACTGCAATGTCTCTTTGTAATGGAACAGATTTGAGGATCTCGGTATTCAATTTGAAATCATTTTTAGATAAATGATTTAAACCAATTTCAAAAAGATACACTTCCTGATCCACGTCTAATTGTTTTTGTAGGGATGGATGCAATTTTCCTAAGCACCCGATCTTTTTATTATCTATGAAAATATCTGCTGACTGTCCAGGGTGGAATGCACTAACATTTTCTGCTGATTGTTTCATCGTAATCCCATCACCTAATAATTGCTCAAGATCAGATTTCACATCATAAAAGTCATGGGCTCTATTTTTTTCTATCCAATTTTTAGGGATTGCCTCCCCTGACACCAGACCGCTCAACACTTGTTCCTCTGAGAAATTTGAATTGTCTTGGGTAAATTTGTTAGTAATCTCAAAAAATTTTATTTGAGTACGGCCACGATTGGTATTAAATTTTAATGCGTCGATGTGACTAGACCATAATCGGCTACGCATGGTGTTCATGTTTTCAGCAATTGGGTTTTCAAGCTTAATCAAAGTGTCATTGCCATGCACAGTTGACTCCATCGCTTCATCAATAAAGCTATAACTCACTAATTCCGAATATCCAAGGTCTGACATCGTGTGCCTAATCTTGCGCACATCAGAGTATCTATCCTTGCTTGATCTGGGGTTAAGCATTATTTTCGGGTTCATGGCCCCAATATTGTCATAGCCTGCAACCCTGATCACCTCCTCCACTAAGTCCTCTTCAATCTCTAGATCAAATCGATAAGCTGGCGGGGTGACTGTAAAAACGCCGTCATCTAAAGTGAATGGTAAATCAAGGTTATTGAGTATCTGAACCACCTCGTCTTGACTGACGTCTCTTCCTAAGATTCGGGTGACTTTACTTGGCCTTAATTGAATTGGGTTTCTTTGCGGTAAATCATGACTGACGCTTGAAACTTGACTTGTCTGACCACCACAATGCTCAATGATGAGATTAATGACTCGGGTTAGCGCATGCTCTGTCTGAGAGAAATCAACGCCCCTTTCAAAACGGTGAGACGAGTCAGTGTTCAGTCCATAACTTCTGGCTTTACCTGCCATAGATAATGGAGTAAAAAATGCGGACTCAATAAAAATATTAGTGGTATTGGTTTCAACAGCAGACTCTAATCCACCCATCACTCCGGCTAAAGCGAGCGGACCATCATCATCAGCGATCACCAAATCATTTTCCATTACCTCAATTGTTTGATCATTTAACAAGGTCATCTTTTCTTGTTTGGATGCATTTCGGACAACTATATTTCCCTTAATTTTATTCATATCAAAGGCATGCATTGGCTGACCAGTCTCTAACATCACATAGTTCACTAAATCAACGACAGTGTTTATTGATTTAATATCGGCACTGTCTAGTCGATGAATAATCTCATCTGGAAGCTGTGCTGAGTTGTCGATCTGGGAAATGGATGCATAACTATATACCGGACAGGATTCTGTATTTATCACGTTCGGGGTAATTTTGCATTTATCACTTGAGGTAATCTGATTAATTTTAGGCATATCAAAGGCTAAGCCTTTAATTGATCTGACTTCTCTTGCGATACCTAAAATACTTAAACAATCTGCACGGTTAGGAGTGAGTGACACTTCAATCACAGAATCATTTAAATTCAGCGCTTTTGCAACGGGCTCACCATTAGTGAGGTCAAGACTGAGTTCCATTAAGCCATCGGCCTCTTCAGACAATCCAATTTCTTTTGCTGAACAACACATCCCAAAAGACTCAACGCCCCGAAGTTTTGACTTCTTGATCGTGAATTCTGGAAATTTTGTGCCAATAAGTGCACACGGAACTTTAATGCCTGCCCTGGCATTGGGAGCACCACAAACAATTTGTAATTTTTCAGAACCTACATCCACCTGACAAACATTTAATCGATCCGCGTCAGGATGTTTTTCAATGCTAACAATTTCTCCTACAACGATATTCTGAAGAGATTCACCAGGATTATGAATAGACTCAATCTCGAGGCCCGCCATCGTCAAGTCATCGGCCAACTCATTGAGATTTAATTTATTTGCAAATAATTGATTTAACCACGCATAAGAGAATTTCATTTGAATTGCTCCAAGAACCTGAGGTCGTGATTAAAGAAATGTCTGAGATCATTAATGCCATATTTCAGCATCGTCAACCTTTCAACGCCCAGACCAAAAGCAAACCCTTGATACATTTCTGGATTAATATTCACATGCTTCAATACGTTCGGATGAACCATTCCACAACCACCTATCTCTAACCAACCATCATTCCAACTCATGTCAATTTCTGCAGAAGGCTCTGTGAATGGGAAGTAAGAAGGTCTAAAACGAATAGTTAAATTTTCATCCTCGAAAAAACTTTGTAAAAATGACTGCACCACACCTTTTAAATTAGTGAAGTTCACATCCTCGTTAATTACTAGTCCTTCCACCTGATGAAACATTGGTGAGTGGGTTGCATCAGAATCGACACGATACACTCGGCCTGGCGATATGATTTGTATAGGTGGTGTATTATTTTCCATGTACCTAATTTGCACGGGCGAAGTATGCGTTCTTAATACATACTCTTTGTTGACATAGAAAGTGTCATGCATCGCTCTGGCTGGGTGGGACTCAGGAATATTTAATGCAGTAAAGTTATGAAAATCATCTTCGATTTCTGGACCATCAGCCACATCAAACCCGATCCCATGAAAAATAGTGCTGATCTCATCGATGGTATTCATGACTGGATGGAGCGACCCTTTCATCTTCGACCTAGATGGAAGCGTTACATCAATTTTTTCTTTTTCTAATTTTTCATTCAACTCAAGATTTGAAATTTCTTGTTTACGAGCCTCTAACAAGACTTCTATTTGTTTTTTGACTTGATTAATCTCTGCACCTTTTTTAGGTTTCTCTTCAGGTGAGAGGCTGGCTAATGATTTCATCGCCTCAGTAATTGGGCCGCTCTTGCCAAGAAATTTAGATTTGATATGGTCAAGCTCGGCCAGCTTCGAGCAGCTAGCAAAATCTTTTTTTGCCTGATCAATGAGTTGATTTAATTGGTCCATAATATTTAAATAAAAAAGGGGCTTTCTTAAAAGCCCCTTTTTAAAAAGATATTTTTAAATTAGGCTTCAATATTTGATTTAGCTAATTCCGCATATTTTTCAAATGCAGCTTTATCAAATACCGCTAGATCAGCTAGAACTTTTCTATCTACTTCTACTGAAGCTTTTTTCAGACCGTTGATTAAACGGCTGTAAGTTAAACCGAATTCTCTAGCGCCGGCATTGATACGTGCAATCCACAATGCTCTGAATACTCTTTTCTTTTGCCTTCTATCGCGGTAAGCATATTGTCCCGCTTTCATTACCGCTTCTTTAGCTACACGGAATACATTTTTTCGTCTTCCTCTGTAACCTTTAGCAGCATCTAATACTTTTTTATGTTTGGCTCTGGCAGTAACGCCACGTTTTACTCTAGGCATAATCTTCTCCTTATATCTTTAACTATTGAGTAGGCATCATGGCGCGTACACGTTTCACATCAGTAGAAGATATGATCTCGGTACCACGAAGATGTCTTTTTTGTTTAGTTGTTTTCTTGGTCAAGATATGACGAAGATGTGAATGCGTTCTTTTGATCGCACCACTTCCTAGAAATTTGAAGCGTTTTTTTGCTCCACTTTTTGTTTTCATTTTTGGCATTTTTTTCTCCTTATTATTAAGAGACGCTTAGGCATGCCTAATTAGCCGTATCGTCTTCTTCTTTCTTTTTTTCGACCTTCTTAGGTTTCTTATTAGGTGATAACACCATAACCATTTGACGGCCTTCCATCTTTGGAAACTGCTCAACTACTGCATATTCCTCAAGATCTGTTTCAACTCGTTTTAATAAATCCATGCCGAGTTGTTGGTGGGCAATTTCACGCCCCCTAAAACGTAAGGTCACTTTAGCTTTATCGCCATCGGTTAAAAAACGAATTAAGTTACGCAATTTAACGTTGTAGTCACCCTCGTCTGTACCAGGTCTAAATTTAACTTCTTTAACCTGAACATTCTTTTGTTTCATTCGTGCTTCATGGAGCTTCTTGCTTTGGGCATATTTAAATTTCCCATAATCCATCAAGCGACAAACAGGTGGTTCAGCTTTTGGTGCAATCTCAACTAAATCGGTATCAAAATCATCTGCTTTTCCTAAAGCTTCTGATAAGCTCATAATTCCTAGAGCTTCACCTTCTATACCTACTAAACGAATTTCTTGGGCTGTTATGTCTCCGTTAATTCGTGCGTCTTTTGATTGTGCTATGCTTAACCCCTAAAAAAAATAAAGCCGTTAACTCACTTTTTAACTTTTGGCTGTAATTTGTGTGTTCATGGTTTCCACAAACTCTTCTAGAGTCATTACACCCAAGTCTTCACCTTGTTGAGTACGAACGGCAACTTGTTTATTTTGCATCTCTCGATCACCTATGACTAACATAAATGGTATGCGAGAAATGCTGTGTTCGCGTATTTTATAGGTTATTTTTTCATTTCTCAAGTCTGATTCGCATCTAATGTCATTTTTCTTAAGAAAATCAACAACATCGCCAACATATTTAGCCTGAGAGTCAGATATATTCATCACCACAGCCTGAACCGGTGCAAGCCAAGTCGGAAACTTGCCGGCGTAATGTTCAATCAAAATACCGATAAATCTTTCCATGGATCCTACAATCGCTCTATGTAACATCACCGGATGTTTTTTATTGCTATTTTCATCCACATACTCTGCATTTAAACGAACAGGCAGGTTAAAATCGAGCTGAATAGTGCCACACTGCCATAATCGATTCAAGCTATCCCGCAAGACATACTCAATTTTAGGGCCATAGAAAGCGCCTTCGCCTGGTTGAATCTCGTAGTCTAAACCTGTCGCCTTGAGTGCTTCCTCCAAGGCTTTTTCAGACTGATCCCATACCTCATCACTACCCACTCTTTTCTCTGGTCGAGTAGAAAGTTTGACTTCAATATCATTAAAACCAAAGTCTTTGTAGGTTTCCATGAGCATTTTGTTGAAGTTAATCACTTCATCAAGTATTTGATCTTCAGTGCAGAAAATATGAGCATCATCCTGGGTAAACCCCCTTACTCTCATTAACCCATGCAAGGCACCGGATGGCTCGTTTCTATGACATGAACCAAATTCAGCAAGCCTTAAAGGTAACTCTCTGTAACTATGTAAGCTGTGATTAAAAATCTGGACATGTCCTGGACAATTCATTGGCTTAACAGCATAATCACGGTGTTCCGAGTGTGTAATAAACATATTCTCGTGATAATTTTCCCAGTGGCCTGATTTTTCCCATAATGTTTTATCTAGCACGGTTGGGGTTTTTATTTCTTGATATCCGTAATCAACAAATTTTTTTCTCATGTAGTTTTCTATTTCTTGCCACAAAGACCACCCTTTAGCATGCCAAAATACCATACCAGGTGCGTTATCTTGAATGTGAAATAAATCTAAATGCTTTCCTAGCTTTCTATGGTCCCTTTTTTCAGCTTCCTCAAGACGGTGCAGATAGTCTTTAAGATCATCTTTGGTCGCCCAGGCCGTTCCATAAATTCGTTGCAGCATCTCATTATTAGAGTCCCCTCTCCAATAAGCGCCAGCTACTTTCATCAGTTTGAAAACTTTTAATTTTCCAGTTGACGGGACGTGAGGACCTCGGCATAAATCAGAAAACTTTCCTTCATGGTAAACCGTCACTTCCTCATCTTGAGGAATGGAACCAATAATTTCAGCCTTATATTTTTCCCCCTGATCAAGGAAAAACTTCACTGCATCATCACGCTTCATCACTTCTCGAGTAACAGCGTGGTCTTCTTTGACTAATTCAGCCATCTTTTTTTCAATGGCACTTAAATCTTCTGGGGTAAACGCTCGATGATATGAAAAATCATAATAGAATCCATCATCAATTGTTGGTCCTATGGTCACCTGTGCTTCAGGAAATAATTCTTTCACAGCGTAAGCTAAAAGGTGAGCTGTTGAATGTCTTATGATATCCAAACCCTCATCATTTTTGGCAGTCACAATAGAGACTGCCGCATCTGAGGTTATTTCATGAGTTAAATCTACCAATTTGCCATCAACATGACCAGCCAATGCGGCCCGACCCAGACCTTCGCCAATGTCGTAAGCGACATCAGACAAAGTGATAGTGTTCTCAAACTCTTTAATCGAACCGTCTGGAAGTGTAATTTTTATCATGTTATTTAAATTGGTAGGCGCGATTGGATTCGAACCAACGACCCCCACCATGTCAAGGTGGTGCTCTAACCAACTGAGCTACGCGCCTGAAGTCAAAAATAAGCGATTATTTTATATCATCACCGCATCAACAGCAATCTATAACTACCTCTCCATCTTTTGAATAATTTCCGTGTAACCACTCTCAAAACTTGGGTGCTTAAATTGATAATTAAACTTTTTAGAGAGAAAAGTTGAAATAATTTTTTTCCCAACGACCTTATCAGTGGATTCAAGATGTACCTCAGGAAGGTTTAATTTTTTTCTAATAAAATTTAAAACTGAATAAAGCTCGACAGGGTGAGAGTCAGTTACATTAATAATTTTGGGCAAGTCAAATTTTGCGTCTGTATATTTGCTGCTGATTATTTTTACAATAATATTGGCTGCGTCCTCATCAAAAATTCTATTGGTAAAACGATTTGCCGGCCAAGATTCTTGATCTTGAGCTAGTCTTAGCATCATGATTCTTTGCAGACCATAAATTCCTGTTAAACGAAAAACATTACCCCTTCCGTTGTTAGTTGCAATTCGTTCCGCATGGCCTAAGATTTCACCTTGCTCATCATTTGGGGTAATCTCATCATGATCATCCAATGCCTCCAGTTTAGAACTGCCATTAAAAACCCTGGTGCTGGAGATAAAAAATACCCTGGTCTGCAGATTGTTGCTTTGAATTACATCTGTTATTTTTTTTAAGCCATCGACATAAATTTTTTGATAATCCTCTGGTTTAGAGGTGCTAGGGGTAGCTGAATAAATTACATAGTTTGGGTTTTCGGCAGCAATCCATGCGGAGAAATCATCAGCAAAAATATCTTTGGCTAGAATTGGGAAATTGCCTTGCTCACTCGGATTTCTTCTTACACCAAAAACTTGAAAATTTGTGTGCTGAGCAAAAATATCCCCAATTTTTTCTCCTAAATTACCACAGCCTACGATAATAACTTTAGGGTTTGCTATTTCCACAATACTTTAATCACAAACCCGGGTGAGCTGGATACGATAAATAGGGATAAGAGCGCCGCGTAAAACTGCCAATCTTGATTATGAACTGATCCTATCATGGACCACTCCAGTGCAAAGGTGATTAATCTAAAGATTAAAAAATACAAGATAACTTCAAGAATGATAATGGGTAAGGACTTTTTAGCAGGAAAAAGGAGCATGAAGTTACTTGTCATCCAGGGCAAGTTGGCTAAAAAAATCATTAAGATAAGAATGAGTAAAAAAATCATTAAAATATGAGTGCTGAAGTAAGTGTCGCTATATCCATCAATGAAGATGGAAACAATCCAATAATCAATAATGAAATAGTATTGATTGACAAAGTTACACTCAGTTCATTATTCGATGATTTTGAAACTTGATTTAAATTTTTTCCTGGTTCGTCGAAGTAGGCGACTTTGATAATTCTTAAATAATAGAATATTCCAATGAGAGCACTCATGACTGCAATGACTGCTGGCCAAATCCAACCAAACTGAATTGTTGCCTGGATAATTGAAAACTTCGCATAAAAACCGATGGTTGGAGGAATTCCCGCTAAACTTAAAAATATGAGCAGCAGCAAAAAAGCACACCATGGCTTTTGTTTTCCCAAACCTGAGAGGTCAGTAATTTGGTCAAGTTCTTTACCTTGGTTGCTTAAATGGATTATTAAGCCGAATGATGCTAGGGTCATAAGCACATACACAGCGATATACATCAAGGCAGACGCTATGCCAGTAATTGTTCCGGTAGCTAAACCTAAAAACATAAAACCCACATGAGAAATGGCTGAATACGCCAACAGTCTTTTAATTTTTGTTTGCGCTATGGCGGTGATGTTGCCAAATAACATTGACACAATAGCCATGATCAGTAGCATTGCTTGCCAATCTAATACCATGTGATCTAAACCTTGAAATAAAAGCCGGATTAACATGGCCACAGATGCAAATTTTGGCACTGAACCAATAAACATGGTGATGGGAGTTGCTGACCCCTGATACACGTCGGGTACCCATAATTGGAACGGGGCTGCGCCAAACTTAAAGGCAATGCCAACAACAACAAATACCAAAGCAAATGATAAGACCACTGGATTGATTGAGGTATCTGATAACCTGGATGAAATTTCTGCAATCTGCAGGCTTCCAGTAATGCCATACAACATTGAAAAACCATACAATAAAAATCCTGAAGCGACTGCACCAAGAACAAAATACTTCATTGCCGCCTCGGTAGCTTCTGGTCTATTTCTGTCAAAAGCCACTAGGGTATACAAGCTTAACGAAAGGAGCTCAAGGCCCATATATATGCTCAATAAATGATAGGAAGAAATGATTAGATTAATCCCCAACAATGCAAACAGCGTCAGGGCATAGAATTCACCGTTATGTAAATTACGACTTTGTAAAAAGCTCCGGCTATAAATTAACACCAATGATAAAGCAAAATAACTGAGCAGCTTAAGAAACATCGATAGGCTATCAGCAATAAACATCTCATTAAATGCCGTTAACTTAACATCAATGGGTAATTGTGCAGTGAAATATGCAGCGATCAGTAAAGTAAGCTGCGTAATACCAAATAATGATGTGGTGTTCTTATAAAACACACCAAGTAAAAGAACGCTCATGGCAGCAATCAAGATAATGATTTCTGGAACAGCGATGGTCAATAATGTTGAAAGCGTCATAGTGTTATAAAATTTTTGATTGTTGAATTAATCCCAACATCACCTGGGATGACTGATTCGTAATATCGGTAATCAGTGCTGGATATATTCCAATAGCCAAAGTCATCAGGGCCAATACACTCATTACAAAAAACTCTTTTCCATTTAAATCTTTGAGTGCGGCAATTTTTTTATTTTTCACCTCACCAAAAATAATTCTTTTCACTAGCCATAAAGAGTATGTTGCTCCAAAAATCAGGGTCAGGCTAGCAAAAAAAGCGATCCAAAAATGATCTTGCATCGCCCCTAAAATGACAAGAAACTCTCCAACAAACCCTGATGTTCCTGGTAGCCCAGAGTTAGCCATGGCAAATAAAACAAAGAAGGAGCCGAAGATAGGCATACTGTTTATCACCCCTTTATAGTCACTAATATTTCTCGAATGCATCCGTTCATAGAGAACGCCAATTGCAAAAAATAATGCTGCGGAAATAAATCCATGAGAAATCATCTGAACGTATCCACCTTCAAATCCCAGTGGATTTAAAATAAATAAGCCGAGCGTTACAAACCCCATATGTGATATAGATGAATAAGCAATTAATTTTTTCATATCTGTTTGTACAATAGCCACGAAAGCAATATAAACAATCGCGATCAAAGACAGACCAATTAAAAAAGGTTTTAAAAAGATTAATGCATCAGGGCTAATTGGCATAGCAAATCGAATAAAACTATAGCCTCCCAATTTCAACATAATCGCGGCTAAAATGACCGAACCTCCTGTAGGTGCTTCCACGTGTGCATCAGGTAACCAAGTATGCACAGGCCACATGGGGATTTTGACCGCAAATGCCATAAAGAAGGCCAAGAAAATCAATACTTGGATATTAAGCGACAAAGGTTTGGTGTAAAAATCTAAGATAGCAAAGCTTGCCGTTTGGTTGTATAGGTATAAAAATGCAACCAACATCAACAACGAGCCAAGCACCGTATACAGAAAAAATTTAATGGTGGCATAGACGCGATTTGGGCCACCCCATATACCAATAAGCAAAAACATCGGAATAAGCATTGCTTCCCAAAATACATAATATAGGATTGCGTCAAGGGCCAGAAAAACACCAATCATTAGTCCTGAAAGAATTAAGAAGGCTGAAATATAAAAGCCAATGGCTCGCTGAATTGAATTAGATGAAATAAATATCACAAGCCAAGAAATAAAACTTGTTAAAAGAACAAGCGGTAAAGAAATTCCGTCCAGGCCGAGATGGTAATTTATCGAAAAATGATTAATCCATGGATAGATTTCTTGAAATTGAAAACCAGAAAATCCTTTATCAAAATAAATATACAAAGGCAGGGTTACAAGAAAAGAAATAAATCCAAATAGATTGCCTAATCGGTATGTTAGTGTTGTTGATAATTTATCTTGTACCAACAATAAAATAATGCCAAATATAATCGGAGTCCAAATTGCTATTGATAGGATGCCCGTCATGACTTACCACCCAAAATAAAATAGCTTATGAAAAGTAATAATCCGATCACCATCACAAAGGCATATTGAGAAATAAAACCAGTTTGAATTTTTTTAGTGATGTGTGAGAAAAGATTAATGGTTTTAGCTGAGCCATTAACAAAGAAATTATCAATTATTTTTATATCCATATACTTCCATAAAACATTTCCAAGTCTGATTGTTAGAGGTGCCAAAATATATTCATTGAAGTTATCAAAACCATATTTATGATCCATGACTTTTTTCAAAATCTTCGGTGTCTTTATAAAATTAATATTTTTGTAATACAAAAGATATGCAACGATAAAGCCTAATACCATGAGCCAAAATGGTAGCGTCGCTAATGCGTGCAGAGCCATATTTATAGGTCCATGAAAGTGTTCAGTGACCTGCGAAAGAGCAAGATGTGAATTCAAAATAAAGATATCTTTTAATAAAAAACTACTTTTGATAATTGGTTCTATTGTAAAAAACCCAATAAGGACCGATGGAATAGCCAACAAAATTAGAGGCATGATTACCACCCAGGTTGTTTCATGCGGTGATTGATTTGTAGTTAAGCCATGGTCATGATGGTTGTGTGATATAGGCTTATTTCTCCACCTCTCCTCTCCATGGAAGACAATAAAATACAATCTGAAGCTGTACAGCGAGGTGATAAAAACGCCAAACACGGCAGCAAAATATGCAAAACTTGAGCCAACAATTTCACTATATTTTACCGCCTCGATGATTGATTCCTTGGAATAAAATCCTGAGAAGAACGGCATGCCAACCAAAGCTAAAGTGGCAAGTAAAAATGTTATCCAAGTAATTGGCATATATTTTTTTAGATTGCCCATGTTCATAATATTTTGATCATGATGCATGCCAATTATTACTGAACCGGCGCCTAAAAATAACAAAGCCTTAAAAAATGCATGCGTAAATAAATGGAACATTGCTAAGGAGTAACTTGATACACCCAAGGCAATCGTCATATAACCCAGTTGCGACAAGGTAGAGTATGCCACAACCCGTTTTATGTCATTTTGAAAAATACCTAAAATACCCATGAATAAAGCGGTAATACTCCCCACAATTAAGATTAGAGATAATGCTGTATTTGATAACTCCACTATCGGAGATACACGCGTTACAAGAAAGATTCCTGCCGTTACCATGGTTGCGGCATGAATAAGAGCTGATATTGGGGTTGGGCCCTCCATAGAATCTGGTAACCAGACATGCAAAGGCACTTGTGCAGACTTACCCATTGCGCCTATAAATAACAAAATTGAAATTAACGTGACAAGAGAAACTGATGAGCCCATAAGCATAAATTCTTGACCGGCCAAAGTATCTACCCTTGAAAAAACTTCCTTGTAATCAAGAGTTCCAAAATAAAACATTATTAGAGCGATTCCTAAGAGAAAACCAAAATCACCCACCCTGTTCACCAAAAAAGCTTTCATATTGGCGTGAATGGCTGTTGGTTTTTTATACCAAAATCCGATAAGTAAATAAGAGACTAAACCCACAGCTTCCCAACCGAAAAATAGCTGTAAAAAATTATTACTCATCACTAGCATCAGCATGGCAAAGGTAAATAATGAAATAAAACTAAAGAAACGGCTATATCCAGGGTCGTTTTCCATATATTCAATGGTGTATATATGGACCATCAATGAAACAAATGTCACTACCGACATCATTAGTGCGGTCAGATTGTCGACCATGAAACCAATATTTAAATCATACTGGCCAACAGTCATCCACCTGAATAGATTCTCATTAAACACGTAACCATGATAAGAAATATATAGGGCGTATAGAGATAATAGAAAACTTCCCAACACTAATACAATAGGAATTAAATGTGAGAATACTTTTGGTAATTGACGTCCAAATAGACCAATGACGATTGATGCAATAAGAGGCATCATCGGGATTAAGGTGTATAGCTTCATTAATGTCATTCTTTTAACCTATTCACATCTGCTACATTAATCGATTTATAGTTTCTAAAAATCAAAATAATGATAGCTAAACCTATTGCTGACTCAGCTGCCGCAACAGTCAGAATAAAAAAAACAAAAATTTGGCCAGATAGATCACCGAGATAATGACTAAACGCAATAAAGTTTATATTCACTGCTAGCAACATTAATTCGATCGCCATAAGAATTAAAATAATATTCTTTCTATTTAAAAAAATCCCTAGAATACTTATAGAAAATAAAATTCCTCCTAAAAATAGATAGTGAGACAAAGTAACCATTACTTCTTTTTCTCCGATTTCATTTTGACCACTCTGACTCGATCATTTCTATTCACCTTAATTTGATCTTTAGGGTCGATCGCTTTATGCGATTTCTTGCCATACATAGTCAGCACAATAGCGGAAATGATAGCAACCAATAAAATAACTGCCGCAACTTGAAATGGCAATAAATAATCGGTATACAAAACACTGCCTATCGAGTGGGTATTGCTTTTCTCTAAGGGTATTCCAGCCGGATCTGAAGAGCTGAAAAACTTATCCGTTACCACTAAATAAATCTCAAAAATAAATAACAGGGCAATTAAAAGTGCAACCGGGAAATAGCTCCAAAATCTTTGTCTAAGAGCTTCAATATTGATGTCTAACATCATCACAACAAACAGGAATAGCACCATCACTGCACCAACATAGACCAACACCAACGCAATGGCTAAAAATTCTGCATGTAAAAGCAACCAGATTCCTGCTGCACTAAAAAATGCAAGGACTAACGAAAGAGCAGAATAAACAGGATTATTTGCAGTAATGACTCGCAAAGATGCCAAGACTAAAATGCCACTGAAGAGATAGAAAAGATAGTCTGTGAAAATCATTAACGGTACTTCGCCTCTTGTTGACGGTCTTTGGCAATTTGTTTTTCATACTTTTTACCCACATCTAAAAGCATGTCTTTGGTGTAAAGCAAATCACCTCTCTCTTCTCCATGGTATTCAAATATTCTCGTTTCAACGATTGAATCTACTGGGCATGACTCTTCACAAAAACCACAAAAGATGCACTTAGTTAAATCAATATCATATCGAGTTGTTCTTCTCGAATTATCTTCCCTTAATTCAGATTCAATTGTGATTGCCATTGCGGGACACACTGCTTCACACAACTTACAAGCGATGCATCTTTCTTCACCATTCGGATAACGTCGCAACGCATGGAGACCTCTAAATCTAGGAGATTGAGGTGTTTTTTGTTCTGGATACTGGATCGTAACCTTTTTTGCAAAAAAATAACTTAAAGTTAATTTCATGCCCTTTAAAAGTTCGTAAAGAGATAGGCTTTTAGAAATATTTGAAACTAATTTTCTCATTAATGAAAGTATCCTGCATAACTGGTTTGCATCATAGCGCCTACAAAAATAATCCATACCAAAGTGAGCGGGATAAACACTTTCCACCCAAGTCTCATTATTTGATCGTAACGGTAGCGAGGAAACGTAGCTCTCAACCATAAAAAGCAGAACAGCACAAAAGCCACCTTAATAATTAGCCAGAATATGCCATCCGGTATAAACGAAACTGGTGACAACCAGCCTCCCAAAAACATAATGACAGCAAGGATACTGACTAGAATCATATTGGCATATTCTGCTAAAAAGAATAATGCGAAAGCCATGCCTGAATATTCAACATGAAAACCTGCCACGATCTCAGACTCACCCTCAGCAACGTCAAATGGGGCTCGATTGGTTTCTGCCACAGCGCTGATAAAATAAATAACAAATAATGGAAATAATGGCCAACAATACCATTGTGAGATACCTCCCTCTTGAGCTATCACGATATCTCCAAGATTTAGACTGTTAGCACACATCAACACCCCAACAAGGGTAAATCCCATTGCGATTTCGTATGATACGATTTGAGCCGCAGATCGTAAACTTCCAAGAAAGGCATACTTTGAGTTGGATGCCCATCCAGCAATAATGACTCCATAAACTGCGATTGATGTCATCGCTAAAACATACAAAAGACCAGCATTGATGTCGGCTAATACCATTTCATAATTAAATGGAATGACTGCCCAGGCAGCTAGAGCGGGTGCAATTGATAATAATGGCGCAAGAAAAAATAAAAAGTTATTAGACTTTGATGGCAAGACGATTTCTTTAAACATCAATTTAAGGGCATCAGCGATGGGTTGGAGCAAACCAAAATAACCGACCCTGTTTGGTCCAATTCTAGATTGCATGAATCCAATCACCCGTCTTTCAAAGTAGGTAAGATAAGCGACAGATATCATAACTGGAACAACAATTAAGATAATCTTAAAAAGATAAGATAGCGTTAATGCAAGCTCAGGGCTAAAAAATTGTGAGAAAAAATCTTGCAATTACTTTTCACTCCTTAGGCGTTTGGTGTTTTGTAATGCCGTCGATCTTCTTACCAGCGCATCACTATTGTTGATATCTTTTAACCAAAAATCTTTGGAATGATGTTTCACTTGCTGATTGATTAAATTAAATCTTTTTAATTTATTTTTGGATAGTTTCTGAACAGCTTTTTCTTTAATCTCACTGCATGATTCAAATGTAAAATCTGGGCAATCAATAAAGTTGCCAAGAACACGGAGTATTTTCCATAGGGGTTTAGATTCAAATTTCGGGCTTATGGTTTGACTAAAACTTTGTACTCGAGATTCAAGATTGACAAATGTTCCTTCGTTTTCAAAATGTGTTGTTGACGGTAAGATCAAATCAAACTGCTTACTATTTTTATTTAAAAATGGTGTAACTCCAACATTAAATTTAGATTTTTTTAACACTCTTTCGAATAATGATTTATCTTTGATATCTTCTAATTCCAAATTAAGACTAATGGATGCTTGATATTTCTTGTCATCAATATGGTTTACATAATTGCCAAACATCTGTTGAAGACCGACTGAGTTGGAACCTGTTGGAAGGCAGCCAATTTTCATGCTTGTTAGATCAATCAATTGATTAATGACGTTAGTCAAATTCATAAAAGCAGGATTAGTGTAAATATCTTCGCCCACTAATAACAAAGTTTTTTCTGACAATAAATTCGCAATATTTTTTTCAGTTGAATTTTCTTTTTTCGCAACTTTGGTAGATAGAATTTTATGAATATGTTCAAAGGTTTTTTGGAAATCTTTTATGGGTTGAATAATTTTATTTGAAACGGTTAGTTGTAGATCAAAATCAACTGTATTGATTATGTTAATGGTCTTACCAGCATTCCCCATCTTGCGAAGACGTTGTAGTAACAATGGATTTTCATTTCTTAATTGTGATCCCAAAAGAATAATATTTTCAAAACTTTCCACATCACCGATCATGCCATTTAATGATGGATTTGCAATTAAGTTAGGATTATTAGCGACATCAAACTTAACCTGTTTTGTTCCAACATAGCTCGCTAATTTATCTAACAAATAAGCCTCTTCAAGGGTTATTTGGTTAGAGGAAAATATAGCAACTTCGTCTTCCTTAAATTTATTTAAAGATGGATGAAATACTCTTTCAAGGGTATGAAATGCTTCATCCCAACTAATGGGTTTAAAATTTGATCCAGTTTTTAATAATGGTGTTTTAATACGATCCTCACTATTAATACCTATGTATGAGAAACGATCTCTGTCAGATATCCAGCACTCATTAATATCCTCATTTTCTTTAGGTAAGACTCTCATGACGTTACCATCTTTTACATGAGCTTCTAAATGCGATCCTAGGCTGTCATGCGGAGAGATAGTTGATTTTCTAACCATTTCCCACG
Organism: beta proteobacterium KB13; assembly: GCA_000156155.1. Classification (GTDB taxonomy): domain Bacteria; phylum Pseudomonadota; class Gammaproteobacteria; order Burkholderiales; family Methylophilaceae; genus BACL14. The sequence continues at coordinate 367,804 of DS995299.1, read as the reverse complement.
TCCGTGCAGAATATCGAAAAGGTTTTGAGGTTAAAGCGCCCACTGGGCATAAATCAATGATATTTCCTGATATTTCTGAATCTACAGATTTTTCAACATAGGCTGATATTTCTGCATGTTCACCGCGTCCGATTAATCCCAGTTCCTGCATTCCGCCAACTTCTTTCAAGAAGCGAACACATCTGGAGCATTGAATGCATCGATTTAGATCTGTTGACACTAGGGGACCAAGATTTTTGTTAAGGACCACTCGCTTCTCTTCTTGATACCTTGATTTTGGACTTCCATACGCCATCGCTGTGTCTTGAAGATCACACTCACCCCCTTGATCGCAGATTGGGCAATCTAACGGGTGGTTGATGAGTAAAAACTCCATCACGCTCTGCTGGCAGTCTTTTGTTTGTTTTGATTTAGTAAAAATTTCCATTCCTTCATTAACTTGTGTTGCACAAGCAGGGAGGGGCTTAGGAAAGTTTTTAACTTCTACCAGGCACATTCTGCAGTTAGCAGCTATGCTTAATTTTTTATGGTAACAAAATCTTGGAATTTCAATTCCATTGTCATCGGCCACTTGAATAATCGTGCTTTTTTCAGGAGCCTTAAATGTTTTGCCATTGATTTTAATTTTTACCATCTTAATTAATTTACAGATTTTCCATGTTTAATAAAATTTTCAAATTCGCTTCTAAAGTGTTTTATAAAACTAAGCACAGGCGTTGCAGCTGCATCACCTAAAGCGCAAATAGTTCTACCAGAAATTTTTTTACTCACGTCCGTTAAAAGATCAAGGTCAGCTAATGTGGCTTGTCCTTTAAATATGCGATCGATAATTCGATATACCCATCCTGTTCCCTCTCTACATGGAGTACATTGCCCACATGACTCCTCATAAAAGAAGTAGGATAATCTTCTTAGAGCCTGAACCATACAAGTACTGTCATCCATTACAATCATCGAACCAGCCCCAACACTCGAACCGATTTGAGCAAGTCCATCATAATCAAGAGTCGCATCAATAATGATGTTGGCTGGCACTACCGGTGTTGATGGACCGCCTGGGATAACCGCTTTAAGCTGTCTGTTTTTCCATACACCGCCAGCTTCAGCAAGCAATTGTCTAAATGGCATTCCCAACTGAATCTCATAATTACCAGGTTTCTCAACATGGCCAGAAACGGAGAAAATTTTGGTTCCACCAGAATTTGGAACACCATGACTCATAAATTCTTGCCCGCCATGCTCAATAATCCATGGGATTGAAGCGTATGTTTCTGTATTATTAACATTTGTTGGCTTACCATAGATTCCATAGGTTGCTGGAAAAGGAGGTTTGTATCTTGGCTGGCCCTTCTTACCTTCAATAGATTCAATTAAAGCAGTCTCCTCGCCACAGATATAAGCGCCATAACCGTGAACGGCATGTAGCTCAAAATCAAACCCTGAGCCTAGTATATTGTTTCCCAAAAAACCGGCTTTTCGCGCATCTTCAATTGCTTTTTCAAAAAATACGTAGTCTTCCCAAATCTCGCCGTGAATATAATTAAAACCGACCTGAGCATTCATAATGTATGCGCCGATTATCATTCCCTCAATTAGCTGATGAGGATTGTAGCGAATGATATCCCTATCCTTGAATGTCCCAGGCTCTCCCTCGTCACTATTACATACAATATATTTCGTACCATCATAATCTCTGGGCATGAATGACCATTTCACACCGGTCGGAAAACCAGCTCCACCCCTGCCCCTTAAGCCTGAAATTTTTATTTCATCAATTAGTTGTTGAGGGTCAATTTTATTTTTTAAAATCCTCTTAATCTGTTCGTAGCCGCCAATGGATTGATATGTTTTTATCGAGCCTGGGTTTTTAAGAGATGAGGTTCTCAAGCAGATATTAAATAACTGCTTGTTATTATTTTCTAACTTAATATTTTTATCTATTACATCGTTCATTATTTAAGTTCTTTTAATAGCTGATCAACTTTATCAATGTTTAAATTCTCATGCATCTTTTGATTATTAACAGTTAATAATGGAGCTCCTCCGCATGCACCCATACACTCACTCTCTTTTAAACAGAATTTACCGTCCCTTGTAACTTCATTGAAATCAATTTGTAATTTTTCTTTTAAATGGTTAACAATATGATCAGCATCTCTTAACATACAAGAAATGTTAGTACATATCGATAACTTGTATCTGCCAACTGATTTTAAATCAAACATGTTATAAAAAGTAGCGACCTCAAGAACGGCAATTTCAGGCATATCTAAATATAATGCCACCTCGCTTATATCCTCTTTAGAAAGCCATCCCCTATCATTTTGCATAATTGCAAGAGCAGCAATAACAGCCGACTGTTTTTTATCGGATGGATATTTTTTTAATTCTTTATCAATTAACTTTTTTAATTTTAAATTCATGCCTAACGATCAATTTCCCCAAATACAATATCTTGAGTCCCAATAATTGCTACCAGGTCAGAAATCATGTGCCCTTTAGTCATCTCATCTAAAGAAGCAAGATGAGCAAATCCTGGTGCTCTAATTTTTAAACGGTATGGTTTATTTGCTCCATCAGAAACCATATAAATTCCAAACTCTCCCTTAGGATGCTCCACCGCGGCATAAGCCTCTCCTTTAGGAAGATGAAACCCCTCAGTAAACAATTTAAAATGATGAATCATAGACTCCATATCTTCTTTCATGTCTGTACGTTTGGGTGGAGCAAATTTTTGATTATCTGAAATGACTGGGCCTGAGTTTTCTCTCAGCCATTTTGTGCACTGTTTTATAAGATGAACAGACTGCCTCATTTCTTCAATTCGAACCAGGTAGCGATCATAGCAATCGCCCTCAACTCCAACAGGGATGTCAAAATCTAATTTATCGTAAACTTCATATGGTTGTTTTTTTCTTAAATCCCACTCAATTCCAGAACCTCTTAACATAGGACCTGTAAAACCAAGCTCAATTGCACGCTCAGGAGATACCACGCCGATACCAACAGTTCTTTGTTTCCAAATACGGTTGTCCGTTAGAAGTGTTTCATACTCATCAATATATCCAGGAAAGCGCGTGGCAAAATCCTCAATAAAATCAAGCAGAGACCCTTGCCGATTTTCATTTAACTTATGTGTCTCAGAGGGTCTTGAAAAACGGGTATTTTGATACTGCGGCATATGATCTGGTAAATCTCTGTAGACACCGCCCGGACGATAATAAGCAGCATGCATTCTTGCTCCAGAGACAGCTTCATAACAATCAAATAAGTCTTCACGCTCTCTGAAGGTATATAAGAAAACCGACATTGCTCCAACATCGAGTGCATGACAGCCAAGCCACAATAAATGATTCAACAACCTTGTAATCTCATCGAACAACACTCTGATGTATTGAGCGCGAACAGGAACCTTTAGATTTAACATTTTTTCAATTGCCATAACGAACGCATGCTCATTCATCATCATGGACACATAATCTAATCGATCCATATAAGGAACTGATTGAATGTATGTACGATTTTCTGCAAGCTTCTCTGTCGCTCGATGTAATAAACCAATATGAGGATCAGCTCTTTGAATAACCTCCCCATCCAATTCCAAAACAAGTCTGAGCACTCCATGCGCTGCTGGGTGTTGAGGGCCAAAGTTCATTGTGTAATTTTTAATTTCAGCCATTACGGAACCCCTCCTCATCAATTACGCGAGGGACATTGTTACGCGACTCTATTGTGACTGGTTGGTAAATCACTCTTTTTTGTTCAGGATCGTAACGCATCTCAACATTACCGATCATTGGAAAATCTTTTCTAAATGGGTGTCCAATAAACCCATAATCAGTCAATATTCTGCGAAGGTCAGGGTGATTTAAAAACATAACTCCAAACAAATCAAAGGCTTCACGTTCATACCAATCCGCATTAGCATAGACGGTTGTGGCCGTCTCTATAACAGGAAAATTATTATCCTCAACAAATGCCCTGACTCGCAAACGTTGGTTGTTTTTTATAGATAATAAATGGTAAACCACAGCGTAACGATTATTATCAAAAAGTTTTTGTGGATACTGGGAATAGTCTACTGCAGCAATATCAATTAACTGCAAAAACTTAAATTGTGAGCCTGTTTTTAATTTCTTTAATGTCTTAATGATTTCATTTCCATAAATCGATAAGGTTGCCTCATCAAATTGTTTATTTACGACAGCTTGAGGAAAAGTTGATTTTAGATTGGATATTAGTTTATTAAGATCACTCATCGCGCGATTGTGTTGGTCCTTTTAATTTTCTTTTGCAGTTGAAGCAAACCAAACATTAGCGCCTCTGCAGTGGGTGGACATCCAGGAACATAAACATCAACTGGAACAATACGGTCGCAACCACGCACCACGGAGTAAGAGTAATGGTAATAGCCTCCGCCATTAGCACAAGAGCCCATCGATATTACCCATTTAGGATCGGGCATCTGATCATAAACTTTTCTTAACGCAGGTGCCATCTTATTTACCAATGTTCCTGCAACGATCATCAAATCTGACTGACGCGGACTAGGTCTGAAAACCATACCAAAACGATCCAAGTCATAACGTGATGCACCTGCATGCATCATTTCTACAGCACAACATGCTAACCCAAAGGTCATAGGCCACATTGAATTTGTGCGTGTATAGTTAATTAAGGTATCAAGGTTTGTGGTAATAAACCCTTTTTCTAATAGACCATCAAGACTCATTACTTATTCCCAATCCAATGCACCCTTTTTCCATTCATATATAAATCCGACAACTAGAATCCCCAAAAAAATCATCATAACTATAAATCCTTGCAGACCCAGCGAATCAAGCACAACTGCCCAAGGAAAGAGAAAAGTAATTTCTAAGTCAAAAAGAATGAACAAAATAGCCACGAGGTAGTATCGAACATCAAACTTCATTCTTGCATCCTCAAATGCTTCGAAACCACATTCGTAGGGTGAATTTTTTTGATCGTTAGGTTTATGGGGTGCTAGGATTTTTCCAAGGACAAGGGGGCCTATGCCAACACCCAAGCCAACAAGAATAAATAGTAAAACCGGAAAATATGAATCTAACATCAAAACCTATCGTTTAATTTAATGGTGCCGTCGGAGAGACTCGAACTCTCACGACTTTCGTCACTACCCCCTCAAGATAGCGTGTCTACCAATTCCACCACGACGGCAAAAACTAATCAGGGATGTCTGAGAGCTCCTCGCTCAAGTCTTCTGACTGAACATCATCAAAAGAGTTTCCATCGTCCAAAGTATCAAATGTATCTATAGAAGATGCATCTACAACACTTCTATCGCCGTGCTTATTGCTTGCGACAAGAGCAAGACTAATGCTGGTGATAAAAAACAGAGTTACACAAAAAGCTGTCGCTTTAGTCATAAAATTTGATGAGCCTTGGATCCCAAAAGAACCACTTGAATTACCACCGCCAAAGGCTGATCCAGCATCTGCACCTCTACCATTTTGCAGTAAAACCAAACCAATAACACCGATACTTGCTAATAAGTGCAAGATAATTAATATTGTTTCCATAAAATTTATTTAAAAAAGTTTAAATTTGATGAGTCAAGTTACATATCTGAATAAATTTATCAGCACTTAATGAGCACCTGCCTATTAGTGCTCCATCTACCTCATCTAAAGACAGTAATTGTAACGTATTTTTCTCATTTACGCTGCCTCCATATACTACTTTTAAAGGTATTTTTTTCTGATCATCATTACGATTAGTGAGCACCTCAGTGTGAATAAAATCTTTAATAAAAGAACACATATTTTGAGCCTGCTCAGGTGATGCCGCCATATCGCTTCCAATTGCCCATATTGGCTCATAAGCTATAACAGAATCCGTAAATATTTCTGGCCCATTGCTTAAGATTGTCTCCAGCTGCGTTTGTACCACTTTTTTTTCCATACCAGCTTCCCTCTCAATCAGAGTTTCCCCAACACATAGAATTGGTCTGACATGGTGGTCTTTTAACCTCTTAAATTTCTCTGCAATATTTAAATCTGATTCACAATAAGCTGTATTTCTTTCTGAGTGACCAATAATGGCATACTGTGAGGAAAAATCTGTCAGCATTGTTACACTCACCTCGCCAGTAAATGGACCTTCAATATCTTTAGCAACATTTTGCGAACCCCACGAAATTCCACTATTTGCAAAAATTTTTTCTGCTAAAAAAAGGTATGGATATGGAATACACATTACAATCTCAACATCATTTGTTGCTAATTGTTGGTGAGCAGATTTCACTTGTGTAAACAAATCTTCATAAAATAAGGAGGAACCATACATTTTTAAATTTGCAATGATAATTTTTTTACTCATGGATAATTTTTTTTATGTTTAAAGTTACTTTATTTGTATTATTAAACTTGTTAGTTTCAAGCGTATACAAGCATTTTACTCTATCTGGGATCGATTCTTGATAGTTAAAAAAGATACTCTCAAATGTTTGATTATGTTTAGTTAAGTTTAACTTAGTGTGAAGGCCTTTGATTACCTTTTGATCAACACAATCAAATGTGTCGGTAAATAATGGTCTTTGAAAACCATTTCCCCACTCCAACTGATTAATTTCATCAATAATATGAACGTTAATATTATCTTGCAAAATACTATCATCCACCTCAATAATTTCACTTAAGTCCTCAGGTTTTAAAATGGATTCAGCAACTTCCTCAAAAGATTGTACAAAACTGTCAAAACGATCTTTTTTAATGGTCAAGCCGGCGGCCATTGCGTGACCTCCAAAAGTAACAATTACTTCGGGATTTTTTTTTGCCACAAGATCAATCGCATCCCTAACATGAAATCCCTCAATTGAGCGTGCAGACCCTTTGAGATATCCTGATTCATCTTGAGCAAAAATAATAACTGGACGATAGAAATTTTCCTTCAGTCGTGATGCGAGAATACCTATTACACCTTGATGCCATTTATCATTAAACAAACAAATTGTTTTGTTGTTATTATTAAATCCCCGCATGATTGCTTGAGCCTCTTCCTGCATGTCAGTTTCGGTTTTTTTTCGTTGAAAATTAAACTCAATTAACTGCCTGGCATACTCATGCGCTTCATTTTCATTTGTAGCTGTAAGGCAAGCGACGCCAAGACTCATGTCATCCATTCTTCCTGCTGCATTAATTTTTGGTGCAATCACAAAACTGAGGTCACTCGTTAATGCAGTTAAATGAGATTTATTAGTTAGCATAAACAGTTTTTTTAAACCTAAATTACATTGTTGAGATCGAATCACTCTTAACCCATGATGGACAAGCAAACGATTGTTAAAATCCATTTTCACCATATCGGCAATGGTTGCCAAAGCAACCAAATCAAGAATTTGCAAGAGGTTTGGCTCGTCAACATTCAAATTATCAAAATAGTTCTGATCACGTAGCTTTTTTCTTATAGCGATCAATAAATAAAAAACCACTCCTGCCCCACATAAATTTTTACTTGGAAAACTACATTTTTTTTGATTAGGGTTAATGATAAATTTTGCATCGGGTAAATTTTCTGCTTGTAAATGATGGTCTGTCACGATTACATCAATCCCAAGGTCATTGGCATGGCTTATACCCTCAAAGCTGGCAATTCCATTATCGACAGTAATTATGATATCTGTCTCTTTTGTGTTCGCCATATCTACAATCTCGCTAGATAATCCATACCCATTCTTAAAACGAGAAGGTATTAAAAAATCAACTTCAATACCTAGCAGCCTAAATCCGAGTATAGCTACTGATGACCCTGAGGCTCCATCTGCATCATAATCACCGACAATGGTAATTTTTTTTTGTTTTTGAATGGCATCAGAAAGAAAATCTGCTGCCTCATCGCAGTTTAGAAGTTTATTTGGAGAAAGAAGCTGTTCAATTGGGTAATCAACATCTTTAGAAGAAGAAATATTTCTAGCGGCCAAGATTTGTGAAACTATAGGATGACGTCCAGTATTGATGAGTTTTTGCTTGATACTTTCATCAATTTTTTTATTAATTAATTTCATTCCAGACTTTTCTTGACCCGTTAAAAAAATTAAAAAATCTATTTGTTTTATCTAATGTATAAGATGTGTCGTCAACAACTAAAATTACTTTTTTAATGTCGTTAACATTTTCTTTAAAATAAGTTTCAACCTGCTCATTGGAATGTGCTCCAAAAATAATAAACTTTTCTGAATCTTCAAATTCTTTATCACTTATGTGACTGCAATCTATTCCTGGGAAATCTTCATCATCTGAAAATACAGTCATCTTATTTTTTTGATCAGAATAAAGACCAACTTTTAAAAAAATTAAGTTATTAAATGGTTGATTAATTTCATTTTTAAGAAAAAATGCATGAGTGAGCATTGAGATATCATTAAAAAAAACTTTATGCGATATTGAGTTATGCTCATTAATGCAATAGGGATTCCTTTTTAAATCATTAATTGAGTTATAACAAAAATCTAAATTACTTTTAGATAACAAAAACATAAATTTTCCAATGTTTTGAAAATCAAAAAGATTTTGGTCCAGTTCACTTTTTATAAATCGAGAATATGTTGACAGTAAGTTTTTTGAAGCATTTTTTAAACCAGTAAAAATAAATGAATCTCTCTGAAGCTCAAAGTTTGCAGGTAGGGCCATATAAACCCAATGATTTTCAACTTCAAGATCTTTAATAATTCCTGATGGTAACACCCCTGCCTCATCATCTATGAGTAAATCACTGAAGATAGTGGGTAGGTCAGTAGCATTTTTTTTTATTTTAAATCTATTGCGCCAATGATAAAGAGAATCGATTGTTTCTTGAGAGGGTTGATTTATTAAAACAAAGCTTTTCAATTATCCAATAACAAACAAGTAAATTAATAATGAAAAATATAAGAATGCAAAAAAAGCAATGAGGGTAAAAACTGTTTTTAGAGTTTTTAAAATTGCCTGTAAATTTTGATTAATTTTTTTTAATTCTTTTTCGCTCATGACATCCAAAGATTAAAAGTGGTGCCCGGGGCCGGAATCGAACCGGCACGATCGTAAGATCGAGAGATTTTAAGTCTCTTGTGTCTACCAATTTCACCACCCGGGCAACGAAACGTATTCTATCATCATCCTGTATAAAAAAGAATGGAGGCGCGTGCCGGAATCGAACCGGCGTCTAAGGCTTTGCAGGCCTCTGCATAACCACTTTGCTAACGCGCCAAAAATATAAAAGGGGAGCTTTGTCTCCCCTTTATAAAAAAATTTGGAGCGTGAAACGAGGTTCGAACTCGCGACCTCAACCTTGGCAAGGTTGCGCTCTACCAGCTGAGCTATTCACGCAAACAGAAGCAGTATTTTAGCTTTTTTTTAAGTGATGTCAATCTCAGCGAAGAAATGATTTAGTTTAATTCCTGACAAATGCTTTTTTCAGATAATACAACATAGAAATAATGGTGAGAATTGCTGCAAGATTAATTGCTATTTCACCAAGTAGTCGAGTTGGAATAAGATAAATATCCTCAAAATACAACAACAGAGTTATCGCAATAAACTGAATAGTCGTTTTTAATTTACCGACAAAGGCAACCGCAACACTCCCAGCACTTCCAATACCGGCCATCCATTCTCTTAAAGCACTGACAGCAACCTCCCTACCTATGATGATGATAGCAATTAATGCACTGATCCTATCCAACTCAACCAATAACACTAATGATGCGATCACTATTAATTTATCTGCAACTGGATCAATAAAAGCACCGAACTTCGATTCTAGCTTTAACTTTCTTGCTAAGAATCCATCTAGCCAGTCGCTTATTCCAGCAACGATAAATAGGCCGGTAGCAATTAAATTTTTATCAAAATTACCTATAACAGAATGAGGAAGATAAAAGATCAGAATTAAAAAAGGGATCAGAATAATACGAAATAATGAAATGTAATTTGGGAGATTCATACTCTAATGATAAAAGTTATAAACAATCTCAGCAAGCTTTTGATCGATGCCTGTGACTTGAGACAATTCCTCAACAGAGGCATTTCTAATACCATCAAGACCACCAAAATACACAAGCAAGGCTTTTCTTTTTTTTGGTCCTATGCCCTCAATTTCCTCAAGAGACGATGAAAGATTTGTTTTAGCTCTTTTTTGTCTATGTCCAGTAATTGCAAAACGATGTGCTTCATCCCTAATGTGTTGCATCAAGTGAAAGCCGATGTTATTTTTAGGAATATCGCTGAGAACCTCCCCATCATCAAGGATTAATGACTCCAGCCCTGACTTTCTTCCTTCACCTTTTGCTATTGAAACAAGACGAATCCCTACAACATTATATTTATCGAAAACTTCAAGAGCCATTTTTAATTGACCTTTACCGCCATCGATCAACATCATGTCAGGTTTTGTCTGCTCCTCATTTATGATTCTTTTGACTCGCCTCTCTAGCACTTGATACATCGCAGCATAATCATCACCTGGAGTAATATCATTGATATTAAATCTTCTATACTCCTTATTTTGCATCCCTAAATCATCATAAACCACGCATGAAGCAATCGTTTGGTTACCCATGGTATGGCTAATATCAAAACATTCAATACGATTTAAATCTGGCATGTTGAGGAGCTTTCTTAACGACTCAATCTTGTCAGCCTTGCCTGACTCAAGCAGATTTTTTTGTCTAACATTGATCATCGCGTTTCTTTTTGCCATCTTTAACCACATTCTTTTGTCACCCGTTGCTTTCGAAATAATCTTAAATTTTTTATCAGGAAATTTAAGTTTAAAGAATGAGTTCACTAAATCTTTGTCAAAAATTCCTTCTGTGACAATTACTGGGGGTGGTATCTGTTCATCATAGTGCTGACATAAAAAAATCTCAGTAAAATTACTTTCAGAGTCACTCGCATTTTTTGGGAAGAAGGTCTTGTCACCCAAATGTCTTCCACCACGGATCATCACTAAATTGATACACACCATCCCTGACTCCTCAGCCAAGGCAATAATGTCAGCATCATTTTCACTAAAATCACTAACGAACTGTTTTAACCTGACCTGTCTCAGGCTTTGAATGCGGTCACGGAAAACGGCTGCTCTTTCATATTCCTCATTTTCCGCTGCAATGTTCATATGTTCGGTCATTTGTTCAACCACTTCATTATCTTTTCCTTGAAGAAACAGTTCGGCTTGACGACAATCTTCAGCATAGGATTTCTGATCGATCAATTTTACGCATGGTGCCGTGCATCGTTTAATTTGATGTTGTAAACATGGACGAACCCGATTGTTAAAAGTTGAATCATCGCAATTTCTCAGAAGAAAAACTTTTTGTAATAATTGAATACTCTCCCGAACCGCATTTGAGTTTGGAAACGGCCCAAAATATTTATTTCCTTTTTTTTGTACTCCCCGGTGAAACTTGAGCATTGGAAAGGCATGGGATGTCATCATCAAATAGGGATATGATTTATCATCCCTAAAAATAACATTGTAACGAGGCATTAATTCCTTGATTAAATTATTTTCCAGAATTAAGGCTTCGGCCTCGGTGTTCGTCACCGTGTATTGTATCGATTGGATATGTGAGATCATCAACCTAGTTCGAGGACTAGGAATGTTTTTATTAAAATAACTGGCAACTCTTTTTTTTAGATTTTTTGCCTTACCAACATATATGACCTTATCTTTTGCATCCACCATGCGATAGATGCCGGGATGTGTTGGTAATGTCTTAATAAAATTTTTTATATCTTCCACATTGTTAGCCGAGCAAATTACCTCCAATAGCCCAATCTTCTGTAGCAACTTCATCAAATACTACATAAGTATATGATGCCGGCTTATTCGCTATTCTAGACATTGTGTCTGTTATTTCTTTAGCAATTTCTGCTTTTTGTTCTTTATTAATTGATCCAGCTAATTTCACGTTAATGTAAGGCATTTTAGTTCTCCATTTCTGTTTTAATTTTTAAAAAAACTTCTTCAAACATTGATTGAGTTAATCTTTTTGTCTGCGTGTTGTAACGACTGCAGTGATAACTATCATACAATATTTGTTGATCCGATATTATGTGTCTCGCACCATGGCTGAATTTAAAATGATTTTTTGTTAACTGTTGAGAGGTTAACACCGCCTCATGGGCAATTTTCCCAAGTGCCAAAATTATTAATTTATTTTTAATTTCTTTGATTTCAGTAGCAAGGTAATTGTTGCATTGTTTGATTTCACTTGTCGTGGGCTTGTTTTCTGGAGGTAAACATTTCACAGCGTTGGTAATGCGAACACCGAAAAGTTGTAACCCGTCTTTTACAGAGATGGATTCTGGCGAAGAAGAAAATCCGAATTTACTAAGGGTCTCATACAATAGAATACCTGCATAATCGCCCGTAAAGGGCCGGCCAGTTTTGTTTGCACCGCGCATTCCTGGAGCAAGTCCAACAATTAAAAATTGAGGATTCATGTCCCCAAAAGGCGCTACTGGACGACAATGGTAGTCCGGATTGGACTGACTGACCTTATCTAAAAAATTTACTAGCCTTGGACATTTTTTGCAATTAGGATCAAATTGCATAATATCAATTAACTTGCTGCGGCAATCCCAATAACTTTTTTATCGCTCGCATAGTCATCCATTAAATGGAAATTTAGGTATTGATAAATGTTATCCTCAATAGGTGAGATCTTTTCTTTCACAATCTGGTGATACTCTTCAATCGTTGGTATTTTTCCCAATAATGCACACACAGCTGCCAGTTCTGCTGAGCCTAAATACACCTGTGCACCCTTACCCATTCGATTATCAAAGTTTCGTGTACTCGTCGAAAAGACATGAGCATCATTTTCAACACGAGCTTGATTACCCATACATAGACTACATCCTGGTAACTCAGTTCGTGCTCCAGCTTGACCGAATACAGAGTAGTATCCTTCTTTTCTCAATTGAACCTCATCCATCCGTGTAGGTGGGGCAACCCATAATCTTGTCGATATTGCTCCTTGGTTTTCCAATACTTTTCCTGCGGCACGATAATGCCCAATATTGGTCATACAACTTCCAATGAAAACTTCATCTATCTTATTGTTTTGAATTTCAGATAAAGTTTTAATGTTGTCTGGATCATTTGGACAGGCAATTAAAGGCTCTGTAATTTCATTCAAATCAATCTCAATAATAGAGGCATATTGTGCATCTTCATCAGGCTCAAGAAGTTCTGGGTTTTTCAACCAACCTTGCATGCTCTGAATTCTTCGCTCAAGGGTTCGTTTATCTTCGTAGCCTTGTGCAATTAGGTTTTGCATCAATACAATATTTGACTCAAGATACTCAATAATAGGTTCTTTATTTAATCTGACAGTACATCCATTAGCAGAACGTTCAGCCGACGCATCAGCAAACTCAAAAGCCTGCTCTACTTTTAAATCAGGCAACCCTTCGATCTCCAAAATTCTGCCATTAAAAATATTTTTCTTACCCTGTTTAGCCACTGTCAGTTCGCCATTTTTTATTGCCTGGTATGGAATGGAATTGACTAAATCTCTCAGAGTGATCCCTGGCTGCATTGTGCCTTTGAATCTCACCAAAACAGACTCAGGCATATCCAACGGCATAACACCAAGTGCAGCTGCAAAAGCCACTAAACCAGAACCTGCTGGAAATGATATACCGATTGGAAATCGTGTATGTGAATCCCCACCGGTACCAACTGTATCAGGAAGAATCATACGGTTTAACCAAGAATGAATAACCCCATCACCTGCTTTTAAAGACACACCTCCCCGACTACTGATAAAGTCTGGCAATGTATGTTGTAGATCAATATCTACTGGTTTTGGATAAGCAGCAGTATGACAAAAACTTTGCATGACAAGGTCAGCACTAAAACCTAAACAAGCCAGCTCTTTTAATTCATCTCGAGTCATCGCTCCAGTGGTATCCTGAGATCCGACCGAAGTAATTTTTGGTTCACAGTAGGTGCCTGGCAGGACTCCCTCCACACCACATGCTCTGCCCACCATCTTTTGTGCCAGAGTGTACCCTTGTTGTGTGTCCTTATTTTCGCTGATGTTGCTGACAAAAATTGTTGGCTTATCAACACCTAAAATATCGGCTGATTTATCAGACAAGCCACGACCAATAATGAGCGGTATTCTTCCACCAGCACGAACCTCGTCTAGAATTGTGAGCGGATTATGTTCGAATGAGGCGAGCGTGTTTCCTGATAGATCACAAATAATTTTGTCGTTAATTTTTAAAATGATTTCATCGCCATTATTTAGGTTTGAGACATCACATTCAATTGGCAATGCTCCTGAGTCTTCCGCAGTATTGAAGAAAATTGGAGCAATCTTACTTCCAAACACATATCCACCCGTGTGTTTGTTGGGGATAAATGGAATTTCATTTCCCATATGCCACTGCAATGAATTAATTGCAGATTTTCTTGATGAGCCAGTACCAACCACATCTCCCACATACACCAAAGGATTACCTAATTTTTTTAGATCTTCAATTAATTGCAAGCCCTCAGGCATTTTATTAAAAAGCATAGATTGAGCATGCAACGGAATGTCTGCTCGTGACCAGGCATTTTGTGCTGGTGATAAATCATCTGTATTGGTTTCACCATCCACTTTGAATACAGTGAGTTTTATTTCATTTGGTAATTCATTTTTACTAGTAAACCAATCTGCCTGGGCCCATGATTCAAGCAATTTTGTAGCAGATTTATTTCCCGAATTATGTTTTTCTACCACATCATGAAATGCTTCAAAGACTAAAGTTATTTTTGATAATGCTTTCACTGCCTCATCAGCAAATTCACTATCCAATAGTGGGACTAAAGCCTGTACATTATATCCACCCAACATCGCCCCTAATGCTTGAATTGCTTTTTCTGGCGATATGACACTTGAGGCGATTTTCTTATTTGCAATGTCATTTAAAAAACCAGCTTTGATATAAGCGGCTTGATCAACGCCTGCTGGAACTTTATTTAAAAGAAGATTGAGAGCTTCATCAAGGTCTTGATGGGTCTCGTCTTTTAAGTATTCTATTAAATCTGCTGTTTGCTGAGGGTTGAGAGGTAATGGGGGGAGTTGTTCTTTCTTTCTTTCGTTGATATGGGTTTTATAGGTATCTAAAATCATAAATAAGTTTATTGTGTTCGCATGTTAAAACATTATTTTAGAGCAAATATTTTAATTTCCCAAAAACTTTCTTTATCAACAATGCCTCATCGCCAAGCAAGTAAGGTAAAATATGACTTTAACAACTCACACATAACTAAATTATTATGGCCACACCTCTTCTGAATATCTCACCTCTTGATGGACGATACGCTAAGCAAATTGATTCTTTACGCAATCACTTAAGTGAATTTGGTTTAATTAAAACTCGAGTTGAAGTAGAGATACATTGGCTGATCAGTCTTGGTAATAATCCAAAAATCAAAGAGGTAAAAAAATTCAATGCGAGTGCTCAAAAAAAGCTGCTGTCCGTTATTGATAAATTTTCTGAAAAAGACGCTACTGAAATTAAACAGATTGAATCTGTCACCAACCATGATGTGAAGGCGGTGGAATACTGGCTGAAAAAAACTTTAAAAAAGCAGAGGGATGTTGCCCCGTATTTAGAATTTATTCATTTTGCCTGCACCTCAGAAGATATTAATAACCTCTCATATGCGTTAATGACAAAACGGGCTGTCAGTGAAAATACCCTGCTTGGACTCAATGAAATATATGTAAAGATTCAATCCTATGCAAAACAGTATGCAACCATCGCAATACTTGCTAGAACCCACGGTCAGTCAGCTAGCCCAACCACCATGGGAAAAGAATTTGCAAACGTTGCAGCAAGATTGAAAAGACAAATAAATCAGCTAGCAAAACAAGAATATTTAGGAAAAATTAATGGGGCCGTGGGTAACTTCAATGCGCATGTTGTTGCTTACCCCGAAGTCAATTGGGAACAACATTCCAAAGACTTCATCAAATCTCTGGGGCTGACATACAATCCGATGACAACCCAAATTGAGCCACACGACTTTTTATCAGAAATTTTTAATGTCATAGCTCGTATTAATACCATTCTGATCGATTTCAATCGTGACTTATGGGGCTATATTTCTTTGGGTTACTTTAAACAAAAGTTAAAGAAGAATGAGGTAGGCTCATCTACCATGCCGCATAAGGTCAACCCGATAGATTTTGAAAATTCCGAAGGAAACTTAGGCTTGAGTAACTCGATCCTGAATCACTTGAGTGAAAAATTACCAATCTCTAGATGGCAAAGAGATTTGAGTGACTCAACAGTTCTTAGAAATATCGGAGTGGGTTTTGGCTACCATGGCTTAGCCATCAATTCTTGTCTGAAAGGTCTGAATAAATTAGAAATTAACAAACAAGTTATTGATGACGACCTGAATCATGCCTGGGAAGTGCTAGCAGAACCAATACAAACGGTGATGCGTCGTTATGGCGTTCCTGAGCCTTACGAGAAATTAAAAGCATTAACTCGTGGCAACCAACATATCAATGAGGAAGTGTTGCATTCATTTATTCAAAACTTAGATATTCCGCAAAAGGCAAAAAAAGATCTTATAAACTTAAGACCTGAAAACTACATTGGATTAGCCAACAAACTGGCAAAAAAATCATAAAAAGATGGTTGATATATTAGTTCTTTATTGTTCGCAGGATGGTTCGGTTCATAAACTGGCTCAACAAATTGCTCGTGGAGTAAATTCCGTCACCGGTGCAGAAGCAAAGTTAAGAACTGTCCCCAACAATAAACCTAAAAATAATTTGTTTGCACCGGAAATCAAACTCTCTGAAATAGAAGAATGTGATGGGCTAGCGCTCGGCAGCCCGACTCACTTTGGCAACATGTCAGGAGCAATGAAAAGTTTCATTGATGAGCTGACCCCGCTTTGGTTTAAGGGTAGCCTTGAAACAAAAGTTGGAACCGTATTCACCTCGTCGCATTCTCTGCATGGAGGCAATGAAGCTACCTTACTAAGTATGCAAATACCCATGCAGCATCTTGGTATGTTGATTATGGGCGTTCCATATTCAGTCAAAGAATTAAATACCACAAAAGATGGCGGCACACCTTATGGCGCTAGTCATGTGGGTGATCAGGCAGTCACGCCTGTGGAAGAAAAAATAGCTTATGCCCAGGGCAAAAGACTCGCTGAATTAACCATCAAACTTCGATCATGATCGTTTGGGTCAACCTTTTATCTTACGTTGCCTTGATATTGAACACATTGCTGTGGGAGCTTTTTTATACCCCTTCAGGCCAATCATCGTGGATGGTCATTAAGGCAGTGATTTTACTTTTACCACTGAGACAACTGATCAAGAAAAATTTATATACCCTCGAATGGATAAACTTTATAATCATTTTATTTTTTATTGAGGGTGTTGTCAGGGCATGGTCGGAGACTATCCCAAGCCAGTTATTTGCAATTACTGAGGTTATTCTGACTGTAGTTTTTTTCTTTACCAGTATATTGATTTTTAAAAAATGAAATTCTTACTATCCAACGATGATGGGTATCTCGCTCCCGGAATAAATGAATTAGCCCACATCCTCTCCTCTATCGGAGAAGTGGTGATTGTTGCTCCGGAAGAAAATAAAAGTGCTTCTAGTAGCTCATTAACTCTTAAGAACCCTCTCACTATCACGGAGCATAAAAAAAATATCTACTATATCAATGGCACACCAACCGATTGTGTACATATTGCATTGTCTGGTTTTTTAAAATTTAAACCTGACATGGTCATATCCGGAATTAATGATGGACCTAATATGGGAGATGATACGATCTATTCTGGCACGGTGGCGGCAGCCATGGAAGGTTATCTATTAGACATTCCATCGCTAGCGATCTCCATGTCCCAATACGATCCAAAATACTATGCCACTGCTGGACAGGTGGTATTGGACCTGGTTCCAAAAATAAAAGATTTACAACAATCAATGCTACTAAACATTAACGTTCCAGATTTACCTTACGATCAACTGAAAGGATTAGAAATCACTCGTCTTGGTAAGCGGCATAAGGCTGAACCGATCATCCATCATCCCAATCAAAATAACAAGCTAATGTATTGGGTCGGAGCGGCAGGTGAACCAAATGATGGCGGTCCTGGGACAGACTTTTTTGCAATTAAAAATGAAAAAGTATCAATTTCTCCTATAATATCTGATCTAACAAACTTCAATAAATTGGATTTATTAAAAGAAAATTTAATATGAAATTAATACAATTATTTTTGCTCCTTCTAACAATCAGCCTCTTTCAGGGATGCGCCTCAAAGTTGCCAGTGCCGGTGGATAATAGTAAAAATGTGATTCAGAAATGCCCTGATGTTTACATTGTAAAAAAGGGAGACACTATATTTAGTCTGAGCCTTAAGTGTGGATTTGATTATAAGGATGTTGCTGAGGTTAACAATATTAAAAAACCATACAAGATCAGCGCTGGCGAGGAGATTCGATTTGATTTACTTAGAAATGAAAGCAAATCCAATTCAGAAAGTGATGACTCAAAATCAGATAACGTTGAAATTGCTCGGCTGGATGACAATGATGAACAAGAGGTTCGAGAAGAAAAAGCATTAACTCAAGAAGATATTGGTGAGCCCATAGAGATTAACGAACCTGTAGCCACGCTAGAAATATATAACACTCAATCAGTTAAAAAGACCAAAGAGATCGTTGCTAAAAATACCGAGTCACTCGCTAATCGATTTATGTGGCCCACCGAAGGAGATATCGCTCAACAATTCAACCCTGATGATGGTATGAAGGGAATATTAATTGAAGGTTCACTCGGTCAAGAGGTCAAAGCGATTGCCAAAGGTCGGGTCATTTATGCAGGTGAAGACTTAAAGGGTTACGGCAAACTCATCATCATTAAGCATGATGATGATATCTTGAGTGTGTATGGACATAACCGGGAGCTTCTGGTTACGGAGGGTCAAAAAATTAGTGCTGGAGAGATCATTTCCACCATGGGTCAGACCGATGATGGAAAAATACACTTACATTTTGAGATTCGGAAAAGTGGGTTATCAGTTAATCCGATGAACTACTTTAAATCTAGGACTTAATTAAATTCGCCGCGTTCTTGTTTGTCAATATAATCGCGCACTGCAGTCATGTCGTACTCTCTTGCCCACTTAATGATTTCATCAAACGCCGGTGCGCCAATTTCACCGACCTGAGCATGGATACCAGCTTTTTCACGAACGACCAATAAACCTGGGATTTTTTCAACTTCAAAGTATTCACCAATTTCTGGATGCTGTTCCACATCCACCATACCAAAAACGATATCTTTATTTTCTTCCGCAGCCTTCTCAAAAATTGGCGTGAAATTTTTACATGGTTCGCACCAAGGAGCCCAGAAATCAATGATCACAAAATCATTTTTTTCTATCGTGTCTTTAAAATTTTTTGTTGTCAGTTCTAATACTTTTGCCATCGAATTGTCCTATTATTCAATTAAAATTTATTTACGCTATATATTTCTTCCAGCGGCAATCTGTTTCGAGCAGCTCCTTCACGCTCTTTTAATTCTTCTCGTGTTTGATCTAGATCCAGAGGTCTGCCAATTGCAATAACCGAGAGAATATCATAATTCTCAGGAACTTGCGCCAGTTCTCTCGCATCATCTTTGCTAAACCCGCCCATCTGATGTGCCGCCAGACCCATCGAGGTCGCTTGAAGACAAATATTTTCCGAGGCTGCGCCTAAGTCATAATGGGCATAACCATTTTCTTGATCGTTATGACGGTAATAGCGGTTGGTGGTAGTAATGATGAGTAAAGCGGCATCCATAGCCCAGTCCTGATTGGATATGGATAAACAATTCAACGCCTGGCTAAATATGGTGGCATCACTTTTACTAAACAACACAAATTTCCATGGTTGTTCACCACGGCAGGATGGTGCCCAGCGAGCAGCTTCCATTAATGAATGAACTTCTTCGTCGCCTAGAATGAACTCAGGATCAAATGAACGAGGGCTCCATCGGTCAGCGATGAGGTCATGAATGGGAGCTTGTGTCAGTGCTTTCTTTTCCATGTTATTGCTTGATTCCTTCTACCAATAAATTGACCTCAATTTTATCACCTAATGAGCTATTTTCTTTCAATCCCCAGCTGTAGCCAAAATCAGAAGCTTTTAAATCAATGTTTCCTTCCAGTCCAACGCGATAACCACCCCAAGGGTCATCACCAAAACCAAGCAATTTAAACGGGATATCTAGTGTTTTTTCAACCCCACCCATCGCTAACGTTCCAGATACCACTCCGTTAGTATCATCCTTCATCACAATCTTGGTGCTATTAAATATGATGGCTGGAAAGACTGAGGTGTTTAAGAATTTCTTTTCCTGGATATGGTTATCACGTTTCTTGTGATCGCTATCAATCTTTAAAAGGGTCATTTCCACATTTATCTTTGATTGACTCATGTCGTCCAGATTAATCATCATGTCTCCGGTCATATCCGGAATGGTGCCTGATGTTTTAGAGACCACATGACGAATCTTCCAATTTGCAAAACTATGTTCAGGGTCCACCTTGTATGTGCCTGACTGTGCAAAAATGGATGATGAGATAAAGACTAAAAGAAAGATTAATTGCTTCACTTTTTTCCTCGTAATTAGTTAAACAGTTATTATGATAAAAAATAAAAAAATTAATTCAAAATTTATGACCGATCATACACAGTTTATGCAAGCAGCTTTGGATGAGGCAGAGAAGGCTCGTAGTTTAGATGAAATTCCTATCGGTGCCATTGTTACCTTAAATAATGAGATTATAGGTCGTGGTTTTAATTCAGTGATCAAGAACTCGGACCCCACCTGTCATGCTGAAATCATGGCTTTAAGAGATGCGGCACATCATTTATCAAATTATCGCCTCCCTGAGGTCAATCTCTATGTCACTTTAGAGCCTTGCATTATGTGCCTTGGTGCTATTTTCCATGCCAGAGTCAAACAAGTCTATTTTGGTGCCTACGATACAAAATTTCATAGCTGCGACCCAAGTCAACAGTTGGTAAATAATAAGATCATTAATCACCATACCTCATTTGAAGGTGGAATCTTAGAAGAAGAATGTTCTACTCTTTTAAAAAACTATTTTAAAAATAAAAGGTAAAAAAAGACCCGCGTAAAGCGGGTCTCTAAAATTTAGGAGATTTTTAAGTATTCAAGTGAATTAAAACATCCACTGAATACGTGTGTGAAGCAATGTTTCTGAATCAAATGTGTTAGTTTTAGTTCCAAAATCAGGAGCTTTAACATCTTCACCATAATCTGAGTATGTTAAAGACACTTTAGCCAGAACGTTTGGATTTGCTATCCACTTCAAACCAATAGTGTATTGATTAATGTCTAGATCACATCCAGCACCTGTTCCCTTGTATGAGTCTGAAATAGAACCTCCACAATCCCACGCACCTCTTAGACGAGTTTCAGCACCATGAGATGAACTAGATTGAGTTAGTTTTACATCATCAATCCCTAAATATTCATAACGAAAACCCAATTCCCAGGCGCCCGTACCAGTACCTTTTTCAAAGTCAAATGGGTTTTTCACTTTGATGCCTTTCATCTTGCCACCTTTGTAGGATTTAGAGTAGTGCTCTCCAGTTAAAACATAATTGGCTGATATATAACCAATCTCAACATCTGCTTCACCTGAGCCACCATTGGAACCTTCATTTGTACCTTCAAAGGTACCTTTACCCCATTCACCTTGAATTTTAAAAGGTCCTTTTGCGTAAATACCTTCGAGAGCAGCGAAACGATTTTCATGTCTTACTGCTGTTTTTCCTTTAGCGCTCGCTCCACCATAAGATAAATCTTCACCTTGTATATCAAGAGCAGCTAGCGGAGAATAACCACGTCCTGCACTTTTGAATTTAAACAACCTAGAATGAGTAGTTGCACCGTCTGTAGCAGACGAACCATTACTTGATGTTTTAGGTCTTTGTGCATAATCTTCAGTAAATCCAGCAATACCAACGTGGAAGATGGAATCTTTGATTTTATTTGCCTCAGCCCAGTTGTATGTTAAACGACCTGAATAGTTATTTTCATCTTCAACAACATCATTAGAGTAGCCTTCCTGATATTTGGTTACAGCATAATTCAGGCCTTTAGTTGGAGAACCTTTAAATGCGACACCTAATTTCTTATGTGGTGAAATTTGATTCATAAATGATCGTTCAACAAAATCGATGTCATTTGAACTCGTTAAACCCTCAAGATTGAATGCCTGTTTAAAACGACCAAATTGAATCTGGAAAGGTTTCATGGCTGCCCATGTTAGAGATGCTGTATCTAAGTTTTTACCTGACTTACCATTGGCATTAAGAACAACGTCATACTTCCACATACCATCTAACTTACCTTTAATACCAATTCGGGCACGACGCATTTCAAATTCTGATGGAGATGTAGATTTGCCATCAATATCGTATTTGTCTTCATGGCTATCATTACCAAAATCATCTTCATCTAGATCAGAATCTCTGAAATCAAAATGCATACGCCCTGTAAGGGCAATTTCATTTTTGCCATCAGCGCTTTGAATTGAAAACTTACCACCCTTATTTTTCACAATCGGTGTGTTTGCTTTTTTCTTATCATGACCTTTAGAAAGAAGTGCGCCCTCTTCCTCTGTTAAAACACCTTTTGTTACCAAGGCATTCACAAGGTCTTCTGTCGTGTCGGCATAAACCATGCCTGATAACGACAACACTGCTGCTGAAACTGCACCAGTAATAATCTTGTTGTTCATTGCGATCTCCTAAAAGAAAAAAATAAAATTAATTTAAATTATTATTGAATTAATAATTTTCAATTTTTTAAAATTTTAGGAAGTTTATGTGACACTTTTATGACACATTTATGATAAGCGTGTAAATTTTAAAGTTAAAAAATGTAAATGTTGCATTAAAACAACATTATTTTTTAGATATCGAATTCAACCGATCCGGTGGCCAAATCATAGACCGCACCGACAAGAGCAATGCGATTGTCTTCAACCATTTTATTAATGATGTCGCTATTTTGTTTGATGTTATTGATCTGTTCATGGACGTTATGCCAGCATACTTTTTCAACGAAAGAGGTATTTGCTGAATTTCGCTCAGAAGAGATAGTCGTTTCATGACCCACTGCCGGATCTATCATTTTAATAATTTCTCCGATATTGCCCCCCTTATAATGATCGCATGCCGCTTTGACCGCACCACAATTACTATGGCCCATGACTACCACCAGTTTTGAACCCAGATACTGAGTAGAAAATTCTAAACTACCAATCGCTAAGGTTGAAGCCACATTTCCTGCTAACCTGACCGAAAAAATATCTCCCAGGTTTTGATCAAAAATAAGCTCCACCGTCGTTCTGGAATCACTACAACTCAATATTGAAGCAAAGGGATGCTGTTTATCTTTGAGTTCATCACGCACACTCAACATATCATGTTGTCGTTTTACATTATTTACAAAACGATTATTCCCCTGTTGCAAAATTTCAATTGCCTGTTGCGGGCTCATTTGATCACGATCAATTTCAGGATGCATGTACATAATTATTCTGGCCTCATGTGTGGAAATAAAATAACATCTCGAATACTTGGTTTATTAGTAATCAACATAATTAAGCGATCAATGCCAATCCCGCATCCGCCTGTCGGAGGCATTCCATACTCAAGAGCACGGATAAAGTCTGCATCGTAATACATCGCCTCATCATCGCCAGCTTCTTTTTGTTCCACTTGTTTTTTAAAACGCTCTGACTGCTCTTCAGGGTCATTAAGCTCAGAGAAACCATTAGCTATTTCTCGACCTGCGATAAACAATTCAAAACGCTCCGTGATAGTTGGATCGTTATCTGACGCTCGGGCCAATGGTGATACTTCAGTTGGATAATCAATAATAAACGTTGGGTTCCAAAGATGCTCCTCAGCGACTACTTCAAATAAAGCTAATTGAAGTGATCCTAATGATCGATTTGGTGGAAGCTCTTCCCCCATCTTTTGCAGAGTTTGCTCAATAAATTCAGCATTAAGGAGATCTTCAGATTTGAATTGGTTATTGTATTTTTCGATCGCTTGCACCAGTGTTAAACGATCAAATGGCTGCGAAAAATCTATCTCTTTGTCTTGATAGGTGAGTTTTAAATCCACCCCACATCCTGTGATACTGGAACGAATACAATCCTCAGTAAATGTCATTAGCCATTGATAGTCAGCGTAAGCTGCATAAAATTCCATCATTGTAAATTCAGGGTTATGTCGAACGCTTAAGCCCTCATTACGGAAATTTCGATTGATTTCAAAAACGCGATCAAAGCCGCCTACCACCAATCTCTTCAAATACAACTCTGGAGCAATACGCATAAACATTTCCATATCCAATGCGTTGTGGTGAGTCACAAAAGGTTTTGCGCTCGCACCACCCGGAATTGGGTGCAACATCGGTGTTTCGACCTCAAGAAATTTATTGCTAACCATAAATTCGCGAATAGATTGGATGGCTTTGGATCTGGTTAAAAAGGTATCTTTCGTCTCTTGATTAACCATTAAGTCAACATAACGTTGACGATATTTCATCTCTTGATCTTGCAGTCCATGAAACTTTTCTGGCATCGGTCGTAAAGATTTTGTTAATAAACAAATTTCGGTGACCTCAATCGTTAATTCATCCGTATTTGTTTTAAAGAGCTTCCCTTTGGCACCAATAATATCTCCCATATCCCATTTTTTAAATGAAGAATATAGTTCAGGATTATCCTCATTATTAATAAGATCTCTGGCGACATACAACTGAATGCGACCGGTTCGGTCCTGGATGGTCGCAAAGCTTGCCTTACCCATCACTCTTTTTAGCATCATTCGCCCCGCAACAACAACTTCAATATTTTTTTCTTCTAGGGTTGGCTTATCAAATTCATCAAATTCTTTATGCAATTGTGAAGAATCATGTTCAGGCTTAAAGTTATTTGGAAAAGCAACACCGACTTTTCTTAAATCAGATAACTTATTTCGACGTTCTTGAATAATCGAATTTTCATCTACTGTTTGATTTTCTTTATTTTCCAACTTAAACCCCTTGCTTTAAACTTTCTGTAATAAATGGATCTAGATTACCATCTAGAACACCTTGAGTGTTTCCCACCTCAACACCTGTCCTAAGGTCTTTAATTCTTGATTGATCCAGCACATAACTTCTGATTTGATGCCCCCAGCCAATATCTGATTTGGCATCTTCCATCGCCTGTTTTTCTTCATTTCTCTTATCCAGCTCAATTCGGTAAAGCTGAGCCTTGAGCATATCCATCGCCTGAGCTTTATTGCGATGCTGTGATCGATCATTCTGACACTGCACAACAACGCCACTGGGCTCATGCGTAATTCTAACAGCAGAATCTGTTTTATTGATATGCTGACCGCCTGCTCCGGAAGCCCGATATGTATCAATTCTTAAATCCGCAGGATTGATGTCAATTTCTACTGACTCATCAATTTCCGGATATACATTCACTCCAGCAAAAGAGGTATGTCTTCTGCTACCTGAGTCAAAGGGTGATTTTCTGACCAATCGATGAATGCCAGTTTCTGTTCTAAAATAGCCATAGGCATAATCTCCTATGATTTTAATCGTTGCTCCCTTAATACCAGCAACTTCACCTTCAGTGATTTCCATCACCTCAACCTTGAAGCCTTTTTCCTCGCAGTATCTCAAGTACATTCTTAGCAGCATGTTAGCCCAATCTTGAGCTTCCGTTCCGCCACTGCCAGATTGAAAATCAATAAAACAATTATTAGGATCAAGAGGATTTGAAAACATTCGTTTGAACTCCAATTGACCTAGTTTCTTATCTAAATTTATTGTGTCTTGAAATAAATCGTTAAGCGTAGAGTCATCACTTTCCTCAAATGCTAAATCAAACAGTTCTTTGTTATTCTCTATGCCTGAATTTAACTGCTCAAACTCTTGGATCGTATCTTCTAAAATTCTTTTTTCTTTACCAATTTTTTGACTTAAAGAATGATCCTCCCAGATTTTAGGATCTTCTTGTTGGCGAGTGAGTTCTTTAAGCTGTTCTTTTTTATTATCGAGGTCAAAGATAGCTCCTGAGTGCTGAAAATCGATCATCGATTTCAGATAAGGTTGTTTTCAATTGATTAAGTTTTTCAGCTTCCATATTTTAAATTTATTTATAATTTTGCGTCATTTTAACCTTTTTTTAGTAAACATAAAATTGTCATAAAAGTGTCATATTTTTTTCATAAAATGTGCGTACTTAAAATTTTAATTAACAGGAGCGTCTAAATGGTTTCAACCTTAAGAAAAGCTGTACTAGCGACTGTGGCATCTACTGTAATTTCTACTTCAGTATTCGCTGCAGATATTGTCAAAATTGATGGTTCATCAACCGTTTACCCTATCACTGAAGCTGTGGCTGAAGAGTTTCAAAAAGAAACAGGCATTAAAGTAACTGTTGGTGTTTCAGGTACAGGTGGTGGTTTTAAAAAATTCTGCCGAGGTGAAACAGTGATTTCAGATGCGTCAAGACCAATTAAAGCAAAAGAAATTGCAAAATGTAATGAAGCTGGTATTTCATTTATTGAGATCCCAGTAGCTTTTGATGCGCTTACTGTAGTTATCAATAAAGATAACGATTGGGCAGCTGAAATGACACCAGAAGAATTAAAGAAAGCATGGGGCCCTGATGCTCAAGGCAAGGTGATGAATTGGAACCAGGTTCGTGAAGGTTTTCCTGATCAACCATTAAAATTATACGGTCCTGGTGCAGATTCAGGAACATTCGATTACTTTACAGAAGCAATCATTAAAAAATCTAAATCTATTCGCGGTGATTTTACTGCATCAGAAGATGATAACGTTCTTGTTCAAGGTGTGGCTGGTGACAAAGGCGGCATGGGTTATTTTGGTCTAGCTTACTATGTTGAAAACAAAGATAAGCTTGGTGCTGTTAAAGTAAAAAACAAAGAAGGCAAGTTTGTAGAGCCTTCACTTGAAACAGTGATGGATGGCTCATACAATCCTCTGTCACGTCCTCTATTTATTTATTTAAACGCAACCAAAGCTGCTTTTGATCCAAAAGTTAAAAAGTTTGTAGAATTCTATCTTGAAAATGCAGGTAAACTTTCAAAAGAAGTGGGCTATGTTCCATTCTCTAATGAAGAATATACTGCTATTAAGAATCACTATAAATCACTAAAAACTGGTACCGCATTTAAAGATGGTCCGGCTATTGGTTTGTCAGTTAAAGAAATTTTAGACAAAGCAACTGACTAAGTTTTTTATAGCAAATTGTTACAAAAAAAAGGGGTTATATTTTTAACCCTTTTTTTTGTTCTATCACCAAAATAATATGTAATAATTATGTTGCGTTTTACAACTAACCTTTAAAAGTTCATGGCGAAAAATTACCAACAAATAAGTCCCGCGTTAGCCAAAAATATTCGTCGAAATTTTGTTGAAAGGCTTATTGAAATTGCGTTAATGTTGTCAGGTTTAGTCGCGATCCTAATCACTTTTGGAATCGTATTTATATTGGTTACAGAATCGTTTCCTTTTTTTGAAGCTGTTTCTTTAAAAGAGTTTTTAACATCAACCGTTTGGACCCCAAATTTTGAAAGAAAAAATTATGGTATTCTTCCATTGGTTTCAGGCACACTTACAATTACTGGCATTGCTCTTCTAGTGGCTGTCCCGCTTGGAACAGTTACAGCTGTTTACCTATCAGAATTTGCCTCTCATAAAATTAGAGAAACTATCAAACCTGTTCTGGAATTATTAGTTGGAGTTCCAACTGTGGTGTTTGGTTATTTTGCTCTGTTGTTAGTCACGCCTTTATTACAAAAAATTTATCCTGACCTACCTACATTTAATATGTTGGGGCCAGGTATTGTAATGGGCATCATGATTGTCCCCTACATTGCCTCTGTCGCTGAAGATGCTATGCGTGCGGTTCCTATGGCAATGCGTGAAGGTGCATACGCCATGGGTGCTACAAGATTCCAAACAGCAGTGTCTGTAGTTATGCCTGCTGCAACATCTGGAATTGTCGCAGCCTATATTCTTGCCGTGAGTCGAGGTATTGGTGAGACAATGATCGTGGCTATCGCCGCAGGACAGCAACCTAACTTCACCTTTAATCCTGTTGAAAGTGCAGCAACCATAACTGCCTACATTGTTTCTGTTGCTCTTGGAGATCTTGAGCATGGCGGCATTGGTTACCAAAGTATTTTTGCTGCTGGAATCGTATTGTTCATCATGACCCTATCACTAAATATTTTAGGTCAATGGACACGTAAAAAATTTACGGAGAGATATTAAACAATGTCAAAAGTTACCGGTCATGAAGATAACTTAAACGCTATCAGAGCGTTAATTAAAAAACATAAAAAAAATGATCGTATTTTTTCTTATATAGGTTTATTTATAATTGGTAGTCTTGCCATTGCTCTATTGATCTTATTTCTTGACCTGGTCATTGACGGTTATCCAAAAATGAATCTTGAGTTCTTCAGTAATTTTCCTTCTAGAAAACCCGAAGGGGCTGGCATTTTGTCTGCCTGGGTTGGTTCTGCGCTAGTTCTTATTGTTACCTTTTTCGTAGCGGTCCCAATGGGTGTTGCCTCTGGGATTTATCTAGAAGAATATGCGAAAAAGGGATGGTTCGCCGATCTCATCGAAATTAATGTTGCTAACCTTGCCGGAGTTCCTTCAATTATTTATGGTCTGTTGGCATTAGGATTGTTTGTCTATGAATTTGGTCTTGGTCAAAGCATATTGACGGCTGGCTTGACCTTGTCGCTTTTAATGCTGCCTATTGTCATCGTTTCAACGAGGGAAGCGATTAGAGCCATTCCAGTTCATATCAGAGAAGCAGCATATGCTGTTGGTGCTACAAAATGGCAAGTAACACTTCATCATGTTTTACAATATGCAATGGGTGGCGTACTGACTGGAATTATTATTGGTATGGCAAGAGCCATTGGGGAAACAGCGCCAGTCATTACTATTGGGGCCTTAACTTTTATTGCATTTTTACCTCCATCGCCTGTGACTGATGTTGCTCCATTTTTTAATTTCGCATGGCTTGAGGCTGGTTTTACTGTTTTACCAATTCAAATGTTTAACTGGATTTCAAGACCTGAGCATGCATTTCATATCAACGCTGCAGCAACAGGTGCGGTAATTATCATTCTTACATTGTTAATGAATGGTATTGCAATTAAACTCCGTTACAGTATTCGTAAAAAAATTAAATGGTAATCTTAGGAATATAAATATCATGGCAAGAAAAGAAATAATAAAAGCAGAATCGAAAAATTTTAACTTTCATTACGCAGATGGAACTCATGCTCTCAAAGACATTAATATTCCATTGTACGAAAAGAAAATAACTGCTCTTATTGGCCCATCAGGATGCGGTAAGTCAACGTTTCTTAGATCATTTAACCGAATGCATGATCTTTATGCTGGAAATAAATATGATGGTGAAATTATTCTTCACCCTGATAACACAAATATTTTAGACAAAAAAGTCGACCCAATTGAAGTTCGCATGAGAATTAGCATGGTCTTCCAAAAACCAAACCCATTCCCTAAGTCGATTTATGAGAATGTTGCTTATGGATTAAGAGTACGCGGTGAAAATAACAAACGACTTCTTGACGACAAAGTAGAAGAGGCACTCAAAGGTGCATCATTATGGAATGAAGTTAAGGATCGTTTGCAAGATTTAGCATACAACCTTTCAGGCGGGCAGCAGCAACGTTTATGTATTGCAAGAGCCCTAGCCACTGATCCTGAGATCATGTTATTTGATGAGCCTACGTCAGCACTTGATCCTATTGCCACAGTAAATATCGAAGAATTAATGAGTGAGCTGAAGAAAAAATTAACTATTTTGATTGTAACTCACAATATGCAGCAAGCAGCTCGTATTTCTGATTACACTGCCTATATGTACCTTGGTGAAATGATTGAGTTTGATGAAACAGACACCATTTTCACAAAACCCTCAAAAAAAGAAACCGAAGATTACATTACAGGAAAATTTGGATAAGTCTTATTCACCAAATAAACTTGCAGCTTTATGGAAACAAGCTCAAGAGCTCTGTGATAAAAATAAATTAGAAGATGCTCTAGAACTCCTTACACCTATATGTAGTGAGATTAACGATTCAGAATACATATCCTTTCTAAACCTTGCAGGATTAATAGCGTTAAATCTAGACAAAAATGAAATTGGATTTTCTTGGCTGCTCAAGTCATATAAATTAGATCCGAAACAAGTTGAAGTTAATTACAACCTTTCAATTATTTACGAAAATAAAAAAAACTATAAGTCGGCAGTGGGTCATTTATCCAAGGCATTAGATTTAGACCCAAGAAATATTAATTGTTTATTTAATCGTGCAAATATTTATGAAACTTTAGAGCTTTATGAAGATGGACTAGCTGATATCTCAAAATTGATTAGATTAGAACAATCAGCGGATGTTTATAACTTATATGGCCTAATTCAGAATGGATGTAAAAATTATAATCAAGCGATAAATCTTTTCAAACGCGCATTAGATTTAGATCCAGATAATATCGAGTTTATGAATAACCTGGCGATTTCTCATAAAGACAATGGAGGGCTTAATCAAGCAAAGAATATTTTATTGGAGGCTATAAAAATAAACCCAGGGGTAGCGCTTACATTAAACAACCTTGGGTTGGTTTATGAAGAGGCTAATCAATTAGAAAAAGCAGTTGAGTATTATAGAAAATCTAAGGATCTTCAAGAAAATTTTGCTAATTCATACAACTTAGGAATTGCTCAGCTTAAAGTTCATGATTATAAAAATGGATGGAAGAATTACGAATCACGCTGGGAAATTAATTCATTTAAATTAAAAATGATAAGAACAAAAAAGCCTCTTTGGGATGGTTCGGAATGTCGGTCTATTTTAGTTTGGGGTGAACAAGGTCTTGGTGACGAAATTATCTACTCATCAATGCTAAATGATTTAAAAACATATTGTGATAATATTTATTACGCATGTTTATCAACAAAAACCATCTCGCTCTTTAAAAATTCATTCAAAAAAATCAAAGTATTAGCAATGGATGAAATCTCTAATGATGATTTTTTTGACTATCATATTCCAGTTGCAAGTCTTGGACAGTTTTTCAGACTTGATGCTGGTTCATTTGAGAAATATGAAAAATATCTTTTCGCTGATCAAGATCTAAAAAATAAATTAAAAGAAAAATTTAATAAGCCATTGATTGGAATTAGTTGGAGGAGTAATGCAAGTGTTTCCAAAAATATTGATTTAAAAGAATTCAAGAAACTAATTCATCCAAATTATCAAATGATAAATCTCCAATACCAGTTAACTATTAAAGAGAAAAAGGAGTTAAATTCCTTGGGAATAAAATACCTGGATTTAGAGTTATTTGATGATATTGACACTGCTGCCGCACTGATTGATTGCTGTGAATTCGTTATAACTGCATCCAATATAAACGCGCATTTAGCCGGAGCATTGAACAAGAAGACCTTTTTATTAAGCGCTTCCGGGGTAAAGCAATTTCACTATTGGATGAGCCCAACATCAAACTCATTATGGTACCCGAGTGTTCAAATTGTTAATCAACAAAAAAACGGTAACTGGGCTAGAGATTTTGAATTAATATATAAGCAGATCTAAAGAAGATTAATTTTCAATAACTTTTTTAATCGCTTGAGCAGCTTTTAGAGCAAGGTCTTTATCTTTTCCTTCTGTCATAATTCTAACCAATGGTTCTGTTCCTGATTTTCTAAGCAAAACTCGCCCATTATTGTTCATTAATTTTTCAGCCTCATGAATTGAGCTTTGTATTTCGTCAGCTTCTAAATCAATTTCTTTATCGAGTGGAATATTTAATAAAATTTGAGGATATAAATTAATTTCTGATACCGCCTGATCAAAACTTATTTGCCTTTTTTTAATGGCTTTCAGTACTTGTAATGCAGAGATGATTCCATCACCTGTGGTATGAAAATCTTTTAATAAGATGTGGCCTGAATTTTCGCCGCCATAGATCCAATTTTTTTCTTGCATCAATTCTGATACGTATCGATCACCCACTCCTGATCTAGAAAAACCAATCCCTAGCTCTTTCATGTTCTCCTCAAAAGCTAAATTAGTCATCAGAGTCCCAACCACACCACTATCAAAATGATTCTCCTCAAATGCAGCACGAACAATAATAAACAGAAGTTGATCTCCATCCACTTTATCGCCATTGGAATTCACCATTAGCACTCGATCGCCATCTCCATCAAAAGCGATACCAAGATCAGCATTTATTTTCTTTACTTCTCTCCTTAATAATTCAAGTGAAGTAGACCCACATCCATCGTTAATATTTGTTCCATTAGGGCCAACACCAATAGTATTAATATCAGCCCCTAATTCTGTAAAAATTTTTGGTGCAACTTGATAAGTGGCTCCATGCGAACAATCCAGGACGATTTTTAACCCCTCAAGCGATAGGTCTTTGGGGAATGTGTTTTTACAAAACTCTACATAACGACCTTGTGCATCATCCACCCTTTTTGCTTTGCCAATATTTTCAGAATCTAAATTCTCAATACCATCTATCGTTTTTTCTATCTCTAATTCAATCTCATCATCTAGCTTCTGACCATTGCTTGAAAAAAATTTAATCCCATTGTCTTGATATAAATTATGGGATGCAGAAATCACTACCCCAATTTGTGCTCTTAGGGCTTTTGTAAGATAGGCTATGGCTGGGGTTGGGATAGGTCCTGTTAAAAAAACATCCACACCAGCAGCAGAAAAACCAGCCTCCAGAGCCGATTCCAACATATAGCCTGACTCGCGAGTGTCTTTTCCAATAATTACTTTTGGTTTACTTGATGATTGATTATCTTTCGTTAAGACTTTACCTGCGGCAAAACCAAGCTTTGTAAAAAAGTCCACTGTAATTGGAAACCTGCCTGCCCTGCCACGTATTCCATCAGTACCAAAATACTTCCTCATATATTTCTTTCCAGATATTTTCTTGTCACAGCAACATTATGTGTTCGGATAATTAATGGATTTTTAACATTTACCATCGATGAAAAAAAACCTGTTGCATCATCTAATCTTTGTAAATCATCGCCCACTATTTTTTTTAACATACTTTTCCTCGACATGGCGATAAGCAATGGTGTATTCAATTCTGCAATTGTCTCAAGATTTTGATAAATTTCCCAGTTATCTTCAAAAGTTTTTCCAAAACCAAAACCTGGATCAAGAATGACTCTATCTTTATTAATGCCAGCAGCGATACATAGATCTACTCGGTCTAGAAGAAACTGTTTTATCTCCTCTGTGATGTTTGTTGCATAATGAGGATTGTCTTGCATTGTTTCTGGTGTGCCTTGCATGTGCATCAAACAGACCATACTGTTGGGATAATCTTTTACTGTTTTAATCGAATCTTTTTCTACCAATGCTTTGATGTCGTTAATCACATCCACCTCATGATCTAAGGCAAACTTCATCGCCTCTGGTTTATAAGTGTCGACCGAAATAAACACTGAGGTTTCTTTTTTTAGAGCTGTAATAATTGGTCCAATTCTTCTAAGCTCTTCTTCCAAAGTCACTGGAAGAGCTCCGGGTCGTGATGACTCACCACCAACATCTATAATGTCAGCGCCTTCATCAATCATTTTTTTTGCTTGCTTGATGGCGTTGTCTGGATCGATAAAGAGTCCGCCATCAGAAAATGAATCAGGAGTGATATTGAGCACGCCCATAATGATTGGACGGGTCAAGTTTTCAATGAATGATGAAAAAGTCATGCAGGGTAATCGTATTAATTACCCTATATTTTACTTGGATTTTGCGGATGGTTGCGGAGAAGTTACCGCTGGACCAGAACCTGTGCCTTTATCGCCAGATGGAGATTTGCCAGAATCTGCTGGCTTAGGTGCTCTCACTTTTTTACCAGCCATGATGTCATTGATTTGTTCAAAATCGATGGTCTCATACTCCAGCAAGGCCTTAGCCATTGCTTCCACCTTCTTTTTATTTTTTTCAATAATTTTTCTAGCTACTGCATACTGCTCATCCAAAATTCGTCTTACTTCAGCATCCACTTTTTGTTGAGTTGCTTCTGAAATAGTTTTGGATGGCATACCAAAAGTTGATTCATTTTGATCATCGCTATAAACCATGGTTCCTAACTTGTCAGACATACCATATTTGGTCACCATATCACGAGCTAATTTAGTCGCTCTTTCAAAATCATTCGATGCACCTGTCGACATTTGCTTCATGAATACTTCTTCCGCAATTCGACCGCCAAATAAAATAGAGATTTCCTCAAGCATTTTATCTTTGAAGTTACTAAATCGATCAAATTCCGGCAGTTGCCATGTCAAACCTAAAGCCCAGCCTCGAGGCATGATGGTCACTTTGTGTACAGGGTCTGCCTTCGGTAAGGACTTAGCCACAATTGCATGTCCAGATTCATGATAAGCGGTATTAATTCTTTCATCTTCTTGCATCACGAGTGATTTACGTTCAGGGCCCATATAGATTTTATCTTTAGCGTCTTCAAAATCCTGCATGGTTACGGTACGATGTGAACGCCGCGCAGCGAATAAAGCGGCTTCATTAACTAAGTTAGCCAAATCAGCGCCTGAGAATCCAGGAGTACCTCTCGCTAAAATATCTGCTTTCACATCGGCATCGCTTGGTATTTTTCTCATGTGCACATTAAGAATTTGCTCACGACCTTTGATGTCTGGTAAAGACACGGCTACTTGACGGTCAAATCGTCCAGGACGTAATAACGCTTTATCGAGAACATCAGCACGGTTAGTTGCCGCAATAACAATCACACCTGAATTTGCCTCAAAGCCATCCATCTCAACTAGAAGTTGGTTTAAGGTTTGTTCACGCTCATCATTTCCACCACCCATACCGGCACCTCGGTGTCTACCCACTGCATCAATTTCGTCAATGAAGACAATACACGGTGAATTTTTTTTAGCTTGTTCAAACATATCTCTTACTCGAGCTGCACCGACACCTACGAACATCTCTACAAAGTCAGATCCAGAAATCGTATAAAAAGGCACTTTGGCTTCACCCGCAATTGCGCGTGCTAGCAATGTCTTACCGGTACCTGGAGGGCCTACCATAAGAACGCCACGAGGTATCCTGCCGCCTAACTTATGGAATTTATTGGGATCTCTTAAGAAATCCACCAACTCAGTGACTTCTTCTTTGGCCTCATCGCATCCAGCGACATCAGCAAATGTTGTTTTATTGGTCGTTTGGTCGAGCTGTCGTGCCTTACTTTTACCAAATGAAAATGGACCACCACCCTTACCTCCGCCTTGCATTTGCTTCATAAAGAAAATCCATACACCAATAAGTAGAATCATGGGGAACCAAGAAATAAAAATACTCATCAGCATAGATTGTTTTTCTTCTGGTTTAGCCTCAACAATCACGTTATTTTTTAACAAATCAGAGACCATCCATGGATCTGTTGGTGAGTAAGTTGAGAATCTCTTACCATCTGCAGTAATACCATTAATATTCCGACCATCAATTTCAACCTTAGAAATATTTCCGGACTTTACTTGCTCCATAAACTGGGAATAGACAAGTTTGGTTTCAAAGCGATTTGCTGGTGAAAATTGATTAAAGATCATCATCATAAGTGCGCCAATGGCTAACCAAACTAAGATCGTTTTTAACGTATTGTTATTCAAATCATTTCCTTTAAATTTGCGTAATTTATTCTTATTCTATCTTTTTTCGAGACCAATTAAAAAGAATTCTGCACTTCTGTCTCGAGAGGAATCTGGTTTTTCAATCTTTACTTTGTTAAAAAGACTTCTTAATTTTTTAACATATTCCTCAAAACCGCTCCCCATGAAAGTCTTGACCATAAAATGCCCCTTTGGTTTCAACCAATCTGAGGCAAATTTCAATGACAAGTCATTCAAATCGTTAATCATAGCCTGATCGCGACTTTTTATACCACTAATATTGGGGGCCATATCAGAAATTACAAGGTCTACAGCTGTATTTTCAAGTAATTCTTCAAGTTTTTGTAATATGGAAAGCTCACGAAAATCACCCTGAATAAAAGTAGTATTTTTAACATCATCCATCGGCAACAAGTCGATTGCAAAAATTTTTCCATTATTTGATATTAGTGAGCTTGCTGCCTGAGACCAGCTTCCAGGTGCTGAACCCAAATCCACAATGCGATCATTAGGACGTATTAAGTGATACTTGTCATTCATTTCAATAAATTTATACGCCGCACGGGACCGAAATCCATCTTTTTGCGCTCGCTTGACAAATTCATCGGATAAATGCTCTTTAATCCAGTTTTTTTTGGTTCTTGTTTTTTTCATGTCTGATACAATGTTATTTTTTTAAGAAATCATGTTAAATAATAAACAAATCAAGGCATTAAAAGCTGAAGCCCACCACCTCAAAACAACAGTGTCTGTAGGTTCAAAAGGTATCACAAATCAGGTCATTTCTGAAATAGCCAACACTATAAATTTTCATGAGTTAATCAAAATACAAATTCAGTCGGATACAAAACAAGATCGATTAGAAATTGCCAAACAAATTTGCCAAGCGACAGAGTCGGAATTCGTTCAATTGATCGGCAAACAGGCAGTTATCTTTAAGCAAAAAAACGAAGAAAGCAAGTTCTCTATTTAACGCCACCTGAGCATTAATACAGTGACTAATATAGTCTGAATCAAAAAAGAGATGCTAGAGATACCATGCCACATAGCAAAACGATCAGCAAAGATACTTTCCATAACTTCTTTGGGTTGTGCATTGATTTTCAATGCTTCCAGTGTGGGCTGAATTCCAAAAAAATTTATCAGGACAATCACAGCGATAAATAAAATAAGCCAAAACTGGACAGACTTAATCATAGACCATCCGTGATATTTAAATAAATGAAAAAAAATCAAAACGGACATCCCAACACTAAAGTAACTCAAGTAATGAAATAGCTGCCCTGCAACAACTCCAGCTAAAAAAGCTGTTGGGATTTTATCGAATAACACCTTGGCCACAATAATCATCCACCAGAGCGACCCAGCCCAAATTGATAAAAAGAGTTTAAGGAAATATCCCATAAAGTTAAATGTAACTTACATTAGTAATTTCATATGTTTTTTGCCCACCAGGTGTTTCCACCTCAACCACATCGCCATCTTCTTTGCCAATTAATGCTCGAGCCAATGGTGAACTAATCGAAATTTTATTTGCCTTGATATCTGCTTCATCCTCACCAACAATTTGATAGGTGAATGATTTTTCTTCATCCAAATCCTCTAGTTCAATGGTGGCACCAAACACACACTTGCCATCTGCATTCAGTACTGAGGGGTCAATAATCTGGACATTAGATAATTTAGCCTCAATCTCTGCAATGCGGCCTTCAATAAAACC
Source organism: beta proteobacterium KB13 (assembly GCA_000156155.1). Lineage (GTDB taxonomy): Bacteria > Pseudomonadota > Gammaproteobacteria > Burkholderiales > Methylophilaceae > BACL14. The sequence continues at coordinate 330,224 of DS995299.1, read as the reverse complement.
TTGCCGCTCTTTGGCTGACTCATATTCCGCGTTTTCTGACAAATCTCCCTGCGCACGAGCTTCAGCAATCGCCTGAATAATATTAGGACGATCTTGACTCTTTAACTGATGTAATTCTTCTTTTAAACGCTCAACACCATTTCGCGTCATTGGGATTTGACCTGCCATTTATTAACCTTAATAGATAATTTAAAAACTTAATTTGATACTTATGAAGTATATCTGGATTTTAAAGATTGAATATTACTTATGCAAGCTTTGTAGGCTATTCACTTGAAGTTCATCCACATAAGACATCCCGATACATGCAGCTTTCGCTCCAGCCAAAGTGGTGTAATAAGTTACTTTATTCATCAATGCATTGCGTCTAATTGTATAAGAATCGGCAATCGCTTTTTTATCCTCAGTGATGTTAACAATAAAATCAATTTCTTTATTTTTGATCATGTCAACAATATGAGGTCTGCCTTGGGCTACTTTGTTGATTCTTTGGACCATTAAACCATGGCTTTGAATAGATCTCGCTGTCCCATCTGTGGCTACTAAATCAAACCCTAACTTTGCCAGAGCCTGCGCAATGTCAATAATATTTTCATGATCTTCCTTGCGAACGCTCAAGAAAGCTTTGCCTTTGAAAGGCAATGTCGTACTAGAACCTAATTGTGATTTAATAAATGCTTCAGCAAAGGTATCTCCAGTCCCCATTACTTCGCCTGTTGATTTCATTTCTGGCCCAAGAATCGTGTCCACGCCAGGGAATTTAATAAATGGGAAAACAGCTTCTTTAACTGAGTAAAATTGCGGGGTAATTTCTTTAGTAAAGTTCTGACTTTTGAGGGATTGCCCAACCATGACTTTGGCCGCAATTTTGGCAAGAGGTTTTCCAATGGCCTTTGACACAAAGGGGACTGTTCTTGAGGCTCTAGGGTTAACTTCAAGAATGTAAATTGTATCTCCTTGGATGGCAAATTGAATATTCATCAAGCCATTAACTTTAAGTGCCTTAGCAAGCATTTTCGTCTGTTTAATTAAATCTTTTTGGATCGTTTCACTCAAATCAAATGGAGGAAGTGAGCATGCCGAGTCGCCGGAGTGGACGCCAGCTTGCTCGATGTGTTGCATAATCCCACCAACAACAACATCCTCACCATCAGATATCGCATCCACATCAATTTCTTGGGCATCATTCAAAAACCGATCAAGCAAAACTGGAGATTCATGAGAGACTTTGACTGCCTCAGTCATGTATCTTTGTAAATCTGATTCTTCATGGACAATTTCCATTGCGCGACCGCCAAGGACATAGCTCGGTCTGACCACCAATGGATATCCTATTTCAGCAGCCAGTTGAATGGCTTCCTCAGGGGTTCTTGCGGTTCGGTTTGGAGGTTGATTTAGGCCTAAATCAACGAGTATCTTTTGGAACCTTTCTCTATCCTCGGCGACATCAATGTCTTCTGGTGTCGTTCCAACAATTTTTACTCCGGCCGCTTCAAGGCCTTTAGCAAGTTTTAGGGGCGTTTGTCCTCCATATTGAACAATGACCCCATCTGGATTTTCAATATGAATAATTTCCAAAACATCTTCAAGGGTTACAGGCTCAAAATACAAACGATCCGAGGTGTCGTAATCAGTCGACACAGTCTCTGGATTACAATTGACCATGATAGTTTCGTATCCTTCTTCTTTTAAAGCATAGGATGCATGAACACAACAATAATCAAATTCGATACCCTGCCCAATTCGATTTGGTCCGCCGCCCAAGATCATAACTTTTTTATTTTTACTTGGTGAAGCCTCGCACTCTTCATCGTAGCTGGAATACATGTATGCTGTTGAAGTCTCAAATTCTGAGGCACAGGTATCTACTCTTTTGTATATAGGTCGAATATGATGCTGTTCACGAAAGGATCGAATTGCTGATTGAGTGGTATTCAATAAATGTGACAATCGGGCATCAGAAAAACCTTTCTTTTTTAATTCTTTCAAAGTTTCAGGCTCTAAAGAATCTAAATCTTTATTATAAAGGTCTTTTTCTAAATCAATAATTTCATGTATTTGGATTAAAAACCATGGATCAATTTTTGATTGCTCGTGAATTTCTTCAACCGTCATCCCCAGTCTAAACCCATCAGACAAATACCAGATTCTTTCGGGCCCAGGCTGTCTGAGTTCCTTAATGATTAAATCTTTATCATCAGTAGTTGAATCAAGACCGTCAACTCCAATTTCTAACCCTCTTAATGCTTTCTGAAATGACTCCTGAAACGTTCTGCCAATGGCCATGACCTCACCAACAGACTTCATTTGTGTCGTTAAATGGCTATCCGCTTTGGGAAACTTTTCAAAAGCAAAGCGTGGAATTTTGGTTACAACATAGTCTATGGTTGGTTCAAACGATGCTGGTGTTTGACCTCCGGTAATATCATTTTTTAATTCATCCAGCGTATAACCAACCGCCAACTTTGCGGCAATTTTGGCTATAGGGAAACCAGTTGCCTTAGACGCCAAGGCCGATGAACGAGATACTCTTGGATTCATCTCAATCACCACCATCCGACCATCTGAAGGATTGATAGCAAATTGAACGTTTGAACCACCTGTATCTACTCCAATTTCTCTGAGAACTGCAATTGAGGCAGATCGCATGATTTGATACTCTTTATCCGTTAGTGTTTGAGCTGGAGCAATCGTAATCGAGTCACCCGTATGAACACCCATAGGATCGAGATTTTCAATGGAGCAGATAATAATGCAGTTATCATTTTTATCCCTGACAACTTCCATTTCATATTCTTTCCAACCCAATAAGGACTCTTCAATCAGAAGCTCATTGGTTGGTGACGCGTCTAGCCCACGCTCGCAGATTTCAATAAATTCATCCTTATTGTAGGCAATCCCTCCACCACTACCACCCATAGTGAAAGATGGTCTGATAATGACAGGATATCCGATGGAAGCCTGGACCTGATGAGCCTCTTCCATGCTGTGAGCAATTGCTGATCGAGCAGAAGATAAACCGATTTTATTCATGGCTTCTTTAAACAATTGACGGTCTTCCGCTTTATCGATCGCTTGTTTTGAAGCACCGATGAGTTCTACATTGTATTTTTCTAAAATTCCATGCCGATCAAGATCAAGGGCACAATTTAACGCAGTCTGACCTCCCATGGTTGGCAAAATGGCATCGGGATTTTCTTTGGCAATAATCTTTTCAACAATGTCCCATTGAATTGGCTCAATGTAAGTGGCATCTGCAAGGTTGGGGTCGGTCATGATGGTAGCTGGATTAGAATTAACCAGAATCACTCTATAGCCTTCTTCTTTTAATGCTTTACACGCTTGTGCGCCAGAATAATCAAACTCACATGCCTGGCCAATCACTATCGGACCTGCGCCAATAATTAGGATAGATTGAATATCTTCTCTTTTAGCCAATCAACTCTCCTTTGTGGGCTTGCATATTAGAAAAAAACTGATCAAATAAATAAGCCATCTCGGTAGGTCCTGGACTAGCTTCTGGGTGACCCTGAAAACTAAAAGCTAATTTATTTTTTGACTCAATCCCTTGTATTGTTTGATCAAAGAGTGATTTATGGGTCACTACAATATTATCGTTCAAAGAACTTTCATCAACCGTAAATCCGTGATTTTGACTGGTAATAAAAACTTTCTTTGAGTTTAAATCTTGGACAGGATGGTTGGCGCCATGATGACCAAATTTCATCTTTTTGGTATGTGCTCCAAGAGCTAATGAGAGCAATTGATGTCCTAAACAAATTCCGAAAATTGGAATGGATTGCTTTAAAAATTCTTTAATATTTTTGATGGCATATTCGCATGGTTCTGGATCGCCGGGTCCATTAGATAGAAAAATTCCATCAGGATTTAATTTTAAAACTTCTTTATAGTCCGTTTCAGCAGGAACAACAATTAAATCAGCTCCACGGGAAGCTAGCATCCTTAAAATATTTTTTTTAATTCCGAAATCATATGCCACAACCTTGAATTGTGTTTCAGAGATGTGTTTGTGTCCTTCACCTAAAGACCACTCTCCCTCATTAAAAGCGTATTGTTTTTTTGTTGAAACCACCTTTGCAAGATCCATGCCTGACAATCCGGGGAAAGAATCTAACATGCTTAAATCGTCTTGATCTTCTCCTATTAAAATTAATCCTGGCTGAGCTCCATTGTTTCTGATGTGTCTAGTTAATTTTCTGGTATCTAAGTCAGTAATCGCTGGAATGTTATGTTCTTTCAAAAACACAACAAGATCTTTTTGATTCCTAAAATTTGAACTCAATGGTGACACACTATGAACAATCAACCCTTTGCAATAAGGAAGGTTACTTTCATAATCTTCATTATTTGTTCCTGTATTCCCAATATGGGGATAGGTTAAGGTGACAATCTGCTCTGCATAGGATGGGTCTGTAAGAATTTCTTGGTAGCCAGTAATTGAAGTATTAAATACAACTTCACCAACTGAAGAAGTGTTAGCGCCAATTGATGTGCCATGGAACCTTGTTCCATCTTTAAGAATTAGAAGAGCCGGTAATTTTTCCGACAAAGAACACTCCTGCGTTAATTAATCTAGGGGTGTTTAAAAGAATAACTTTCAAACTTCTGAATTATATTAGAAATTTAGGTGTCGTTCAATAAATTGGATTAATAAAATCTAACTTATTTTAAATTTAACACTTCCTGCATATCAAATAATTTTGGTTTTTGATTTGCAACAAACTTAGCTGCCTTTAAAGCGCCTGATGCAAAATTTAAACGGCTAGTAGCTTTATGAGTCAATTCAATTCTCTCACCATTGCCAGCGATGAGCACCGTATGTTCGCCAACAATATCCCCGGCCCTAATGGTAGAAAAACCGATTTCATTATTTCTTCTTTTCTCTTCACGGCCATGTCGTGTGTAGATCGCATTTTTTTCTAACGATATGTTTAATCCATCAGCTGCCGCTTGACCTAGTCTTAATGCGGTTCCTGACGGTGCATCTACTTTGTGTTTATGATGAGCCTCAACCACTTCAAAATCATATTCAGGTAGAAGTTCAGCAGCTTTCTCAACCAAAGAGATGAGGACATTCACACCAACACTCATATTCGGAGCCATACAAATTGGAATGTGTTGACTATACTGTTGGATCAAATCCAACTCCGATGGTTTGAATCCTGTTGTACCAATTACATAAGAAGTTTTGTTGTCAGAAGCTTTTTTAAGAAATTCCAATGTTCCTTCAGGTCGTGTAAAGTCAATAATAGCATCACACTCAGAGAGAAGATGATCAATGTTGTCTTGAATCAAGACTTTAGTTTCTTTGCCAATAAAATAACCAGCATCTTTTCGTATGGCATGACTGCCCGCAATATCATGCGCTCCAACCAATATTAATTCATCATCGGTAATGGTTTCTTGAATTAACATTTGCCCCATTTTGCCAGAGGCGCCTAAAATAATAACTTTTATTTTATTCATAATTAAAAACCAATTTTTTCCAATAATAACTCAAAATATTTGGGGTCGGATTCATCGGGCAATGATTTTATTATATCGTCCTTGACCGATGAGCTCATCGATTGAGTTTCATCAATAGCATATTTTTCCTCTTTACTGTCAACCACATCAATACCATCCTGCTCTGAAATAATCTTCTCAGGCTCCTCCTTGCCATGTAAATTCTCATCTTCTTGAATCACATCAACAGACTTTTCTTCGTTTGCAACAACTTTAGACTCTTTCTCAACTTGCAGATCTTTTATCAACCCATCTTCATTTTCACTTTCCCAGAATTTAAGACGGCTTAATAGGGATTTACTATCTTTTTTCTCTTCCTCTAGCTCCTCCTTCGAAATCTTTATGGTTGATTCCTTGGACTTTTGATCAGCTCCATCTTCCCAAAATTTAAGTCGACTTAGTAAAGAATTTTTATCCTTTTTTTGCTCTTCGTAGTCAGCCTCTGAAAGAGTAATGATTTTAGATTGTTTTTCTGTTTCAGCACCAATCAATATATCATTAGATTGAATAATATCTCCTTTAACATCAACTAATTCATCATCTTCAAAACGGACCACAACATGTCGCTCTTCAATTAAGCGATCATCTTTGATCATCTTATAAATATAATCCCAGCGATTTTCATGGAAAGAATCTTGAATCAATGGGGTCCCAAGAACATACTTTACTTGTGCCCTGGTCATCCCTGGCTTTAAACCCATGAGCATTTCAGCCGTAATAATATTTCCTTGCTGAACGTCTAATTTATATATCTTAGCCTCAAAATAATCTATTGGACTTTTAACTGAGCAAGCTGTTAAAAAAATGAAAGCAAGAAAAAATATGAAATTACTGTAGCGCATTTTATGATTTATAAAATTTTTGAACATTAAGCCTGAATAATATACCATGATGATTATTAAATAAATTCATTGTCTGGAAAAATTATGGAAGATCATGTTGATTTTAAAAAAACAGGCTTAAAAGCAACCATTCCTCGTTTACGAGTTTTGAATATATTTGAGAATAACCGTGAAAAACATCTCTCTGCTGAAGAAATTTACAAAATAATGATTAATAATGGCGAGGATATTGGTCTGGCCACCATTTATCGAGTACTAACCCAATTTGAACAAGCCGGATTACTCCTAAAACACCATTTTGAAAGTGGTAAAGCAGTTTATGAGCTCAATGAAGAATCTCACCATGATCATATTGTTTGCCTCCAATGTGGTCACGTTGTTGAATTTGTTGATAGTGAAATTGAAAAAAGACAAAAAACAATTGCAGAAGACAATGGATTTACGATTATTGATCACTCATTGTATCTTTATGGAGACTGCAACAAAAAACCGTGCCCACACAAAAAGTAATTTAACTTAAAAGCTCTCTGGCATGCATCAAGGTTGTTTCAGTAATTTCTAATCCACCAATCATTCTGGCCGTTTCTTTAATCCTTTCCTCATCATTAAGAATAAATATTTTAGAAATCGCCGTCTCTCCAGATTCTTCTTTATGAACTTTAAAATGGAAATTGGCCTTTGATACAACTTGAGCTAAGTGGGTAATTGAAAAGACTTGATGCTGACTACCTAATTGATTTAATAGATTCCCAACTACTTCTGCAACGCCTCCCCCGATACCAACATCGACCTCGTCAAAAATCATCACTGGAACATTTGTATTTTTAGCTGAGGCTACTCTAATTGCTAAGCTTATTCTTGATAACTCGCCACCTGAGGCTGTTTTTGAAATTGGAGAAAAATCAGCGCCTTTGTATGTTTTGATTAAAAATTTAACTTGATCGATCCCTGAGGCTACAGGTTCTGTTTTTTCTAAATCAATTTTAAAATCAGCATTAGAAAAAGAAAGTTGATTTAACAAGAGTGAGATTTCACTGCCTAATTTTTTAGCCGCTATCATTCTCTTTTCAGATAAATTTTTTGCATTAATTAAATAATCATCAAATGCTTTTTTTTCTAATTCTGCAAATTGATTTTCCTCAAATAATGTTGCAATTTCATCGAATCTCTTAAACCAATTTAATGATTCATTTTCGAACAACTCAGGTTGTATGTGATGTTTTCGGGAAAAGTCAAAGACACTTTGAATATAATCTTCAATTTCTCTAACTTTTTCTTCATCATCATTGAATTTACTTAAATAATTATTTAAATTTCTTTCCAGCTCGCTAGCTTGAATTAGCAACTCATTGGAAAGATTTAAGTCCTCGTTAAGATGCTCGTCAAGTTGGGCGGCATCAGATAACAATTTATTTAAATCTTTTAAAATACCAGAGGCTGAAAAATCTTCATTACTAATATAACTAAGGCTCTGCTGAATGAGGCTGATTAATTCTTTTGCATTGGATAATTTCTTATGCTCGGACTGAACTTGTTCCCAATGATCAAAGCTAAAATTTAGATCTTTGTATTCCTTGATTTTGATTTGAAGATCCTCGTATTCTTCATGAATTTTTATCTTATTCTCATCAAATTCTTTTTTTCTTTTTTCTAAACTTTTCCATTCATGAAAAAGTTGTTGTGATTTTTTTTCAAGATTTGTTGTGTCTGCATACTCATCCAGAATATTTAATTGGGTTTTGGCTTGAGTCAAAGAATGAAATGAGTTCTGACTATAAATATCAATTAATAACTCACTAACGTCTTTTAATTTAGATATTGGGCTGGGGATTGAGTTAATATAGGCCTTGGATCTGCCATCAGAAAATATAATGCGCCTGAGTAACAAAGAATCATCATCATACAAATCATTGTCTTTTAACCATTCGATGACAGCTTGATTATTTTTTATATCAAACTCAGTAATAATTTCAGCTTTTTCACACCCTTTTCTGATTAATCCACTTTCACTTCTAGCACCTAAAGATAGGGACAGTGCATCAATCAAAATTGATTTACCTGCACCAGTTTCACCGGTCAGCCCAATAAACCCCTTTTCAAATGAAAGATTAAGCTCATCTACGATGACATAATCCTGAATGTGCAGATTGGTTAACACCGCTTTAACCCCAGTTTAATTTGTTTCTGAGCATCTCAAAGTAACAATACTCTTTGGGATGTAGAATAGTAATTGTATTTTTCGACTTATTAATTGAAATTTTATCTCTCAAGTCTAATGGAAATTTTATTTGACCATCCACACTCAAAAAACCCTCATCCATATCAATAATTTTTGCAGAAATGGATTTTTTTGCATCTAATGCGATGGGCCTATTACTGAGAGTATGAGGACTAATGGGAACTATCGAAACGGCATCAATTGTCGGATGTAGAATCGGGCCACCTGCAGACAGAGCATAAGCTGTTGTTCCTGTAGGGGTAGCAATGATTATTCCATCCGATCTTTGTTTATGAAGCAATTTCTGATCCACGCTCAATTCCAATTCAATTAATCGCGAACCACTTTTAATAACAACATCATTGAAGGCAATAGATTCATATATTAAATTATCATCTCTTGTTACTTTTACCTGCAAAAGCATGCGCTTATCCAGCTCATATGCGCCTTGTAAGATTTGAGAAAGCTCATTTTCCATACCATCAAAACTAACATCCGCTAAAAAACCAAAACGTCCTTGATTGATTCCTACAATAGGAACATTGAGATGCGAAACAGCTCTCGCGACCCCCAGCATAGTGCCATCTCCACCTAACACAATAATTAAATCTACATTACTACACTCAGATAGGGTAATGGATTGATACTGGTTGATTTTGAATTGTTGCTCTGTTTTTTCCTCAATAAATACCTGAAGTCCTTGATCGTCTATAAACTTTATAAGGCCTTTTAGCTTGTCCAAAAAGCTGGGGTCCTCTTTTAAGTTGTTGTATTTTCCAATAATGGCAATTTTTTTAAAGTTCATTAAAGTAACCAAATGTATTTACTTGATATAATTGAATCAACAATTTTAATCTATTTAAATAATAACTACTAATTATTCAATATTTAATAATAGATGGATGCAAGATCACAACAGCTTCTAAAAGTTTTAATAAGCCAACATATTGCTGATGGAGTACCTGTCGGTTCAAAAACTTTATCCAGCCATGCTGAGGTTGATTTAAGTCCAGCAAGTATAAGAAACATTATGAAAACTCTTGAAGATCAGGGGTTTATATCTAGTCCTCACACATCTGCAGGGAGAATTCCTACAAAAAAAGGTTACAGGTACTTTGTGGATACTTTACTTACCTACAAAAAACCAACTGCGGAAGAGATAAATCTTATCTCTGAAAAGATGAATAATATGCAAAACGTCTCAAATACTATTGCAGATACTTTATCCAGCCTCACTCATCATGCAGGATTGATACTCATCCCAAAGGTGAAAAAGAATACGTTTAAACATATTGAATTTATAAATTTATCTTCCAATCAAATTTTGGCGATTTTAGTTACTAGCGATGGGCAGGTGATGAATAAGATTCTCAATGCAGATAAAGAGTACTCACCACATGAGTTGGTTGAAATTTCAAACTACTTTACCAAGAATTACTCAGGACTAACGATTGAGGAATCATTTGAAAAGATCGCTCAGGAAATCAATGAAACAAAGAAAAGAATGTACGATCTGATGCAATCCGCAATGGATAACACCAATCCCAATAATTATGAAAATATTTTTATTAGCGGTAAAGAAAATTTAATTGATAATGAAGAGCTTGCTAAAGATTTAGGCAGCTTAAAAAAAATTATTCAAATTTTTGACAAAAAAAATACGCTCATGGATCTTCTTGAAAAAAGTCAGAATTCTTCTGGCGTGCAAATTTTTATTGGAGAAGAATCGGGCTATCACGGCCTTGATGAATGTAGCATTATTACATCACCATATGAAGTTGATGGAGAGGTTATTGGGTCTTTGGGTGTTATAGGTCCAACAAGAATGGCCTATGAAAGGGTTATTCCAATTGTTGACATAACTGCTAAACTGCTAAGCTTGAATCACCAAAAAAAAATATAAATGGCCTATTACAACAAGGAACCTAAATACACCCACGGAGACGAGCCCAAAGTTGGAATCATCTTAGCTAATCTTGGTACACCAGAAAAACCAACCTCAGGAGCGTTGCGAAAATACCTTCAACAATTTCTTATGGACAGAAGAGTTGTAGAGATTCCTCGATTCATTTGGTGCTGGATTCTTCATTTCATTATCTTGGTTTTTCGTCCTAAAGCAAGTGCAGCAAAATATGAATCGATATGGACCAAGCAAGGATCGCCTCTTTATGTCAATTTAAAAAAACAAAAAGAAGCCTTTAAGAAACTTATTCAAAAAAATACAAAACAGCCGATTGAAATTGAAATCGGCATGAGTTATGGACAACCTTCAATCGCAAACGCAATTGATAAGCTTAAAGAAAAAAATTGTAATAAGATTCTTTTTTTTCCTCTTTATCCACAATATGCTTCATCCTCGACTGGAGCTGCCATGGATGGTTTATTCAAAAAGTTAATAAAAACACGAAATATTCCAGAAATAAGAGTAATTCGTAACTACCATGACCATCCTGCTTATATCGATGCACTGAAACATTCCATTACAAAATTTTGGCAGAAAAAGTCAAAGCCAAATAAGCTTATTATGAGTTTTCATGGGGTTCCAAAAAAATCGCTTTTACAAGGCGACCCCTATCATTGTGAATGTTACAAAACTGCAAGATTGCTGACTACAGCTCTGAAATTAAAGGATCAGCAATATCAAGTAACTTTCCAATCACGGTTTGGCAAAGCAGAATGGCTCAAACCATACTTTTCAGAAGTTATAAAAGAATTGGGAAGTGAAAAAGATATTCGTGTAGATGTCTTATGTCCGGGCTTTTCAAGTGATTGTCTTGAAACTCTAGAAGAAATCAATATGGAAGGCAGAGAGATATTCGCAGAACATGGAGGGGATCCAAAAAAATACAGATACATTCCAGCATTGAATGATTCCGAAGAGTGGATTAATGCCATGTTTGAAATCGCAAAATCCCATCTTCAAGGATGGATTGATCACAAATACTCAGCATCTAAAATGACTAAAGTATCCAAAGAAACAAAAATGGCTTTTGAAAAGGTGAAAAAACTATCATGATTATCATCACTGGCGCCGCAGGGATGATTGGAAGTGTTACTGCATGGCATCTTAATAGCATCTTAGGTGAAAATGATCTTATTCTTTGCGATGATCTTGCCCACGAGAATCAAGAAAAGAATTTTAATAAAAGAAAGTACCTGGATTTTGTCAAAAAAGATCAATTATTAACATCATTAGGACAAATTGATGCAAAAAAAATTGATGCCATTATTCACATGGGTGCAATCAGCGCCACCACTGAAAAAGTTTTTTCTAAGCTCATTAAAGATAATATTCGTTTTTCACAAAAATTATGGTCATACTGTACTGAAAAAAAAATACCCTTTATCTATGCCAGTTCAGCAGCAACATATGGAGATGGTTCACAAGGATATGATGATGTTTTAAATTCTGGCTTAAAGCCATTAAATGCCTACGGGTACTCCAAATATTTTTTTGATGGCTGGGCCTTGGGTATGGCAGAAAATAATCTATGTCCACCTTACTGGGCTGGCTGTAAATTTTTTAATGTATATGGTCCAAATGAATATCATAAAGGTCGCATGGCGAGCGTTGTTTATCATGCGTTCAATCAAATTAGTAGTGAGGGATTAATTAAGCTTTTTAAAAGTAATAATCCACAATATGAAGATGGTGGTCAGTTAAGAGATTTTATTTATGTCAAAGATGCTGTCTCAGCCATGATCCATTTACTTAATACAAAAAAAATATGCGGGTTATTTAATATAGGCACAGGCAAAGCTCAAACTTTTTATGAATTAGCTCAATCTCTCATAAAAAATCATCAAGCTTCAATCGAACAAATTAAATTCATTGATATGCCTTCTGATCTGGATGGAAAATACCAGTATTTTACTGAAGCAAAAATTGATAAGCTTATTGAAACTGGATACGATTTGAAGTTTAATGATCTTAACTCTGGAGTGTCAGATTATTACCAAAATTATTTATCACAAAAAGATCAATATCTATGAACAAATTAATCTTTAACGATTTTCTCACTCGAATAAAACAAAATAAAAAAAATATTTTAGTGATAGGTGATGTAATGCTTGATCAGTATTTCTTTGGTTCTATTGATCGAATATCACCGGAGGCTCCAGTTCCAGTATTTAGCGTTAAAGAGATTGAAAATAAATTAGGTGGTGCTGCAAATGTTGTTAACAATATTATTAATTTTGGAGTCAAAACCTCACTTATTTCATCAGTCGCGAAAGATAAAAGTGGTGAAATATTGTTGGAACTTCTGAAGCAAAGAAAAATTACCTCAAATATTATTTTTAAAAAAAATGATGTAACTACCACAAAAATAAGGAGCGTGGTTGGAAGTCAACAATTATTAAGACAAGACTTTGATGCAAAACTAATTTCCTTAACAAAATTAGAAGAATCAAAAATAATAAACAAAATTAACAAAAATATATCAGTCATAATCCTATCAGATTATGGCAAAGGCTTCTTATCCCCTGCATTGTGTCAAAAAATCATTTCTAAAGCTAATAAAGAAAACATTCCGGTGCTTGTTGATCCTAAAGGGAATGATATTTCTAAATACAAAAATGCTTTTGCTGTTACGCCCAACAAAAAAGAAGCATTATCTTTTACTAATATGGAAGACGGCGTCCCTCATGAAAAAACCCTAAATAAATTAAGAAAAGAAAATAATATTAAAAATATAATCGAAACAAATGGTGAAAATGGGATTAACCTTTACTCAGATGAATGTCATAAGAAATTTCCTGCTGTCTCACCTAAACAAGTATTTGATGTATCTGGGGCTGGAGATTCAGTTATTTCCTCAATTGCTGCCTCATTGTATGCAGGCTTTAATATTGAAAGTTCATTAACTTTGGCCAATATCGCGGCAGGAACAGTCATCAGCAAAATTGGAACAGAGCCTGTGTCTCTTGATGATCTCAGGGACTTTTTTGTAACTAAGGACACTAATCTTGCGAGTAATAAAATATTCAAGCTTGATGAAATGAAAAGTAAAGCCGTCCAACTCAAAAAGCAAGGAAAAACCATTGGATTTACTAATGGCTGCTTCGATATTCTCCACTCCGGTCATGTTTCCTATCTTAACAAAGCTAAAAAGAATGTTGATTTTTTAATACTGGGTCTAAATACAGATCACTCAATTAAAAAGATTAAAGGGTCATCAAGACCAATTGTTGATCAGCAAAATCGAGCTCAGGTGCTATCCGGTTTATCCTCAGTTGATGCCATAGTATTTTTTAATGAAAATACACCGATTAAACTAATTAAAACAATCCAACCTCATTTTCTAATTAAAGGAAATGACTACAAAGTAGAAGGGGTGGTTGGACATAAAGAAGTAAAAAAATGGGCTGGGAAGGTAATGTTAATTGATCTTATTCCAGGTCAAAGTAGCACAAATATAATAAAAAAAATAAACCATAGTGAAAAATGAAAAGATTCTAATTTTTGGTCCATCCTGGGTGGGTGATATGGTAATGGCCCATTCCTTATTTGTAAATTTAAAAAAAAGAAACCCCCACAGTGAAATTCATTTGGCGGCTCCCAGATGGTCTATGGATATCGGATCAAGATTTCCTGAAATCGATAAATTAATACCTCTTGAATTTAAACATGGGAAGTTTGATTTATTTAAAAGGCTAAGGTTAAGTTTTGAACTAAGGCAGGAAGGCTATAGTGAATGTATATTCCTCATCAATACCTTTAAATCGTTACTGAATATTGCTTTTTCTAATATACCATTACGAACTGGGTATGTTGGTGAATTAAGGACATTTTTTTTGAATAATGTTCTTAAAAATAATTCCGACCCTACGATTCGCAAATTTACAAAACTATCAAAAAATAATTCATACCCGTCACCTAAATTAATTAATCCAAAAATTGTAAGCAATAAAAAAAATGGTGAAAATTTTTTAAAAAAAAATAGAATTCCAATAGAAAATCTTATCATTATCTCTGGTGGCGCAGAATACGGCCCTGCCAAAATCTTACCTTCAGAAAAATATGCTTATATAGCAAATAATTTAATTAAAGAGAATTACAATATTTTACTTATCGGTTCTGCAAATGACAAAACAATAAATCATGAAATAAATAAACTTACAAAATATAGATGTTTTGATATTACCGGTAAAACATCTCTAGGTGAATGCATTGATGTAATTGCTTGTGCTCAATATTTTTTGAGCAATGATTCTGGGTTAATGCACATTGCAGCAGCTCTTAATATTCCTCAGGATAGCTTCTTTGGATCCTCAGACCCAAACAATACACCCCCACTAAACAGTGAAGCAGTAATTAATTATTTAAATCTTGATTGCAGCCCTTGCTTTGAAAGACGCTGTCCACTGAAACATTTTGACTGTATGAATAAAGTCGATGAAAAAGAAATTTGTAAAAGAATCATATGCCTTCTAAACAAGTAACAATAATCGTTCCAAACTACAAAACATACCAATTAACAAAAGTTTGTCTCAGATTGCTTAGAAAAAATACAGATTTAAATCATGCAGATGTTATTGTCGTTGATAACAATTCAAATGATGAATCCTCAAAATATCTTAAAAGTTTAAAATGGATTAAATTTATTCATAGGGATGGTATTCCAAACGAAGGGGGGCCAATGTCCCATGCCAGAGCATTAGATTTAGCATTAAAAAAAACAAAAAGCCCATATGTCATTGTAATTCATACGGATACCCTTATGATCCATCCAGACTGGCTTAATATTTTAATGCAACCTTTTGATGATCCTGCTGTTGCTGGCGTTGGATCCTGGAAGCTTGAATACAAAAATATTTTTCAAAGGTTAGGTAAATATATCGAATACCTATTCAAAAAATTACAAAAAAATAAGATCAACAATCAACGTTTTAATAAAGACTATCATTATCTCAGGAGCCATTGTGCAATTTACAAAACAGATCTTATTAAAAAAGTTAACTCATCTTTTTCAGATCATAATGAAAGTGCCGGTAAAGTTCTTCATAAAAAACTAATCCATGCTGGATATAAGATGATTTTTTTGGAATCTAATTATTTAAATAAATATGTGAATCATATCAATCATGCCACCCAGGCAATCAATGATGAATTTGGAATTCGTTCTGCTAACAAAGTAATCAAAGATTATTTCGGCTACATGAATAAAAATGAAATTAAAGAAATACTGAAGGATGATACTCTAGATAATTAAATCTTTCAGATGCTTCACAGACATAATGTTTTCCCTCTTTACTGTTTCTTCCCAGGCACCAAAATCACTCCATCCTGAAATAAAAATAAAATCGAGATTAAAATTTTTAGCAGTTTTAATGTCATATTCCGCATCACCTAAAAATATAGCTGGCATAAAATCATGGTTATTTTCAAGATGATGTTTTACTATCTTGTGTTTTGAATCTGGGCTGCCGTAAATCCCATAATCAAACAGATGGTCAAGATGCTTTGAGGCTAAAATTGTTCTTACCTCTTCCTGATCTCCTCCACTCATCACCATCCAATGCTGATTTCTCGTCAAGTCTCTTAACTCATCTAATCCAGTTGCTACTTCACAATCATATAATATTTTTAATACATGATGATTTAAAGATTTAATTAGAAAGCTAAAGTCTTCTTCATTAAATGACTGTTGCAATATATTTGTAAGGAAATATTCAAATTTTACATATCTTGAAATACCGGTATTTTCAACATGATATTGAACTAATTCTTCTGCTTGTTCTTCTGTTGCACCAAAATCAATAGCTGCGTAACGATAGGCTTCAGATTTTTTAAAGTTTGAATTTAATAACACACCATCACAATCAAATATGATGGTGTTGTATTTTGTGAGATCCATTACACTTTTATAGATGCAGCCTCGGCAGCAAGCTTGGTAATTCCAGCCCAATCTTTATTATCAACTAACTGATTAGGCGTTAACCAAGTTCCACCACAAACTGGTACATTAGGTAATCTCAAAAAATCAGGCGCTGTTTCTACCTTTACTCCACCTGTTGGGCAGAATTGAATATTTGAGAAAGGTCCTGCAAATCCTTTCAATAAATTTATACCGCCAACGGCTACGGCAGGAAAAAGTTTTAAGAAATCATAGCCTTCATCTGCAGCCATCATGACCTCACTCCCAGTGGATACGCCTGGAAGTAAAGGAAGCTCAATTCTTTTACATTCATTTGATAAATCTGAAGTAAATCCTGGGCTGACCGCAAATTTTGATCCGGCATTTTTCGCTTGAACAGCGTCAGACTTAGTCCTTAAAGTTCCAGCTCCAGTAATTGCCTCAGGCAGTTTGCTTGAGATTAATTCTATTGCATCAAGGGCACATTCTGAACGCATAGTTACTTCAAGAACCCTAATTCCGCCTTCTAAAAGCGCTTCTGCGATAGGTAATGCATCGTCAATTTTGTTAATCACAATAACTGGTATAACGGGACCGTAACTAGCTAAATCTTTTGTATTCATTAATTTCCTTTATTTAAATCCAAGTGACTGCGCCTTCTTCGGCGGTTAGCACATTTTTTCTTAGGGCTCCAAAAAGCTCTCGACCCATGCCGTGGCTATTATTTTGTTTTTTGTTTTCAGAAAGTGTTTCAACCTTTCTTTCAAACCATGTATCTTCATCCACTAAGACATTTAATGAGCCAACGGTGGCATTAATTCTTAACATATCACCCTCACGAATTTTGGCAATGGCTCCACCTAATGCAGCCTCTGGGCTCATATGAATGGCTGCAGGAACTTTTCCTGAGGCGCCACTCATTCTGCCATCGGTCACAATAGCCACCTTAAATCCCTTATTTTGCAAAACAGATAATGGTGGCGTCAGTTTATGAAGCTCAGGCATCCCATTTGCTTTGGGCCCTTGAAAACGAACAACCGCAATAAAATCTTTTTCCAGCTTTCCTTCATCAAATGCCTCAAGCAATTCCTCCTGAGAATCAAAGATCATAGCTGGTCCTTCAATTATATATTTGTCTTCTGGGATCGCAGATGTCTTCATAACAGACCGACCGACATTTCCTTTTAATAGTTTTAAACCACCAGTTTCTGAGAATGGTTTTTCATGTGTTCTCACAATAGTGTCATCACCAGATGACTTAGGAAAATCTGTCCATGATAGAGTCTTTCCGGCTACAGATAATTTTTGTCCGTATTTTTCCATACCAGGTCCAGCAACAGTTAACACATCATTAAACATGCAGCCATTTTCTAATAATTCTCTGATAACAAAACTTGGGCCACCTGCTTCTTGAAACTGATTAACATCGGCTACGCCATTTGGGTAGACACTGGCTAATAAAGGCACAGCTTTAGCAAGCTCATGAAAATCTGTCCAATCAATCATTATTCCTGCAGCTCTCGCAATTGCAACCCAATGAATTAAGTGATTTGTTGATCCACCAGTCGCCAATAAAGCAGCCATTGCGTTAATAATCACTTTCTCGTCAACCATTTCACCTAAGGCAAATGATGTTTTGGTGTCGTTAACATTTTTTATCAACATCCGAACAGCTTCAGAAGTTAACTCATTTCGTGCATCGTCTCTTGGATGAATAAATGCTGCTCCAGGAACATGAAGACCCATCGCCTCTAACAACATTTGATTACTATTTGCCGTTCCATAAAACGTGCATGTACCCTCGCCGTGATATGCTTTTGATTCAGAATCCAACAACTCTTTTCTGCCAACCTTGCCAAGAGCATATTGCTCGCGAACCTTAGATTTTGATGTGTTATCTATACCAGTTGACATAGGGCCAGCTGGAATAAATATGGCTGGCAAGTGTCCAAAATGTAAAGCTCCTATGAGTAGTCCAGGAACAATTTTGTCACAAATGCCTAGCAGTAATGATCCGTCAAAAACATCATGCGACAAACCAACTGAAGTGCTCATGGCAATTGTGTCTCTTGAAAATAAACTTAATTCCATTCCAGGTTCGCCCTGGGTCACACCATCACACATAGCTGGAACACCAGCTGCAACTTGCACTGTAGAACCATTTTCGCTGGCAACCGCTCTGATTAGCTCAGGGTAATCCTCGTAGGGTTTATGGGCGGACAGCATATCGTTGTAGGCAGTAACAACTGCTAAATTAGGCCTCTTTTCTTGAACAATAGTGAGTCTCTTATCAGGTGATAATGATGCAAATGCATGAGCCACATTTGCGCAACCGAGACGATCAGAACCTCGATCTCTATTTTTCATTGTTTTTAATCTTTTAAGGTAAGCCGATCGTGTCGGTCTACTTTTCTCTTTAATTTTTTCAGCTAATTCAAGTATTAAATTTTTCATAATCCAAGGTATTTATTTTGTTACTAGTATATTTTCCATAATCATAAATTCTAAGTCGCATCCAAAAAACATATTTAAGGCATCTTCAGGCGAACAAACCATTGGTTCACCTCTTCTATTTAATGATGTATTTAAAACAACCGGGACGCCCTTGAGCGACATAAAGTTTTTAAGGAGCTGATAGTATACTTTATTTGTTTTTTCATTCACAACCTGCACTCTGATTGTTTTATCTTCATGCACTACCTCAGGTATTTTTTTTATCCACTCCGGCTGAACATTAAATGTGAATGTCATAAATGGCGAAGGATGCTTGGATCCAATAATAGACTCAGCATATTCTTCTAAAATGCTTGGACAAAAAGGTCTCCAACGCTCTCTATATTTTATTTGCTCGTTGATTTTATCCGATATCTTAGGTGTTGTTGGATCGCCCAGGATACTTCGACATCCAAGCGCTCTTGGTCCAAACTCCATTCGACCTTGAAACCATGCTAAAGGATTCCCAGCAGCTAAAATTTCTGCACCAACTTTTGCCGGATCACTAATTTTAGTAAATTTTGGTTTAGAGCTATGATTTTTACAAGCATCTAAGCATTCTTTTGATGAATAACTAGGTCCCAAGTAAACATGTTCCATTTTTTTAATGGAATTAATTTTATTATCATGGATTGATGAAACATATGTGGCGGCTCCAAGTGAAGTTCCAGAATCCCCTGAAGCAGGTTGCACAAATAATTCTTTAACGTGAGGAAGATCAATAATTTTTTGGTTAAGTTTTACATTTAGCGCGACGCCACCGGCCATGCATATTTTTCCAGTTTCCCTTATGATGTCCCCAAGGTAGTAGTCGATCATTTGAAGAGCAATTTCCTCAAGTTTATTTTGAATGGATGCTGCATAATGAATATAAGGTAAATCAATTTCATCGCCACTTCTTTTTTTGCCATACATATCCACAAACTTTGGTGAAAAATAATATCCTTTTCCATTTTCTTTGAATCTTCTCAAGCCAATGACGTTAACTAGATCCGTATTAACTTTTAATTGACCTTTTTTAAAAGAAACTAAATTCGAAAAATCATACAATGATGGATCTCCATATGGGGCCATGCCCATAACTTTGAACTCACCGTCAAGCATGTCAAAGCCTAAAAATTCAGTAATGGCACCATAAAGACCGCCAAGTGATTCAGGGTCATAAAATTCCTTTATTTTATGTATTTTTCCATTTTCTCCATAGCCAAAGAAAGTCGTTGCATACTCCCCTTTTCCATCAATCCCAACGATAGCAGTTTTTTCTTTGAACCCTGACAAATGATAAGCGCTTGATGCATGTGATAAATGGTGCTCCACAGGTATTATTTCTGCTTTATTAATATTTAATGAAGTCATTAAATCTTTTGCTTTGTTTAAGTTCCTTCTGAATCTGCGATTACCATTAAAGATAGCATCAAGAGCTCTATCAGGTGCATACCAATATCTTTTTGCATAATGCCAACGAGCTTTGCTGAAAAAAGGTATTTTTGCGTAGGGGAATGTCACAATATCGACATCTTCAGGATTTAATCCACCTTCAGTTAAACAATATTTAGCTGCTTCAACAGGGAATAAATTTTTAGCATGCTTGTCTCGAATAAACCTCTCTTCTTCGGCAGCCGCTACAATTTTACCATCTATAATCAATGCAGCCGAAGCATCGTGTCCAAGGACGCCTGATATACCTAAAATTTTCATATTATTTTTTCCAAAGATCTAATCGCTGTTAGAAATTTTGATTTGTTTTTCCAATTCGAGAGAAAACGAGCTAACTGTTTTTTAACTTTGTAATTATATATGGATTGGCTCATTGAGAAAAATGATTTATCAAAGTCAATCAACCTTATTTGCATTTTATTATCGACTAAAATATTTGTTTTCTTAAAGTCACCATGGATAAATTTAAAATAAATAAATTTATCAAAAAGATTAAAAATTTTTTCTTTTAAAACTTTAGTCTCAGAATTATTTTTAATAAATTCTTGGTAACTGACAATGTCTATGCCATCAATTTTTTCCATTGCAAAGTAACTAGCTAGTCTAAAAAAAAGAAATTTTTTCTCATAGTAAAAATATGGTTTTGGACATGGAATATTTATTAACTGAAGAGTATTTGATATCTGCCAAGAGTTTTTACCCCTTGACTTAATAAATTGCAACTTAATAAAATGTATAAAACTTTTAATATTGTATCTTTTTACTACTAAATTTTTATGACAAAAGACTGTGCAAGTATTACCTTTTTTAATAATTTCAGCATTTTGTAATAAATTGTCGATCTTTCGAAAATCAAAGTTAAAATCTTTTTGCTTATAAATTAAAGATCTAAACGTTAAAATCTTCTCAAATTGAGATGAGTTTCTTAATGTTTTTAATTGAAACTTCATTAATGATTTGTGCACATTATAACTAACAATTTTTTTATGGATAAAATCTAAAATTTTAAAGTTATAAAATGAGGTCTCATTGGAAAGAATATCCGGATCGATTTTTGATGAAATTAGACTGAAATTTAAAAACTTTCGCAAAGCTTTAAAAAAAATAATTTTTTTAACTAAGCCTCCATCAATCATGTATATTTTTTCATGAGAGATTAAATAATTTTTAAAATAATTATCTAGCTGAATAAAGTTTTTTTTAAATAATTTTTTATTTAGTAACAAAACTTCATTAACAATATTGTACTTTTTTGTTAATGGTTCATCGCTATGTAAAAATTCTTCAACAGTAATTGCATCGTTGATTTTTTCAAAAATAATATAATATTCATCATTTAATTTTCCAAATGATAAAACTTTTGGAGTTAGTATTTCCGCTTGATTAAAATAAAACGAACCTCTTATTTCTTTTGCATACAAGTTCTTTTTTTTAAAAAATTTTACTATATAGTTTTTCCCTCTAGAGCTAGCCTCAACAACTCTTCTTTTACCAGGAATTTCTCTTAGCACTTTTGTAAATTTAAAATTATTTATATCAAGCATATTTATTTTTATATTTCTTTAACATTAAAGTGGCTCTCTCATGAATATCCATTTTATGGTTTTCCAGGAAGTTCTTATTGAAGTAGTTAGTCTTTAATATTTTTTGGAAACGATCCTCATTACCAAAAAATTTTATAGAAAATAATAAATCACCTAATTCTTTACTAATCCACTTTGAGGAAACTTTTGTCTTTTTTTCAAGCCTATGGAAATCAATTAAATATATTTTAATATTTTTTTTATTATCCAATGAATTAAGATCAAGTAAAAAATGACACAGATATAGGTCATGATGAACAATTCCGTTCTGATGAAGTTTATTAATGATATGAACTACTTTTTTATAAATCCGATCTTGGTAGTTTTTTTTGTCTTTTTGGTATTTCTTTTTACTAAAGAAAAAATCAAGTTGTTCAAAATTTTTAATCTCCTCGGAAATTACAAATGAACGATTATTCCAGATCTTTTTTTCATTTCCATAACAAACTAATTTTGGTGTTTCAATACCAATATCTTGCAAAATTTCATAAGCACTATGTTCATTTACAGCATTGCTAATATCTTTAAGAATACCAAGTTTGTTCAATAAATTTTGAAAAACCGATCCTTTTGAAAATCTCTTAATAAAATATTTTTTATTTTTGAAAAGAAATTCTACTGTTTCTCTATTTTTACTTGAGCGAACGATGTTTCCTTTGACGTTGAAAAGTTCATCAAAACTAACATCTTCGAAACTTTTTATATTTGAATAAAAATTTAACATTACTAATACAAACTATTTAAATAATAGTTTGACCCTTTAATACAAAACCTACATAGCATCTTTAACTATCTTTTTCATTTTTTTATAATTAACTCTTAAATCAAACAAATTTGACATTCTCTCGGCATTTTTTTTATATATTTTATATAAATTTGGGTTTGATCTCAGTTTTTGAATATGCTTAATCCAATCATTTTCTTGTTTAACTAATAAACCAGCGTCAAATTGCTTTATTAAAATGGAATTAACACCCACATTAGATGAAATTATTGGAATTCCTGCAGACGCATATTGAAGGACTTTAAAAGCACATTTACCCTTGCTCCAATTTGAATCATCCAATGGTGCTAAACCTAATTTTGCAGATTTTAACTCTTTATATTGAACCTGCTCTGACCATAATATATTTTTGATCGGTATAAATTTGCTTTTTAAAACAACATTTGAAATATTGATCAGTCTTAAATCTTTTAATTTTTTATTTGCTCTCTCGAGTAATGGAATTATTTCAATTAAATATTTGCTTGTACTTTTTGAACCAATCCAAACCAGATCAAAAAAATTTTTATCTTTCCTAACTGATAATTTATATTTGGATATATCAAGGCATGTTGGAATTAAAAACGTGTTTTTATTAAATTTATTTGCATGGTTTTTCAAAAAATCATTTCCTGCAAAAATCAAGTCACTATTGCTACATATGTATGAAAATTTTTTGAGCTTATGGTTTGATATTTCGCCATTTGAATCTAAAAAAATTGCATCATCAAAATCATAAATAATTTTTTTTGACAAAATTCTTAGAATTTTAAAAAAAAATCTTGGTACTAATTTTCTTTGTAAAAATATGATATCAAAAGAAGGTGCCTTAATAATTGCTTTGATATAATTCAAAGGTCTTTTGGATAGGCCTAGGTGCTGATAAAGTACCTTATTGCTTCTAAGTAAATCACTATAAACAAGTGCTCTCTCTCTTGAAGATGAAGCTTGTACCCCCTTAGTAAGAATAAGAATTTTTGTCATTTAGTTTATAATTTCTTTATGAAAGTCCTTATTATCAAAACATCATCATTAGGTGACATTGTCCATGCTAACTCTATTATAAGTGATTTAAGGAAAAATCATGTTGATGTTGAGATACATTGGCTTGTTGAAGAATCATTTTCAAGTTTATTAAATTTATTTCCAGTTCAAAAAACTTTGATCAGTAAATTTCGAAGTTGGAAAAAAAACTTATTTAAAAAAATTTCATACAACGAATTCTTTCAATTAAGACATTTAATTAAAAAAGAAAATTATGATTACGTCATTGATCTACAAGGTTTAATTAGAACTGGAATCATGTGTAGATCATTAAACTCATTTGGTTTTAATAAGAATTCAATTAAAGAGAGCTTTGCGAGTTATTTTTATAAAAATCCCATTCAAATTGAAAAAAAAATTCATGCAATCAATAGAAATAGATTGCTTTTAGCAAAATCAATGAATTATGAAATAGACCAAAACAATATTTCTTTTTCTTATAATTTTAAAAAAGATCAAACGGACCCACATGGTATTGTATTTATTACAGGGACAAGCAATGTTCAAAAGAAATGGCCTCTTGAATACTGGATTAAGTTGGCTGGCTTATTTGAGCGAAATAATTATAAAATTTTTCTTCCCTGGGGAAGTGTTAAAGAATATGAAGAATGTTTGGCGATCTATGATCAAACAACAAATTGTGAAATTCTCGAAAAAATGAATATTGATCAACTGGCAAAAAAAATTGCATCCACACGTTTTGCAATTGGGGTTGATACCGGCCTAACG
Source organism: beta proteobacterium KB13 (assembly GCA_000156155.1). GTDB lineage: Bacteria > Pseudomonadota > Gammaproteobacteria > Burkholderiales > Methylophilaceae > BACL14. Next base: position 305,730 of record DS995299.1, on the reverse strand, counting down.
CATCTTGCCTCATCACTGGATATACCTACAATTGGAATTTATACATTCAGCAATCCTGATCTCACTGGGGTTAAAAGTACCAAAACCCCTGCATTCAACATGGGCTCATTAAGCAACACCCCCCTCCCTGAAGATATTTTCAAAAAATTTAATGATTTAGCTTGAAATTTACCTTTCCATACCTATATATAGATTGTAATTAATTTTTAAATTCGGTTAGGTATATGGCAAACGACAAAAAAGAAAAAAATCTCACTGAAGAACTTGATCAAAATGAAGATCAAGATTTATCAAAGGAAAATGCTAATCAGGAAAATCAAGAGATTGACGCTCAATCTGATGACTTATTAGAGCAAATTGAGGAGCTTAAAAATCAAGTTTTATATGCGAAAGCTGAAGCAGAAAATATTCGAAGAAGAAGCTACGAAGAGGCTGATAAAACGAGAAAGTTTGCAATCGAAGGTTTTAGTCAAGAATTATTATCAGTAAAAGATAGTTTAGAAGCCTCACTAGAATCTGATAATGTGGACAACAAGATCTTAATGGATGGTGTTGAATTAACACTAAAACAGCTCAATGCTGTTTTTGAAAAATTTAATATTGCTGAAATCTATCCGATAGGTGAAAAATTTGATCCAAATGAACATCAAGCGATGTCAATGGTTGAATCAAAAGAGCAAGAACCTAACACGGTATTAAGCGTATTACAAAAGGGTTACAAGCTTAATGACAGAGTTATCAGACCAGCAATGGTCTCAGTAGTTAAAAATAATGATTAACACTTGAAAATTTTATTAATCATCTCAACATTAATAAGTAATAAATATTTGAAGGAAAAAATATAATGGCAAAAATTATTGGAATTGATTTAGGAACAACTAACTCTTGCGTAGCGGTCATGGAGAGTGGAAAGCCAAAGGTAATCGAGAACTCAGAAGGAAATAGAACAACGCCTTCTATTATCGCTTATCAAGATGGTGGTGAAATTCTGACAGGTGCCCCTGCTAAACGTCAAGCGGTGACAAACCCTAAAAATACCCTTTATGCTGTAAAGCGACTTATCGGAAGACGTTTTGAAGAAGACGAGGTTCAAAAAGATATTAAATTAATGCCATACACCATTGCCAAAGCTGATAACGGTGATGCTTGGGTTGAAGTTAATGGAGAAAAAGTAGCTCCGCCACAAGTTTCAGCTGAAATCTTAAAAAAAATGAAAATAACAGCAGAAGAATATCTGGGCGAAGAGGTAACAGAGGCCGTTATCACTGTTCCTGCATATTTTAATGACAGTCAAAGACAGGCGACAAAAGATGCTGGACGAATTGCTGGTCTTGAGGTCAAAAGAATTATTAACGAACCAACTGCTGCTGCACTAGCTTTTGGTCTAGACAAACAAGAGGGTGACAGAAAAATTGCTGTTTATGACCTTGGTGGCGGAACATTTGACGTGTCTATCATTGAAATATCAAGCGTAGACGGTGAACATCAGTTTGAAGTTCTATCAACGAACGGAGATACTTTCTTAGGTGGTGAAGATTTTGACAATAGAATTATTGACTTCCTCGCTGAAGAATTTAAAAAAGAAAATGGGGTAGATTTAACCCAGGATATGCTTGCAAAACAGCGTCTTAAAGAGGCTGCCGAAAAAGCAAAAATTGAACTATCAAGCAGTTCTCAGACTGAGGTGAACTTACCATACATCACTGCAGACGCATCCGGTCCTAAACACTTGGTTGTAAAACTCACTCGCTCAAAATTTGAATCATTAGTTGAAGATTTAATTGAAAGAACTGCTGCGCCATGTGAGCAAGCAATGCAAGATGCCGGCTTATCCAGTTCAGATATTTCAGATGTCATTCTTGTTGGCGGTCAAACCCGTATGCCAAAAGTGCAAGAAAAAGTTAAGTCGATTTTTAATGTTGACCCAAGAAAAGACGTTAACCCCGACGAGGCTGTTGCAGTCGGTGCTGCAGTTCAGGGCGGTGTCCTTCAGGGAGATGTTAAAGATGTTCTATTGCTGGATGTAACGCCATTAAGTCTTGGTATTGAAACATTAGGTGGTGTTTGTACCAAGTTAATCAAGAAAAACACCACAATTCCAACCAAGGCTTCGCAAGTCTTCTCGACTGCTGAAGACAATCAAAGTGCTGTAACTATCCATGTCCTCCAGGGTGAGAGAGAAATGGCGAGTGGTAACAAGAGTCTTGGGCAGTTTAATTTAACCGATATTCCACCTGCTGCTAGAGGAACTCCACAAATTGAGGTGACATTTGATATTGATGCTAACGGTATATTAAACGTATCAGCAAAAGATAAGGCAACAGGTAAAGAAAATAAAATTACCATTAAGGCCAATAGTGGATTAAGTGAAGAAGAAATTAAGAAAATGGAAGAAGATGCGGCAAAATATGCAGAAGAGGATAAAAAGCTAAAAGAGCTTGTTGATGCAAAAAATTCTGCAGAGGCACTAATCCACGGTACTAAAAAATCAATGACTGATCATGCTGATAAATTAGAAGATGGTGAAAAAGAAAAAATTGAGGCTGCTGTTAAAGATTTAGAAGAGGCGATTTCATCAGATGATAAAGCCAGAATTGAAGAAAAATCAAAAGCATTGGCCGAGTCAGCACAAAAATTTGGTGAAAAAGTTTATGCCTCTCAGCAAAATCAATCTGGTCAAAATCAACAGGCAGACTCTGCTGACGCAAATTCAGAAAAAACAGTTGATGGTGATGTAGTTGATGCTGAATTTGAAGAAGTAAACGAAGAAAAAAAAGAAGAGGATAAGTAGTATCCTTATAGAATCAATCTGGCCTGGAAACTCCAGGCCATCAAAATTTAGGTAAATATGGCTTCAAAAAGAGATTATTACGAGATTCTTGGACTTAACCGAGACGCATCTGGAGATGAAATCAAAAAAGCGTTTAAAAAGCTTGCAATGAAATTTCATCCAGATAGAAATCCAGATAATCCAAAAGCCGAAGAAAGCTTTAAAGAGGTCAAAGAAGCCTATGAAATTTTAAGCGATCCTCAAAAAAAATCTGCTTATGATCAATTTGGTCATGCTGGCGTCGATCAATCGATGGGTGGAGGTCAAGGAGGTTTTCAAGGCGGATTTTCAGATTTTGGAGATGCTTTCGGAGATATTTTTGGCGATATATTTGGTGGTGGTCGATCAGGATCAGGAAAATCAAATGTGTATCGAGGAGCAGATTTAAGATACAACCTAGAAATAACTCTTGAAGAAGCAGCTCAAGGAACTGAGAAGAAAATTAGAATTCCTGTGTTGTCACAATGTAAAACATGTTCAGGAAGCGGTGCAAAAAAAGGAACGCAACCATCCACATGCGGAACTTGCGGCGGTCATGGACAAGTCAGAATGCAACAAGGATTTTTTTCAGTACAACAAACATGTCCAAAATGTCAGGGTTCCGGAAAGGTCATCAATGATCCATGCAATGATTGCTCAGGTTCAGGAAGAGTTAAAGAATCTAAAACACTATCTGTAAAAATACCAGCCGGTGTGGATGAGGGAGATAGAATTCGCCTCAGTAATGAAGGTGAGGCTGGAGTTAATGGTGGTCCATCTGGCGACCTGTATGTGGTTGTTGGATTAAAAAAGCATGCCATTTTTGAAAGAGATGGAGCTGACTTACACTGCGAATTACCGATAAGTTTTTCAGTAGCTGCTTTGGGTGGAGATGTTGAGATTCCTACACTAGGTGGTAATGCAAAGATGAAAATTCCACAGGAAACCCAAACAGGGGCAACTTTTAGACTAAAAGGTAAAGGTGTTAAGCCTGTTCGGGAAAATTACACAGGTGATCTTTTATGCCATGTGGTCGTTGAAACTCCTGTAAAACTGACCGAAAGACAGAAAGAAATTTTAAGGGAACTTGAAGACCTAAATCAAGCTGATAGCGGAAAACACAGCCCAAGGTCAAAAAGCTGGGTTGATAAAGTCAGAGACTTTTTTGATTAATTAATACGTCCCCTTTTGAATTAGCTCAACCTTATAACCATTAGGATCCTCAATAAATGCAATCACTGTTGTACCATGCATCATGGGACCAGCTTCTCTCACAACTTTACCGCCTTTTGATTTAATTTCCTCGCACACTTTATAGGCATCATCGACTTCAATGGCAATATGCCCATATCCATTACCAAGATCATAAGCGCTTGTATCCCAGTTATGAGTTAATTCTATAACCGTATGATCTTGCTCATTCCCATACCCTATAAATGCTAATGAAAATTTACCCTCTGGAAAATCATGTTTCCTCAACAATTGCATTCCAAAAAAATTCTTATAAAACTCAACTGACTCATGAAGGTTATTTACCCTCAGCATTGTATGTAAAATTCTCATTTAGGCTCCTTTTTACTTAATTGTAAGTATTTCTGATATAGCTCAACATTTGTCTCAAAATAGTTTTCATCTTTTGGAATGCAGTCAATGGGACAAATATCTACGCATTGCGGAATTTCAAAATGTCCAACACACTCTGTACATAAATTAGGATTAATCTCATATATTTGTTCGCCCATAAAGATTGCCTGATTAGGACAAACGGGTTCACAAACATCACAATTAATGCACTCTTCTGTAATTTTTAGCGCCATGCGTTAATCAAATTAGTAATTTTTTTTGACAAAAAAGGAGAAAAGTCTTTATTTAGATGAATAAGTTGCCTCACCAGGGAGGACGAGATAGATCTTAAAGCTGGATCAGATTGAAAAAATATTGTTCTTATATTCTCATCAATTTTTTGATTCATATCACTTAAGTCTCTCTCATAAGCAAAATCAATTTCATTTCTTAAACCCCTTGCAATAACACTGACATTATTTTTTTTGGCCAAATCAACAGTCAACCCTGAGTAGGATATTACTTCAATATTTGCATGGTTTTGGTATAACTCCTTAAGAAGATTTAGTCGTTGATCAATGCTATATAAAGAATTTTTATCATTATCTTTTGCAACAGCAACGATAACGACAGATGCTAGGTTCTGTAGTTGATTGATGATATCTTCATGCCCTTTTGTAATTGGATCAAATGAGCCAGGATAAATAATCTTATCGATCATATTTATAAATTCCATAAAACAAAGTTTTGGTCTTTTTTTCACGAATCATACATAAACTCTCTAATTCAATTTTAGTTGCTGATTCAATGTATATTATACCGTCAGGTTTTAATAATTTTTCTAATACCAGGTCTAGCCAATCATAGCAATTAGATTTGTATGGGGGATCAAAGAAAATGATGTCATATCTTTGGTTGGTGCGAGTTACATATTTATGTGATTCAGAAATCTCAGTTGTGCAATCTGCAAGTTGGAGTGATTTGATGTTTAAATTTATTTGCTCAATATTTGTTTTTGAATGATCTATAAATTGGCAGGCATGTGCGCCTCTTGATATAGCTTCAAAACCCAGACTTCCAGAACCTGCAAATAAATCAAGACAAGAAGCACCATCAATGAAGGGGGATAACCAATTAAATAAGGTTTCTTTGACCCTTCCTAAAGTAGGCCTTGTATTTTCATTGTCATGAAAAGAAATATTTCTTCCTTTTAATGACCCTGCAATAATTTTAACTGTGCTTGTGATTTAAGAATTCCCAACAATAACTGTTGAGAATCTTGACATATCTATTCTTCTTTGAAAAGCATCTTTGATATCTTCGACGGTCACCTTATCGATATTTTTAACAAAGCTTTCAAGATAATCAATAGGGTAATTATAGATGGCCATCATTGAAATATACTCAGCGATTTTTTTATTACTATCGAGTCTTAGAGGGAATCCACCAATTAAATTCATCTTCGCATCTTTTAATTCTTCCTTGGTTGGTCCTTTCTCAATAAAATCTTTCATTACCTGATTTACCAAGTTAAGAGCATCATTCATTTGAGATTTTTTGGTCTGCAGGCCAATTTGAAAAGGTCCTTTCTGAGTTAGGGGCATAAAGTATGAGTACACACTGTAAACTAACCCATTTTTCTCTCTGACCTCACCAGTCAGACGAGAAACAAAACCTCCACCTCCAACAATGTAATTGCCAACATATAAGGGATAGAAGTCTTTATCTAATCTCACCATTGAAGGCATCCCATAAAATAAATGAGCCTGTTGTGCCGGATGCTCTATCGAAACATTTTGAGGCTCATTTTCTGCCACCTCAGGAATAGGAGCATGTCCATAATCTTTTAGATGCGACGTTAGATCACTGACAACTTTTTGTGCTTCGGTTTTGCTTAAATCTCCAACAATCACAATAGATGCATTTTGAGAGGAGTAGAACAGATTGTAAAAATTAATAATATTCTTTCGAGTTAATTTTAATACTGACTCAGTGAGTCCTTCTTCAGGATGGCCATAAGGATGGTCTCCATAGAGTGCTTTAGAATATGCATTCTTACCTAATGAATCAGGCTGAGTTTTTGATTGATCAATTAAGGATAATGTACTTTTTTTCTCCCGCTCAAAAACATCATCCGCAAAGGATGGTTTTGTCAGCACAAGCTTAAAAGTGTCCACTGCCTGAGAAAATATTTTTTTATCAGATAAAGTTCTTATTGACAGCTGAGCATGATCGCGGTCGATGCCGCCTCCAAGGGAAGCCCCGATATCAGAAAAACGATTACTTATCTGATTTTCATCCAAATCTCCGGCGCCAAGTAACATTAAGTAATTTGTCAGGTTAGCAACGCCATATTGTCCCTTGGGATCTCTTGCTGAACCAGCATCAAAGTTAATTTTGATATCAACAATTGGTAGCTCATGAGATTCGACAAAATATACTCTGACTCCATTTTCTGTCTTCCAAAAATCGATGTTGATATTTGCATAAAGAATCGATGAAAAAAATAAACAAAAAATTGATAATAAAACTCTCATAAAACTCCTAAGTTTGACTTAAACCGATTCTGGTTTCAGATGAACAACCGTTAAGGTGTCGTCTTTAAAAAACTCCTCAACAACCTTTTTGACATCATCAGATGTAATCTTTTTGATATTTTCAATGTAATCATCTTTGATCTTATATGAGTAGCCCATTGTTTCTAGCTGCCCAATAATCATTGCTTGATAGAACATTGAATCTTTTTCATAAACATCACCTGCAATCACATTAGCCTTCACGCGAGCTAATTCTTGATCAGTAACACCTTCGCTAGCTATTTTTTTTAATTCCGTCTTGATAATTTTTTCAACATCACTAACCTCTACATCATTATTTAAGGTCACAACAAATTCGAAAGTTCCAACATCTCCTCTCGACAACATTGGATAGCTTGCATAAGCACTGAGTGATTTACCAGACTGCACTAATTCTTTTTGTATTCTTGCTGTTGAAGTTCCTGATAAAACACCAGCGAGAACTTCCAAGGCAAATGCGGTTGTATCGTTATTAACATCTTCTTTGCTAAGCAATGGGACTTTATAACCCATTTGGAGCATGGGTAATTTGCTTGCTGCTTTCAGTTCAGCACGAACCATTCCTCTTTGAACTGGCTCTAACTGTGGTTTTCTGGAAGGTATTTCTTTGGACGGCAGCTTAACAAAATATTTTTTTGCTAAATCAAAAACTTCTGTTGGGTTTACATCGCCAGAGACAACCAATATGGCATTGTTTGGTGCATACCAATTGTTATACCACTCCAATGCATCTTCATATGTCATGGATTCCAAATCATTCATCCACCCAACAATTGGTCTTCCATAAGGATGAGCCTTGAACGCTAGCGCATTAAATGTTTCATTTAATTTTCCTTCAGGTTTGTCTTCAGTTCTCCAGCGACGTTCTTCCATAACAACCTTAATTTCTTTGTCAAACTCTTCAGCTGAGATCACAAGGTTTTGCATCCGATCTGATTCCATCTTAAATGACAGTTCTAGCTGAGATTTCTCCATTGTTTGAAAGTAGCATGTGTAGTCAGTGCCAGTAAAAGCATTTTCTCTACCGCCCGCACGAGCTATAATTTCTGAAAATTCGCCCGGCTTAGTTGACTTGGTTCCCTTAAACATCATGTGCTCTAATACATGAGCCACACCTGTTTTGCCATTGACTTCATCGACACTACCAGCTTGATACCAGACTTGTGATACCACAACAGGCGCTCTATGATCTTCATTAACAATAATTCTCATGCCATTCTCAAGTTTTAATTCTTGAACAGCGGCTGACGGTGAAAAACAAAATAACAATGAAAAAAGACTTAATAAAATTCGCATAATATTGAAATGATAAAGGTTAATGTTTGCTATAATCATTATCAATGACCGTTAAACATAAAGTAAGTTCGTTCACATCACAAAGAAATTATGTTTGATTTCCTAAAAAAAATTTTTAAAGGTGATGAATCAAAGAAAATTGATTCAAAACCTTTCAAAAAAACAAGCAAGCCGAAAACAGAGCCAAAAAAACCTGCAGTTACAAAATCAAAAACATTAATAAAAGAGCCTAACAAAAAAACCAAGCCAAAAAATGAAGAAGCGCAATTAAAACCAGCTAAAAAAACTGAAACAAAGCCTTCGGCAGATCAAGATGACACGCCTAAGAAAGATGAAAAACTTTCATTTTCTGAAAAAATTAAGCAAGGTCTAAAAAAAACAAGAGACGCCATAAGTGGCAATTTGTCTGCTTTATCATTTACAAAAAATATTGATCAAGAATTTTATGATGAACTTGAAATGACTTTGATTGCAGCAGACGTTGGTTATGCTGCCACTCAACAAATTATTTCTGAGTTAAAAGACAGAGTAAAAAAGGAAAAGTTAGAGGATGGTGCACAATTAAAAAGTTTGCTTAAAAAAATCCTATCGGAGCTTCTGCAGCACATAGAAAAGCCATTAATTCATATTGAAACCACTCCTTTTGTGATTCTGGTTGTAGGGGTTAATGGTGCTGGTAAAACGACCACCATTGGTAAATTAACTAAACTACTATTGGATGAGGGTAAGAGTGTTTTAATCGCGGCTGGCGATACTTTCCGTGCTGCGGCAAAAGAGCAACTTCAAGTTTGGGGCGATCGAAATAATGTCACCGTAATATCTCAAGACACCGGAGATCCAAGTGCTGTTATTTTTGATGCGATGCAGTCAGCTAAAGCTAAGGCTATAGATATTGTTATTGCTGATACTGCTGGTCGCCTCCCAACTCAAAAACACCTTATAGACGAACTGGCTAAAATAAAAAAAGTTATTAAGAAATTCGACGAAACAGCTCCGCATGAAACCATCTTAGTTTTAGATGCAAATACAGGTCAAAATGCCATCAATCAAATAAAAGTTTTCAATGAGGCTGTTTCATTGACAGGATTAATCATGACTAAGTTAGATGGTACAGCTAAGGGAGGAATTGTTGCTGCGATAGCAAAAGAACAACCGATACCCTTGAGATTTATTGGTGTTGGAGAGAAAATCGATGACCTTAAAATATTTAGTGCTGAAGATTATGCAGAGGGAATGCTGGAATGATTCGCTTTGATCAAGTTTATAAAAGGTATCCAGGTTATCAAGAGGCGCTTCAGAATATAAGCCTGGAAATACTTCCTGGGGAGTTAGTGTTTGTTACAGGACCTTCTGGTGCCGGCAAATCAACACTATTAAAAGTACTATCCTCTATTGAAAAACCATCATCAGGAACAGTCATCTTTGAAAATTTTAACCTTGCACAAGCAAAAGACAATACTCTCAACAGGATCAGAAAGAAGTTTGGCATGGTGTTTCAAGATCATAAATTATTGTATGACCGGAATTGCTATGAAAATGTTGCCCTGCCCTTAGCGGTTAACAATATCTTTGGTCAGGAAGCAGAAAAAAGGATAAGGGCTGCTTTAGATAAAGTAGGTCTCCTTAATAAAGAGAGAATGATGCCAATAACTTTATCAGGAGGAGAGCAACAGCGTTTGGCCATAGCAAGAGCGATTGTGTGTCGTCCGAGTATTATTATTGCCGATGAACCTACAGGAAACCTAGATAAAGGTTACGCAAACGACATTATGAATATTTTTTTCAGCTTTCAACAAGTTGGGGTCACAGTAATTATTTCAACTCACGAGCTACCAAATATTCCTATGCGTTTTAAACATATACATTTAGAAAATGGACAACTCAAATTAAATCAACAGCCTTATGATCAACTACCTGCTTAATCACATCGAAGCACTTAAAGTGGCCTTGCGCCGATTATTTTTTGCCAAGGCCGGGAGCCTTGTGATGTTTCTCATTATTGGCATCACAACCTGCCTGCCAATGTCTGCGCTACTATTTTTAGAAAATATAAAGCAAGCTTCCTCACAAATTGAATACTCTGCGGAAATCAGCATCTTTTTAACTAATGATTATAAAGATGATGACCTCAAAACGTTTACCAGCTTCCTGAAAGAACAACCCATTGTTAGTAAAATTACCTTTGAAAAAAAAGAAGACGCTTGGGTTAAATTACAGAAAAAAATTATGATTGACGGGGATAGCCTGATTGAAAAAAACCCATTACCGGATAGTTTCTACTTATCCTTAGCAACCCTGGATGAAAATGAAATTGATTATCTTGTGAAAGAACTAAAAGAATTTGCCATCATAGATGATGTTTTACTGGACTCTGCTTGGGTAAATAAACTGAATTCCCTTTTATCTTTAGGTGAGCTCATTATTAACTTTTTAGGAATATTATTATTAAGTGTATTGGCTGTCATTATTGGCAATACCATTAGATTGCAAGCTTTATCATTTAAAGATGAAATAGAAGTCAGCAAGCTCATTGGAGCATCAAATGCGTTTATTAGAAGGCCTTTCCTTTACACAGGAATATTTTATGGAATCGGCGGTGCCATTGTCGCAATAGCGATCATCAAGTTAATGATCTTTATTTTTAACTATTATGCCTACGTTATCGAGTCTATACTTGGCTTCAATATCTCTATTAACGATTTACTCACTACGCATTATTTGACAATGATAATTCTTACTATTGTCATCGGTTGGCTCGCCTCATATTTTTCTACAAATCGCACCCTATCAAAAGTAAAAAATAATAGTTAAATCATTGATTTTAAGTGAACTTTTATCTAAAATTAGCACTCTTAGTTATAGAGTGCTAAAATAATATAAGAAATTAAGGGATATACTTTATGAATAACGCTTTAACCATACCTTTAAGTCCGTCTTTGGATAGCTTTGACTTGTACCAACAGCAAGTGCAGGCGATTCCTTTACTTACTGAACATGAAGAGATGAATTTAGCAAAAAAACTTCATGAAGAAAACGATCTCAATGCAGCACGACAGCTAATTATGTCTCATTTAAGACTGGTAATAAAAATTGCACGCTCCTATTCCGGTTATGGTTTAAATCAAGCAGATCTTGTCCAAGAAGGAAATATTGGTTTAATGAAGGCTGTTAAACGATTTGATCCATCTCGAGGGGTCAGGCTGGTCTCATTTGCGATGTACTGGATTAAGGCAGAGATTCAGGAGTTTGTCGTCCGTAATTGGCGCTTGGTTAAAACAGCCACCACCAAAGCGCAAAGAAAATTATTCTTTAATCTGCGCAGCATGAAAAAAACATTACAACCTCTAAAGCAAGAAGAAATCAAAGAAATAGCAAAAGAGTTAAATGTTAAAGAATCCGATGTCAAAGAAATGGAATATCGTTTCAACGGCAATGAAATTGCTCTTGACTACCAAGATGAAGATAATGAAGATGAAGTATTTCGTCCAATATCTTATTTGCAAGATGAAAATGCAGATCCAGTTAAACAATTAATTTCCAAAGAGTCAGAATCTAATAATCTTTCAGCATTATCCAATGCAATTAAATCGATTGATGAGCGCAGTCGTTATATTCTAGAATCTAGATGGTTAAATGAAGAAAAATCTAAAACACTCCATGAATTAGCCGATGAGCTGGGTGTGTCTGCAGAAAGAATTAGACAAATAGAGCAAAACGCTTTAAAAAAATTAAAAAGCTTAATGTAGTTTTATTGTGGCTGCCCCCGTCCCTGTTGAAATTAATTATCATCAAGAACAAAAGCTTCTAAAAATCAACTTCAACAACAACACTGAATGCATGCTCTCAGCTGAGTTTTTGAGAGTTTATTCTCCTTCTGCAGAAGTACAAGGGCATCACCCATCTGAGGCTGTATTGCAGATAGGAAAAGAAAATGTTGAAATTCAAGCTATTGAGCCTGTTGGAAATTATGCTGTCAAACTGATTTTCAGCGATGGACACGATACGGGCTTGTATACATGGGATTATCTTTATGAATTGGCATCAAATTATGATATTTTATGGCATGACTATCAAATAAAACTGAAACAACATTTTGAAAAAAAATAAAACGCATTTTGGATTTAGTGAAATCAACATTGAAGAAAAAGAACCATTAGTCAAAGAAGTATTTTCATCAGTTGCTTCCAAATATGATTTAATGAATGACCTCATGTCTTTTGGGCTTCATCGTTTTTGGAAGCGATATGTTGCTACAAATATTACTATAAAAGACAATGATCATATTTTAGATCTTGCGGCAGGATCTGGAGATCTGTCAATTTTATTCAAAAAAAAGAATCCAAAAGCAACTATCATTCACAGCGACATAAATCAAAGCATGCTCGAAGAGGGTCAAAAAAAAATTATTGATCATGGCTTAATAATTCCCTCCATGCTCATTAAAGCAGAACAAATTCCATTCCCTGACAATTCATTTAATTTGGTCAGTATTGGTTTTGGATTAAGAAATATGACCAACAAACAGTCTGTGTTAAACGAAGTTCTTAGATGTCTCATGCCAGGAGGTCAGATTGTGATTCTTGAATTTTCTAAAATTCACTCCTCACTTGAAAAAATTTATGACCTCTTTTCATTTAAGATCATTCCTAAAATTGGTAAGCAAATTGCAAATGATGAAAAAAGTTATCAATATTTAGCAGAATCAATCCGCATGCACCCGGACCAAGAAACATTGTTACACATGCTTAATGAGGCTGGGTTTTGTAAAACCTCTTACACCAATTTATCTGCAGGAGTAATCGCCGTTCACTCTGGATATAAATCATGATGGTAAAAACTAAAATTATCGATGGAGTAAATCATATTCTTCATCAAAATGACTGGACAAAACCCCATTTAGTAAATTTTGCAGGAAAAGTAATTGAATTGAATTACGGCAATGATCTTTTCATTCAGTTAATGCAGATCAATAATGACGGATCACTCTCATTAGTTAAAAATGCTGAGTCGCAACCAAGCTTAACTATCAAAGTTTCTAATAGAACCGTCTTTCAAATGATAACAAAGCAAGACCTTGATGATATTGAAATCCAAGGTGACATGAAATTAGCAAAAAAATTAAGTGAAGTTTTAAAAAACTTAGAGTGGGATCTAAGTTTAGAGATAGATAGATACCTAGGCCCTCAAGCTGCAGGACTCTATCAAAGGTTATCGAACAAAATCATCACTCGAATCCGTGATATTACCAAAAATATAATGGAAACAACTGTGGAATATTATCAAGAAGAAAATAAAATTTTCGCTAAGCCCTATCAAGTAAAAGAATTTAATAACGATGTTGATGAGCTTTTAATAAGATTTGAAAATTTACAACGTAAATATAATGAGATCATTTAATGACCGTCTTTAAATTTTTAAGATTTATAGGCATCGCCTTATTCTATAAGTTAGATTTATTTTTTAATTCTAATATTTACGTAAGATTTCTTTCATATTTACTTTTCCCATTGCGAATTTTTAAAAGTGGGACTAAATCTGAAAACTTAAGAAGAGCTCTTGAGGTAGCAGGACCAATATTTGTAAAATTTGGACAAATGTTATCTACAAGAAGAGATTTGTTACCTACTGATATTGCCAATGAACTTGCAAAACTTCAGGACAAAGTCCCACCTTTTACTTTTAGAGAAACAAAAATAATTCTTAATGAAGCGTATCCGGAAGGTTATGAAAAAATATTTAGGCATATTTCGGACCAACCCGTTGCCAGCGCCTCTGTTGCTCAAGTATATCTTGGTGAATTAATGGATGGTTCGAAAGTGGCCATTAAAATCTTAAGGCCCAATATAGAAGAGCAAGTTAAAAATAACATCAAACTCCTAAAGTGGATTGCTGGTTTGTTAAAAATTTTATGGTCTGAAGGAAAACGTTTAAAGCCTGTTGAGGTGGTAAATGAGTTTGAGAAACACACCAAATCTGAATTAAATCTCCTTCTAGAGGCTGGTCATTGTGAACACCTTGGAGAAAACTTTAAAGATAAAAAATTATTAATTGTGCCCAAAGTGTATTGGGATTTCTGTCACGAAAAAGTGATGGTAATGGAAGCGATGGATGGTATTCCGATCTCGCAGATCGAAGTATTAAAGAAAAATAAAATAGATCTTGTCAAACTCTCAGAAAATGGGGTCACCATTTTCTTTACACAAGTCTTTAGAGATGGATTTTTTCATGCCGATATGCATCCAGGAAATATTCAAGTTGCCAAAGATGGACGTTATGTGGCAATGGATTTTGGAATTATGGGAACCCTTAACGAAGAAGATAAATATTATTTAGCTAAAAACTTTGTCTGTTTCTTTAATCGCGATTACCGAGGAGTAGCTCAAGCTCATTTAGATTCCAATTGGGTGCCATCAGACACTTCAGTAGATGAATTTGAGAATGCTATCAGAGCTGTTTGTGAGCCCATATTTAATAAACCTCTCAAAGAAATATCTTTCGGTAAATTGCTTATTCGTCTTTTTCAAACTTCAAGACAATTTAATATGGAAATACAACCTCAGCTCACAATGTTACAAAAAACCCTATTAAATGTTGAAGGTCTTGGCAGAGAGTTGAATCCAGATTTAGACCTATGGAAAACAGCTAGACCTTTTTTAGAAAAGTGGCTCAAAGAGCAGCTGGGTATTAAATACTTTATTAAATCGTTAAAGAAAGATTTTCCAAAATGGCTCAATATAATTAAAAATTTACCACACTACGAGGAGCTTAAAAATCAACAAGTTGATTTATCGAATCAGTTAGCAAAACAAGAGCTCTCAAATGCGCGTCATAAAATAAATAATAATTATTTGAAATGGATAATTGTTGTTTTTTTTATATTGATGTGCATTCAATTATTTATTATTATTTTTCTTTTTTAATAAATAAACCACGAAAACATGCTTCTCACTTTTGTCTGTATTTATATACTGATATCTGTAGGTATCGGATTTTACGTATCAACGAAAGTTAAAAATACGAGAGATTTTGCCATCGCAGGAAGGCATTTACCCTTACCTGTTGTGATTGCAACCGTGTTTGCCACATGGTTTGGTGCTGAAGCCATCTTTGGTGTTTCATCTACATTTGTAAATGAGGGGCTGCATGGATTAGCTGCTGACCCATTTGGGGCTAGCATGTGTCTAATTATTGCAGGTTTTCTATTTTCAAAATATTTATACCATCTCAATTTTATAACTCTCGGTGATTTTTATCGCAAAAGATATGATCGTAAAATTGAAGTCATTACCTCCATTGCTATTTTGATTTCATATCTTGGTTGGGTGGCTGCTCAAATTAAGGCATTAGGCCTGATAATTAATGTCTTAACTGATCATCAAGTCTCTGAAGAAGTAGGTATGATTATTGGGACTTTAATAGTCGTTTCATACACCACCCTTGGTGGCATGTTATCAGTTGCTATTTTAGATTTTATTCAAATGTTGGTCATTATTTCTGGGCTGCTCTTTATCAGCTATATTGTATCTGACATGTCGGGTGGAGTGATGAATGTACTTGATCATGCGAGAGAAAATAACAAATTCGATTTTTGGCCTAAGGGCGATATTTTTACATGGATTTCCTTTTTTGGTGTGTGGGTCACATTAATGCTTGGCTCCATCCCCCAACAAGATGTATTTCAAAGAATAACTTCTGCCAAAACAGCTAAGATTGCATTCTGGGGTTCCATTTTTGGCGCATCAATTTATTTTGCTTTTACTTTTGTTCCCATGTTTATTGCTTACTCAGCAACAATAATCGATCCAGTATATTTTCAGTCAATTATTGAATTTGATTCCCAATACGTTCTCCCAGAATTCATTATTAAATATACTCCACCAATCGCTCAAATAATATTTTTTGGAGCGGTCATATCGGCGATTATGAGTTGCTCGTCTGCGACACTCTTAGCACCGTCTGTTACTTTTGCCGAAAATGTCATCAAACCCCTAAGACCTGGAATGACAGATAAAGAATTTCTTAAAATGATGAGAATATGTTTGGTCGCATTCTCTTTTGTAGTATTAAATTATGCTCTAGCTTCAAATTTATCTATTTTTCAAATGGTGGAGTCTGCTTATAAAGTTACCCTGGCTGGAGCATTCACCCCTCTTATCTTTGGCATTTTTTGGAAAAAAGCCAATCATCATGGTGCATTGGCATCCATTTGCTTTGGGATTGCAACTTGGATCTTCTTTGAAATTATATATGGTGAAGATGGGTTGATACCCGCTCAGTTAATTGGACTATTTGTGAGTATGGTATCAATGGTTTTGGTTTCTTTAATGACTCAGAAATTAACGTTGACAGGTGCTGCAAAAAAAACTTGATCTTTGGCCGATAATAGTTTTTTTTATCTTAGCACCACATTTATTGCACGGCTGGTCTTCACGATTATAAACTTGATGGTCAATTTGAAAGTAACCCTGCTCCCCTTTTGTGTTCATAAAATCACTGATAGTTGACCCGCCCTTTTCAATGGCTACAGATAAAACATGTTTAATATTTTTTGCTAATATTTCCATTTTTCTTCTTGTAACCTTACACACTGAAACTGATGGTCTGATTCCTGATAAAAATAATGCCTCACTGGCATAGATATTTCCAACACCGACAACTATATGGTGATTCATGATAAAAGTTTTTATGGGTACATTTCTCTTTCGAGCTTTAGTGAAAAGATAATTTCCATCAAATTCAACTGCCAATGGTTCTAAGCCTAGGTTAGCCAGTAGTTTAAAATCATCCAGCTTATCTTTCACTAAATGTGCAGATCCAAATCTCCTAGGGTCGTTATATCGAATAACTTGTTCATTATTAATAAATGTTATTTGAATATGGTCATGCTTCTTTAAGGTTTCACTGCGTTTTGCAAACACTAATTTACCTGTCATGCCCAAATGAATAACGAGATAAGCATTTGAACACTTGATAATAATGTACTTTGCTCGACGATAGACACTTAATATTTTTTTACCACTTAAAAAGTTTGGTAAATCGTTCGGTACAGGCCATCTTAAATTTGGATTGAATACGTCAATCTTTTTAATGACAGATGACTCTATTGATTTTATTCCACGGACAGTGGTTTCAACTTCGGGAAGCTCTGGCACAATTAATCTTGACGGGAAACATTCGGATTGAGCATCGTAAATCCAACATCCTGTGGAAAGTGATACAGCAGTCCTTCATCTTTTCTAAATAACAATAACTTTGGTGACTCTTGAATACGATAAAAAGTTATCTTTGCCTTGTCATCCAAATAGACATCAAAACTCTTATATCCAATTCTTGCATCAAATTTATAAGGCTCAACCGAGGTTGATACTGCTTTCAACCAATTTTCAGTAAACCATTCCGCAAGCTGCATCTCATCAAAGTCTATTTTTTTCCCATCAGCCTTAATTTTTCCCATATCATCTATCTCAACGCGCAAATAATTTTCTTGCCACTGTTCAAGCCTAGAGAAGTCAAATTTCATAACTTTTTCAAAGGGTGCTAATGGCTTTTTATCAATTAATTCAACTGGCAGATAGCTAGCCATTTCTGAGAAAATACCATCCAAGATATAAACACTATTGTTATACAGTACATACTGTTGCTCTGTCACTGGGTTATAAGTTCCAAATGAAAAGACTTCTTTTTGATTTTCATTACTAAATGTCATTTTAAGTTTCGGTTTATCTAAACCATATTTTTCAATTTGTAATGATTCAAGTTTTTCTTTTGATTTCGCAGCCAAAATTGATAACAATCGATACACAATATTTTGATCTGCTCTGGTTTGATAAGGTTTAGTTTGGTACCAATACCCATTAATTTTTTTAAAAGATGTGGCAGCCTTAGACGGAAAATCGATAAAAATCTCATCAAATTCAGATAACTTTAAATTAGATAATTCATAACTGCTATCTGTTATATCTTGATTTTTAAAACTTAAAGAAAACCACGCCAAAGGTGCAATGACTAAAATGAGGATTATGATTGGCAACCATCTTTTATTCATATGAAATTAGTTTATCTCTTTCTTCTTCTGAGCCACAACCAAATACCTCCAATAAATAATCCAACAGGAATAAAATATTGGAAGCTATGAAAAATAGTCCAAGCTATAACAAATGATGTTCGTGTTTCTGGAATTGTAACATTTACATCTTTGAGTGGCATGGGTTGAATGTTAATAAGCTTATCATCGCCGCTGAGCCAGTTCACCAAATTGACACCTAGGTCTAAGTTACCACCCGATGTAATAAAAGCATTAGATAGAAACTCAGAATTACCTACAACAACAACTCGCTGACCGACTTCGCCATATTCACGCTTTAATGCTACCGCTATATTGATAGGTCCAGATTGATCCTGATCTTCTTCAAAGGTAGGATTAGTTTCATTGCCACGTTCAAGCCATCCCCCGGCTGCAACGTCTACTAATTCAGTCACTTCCCATCCGTTTTCGTAAGTACCCTTAGCATTTAAGGCCTTCGGATTTGAAAACAATGTTCTTAACATAAAATTTCTTGTTATCGGATGGTCACCGTAGCGAAGAGCGAAAGTCAAACCTGGAGTTGAACCGTACTGCTCAGAACTTGGATCGTAAATCTTGCCATCCAATACTGTCAGGCCAATATATTGTGCAATCTCGTCAAGACCTTTAAAGTTACTATCATCTAAAAGCCACAAAAGATTTCCACCTGACTCAAGATATTTCACAATCTTTTTGGCCTCAAGATCAGAAACATCTTTTTTCGGACTAGCAATCACTAGCATTGACCCTTCTTCAGGCACTGATGGTAATACAGTTAAATCAGGGTTTGAAAATTTAAATCCTTTATTTTCTAATTGTTTACCAAATTCACCTAAATCTGAATTTTTTAAACCCAGAAGATTTTTTTCTCCATGACCATCCAAATACATTATTGGCTTTTCATTGGTTCTGGTTAGTCTCACTAACAAGTTCGTTAGCTCTTGTTCGGCAAAAGGTGGGGTAATGTGTTCTGTTCTTTTGTTATATTCAACAACGACCTCACCATCAACTCGGATACCCATGTCCTGAGCCAATTTTGGCTCCTCAACTGGGCTAATAAACTTTATATTGATGTCAGGTTTTGAGCGCTGATAGCGAGCAATAAAGTTAATAATTCCTTGTCGAAATTTATCACCTTTATTGACATCATCTTTGGTCGCAAAGACTGTAAGATTAATTGGGCCATCCATTTCTTTTAGAACACCAATACTTCCCTCAGTCAAAGTATTTCTATTGGCTTGGGTAATGTCTTTTGAAAATTCATACTGATTAGAAATAAAACCAAGCAGCAAAACAAGAATGATGAATAGAACAACAAATACCCAATTCTGAAGTAGAAGTTGTAACTTTTGTTTAATATTTTTTGTTTTTTTCATTAACCTCTCAACCTATCTGCATCTAAACGGCGAATTGTTAAAACTATGAAAGTTGAGATAAAGAGTAAGAAATAAATAATATCCTTTGAACTGATCACCCCTCTGGAAAAAGTCTGGAAATGTTTTAACAATGAAACATGATGAAACCAATGATTAGGCTGACTGGCAAAGTAGCTTTCCAAACCTAAAAGTAAAAATGCAAAAATAAAACTTAAAATTGCAGCGATAATTGGTTGACTGGTCAGACTTGAAAAATATATACCAATGGCTGCAAAACTTCCGACAAGAAGTAACAACCCAAATGTATTAGAGAAGAGATAACCAAAATCAATATCTGCCCATATATTTAAGGTAGAAAGCATTAAAAATATGTAAACAACCATGAGAGCTAAAAAAGCAAACAGTCCAAAGAATTTTCCTAAAACAATCTCAACTATAGAAACTGGTGCGGTAAATAAAAATGGAAGAGTTTGCTGTCGTCTTTCTTCACTAATTAGTCTCATTGACATCAGTGGAACAGCAAATAACATAAGAAAAAAAGCTGCGCCATAAACTGTTTGACCGACATAAATAGTCACTCCAACTCTTTCCGCAGGTCGAATTGCTCCAGACATAACTTCAAAATAACTATTAACTCCTTCAAGGTAGTAGGTGCCAAAAGCTGCAGTTATTAAAGCCAATATAATCCAACCCATTGGGGTCACAAAAAAACTTTTAATCTCCTTAGAGGCAATATTTATAATCATCTTCATATTTTTTACTTATTAGTTAATTGTACAAAGGTGTCCTCAAGACTTGTAATATGTGGAGAAACTTGAAACAAACCTAGCTTTTCTTTAACACACACCTGAATAAACTTCTCCATATCAAAATCTAGATTTTTAAATTGAATAACATGAAGTAAGTCTTCCTGTTTTTCTATTTTTACAATGTCGAACAAAGATTGTAATTTCTTTAACGTTGGCGTCTTTTTAAAGCCAACTAATAATTTATTTCCTCTTCTTTGCTGTTTCAAATCATCTATTGATCCATGAAATACCAAATTTCCTTTATCAATAATTTGGACTCGATCACACACAATCTCTACTTCAGGAAGGATATGTGTAGATAAAATAACGCTGTGTTCCTTGCCAATTTCTTTGATCAGTTTTCTAATTTCTCTAATCTGGATTGGATCTAATCCAACAGTTGGTTCATCCAGAATCACGATTTCTGGGTTGTGAATAATAGCTTGAGCAATACCTACCCGCTGTTGATATCCATTTGATAAATTTTCAATCAATCGATTACTCATATGAGTTAGACCACATTTTTCCATGGCAATGTCGATAGATGAATTAATTTTTTTGGCTGGAATGTTGTGTAGCTTTGCGGCTATTCTCAAAAATTCGTTTACTCTAAATTCTTTATAAAGAGGTCTCATCTCTGGAAGGTAACCGATATTTGCTTTGGCTAGTTTTGGTTCTTCAATAATATTGATGCCACAAATTTCAACTTGGCCTTCTGTTGGAGCTAAGTTACCTGTGAGCATCCGCATGGTAGTGGATTTACCAGCTCCATTGGGCCCTAAGAATCCTAACACCTCTCCTTTTGACAAATCAAATGAAACATTATTGACCGCCTTATTTGGGCCAAATAATCTCGTTAATCCTAATGCTTTTAATGTAGTAGCCATAATTTGTGTTAATTCTAATTCAGCTTAAATGACAAGTTAATTGTCAAAAAAGTTTATGTATTTTTTAAAAATATGCTGAATTATATTCTAATTCGATAGTCATTTCTATTGATAGTAATCTTTCAATGAAATAAACTTGGATTTACATGAAATATTTAAACAATTTATTAATTACTTTTTTAATCTTAATTATTCCTGCAATAGGAATATCTGAAGAACAGCTTGAAGAATTCAATCCAAATCTTCCAGCTCAAATTACTGAAGCAAATGCTGAATTTGTCTACAAATTTTTGCTCGCTGAACTTGCGATCCAGCGAAATGACATAAATTCGGCTGGTCATCTTTATCTCGATTTAGCTAAGTTAACAAAAAATACTGGCTTTGCCCAAAGCGCAGCGCAACTGGGTGGCATGGTTCGTAATGGAAGATTAGCCCTAGATGCCGCAGATATTTGGAGTAAGCTCGATCCTGAATCAAGAGATGCAAAAAAAGTGTTAGCAGAAATGTACATAGCCAGTGGCAACCTATCCAAAGCCAAGCCGCTAGTTAAAGAAATACTTGAAAGCGAAGATTCTAAGGGTGATGGCTTTTTATATCTAAATAATATCCTCACAAGAGTTGAAAATAAAAGCAATGCTCTAAGATTTATTATTGATATTGCTAAGCCATATGCCAAAATGGTAGAAGCCCATTTTGCAGTCGCTCACACAGCCCACATGGCAGGAAATATCAGCATTCGTGATAAAGAATTGGCAACCATAAATAAACTTAACCCTAACTGGGAAACCAGCACTCTGTTCATTGGAGCAATTCAGTTTGATGAAGACCCAATGAAGGCTATTGAAACATACCAAAAATTTGTAAAAAATAATCCGAAATCTAATACAGTGAGACTTGAGCTTGCAAAGGCGCTTGTACAAACAGAACAGTACCCTGCCGCTAAAAAACATTTTGAAAAGTTGGTGAATAGTCCACTAGCTTCTGCTGAAATCAGCTTTACTGTTGCGCTTTTAGCTCTTGAAACAGGCGATGACATCATGGCTGAACAGTTTCTTAATCAAAGCCTAGAAAGAAAATATTACAACCCAGATCAAGTCAATATGTATCTAGCGAGAATTTATGCACAAAGACAGAATATTGATAAAGTCATTAACCTTGTTGAGAAGATCAGTACTGGGCCCTTATTTGTTGACTCAAGAATTTTTGCAGCACAAGCTATAAGGGTTGAAAAAGGTATCGACCAAGCTGTTGAGTACCTCGATCAGTATAAATCACTTGATCGACAAGAAAAGTTGAAATTTTTACAGCTAAAAACATCTTTTTGGTATAACGACAACCAGTACCAAAAAGCTATCAACTTAATGCTTAGCGAAGAAGAAAAGTATGCAGATTCTGCAGAATTCTATTTTGACTTCGGCTTACTTTATGAAAAAAATAAAGACTTTGATTCAATGGAAACCAATTTAAAAAAAGCAATTTCTCTGAAACCAGACTATGCAATTGCCTATAATGCTCTGGGTTATTCATATGCTGATAGGAATGTTAAACTTGATGATGCCAAGAAATATATCGAAATAGCTTTATCTATTGAACCACAAAATCACTATATCCTGGATAGCATGGGGTGGGTTCACTTCAGACTTGGAAACTACGATATCGCTTATGAATTTATTACGAAAGCATACGCTATTCAGGAAGATCCTGAAATTGCTGCGCATTTAGGTGAAGTTTTATGGAAGCAAGGTAAAGAAAATGAAGCAATGTCAGTATGGCAAGGTTCTCTTGAGAAATTCCCAGAAAACTCCGTTCTCATTGAAACAAAAAATAGATTATTCCAATAGTTTCTTTTGTTATTTGCTATTAATTAGCTTCACGCTTCTTTCAGGATGTCAAACTCTTAATATAAAATCCAATCAAGAGACATTTGCTTACGCTGATTTCGTAAATATATATAATCCAACGTCTGAAGAAAAAAAATTTAATGGAAAATTTAAAATCTTTGTAAAAAACAAAGGTTACACAGGATCTTTTAAATTTTATCCAAGCGATGAAGGTCATGAAATGATTTTGTTATCCCCTCTTAATCAAATCATTAGCAAAATCTCCTTGGGTGAAGAAATTTTATTTGAATATCAGAATAAAGATGATCAAAACCTTAAAGATTTTATTAAAGACTTACCTATCAAAGAATTTAAAAGAATTTTATACACTCAATACAATGAGAAGCCAGTAAAGATTGTCACAAGTTATTTTGAAATAGCTATTGAAGAATTATCAAAGATGGAAACATCATCGAGCTTCAAACCAAAAACTATAAAGGTTAAAAATAAAGATATAGAATTAACTATATTTCTTCGTTGATACAATAAGCATGACTTCAAAAATTTTATACTCACCTGCAAAAATAAATCTCTTTTTAAAAGTTATTAACCAAAGAGAAGATGGCTATCATAATTTACAAAGCTTATTTACTTACATTGATCTTTATGACGAAATAAAAGTGTCATTACACAAAGATAATAAAAACCAAATTATAGTTAATAATCCATCTATAGACTGTCCCGCAGATGAAGACTTAATATTCATGGCGTGTAAAAAAATCCTGCCAAAGAACTTTTCTATTGAAATTGATGTTAACAAAAACATCCCTGATGGAGCTGGTCTTGGAGGAGGAAGCTCGAATGCTGCCACAATACTGATCGCAATCAATGATTTATGCAGCTTGAATCTCTCAAAAAAAGAGTTAGCAAATATTGGCGCGAATTTAGGTGCGGATGTGCCGTTTTTTATTTATAACAACTCAGCCATTGTAGAAGGTATCGGAGACAAAATCACACCAATAGATTTAGCCCCAATAAAATTTTTGTTGTGCTGTCCAAGCGTAAAAATCTCCACAAAAGATATTTTTACCAGTTATAAATTGACAAATAAATCAAAAGAGTTGAAAATTACGGCTCTCAGCAATTATGAAGATCTAATTGATGGGCTTGGAAATGATTTAGAAGCTTTTGTGAGACAAAAAAACTCAACGATAGACGATCTGCTAAGCTACCTTCAAAAGTTTGGCGTGGCTAAATTAACTGGTACTGGATCGAGTTGTTTTTTAATTCTAAATGAAACAATAAATTTGGATGAGGTGAAACAAAATTTACCAAAAAATGTCAGAATTTATGAAGTTTCAAGTGTCAATTATAATATTGCTTATGATGCTCAACATTAGGGGAGTCGCCAAGCTGGTTAAGGCACAGGGTTTTGATCCCTGCATGCGAAGGTTCGAATCCTTCCTCCCCTGCCATTTTTAAGGAGGGTTTATGGATAACCATAGTTTGATGGTTTTTACTGGAAATGCTAACCCTAATCTCGCCAAAAAAGTGACCGATCACCTTAATATTAAGCTTGGTAAAGCTAATGTTGGTACCTTTAGTGATGGTGAAACAATGGTTGAATTATTAGAAAACGTCAGAGGTAAAGACGTTTTTATCCTTCAATCAACCAGCATGCCTACGAATGATCACTTGATGGAAATAATGGTCATGGTTGATGCATTAAAAAGATCTTCTGCTGCCCGAATTACTGCTGCGATTCCTTATCTTGGATACTCTAGACAAGACAGAAGACCAAGATCTGCTCGAGTTGCTATCACAGCAAAAGTTGTTGCAAATATGTTATCAAGTGCTGGTGTCGATCGGTTACTCACCATGGATTTACATTCAGATCAAATTCAAGGTTTTTTTGATATCCCCGTGGATAACATTTATGCCACACCGGTATTACTTGAAGATTTAACTACCAAAAAACCTGAAAACTTAGTTATTGTTTCACCTGATGTCGGTGGGGTAGTGCGAGCAAGAGCCTGGTCAAAAATTCTAGGTTCAGACCTAGCCATTATTGATAAAAGACGTCCAAAACCAAACGTTTCTGAAGTTATGAATATTATTGGAGATGTTGAAGGTCGCTCATGTGTGATTGTGGATGATATTGTCGATACGGCTGATACATTAACAAAAGCCGCTTTAGCATTAAAAAATAAGGGTGCTACTGAAGTCAAAGCATTCATCACTCACCCCATCTTATCTGGAAATGCGATTGAAAATATTGATGCATCAGAGCTTGATGAAATTGTAGTAACTGATACAATTACGCTCTCTGAAATTTCACAGCAATGTAAAAAAATCAGACAAATATCTGTGGCAAGTTTATTAGCAGAAACAATTAAAAGAATTAGCCACGAGGACTCAGTAAGCTCATTGTTTATTGATTAATTTAAATTTAGAAGAATTTGGTCGCGAAATCTTCTAACTAACGGAGTTATATTATGAAAATTACTGTTACAGCAGAAAAAAGAGATGTGAAAGGTACGGGTGCGAGCCGCCGTCTTCGCAGAAATGGCAAAGTGCCAGGTATTCTTTATGGAAACCATAAGGATGCGGTTTCAATTGTCTTAGACAGCAAAACGCTTCATCAACAATTTCATAAAGAGGCTTTCCATGCCTCCATTTTGGAATTATCTACTGATGGTACAAAGGAATCTGTACTCTTAAGAGATTATCAACTTGAGCCTGTCAAAGGCACAATCCTTCATGTTGATTTCCAAAGAGTTAATCAAAATGAGAAAATTCACGTTAACGTTCCTTTTCACTTCATTAATGAGGATATCGCCAAAGGGGTTAAGCTTGAGGGTGGCGTAATCTCTCATATCATGACAGAAGTTGACATTGCATGTTTACCTAAAGATCTTCCTCAATTTATTGAAGTCGACTTGGTAGACCTAGGCCTAGGGGAATCTGTGCATTTATCTGAATTAAATTTACCTGAAGGCGTTGAATTAACGGCATTAACTGAAGAAAATGATCCTGCAATCACTTCAATTGTTAAACCTAAAGTTCAGAAAGCTGATGAACCAGTAGCAGCATCTGAGGAGGCAGGAGAAGATGATGCATCTGATGGTGATTCATCAACAGAAGCTTCTGATGAGGGTTCTAATGAAGAGCCAAAAGAAGAGTAAAATTAAATTTTTTGCAATAGACTTAACACCCTTTGTTAAAAGGGTGTTTTTGTTTATATGAGTGGAATAAAATTATTTATCGGTCTTGGTAATCCTGGTTCTGAATATGAGGCAACAAGACATAATGTTGGATTCTGGTTTAATCATCTTATCGCGAACAACATAAAACAAACGCTCGATGAGAACTCTAAATTTCTAGGTTTCTATAAAAAAATTGCTGACCTAGAAAACATACACCTTCTTAATCCTGCCACATTTATGAATGAATCTGGTCTATCGGTCGCAAAAATCGTAAATTTTTATAAGTTTAAACCTCATGAAATCCTTATCATTCATGATGAATTAGACCTCATGCCAGGAGATATTCGCCTTAAGAATGGGGGTGGTCACGGTGGACATAATGGTCTCAAAAGTATTATTGCCAATATTGGAACAAATGCCTTTTGGCGTTTAAGAATAGGTATCGGTCACCCAGGTGATAAAAATAAAGTAAAAAGTTATGTTTTAAACCGTCCACAAAAGATCGAGGAAGATCAAATTAATGACGCCATTCTCAAAGGCTACCAAAATCTATCCTATATGATTCATGGCGAGTTTGAAAAAGCAATATTGAATTTACACACAAAGGAATAGTGAAATGAAATGTGGCATAGTTGGATTACCTAATGTTGGCAAATCAACATTATTTAACGCAATTACAAAGTCTGGAATTGAAGCTGCAAATTACCCTTTTTGCACAATTGAACCAAACTCAGGCATTGTTGAAGTTCCAGATTTAAGACTCAACAAATTAGCAGCTATTGTGAACCCTGAAAAAATTATGCCAGCTATTGTTGAGTTTGTTGATATCGCTGGGCTAGTGGCTGGGGCTTCAAAAGGAGAAGGCTTAGGAAATAAGTTTCTCGCTAATATTAGGGAAACGAACGCTATCCTGCATGTCGTCAGATGCTTTGATGATGAAAACATCGTGCATGTGGATGGAAAAATTGATCCACTTGGAGATATAGAGACCATCAATACTGAATTGATCTTAGCAGACATGGAGTCAGTATCAAAAGCCATTGAAAAAGAAAAAAAGAAATCAAAATCAGGTGATAAAGAGGCTTTAAAAAAACTTAATTTATACGAATTAGTTCTGGAAAAACTTAATCAAGGTACGTTATTAAAAGATATGGGCCTTGAAAAGGATGATTTAAAACTTCTTCAGCCATTATTCTTAATCACATTAAAGCCCGTCATGTATGTTGCGAATGTTGATGAGAGTGGATTTAAAAATAATGAGTATTTACAAAAAGTAATGGATTTTGCCGCAACAAATGGATCAAAATGCATTCCCATATGCGCAAAAATTGAATCAGAGATTGCAGATTTAACTGATGAAGAAAAAGAATTATTTTTATCAGAATTAAATGTTGAGGAGCCTGGTTTAAATCTTATCATTAGAGAAACCTATGCCCTTTTAAACTTACAAACTTATTTTACAGCCGGAGTGAAAGAAGTAAGAGCATGGACCATTAAAAATGGTTACACAGCTCCAGAGTCTGCTGGTGTTATCCACACTGACTTCCAACGAGGTTTCATTAAAGCAGAAGTAATTTCCTTTGAAGACTACATAAATTTTGGAGGAGAGCAAAAATCGAAGGAAGCAGGAAAGCAAAGGTTAGAAGGAAAAGATTACATAGTTAAAGATGGGGATGTTATTCACTTCAAATTTAATGTTTAGCTTTACATTAATTCATGAAAAAAATATAATGCTCAGTTCTTTGGTGATGTAGCTCAGCTGGTTAGAGCGCAGGATTC
This sequence comes from beta proteobacterium KB13, assembly GCA_000156155.1. Lineage (GTDB taxonomy): Bacteria > Pseudomonadota > Gammaproteobacteria > Burkholderiales > Methylophilaceae > BACL14. The sequence continues at coordinate 277,567 of DS995299.1, read as the reverse complement.
ATAATCCTGAGGTCGAGAGTTCAAGTCTCTCCATCACCACCACTAATTCATTTAAAATCAATCCCTTGTAAATAAAATTAATCTTAGTTAATAGATTTTAAAAAGTATAATAAAGTATAATAATTTTATGAAAACTATTTCAGAAGAATATAGAAAATTACAACAAGAGTTACATGAAAATCCCAATTATGGAATTGCCTCTACTCATTTTGCCCCAATAGTCTCTGAGATAATTAAGGTTTTTAAAATTAATAGTCTTACAGACTACGGTGCAGGTAAAAAAAGGTTATTTGAATCTCTTGAAAAATTAAACAATACTCCAAAAGAATATTTTCCATATGACCCAGCATTTCCAGAATACGGCGAACCAAAAGAAGCAGATCTTGTGTGTTGTATTGATGTCTTAGAACATATTGAACCAGATCTTGTTGATAATGTTATTAAGGAGTTATCCTTAATAACAAAAAATATTGGTTTTTATACCGTTCACATGGGTCCAGCCGGAAAAGTTCTTTCAGATGGGCGAAATGCACACCTCATTCAGGAACCAACATCATGGTGGTTAGAAAAATTTATAAAATATTTTGATATTATTCGCCTAATGGAACATCAAATGATGGGTAATGGTTTTTGGTTAGTTGTAAAACCTAAGAAAAATACTAACTGATTATGCTGCAGGATTCATAATCCTGAGGTTGAGAGTTCAAGTCTCTCCATCACCACCACTAATTCATTTAAAATCAATTACTTAATATTAAAATTTAACAGATATTTATTGAAAAAATAATATAATTCAGTATATTAAATAGTTAACTTCTTATGCTAGTACTTAAATGAAAACATTGCTTAATATAATCCAAAGTGTTCTTGCAGCATTTATTGGAATTCAAAAAAATAGTAAATTTAAAGATGATGATAAATTTATTGAAAAAAATGGATTTATGCCTTATCTGCTCGTTGGTCTAGTGTTAGCTCTTATTTTTATAATCTCAATTGTAACTGTGGTATCAATCATTCTTGATTAAAGAATCCAAAAAATTTGTTTTAATCATCTTTAAGTATTTTCCATACGGTGGAGCTCAAAGAGATTTATTACAATTAGCTAAAACATTATGTAAAAAAAATTTAGTTGAAATAGTTTGTATGGATTGGGATGGAAACTACCCAAAAGAAAAAAATATTTCTGTAAAAATTATTCAATCGAACTGTTTTTTTAATTACCGTCGATACTTAGAATTTAAACATAAGGTTTCACAATATATTAAAAACAAAACTAATGTTATATCAATTAGTTTTAGTAAAATTTCTGGGTTTGATTTTTATTATGCTGCTGACTCCTGTTTTGCTAGTAAAAATAAAAACTTTCTAAAAAACCTATCGCCAAGATACCAATTTTTTCATGAAGAAGAATTTCAAATTTTTAATCCAAAATCGAAAACAAAGATACTATCTATATCAAAAAAAGAAAACGAAATTTATAAATCAATTTATAAAACCCCTCATAGTAAATTTATATTCATCCCACCTTATATTGATAAAAATTTTTTCATTGATTCAAGTAAATCTATATCGTCAATAAATAGATATTTCAAAAAAAATAACAAATTACTTATTTTTATTGGTTCTGGATTTAAGACCAAAGGTTTGGATCGTGCAATTATTGCTTTCTCGAGCCTGCCAGAGAAAATTAGAAATAATTATAACTTTGCCATTTTTGGTAAAGATAAAGAAAAATCATATCGAAAACTGATTGCTCGCTATGATCTTGAGAATTCTATTAAAATCTTTCATGGACATGACAATGTTCCTCACCTCATGAGAGAGGCAAGCGCGCTTATACATCCAGCAAGATATGAAAATACAGGGTTGATTCTGATTGAAGCACTGTCTCAAAACTTACCAATTATAACTACAGATAATTGTGGTTACAGCTCTTACGTCCAGGATGATAAAAAATCAATTGTTCTAAATTCACCATTCTCACAGCATGAGTTAAATTTATCTTTAGAGAGAATTTTAAGTAAAAATAATCGCTCGTATGCAATCAATAATGATTACAAGCAATATACAAACTATCAACTTGATGAAAAAATACTGACTAACTTTTAATAGAAGATCTTTGTTCAAGTTCTTTTTTATATAATTCATTCAGATCTGCTTCTCTTTCAACAAAATCATCAATTGCCTTTTTAAATTGAGGGTGCTTTAGAAAGTGAAATGAATCGGAAAATTCAGGATTAAAGCCTCGAGATAATTTATGTTCACCCTGTATGCCAGCATAAAATCTATCAAATTTATTATTAATACAATATTGAATTCCTTGGTAATAACTTAATTCAAAATGTAAAGATGGAATAAATTGGACTGCTCCCCAGTATCGTCCATAAAGAATATTATTTGCTTGCAATGAGAAAGAACAGGCAACTGGTAGTTGATCTTTGTATGCTACAAAAATAACCACCCTCTCAGAGTTTTTAATAAAATAGGATTCAAAGAAAGATTTATTTATATATGGAGGAGATCCATGCTGATAATAAGTCATTGAGTAACACTTGTAAAAAAAAGAGATCAAATCCTCATTAATATCATTACCAGTAATGGTTTTAAATGATACTTTTTCTAATGCAACTTTCTTTCTATCTTGTTTTATTTTTTTCCTTTTTTCCGATCTCAAAATCTTCAAAAAATCATCAAAATTTGAATAATTTTCGTTATCCCATACATACTGAATAGTCTTTCTGTTTGCCCAACCTCGGGCTTTAAAAAGATAATTTAATTCATCGTCATATCTTGAGAAAACGTAATGAATTGATGATAGATTTTCATTCACCATGAACTTTTCAATGTACTCAATTGCAAGATCTCTATACTTTGCATTTTTGACAATGAATTTATTTGCATTTACCGGTGAAAATGGAATGCCAATAAAAAGCTTTGGGAAGTATGATAAACCCAATCGTTGATGTGCTTCAGCCCATGACCAATCAAATACATACTCTCCATAGGAGTGATGCTTAATAAACATTGGAATAAAACCCACCAATTCTTCATGATCAAATATGCATATAGATTTGATTATCCAGCCTGTGTCGCCTCCGATAGACTTAGAAGATTCTAACTCTTTTAAAAGATTTAAATTCCAAAAATAGTTATCTCCAATTAATTGGTCAACGGAGTTTGGAAGATTGAGGAAAGATTCATATTCTTTAAATGAAACCATAAGGTCATTTAAACATATTTTTAGAGATCAGAGATTGCTATTGTTTATTGTTCTTTTGCAAATTTTTCGGAATTAGAATTCTCTTTTTTTGAAGCCTCTTGCTTTGTATCTGAGTAATATTCTTTCGCCATAATTGATAATTCATCCAGTGAAATTAAATTATCCTTATTTGAGTCAACTTTTCTAAACTGTCTAGCTACCTGGGGAAGACACACGGTTGTCTCAAAAACATCCAAGGTATCATCATTATCTGCATCACAGTTTAAAAAACGCTGTTCAACACTAGATAACATCTCATCTCTCTTTTCTTGGAGATAAGCATTGAATTCTTCGTTACTAGAATTGGTAAATTCATTAATGATTATTTTTAAACTTTTATCCTTGAGATTTGAATTGCTTAAATCTGACTGATCTGCTGAAAGCTGATGAATTGGAAACATCATCAACAAAGGAAAAATATATTTAACTGTCATACTTATTACAAATTTTCAAATGAATGACTATAATCTAATTAAAATGTTACATATTTATTACATAAATAGATGTATTTGTAAATAAAATGTAAATTAAAATTTTAAATTTTAAGGATTTAATTCAGTAAAATGAAAAAGAAAATTGTCATTATTGATGATGATCGAAAAATTCGGGACCTCATTAAACAATATTTACAAGACCAAGGATTTGATTGCTCTGCTGGTGAGCATGGAAAAGACTTAGATAAAATACTTCAAAAAGCAACTCCAGATCTTATTATCCTAGATTTAATGCTTCCTGATGAAAATGGTTTAGATATTTGCAAACGACTCAGGGTAAATAAAATTAAAATTCCAATTATTATGCTAACCGCCAAAGGTGATGAAGTGGATCGTATTATCGGACTTGAGATGGGGGCGGATGATTATTTACCGAAACCTTTTAACCCAAGGGAATTGTTGGCAAGAATTAATTCTATTTTTAGAAGACATGAAATGGAGCTCTCTGAGAAGGTTAATGAAGTGTCAGGCAAAACTATCCAATTTGATAACTTTGAATTTAATCCCCAAGAAAGAACATTGAAGAAAGATAAAAAAGAAATTGATCTTACAAGTGGTGAATTTAGCTTACTGAAAGTTTTTATCGAAAATGCTAATCAGCCATTGAGTCGTGATCAAATTATGCAACTAGCCAAAGGTAAAGAACTGGATGTATTTGATCGCAGTATTGATGTGCAAATATCCAGAATTAGAAAACTAATTGAAGAGGACCCCAATAAACCGAAATACTTAAAAACTAAATGGGGTTTTGGTTACGTATTCGAATTAACTAACGTTAAATGACTCTATTCCCCAAAAATCTTCTCAATAGATTAATTTTAATTATTGCTTCATTAATTATTGTTTCTCAATTAATCACAATCAAAGTTTTTGATTATTTTGAAATGGAGCCGAGAGCTGAGTCCATGGCTCAAGAAATAAGCACTATCGTAAAGTATACCAAGGCAGCAATTCAAAGCGCATATCCATCTACCCGGCTCGATCTTTTGCAATCATTATCGAAAATGAGTGATGTCAAAATCGTTCCAGCATACTATTTTGAAAACATTGAACCACTTCCAGATGAGATATTTTTAACGATGGTAGTTAAAAAAATCAAGCAGGACTTGGGGGAAGATACTATTGTGACTTTAAATCATTATGACATCCCGGGAATATGGGTTTCATTTGAAATTGGTGACGGGTTATTCTGGGCTGTTATTCCACGTAACGTTTTTGATAGGCCCTTTCCCTGGCACTGGATTGGTTGGGGCATTGTGGTCTTTCTTGTTTCAATCTCAGGGGCTTATTTTTTAACCACGCGGATTAACAAGCCGTTAAATTTACTTATTAATGCAACCAGTAATTTAAAAAAAGGGTTGCCCTTTAAAAAAATTCCGGAAGATACTGCAACCGAATTTAAAGAAGTGACAAAAGCATTTAATGAAATGGCTTCTAATTTAGCGAAAAGTGAAAATGAAAGAAGGTTCATCATGGGAAGTGTTTCTCATGACATCAGGACCCCACTTACAAGAATGAAACTAAGCTTAGAAATGTTGCCAAAAAAGTCAGCGTTCTTAAAAGAGAGCATGGATCAGGATATTGATGAAATTAATCAGATTATCAATCAATTCCTAGACTTCGTACGTGGTTTTGATGATGAGCCAATAAGCTCCTTAAATTTTGGTAATTTCTTATTAGAATTAAAAAAACAGCATGCTATCTTAGGTCACGATTTAAAAATTTCAAAAATTACTCGATCGAAAGATATACCAAAAAATCTATTCATTGATGTCAGGCCTTTGGCATTTAAAAGATTGTTTGATAATCTGATCAACAATGGTGTTAAATTTTCTAAATCCAACAAAATTGAATTAGTGGCCAAGCTTTATAATGAAAAAATAGTGATCAATGTTCTTGATAACGGCCCTGGAATTCCAAAGGCTCAAAGAGAGAAACTGTTAGAGCCCTTTGAAAGGCTTGATCAAGCAAGAGGCTCCATTGGTGGATCGGGCTTAGGTTTGGCAATTGCAAATAGGATTGTTATGGTTCATAACGGCAAAATGGAATTAATTAACAGAAGAACAGGTGGATTAAATGTTAAACTTACTTTTCCTCTGATTAAAGCTAATTAAACCATTTAATTGTTTTTCTTAATTTGACTACTTCACCAATAATTATAATAACCGGTGATTGAATATCAGTTTTAAGAATTTTTGAATTGACTCTAGAGATTGTACTAACCACCACTTTTTGATTATCTGTGGTTCCCTCCTGAACTAAAGCAATTGGCATATTTTTCCTCATTCCGGAATCTATTAGATTTTGGGTAATAATTGGTAATGCATTTAAGCCCATGTAAATTACAGTAGTTTGATTTTCGTGAGTCAAATTACCCCAATTAACATTTAGTGTTCCATTTTTTTCATGCCCAGTAATAAAAATACAGGATTGTGAATAATCTCGATGAGTTAGAGGAATCCCGGCATATGCTGAGACTCCAGTAGCTGCTGTAATTCCAGGAACCACCTGAAATTTTATATTTTTAGCCATCAGTTCAGAAATTTCCTCACCCCCTCTTCCGAACATAAAGGGGTCGCCGCCTTTTAATCTTAATACTCGCAGACCTTTTTTTGCATAATTGACTAACAGTTTATTAATCTCTTTTTGCTCAATGGTATGGTTATTTCTTAACTTACCAGCATAAATCATATGCGCATCACGCCTGACAAGTTCGAGGATTTCTTTTGAAACTAAATTATCATAGATACATACATCAGCTTTTTGGATCAGATGAAGTGCTCTTAATGTCAATAACTCAGGATCACCAGGGCCAGAACCAACAAGAAATACTTCACCACTATTTTTATTTCTAAGAGACTTGATTAGCTTATTGGATAACTTTGTTAGATTTGATTTAGTTATATTCTTCTTGGTTGCAAAAGCATCAAAAAATAACTCCCAGAAAATTCTTCTTTTATTAAATTGTGAAAATGAACGACTGACCTTTTCCCTGATAGATGAAGAAAAATCTATTAATTGCTTGGTCGATTGTGGAAGTAGTGTTTCAAATTTTTCTCTTAGGTTTCTAGCAAAGACTGGGGCGCTGCCACCGGTTGATATTGCTATCACTAAATCTCCCCTTTCCACAATAGAGCCAAAAGTGCATGTGCAGAGTTCTGGCTGGTCAACCACATTAATCAATATGTTATTTTTCTTTGCAAAGTTAAATAATTTTTTATTAATTTGCTTGTTATCAGTCGCGGCTATGATTAATGAGTAGTTGCTACCCAGAGTGCTTATATCAAGACTCTTTTTTATCTTTTTTATTTTTTTTTTACTGATTAATTGTTCAACATTAGGTGAAAAGTTTCTAGCTAAAACTTCCACATTGGCATTGGCTTTAATGATTAAGTTGATTTTCCTCTCAGCAATGTCTCCCCCACCTACAACCAGCACAGGTAATTTATCAAGATTTATAAAGAGTGGAAAACGTTTCATAACCAATGTTAACTTTAAGGTGTAATAATTTATAATGATAATCTATAAAAATAGATAATTAAAAATGATAAAAAAAATATTTATTAAAACGTATGGCTGTCAGATGAATGAGTATGATTCTGATCAAATATCTAACTTAATGGGCAAGATGGATAGTTATCAATCGACTGATCAAGTTGAAGATGCAGATCTCGTTGTATTAAATACATGTTCAATCCGTGAAAAAGCTGAAGATAAAGTTTATGGGCAGCTAGGAAGGTTAAGAGAGTTAAAAAATAAAAAACCATCAATGAAAATTGCAGTAGGTGGTTGTGTTGCTTCTCAAGAAGGCGAAAATATTATCAAACGTGCTCCCTATGTCGATTTGGTATTTGGCCCTCAAACACTTCATAAAATTCCATCACTATTAAAAGAAAATGAAAGAGTTGGTTCAGCTCAAATAGATATTAGTTTTCCTGCTATCGAAAAATTTGATCAACTGCCCCAGGCCAAATCTAATGGACCATCTTCCTACGTATCTATAATGGAAGGTTGTAGCAAATACTGTTCTTTCTGTGTTGTTCCTTATACTCGAGGTGAAGAAGTCTCTAGGCCTGCTGAAGACATTATTGAAGAGATCCTGCGACTGACCCAACAGGGAGTGATTGAATTAAATCTTCTAGGTCAGAATGTGAATGCCTATCGATATAAAGACAAAAAAGGCTTCGAATATGATTTCGCGGAACTAATAAACCTCATATCAGAAATTGATGAAATTAATCGAATACGCTTCACTACTTCACATCCAAATGAAATGAATGACACATTGATAGAGTGTTTTCAAAATAATCATAAATTAGCAAATTTTATCCACCTGCCTATCCAGTCTGGTTCAGATCGCATATTGTCTGCGATGAAAAGAAACTACTTGTATCTTGAATATAAGCAAATTATAAAAAAATTGAAAGCTGCGTCTCCCAATATCCTAATATCTTCAGACTTTATTGTCGGCTTTCCAGGAGAAACAGATCAAGACCACCAACAAACAATTAAAGCAATTAAAGAAATAGATTTTGACTATAGCTATAGTTTTTTATATAGCGCTAGGCCCGGCACGCCTGCGTCTTATTTAAAAGATTCTACAAATGAAGAAATTAAAAAAAATAGGTTGCAAGAGATTCAAAACTTAATAAATGAGCAAGGTAAAAATCATACCCATGCCCTAATGAATAGCGAACAAAGAGTGCTCATCGATGAAAAAGTTGATGAAATCACTTTTAAAGGTAAGACAGATAATAATCGCATTGTTGAAATTAAGACTAAACAAGATATTTTGAATCAAATGGTGAAGGTTAAAGTCACTAAAACAACTAATAGAAGAATTTCTGGAGAACTAATTTAATTGACAACTACTTTCATACTTGAGCCTGAGAATAACAAACAACTTATCAATACCTGCGGTCCACTGGATGAGAACATCCAACAAATTGCAAAAAATCTTAATATAAAAATCTCAAGAAAAGGTTTTCAATTCTCTTTAACTGGGGCTGACCAAAAAATAAAAATAGCATCTGATATGCTTCAACACTTTTATTTAAAAGCAAAAACACCGATTACCTTAGAAGATATTCAGCTCAGCCTGGTAAGCATTAATGAAAATAAACAGGCTGATAATATTGAATTAATTGAGCTAAAAACAAAGAAAAATGATTTGCAAGGAAGGACACCGCGCCAGCAAAGTTACCTTAAGCTTATTCAAGAAAATGACATTAACTTTGGTATTGGTCCAGCTGGCACTGGAAAAACATACCTTGCGGTCGCTTCTGCTATTGATGCCTTAAATCGTGAAAAAATAAAAAGAATTATCTTGGTTCGACCAGCAGTCGAGGCAGGAGAAAAATTGGGATTTCTTCCAGGCGACCTTGCGCAAAAGGTTGATCCTTACCTAAGACCCTTATACGATGCATTATACGATTTAGGCGGTTATGAAACGGTGAACAAGTGGTTTGAGAAACAGATTGTTGAAATTGCTCCCTTAGCTTATATGCGAGGACGAACATTAAATCAAAGCTTTATTATTCTTGATGAAGCTCAAAATACCACACCTGAGCAAATGAAAATGTTTCTGACTAGAATCGGCTTTGGTACTAAAGCGGTAATTACTGGAGATATTACTCAAATTGATCTGACTAAAGGACAAAAAAGTGGTCTGCTGGAAATTGAGAAAGTACTGAAAGATATCAAAGGCATTTCCTTTACCAAGTTTCAATCCAAAGATGTAGTGAGGCACCCTATTGTGCAGAAAATCATCGACGCCTACGACAAAATAGAAAATGATTAGAGTCCATATTCAAGACGTCATTAACAAGAAAAATGCTCTAACAGGTCCCGTATGTAAAAAAATTTTTTCATCTGTTTGGAAAAAAGATGCTGAAATCACAGTTAGAATCACCGCCGCTTCAGAATCTCAAGAATTAAATCATCATTATCGAAATCAAAACAAGCCAACCAATATACTGTCATTTAATATAGAATCAAACAAATCATTGATCGGCGACCTTGTTCTTTGTCACGATATTGTAAAAAAAGAAGCAAAAGCACAAAATAAAAAAATAAAGGATCATTATATTCACCTTGTATTGCACGGTTTTTTACATTTAATGGGGCATGATCACATCAATGAGAAAGATCGACTTATAATGGAAAAAATTGAAATTAAGACTTTAAAATTATTTAATATTCAAAACCCTTACATATCCCATGATTAAAAAAGATAAGCTCAAAATAATTCCAAAATTATTAAAACGACTTATTCAGCCAAAAACTAAAGAAGAGCTATTAATTCTGCTGCAAAAATCATACCAGGCTAATCTAATCGATTCAGATTCACTCATGATGCTCGAGGGTGTTCTGGGAATATCTGATATGCAGGCAAGAGATGTGATGATCCCACGCTCACAAGTGTCATTTATTAATATAAATGACAGTGTGGACGTAATTATTGACACTGCTCTTCATACAGCTCATTCCAGATTTCCTGTCATTGATGAGGACAGTAATAACGTCATTGGTATTCTTTTAGCCAAAGACTTAGTGAGATTAAATAAAGAAAAAGATCTTGATTTACGTGATATTTTGAGACCGCCAGTATATATTCCGGAATCTAAGAAACTTAATGTCCTTCTCAAAGAGTTTAGAAGTAATCGCAATCATATTGCGATTGTAGTGGATGAATATGCAGGCATTGCAGGAATCTTAACAATCGAGGATGTACTTGAGCAAATTGTAGGAGAGATTGAAGATGAATTTGACTACGATGAGAATGAGGACAATATCATTCAGGAAGAGACGGCCACCTTTCGAATTAAAGCCTCAACCGAGCTTGAAGAATTTAACGAATTTTTTAAAACGAATTATCCAATTAACGAATATCAAACCGTTGGTGGTTTAGTGATTTCAAAACTGGGCCACTTGCCAAAAAAAAATGAGCCCATCCATTTTGATGGATTTGACATTGAAGTTCTTCGAAGAGATAGCAGGCGCCTGTATCTCTTAAGATTTTCAGTCAATCTAGATCAGGTCGATCAAGATATTTTGAACTAATAATGGGCCTATTTGCCTGATATGTTTAAAAATAAAAAATACTTTGGATAATGAAAAAAATAATATTTTTGATCCTTTTTTTCTCCCTCTCATCATTTGCTGATGAGGATATTTCGATTTCTGAAGCTCCCCTTCTTGATGAGCTGCCTGTGAATGAATTGGAATTTGTTGATACTATCGGACTTCTAACCCCTGATGAGGTCGAAAAAATACTGGGAGAACCAAAAAAGATTGTCAATATCACTTTAGAGTCATCTAGAGAGGTTATTGCTTCATCTTGGTATTATGAAAATATCAATACCGATCATAGTGGAAATTATTATCCAATCACGGAGATTGATATCGTTGACGGTTATATTGAGTCTGTAGTGTTTTTAAACTCAGATATGGATGAAATTGATCGTGTTGAAGGTCAAAAATACGATATTAAGAGACCAGAAAAAGTTTTCTAAAAATTATCCACAATTGTAGAATAGCTAGATGACTTCTAGCTTACATTTAATATGGGCATGTTTACTTGGCTCAATCTTTGTTTTTTCATTCCTGCCCTTTGATCTTTTTTTTCTTCCTTATCTTATTTTTCCTGCATTTTTTTTCTCATTAGATCAAAGTGACAAAAAATTAGCTATATCAATTCTTTTTGGATTTTTCTTTTTTTCCACTGGACTTTATTGGTTAATTCTATGTATTGATAACTATGGGGGTGCGAGTCTCACGAATGCAGTTATCATTTGTTCCATTTTTTATGTTTTTTTAAGTCTTTTTTTTCTGCCTTTTGCTTTTTTTAAAAAACTAAGCCTTCTATCAGCCATAGCTTTATTCGTAATCTTGGAAATAATCAGAGAATATCTTTTTACAGGGTTTCCATGGCTTTCAATTGGATTTTCCCAAACCAATAATCCTTTAGTAAATAATTATTATGAAATCATTGGAAGCCACGGAGTGAGCTTGTTAGTTCTAGTAATAAGCGCCCTTTTGTATATTTCTTTTCTTAATAAAAGTAAAAGAAAATTATCGTTATTTCTTATTGTATTAATTATTTCAACAAACTTCTTAATACATTTATTTAAGCCAGAACCTACGACTGAAGATAATAATTTGAATATTTCTCTTCTCCAGGGAAATATAAGCCAAGCAATAAAGTGGGATTCTAATAAAGTTGAGAAACAAATAAACGTTTATGTTGACCTTTTAAATCAAGCAAAAGGTGAAGTCATAATCTTCCCTGAAACGGCTATTCCTTTGCTATATAAAAATTACCCTAAAAATTTTAATGAAGCAGTTGAAAATAAAATTAACGAGAATAAATCAGTCATCATTGGTTCGATCTTTGAAGATAATGGACATTATCTAAATGGGGCCATAATCAAAGAAAAAAATTTCGATCAATACTACTTTAAAGAACACTTGGTCCCTTTTGGTGAGTATTTTCCCCTCACTGAGTACTTTGGTTTCTTATACGAAAAAATTTTAGATATTCCTTTTTCAAATTTAACGCCACCTGAAATAAAAAATAATGTCATCAACATCAACGATGTCAATGTGGGGTTAAATATCTGTTACGAGGATATTTTTAAAACATCTTACGATAAATTTAATGAAGCGGATTTGTTTATTAATCTCACCAATGATGCCTGGTACGACAGGTCGCCAGCAGCTCATCAACATTTACAAATTGCTCAAGCAAGGGCCATGGAATATCAAAAGCCAATTGTCCGCGCTACAAATACCGGAGTAACTGCCTATATTGATGGAAATGGGATGATACAAAATCAGTTACCCATATTCACCACAGGTGTTCTTGAATTGAGCGCTCAAACTAGTGAATCTAAAACTATTTTTACAAAATATGGATATATTCCGCTTTACATCATATTGTTTTTTATGTTTTTCGCTAACAAAGTAACCTCATCGACTTTATTGAAGGTTAAAAAGAAAGTAAAATCACAATCTAATTTTTAAATATACAAATAATGACCTTTCAAGAATTAATTTTTAATCTGCAACAATACTGGGCAAGTCAAGGCTGTGTAATTATCCAACCCTATGACCAAGAAGTAGGAGCAGGCACATCCCATACAGCAACTTTCCTCAGAGCCATTGGTCCTGAACCATGGAAAGCAGCCTATGTGCAACCTAGCCGCCGGCCTAAAGATGGAAGGTATGGTGAAAATCCTAATCGCCTGCAGCATTATTATCAATTTCAGGTTGTTTTAAAACCATCTCCAGAAAATATCGTTGATTTATACATTGAATCAATTAGATCGCTAGGTTTTGACCTCAATAAAAATGATTTAAGACTTGTTGAAGATAACTGGGAAAATCCCACCTTAGGTGCCTGGGGTTTGGGCTGGGAGGTCTGGTTAAATGGAATGGAAATAACTCAATTTACTTATTTTCAGCAAGTGGGAGGGATTTCTTGCAAACCTATCACAGGAGAAATCACATATGGCCTTGAAAGGTTGGCGATGTATATTCAAGGAGTTGATAACGTCTTTGACCTTCAATGGAATGAGACGACAACATACCGTGATGTCTTTCTTCAAAATGAAAAGGAGCAAAGTGCTTATAACTTTGAACATAGTAATGTTGAATTTTTACAAACAGCTTTTTCAAGTCATGAAGAACAGGCTAAGTACCTGGTTGAACAAAAGCTAGCACTCCCAGCGTATGAGCAAGTTCTAAAAGCAGCTCATACCTTCAATTTATTGGACGCTAGAGGAGTAATTAGTGTTACACAAAGAGCGAGTTATATCGGAAAAATTAGAAACATATCACGATTAGTTGCTGAGAGTTACCTCAACAGTCGAGCAGCATTAAAATTTCCTTTAGCTAACAAAGAGCATGCATCTGAAGTTCTTAAAAATTTAGAGGATAAGTAAGCATGAGTGAAAATACATTACTTTTTGAATTGTTATGTGAAGAGCTTCCTCCCTCCTCACAAAAGCAGATGTCAGACTTTTTAGCTACAGAAATTTTTAATCAGCTTAACCAAAATAAATTTACAACATCAAATTCAAAATTAAATATTTACTCAACTCCGCGTCGTATTGGATTTAAGATTAGTCACACGGCGACCAAAAGTCCTGATGAGTTAACTGAAATTAAACTAATGCCAAAAAAAATTGGCTGGGTTGATGATCAAGCTGCAGCGCCGCTGATAAAAAAATTAGAGAGTTTAAATTTAATTGATCTTAAAGATTCCTTGGATAACTTTATAATTCAAGATGAAGTTTTATATGCAAAAAAAAATATTGAAGGGACTAGTATTGTTGAGTTTATTCAAAAAGAATTAAATCAAGTGTTAAAAAAAATGCCAATTGAAAAGGTTATGTCATATCAATTAGCAGATGGTTGGACATCAGTTAATTTTGCAAGACCAGCAATTAATTTAATCTGTATGCATGGAAGTGAAATTTTAGATATCGAGATACTAGGACTTAAAGCAAACAATATTATCCAAGGGCACCGATTTGAGAGTACAGAAGCATTAAGCCTAAAGAATGCTGATCAATATGAAGACTTACTTGAGAAGAAAGGTAACGTCATTCCTGAGTTCGATAAGCGTTATGATGAAATTCAAAATCAAATTTCTCACTTGGTAAAAAATTTAGGAAATAATTATTCTTGCCCTCTGGACAATGAATTACTGGAAGAAGTGACAACATTAGTTGAAAAGCCTAATGCAATGATGGGGTCTTTTGACAGCCAATTCTTGGATATCCCATCTGAATGTTTGATTCTATCTATGAAAAGTAATCAAAAATATTTTCCCGTACTCAAGGATAATCAACTAACTAATAAATTCATTTTGATCTCTAATATCTACCCCAAAGATCCATCCATGGTAATTAAAGGGAATGAGAAGGTAATTTATCCAAGATTAGCTGATGCTGAATTTTTCTTTTCTCAAGACAAAAAAAGATCTCTTACCGCCATGGTCAGTGACTTAGATAATATTGTTTATCATCAGAAGTTGGGGTCCTTGAATGAGCGCTGTTTAAGTGTGAGCAAGATTTTTAACCATATTAGAGAAAATACGACACTAAACTCAAACCATGACAGTGATCTGTTAGCTAAACTCGCAAAAGCAGACCTCAGTTCTTTGATGGTTGGCGAATTCCCTGAATTACAAGGAATTATGGGTAAGTATTATGCCCTAGCTTCGGACATGGATGAGGATTTTGCACAAGCCATTGAAGACCATTACAAACCGAAATTTTCTGGTGATGAGCTACCCAAGAACGACACCTCCCTGATACTATCCCTCGCAGATAAATTTACCACCCTAATTGATTTATTTTCAATAGGGGAAAAACCTTCAGGGGTAAAAGATCCTTTTGCATTAAGACGTGCTGCTATCTCGATCATTAGAATTTTAATTGAATGCGATATCAATCTTGATTTAATTGAATTAATAAATAAAACCTTTCCGGGTGATCATGAAGAAGACAAAGCTCAACTAATCGATTTTATTTATGATCGTCTAGAAAATTTTATTAAAGATCGAGGTTATGAAACGCTGGTAGTCCAGTCGGTGTGTGATAGCCAACCAAGGCTTATTAACGACATTATCTTTAAAGTTGAAGCAGTAAACGAATTTAAAAAAATTGATCTCAGCGAGAATCTCGCTCAATCCAATAAAAGAGTTCTAAATATCCTAAAAAAATATGATAATCCATTAACTGACAAAGTTAATCAAGACTTATTGGAGTCTGATTCTGAAAAATTACTGTATCAGTCGATCGTTAAAGTAAATGAAAACAATAAAGGTTATTTGGAAGCTAAAAAATATAACATCCTGCTAAATAATTTGATTCATTTATCTGAACCAATAGATAATTTTTTTGAAGATACTATGGTTAATGCAGATGATAAAGATATAAAGCACAATCGACACCTTCTACTTTCTGAGCTGAATAAAGCGATGAACATCATTGCTAATTTGTCGGTGCTAGGAACCTAAAATGAAATTAGTTATTCTTGATCGAGATGGTGTTATAAATCAGGATTCAGCTAACTATATTAAAAATGAAAACGAATGGATCCCAATTCCTGGAAGTCTTGAGTCCATTGCACAATTAACTCAAAATAATTTCAAAGTAATCATAGTGACCAACCAATCAGGCATTGGCAGAGGTCTATATTCCATGGAAATTCTAAATCAAATCCATCGCAAAATGCATCGTTTACTTGCAGATATGGGAGGGAGGATTGACTCCATATTTATCTGTCCACATACCGATGAGGATGAATGTGAATGTAGAAAACCAAAACCTGGAATGTTGCTAGAAATAGAAAAAGTTTATGGTATCAGCTTGCAAAAAGTATATGGTGTAGGGGATTCTCTTAGAGATCTCCAGGCCTTTGATGCAATTAAGATGCAACCGATCCTAGTTAAGACTGGAAATGGACAACAAGTCCTTAAACAAAAAAATTATCCAAAAAAAACAAAAGTCTTTAAAAATCTTAAAGATGCTACACAGCACATCATAAAGTCATCATGATAAAAGTAAGGTCATTTATTTTTTATTTGGGAATGTTCCTCTTTACTATACCTTTTACTCTTATTTCATTATTTACATTTCCACTTGCTCAGAAATATCGATACAGATTTATTTCTTTATGGGCAAAAACAATGATCCCTTGGCTAAAATTTACATGTAACTTATCTTTTAAAATTCATGGGTCTGAAAATATTCCAAATAAACCTTGTATTGTATTCTGTAATCATCAGTCTGCCTGGGAAACACTTGCCCTTCAAATTGCCCTACCGCAACAAGTATGGGTCTTAAAGCGTGAATTGTTACTAATTCCTTTTTTTGGTTGGGGTTTGTGGCTTACCTCCCCGATCGCAATTGATCGCTCCTCAGGAAAAAAAGCATTGCTCCAGATGTTTAGTCAAGGTTTAACTAAAATACAAAAAGGTTTTTTCATCATCATTTTTCCAGAAGGGACAAGGGCTAATTTAAACGAAGACAAAAAATATCATATTGGGGGGAGCTGGTTAGCAAAAAAAATTGATTGTCCTGTTTTGCCAATTGCCCATAATGCAGGCTATTTTTGGCCAAAGAATAGTTTCCTTAAACACCCAGGGAAAATTACTTTAAAGATAGGCCCTTTAATTGAGACACATGAGCTTTCAACTGATCAAATAAATGAGTCAGCAAAAAAATGGATCAATAGCAATGTGGAAAAAATTATTCACTAACCCAAAACCATCGTCAAAAGAAAAAAAAACGACTTATATTAATGGTGAGTTGGTGGAATTTACACATATAAAAAAATCTAAAAAAAATATTAGTTTAAAAATTGACCAGGATGGTTTAATAATTTCAACTCCCTTTCATACTGATGATATTTATATCAATAGTATTATTGAAAAAAAATTTGACTGGATTAGTAAACACTTAAAACACATTTCATCCCAAACTATTTCTAGAACAAATCAAATTGAGACAATTTTACTCCTAGGTAAAGAATATAAAGTTATTCCTGAACATCGAAAAACTCAGATTGATCATGAGGATAAAATCATTTTCTGCAAAACTAACGGGGTCAGTGATGTGAAAAAAATTCTCAAAGAATTTGCTCTTCAATATTTTAAAGATCGTATTGACTCCTATGATCATATTTTAGAAATAAAACCATCGAGTATTCAACTAACCAATGCAAAAACAAAATGGGGCTCTTGCTCCAATAATAAAAACATAAGGTTAAGTTGGAGGTTAATTCAAACATCTTCTGGAATTATTGACTACGTGATTTGTCATGAGTTAGCTCATTTGAAACATATGAACCATTCAAAATTATTTTGGCATGAAGTTGAAAGAATTTTTCCTGAGTACAAAATTTATAAAAAACAACTCAAGGAACAAGCACTATCTCTATTCACGCTAGATTAATAATTTATTGATATCCTCGACCATTAATGCTGTATCTGTGCCATATGGAAATCTAATCCTTACTTGGCCACTCTTATCAATGATGTAAATCCCTGCAGAATGATCGATGGTGTAATCATTCCCCTGCGGTACCGCTTGATAAAATACTTTGAATTGATCTGCGACTTTTTTTATTTGATCTTTTGAGCCAGTCAATCCAGTCATATTGTCACCAAAACGTGGGATGTAGTTTTTCAATTCATCAACGGTATCTCGACCTGGGTCAACACTGACAAATAGCACTTTAAATTTTTCTGGTTGATCTAATTGCTCAGTGATCATTTTTAATTCAGTTAAGGATGTCGGACAGATATCAGGGCAATGGGTAAAACCAAAAAATACTGCAACAACATTGCCTAATAAATTATTTGAGTCAAACACTTCATTATCATGAGACGTTAATTCTATTCTTCCATTTAATTGAGCCTCAGTAATGTCGGAGCCATGAAAATTTGAAGTATCACTTCCACATGCACTTAAAATAAGGAATAATATGCAAATTAGCTTTTTAAACATTTATGTTGATGTAGTTCATTAATTACAAAAATCACATTCTAACAAATAATAGGAAATAAGATGGCAGTAATTCAATCAATGTCTGATCGTGATGGGTTAATCTGGTTCGATAAGAAAATGACACCTTGGCGTGAAGCTCAGACTCATGTTCTCACACACACTCTACATTACGGTTTGGGTGTTTTTGAGGGTGTTCGAGCATATGAGGCAGAAAAAGGAACAGCTATCTTTAGATTAAAAGAACACACCAATCGTCTATTTAATTCTGCTCATATTGTAAGTATGGCCATGCCCTTCTCTAAAGATGAAATCAACCAAGCTCAAATTGACAGTGTAAAAGAAAATAAACTGAAATCTGCATACATTCGTCCCATGGTATTTTATGGATCTGAGGGCATGGGAATATCAGCAAAAACACTATCTACCCATGTAATTGTTGCTGCATGGAGCTGGGGAGCATACATGGGTCAAGAAGCATTAGAAAAGGGAATTGCTGTAAAAACGTCTTCCTTCTCTCGCCATCATGTGAATGTCACTATGTGCAAAGCAAAAGCCAATGGGAATTACATGAATTCGATTCTTGCCCATCAAGAAGCAATTAATGACGGATACAATGAAGCTCTTCTTTTAGATACGCAAGGTTTTGTGTCTGAAGGCTCTGGTGAAAATATATTTTTAGTAAAAAATGGACACCTTATCACGCCTAGCCTATCCTCTGCTTTAGAAGGAATCACTCGAGATACAATCATTGAAATAGCCAAAGCCAATAACATACAAGTGATAGAAAAAAATATTACTCGAGATGAAGTATATACTGCAGATGAAGCATTTTTTACTGGGACAGCTGCTGAAGTTACTCCAATTAGAGCACTGGATCGACGCAATATTGGCAAAGGCGCACGTGGAGAAATTACTGAATTTCTTCAAAAAACTTATTTCGATGTCGTGTCTGGAAAAAATACGAAATATGGTGATTGGCTCACCTATGTCTAAGAATCAACAAAAGGTATTCGAAGTTGATAAAAAAGATTTACCTGTCTTTTGCCCACCAAAAAATCCTAATTTTTGGGCTCTTCATCCAAGGGTATATTTAGATCACCATGGCAAAGATGTTGTAAATTGTCCTTATTGCGGGACGATGTATAAGATTATTTAACAAATTCTATTTGCTCAATTTTTGAGAAATTTGTCAGCTTCTTGATTTTAGATAAATAAGTCTCTTCATCTTTACTCGTCATAAATAAAATGGTTTTTTGCTCTGAAGGATGAATCTGATCAATATATCCAGTTAACACATTCAATACAGCTTTTGTCGTATCCACAATCTGTATTTCTGGGAGTAACTTTTTCAATTTATTTTTTATGAGTGGGTAGTGAGTGCATCCCAAAACTAATGTATCCGCCTCTTCTTGAAGCAATTGATTAATTATAGGTAATAGAATGGCGTCTAACTTTTTATTGGATGTCGACTGATTCTCTATTTCTTCGACTAAGCCCACGCCCGGTATGATACAAATTTTATGTTGATCTGATGTAAATCGATCAACAAGAGAGATAAATCTTGAGCTTTTAATTGTTCCCTCAGTCGCCAATATACCAATGTTATTATTTTTAGTTAAATTGATTGCAGGTTTTATACCAGGCTCCATTGCTACTATTGGAAATTTAAACTTACCTCTTAAAGAATTTGCCGCATAAGCAGTGGCGGTATTACACGCAATGACTGACGCTTCAATACGATATTGTTGATTTAAACTAGAAAATATCTCACACACCCTCTTTTCAATAAAATCTTTGGTTTGAAGACCGTAGGGTAGATACTGATTATCAGCTACATAGATTAATTGCTGACTTAAATTCAAAGAAATTATTTCTTTTAGAATAGATGTGCCGCCCAAGCCTGAATCAAAAATTATAATTACTGGTGTATCTTGGGCCATAAATTTCATATAATGTTAATTCAAAAGATGATCAAAAATTATGGCTGATAGATTAACACACATTTATACAAAAACCGGAGACAATGGAGAGACATCCCTTGGTAACGGTCAACGCGTAAAAAAAAATTCAGTCCGGGTAGAGTGCCTTGGATCAATTGATGAATTAAATTCCATCATTGGTTTAATTCTGACAGAAGCTGTTCATGAAAAAATCAAAACTACTCTCACGGAAATACAACATGACTTGTTTAACATTGGTGGTGAGTTATCTATTCCAAGTCATAAACTGTTAGATTCACAAAGGGTTGATTTTTTAGAAATTGAGCTAGATGAAATGAATCAAAAACTTCCACCATTAAAAGAATTTATTTTGCCTGGTGGTTCAAAACCAGCCGCTCTTGCCCATGTCGCAAGAACAGTATGTCGCCGTGCTGAAAGAAACTGTATTAATTTGAAAGAAATTGAAGAGATTAACAGTTCCTCACTATATTATCTCAACCGCCTGTCAGACTTCCTTTTTGTTCTAGCCAGGACACTGAATCAAGAAAATAATGTTCCAGATACTCTTTGGAAGCGAAGTTGACATCAAGCCCTGCTAATAAAAAAATTTCTAATCAGTATTCTATAAATAATAAATCGATACCAAGCTACGTATTAGAAGTAATTAGAAAATTACAACAATATGACTTTCAAGCTTATATGGTTGGAGGATGTATAAGAGATTTACTTCTTAATATTCAACCAAAAGACTTTGATATCGCTACCAATGCACATCCAGATCAAGTCACTGCAATTTTTAAAAATTCCAGAATTATTGGCAGACGCTTCAAGATTGTTCATGTCAGGATTGACAGACAAATTATAGAAGTTTCTACTTTTAGAAAAAAACCTTCTGAGGTAAATAAGCTTAGAAATGGAGTGGTTCAGGATAACGCATTCGGAACAATTGAGGAAGATGCTCAAAGGCGAGACTTTACAATGAATGCTATTTTTTATGACCCATTAAATAACCATTTATTTGATCCATTTAACGGTAAAAAAGATATTGAAAATAGGAATATTAATTTTATTGGAAATCCTGAACAAAGAATCAATGAAGACCCCGTGAGACTTTTAAGAGCAATCCGTTTTCATGCAAAACTTGAGTTTAATCAGGGATTAACATTAGGCAATATAAAGAAGTTCATCCCACTATTAGACAACATCCCTTACTCAAGAATTTTTGATGAAATGATGAAATTCTTTTTAACGGGCCATGCAAAGAAAAGTATCTTTGTGTTAAAAAAATACCAATTGCTTGACTTATTTTTTCCTTTTTTATCGAATCATTCCTTAGATAAAAATAGTCTTCTTATTCATGGAATGAATAATACAGACTCAAGGGTCAAGGCAGATAAGACCGTCAACCCAGGCTTTCTAATGGCTGTGATTTTATGGGATGCCTTTAATTATTCAATAAAGAATAATGATTCTAAACTAACATTAGATACCCAAATTAAAGATTTCTTTAATAAAACAGATCCAAATATTTTTATCCATAATCGTTTTATTAAATACATCTCAGAAATTTGGAGACTGCAGCCCAGATTTACAAAACTTAAAACAAGATCTGTTTACAGACTTTCCAATCATCCAAGATTTAGAGCTGCCTATGACTTTCTTCTTCTGAGATGCAGCTCTGATCAAGAAGAAAAAAGATATGGTGAATGGTGGACAAAATGGCAAGAGGCTAGTGAAGCATCAAGAAAAAAACTGCTATTAACTAAAGAGTAATATGCATAAGGTATATTTAGGTTTAGGAAGTAACATGTCAAATCCTCTAAAACAATTAAAGGATGCTATTTTTTCAATCAACAATATAGAAAAAACCTCTGTTCAAAAAAAATCAAATGTATACGAATCGCTTCCTGTTGGTTATTTAAATCAACCAAATTTTTTTAACCAAGTTATATCGATTGAAACCGATTTATTTCCAAAAGAATTGCTACAACACTTTCAGAAAATTGAAAAAAAACAAAAAAGAATAAAAAAAATATTCAATGGTCCACGCACCATTGATATCGATATTCTTTTATTTGATGATTTATGTATTGATGAAAAAGAGTTAGTTATCCCTCACCCTAGAATGCTTGAAAGGGCATTTGTAATGATTCCATTACTTGAAATTGAGCCATCAATAAAAATACCCAAAATAAACAACCTCAAAGAATTTTTAGGTAAACTTGACATAAAAACTATAAACATAATTAATGATTAATCCCTTTAAGAAATATCCTTATATTGTTGTTGAAGGCCCAATTGGCTCAGGCAAATCGACTTTATCAAGAATGCTAAGTGAAAACTTTGGCTCTAATTTCATTAAAGAAAAAGCTGACCAAAATCCTTTTCTTCCTAAGTTTTACAAAAACATGTCTCAGTATGCCCTTCCCACTCAATTATTTTTTCTTTTTCAAAGAGCTGAGCAAATCAATGACATAAAACAAAATGATTTCTTTCATAAGGGCACGGTGGCAGACTTTTTTATTTATAAAGATCCAATTTTTGCCCAACTCAACCTAGATGAGGAAGAACTAAAACTTTACAAACAAATTTATCAATTTCTCGAGCTTAAAGTTCCAAAACCAGATCTGGTCATTTATCTTCAAACGCCTGTCGAGTTATTAAAAAAAAGGGTGGAGAGACGAAGTATTAACTATGAAAAAACGATTTCCACAGAGTACCTTGAGAAAATTGCTGAAGCTTACAGCAACTTCTTTCATTTTAAATATAATCAAAAACTTTTAATTGTGAATAACGAAAACCTAGATATTATTGATGATCCTGGAGCTATTTCAATGTTAGTTGAAAAAATTGAGCAATTATCATCCACAAGGGAGTTTTTTAATCCTCGGGTAATCTATTAACATGAGTAAAAAATTAAAAGTTAAAAAAAATAATTTTTTAAAAATCATGAGTTGTTATGATGCAACATCTGCCACTATTGCAAACCTTCTAGGTTGTGATGCCATTTTAGTTGGAGATTCAACAGGAATTCTCAATTTAGGTTATAAAAATACCGCTGATGTAAATCTAAAAGATTTAATAGAGATTCTAAAAATAATTAAAAAAGTAACGACATTGCCTATCATCGCTGACCTCCCATCACACTCATTAACAAATAATCAGCTTGCCATTTCCCATGCAAAAAAGCTAACTAAGTGTGGTGCAGATATAATAAAAATAGAAGGTCATGGTGAGATTAATCAGCTAGTCGCCACATTAACAAAAAAAAATATAGCTATTTGTACTCATATCGGCATCACGCCTCAAAAGCACTCGCCAAAAAATACACCAAGTAAATATGCACGAATAGCAAAAGAACATGAATACTCGGGGGCAAAACTAATTGTCTTGTCAAAGATGTCGACAGCAGCAAATAAAAAAGTATCTGAGAGTGTCTCCATACCATTAGTTGGTTATAAAAATACAAATTTCTGCAATGGAAAAGTTGACGTAATGTATGCAGCACTTGGTTTACTAAAAGGTGAGGAAATAAAAATCAATATTAATCAACAAAGTGTTGCTTTCAAACACCTAATCAATTTTTTTAAAAAAACTTCATGAACACTATAAAAAGCATTCGGGGGCTGGGTAAGTTTATCTCACAGAATAAAGAAATTGCTTTTGTGCCTACAATGGGAAACTTGCATGATGGGCACTTAGCTTTAGTTCGTAAAGCACGTAGTCTAAATAAATTAGTAGTAGTCTCAATTTTTGTTAATGAAATCCAATTTAATAGTTCAGCAGACTTTAAATCCTATCCGAGAACCCTTAAAGAAGATCTTATTAAGTTACAAAAAGAAAATGTTGACATTGTTTTTATTCCCAATAAAGAACAAATGAATGCAATCAATAATCCCTTTACGTTTGATTTAAAAAAAATAAATCATGATTTATGTGACAAAAATAGACCGGGTCATTTTGAAGGTGTCATAAGTATCATGGCTCGTTTTTGCAATATAATCCGACCGAGTTATTTACTACTAGGCAAAAAAGATTATCAACAATTATTTATTTTAAAAAAGTTTTTAAATGATTTTTGTTACCCTATTAAAGTATTAGCAGTAAATACTGAAAGAGAACAATCGGGGCTTGCTATGAGCTCGAGAAACTCATTAATTGCAAAAAAATATCTACCTATTGCCTCAATGCTTCACCAACAACTGACTTACATCAAAGCAAATTTAAAAACAATTTCTGATCTGCGTTCAATGGAACAAAAAGTTGCTAAAGAATTACAGGATAATGGCTGGAAGGTAGATTATGTGTCGATACGATCAAAAAAAACTTTATTAGCGCCTCATCATAGTGAAAGAAAACTAGTTGCACTCATTGCAGCATATTTAGGGAAGGTTCGCTTAATTGATAATATTGAATTTTGCATCTAAATATATCTGAGTTTATAATAGCGTCTTACAAATTATTTGGTGTTTTAACTTTATGTTAAGAAGAATGTTGAAATCAAAGTTACATCGAGTAACGGTTACTCACTCTGAATTGGAATATGAGGGTTCATGTGCCATAGATATTAATTTACTCAAAGAAGCAAATATCAATGAGTATGAACAAATTGCTATTTACAATATTACTAACGGCGAAAGATTTACCACCTATGCGATCTCGGCTGAACAGGGTTCGGGCATTATTTCAATTAACGGAGCTGCCGCTCATAAAGCCAATCCTGGTGATATGCTTATTATCGCGACCTATGCAGATTATAATGAAATTGAATTAGAAAAATATGCGCCATCACTGGTTTATGTTGATAGTGAGAATAAAATCACCATTACAAAAAACTCCATCGACATTCAAGCTGCCTAAAATTTGACTTCAGGAACAAAATTAAATCAAATCATAGTCAATTCTCTAGAAGACATTAAAGCTTTTGATATCACTGTGATTGATGTAAGAAAAAAAACTTCCATTGCTGATTACATGATCATTGCATCAGCCAATTCAAACAGACAAACCAAAGCATTAGCAAGGCATTTAAAAGACACACTTAAGGATATTGGTAAAAGTGTGACGAATATCGAAGGTGAAGGAGACGGGGAATGGGTTTTAGTTGACCTCAACGAAGTTCTTGTTCATATCATGCTGCCAACCACGAGAGCCTACTTTAACCTTGAAGAGCTTTGGCAATCATAATTGATTATCAAAATAATTAGCATTGGTTCACAACCTAATAAAGAAATAAATCATTTAATTGACTCCTATTCACACAAGGTCTCTGCATATTCAAAGATTGAGTGGATCAACCTTCAGCTAAAATCAAAAGATAATAATATTAAATTCAAGAAAGAACTTGAGTCACGAAACATTCTTTCAAAAATTGATAGCAATGCTTTTGTTATTAGTTTAGATGAAAAAGGACAAACTTTTTCATCCGTTGAAATGTCTCAAAAGCTGGAAAAAATCATGTTAAATCATTCAAAAATAAATTTTATTATTGGTGGTGCCGATGGGCTGGACCAAGCAGTTCTTGATAAAAGCAACCTGGTGATGAGTCTATCGAACTTAACTTTGCCTCATCAGCTGGTTAAAGTCTTTTTAATTGAACAAATATATAGATCATATTCTATTATCAATAATCTCCCATACCATCGTGAATAAACCCTTTTCAAAATCATTAGTGTGGCTTCGAAGAGACCTCCGTCTGCATGACAATACTGCTTTACATGAGGCTGCTTCTCAATCGAACTCGGTCAGCATTTGCTTTGTTTTCGATACAAATATTTTGGGTAAACTAAAAAATAAAAATGACCAGAGAGTCGATTTTATTTATCAAGTATTACAAGACATCAAGCAAACTCTTAAAAAATATGGTTCTGACATCTGGATATTATTTGGCGATCCTGTCCACGAAATACCTAAACTAGCGGAGTCCATAAATGCTAATGCTATTTTTGTAAATAGAGATTATGAGAAATATGGGGTAAACCGTGATAACGATGTCCAAAAAAAATTGTCAGAATTAAATAAAACATTCCAATCATTCAAAGATCAAGTCCTCTTTGAAGCGGATGAGATTGTGACAAAAAACAACACTCATTATTCTGTATTTTCACCTTACAGAAATAATCACCTTGAAAAGTTGCTTATAAGTGGCTCAGGAGTAAGCTCATACAAGTTGGATGACATCACTTTTGAAAAATTTAACATTGATAAAATGTTGACACTTGATGATATAGGTTTTAACAGTTCAAATATCTCATCTTTTCAGATCGCTACCACTCATCAAGATATACAAAAGCAAATTAATGAATTTAAAGATAGGCTTGAGCACTATGATCAAACAAGAAATTTTCCTGCAATCAAAGGCGTGTCATACCTCTCTGTTCATAACAGATTTGGTACTATTTCGATTAGAGAAATGGCAAATATTTGTTTACAAAATTATGCAACGTCTGGATCAAAGTCGTGGTTAAACGAACTGATTTGGCGTGATTTTTATTTCCAGATCATTGTTAACTTTTCTCACGTACAAGATGGTCACTCCTTCAAACTACAATACGATAATTTGCAATATGAGAATAATGAGTCCTTTTTTGAATCATGGAAGCAAGGCATGACAGGATTTCCGATTGTGGATGCAGCCATGCGACAATTAAATACAACAGGCTATATGCACAATCGATTAAGAATGATCGTTGCTTCTTTTTTAACTAAGGACCTATTGATTGATTGGAGATGGGGTGAGGAATATTTTAAAGAAAAGTTAATTGACTATGATTTTTCTGCAAACAATGGCGGTTGGCAATGGGCAGCCTCAGTTGGCTGCGATGCCCAGCCATGGTTTAGAATTTTTAATCCACTGCTCCAGTCACAAAAATTTGACAGTGATGGGAAGTTTATAAAGAAATACGTGCCCGAATTAAGTGAATTTGATAAAAAAAATATTCACGAGCCTCATGCTAAATTCACTCCAAAAGATTACCCAAAACCAATCATTGACCATGCCACTCAAAGACCAAAAGCATTAAAAATGTTTGAGCATGTCAATAATGTTGTAAAAAAACAACATTAATCAAATATTTCTTTTGATCATTTACTTATTTTTAATGTCATCAAGATTTAATAATCAAATTCATGGATAATGTTACTGATGAACTTAAAGAATATCTTAAAAAATCTCATTTTGATGGCATTAATCCTTTTTTTAGGGGGTTGCGCAACTACCAATAATCCAGACCCATTAGAGTCAATGAATCGAGGGATTTATAAATTCAATACGGCTTTTGATGATACTGTAGCTAAACCTGTAGCCAAAGGATATAAAGCAGTAGCTCCATCTTTTGTTGTAAAGGGAATTAATAATTTCTTTAACAACATTAGAGATATTATTACGGTCATTAACGACCTTCTCCAATTCAAAGTCAAACACGCTCTGAATGATGCAAGTAGAGTTGCCATTAATTCAACCATTGGTATTTTAGGCTTCGTTGATGTACATACGATGACCGGTGGGGAAAGACGTAAGGAAGACTTTGGTCAAACACTGGGTCACTGGGGTGTCGGCTCAGGTGCTTATATTGTTATTCCATTTTTTGGGCCATCTACCGTTAGAGATGGTTTTGGATTAGTTGCAGATACCTTATATTTTGACCCGATCAGTTACATCAGTGATGTAAGAACCAGAAACCAAGTTAGACTAGGTCAATTCATTGATGCTAGAACAGAGTTGCTCAATGCTTCTGACATCCTTGAAGAGGCTTCAATAGATCCATATGCATTCCAACGTGATGCTTATTTGCAGTATCGCGACAGTCTTGTAAATGATTCTGATGGATCTGTCGATTATGATGATGAAAATTTATTATCAGACGGTTATGAGCCATTTACTGAAGAAGAGTTAGTTTCATCTACCGCTAATAATTAATCTACAAACTTCTAACTGGCTCCTACAGCCATTTTTTCAACTAATACTGAGCCAATATATTTTGAGCTATTTGAATTCGCATCATCTGCAATACTATAAATGTCCATCGCCATATCCTTTAAATTTCCTGCAATGGTAATTTCTTCAACAGCGTGCTGAATCTCACCATTCTCGATATAAAGTCCAGCTGCTCCTCTGGAAAAATCACCGTTCACCATGTTTACCCCATGCCCAAGCAATTCAGTGATAAGAAACCCTTTGTTTATGTCTTTAATCATTTGAGCGAGAGAAATATTGTGATGCTCAAATATTAAATTGTGTGTTCCCCCAGCGTTTCCTGTAGTTGCAAGATTTAATTTTTTTGCAGAGTAGTTTGATAACAAATAACGATTTAATATGCCCTGGTCAACTAAGGTATTATCAAAAACCTCTACCCCTTCATCGTCAAAATAAGTTGATGCATGGCCTTTTATTAATAACGGCCTTTCTGAAATAGTTAATTTATCAGATGCTATTTTTGTTCCAATAGTGTCCAATAAAAAAGAATTTTGTCGGTATAAATTTCTTCCTGATATGGCTGACAAGATGGGATTTATAATCGCATCAGAAATGGTGTTATGAAAAATAATTGGATATTTTCCCGTCTTAATTTTTTTAACGTTTAGTCGATCAATCGTATTTTTTGCCGCCTCTTCGCCGAGTTGGATTGGATTTTTTAAGTCACGAAAATCTCTGACATTAGAATAATCGTAGCTTCTTTGCATTGTTTGGTCTTTTGAACCTATGACTGAACAATAAAGCGAGTATCTTGAGCCGGGAAAACCGCCAAAGAATTGATTAGAATTGGCATACATGAATATTGAGGAGCTATAGTTAATGGTGGCACCTTCTGAGTTAGTAATTCGCTCATCATATGATTTAGCGGATGACTCCGTTTTTTTGGCAATTTCTAGCATGTCATCAAAACTTAATTCTTGTGGATAAAAAATATCTACTGGTCTTGTTTTTTTAGGATGTAAATCTTGTTCAACAATACCAAAATATGGGTCTTGCTCTGTCACCTTGAGCATATTAAGCGAATTATCAATTAAATGTTGTATCGTTTTTTTTGAAAAATCAGAAGAAGAGACAACACTTTTTCTTCCATTTTGATACAAAGTTAAGGTAACATTTTTATCATTATTGATTTCAAACGTTTCAACATCCTCATTGCGCACAGTTAAATTTTTACCTGATGCGATGCTTACATCGACCTCAGCAGATTCAGCGCCTAGTTTCTTGGACTGCGTTATAATGTCTTCACAGAGATTTTTTAGTTTTTCTTCGGTGTAACCAAGAATTTCATTTTGCATAAAAATCCTAAAACTAACTAATAATATTGCTCGTTATCATATGGAAGATTCAATAAAAAGTAAAACTCAATTAAAAAAAGAAGCTGATGATATACAACAATTTGGTATTGAAATATCTAATCTTCCAAATCATAAAATAAAAGAACTATCCTTGAGTGACGAAATAATTGAAGCTATTATTTTTTATAAAGAGATAAAAAAAAATGGTGCAAAGCGAAGGCAAGCACAGTTTTTAGGAAAGCTATTGCGAGACTTCGATCTATCAAATGTCACTCTAGAAATGGATACATTAAAAGCCTTCTCAAGACTTCAAGTCAAATTCGAACATGAGGCAGAGTTATGGAGAGAGAAACTCATTAATGATCAATCAGCACTGAATGAATACATCAATGAATTCCAACCTGACTTGACCAATTTAAACCAAACATTAAATGCCGCTCGCAAAGAATTCCAATCTGACAAGAAAAGTAAAAACTACAGAAACCTATATCGAATCATTCTTGCTGATATAAAAAAAATTAGATCTGCACCTTAATATTATTTAAGTTGCCATCTCGAATATATGCAATTTCTACGACATTTCCCTTATTCTTTATCAATTCCTTGATAAACTCATTAGGTTCTTTTAAGCTAATTCCATTAATAGTCATTATTCGATCTTTTCTTTCGATTCCTGAATTCGCTGCAGCAGAATCCTTTATAACAGCCACAACAAACAAGCCGCCGTCTTCATACCTTTCATCATCTTCTTTAAAACTTATTAGATGCGTTCCAAACAGGGGTTTTGGTAATTTTGCCCAGTAGGATACGTAAAAATCAAACATTGCATCTGAATCAGCAAGATCATTCGGATCAATGATGATTTCTTCAATCTTTCCTTCATCATCTAATTTTTTCTTTTTAATATTTTCTCTTGCCCTTTTTATTGCTGTGGCTCGAGTTGCCTCATTAATCTGACGATCATAAACAAGTAAAGTGTCCGCTTTGATTTGCTTACCAAAATCTAACGCTTCTGCAGGTGGCACATATGTTCCAGCAAATGATGAAAAGCCAATTAAGTCATATCCTTCTTCTAACATCATTATATTGTCTTTGTCTTTGTCCCAGCCTCTATAAATTTCAGTTTGAGGATCTGGATTAAGTGATTTAAGGTTTTTGTCGCCTTGTTGTTGGAAATTTTTTTCAAACACATTCTCGGCATGTAGATTTGGTAAAATGAAAAATGTAAGGAGCACAACTATGTATTTTTTCATGGTGACTTCTTTAATATTAATGACAAGGAGTCTGACTTTTATATGGTAAAAAAATTCATTAAGATTGGTTTGGTTTCAATTAGTGATCGCGCAACAAAGGGTGAGTATGATGATCTGGGCCTGCCCCACCTAAAAGATTGGTGCCAACTGGCGATTACTGATGAAATTATTTTTGTAGAAAAACTAATCCCGGATGAATTTGAGCTTATTAAGTCAACATTAATTGATTTAGCAGACATTGACCAATGTCATTTAATCCTCACCACTGGAGGAACTGGCCCTAGTCAGAGAGACGTGACACCGGATGCCACTGAGGCCGTTGCAGATAAAATTATGCCAGGATTTGGCGAGCAAATGAGACAAATTAGTCTTAATTTTGTGCCAACCGCAATCCTGTCCAGGCAAATTGCTGTGATAAGAAACAAGGCTCTTATTATCAATCTCCCCGGACAACCAAAAGCAATCAAAGAGACTCTTGAAGGTTTAAAAAATAAAAATAACGAAACAACTGTTCCAGGAATATTTGCTGCTGTACCATACTGCATAGAGCTCATCGGAGGTCCAGTCATTAAAACAAATGACGATATCGTAAAGGCTTTTAGGCCAAAAAAATGAATGAATTTGATTTAATAAAAAAATATTTTAATTTCACTAGCAAACATGCATTATTAGGCATTGGTGACGATGCCGCCCTTATTCCATTAAACAACAATGAATTTATGGCCATATCTATGGATACTTTAAATATTGGTCATCATTTTACTGAAGATTCTGATCCATATTATTTGGGTTGGAAGTCACTTGCTGTAAATGTCTCGGACATAGTCTCAATGGGCGGTCAACCTCGCTATGCCCTCCTTTCAATTTCGCTAAAAAATCTTGATGTAAATTGGATTGGAAAATTCACTAAAGGGATTAAGGCTTGTGCTAAAAAATATAATATTGAAATCGTTGGTGGTGATACGAATAAAGGATCCACATCAATTTCAATTGCTATTATGGGAAATGTATCCTCCAAGAATGTTTTAAAAAGAAGTGGGGCAATTCCAGAGGATGAAATTTGGGTAACTAATGAGGTTGGTTATGCTGCATTACATTTTAATCAACATTCCCTGTTGCCTAAGTACAAAAAATCCATTTCTAACTGCCTAAAAAAAAGATGCCAAGAAGAATTCTTTAAACCGCAACCCCCTTTAGAATTTATTCAAGACACAAAATCAATGATTAATTCAGCTATTGATTTATCTGATGGTTTGGTTGGAGATCTTAAACATATACTAAACAGCAGTTCTGTTGGAGCCAAAATAGAAATTAACGAAATTCCTATGCATAAATGGTTTAGGGGAAATAATCAATATGAACTAGCAATGTGTGGTGGTGAGGATTACCAAATTTTAATGACTGCTTCACATAAACATCATAACAAAATTCAAAATTTACTAAAGAAACACTCCCTCAAGGGTGCAATGATTGGAATAATAACTAAAGATAAAAAAATTGAATATTCACTTCATGGTAAAAAAATTAAATTAAGTAAGGAAGGATTTACTCACTTTGGTTAACTTAAAATTTTTATTTAGTAACATTTGGCATTTTATTGCACTGGGATTTGGTGCCGGTTTGATAAAAAAAGGGACAGGTACTTTTGGGACCTTAGTCACTTTCATTTACTTTTTATTTCTTTATAAACTCAATTTGCAGTCCCAGTTATTAATATTTTTCATACTTCTTCTGATTAGCTATGTAAGTGTAAAGAAAACGCTTCAGTCTTTAAGAATCAAAGATCCCTCATGTGTAGTAATCGACGAAATTATTGCCTATTTAGTTGTTCTTATTCTCCTGCCAAATAATTATTTACTTTATCTAATCAGTTTTATTCTTTTTCGTTTTTTTGATATTTTAAAACCTTGGCCAATAAGCAAGTTAGAAGAATTACCAGGGGCAACCGGGGTGATTGCAGATGACTTTGGCGCAGCTTTTTTTGCCTTTATGATTACACAAATGGCCTCATCTTATGTCATCTAATATGCTTCAAAATATTTCTAAAAAATTTATCGATCAAAATTTTCTCCTCGGTGTGGCTGAATCCTGTACCGGTGGTTTACTAGCAAAGAAAATTACTGATGAATCAGGAAGTTCTTCATGGTTTGATTGTGGGTTCGTAACATACAGCAATGAGTCTAAGATAAGAATGCTAGGGGTAAATATAGAATCGATAGAAGAATTTGGTGCTGTCAGTCGAGAGGTAGCGCAAGAAATGGCCATTGGAGTACAAAAAAATTCAAGAGCTATTTTTTCTATTTCAATCACAGGGATTGCTGGACCTAATGGGGGGTCTCTTGAAAAGCCGGTTGGTACTGTTCATGTATGTTTTGCTTTTAAGGAAAATGTACTAAAAGACTATAAATTAGAGCTATCAGGAGAAAGGTCTTCGATCAGAGAACAGACGGTAAGTTTTATTATTGAAGAGCTTGATAAACTTACTTTTAGTGACCAAATATGAAATAATTACAAGTCAATTAAATTAAATCTTAGGGTATAAAAATAATGGATGAAAATAAACAAAAAGCGCTAGAAGCCGCGATGGCCCAAATTGAAAAACAATATGGCAAAGGCTCAGTAATGAAGATGGATGGCACGGAAATAGATGAATCCATTGAAGCAATCTCTACAGGCTCTTTAGGTTTAGATATAGCCCTCGGTATCGGAGGTCTTCCAAAGGGAAGGATTGTTGAAATTTATGGACCTGAATCATCCGGAAAAACATCCCTAACACTATCTGTAATTGCAGCAGCTCAAAAAGCAGGCGGCACAGCAGCCTTTATAGATGCGGAACATGCACTCGATACACAATATGCCGCCAAACTAGGTGTTAATTTGACCGACCTTCTTATTTCACAGCCTGATACAGGTGAACAAGCCCTAGAAATTACAGACATGCTTGTCAGAAGCGGTTCGGTTGATGTAGTAGTGGTGGATTCGGTTGCAGCCCTAACTCCACGCGCTGAAATTGAAGGCGATATGGGTGATTCTCATATGGGTTTACAAGCCAGATTAATGTCACAAGCTTTAAGAAAACTCACTGGAAATATTAAAAAAACTAACACCCTAGTCATTTTTATTAATCAAATTCGAATGAAGATTGGGGTTATGTTTGGGAATCCTGAGACGACCACAGGTGGTAATGCGCTAAAATTTTATTCATCTGTAAGGCTTGATATCCGCAGGATTGGTGCAATTAAAAAAGGTGATGAGGTTGTTGGTGCTGAAACACGAGTAAAAGTCGTTAAGAATAAAGTCGCCCCTCCTTTCCGCCAGGCAGAATTCGATGTAATGTACGGCGAGGGTATATCTTTGGAAGGGGAAATTATTGAGCAAGGTGTAAAATTAAAATTGATCGAAAAAGCCGGAGCTTGGTATAGCCACAATGGTGAAAAAATTGGTCAAGGTAAAGACAATGTTCGAGAGTATTTAAAACAAAATCCTGATATCTCTAAGGCTCTTGAAGACCAAATCAGAGCGAACGCTAATCTTGCAAACTCAAAAATGATTGTCGAGAATCAAACTGATGAAGATGCAGTTGATGAAGATGCAAGCTGATGATCCTCTCAAAAGATTAAAAAATAGAGCTCTTTACTATCTCGCTAAAAGAGAATATGGCTTTGTCGAATTGGTAAATAAAATTAAACCCTTCGCAACTGATGAATTAGATTTGAATATAGATAGCTGTTATCAAATAGTCGAAGATCTCAAACTAAAAGGTCTGCAATCAGATTATCGATTTTGTGAATCATATATTAACTCAAAAAAAAGAAAGTTCGGTCTTCAAAAAATCAGTTACGAGCTAAAACAAAAAGAAATTGATGTTTTTTTGATTGAAGAATTTATTGAGGTGTTAAGAGACGAGGAATACGAGTCTGCAAAAATGGTTTGGGAGAGGAAATATTCATCTCTACCATCAGACTTAAATGAAAAAAATAAACAAATAAAGTTTATGCAAAATAGAGGTTTTACTTTCGATACTATAAAAAAGATTATTAAATGAAATCATTAACCAGTAACCAAATACGAGAAATATTCCTTAATTTTTTTAGGGAAAAAGGACACACGGTTGTTTCTTCGAGCAGCTTAGTTCCAAGCGATGACCCCACTTTACTGTTTGCTAATGCCGGCATGAACCAATTCAAAGATTTT
The DNA here is from genome assembly GCA_000156155.1 of beta proteobacterium KB13. Taxonomy (GTDB): domain Bacteria; phylum Pseudomonadota; class Gammaproteobacteria; order Burkholderiales; family Methylophilaceae; genus BACL14. The sequence continues at coordinate 242,635 of DS995299.1, read as the reverse complement.
TTCCTTGGATATAAAAAACCAAAATACACAACCGCAACAACTAGTCAAAAATGTGTTCGAGCAGGTGGTAAGCATAATGATTTAGAAAATGTTGGCTATACAGCAAGACATCATACGTTTTTTGAAATGCTTGGTAACTTTAGCTTTGGAGATTACTTTAAATTAGACGCGATTCAGTACGCTTGGGAATTGTTAACTGAAAGATTTCAAATACCTGCGGAAAAACTATTAGTGACTGTTTACCATGAGGACACTGAGGCATACGATATATGGAAAAACGTAATAAAGATTCCAGCTGAAAAAATTATTAAAATTGCAGACAAATCTGAAAAGTACATCTCTGATAATTTCTGGATGATGGGTGATACTGGGCCATGTGGTCCATGCAGCGAAATTTTTTATGATCATGGTGCAGATATTCCTGGAGGTCCTCCTGGAAGTGAAGATGAAGATGGTGATCGTTTTATTGAAATTTGGAACCTAGTGTTTATGCAATTCAATAGGAATGAGAATGGTGAAATGGAAGCACTACCAAAACCTTCTGTTGATACTGGAATGGGTCTTGAAAGAATATCAGCTGTTTTACAGTCTGTTCATTCGAATTATGAAATTGATTTGTTTCAAAATTTAATTCATGATGCCGCTCAAGCTCTAAAATGTAAGGATTTATCTCACTCATCTTTGAAGGTGATTGCGGATCATATCAGGTCCATTGCCTTTTTAATCAATGATGGTGTCCAACCTTCCAATGATGGAAGAGGTTATGTCTTAAGAAGAATATTAAGACGCGCAATTCGTCATGGTTATAAACTGGGCGCAACAGAATCTTTTTTAATGCCCATACTGAATAGTCTTGCTAAAAATATGCAAGAAGCCTATCCCGAGCTCTTAACCAACATAAAGAAAATTGAAAAAACGACACTTCAAGAAGAGGACAAGTTTTTTGAAACTATTGCTAATGGTATGAGTATCCTCGAGCAAGAAATTAACCTAACCAAAAAAAATAAGTCGACTATGTTAAGCGGCTCGGTAGCTTTTAAACTACATGACACATATGGATTTCCAATAGATTTAACAGCTGATATATGCCGAGAACATAATATTACTATTGATCAGGCAGGCTTTGATCAAGACATGGCTGAACAAAAAAATAAAGCCAAAAATGCCTCCCAATTTAAAGCAAAAGACTCAATCGTCATTGATATCGATCCAACAAAGTTTTTGGCGTACACGCACAATGAAGAATTCTCAACAATTGAATCAATTATTCTCAATAATGAACCTGCGGTTGAAGTATCGGCAAATAGCACATGTAATTTAGTAGTAAAAGAATCACCTTTTTATGCTGAATCTGGGGGTCAAGTAGGTGATACTGGAAGGATTTTTAATGATCAAGCTGAGTTTGTTGTTCATGATACCCAGAAACTGCCCAATGGTGTAATTCTTCATATAGGTGAATTGGTTCGCGGACAATTAAAGATAAAAGATCCTGTTTTATGTCAGGTAGATCACATTAGAAGAGATTCAATCAAAAGAAATCACTCAGCCACCCATTTGCTTCACAAGGCATTAAAAACTATATTGGGCGATCATGTTGAACAGAAAGGGTCTCTTGTGAATGAGTTTAGAACGCGTTTTGATTTTTCACATTCTAGTGCTCTGAGCGAAACAGAAATTCAACAAGTTGAACAAATTGTAAACAACGAAATTCTTCAAAATAACCCTACCTCTGCAGAAGTAATGGCTTTAGATAAAGCTAAAAAAAGTGGGGCCATGATGCTTTTTGGAGAAAAATATGATGATGAGGTGCGTGTTTTAACAATTGGGAATAGTAAAGAGCTCTGTGGAGGCACACACGTTAATGCAACTGGAGATATTGGACTCTTTAAGATTTTGAATGAAAGCGGAATTTCATCAGGTGTGAGAAGAATTGAAGCAACCACTGGGGTAAGTTTAATTCAAATTATTGACAAACAAAACCAGCTATTGAATGCAACTGCTAAAGAATTAAAAACTACAAAAGATGATGTAGCTGAAAAAATAAAGCAAGTGATTGATCAAGTAAAAACTCAAGAAAAAACCATTGCTCAATTAAAACAAAAAATTACCAATGCTTCCAAAAATGATCTTTTAGATCAAATTGAAGTGATTGATGGGACGAAAGTTCTTTCAACAAATATTGATAATATGGAGATACCTCAACTGAGAGCTTTGATAGATGACCTAAAAAATAATATTGGATCAGGCATCATCATCTTAGCAACAATCAATCAAGGTAAGATTAATATCGCTGTCGGTGTCACAAAAGATATCACAAATCAATTCCATGCTGGTAAAATAGCCGGCCAACTTGCAAACATGGTTGGTGGTAATGGTGGTGGGAAGCCAGATATGGCAATGGCCGGGGGTCAAAACATCAATGATTTACCAGAAGCCTTAATTAAGATTAAAAAACTATTAAATTCATGAGCTTGATTGTACAAAAATACGGTGGCACATCAGTTGCCAATCCAGAAAGAATAAATGCGGTTGCAGACCGCGTTAAGGGTTTTGTTGACGATGGCCATCAAGTAGTCGTTGTCGTATCTGCAATGTCAGGTGAAACAAATAAGCTCTTACAATTAATTAAAGATGTTAGTAAACAACCAAGCCCTAGAGAATCTGATGTTATAGTCTCAACAGGTGAACAAGTGACTATCGGTCTCACAGCCCTAGCAATTCAGGAAAGAGGAATTAAAGCGAAAAGCTACACAGGGTCGCAAGTAAAAATTCTGACTGATAATGCGCACTCCAAAGCAAGAATCATTAATATTGGAACCGAAAATATCCAAAAAGATTTAGCAGATGGATATGTTTTAGTTATTGCTGGTTTTCAAGGCGCTGACGAAAATGGAAATATCACCACATTAGGAAGGGGTGGATCAGATACTACTGCAGTTGCGATTGCTGCAGCTCTCAAGGCGGATGAGTGTCAAATATATACTGATGTTAATGGAATATATACAACAGATCCTAGGGTTGTTTCAACCGCAAGAAAGCTCAAATCTATCACCTTTGAAGAAATGTTAGAATTAGCCAGCTTAGGCTCAAAGGTCTTACAAATTCGTTCTGTTGAGTTTGCTGGAAAATATAAAGTTAAATTAAGAGTTTTATCAAGTTTTGAAAAAAATGGTGATGGGACAATAATTACTTACGAGGAAGATCACAAAATGGAAGATCCAATTATTTCAGGAATTGCCTTCAATCGAGATGAAGCCAAAGTTACTGTTCAAGGAATACCCGATACCCCAGGACTAGCCTATCAAATCCTAGGTCCAATTGCTGAGCAAAATATTGATGTTGATATGATTATTCAAAATATTGGCCATGATGGTGAAAATGATTTTACATTTACTGTTAATAAAAGTGAGTTAGATAAAACTTTAGAAATTCTTGAAGGGATGAAAAGTCATTTAAATGCAAAAAAAATTATTGGAGATCCTAATATTGCAAAACTCTCTTTAGTTGGTGTTGGCATGAAATCCCATGTCGGAGTAGCTAGCAAAATGTTCAGAACACTTTCTGAAGAGGGTATTAATATCAGCACTATTTCAACCAGCGAAATAAAGATATCTATTCTTATCGACGAAAATCTCTTAGATATGGCAGTTCAATCTCTTCATAAAGCATTTAATTTAGATCAATAATTGGGAAGTTTGAGATTTTCATTTAAAATATCCATTTAGAACAAGGAGAGCTGGCCGAGTGGTCGAAGGCACTTCCCTGCTAAGGAAGCATACGGGTTTAAGCCTGTATCGAGGGTTCGAATCCCTCGCTCTCCGCCATTTTAAGGGAAAGTTATGCAAGTTCCAATGTATGAATTATCGGTACCCATGATAATCAATATGCTAGAAAATCTATCTAAAATTCTCAATAAAGCCCAACGATTTGCAGACAAAAGAAAAATTGACTCAACCATATATATTAACAGTCGATTAATTGCTGACATGTATCCATTATCTCGACAAATTCAAATTGGCACAGATATGGTAAGAAAAGGTATTGGAAGATTAGCAGGAAAAAACGCGCCCAGCTATTCAGATAATGAAAAAACAATCAAACAGCTTCAAAGCCGCATCACTAAAACAATTAGCTTTTTAAAAAAAATTAAACCTGCTCAGATGGCAGGGTCTGAAAATAAATACATCGAATTTTATATTCGAGATAAAAAATTTACCTTCAAAAATGGTGAAGATTATTTAAAAAGATGGATTATTCCCCATTTTTTCTTTCATGTGACTACCACATACAATATTCTCAGGATGAATGGGGTCAATTTAGGTAAATGGGACTTTACAGGTAAATTTTAATGATTCAAAAAATAATATGCTTTCTCATCTCATGCATTCTTCTGTCAAGCTGTAGTCAATTTGGTCCAGACTTTATGAAAGCAGGAAGAAATGACTACAACAAAGTGCTTGCGCAAACTGACGATGAAGAAACCTTATTAAACCTTGTTCGATTAAGATATGCAGACAATCCAGCTTTTCTAAAAGTAAATAGCGTGTCTACTTCATTTAATTGGAAAGAAGGTTTTGGTTTAGATGGCTCTATTTTTGAGAGTGATGCGGTAGGAAAAAATAATATTGGCATACGTGGCAATACAGAATACATTGAAAAACCAACCATTTCTTATTCACCCTTGTCTGGTGCAGACTTTGTAAAAAATGTACTAACTCCAATCGATCATCAAGTCATTTTGCTTTTAGCGCGATCCGGATGGAGTCTGGAAAGAATTCTTCGACTTACTGTCAACAAAATTAATCACATTGACAATGCTTCCGAAGCTTCAGGACCAACGCCAACAAATTCTCCAGATTATGCTGCATTTAACCAAATTGCTAAAGATTTTAGATTGTTACAAAAAACATCGAAGATTACTTTAGGTTATCAGCTTGATGGAAATCCTGGTGATTTAGCATTGTTAATTAAAAAAGACTACATCACCGATGCTGATGTAGAAAAGTTTTTATCTGACCTAAAGATAAATAAAAAAAATAATATCATTCCCATCACCCCAAATTATTTTGACGCTTCATCGAATGACAACATTCAAATTGAGTCTAGATCTCTAGCAGGTATTTTATTTTTCTTGTCACACGGAGTTTCAATACCAGCTGATGATATTAAGGAAGGTCGAGTAACAGTCACCAAGAATGAAAGTGGGGAAAATTTTGACTGGCAAGTTGTTCTGGATAATTTGTTTACTGTTCATACCTCAAAAAAACCACCTGAACAGGCAACTATCGCTGTTGAATATCGTGGAAATTGGTTTTATATCAAAGACAATGATATGCAAAGTAAATACACCCTTATGCTCCTCAATCAAATTGCAGCTCTCCAATCAGGACAGATTGAAAAGGCTGGGCCTATTTTGACACTCCCGGTCTCAAGCAACTAGTTAAAACAACTAAATTAGGGATATAATAGCGTTGACGCGCCCGTAGCTCAGCTGGATAGAGTACTTGGCTACGAACCAAGGGGTCAGGAGTTCGAATCTCTTCGGGCGCGCCAATTAAATCTATCTGCGCCCGTAGCTCAGCTGGATAGAGTACTTGGCTTCGAACCAAGTGGTCAGGAGTTCGAATCTCTTCGGGCGCGCCAATATTAAACTTGGCTGTTATGATCGACAAAATGATCTGGATCAACATCTTCAATCATCGATCTATATTTCTTAATTGATTCATCATCGCCCTCCTCAGACGATAATTCATACAAGACTTCTAGAGCGTCTAGGTTTCGTGGGTTCAAAGAAATAGATTTATTTAAAAAGAGCTTTGCGAAGTCTCGATTAAATTCCTTCTCTGCCAAGCCTAGATAAAACCATGCATTGGTGCTGTCATCTTCAGACTGTGTCCACATCTTAGCAATCCTTTTTAATTCAGCCCAATTTGAGTCTTGAAGTGGTAAAACTACTTGCATAAAAAATGGTTTCTGCTCATCAGGCAAGGCCCAGAAGGGTGCTGTTTCACTTCTAATATCAGTGAGCATTTTTGTTTGCATAACTTTATCTATCCATTCAGTTGGTAAACAATAAAAATAACCTAATCGTTTTCCAGGGCTCTTAAATGTTGTAATGCCAATCAAATTAAAATCATTATCAAACAAAGCTCCCCCACTTGAACCAACTGTAAACGTAGCAGAGGTACGAATTATCGAGCCTTTGTCAAAATTATATAGAGCCTTTACCTTACCATAAGAGGGTAACGGAACTGGATTGTCGTTTGGAAAGGTTAAGGTAAACACTTCTTCTTCATAATGGATGGACTCACTCTGTCTGACCTCAACTGGCTCAAGAGGAAGGTTATCAAATTTAAGTACGCATATATCATGTTCCCAGTCCGCATATACTCCTATGGGACTGTAAGTATCATGATATTTGACAACGTTTACACCGGTAGCATTCTGAAAAACATGGCAATCAGTTGCAACGTGATTTTTTTTTATTACTACACCGGAACCTGTTCCAGTGACACCTTTCTCGTAACTCACCCATAATTGAATCATGGACTTATTCAGCTCAAAAAGCTCATGTTGAGCCGGGTATGCAAAAACCAAAAAAGGGAATAATAAAGTTACAATTAAGAGTAAAATCTTTTTCATATTTTTATGATTATCCATTATTCATTAAATTCAATTATCTTTAAAAATTATTTAAAAATAATTTTTGGATTTTTTATTTTTTTTTTCCAAACATTAAAAGCAAATGAAAACATCTACATCGGTTATGCCTCAAGCCTTCACAATGCAATGAAAGAGATTGTCAATGATTACGAAAAACAGAGCAATGAAAGACTGAAGTTTGGGATGGGCGCTTCTGGAAATATTGCTCAACAAATTATGAGAGATGCGCCCTACGATATTTTTATTTCAGCTAATAAAAAATGGATAAATTATTTAGATAAACATCAGAAGATTAAAGAAAGACAGCCATGGATTTCTAATTCTCTGTCGATGATAGGATCTATGAAATCGCTTGAAAATTTAACGTTGAATGACAATGAACGTTTTTGTCTAGCTGATCCAAAGAATGCTCCTCTTGGATTTTATAGTCTTGAAGCCATTAATGCTATGAATCTAAAGATAGTTGATAACCAGATTATTTTTTTAAAAGATGCAGCATCGTTACAATATTATTTATCAATTGATGAATGTGACTATGCCATCACCTATTCAAGCAATATCTTTAATTTAGAAAAAAATGTTGACGTCCAAAGTCTTCCATTAAATTTATATTCTGATATTACATATGAAATTGGTATTCTGAAATTAAATAAAGACACTAAAGATTTTGTAAATTATTTGCAGCAACCCAGTGTTTTAGGAATATTAAAAAATCATGGGTTTATAATAGATTGATGGCTATATCTGATTATGAAATTACTGTTCTACTTCTCTCACTAAAGGTAGCATCTATTTCATCAATCATCGCTTTTTTTCCATCATTATTAATAGCTTATTTTTTAGCTAGAAAAAATTTTATTGGTAAGTCTTTTGTTGATGGCCTTATCCATCTTCCCTTAGTTTTGCCGCCTGTAGTCATTGGCTTTTTTCTACTAATTATTTTTGGCAAGAATGGATTGGTTGGTGATATTTTTTTCTCAACATTTAATATAAGAATTTCTTTTACATGGATAGCAGCAGTGATTGCCTCAGCAGTCATGGGTTTTCCTCTTTTTGTAAGATCTATTCGCCAGTCAATCTCTGAAATAGATCCAAAACTAATCGAGGCTGCACAAACCTTAGGTGCAAATAAATTAAAAATTTTAAAAAAAATTATAATTCCATTAAGCAAAAAAGGAATCATTACTGGTTTTATTTTAAGCTTCAGTAGAAGCCTTGGAGAATTCGGCGCTACAATTACTTTTGCTGGAAATATTTTTGGCGAAACACAAACACTCCCACTGGCTATTTATTCATCTCTTCAGGATCCAGATGCTAATCTCATAGTAATTCGATTAGTTGGGATTAGTATTTTTATCTCATTGGCGGCTTTAATGATCAGCAATAGACTTAGTAAATGATACATTTAGACTTTACATATCAAAATCCTAGCTTGTCCATGCAAATTAATGTGAAAACAAAATCACAAATTGTATGTTTGCATGGGCACTCAGGTGTTGGTAAAACTACCATCCTGAATATCATTGCAGGGATAAGAGAGCCACATCATGGCCTCATTGATATTGCTGGTAGAAGATTGTTTGATGAGAATGAAGGTATCAATATTGCGCCTCAATTTAGAGATGTAGGTTACATATTCCAAGATCTTAGATTATTTTCCCATTTGAGCGTCAAGGATAATATAACTTTTGGGGCATTAAAACATAATAATTACGATGCGATCATTGACCTCATGGATATTGATGAATTGCTGCATAAAAATATAAGAAGTCTATCTGGTGGTGAATCTCAAAAAGTATCTATCGCTCGGGCGCTCGTAAAAAATCCAAAAATTTTACTTATTGATGAGTCTTTTCATGCAATTGATAAACAATATCGTGATCAATTATTTAAAAAACTCCATAACCACATTATTAAAAATCAAATTGTCACGATCTTAGTAAGCCATCAACTGTCTGATGCGAAAAAATATTCAGCAGAAATTATTAAGATCAAAAAAGAAAAAGGGGTTGTTATTGGCGGGTAAATTAAGTGGTAGGGTGTGCGAGATTCGAACTCGCGACCAACGGATTAAAAGTCCGCTGCTCTACCAACTGAGCTAACACCCCATGAATCAAACACGCAATTATGGACTAGATCGTTTAATTGGTCAATAAACAAAAGGGAATTTTATCTCATTCCGGGGAATTTTCCCGCCAACCCTCTCATCATCTTGGATAGGCCGCCTTTAGAAAACATTTTCATCATTTTTCGCATTTGTTCATACTGGGTTAACAGTCGATTAATGTCTTGAACCCTGGTACCAGATCCACTAGCAATCCTCTGTTTTCTTTTTGCCTTAATTAAATCAGGCTCTTTTCTCTCAAGCGGAGTCATTGAATTAATGATTGCCTCAATTTGCATCAAAGATTTATCTCCATCTTCTGGATTAATTTTTTGCTGAGCCTGGCCCATGAGCTGCGAGGGCATCTTATCCATTAGGGCGCCAACACCACCCATTTTTTTCATCTGAACAATTTGGTTTTTAAAGTCCTCTAAATCAAAATTCTTTCCAGATTTAACTTTCTCAGCTAATTTTTGAGCTTCTTTTTGGTCAACGTTTTTTTGAGCCTCCTCAACCAGGCCAACAATATCACCCATCCCCAATATTCTTGCTGCCAATCGATCAGGGTAGAAAGGCTCAATGCCATTGATCTTCTCATTCACACCAACAAATTTAATTGGCTTTCCAATAATATGCTTGGCTGATAGTGCTGCGCCCCCTCTTGAATCTCCGTCAATTTTTGTAAGTACAATCCCTGTTAACTCAAGGGCATCATTAAATGCACTTGCAGTATTTATTGCATCTTGACCTTGCATAGAATCGACAACAAAAAGTGTTTCGGCTGGTTTTAATACTTTATGCAATGCTTGGATTTCTTTCATCATTTTTTCATCAATTGCAGTTCGTCCTGCCGTATCAAAGATGACAACATCAAAGAAGTGTTTTTTTGCATAATCAATTGATTTTTCCGCTATTTTGATCGGTTTATCTTTTTCAGTGGAGTCATAACACTCAACGTCAATACTTGCTGCTAATGTTTTTAATTGATCAATCGCTGCAGGTCGATAGACATCTGCGCTGACAAGCATCACTTTCTTCTTTTGCTCTTTTAATAGTTTCGCTAATTTTGCTGATGTGGTTGTTTTACCTGAGCCTTGCAAGCCTGCCATCAAGATTACGGAGGGGGGCTTTTTTTCTAGATTTAAGGGAACATTTTCTGGCCCCATCAAGTTTGTTAATTCATCTTGAACGATCTTAACAATAGCGTCACCTGGAGACACTGTTTTAAGTACTTCTGTGCCGATTGCTTTTTCTTTTACCTGATCTATAAAAAATTTAACAACTGGTATTGCCACATCAGCTTCAATTAAAGCAATCCTTACTTCTCTCATAGCATCGCTAATATTTTCTTCAGTAAATCTGGACTGACCAGAAATTTTTCTAACAACTGATTGCAGCTTATCTGTTAAATTTTCTAACATAATATTTTTTAACCTATAATATAATTAATAATTGTAAATCATTAATAAGACATATGTTGTATTTTGGCTCCCTATCTGCTGCATTGATTTTTTATTTACTTAGCCTTGTAAATTTAAAAAATAATATTCAATTAAAAAATCTTTTTTTATTAGTAGCGTTAATTAGTCACCTTTTTCTCATCTATCACGATGTTGTTCTTAATGAATTTAACTTCGATTTTTCTAATGCTTTATTGGTGGTAAGTATTGTTACCGTCATATTTTATTTAATATTTAATATAAAAATGAATTACCAAGGCTTAGAAAAAATTGTGATTATCCCAACTCTAATTATCTTAGTATTTCATTATTTTTTTTCTCATGATTATTCAATAAGAAATACGGACTCACTTAATTATCTTTCTCATATTACAATTGCAATAATTGCTTATGGTCTTTTAACTTACTCAGCTGTTTTTTCAATTTTTATTTTATTTTTAGAAAATAATCTTCATAAAAAAAAGAACTCTTCACTTTTTTCAACTGACAATTCTTTATTAAGCATGGAAAAGTTCCTTTTTACTATGATAGGAATAGGTTTTTTACTTTTATCGATTACAATCTTTACAGGAATTTTCTTTTCGCAGGAAATTTTTAACAGTCCCTTTGTTTTTAATCATAAGACTTTATTCGGAATATTTTCATGGGTTTTCTATGGCTATATTTTTTATCAAAGACAAATAAATGGTTTAAGAGGAAGGAAAGCGATAAAGCTATCTTTGTTTGCCTTTATCCTTTTAGTGCTTTCTTACTTCGGCAGCAAATTTGTTTTTGAATATCTCATTAGTTAATCATCCAAAGAAATTATAGGCCAGTTATTTTCTTTAGCCTTTGTCTCTAAAATAGGGTCGGGATTAACGCATACAGGATTTGATACAGAATTTAACAAAGGAAGGTCATTCTGGGAATCTGAATAAAAATAAGTTTGCATAAAGCTGTCAAACGAATATTCATGCTCTTGTAACCATGCTTTTAATCTAGTAATTTTTCCCTCTTGAAATGAAGGCGTCCCGGAAACATGACCAGTAAAATTACCATCAACCTCTTCTGGATCAGTGCCTATTAAAATATCTACATCAAAAAGTGAAGCAATTGGTTTTGTAATGAATGAATTTGTGGCAGTAATGATAATACACAGATCATTATTTTTTTGATGGGACTTCACCAAATCCAGGGACTTTTTAGTTACCAGAGGCTTGATAACCTCAGCTACATATTGTTCACGAAGCTGATTTAATTGATCTCTTTTTATCAAAGTAAACGGACGAAATTGAAATTCGCAAAATTTATATATATCAAGACACCCATCTTTATAATCTTGATAAAAAATTTCATTTTGTTTTTCATGCTCCTTGCTATCCAAAAGTCCATGTTTGATAAGAAATTTTGACCAGTTATAATCAGAATCACCTTTAAGCAAGGTGTTATCTAAATCAAATAAAGCTAAATTCAAAATTAAACCTGAGGATGGGCTCTCTCGAGCTTAGATAATATTTTATTCGCTGCATTAATGTAGGCTTTTGCTGACGCAATAACAATGTCAGTATCTGATCCTTGGCCATTCACAACACGCCCACCCTTCGCTAGCCTAACTGTAACCTCACCCTGAGCATCAGTACCAGTTGTAATATTACTAACAGAGTATAGTAGTAGTTCAGAATCTGACTTAACAATTTTTTCAATGGCTTTAAAAGTAGCATCAACCATGCCGCTTCCTACAGAATCTTCAGAAAGTTCTTCACCATACCTGTCAATTGTAATTTGGGCAGTTGGTTTCTTATTAATCTCAGCTGTCGCTTTCAAGGATATTAATTTAAAAATCTCTGCAGTATCTGCAGAATACTCATCACTTATTAATGCATGAATATCTTCATCAAAAATCTCTGATTTCTTATCCGCTAAATTTTTAAATTTTTCAAATGCCGCATTTAAAAGATCATCCGAATCCAGATCAATACCAAGTGTTTCTAAACGGTTCTTGAAGGCATTTCTACCAGAAAGCTTACCTAATGAAATTTTATTAGCACCCCATCCCACATCTTCAGCCTTCATAATTTCATAGGTTTCCCTATGCTTTAAAACACCATCTTGATGAATTCCAGATTCATGGGCAAAGGCATTTGCTCCAACAATCGCCTTATTAGGCTGAACAGCATATCCTGTAATTGTTGACACCAGCCTAGATGTTGGCACAATAAATTCAGTATTAATATTGGTTTGTAAATTAAAAATATCTTGTCTAGTTTTCACTGTCATCACAACTTCTTCTAAGCTGGCATTTCCAGCCCTTTCACCAAGGCCATTGATTGTACATTCAACTTGTCTAGCGCCATTTAAAACGGCTGATAATGAATTTGCAACCGCCATACCAAGATCATTATGACAATGAGTAGACCATATGACTGATTTTGAATTAGGAACTTTATCAATCAGCTGTTTAATTCGATCACCCCACTGAAAGGGAATTGAATATCCTACTGTATCAGGGACGTTAATTGTTTTAGCACCAGCCTGTATAACCGCATCAAAAACCTCAACCAAGAATGGTATCTCAGATCGAACAGCATCTTCAGCAGAAAATTCTACGTCATCAGTATACTCAAGGGCCCATTTTACAGCCTCAACCGCTCTATTTAAAACTTGATCAGGGGTCATTCTTAATTTATTTTCCATGTGAATCGGACTTGTCGCAATAAATGTATGAATTCTTCCTGAAGCAGCACTCTGAATAGCATGTCCTGCTTTTTCAATATCGTTTTTTACTGCCCGAGCGAGTGAACAAACAGTAGATTTCTGAATTTTTTTTGCAACCGCCTCAATGGCCTTGAAGTCTCCAGGGCTCGCTGCCGCAAAACCTGCCTCAATGACATTAACTCCAAGCTTTTCCAACTGTAGTGCAATTCGCACCTTCTCTTCTTGAGTCATCGAAGCACCCGGGCTTTGCTCCCCATCTCTTAATGTGGTGTCAAATATTATTAATTTATCTGTCATTTTTTCTTTCTATTATTTTTTTTTTGAATTGTGAAATTTTCTCTAAAAACATTTAGATACCCTGATAATAAATAACCAAAAATAATTATAAAAATAATTTCAGCAGGACTATGTGAAAGAAGTGAAAAAGCCATAACAATCAATAAAATGGATACCGAAGGAACACTATTTCTTAAATTTACATCTTTACCGCTGTAATACTTAATATCTGTAACCATCGACAATGCTGCAATCAAAATCATAACCAGTGCAAACCACTGCATTTGAAAAAAATTTAAAAAAATATCATTGCCACTTATCCCGTTGTCAATGCAAACCCAAATAAATGCAGCGACCAAAGCTGCTGCCGCAGGAGAAGGAAATCCAAAGAAATATTTTTTTTCAAGCACATCTAATTTTGTGTTAAATCTAGCCAATCTGAATGCTGCACATGCGCAGTAGATAAAAGCTCCAATCCATCCAATCTTACCTAATGGCTTAAGGGCCCAAACATACATAACAAGTGCAGGAGCCACACCAAAAGATACCATATCCGACAAGCTGTCATACTCGGCACCAAACTTGCTTTCTGTGTTGGTGAGTCTTGCCACTCTCCCATCAAGGCCATCCATGACCAACGCAAAAAAGATAGCCAATGCAGCAAATTCAAATTTTCCATTCATCGCATTTAAAATTGAAAAAAAACCAAAAAATAATGCTGCTGTTGTAAATAAGTTTGGAAGTAAATAAAATTCGCTTTGTTTTTTTACTGATTTATTCATCACATAATTTTATCCTAGATCATTCCTTTTTTCATCGTATTTAGAGAGGATTGCTCATATAATAGGCTTTTAAAAAAAAATTACTATGCTATTCAAAATTGAATCAACTGACTCAAAAGCTCGTGCAACCAAAATAACTTTAAATCACGGAACGCTTGATACTCCAATATTTATGCCAGTTGGAACTTATGGGGCTGTTAAAGGCATAACACCCTCGATGCTTGAGGAAATTGATTTTCAGATCATTCTAGGGAATACATACCATCTCTGGTTGAGACCAGGTATGGATATTGTTGAATATCACAATGGATTACACGATTTCATTAATTGGCAAAGACCAATATTGACTGATAGCGGTGGCTTTCAGGTTTGGAGTCTAGGCAAGTTAAGATCATTGAATGAAGATGGAGTGGTATTTAAATCTCCAATAAATGGTGACTCTTGTTTCTTAAGCCCTGAAATTTCTATGGAAATTCAGACAAAACTCAACTCAGATATTGCAATGGTATTCGATGAATGCACAAACTACCCAGCTTCCAAAGAGGAGGCCAAATCATCCATGGAATTAAGTTTGCGATGGGCAAAAAGATCTAAAGATTCTTTTAAAAGTAAAAATGCTCTATTTGGAATTGTTCAAGGGGGAATGTATAAAGATTTAAGGATTGACTCGATAAATCAATTACAAGAATTAGATTTTGATGGGTATGCCATTGGAGGACTATCTGTAGGAGAGCCAAAAGATGAGATGTTGAAAGTCATCACAGACTTATCTGACCACATGCCTAACAATAAACCTAGATACTTAATGGGAGTAGGTACACCAGAGGATATTCTTAACGCAGTTGAACAAGGAGTAGATATGTTTGATTGCGTCATGCCAACAAGGAACGCGCGAAACGGATGGCTATTTACTCAGTTTGGAGATATCAAAATTAAAAATAGTCAGTATAAGAACGACCTAAAGCCATTAGATGAACATTGTGGGTGTTATACCTGTAAAAATTTTTCACGTTCCTACCTCCATCATTTATTTAGAATTGGAGAAATGCTGGGCTCTACATTAAATACAATCCACAATCTATATTTTTATAAAAAATTTATGGCAGATGCTCGTGAGGCAATTATTAACCAACAATTTAAAGAATATAAGGATAATTTTATTTCTATGAGAGGGAAGTCTCACAAATAGACTTTAATAAGGGTAATTATGCTAAAATTCATCTTCATTTTTTTAATTTGAGGTTCTAATGATTTCACTAGCTTACGCAAATAGTGCCCCTGCTCCAGGCGGTCTGATGAGTTTTGTTCCGTTCATCATTATCTTTATTTTGTTTTATTTTATGCTGATTCGCCCACAAATGAAGCAAGCGAAAGAGCATAAAAAATTGTTGTCAGAACTAAAAAAGGGAGATGAAATCATGCTTGCATCTGGAATCCTTGGAAAGATCGAAAAAGTAACAGACAATTTTGTAATATTGGAAATATCCAATGGTACCCAAATTAATGTTCAAAAAAATTCAGTGCAAGCAGTCTTAAACAAGGGAACTATTAAATCTATTTAAGTCGATAAATCTATGAATCAATTTTCTCGTTGGAAAAATACCTTAATCCTATTAATAGTTGTCTTTGCTTTATTTTACGCGCTGCCCAATTTCTTTGGCGAGGCTCCTGCAGTACAAATTATGCCGATTAAATCGGGTGAAAAAATGGACCCCATCATTGCATCACAATCTGAAAAAATACTCGAAGAAAATAATATTACTTATAACGGAGTTGTCCTAACAGAAAACTTCATAAAAATTAAACTTACCAATAACGAAGATCAGCTGACATCAAAAGGTTTGCTTGAAGACAAATTAGGTCCTAATTTTGTGGTTGCATTGAATTTACTTCCTAATTCACCTAAATGGCTTGAAAGTATTGGGGGTCAACCCATGTATTTAGGTCTAGATTTAAGAGGTGGTGTGCATTTTCTAATGCAAGTTGATTTAAGCAATATTGAAGCAAAAGAGTCATCTGGAAGGGTTAATGAAATCAGAACATTATTACGAGAAAATAAGATTAGATATGATCAAATTTCTGTCGAAGATGGTTCAATTTTAGTACAGCTCACCAATGAAAATGATTTGAAAAAATCAAAAAGTCTTCTGCTGCAGGATGATTCAAGTTTTGAATTTTCAAAAAGAATAAATCTAGGTGGATCTATCGGCAAAGAAAAGATTAAAGAAATTACAGATAATGGAACCTTTGTTCTTGCTATTGAGGGCTCGCAAGCGAATAAAGAAGAAATGACAAAATTTGCTATCAAGCAGAATTTAGAAACATTAAACAATAGAATTAATGAGTTAGGTGTAGCTGAGCCAATTATCCAACAACAAGGCGAAAATAGAATTGTTGTTCAATTACCTGGTGTTCAAGATACCGCTAAAGCAAAAGATATTATTGGTCGAACCGCACTGCTCGAAATGAGGTTGGTTGATGATGAAGCTTCTCCTGCTGATATTGATCAAGCAATTGACGGCAATATCCCTTTCGGTAGAGATTTATTTTACGATCGCAATCAAAACCCTTTACTCCTCAAGAAAGATGTGATTTTAACTGGTGAAAATATTAATAACGCTGGACCTGGAGTGGATAATCAAACTGGGCAATCAATTGTTTCATTGAATTTGGATAGTAAAGGTGCAAATATATTCAAAAAAATTACACGCGATAATATTGGTAAAAGAATTGCTATTTTATTAATTGAAAAAGATATAACAGAAATAATCACTGCGCCTGTCATCAAAAGTGAGATTGGTGGCGGAAGAGTACAAATTACCGGGATGAAAAACGCACAAGAAGCTACAGATGTTTCGTTATTGTTAAGAGCTGGCTCGCTAGCAGCGCCGATGGAGATCATTGAAGAAAGAACTGTTGGTCCTAGCATGGGTAAAGAAAACATTCAAAGAGGGATTCAATCGACTTTTTGGGGCTTCATTGCAGTAATTATATTAATTTCAATTTATTATATGTTATTTGGTCTATTCTCATCGATCGCCCTGAGTATTAATTTAGTCCTACTTGTCGCTCTTTTATCTACGATACAAGCAACATTAACTCTACCAGGCCTTGCAGCGATGGCGCTTACAGTTGGTATGGCCATTGATTCAAATGTTCTAATTAATGAACGTATTAGAGATGAAATAAGGAATGGTAATACTCCTCAAGCGAGTATTCACCTGGGTTACGAGAAAGCATGGGGAACAATATTAGATTCAAATATCACAACTCTGATTGCAGGTATTGCGCTATTTATGTTTGGAACTGGGCCTATTAAAGGTTTTGCTGTGGTCCATGTATTAGGTATTCTTACATCTATGTTTTCAGCCATCTTAGTTTCAAGAGCCTTAGTTAACTTCTTCTATGGCTCAAAAAGAAAAATTGACAAACTTAATATTGGTGAAATTTATAAGGTTAATAACTAATGGAAATATTTCGCGTAAAAAATGATATTCCTTTTTTAAAATATCGAAAGATTGCGGCCTTCATCTCAATCATTACTTTTATCTTGGCATTTTTTTTCTTATTTCAAAAGGGCTTAAATTATGGTGTAGATTTTACTGGTGGGACCATTATTGAAATATCCTATGAAGAAAAAGCTAATGTTGATGAGATTAGAGGGCAGCTAACACAAATCAACTTAAATGAAATTCAGGTTCAAAATTTTGGAACCGATAAAGACGTTCTAATCAGAATGCCTTTGAATGAAGATATTTCGATCGCAGAACTATCTGAGTTGGTCAATCAAGAGCTTAGCAAGCTTAATAATCCATTTGAAATCAAGAGAGTGGAATCGGTTGGAGGTCAAGTTGGTGAGGAGCTATTTGAAAATGGAGCGTTGGCTATTCTATTTGTTTGTTTAGGAATTATCTTGTATCTATCATTGAGATTTGAATGGAGATTTGCCTTAGCTGCTGTTGTTGCCAACATGCACGACGTAATCATTATTTTAGGTTTTTTTGCTTTTTTTCAATGGGAATTTAATCTTACAGTTTTAGCCGCAGTTCTTGCTGTTCTCGGCTACTCTGTGAACGAGTCTGTTGTCGTCTTTGATAGGGTTAGAGAAAACTTTAAGAAAATGAGAAGATCGAGTGTCATTGATGTAATGAATAATGCAATTACACGCACCATGTCACGAACCATCATGACTCATTTGTCCACACAAACAGTAGTTATCTCAATGTTAATTTTTGGAGGAGAAATCCTTCATAATTTTTCTCTTGCCCTAACAATTGGTATTTTATTTGGAATTTACTCGTCGATCATGGTTGGCTGTCCTATGGCTTTATGGCTTGGCACCAATCATTCCAACCTAGCTGGCTCAACCCCGCAAAAAAAAGAAGAAATGGAAACAGCTCCATAAATTGAAAAGTGATTGACTTACCAATAACTTATCAAATTACTATTTTATTCTGCCTACTTTTTATCTCGGCCTTCTTTTCAATTGCAGAGACAAGTTTAATGGGTATCAACAAACACAGACTTCAGTATTTAGAAAAAAAAGGTTTAAAGTCAGCTGGTTTGGCTAATAAATTAATTAAACAAACTGACAAGCTTTTGAGTGTAATATTGATATGTAACAATTTCTCCAATGCTGCAGCCGCCTCAATGGTTACGGTTATATCAATTCAGTTATTTAATTCTGATGAGGAAATTTTATTAGTCTCAACTCTAATAGTAACTTTTTTAATTGTTATTTTTAGTGAAATTACTCCAAAAGTTATTGCGGCTGCATATAGTGAGAAGTTGGCCTTAGCATGCAGCTTTATTCTATACCCCCTTCTTAAAGTTCTTTATCCGATAGTCTTATTTATTAACTTTTTTGTATTATCAATTCTAAAAGTCTTCAATATAAAGTTAAATTTTAATGAAAAAAGTTTGATTACTATGGATGAGTTAAAATCAGTTATCTCATCTTCCAGCAAGGGTATTACAAACAAAAATCAATCTATGCTAATTAATTTAATTGACCTAGAAAATGATAGTGTAGACGATCTAATGATTCCACACACCAATGTTGAATTCATAAATATAAATCAAGAAGTTGATGAGATTATTAAAAAATTAAAAACTTATCACCATGAATTTATATTGATCCGAAGTAATGATAATCAACAAATAACCGGATTATTAAATATTAGAAAATTAATAAAATTCATTGATGATCAGGATGGCATTACAATAGATAAAATAAAAGATACCGTTGAGCCAGCAGAGTTTGTCGCAAGTGGAACTTCTTTGCATAAACAAATTCAAAATTTTCAAGAAAATAAATTTAAGATTGCTGTAGTTGTTAATGAATATGGCGACTTTATGGGGTTAATTACTCTTGAAGATATTCTTGAAGAAATTACTGGTGAATTCAGTTTAAATTTACCTTCAGATGATGCAAAGATTATTAATGATAATGATGGTTGGATTATTGAAGGGGGATGTAATTTAAAAAAAATTAATAAAATTACTAAATTGAATTTGTCATCACAAAAAGCAAAAACTATTAACGGATATATCTTGGAATATTTTGAAGATATCCCAGAAACCAATACAAGCTTTAAAATTGATGGCGTTACCTTTGAAATAATTAATGCTCAAGATAAATATATAAAAACTCTTAAAATTTTTAAATAAAATTGTTATGGCTCAAGAAGACCACAAGATAATAGTTGAACCAAAAAAAAAGGTTAAACCAAATCTTCCCAAGATGTTCAAAGTTTTAGTTCTTAATGACGATTTTACTCCCATGGAATTTGTGGTTGACGTCATTATGAAAGTTTTCACAAAAACAGAGGATGAGGCAACAAGAATTATGTTAAAGATTCATACAGAGGGGATGGCAATATGTGGAATTTACCCTTATGAAATTGCTGAAACCAAGATGAATCAAGTGTTAAAGTTGGCAAAAGAAGCTCAACACCCCTTGCAAAGTATTATAGAAAAGATATGATTAAATTATGATTTCACAAGAATTAGAAGTAAGTTTACACATGGCGTTTATGGATGCTCGCCAAAAAAGACATGAGCTGATCACTGTAGAACATCTGTTAGTTGCTATGCTCGATAATCCATCTGCTCAAGAAGTATTAAAAGCTTGTGGAGCAAATTTTGACTCTCTTAAGAAAGACCTTCTTAACCATATTGAAGAGCATACTCCTATTGTAAATGGAGAAAATGAGGTTGACACACAGCCTACCCTGGGTTTTCAAAGAGTCATACAAAGAGCTATGTTGCATGTGCAATCGTCTGGTAAGAAAGAGGTAACAGGGGCAAATGTTCTGGTTGCAATATTTGGGGAGAAAGATTCTCATGCGGTTTACTTTCTTCATCAGCAAGGAATTGCAAGATTAGATGTTGTTAATTTTATCGCACATGGTATTGAAAAAGAATTAGATAAAGAAAATGAAGCTGATGAGGTTGATGAAAAAATTGATCAAAAAACACAAAATAAAGAATCTGATCTTGAATCTTATGCGTTAAACCTGAATAAAGTTGTTCTTGATGGAAAAATTGACCCAGTTATTGGAAGAGAAAATGAAATTGAAAGAGTGGCTCAAATCTTATGCAGAAGAAGAAAAAATAATCCACTTCTTGTTGGTGATGCAGGTGTTGGCAAGACAGCCATAGCTGAAGGTCTTGCAAAAAAAATTGTTGATGGTGACATACCTGAAGTACTTAAAGACACAGCGATTTACTCTTTAGACCTTGGAGCCCTTATTGCCGGTACAAAATATCGTGGTGACTTTGAACAACGTCTAAAAAATGTTTTAAAACAACTCTCAAAAAAACCTAATGCTATATTATTTATTGATGAAATTCATACCATCATTGGGGCAGGATCTGCTAGCGGTGGCACACTAGATGCGTCAAATCTCCTTAAGCCTGCATTAGCTAAAGGAGAGTTGAGATGTATTGGCGCAACAACTTTTAATGAATATAGAACTGTTTTTGAAAAAGATCATGCATTAACCAGACGTTTTCAAAAAATTGATGTCGATGAACCATCAATCCCAGTTTCTATAGAAATACTTAAAGGTTTAAAAAAATCATTTGAAAGTCATCACAAAATTAAGTTTTTAAACAACGCGTTGATTTCAGCGGTTGAATTATCAGCCAAATATATTACCGATAGAAAACTACCTGACAAAGCGATTGATGTTATTGATGAAGCTGGGGCATTACAAAAAATACTCCCAAAAACTAAGCAAAAGAAAACTATATCATCGAAAGAAATTGAGGAAGTGATCTCAAAAATTGCGAAGATTCCATCAAAAAATATTAATCAAGACGACCTAAGCATGTTGAGAAACTTAGATAGAGATCTGAAAGCGATAATTTTTGGTCAAGATGAAGCCATTAATAAACTTTCAACAGCAATAAAAATGGCTCGCAGCGGTTTACTTTCAGACAATAAACCGATTGGTAGTTTTATGTTCAGTGGCCCAACTGGGGTTGGTAAAACTGAAGTCGCTAAGCAGCTAGCGTATACATTAGGTATTGAATTGATTCGTATTGATATGAGTGAATTCATGGAGAGGCATGCCGTATCAAAATTAATTGGTGCTCCCCCCGGATACGTTGGATTTGATCAAGGTGGTACTCTTACAGAGTCAATCAATAAAAATCCATATGCAGTTTTATTGCTTGATGAGATCGAGAAAGCACATCCGGATGTGCATAATATACTTCTTCAAATCATGGACAATGGCTTTCTTACCGATAGCAATGGACGAAAAATCGACTTTAGGAATGTTACATTGATTATGACCACAAACGTTGGCGCTGAGTCATTATCAAAATCCTCATTAGGATTTATCGCTGATGATCAAACTGTTTTTGACGAAAAAAAAGAAATTAATAAAGCCTTCTCTCCAGAGTTTAGAAATCGTATTGATGCCATCGTTTCCTTTGCCCCGCTTGAGAATGAAACTATTCTTAAAGTTGTAGATAAATTTTTAATCCAGCTTGAGAATCAGCTGCATGATAAAAAAGTTGAAGTGACTTTTTCGGATAACTTAAAAAATTATTTAGCTAAAAATGGTTTCGATATAAAAATGGGTGCTAGGCCTATGTCTAGATTAATTCAAGATACTATTAGAAAAGCTCTTGCTGACGAATTACTATTTGGGAAATTAGTTAATGGGGGCGATGTACATATTGATATTGATGAAAATGAAAATATCAAGCTGCAGATTGAGTCGAAACAATTGACATCATCTAAGAAATCTTTGACTTCATCATAATATGTTCAAATTCATTGGAAGATAACATTCGATTAAACCATTGATAAATCTTTTTAAGACCCTCGTCTTTAAATCTCTGTACGTCGACATTAATAAATTGCCTAATGAATGGGAAGATTGCATAGTCAACCATGAGAGGACTGTCATCAAGTATATATTCATTCGTCTCCAAAAGTAAATCAAGCTCTGACACAAAATCTAGACACTTTTTAAATGCGTCTTCTTTTTTTCTGTCATCATTTGAATATTTATAGCTATCTAAATTTTTTTTAAAACTAGTGTCATTTGTATTTATAAGAGATAAACTACTTTTCTTCTTATCCTGAGGAAGGTATTTATCCATAATACCCTGCTGTGAAAAAGCCCATATCATTATATCGAGACTCTCATCTATTATTTGATTGTCTCGTAAAATTAGAACTGGGACCGTTCCTTTGGGACTGACTGTTAGCATATGCTCAGGTTTATCCCTTAAGGAAATTTCGTATACACAAAATTCAATCTTAGCGAGATATAGTGACAACCGTGCACGCATCGCGTATGGGCACCTTCTATATGAATACATGAACGGTAAGTCACTCTTATGATAACTTTTGACGAATTTCATTAACTAAAGATGGTCCTTGATAAATGAGACCCGTGTATATTTGAACTAAATCAGCTCCCATTCTAATTCTTTTTAATGCATCATCAGCAGTCATAATTCCTCCAACACTAATAATTAGGAGTTTATTTTTAGATATTTTTTTCACTGTTGAAAGCATTTGTTCTGATTTTATTTTTAAAGGTGCTCCTGATACACCACCAGGGAGATGCTGATAGGGCTTAGATATTTTTGACTTATCAATTGTGGTATTCGTGACGATAACACCATCAATGTTATTGGCAATGAGTAAGTCAATGATTGGTTTAATTTTTGATTTTTCAATATCTGGCGATAGTTTCAAAAAAATAGGCACAGATTTCTTCAATTTTTTTTGCAACTTATTTTTTTCAATCATTAAACTTTTTATAAATATACTTAAATCCGAGAGATTATGAAGATCTCTTAAGTTTTTGGTATTAGGGGAAGATATATTCACCGTTAAATAATCTGCATATACGTATGCTTCTCTCATGCATGCTATATAGTCATTTATGGAATCCTCATATGGGGTTAAGGCATTTTTTCCAATATTTATGCCAATAACAAGATTTATTTTTGATTTTTTAATATTATCAATAAACTTATAAATACCAACATTATTAAAACCAAAAGAATTAATGAGAGCGTCATTTTTGGGGTCTCTAAAAATCCTAGGTTTTTTATTACCAGACTGTGGTTTCGGGGTCACAGTCCCTAATTCTAAAAAACCAAATCCAAGATTTTCAAATATTTGCATATGTTCTGCATTCTTATCGAAACCAGCAGCCAAACCTACCTTATTTTTGAAATTCAATCCCTTGATAAAAATTGGTTTTTCATTTTTTATATCTTTTACTTTCAAAAGTGAAATAAAATTAACGATCTTCAAAATTTTTAAAATGAAGTGATGAGAAAATTCAGGAGGTAACAGAAATATTACTGATCGGAATAAGCGATATAACATAACAACATTCTATCTTTAAAGTAATCTAAAATAAACTTATGGAATTAGTATTAAATAAAAAATGCTTCGTTAAAAGTTATTGGGGCAAAAAACATTTTTTTCTTCCTGGTGGAATAAAAAATTTTAATGATAACTTTGTTGATTTAGATGATTTAAATTTACCATCTTCGAAAGCATTAGAGAGGAAAATATTTATTCAAGATGGAAGAAAATACATTAATTTCACTAATGTGAAAAAAAAACTAAATGTAAATACCCCAAAAAGTAAGCTTTTTTATAAAACAAACCATATCCATCAGCTTTCTTTTGAAGTGAAAAATTTATTTGATTTTATCCCTCAATATTTGATTGATGATGTCATGATTTCTTTATCTAATACAAAAGGATCGGTTGGAAAGCATAAAGATAATTACAGTGTATTTTTAATTCAGGGCAAGGGTATCAAAAACTGGAAAATTTATGAAAATAAAAAAGTATTTTCATATACTGTCAAAGAAGGAGATATTCTGTATGTTCCACCAGGGATTGATCATTATGGGATCAGTCAATCTGAAATATGCAACACCTACTCTGTTGGATTTAGATCTCCTGATTCTTTAAATTTAAAAGAAATTTTTAATGACTATATTTTTAATCTATTAGATCAAACATCAACAATTTTTTTTCAAAATAAATTATTTTCCAAACAAAAAGCATCAATTCCAGATGATATTAAAGATTTTTTTATTCGCCACTTGGATTGTAAACCGATAATTTTAGATGAATTTATAGGAATTTATCTTACAAGCGTTGATTTAGAGTTATTTAAGAAAAAAGAAATAACCTTAAAAAAATTTAAAGATCAATTAAAAAGAATGCCTCTTTTTTTAAATCAAATGACAAGGGCTTTATATTTTGGTAAAAATTTTTACATAAATGGATTTAAAATTGATATTGAAACTAACTCAAGAAAAGAATTTAGAAAATTTTTCAATGAGTCAACTATAATCGCTAAAAACTTAAATAACAAATCTACCTTGCTTTTATATAAGCTATTCAAAAAAGAATATATCGTTTTTAGAAGAAAATTTATTATTTAATTTCAGACCATTTAAATATGTTTTCTTGACTTATAAACTCACATTGAAATTGATCAAAGTACTCTTTAACTGTATTCCGAATAATATCTTTATGATTATTTAATTTGCTCAAATGACAAAATATAATTTTTTTTAATTTTTCTTTGTTTATTTTGGAAATTAATTCAAATGTTAAATCATTATTTGCATGACCTAATTTGCCATAAATCCTATTCTTTAAGCTTGAGGGATAAGAGGATTTCATTAACAAGCTTGCATCATGATTCGCCTCTATGACCAAATAATTTAAATTAGAATAAGACTCAATTATTTTAGGTGTTAATGATCCAAAATCTGTAATTATTCCTATCTTTAACGCATCTTTTTTAAAGATATAATGGCATGGTTCACGTGCGTCATGAGGAACAGGAACAACTTCAATTTGAAGATCATTTTCTTCTAACATATCGCCAGGGTTTACTATATTAACCTCATCAATAATTCCAATTTTTTTTGCTGTACCGTAAGAACAACTTATTCGAATATTTTCTTTCTTGATAATCATTTTAATTGCCCTCATGTGATCTTCATGCTCATGAGTAATTAAAATATGATCAATATCTGAAAAAGTAAGATCTAGCTCAGATAATCTATTTTCTGTCTCTTTATAATTAAAACCACAATCTACCATAACGATAGATTTATCTGTTTTAACTAAAAAAGAATTACCTTCACTTCCGCTTCCCAAAGATGCAAATGAAAACATTATTTCTATGTTTTTAGATAATCATAAAGAATATTGATAATGGATTGAGCAGTTTTTGTTTTATTTAATGATTCATTAGGATAGTCGATGAAGACTTTTGCCCCATCATCAATCTCAACAATACGCACTCTGAATCTTTTCTCCCCTTCTGGAACATTTTCTTCGTCATCGTCACCCCAATTTGCAAAGAATGGAAATTTTTCTTCCCAAGTCTTTTCAGACCATTTTTTATCAGACTTCTCTAGTGAAGCCTCATCCTGATCTTCACCTTCAATTTCCTTTCGATACATCTCTTGGCCCTCAGGATCTTCCTCTATGTCGGTATCATCATCTTGCCAAAAAGCCAACTTACTAATTAACCCTTTTTTCTTTTTTGGGCTCTTTCCATCCTCATCAATTTCTAAGTTTGAGTATTTTATGTAGAAAATACCATCTGAACGATTTTTGTCTTCAACCAAAAAACCGACCATATCAATAGCCAAGTTTAGTCTTCTCCATGCCCTGCTGTAATTGTCATTTAATTTTATATAGTTATAACCATCTTGATTAACTAACTCAGCATTTTTTATTTCTATCGCTTTATCAAGTGATTCACGAGCCTTTAGATCTGTTGTGCCAAGCTTAACCATCAAACGTCGCAGTAATTCATACTGAATCTCCAAATCATCTTCTTTAAAGTTGCTAACCATTACCTCCTCTTCTTCATCTCCACTAGGTTTATATTCTTGTATTCTATATACCGTGTCTGGATTAACGGTATTATCAAAATGTTTTGCCTTCCTTGATCTGTGCTCACTTAAACCTTTTAAAAGTGATCTTTGAGATAGATAAATTTCGGTAGTTCCATTCTCAACCCCATCCTCAATCCTTGTTCTAAATTTTCGCCTTGTGCCTGTGTTTGCTAATGCATCCAACCAAGCATCAAATTTTCCTAATGTGCCTTCATCTTTTTTAAGATCTGACTCGGCTATCCATTTCGTTTCAATGATTCCTGTTCGTTTAGATGATGAAACATCAAAACCCATTTCTTCCCAAAAATTTTCAACGACTGGCCATACTTCACCTTGCTTTGCTGGAACTATCAACCATCTCATTGATCCAGACTTTACAACCTTAATCTTCTCTTCTTTTTCATCAAGTATATTTACAAGATTATCTTCTTTATCTTTATTTTGGTATTGTTTAAGAGAGGTTGGCTGACCATTAATTGTATATTTGTTTGAAGAATTAACATCATCAAGGTCAGGAGGTACTTCTAATTTTTTTGCCTTTTTTGAACTAACATAATCTGGTTGAGTTACTTTATCAATGATTGGTATTTCTTCTATACTTGAACAACCGATGAGAAATATTGGGATAAGAATTGCTAGTATTAATTTATACATATTTTTCAAATAATTTATGATGAGCTGGATTCAAAGGTATTAAAGGCAGTCTGATACCAGATTTAATCAATCCCATCTTATTCAAGAGATGCTTTACAGGTATTGGATTAGATTCAACAAATAATATATCATGAAGCTCGCATATTTTCTGGTTAATATTAACAGCCTCTTCAAATTGACCTAAAGCATTTAACTGGCAAATCGAACTCATTTCTTGTGGTTTAATATTTGCTGTTACAGATATGACTCCATGACCGCCTAGCTTTAAAAATTCACATGCAGTTGCATCATCACCACTGTAAAATAAAAAACTATCATCTACCTTGTTTTTTAAATTTTCAATTCGGCTTAAATCTCCCGTTGCATCCTTAATTCCTATGATATTTTTTAATTTAGATAGCTCAACCACTGTTTCATTTTCAATGTCTGAGCAAGTTCTTGATGGAACATTGTATAAAATCTGAGGAATGTCCACCTCATCGTTAATTTTTTTAAAATGAAGATACAAACCTTCTTGGGGAGGCTTATTATAATAAGGCGCCACAATTAGCGCGGCATCAGCACCTAGCTCTTTTGCTGATTTTGTTAAAAAAATTGCCTCTTCAGTTGAATTAGCACCTGTTCCAGCAATAACCGGCAACCTTTTTGATGTATATTCAATGGTCTTTTTAATTAGATTAGTATGTTCTTCAAATGTAATAGTTGGGGACTCTCCAGAAGTGCCAACGATAACAATTCCGTCAGAGTTATTTTCACAATGAAAATCAATTAATTTTCTTAATGATTCATAATCAATTGAACCATCTTCAAACATTGGTGTAACTATTGCAACAAAACTGCCTTTTAACATGTCGTAAACTTATAACTTAAGTGATGAATATCATTTTACTAGATTTAAGGTATGATCAACATAAATTTTAATATATTCAAAAGTTATAATTAAATTAGTTTATATTCTTTTTAATTATATTGATTTTGAGATATATTTTCGATAGCTTTTTAAAATTAAATAATATAATTAAATAAATGACCGAATATTTTCTAATCATCATTAGCGTTGTCTTTGTTAACAATATTGTCTTAACGAAAATTTTGGGACTTTGTCCATTCATGGGAGTCTCAAAAAAACTTGATACATCGATCAGTATGTCAGCCGCAACAGCCTTTGTTTTAACCATTGGCTCAATAACCAGCTGGTTAATTAATTATTTTCTGCTTGTTCCCTACAATTTAGAGTATTTGAGAACAATTTCCTTTATTGTCGTCATTGCTGCAGTGGTTCAATTTACTGAAATGGTAATGGAAAAGAACTATCCTTATTTATATAGAGTTCTAGGAATCTTTCTGCCTCTAATAACAACAAACTGCGCTGTTCTTGGGATCCCCTTGTTAAATGCACAATTGAGTCATAATTTATTAGAAGCTGCAATTTTTGGACTTGGCGGGGCTCTAGGTTTTTCTTTTGTTCTTATTCTATTTGCCTCATTACGGGAAAAATTTGAAGGCGCTAATACACCAAATGCAATGAAAGGGAGTGCGATCGCTATGCTGACCGCAGGATTAATGAGTCTATCTTTCATGGGTTTTATAGGACTCGATAGATTATGATTGCAGCGATTCTGATCATTCTTTCAATCACAGCATTAATAGGTCTTATCCTTGGTTATGCATCAATCAAATTAAAAACTGATGGTGATCCCATAATAGATAGAATTGATAAAATACTTCCGCAAACGCAATGCGGACAATGTGGGTATCCTGGATGTAAGCCATACGCCACAGCCATTGCTAATGGTGAAGCGGATATTAATCAATGCCCGCCAGGTGGTGATGATGGCGTTCACAAGTTAGCCGATTTACTAGGGGTAGAATATAAACCTCTCAATGCAGAACACGGAGAAACGAAACCGAAATCAATAGCAATTATTGATGAGTCAACCTGCATAGGTTGCACCTTATGCATCCAAGCTTGTCCTGTTGATGCAATCATTGGAGCAGCTAAACAGATGCATACAATTGTTGAAAAAGAATGTACAGGTTGTGAGTTATGTCTACCGCCATGCCCTGTTGACTGTATTGACATGGTTGAAATACCTGAAACAACAGATAATTGGAAATGGAAATATCCAATACACTCTATTAAACAACAGAATTAATTTATGGAACTTACTGATAAAATTTTTAAATTTTTTGGAGGTATCAAGCCTAATGGGCATAAAGCGATATCCACAATCAATCCAATCAAAAGATTACCCATACCAAAAAAACTAATTATTCCTGTCAGACAACATGTTGGCAAGGTTCCAAATATAAAAGTTTCTGTTGGAGATAAGGTTTTGAAAGGTCAAATTTTAGCTGAGCCCATCGCTAATATTTCAGCAGCAACTCACTCCTCTTCGTCAGGCACAGTAGTTGCCATTGAATCTAACAAAATACCACATCCATCAGGACTGCCTGATATTTGTATCGCCATTGAAACTGATGGTAAAGATGAATGGATCAAAAGAAATAGAATTGATCCCTCCAACCTCTCCTCAGAGGCCTTATATGAAAAAATGAAGTCTTCTGGTATTGTTGGGTTAGGTGGCGCAACCTTTCCAACACACATAAAATTAAATTCTAACAAGATCAAAACTCTTATCGTAAATGCCGCAGAATGTGAGCCTTATATCACATGTGATGATATGGCGATGCAAGAAAAAACCAAAGAGTTTATCGAAGGAATTCAGATTACAATGGATATCCTCAAAATACCTCATGCCATCATTGGTATTGAAGATAACAAACCCAAGGCCATTGAAAAATTAAAAACCGTCTTAAATAAGTCAAAAAATATATCAATCAAGGTAGTTCCTACAGTTTATCCAAGCGGAGATGAAAAAAGACTCATTTATTTAATGCTTGGATTAAAAATCTCAAAAGAAAAAAGGCCAGTAGATTTTGGCATCCAAGTTTTTAATGTAGCTACTTTAATATCCATAGGGAGATTTTTTTATCATAGCGAACCGGTTATCAGTAGAATTGTTACGGTGACTGGGGCGCTTAAACGACCTAATAACTATGAAGCTTTAATAGGGACTCCTATACAAGAATTAATCAAGGATGCTGGAGGGAAATCAGACCAAGAAATTATTATGGGTGGGCCTATGATGGGCTTTAAACTTCCTCACACTGACGTCAGTGTGACAAAAGCGATGAATTGTTTATTAGCCATCACTGATGAAATGAAGTCTAAAGATACTTTTGAAATGCCTTGCATCAGATGTACAAAATGTGTTGAAGTATGTCCTGCTCAACTTCAGCCACAAGAATTATATTGGCACGCAAAATCAAAGCAATTTGAAAAGTTGACAGAAGATTATAAATTATTTGATTGTATCGAATGCGGTTGCTGCTCCTATGTTTGTCCCAGCAATATCCCGTTAGTACAATATTATCGTTATGCAAAAAGTGAAATTCGAGATCAACTTAAATCTTCAGAAGTGGCTGATATTGCTAGAGAAAGAAATGAATTTAGATTATATCGTCTCGAACGGGAGAAAAAAGAACGTGCTGAGCGCAACGCCCAAAGACGAGCTCAAACAAGTGACAGTGACAAAAAAAAATTAATTGAAGAAAAAAAAGCAGCTATTGCAGAAGCAATGAAACGTATAGAGGAAAAAGAAAAATAATGGCAATGATTGATTCACCTGCGATAAAAGAAAGATCAACTGTAAACATGATAATGTTTACAGTGATACTTGGCCTTTTACCAGCACTCTTCTTGCAAATTGGTTTTTTTGGATATCAAATATTAGGTAATTTATTTTTTGGTATTGGATTTGCTTTATTCCTGGAGGCCGTTTGTTTAAAACTAAGAAATTACCCCATTCGTCCATTTATACTTGATGGTTCAGCTTTTGTAACAGCGTGGTTACTTATAATATCTGTTCCGGCAAATATTCCGATTTGGACTTTACTGATTGGGATCTTTTTCTCAATTGTTGTGGCAAAACATGCCTACGGTGGTATAGGATCTAATCCGTTCAATCCCGCTATGATTGGATATGCGGTCTTATTAATTTCTTTCCCTAAGATTATGACTAACTGGCCAATATCTGATGGTTTTGAAATTAGAAACTTTATTCAATTTTCACAGTTTTTTTCTATTTCAAATATTAATGAAGCATATGATGCAATTGTTAGTGCGACCCCACTTGATCAAATTAAAACCTCTTTATTTTTAGGGAAAGAGGTTGACGTTTTACCAATTTCATTTTCAACATTATCTTCTTACCAGATGATTGCAATATTATATTTTCTTGGCGGTCTATTTTTGGTCTATAAAAAAGTTATCACGTGGCATTTACCTTTGTCGCTTATCCTAAGTGTCTATATTTTTTCTGGCTTACTTCATCTGTACGATCAAAACACATACATGTCTCCTACGTTTCATTTACTAAATGGAGCAACTTTTCTTGCTGCATTCTTCATCATCACAGATCCTGTATCAAGTCCAACGACTTTGAAAGGTAAAATTATTTTTGGGATTTTAATAGGTCTGATAACAGTCATTATCAGAAACTATGGGGGTTATCCTGATGGTATCGCTTTTGCTGTAATTTTTATGAACATCTGTGTTCCTCTAATTGAAAAGTTTACTCAACCTAAAGTATTTGGCTATGAGTGAATACAAAATTATTCTTAAAACAATAAGTATCATTTCATTGCTAGGTTTGATTTTCGCAGTAAGTCTGAGCATTACCTTTGAAAAAAGTAATCCTTTGATAGAACAAAATAAAATTGAATTTAAAACAAAATTACTCAATGAGATATTGGATGGCTTAGATTATGACAATGATCTTATTAATTCATTTATAAGTGTCAAACCGAATGAGCTATTAAAAAATAAAATAGAGACAAAGGCCTTTTTAGCAAAAAAAAATAATATCCTTCAGGCCGTTTTAATTGAATCAATTGCACCAGATGGATACAGTGGTGATATAACTATATTGACTGCTATTAACAGTAATGATGAAATTATTGGGTCTAGAATTATTGATCATAGAGAAACACCAGGCCTTGGAGACTACATTGATCAGAAGAAATCAACTTGGATTTTTAACTTTAACGGCATGAGCTTGAGCAATAGAGCTGATCCTGACTGGAGGGTTAAGAAAGATCAAGGTACCTTTGATTACAAAGCAGGAGCTACGATTACACCTCGTGCGGTAATAAATTCAGTTAAGAATACTTTACTATTTTATAAAGAAAATAAAGAGCTGTTTAATGATTAAAGAACAAATAAAAGATGGTTTATGGAAACAGAACGCAGGCTTGGTTCAGCTTCTTGGGTTGTGTCCAACTCTTGCTGTTACAGTAAATATCACAAATGGTTTTGCACTTGGTGTTGCAACAATTTTTGTAATGATGTTATCTAATATTTCAATTTCTCCAATACGAAACTATGTTCCAGAGTCAGCCCGTGTGCCCATATTTATTCTGGTCATAGCTGGCTTAGTTACGATTGTTGATTTAAGTATAAATGCATTATCAAAACCCCTTTATGATGCTTTAGGAATCTTTATTCCACTAATTGTCACTAATTGTATTGTCCTAGCTCGAGTTGAAGCATTTGCATCAAAAAACACAACCCTCCCCTCCCTCTATGATGGATTTTTTATGGGGCTCGGTTTAACCTTTGTTTTAATTATTCTCGGGGCAGTTCGTGAAATAGTAGGTAATGGAACATTATTCCAAAATGTGCACTTTTTAATTGGCGATAAATATGAGTTTTTAACTATCCAGCTTTTTGATAGTTCGGATGGTTTTCTTTTAGCTGCGCTGCCGCCTGGAGCTTTTATTGCCCTATCTGCCTTAATTTTATTTCTTAACTTGGTTAATCAAAAAAGATAAGCTCAAATGAATTATGAAAAAAGGTGGGATATTTTTAATGCATTAAAAAATCACATCAAAGAACCCAAAACAGAGCTTGTTTATAAAAATACATTTGAGCTTCTTATTGCAGTTATTCTTTCAGCCCAAACCACAGATGTCCAAGTCAATCGGGTTACAGCAAAACTTTTCAAAATTGCTCCTGATCCACTCAAACTGTCTAAGCTATCACTAGATAAAATTGAATCATTAATTAACTCTATAGGCTTATATAAAAATAAAGCTAAAAATATTCAGCAAACTAGCTCAATGTTGATTACAAAATACAATGGTGAGGTCCCACAATCCAGAAAAGAACTTGAAAATCTCCCTGGAGTAGGAAGAAAAACAGCTAACGTCATTTTAAATACCGTATTTGATGAACCAGTAATTGCAGTCGATACTCATATCTTTAGATTAGCAAACCGTATTAATTTAGCTAAAGGAAAAACACCTTTGGAGGTGGAAAAAAAACTGACAAGGCTCACGCCAACTGAATTCCTTATTGACACTCATCACTTACTAATATTACATGGTCGATACGTGTGTAAAGCCCAAAACCCAGATTGTTCTAATTGTTGTATTTATGATTTTTGTGAATACAAAAAAAAATTAATCAAAACCTGATTCTGCTCTACTATCAAGTTGAAGCATGACAGACTTTCTCTCATCATCAGACATATCAAACCAATTAACTATCTCGTCACACGTTCTATAACATCCGACACAGAGACCATCAGCATTATAAGAACAAATTCCAATGCAAGGGGTAATGATTTCTTTATTCATTAACTCAACACACCATGACAATGTTTATATTTTTTGCCACTGCCGCAGGGACAGCTCTCATTCCTGCCTATTTTTCTTTGCTGATTAGCCTGATTATCTTGATTTTGTGAATCCACGCTCGCTTTATCTACTTCTTGTTGATTTTTTTGGTCTAATTTTTTGGTTTGCTCTTCTGTTTTTACTTCAACCAGCATCACAACCTTAGCAATTTCATTTTTTATATTAGATAAAAGAACCTCAAACATATTAAAAGCTTCACGTTTAAATTCTTGTTTTGGGTCTTTACCGCCATAAGCGCGCATACTTACCCCTTGTCGTAAGTGATCCAAGGCGGTTAAATGAGATCGCCAGTGGTGGTCAATAATCTGCAGCATGATTGACTTCTCAAAATGGCGAACAGATTCTTTCCCAGCAATACTCTCTTTTTTAAAGTAATCACTTTGCGCTTGTTCAACAATTTTGTTGGCGATTGTTTCAATCTCAATATTAGGTTCTTTATCAAGCCATTTCTTTATATTGATACTTAAGTTGTATTCAAGCTGAAGTCGATTTTCCAGACCAGAGATATCCCACATTTCCTCAACACTATCCAATGGAATATACTCGTAGACGATATTTGATATCGCTTCATGAAGAATATTTTTGATCATCACTTCAGATTCGTCAGAATTTAAAACATCATTACGTTGTTCATATATTACTTTTCTCTGACTGTTGGGTACCTCATCGAACTCAAGCAGTTGCTTACGAATTTCAAAGTTTCTTCCCTCAACTTTTTTCTGAGCACTCTCGATTGATCTGGTTACCCAGCTATGTTCAATAGGTTCATTATCTGGCATATTTAATTTTTGCATGATGCTTGAAATACGATCTGATGCAAAAATTCTCATTAATGAGTCTTCCAAGGATAAATAGAAACAGCTTGATCCAGGATCACCTTGCCTTCCTGAACGCCCCCTTAATTGATTATCAATTCTTCTGGATTCATGACGCTCAGTCCCTATGATGTGAAGGCCGCCAGCAGCCAAAACCACATCATGATCTTTTTTCCATTGATCTTTTAAGGCTTTTATTTTTTTTGTGACCGCTTCTGTCTTTTTTGACTCGTTAGACAGACGTTCAATTTCAGGATCTATATTTCCACCTAGAACTATATCTGTACCTCTACCAGCCATATTAGTAGCAATTGTAATCATCCCCGGTTTTCCAGCCTGCTCAATAATATGAGCTTCTTTTTCATGTTGTTTGGCATTAAGAACCTGATGTTTCAATTTATGTTTATTTAATATTTTGCTAATAAACTCTGAACTCTCAATTGATGTTGTGCCGATGAGTATCGGTTGTGACTTTTTGTTTCTGTCTAAGATATCATTGATTACCGCTTTATATCTCTCATCAGAGGTTCGGTAAATTTTATCCATTAAATCTGCTCTTGTAATTTGCCGATGTGGAGGGATGACTAATGTTTCCAGATTATAAATATGTTTAAATTCTTCAGCCTCAGTTTCCGCAGTTCCCGTCATTCCAGATATCTTGTTATAGAGGCGGAAGTAATTTTGAAATGTAATGCCTGCAAGAGTTTTTGACTCTCTTTGAATTTTAACCTTTTCCTTTGCTTCGATAGCCTGATGAAGTCCATCTGACCATCTTCGGCCAGGCATCATACGACCAGTAAATTCATCTATGATGACAACTGCCCCATCTTTAACCACATAGTCCTTATCCTTAATGAATAAATTATGTGCTTTTAGAGCTGATTGAACATAATGTAATAGACTTATATTTTCAGGATCATATAAGTTTGAATTTTTCTCCAAGACCCCAAGCTTGGTTAATACTTCTTCAACATTATTGTGTCCACTTTCAGATAAGATAACTCCAGTCGTTTTTTCATCAATCCAATAGTCTCCATCACCATCTTCTTTATCCTGTCTTTTTAAGCTTGGAACAATTTGGTCAAGTTTTCCATAAAGATTGACATCAACATCTGATTGACCTGAGATAACTAAAGGCGTTCTTGCCTCATCAATTAATATGGAATCCACCTCATCAATTAAAGCGAAATTTAGGCCTCTTTGAACTTTTTGATCTTGTGAGTAAACCATATTATCTCTTAAATAATCAAAGCCAAATTCATTATTGGTTCCATAGGTGATATCTGCAGCGTAGGCTTTTAATTTTTCCTCAGTTGGTAACTGAGCTTGGTTGATGCCTACAGTTAAACCTAAAAACTCATAAACTTCTCCCATCCACTCAGCATCGCGTCTTGCGAGATAATCATTCACTGTTATAACATGAACACCATTTCCTGATAGGGCATTCAGATAAGCAGGCAAGGTAGCTACTAAAGTCTTTCCCTCACCTGTTTTCATTTCAGCAACTTTCCCATTATGAAGTGCAATTCCGCCAATCATTTGCTCATCAAAGTGTCTTAATCCTAAAGTTCTCACACTAGCCTCACGAACTAGCGCAAATGCCTCTATCATTAAATTGTCTGAAAAACCATCTTTCTTATAAAGCTCCTTTAACTCACTTGTTTTTTTTATGAAGTCTTTATCTTTTAATTTTTGTATGACAGTCTCTAATTCATTAATCTTATTAACTATTGATGAATATTTTTTTAATAATCTCTGATTGCTGTTACCAATTACAGCATTGATAAGTTTCTTTAACATGATTTATTTTTTCTTTAGATATTTTCTCGGGTCTAGAGATCTGCCATTGAGCCTTATTTCGTAGTGCAGATGAGGTCCAGTCGATCTTCCAGTGTTACCAACTAATGCAATAACTTGGTCTTTGTTAACT
This sequence comes from beta proteobacterium KB13, assembly GCA_000156155.1. Taxonomy (GTDB): domain Bacteria; phylum Pseudomonadota; class Gammaproteobacteria; order Burkholderiales; family Methylophilaceae; genus BACL14. Next base: position 206,072 of record DS995299.1, on the reverse strand, counting down.
AAGTCGCCTTTTTTCACTAATAATTTTGATGCATGGGCATAACGTGTTTCAATTCCGCCTCCATGTTTAATTTTAACGTAATTACCATAATCTGGTGCCTTACCAGCTGCAATTACAATACCTGAGGCAGTTGCCTTAATTTCATCTCCTTCCGCAGCAGAGAAGTCCAGCCCTTCATGAAATGATCGAACTCCAAGCATTGGATCAATCCTCCAACCATAACTTGATGAACGATAGCCAACACTGACTGGATATAAATCTGGCAAAGTATCTTTAATAACACTCTGTTTGAGAAGAATAGACTCTGTTTCGTTAAAAATATCTTCTCTTATTTGCATTTGATTCATCAAAGTCTGTAACGCAATTTGAACATCCTGTTCTGTCAAATTGTTATTTATGAATGGTCCACCTTGATTTTCAAACTCTTTCTCTTTTTTTGGCAATTTAGGTAATTTTTGTTTGCCTACAATCTGCTTCTTCAAAATACCTTGAAGTCTTTCAGTTTGATTATCTAAGTCAGTGAGGCGAGTGTTCATTTCACCAATTTGTTTGATATATAACTGAAGACTTCTTTGATAACTTACAAAATCTAAATCTAATTTTAAAGTTTCGATTTTTTCTTCAGAACGTTGTGTTGCAATTTTTATGCTTAAGCTATAGACGTAAGCGCCTATTACAGATACGAAGGCCATAATAAAAAAAACGAACAAATATATGTTTATAGATACAGGTTTTTTTGTATTATTTTTACTTATAAATAAAATTTTCATAATTTAGTATCATATTATATATGGAATCACTTAAAAAATTGCTGAAAACTGATCAATTTAAAGAAATATCAATCAACAACGAAATTATAAAAGGAATTCGATTGAATCTCATAAAAATGATTGGAGATAAGCAATCAAAGCTTACCATTCGAGATAACTCACTTTTTATAACATTTAGTAAAAATTCTTTTGCTAGTAAATTTAAAATAATTAAAAAAGAAATGCTGAAAGAGCTTAATCTGATTCAGAATAAGATTATATTCACTGATATTTATTCAAAAGTGGACCCATCAATTTTAAAACCGGAAATTAAGTTAACTTCAAATAAAAAACTATCTAATAAGGCAGCTAAAATCTGGTCCAATCTATCTAAAACCCTGGATGATTCTCCTCTAAAAGATTATTTCTCAAACAAAAAATGATTGAAATACTAATACTTTGCTCAACTGGTATTGTGGTTGGTTTCTTAGCAGGATTGTTTGGTATCGGCGGTGGATTAATTATTGTCCCAATTGTTACTTTTTTGATGATTCATTTCAACGATTTACCCAGTGCAGATGCTTATGCTTATGGAATTGGATCCTCTATGCTATCGATCATTTTTACTGGATCAATGGCTACTTTTTTTCATATTAAAAATAATAATTTTAATTTTTCTTACGTATCTAATGTAATTGGGTATTTATTTTTTGGATCTTTAATTGGTAGTTATATTATCTACTTTGCAAATTTTTATTTTCTAAAATATTTTTTTATATTTTATTGTTTTTTTTCTGCTCTTAAATTATTAAATCGAGCAAATCTAAATTTTTTATATTCTTTACCTTTAAAGCCCATTAGCTTTATTTTTGGAGCATTATCATCCATCGTAGGAATTGGTGGTGGCACCTTGTTTGTGCCTTACTTAGAAGCAAAAAAAATTGATATAAAGCTTGCTATATCAAGCAGCTCACTTCTCGGTGTTGTAATTGGCATCGGCACATTACTTGGTTTTGTTTCTCAGAAACTTATTTTAGAAACCACCCCTTTATTAAATTCTTTTTTTGACTATGGGAATATTTACATTAAATCTTTTATATTTTTAACTTTACCTAGCATCTTTACAATCTTCATCTCAACCAAACTCTTGGTTTCTTTGAATCAAAATATTATTAAAAAATTATTTGCATATCTTTTGATATGCATAGGTCTTATAAGTCTTTTTAACTTATGAGGAATAATGTCCAAATCACCTTAAATATGAGATAATTGCTTTTTTTTGAAATATGTAACTCAGGGAGGAAGTATGTCGGAAATCCAAATGGCATTAGCAGCTGCGGTAATTGCTGTTATATATGGTGCCTTAGTTTCAAAGTCTATTCTTAGCCTACCGGCAGGAAATAAGAAAATGCAAGATATTGCAAACGCCATCCAAAAAGGTGCGTCTGCATACTTGTCACGTCAATACAAAACAATAGCTATTGTTGGTATTGTTTTAACTATATTAATTGCTCAATTTATTGACCTTGATACAGCAATCGGTTTTGTTATTGGTGCTGTTTTATCAGGTGCTTGTGGTTTTATAGGAATGAATGTTTCAGTTCGTTCTAATGTAAGAACAGCTCAAGCGGCAACCAAAGGAATTGTTCCAGCTTTTGATGTAGCATTTAAAGGTGGTGCAATCACAGGTATGCTGGTGGTTGGATTGGGTTTGTTAGGCGTTGCAGGTTTTTATTTATACCTCGGCGGTACTGAAGCTGAAAACCTTAATCCATTGATTGGTCTTGCGTTTGGCTCATCCTTGATCTCTATTTTTGCAAGACTAGGTGGCGGTATTTTTACTAAGGGTGCTGATGTTGGTGCTGACTTAGTAGGTAAGGTTGAAGCAGGAATTCCTGAAGACGATCCTAGAAACCCTGCAGTTATCGCAGACAATGTTGGTGACAATGTTGGTGATTGCGCAGGTATGGCTGCTGATTTATTTGAAACTTATGCAGTTACTATCATAGCTACTATGGTGTTAGGTGGTTTAATGATTACTGGCGATAGTGTTAATGGTGTTCTGTATCCACTATTGTTAGGTGCTGTTTCAATTATTGCATCTATCATTGGTTGTTTCTTTGTTAAAGCTAACAATAAGATGACAAATGTAATGCCTGCACTTTACAGAGGTTTAGCTATTGCGGGTCTTTTATCACTAATTGCCTTCTACTACGTTTCTGAGTATTTATTCCCATCTGGTATTGTTGTCGATGGTATTACTTACCCAGCATTAGGTTTGTTTGGCTCAGCTGCAATTGGATTAGTGTTAACTGCTGCATTAGTATTTATCACTGAATATTACACTGGTACAGAATATAAACCAGTTCAACATGTAGCTAAGGCTTCTGAAACTGGTCATGCTACAAACATTATTGCTGGTATTGGTATCTCAATGAAAGCCACTGCGCTTCCTGTGATATCTGTTTGTTTGGCAATCTTTCTTTCATACTCATTTGCGAACCTTTACGGCGTTGCTGTAGCAGCGACATCAATGTTAAGCATGGCGGGTATTATTGTGGCACTTGACGCTTACGGACCGATTACTGACAATGCAGGTGGTATTGCAGAGATGTCCGGTCTTCCACAAAAAGTGAGAGACATTACTGATCCACTTGATGCGGTTGGTAACACTACAAAAGCTGTAACTAAAGGTTATGCTATTGGCTCAGCTGGCCTAGCATCATTAGTTCTTTTTGCAGACTACACGCACAAACTTGATGTTTACGGAATCATTGCTACATTTGATCTTAGTGAGCCAAACGTAATCATTGGTCTAATCATCGGTGGTCTGATCCCATATCTTTTTGCAGCTATGGCGATGGAAGCTGTTGGAAGAGCGGCCGGCTCTGTGGTTGAAGAAGTTAGAAGACAGTTTAAAACAATCAAGGGTATTATGACTGGCAAAGGTCAACCTGATTACGCTAAAGCTGTTGATTTATTGACCTCATCTGCAATCAAAGAGATGGTTGTTCCATCATTACTACCTGTTGCTGTTCCTGTCATTGTTGGTTTATCACCACTAGGCGCTCAAGGCTTAGGTGGCTTACTGATGGGTACAATTGTTACAGGTCTTTTCGTGGCAATTTCAATGTGTACTGGCGGCGGTGCTTGGGATAATGCTAAAAAACATATTGAAGATGGACACCATGGCGGTAAAGGTTCTGAAGCTCACAAAGCTTCTGTAACAGGTGATACTGTTGGAGACCCATACAAAGATACTGCTGGTCCAGCAATCAACCCTCTAATTAAGATTATTAACATCGTTGCACTTTTAATTGTGCCGTTGCTATAAATTTTAATGGATTTACAAAAAAGCCCATTTTTTAATGGGCTTTTTTTATAGGTGAACGTTTATCAATAAGTAAGTTACAAACAAAACCCACAATGATGTTAATGCAATCAGTAAGGATAAAATTTTAGATTCGACATAAATTAAACCTGCAACAAATGAGCTAAACATTAATGTTGTCAAATTACCAAGAATAATCATACTTAGGACAGAAAAGCCCAAAGTATAAATTGGATATAAAAAACAATTTAAAATAAGTATCAAAACAAGCAATGAACTAAATTGAGATTTTAAAGATTTAAAAACGATTGTTTGAAGAATCACTAAAAGTGTCCAGGTGAGTCCAATAAAATATCCTTTTGGAAAAAAACGATTATTTTCTAAAGCTATTTTTTGAGTTACGCCTTCAAACCCAAAATTTAAAATAATAAAGTTAGAGGCGCATAAAATAATTAATGTAGCTATCAATAATATTATTATTGGCCTTCTTTTTAAAAAGCTGATCATTATTGATTTAATAAAAGATGTTGAACATGCTGATACTTTTGTTTTGTCATCTCGATAACGTCGCTTGGAAGTGTTGGTGGCGGAGGTTGTTTGTTCCAATCTATTGACTCAAGCCAGTCTCTCAAGAATTGTTTATCATAACTCTGGGGGGACGTGCCTATTTTATATAAATCTGCATCCCAAAATCTTGAAGAATCAGGTGTAAGAATTTCATCCATTAAAATTAAATCACCTTGATCATCTAATCCAAATTCAAATTTTGTATCTGCAATAATGATGCCCCGATCAAGAGCATAGTCTCTCGCAAAGTTATATATTTCAATACTTTTGTCTTTTATATTTTTAGCTCTATCTTCCCCAATCAAATTGGCCATTTGATCAAATGAAATATTCTCATCGTGATCCCCGACGGCAGCTTTGGTTGACGGAGTAAAAATTGGTTCGGCGAGTTTTTCAGCTTGTTGTAAATTTTTTGGCAATGTAATTCCTGATACACTTCCATTTGATTGGTAGTCTTTCCAACCACTTCCAATCAGATACCCCCTAACAATTGCCTCAACAGGAAGAGGCTGCAATCTTTTCACAACAACAGATCTATCTTTAATAAGTGGTATTTCATGATCTTTGACAACGGATTCAGGAGCAATGTCAGTTAAATGATTCTTGATAATTGATTCTGTTTTGTGAAACCAGAAATTTGAAACCCGAGATAAGACCTTTCCTTTTGACTCGACAGTTTCATTCATAATGACATCAAAGGCTGAAATACGATCACTGGTCACCATTAAAAAATGCTCATCATCCACAACATAAGTATCTCTGACTTTGCCTTGATGAAATAATTGAAGACTTTGAATAGTGGTTGTCATATTAGTTTGATTTACTGTTCTAGCATTTCAATAGCAGGCAATTTCTTTCCTTCAGCAAATTCAAGAAAAGCCCCACCGGCGGTTGAAATATATGATATTTTTTTACAAACCTTATACTTTTCTATTGCGGCAATCGTATCCCCTCCGCCAGCTAATGAGAATGCCTCACAATCGGCGATCGCACGAGATAAGGCTTCAGTTCCTGAGCTAAACTGTTCAAACTCAAACACACCTAAAGGTCCATTCCACATGATTGTTGAGACTTTGGGTAAGTGATCTGTAATATACTTCAAGGTTTTGGGGCCCAAATCAAAAATCATGTCATCAGATTCAACGTCATCAATTTTTTTTAATTCAGCATGTGCGTTGACATCAAATTCTTTTGCACAAATAACATCTTCTATGGTGGGGAAAAATATTTGTCTATTTTTGATCTCATCAATAATAACTTTTGCCTCATCAACAAAATCAGGTTCATACAATGACTTTCCAATATTGAATCCTTGGGCTGCTATAAAAGTATTTAGGATACCGCCACCTAAAATTAAACCATCAACACGATTAACAAGATTTTTTAAAACAGATAACTTTGTTGAAACTTTACTGCCACCCACAATGGCTAGCATTGGTTTTTTTGGTTGATTAAATGTTTTCGTTAGAGCATCAACTTCATCATAAAAAAGTAATCCAGCACATTTTTCACCAATATATTTTCCAATACCATATGTGCTGGCTTCGGTTCGGTGTGCTGTTCCAAACGCATCCATGACAAACACGTCGGCTATAGAAGCATATTTTACTGATAACTCATCAGAACATTTTTTCTCACCAAGGTTAAACCTTACGTTTTCAAGAACATGAAGCATTCCAGGCTCAAAGTATTGACCCTTTTCAAAATCCCGATGAAGCATTATTTTGATATTTAATTTTTCTTCAAGATAGTCGACTATAGGCTTAAGTGATAGTGAGTCATCAAAATTTCCCTCTTCAGGCCTGCCTAAATGTGAGGTCAGGATCACCACCTGAGCATTATCCAGTGCATATTGAATGGTCGGAATAGATGCATCAATTCTACTGGTTGAAGAGATTGAGGAGCCATCAATTGGGACATTTAGATCTGCACGAATAAAGACCTTTTTATTTTGAAGATTTAAATGGCTAATGCTTGGAATGGACATTAATTTGTATTCATCATTGCCACTGCGGTATCCAGCATGCGGCAACTAAAGCCGTATTCATTATCGTACCAACCAAAGACTTTCACTAAATCACCCGATGAGGACACTTTTGTTAACAAAGAATCAAAGTATGATGATGCTGGAGTGTGATTATAATCAACTGATACAAGAGGAATATCAGAATAAACAAGAATATTTTTTAATTCATTATCAGCTGCTTTTTTTACTACCGCATTCACCTCTTCAGCCGTTACTTTTTCTGCAATATTTAAAGTGAGGTCAACCAAGGAAACATTGGTGGTTGGCACACGAATTGCTACCCCATCAAGCTTTCCTTTCAATTCAGGAATAACCAAACCCACAGCAGACGCTGCGCCAGTTTTCGTGGGTACCATGGATGAACTTGCTGTTCTTGCCCTGCGGATATCTTTGTGAATATTATCCAATAAGGCCTGATCATTCGTGAATGAATGAATCGTATTCATTAACCCAGATTTAATTGTGTAATTTTCATTTAACACATGAACAATTGGAGCCAATCCATTTGTGGTACATGATGCATTAGAGACAACTGTATGTGACGACTGAAGAGAATCATGATTGACACCGTACACAATTGTGGCATCAACATCGGATTCTCCTGGAGCTGAAATCAAAACTTTTTTTGCCCCCTGGTGAAGATGGGCCATGTTTAATTTTTTACTTCTAAAAGCACCCGTACATTCTAAAACTACATCTACATCTAATTCACCCCATGGGAGTTCTTCAGGGTCTCGAGTGGCATAATATTTAATGGTATCGCCATTGATAGAAAATTCATGCTCACCCATAGAAATATCGCAATCAAATCGACCATGGGCTGAGTCATACTTTAATAAATGTAGGTTTGATTCCATGGTGCCACGACTACTTCCGTTAATCGCCACCACTTTTACATCGGATCTCTTTTCCTCATAAATTGCTCGTAGCACTAAACGACCAATTCTTCCAAAACCTGTAATCGCGACTCTCACTGTCATATTTCTAGCTTATCCTAAATTAAAATAAAAAAGGTATTCCTATAATCTAGGAATACCTTTTTGTAGATCAATCAAATTAAAGAACAGACTTAACTGTCTTAACCACATTCTCGACTGTGAAGCCAAAGTGTTCAAATAATTTACCACCTGGCGCTGATTCACCGTAAGTATTAATACCAACGGAAGCTCCATCTAGACCAACGTATTTTGTCCAGTAATCAGTCACACCAGCCTCTATAGATACACGTTTTACTCCCGGAGTAAGAACAGAATCTTTATAAGCCTTATCTTGGCGATCAAATGCATGAGTACATGGCATTGACACAACGCGAGCAGCGATACCTTCATCATTTAATGCAGCAGCGGATTTAACAGCTAAATCAAGCTCAGATCCGGTAGCAATCAAAATAACTTTAGGGTCATTGGCATCTGACAGAACATAACCACCTTTTTTAATACCCTCAAGTTGCTCATCTGTTCTTTCATTAAATCCAACACCTTGTCGAGTTAGAACAAGGCTGGTTGGATTGCTTGTATTTGCCACAGCTTGAGTCCAAGCCACCGCTGTTTCTGTTGCATCACCAGGTCTCCAAACTTCCATATTCGGAATAAATCTTAAGCCAGATGTTGTTTCAATAGGTTGGTGAGTTGGTCCATCTTCACCTTGTCCAATTGAATCGTGGGTCAATACATAGATAACTCTCTGTTTCATCAACGCTGACATTCTCATACCATTTCTCATATAGTCTGTGAACATATGGAATGTACCGCCATAAGGTAAAATACCTCCATGCAGAGCCATACCATTCATAATGGCAGCCATACCAAATTCACGAACACCGTATGAAATGTAGTTACCTGGTTTCTTACCGCTGACGTGCTCAAAACTTCCGCAGCTGGTTAAGTTTGATCCAGTCAAGTCAGCAGATCCACCAACAAATTCAGGTAATGTTTCAGCTAATTTAGTGATAACGTTTTGTGATGCTTTTCGTGTAGCTACTTTATCGCCAGCAGCATTTGTTTCTTTAATTAATGCATCCACTTTTTGCTGCCAATCGGCTGGTAATTCATTTGCCATACGACGTTTGAATTCAGCAGCTAATTCTGGGAATTCTTTTTCATATGCTGCGAATTTATCATTCCATGCAGCCTCGCTTTGTTGACCTTTATCCTTTTGATTCCAACCATCATAGATATCTTGAGGTATCACAAATGGATCATGCTCCCAACCAAGCTCTTTTCTTGTAAGTGCAACTTCTTCTTCACCTAGTGCAGCTCCGTGACAATCATGCGAACCTGACTTGTTAGGTGATCCTTTACCAATAATTGTCTTACAACAAATTAATGTCGGCTTGTCAGATACCGACTTAGCTTCTTGGATAGCTTTGTCAATTGCCTCAAAGTCATGACCATCAATATCTCTGACAACATGCCAACCATATGACTCAAATCGACCCGCTGTATCGTCGGTATACCACCCCTCGATGTGACCATCAATTGAAATGCCATTATCATCCCAGAATGCAATTAATTTACCTAAACCCCAAGTTCCAGCAAGCGCACAAGTTTCATGAGAAACGCCTTCCATCAAACAACCATCGCCCATAAACACATAAGTGTAATGATCAACAATATCGTGACCCGGTTTATTGAATTGGTTAGCCAATAATTTTTCAGCCATTGCGAAACCAACAGCATTACTAATACCCTGACCGAGAGGCCCAGTGGTTGTTTCAACTCCAGGTGCGTAGCCATACTCTGGGTGACCTGCACACTTAGAATGCAACTGTCTAAAGGATTGGATCTCACTCATTGGAAGATCGTAACCTGTTAAGTGTAAGAGAGAATAAATTAACATTGAGCCGTGACCGTTAGATAAAATAAATCTATCTCTGTTTGCCCAGTCAGGATTATTAGGATTATGGTTCATGTGGTTATTCCAAAGAACTTCTCCTATTTCTGCCATACCCATAGGAGCACCAGGGTGTCCTGAGTTTGCTTTTTGAACCGCATCCATGGATAAGGCACGGATCGCATTTGCTAATTCTTGTCTACTTGCCATTCTTTGTTTCTCCCTTTTTTTGGTGAATAATTTTCTTTATTCAAGCCTGATAAATGTACAACCTTTAATTTTCTTTGTATTAGGTATTCGAACGTATAATTATTGCCTAAACAGCATTATTCTTCAAGGATTTGTTGCAGATTCTTTCCATTTTATAGAGCAGCCTATACTTGGTATTTGATCAATAGGGCCCTTTTGTGAATCCGCAATAAGTTTCATTGCGTTAAACAAATCTCTTTCATTGTTATCTGACAGCTCACCCCGCCCTGTTGAGTCAAAACGGCCTCGATACTGAAGCTCATAATTGTTATTAAAACCGAAAAAATCAGGTGTACAAATTGCATCGTAACTTTTTGCAACCGCCTGTGTTTCATCAAAACAATAATCAAATGGAAAATCATGCTCTTTGGTTAATTTTTTCATGTTTTCAAAAGAATCTTCTGGGTAATTGATTACATCATTTGATGATATCGCAACAGTATTAATTCCCAATGTCTTTAACTCTCTAGTATCATGAATCAATCTTGGTAAAATAGCTTTAACATATGGACAATGATTGCAAATGAACATCACCAATAAACCATTAGGTCCCATTGCATCTTCTAGGCTTATCATTTCATTATTAGTTGATACTAATTTAAAAGTTTTTGCTTTCCAGCCAAAATTACAGACCGGTGTAGTTAGGCTCACCACTATGTATTCCCTGTTGAATTTTAATGATGAATAGATTTTACCATCCTGATACTATTTCAGCACATAGCGAAATCAATCTTTCTGAAGACGCCTCAAAGCACCTTGTTAAGTCATTGCGATTAAAGCCATCAGACAAGATTATATTATTTAATGGTGATGGATTTGATTATCATGGAGAGGTATCTGACATTGATAAAAAAAACGTCAAGATTGCTGTTAATGAAAAAAAACACAACGCTAGTGAAGCAGTTATTGATATAAGCATCCTGCAATCAGTAACCTCTCGAGATAAACTTGACTTTATTTTTCAGAAGAATACAGAACTAGGAATAAAAAATTTCTATTTGATTAATACCGAAAGGGTGAACTTTAAAATTCCTCAAAGCAAAATAGAAAATAGAATTGAGCATCTTAAAAAAGTCGTAATCTCTGCATGCGAGCAGAGCGGACGGTCAAAAATACCAACCGTTCATGAAACAATTCTTGGTTTAAATAAGTTAACCAATGAAGATGATCATTCATGCAAGTTAATTTTGAACCCCTACACAGATTACTCACTATCAAATTTAAGAAATAATGATTTAATAAATAAAAAAAGTTTTCAAATTTTAATCGGACCTGAAGGGGGTTTTTCAGAGGCTGAAATCAAAGTTGCTGAAAATGCTGGTTTCAAATCACTATCTTTAGGTAAAAGAGTATTGCGAACTGAGACCGCTTCCTTATCAATTGCAAGTGCGATATTAGCCTTAACCAATAATTTTGTATAAAATACATATATTTATATAAAATTAAATATAAATATTGTAAAATATACAATATGAATCTTAAACAACTTAGAACCGATAGAAAGTTAACTATTGCCAACCTTAGTCAAATCCTTGATTTAGATCCTGGCAATCTTTCGAAAATAGAACAAGGAAAGCTGAAACCTTCCTTGCCTGTTCTAATGAAATATTCAAATTACTTCAAAGTCTCCATTGATAATTTAGTGGGACAATCCAGTGTCGACTTTATATCAGCCTTTAGATCGGCTGCGCCATATATTCATCATTATAGAAATAAGATTTTCGTTATTGCATTTGACGGTTTTGCTCTTGAGAGCAACTCTTTTGTTAATTTATGTACGGACATTAATCTACTTCACTCCTTAGGGATTAAAATCATCCTAATTCATGGCATCAGGCCTTTTATCGACTTAAGATTGGATAAAAATAATATTAAATCAAGCTTTCATAAGCATCAAAGAATTACAACAGAAGAGATGATGCCTCATATTATTGAGGCTAATGGGTTGGTTAAGACAAAAATTGAGGCAGCTTTATCTTCCAACATTTACCACAATAATATTTTTAAGAGTGAGTTGAAAATTTCATCTGGCAATTTTCTTATGGCAAAACCTAGAGGAGTTATTGATGGAGTTGATATGGAACAGACGGGAGTTATTAGGGAGATTAATCATGAAGCAATCATTGAAAAACTTAACCACAATGAAATCGTGATCATGTCCCCTATTGGATACTCTCCTATTGGGGAAATCTTTAATTTATCCTTTGAATCATCGGCAAGTAAAATTGCTTCTTCAATTCAGGCTGAAAAATTAATTTATATCACTGAAAATAATGGGGTTCAAAATATCAGAGGTGAATTTATATCTGAAATGACGAGCATCAAATTGAACAATTTGATATCCCATATCAAAGAATCAGAGCATCCAGAATTTATAGAAAAAAATACACTACCAATATTAGAAGGTGCGGCTCAAGGTTTAAAAGAAGGCTTAGCAAAGATTCATTTAGTAAATAGACACATAAATGGTTCATTAATTATGGAATTATTCACTAACCAGGGACAAGGAACTGTCATTACACCAGAAAAAATAGAAAAATTTAGGTCTGCCAAGATACAAGACGCCAAAGTAATTGAAAAAATGATTAATCCCCTAATACAGACTCAAATCATTGCAGACAGGAGTATTGAAAAGATAGAGATGGAAATACAACATTTCCACATTTTAGAATTTGATAATAAGATACTTGGGTGTGCCCAAGTTAACCATTATGATGGAATTTCTGAAATTGCCTGTTTTGCAATAAATGAAAATTACCAAAACATGGGTTATGGGAAAAAACTTTTAGAATATTGTGAAAATGAGTGTAAAAAAGTGAATAACAAGACATTTATTATGACAACTCAATCCAGCCACTGGTTTATGGAAAATGATTTTAAACAAGGCAATATTAATGATTTGCCAGATGTGAAAAAAAGGGAATACTCCCCACAACGAAATTCAAAAATATTTTTAAAGGAATTGGAGCAATAATGGCACCTAACGACAAAGCAAAAATACTTAGTGAAGCATTACCTTACATAAAGCAATTTTTTGATAAAACCATTGTGATTAAGTTTGGTGGCAACGCAATGATAGATGAGCAACTAAAGAGCTCTTTTGCTATGGATGTAGTGTTATTGAAATTAGTGGGTATGAATCCAGTTGTTGTACATGGAGGTGGTCCACAGATCAATGAACACCTAGAGAAAATCGGCAAGAAGGGCGAATTTATTAACGGGGTAAGAGTGACTGATGAAGAGACCATGGATGTTGTGGAAATGATTTTAGGAGGTCAAATAAATAAAGAAATTGTTCATCAAATAAATATTCATGGTGGAAAAGCAGTGGGCCTTACCGGGCAAGATGGAAACTTCATTCATGCTTCAAAGCTTGATAAAGACAAAGATGGGAAAAAAATAGACCTTGGTTATGTGGGTAAAATTGAGTCCATCGATCCCAGCCTCATCGATTTTCTAGATACTGGTGACTTTATTCCTGTAATAGCTCCAATTGGAATTGGTTCAGATGGAAAAACATACAACATTAATGCAGATGTTGTTGCAGGCAAGTTAGCTGAAGTTCTCATGGCAGAAAAATTAATCCTTATGACTAACACCAAAGGTGTACTTGATAATCAAAATAATCTGATTACAGGAATTAAGCCAAATGATATTGAATCATTGATTAAAGATGGCACATTAAGTGGTGGCATGTTGCCTAAAATAGAATCGGCTATGGATGCTGCAAAAGGCGGAGTCAATAGTGTACATATCATTGACGGCAGAGTTGAGCATGCATTGTTATTAGAAATTTTAACCAATCAAGGTGTAGGTACATTAATCAAAGGAAAAAACTAAAACAATTGTGGGTATTTGATCTTGATGACACGCTTCATCATGCCAGCCCACATATTTTTGAGTTTATCAATAGAGATATGACTCAATACATATCTGAAAATTTAAGCATTTCACATGAAAAGGCGAATTGTTTAAGAACCGACTATTGGAAGAAGTATGGTTCAACATTGAGAGGATTAATGATCCACCATCAAATTGATCCCCATGATTTTTTACTTAAGACGCACAACTTAAAAGACATCGAAGAGAAAATAGAGCCTGTAAAAAATTTAAGGATGATTTTAAAAAGTATTAATGACCATAAAATTATCCTCACAAACGCACCAACACATTATGCAAAATTCATTTTAAAAAAATTGGATATACATTATTTCTTCAAACAGATTATTTGTATTGAAGATAATTCATTCATATCTAAACCTGATATTCGTATTTTTAGAAAAATTAAACGAATGCCTTATGAAAAAATTATACTGATTGACGATTCACATGAGAATTTAAAAAGCGCATACCATGCAGGACTGGATACAGTTCATATTTCAAATGAAAGAATAAATAAAAACTATGCAAGTAAAAAGCTACATGGAATTGGTGAATTACTCAAATTGAAAAGATTCTAAAAAATTAAGTCTCTGTTTTTTGATATGTTCAGCAATGTCTTTCCCAGTAAGATTTGAAGGAATATTTATTTGTTTATTTTTGAAAAAATTTTCTAACTTATCGTGATAGGTCAATAAAGATATATTTAAGTCATTTTGATCAATTAATAAATCCAATCTTATTAACTCTAATATTTTATCTAACTTATCATCTTTACTAAAAAAACCGACTCTATTTAAAACAAACAATTGATCCGCTGAGGAAAGATTTCTAAAATTAAGTAGATCTTTGATTAATTCTTTAAAAGTCTTATTTATATCGAGATCCTTTTTTGAAAAATTAACTGAATACTGTTTGCTGAATTTAAAGTTGAATTTCTCTTGAAAGAAAAGCCAGCACAGATTGAAGTTCTTAAAATAATGGCCATGTTTAAAAAAGGATTGAAAACACTCTGATAATTTTCTTTTATTATTGTTTTCAAAAATTTGATCAATAGCGCCAATATCCTCCAATGTCTTAAAAAAAATATGTCCTTCTTTAAGTTGAAAGACTTTTTTAATCTCAATGATGATTCGATCATAGCTCAAATACTTCAATTCTCCCTCATTAATCATGGTTTTTAATAAGACTAATGTCTCTTCTGCAATTTTAAAATCTGGTAATTTTGCTTTAAACCTCGCAAGTCGTAATATTCTTAAAGGATCTTCCTTAAATGCATCTGAAACATGACGGAGTATTTTTTTACTAATGTCATTAATACCATTGAATGGATCAATGTATTTATTCTGATCATCTTTTGCTATTGCATTGATAGTTAAGTCTCTTCGGACCAAGTCTTCTTCTAATGAAATAGTTGGGCTGGTATAAAAAATAAAATCTTTATATCCAACTCCATTCTTTTTTTCTGTCCTAGCTAATGCATATTCCTCGTGAGTATCAGGATGTAAAAAAACGGGAAAACTTTTACCAACAGGTTTAAATTTTTTCTCAATCATCTCCTCCGGAGTTGACCCAACCACAACGTAATCTTTTTCCGTATAAGGCTGATTTAATATTTCGTCACGAACTGCCCCGCCCACTAAATAAATTTTCATAACTTGTTAATATGTGTCTCTAATTCATTTAATTCTGAAAGAAACTCATAAGAATGATTAATTTCACATACATTATCCACTTGCAATGATTTCAAATTATCTCTTGTGATAATTTTCCTAGGGCTTAATTCCAGCACTGCAACCAATATTTTGTCGAACACCTTAGGCAAGCTCAGTAAAATACATCTTAATTTTTTTATTTTTTTAATAGCTTTTAAGATATCAATAAACGAATAAGTTTTCGGACCGCCTAGTTCAAAAGTACGACTTTTAAAGGAATTATTTTGTATTAAAGCAGTAATTATTAATACCAAGTCCTTGACTGATATTGGCTGAAATAAGGAATTAGGTGAAATTACTGCCATGATTGGACTGATTTTCATTACCTTAAAAAACATATTAATAAAATTATCATCTGTCCCAAAAATAATTGATGGCTTAAGAATAAAAGTTTTTAATTGGTGTTTTTTTTGGAGAAGTTGTTTTTCCCCCATATGTTTTGACTCTAAATAATTACTTGCATTTGTTTCAGATCTTAAAGCACTCATGTGAATAAATTTTTTAACTTTATTTTTAATGCACAGATTTTGAATTATTTTTGGATAGATTGTATGAATTGTTTTAAATAGATTTTTTTTATCCTCATGTAAAATTCCCATTAAATTTATGACAATTTCTGATCCCCTGATATATTTCTCAATCGCTGCGTAATTAAAAGAATTTATCTCGTGAAAACGAACATTAGGAAGTACTTTTAAGGGGTGGATGTTTTTTTTGTTTCTAGTGATGACATCAATTTGAAAATTTTTATAGTTTGCTAATTTGATTATCAGCTCAGAACCTATAAACCCAGAGCCTCCAAAAATTACTATCTTGCTCATGTCAAAGATGCGTTATTCGCATAAAAATATAAATAACAACGACAATTAAAAAAGCTGTTATCGTATATCTAGTAATTTTTTTAACTAACTCTAGATAATTTTTATTTTTTGTTACTACATATAAAACTAACAAGACAATCAATAGCAATGCTAATAAAAAAGCAACTGTCCTAAAAATCATGCTAGAGCTGCCTCATTTTGAATTAATTCGAGCTGTTCATTATGATTAATAATTTGTTGATAAACTCTATCTGATTCTGTCAATGAAACTAAATCATAGGAATCTTTATCTTTCATCAGCAATCTCAAAAGTTGGTTATTTATTTCATGGCCTGACTTGAATGCAGTAAACTTTCCAAGAAGTGCATGACCTGTTAAATATAAATCACCAAACGCATCAAGCACTTTGTGTCTGACAAACTCGTCTTCATACCTTAATCGGTCGTTATTTATGATTTTATACTCATCCATCACAATAGCATTATCCAAAGAACCACCTTTGGCTAAGCCATTAGATCTTAAATATTCAACCTCCTGCATAAAACCAAAAGTTCTAGCACGCGCAATTTCATCCACATAGGAGTCGTTGTAATAATCAATAGATATTGAATTATTTCGATCAGCAAACACAGGGTGAGGAAAATCAATTGAAAAATCAATCTTAAAACCATCATAGGGTTCCAACATTGCAAATTTACCGTCAATTTCATATTTAAGAGCTTTTTTGACCTTAATGAATTTCTTTTCTCTTTCTTGGTTAATTGGTTCACCAGATTGGATTAGATAAATAAATGGATTTGAGCTACCGTCTAAAATAGGTACTTCAATGCCAGATATTTCAATGATAATGTTGTCAATTGAATAAGCATATAAAGCTGACATGAGGTGCTCCACCGTCATTACCTTTGCTGATTCTTTTTCAAGTGTTGAACACAGCCTAGTATCAGACACCAAATATGGATCTACCTTAATCGTATTATTAGAATTTAAATCTTTTCTTACAAACGTTATTCCGCTGTCAGGTTTTGCTGGCAATAGAGATAGATTAACAGTGTCTCCAGAGTGTAGGCCAACACCTTGAATAGATACTTTTTTCGAAATTGTTTTTTGAAAAATCATTTATTTCTTCGTAAAAATGATGGAATGTCGTACTCGTCTTCTGAAACAGATCCATTATCAACCAAACTAGACTCATCTCCTCCATCAAAAAAAACATTTGAAAAATCAGACTCATTACTTGCAGGTTTTTCAATCACATTAGCAGTATTTGCATCATCAAATGATCGATCATGATCGATAACTTCATCATCTGATAAGGGTGGTTGGTCTTTTATTTCTGAAATATAGTTATCGTCGAGACCAGTTGCAACAATAGTCACTTTTATTTTATTCTCAAGTTCATCATCAATAACATTACCAACAATGACAGTAGCATCATTTGCAGTGATACTTTTAACCTCATTCATCACATCAATGTATTCTTTCATTTTAAATGAACTGCTTGCTGAAATATTGACAAGAATTCCCTTCGCATTTTTTAATTCAATATTCTCTAGCAAAGGACTGTTAATTGCTAACTGAGCTGCTTTCACTGCTCTGTTGTCTCCTTCAAATACACCTGAACCTATGATTGCTGAACCCATTTCAGCCATCACTGTTTTCACATCAGAAAAATCAACATTGATTAATCCAGTGTGATTTATTATGTCGGAAATACCAGAGACTGAGTTATAAAGAACTTCATTTGCTGCTGAAAACGCATTAATAAAGGTAACATCGGCTCCTAGTACATTCATTAACTTTTCGTTAGGAATTACTATCAACGAGTCCACATAGTTTCTTAGCTCTTTCAAACCTTCTTCAGCAATTTGATTTCTTTTGCCTTCAAAACTAAATGGTTTAGTAACAACAGCAACTGTCAAAATACCTAATTCTTTTGCAATTTCAGCAATCACTGGAGCTGCACCAGTTCCAGTGCCTCCACCCATGCCCGCGGTTATAAAAAGCATATCTGCATCTTTAATTGCATCTTTTAATTTTTCTTTATCTTCAATTGCTGCTTGTTTTCCAGAGTCTGGCCTGGCCCCGGAACCCAAACCTTTTGTGAGATGCAATCCAATTTGCACAATGTTGTTTGCTTGGGATTTTTTTAAAGACTGCAAATCTGTATTCACAGATATAAAATCTACTCCATGAATATTTCTTTCAATCATGTAATCCACGGCATTATTACCACATCCGCCAACGCCAACAACCTTGATCAATGCCTCTTGTTTTTTATTATCAATAACTTCAAACATTATTTAAAAGTTTCCTTGAAACCATAATTTCATTTTTTCAAAAATTTGTACTAAAGAATTACCCTCAATTTTTCTTTTTTTATCATTATCAAAATCCATTTTACCCCTTTTTATAAGTCCAATTCCTGTTGCATATCTCGGATTTTCAATAATTTGTTTTAAACCACTTATTCCCTGTGGATACCCTATTCTAACTGATTGCTTAAAGTTTTTCTCGGCTACATCAGTAATATTATTCATGAGAGAAGAACCTCCTGTTATTACAATGCCAGAAGCAATCTTATTGTTTAATTTAGAACGAATTAATTCATTAGTCACAAGCTCAAAAAGTTCATTTACCCTGGGCTCAATAATCTCAGATAAATCTTTAATTGTTATTTTTTTCGGGGCTCGACCATCAACGAGAGGGACGTCAATCATTTCTTTAGGGCTGGCTTTTTCTGAATCACAGCAGCCATAATTAATTTTGATCTCTTCAGCCGATTGTTGTGGAGTTCTGAAAGCAACCGATATATCGTTAGTTATTTGATCTCCAGCTATGGGGATAACAGCGGTATGTTTAACAGATCCATCCTTGTACACAATAATATCTGTTGTGCCACCGCCAATATCAATCAGGCATACGCCCAATTCTTTTTCATCATTAGTTAAAACCGCATCGGCTGATGCCAGGGGCTGAAGTATCAATTCCATTACATCCAAACCAGATCTTTTAATACATTTCACAATATTTTGAGCTGCTGCGATTGCACCAGAAACAATATGGACTTTCACTTCAAGCCTCATGCCGCTCATTCCCCGCGGCTCTCTGATGTCATATTGATCATCAATGATATATTCTTGTACTAGTGTATGAAGGACTTGCTGATCGGGGGGGAGTGTAATTGCTTGAGCTGTTTCTATCACCCTTTCTACATCAGAATTATCAACTTCAAGATCACGTATTTTAACCATGCCGGTTGAATTAATGCTTCTAATATGACTTCCTGCAATTCCTGTGTAGACCTCTTTAATCTTACAGTCAGCCATGAGCTCAGCTTCTTCTAAAGATCTTTGAATGGCTTGCATTGTTGATTCAATATTTACCACTACTCCTTTTTTTAAACCTCGTGATACATGTTGGCCAATACCAAGAATTTGTATTTCTCCATCATTTTTAATTTCAGAAACAATGGTTACTATTTTTGATGTTCCGATATCAAGACCTACAATTAAATTTTTTTCTTCTTTTTGTTTGATCATAATTTATGGTTAATTTTTTTTATTGTATCTGAAGATACAGCAAATCCATCTCTGTATCTAAGATCAACACTAGTTATACGCTTATTCATACTCTTAAGAACAATTTGAAAATTATCAACAAATCTTTTTAAGACCTCAGCGGATTTATCATCATTTAATTTAATTATCATGCCGTCGGAAGTGTTTATTACCCAATCATCTTTTCTGGTGTATGTAATTTTGTGAATTTTAATAAATTCAACATGCAAAATTTCATTAAAAATAAAAAATTTAGATGTTATGTAGGGTAATTTCTCTTTTGGACCATATATTATTGGTAAGTAATCCTCATAGGCTGCTCCAAAAAATTCGCCCTCCTCATTAATCAAACCCTGCATTCCATATCGAGCTACAGGTTGGTGTTGTGTTATTAACATTGTAATTCTATTTGGCCATTTTCGATATATGTCCACATCCTTTATCCATGGAAGCTTTTTCATCCCCTCTCTTAATTTATGAATATTTAATGAAAAAAAGTTTCCTTCCAGGTAATTATTAGCGACCATTTGAACCTGCTCTCTTTCTAGGTATTTATATTCGCCACTGAGGACAATCTCATCGATAGGGAACCATTTGTCAAATGTGAATGGTGTTGCTAATTTTACAACTAAAATTAGAATGCCAATTAAACAAAGCCTGAAGAGAAACTTATATAGTATTTTTTCCAATGTATTATTCGATCAAATCAACGATGTGCTGAACTGTTTGCTCAAAATTTAATCCTGCATTTCTAGCGGCCAAAGGAAACAAACTATGATCAGTCATTCCAGGAACAGTATTCACCTCTATCAGATAAAAATTAAATTTCTTGTCCATCATGAAATCTACTCTTCCCCAACCGCTACATCCAATTGATATAAATGCGGATAAAGCAATATTTTCCATTTTTTCTAATACTTCTGGATTTAGATCTGTTGGTTTGGAAAATATAGTTTCATTTGAAACATATTTTGCATTGTAATCATAGAATTCATTCTTAGTAGTAATCTCTAAAACACCGAGTGATTTATTACCTAAAATTGATACCGTAAATTCTCTACCTTCGATAAATTCTTCGGCTATGACTGTTGGGTCATATTTGGATGCATCGGTAAAAGCTAAAATTAAATCATCCTTATTTTTTACTAAATTAATTCCAAAAGATGAACCTGAAGATGATGGTTTAACAATAAATGGATCACTCAGATGTGTAATTATTTTTTTATAATCTAGATTGGTTTTATTTAGTATGAGAAATTTCGGAGTTATTAATGCATGGTTATTCCAAACTAACTTTGAGTAATACTTGTTCATAGCAAGCATTGACGCTGTTGATGCCGATCCAGTGAAGGGAACTTTTAATAACTCAAGTAAAGATTGTATTTTCCCATCTTCTCCATTTTTACCATGCAGGCAAATAAAAGCGGCATCATAATTAACTAATGAACATAGATCTGTATTTATAGGATCAATTAAAGATACTTCATAATTTAAATTTTTTAGGGCTTGGTATACAGCCAATCCACTTTTAATCGAAATATCTCTTTCTTCTGAATCACCCCCACTTAATAATGCAATTTTTTTAATCAACATTTTCTCCAATAATCTTTACTTCTAATTGCAAACGAATTTTTTTTAATTCCTCTACTTTTTCTTGGGTAAGATAAATTAATTGCTCTATATCTTTAGCAGTGGCGTCTCCAATATTTTCAATAAAGTTTGCATGTTTATTGGATATTCTTGCATCTCCAATTTGGTAACCTTTTAATCCCACTTCTTCAATTAATTTAGCAGCAAAATTTTTTTCTGGATTCCTGAATGTTGAGCCAGCAGTTGGCCAATTTAGAGGCTGGCTACTCCTTCTTAATTTAAGTAAATCATCAATTTTCTGCTCTTCGTTTTCATCATCATTTTCTTTTGATGGAAAATCAAACCATGCGCCAATAAATATTTCATCTTCTTTCTTTTTTACACTTCTATATCCAATTTCAAAAGATTGTTTATCTTTTATATGAATGTCACCTTCATGATTCATAATTTTAACCTTTGAAACAAATTGCCAAATTTCACCACCATAGCAACCGGCATTCATAGCAAGTGCGCCGCCGACAGACCCGGGGATTCCAGCCAAAAATGCACAATTTTTTTTGCTATTTTTTGCTGAGAATCTTGCCAATGATGAGCATGAGATCCCGCATTCTGCAAAGATCAAATGTTGATCTAAGAAAATACTTTTCAATCCTCGAGATAAATTAATTACGGTCCCTTTTATTCCACCATCACGAATAAGCAAGTTGGAACCAACGCCGATGACTGTGATAGGTTTTTTAACTTTATTTATTGAAAATATTTTTTGTAACGCCGCCTCAGAGCTTACTTCAACATAATTTTCAGCAAGACCGCCTACATGCCATGAATTATATTTTTTCATAGACACATCGCTATAAATTACATCTTTATCCACCGATGTCACCCAAAAGTTGATGTTTTACCCAATTTCCAACCGAACCAGCACCCATCACCAGAAGAATTTCATCGTCCTTAATCTTATCCTCAATCAATAATCGAGCTTTAGCCATATCATCAAGTATATACTTCTCTTTTTTAATATTTTTTATTAATTCGTGGCTGTTTATTCCTTTAATCGCTTGCTCACCTGCCGCATAAATTTCAAATAAAAATAATCTGTCCGCCATTGCTAAAATTTGAACAAACTGTTCGAACAAATCTTTAGTTCTTGAATATCTGTGAGGTTGAAAAACTAAATTTATTTTTTTTCCAGGAAATCCTTTCTTAATTGAATCTAAGACAGCTTTTATTTCTGTTGGATGATGACCGTAATCATCTATCAAGTGAATATTTTTTTCTCCTAATTTAAATTCTTCATATAAATCAAATCGCCTAGAAACCCCTTTAAATTTTTTTAGAGCTTTACTAATAATTTGAGGTTTTATGTTAAGGGATAAGGCTATGGCAATAGCACCTAATGTATTTAAAATGTAATGCCTACCAGGCATATCAATTTCAACTGAAAATGATCTAATTTTTTTTGAAATTGAATTTACTCTAAATGAAGATTTATTTTTTTTTATTACAACCCTATCAGGATAATAGTCAGCTTTTTTTGAAAATCCATAAGTAATAATTGGTCTAGCAATTAATTTTTGTATTGATTTGATATTTTTGTCATCAATGCACAAAAAAACTTCATTATAAAAAGGTATTTGGTGGATAAAATCAACAAATGTTTGTTTCAGTCTTTCTTCATCATGACCATATGTTTCCATATGATCATAATCAATATTTGTCACCAACACATTGCTTGGGTTTAAATGTAAAAATGATGCGTCCGACTCATCTGCTTCTACAATCATATGCTTACTTTTACCAAGTCTTGCGCTTTGTCTGAGCGAATTAATTCTACCACCAATCACATAGGTTGGATCTAAACCTGCATCATTCATAATTGTCGCAAGAATGCTTGTGGTCGATGTTTTTCCATGAGTTCCAGCGATAGCAATACCCTCTTTAAAACGCATCAACTCTGAGAGCATTTCTGCCCTCGGAATTATGGGAATATTTTGGTTTTTAGCTGCAACTATTTCAGGGTTATTTTTTGGTATCGCTGTCGATGTAACAACCACATCCGCTTTTTGAATATTTTTTTCTTCATGTTTTGAAAAAATTGGAATTCCTCTTTTTCTTAAATGATCAATTACCGAGGATTGATTAGGGTCTGATCCAGAAACAACAAAATTCATATTGTGCATAATTTCAGCGATACCTGACATACCTGAGCCGCCGATACCAATAAAATGAATATATTTGATTTTATTTTCCATATTATTTTATTTTATTGTAAATTTCTTCCACAGCATTTTTATGTCTTAAAGACCTCATAGCTTTGGACATTTTCATACATTCATTTAATGAAATTTTATTTAGCATACTCTCCAACTGTGAATCAATCTTGTCTTGTTTACATATTAGAGCCCCCCCTTTATCAACACAGTACTCTGCATTCTTTTGCTGATGGTTATCAATTGCAAATGGGAATGGGATAAAAATAGCAGGCAAGCCAACTTGTTCTAATTCAGCAACTGTCATTGCACCAGATCTAGCAATAACTAAATCAGCCCATTTATAATATTTTTCAATGTCATTGATAAATTCTATGACATTAATTTTTTTATCATAGAGTTTTTTTAGAGTTGATTTTTTTCCTTTGCCGCATTGATGCACAACATCGTATTTTTTTAACTTATTTAAAATAATTGGTATTTTTTCATTGATAACTTGAGCGCCCAAACTTCCACCTAAGATCAAAATATTAATTTTATTTTTACCCTTATTAATTGTTTTGTTAATATTGGCTATTTTTCCTCTAATAGGGTTTCCACATACCTTAAAAGATTGATTAATTTTTAATGGAAAAGCAGAAAAAATTTTTTCTGCAAAGGGAGCTAGTAATTTATTACTTGTCCCCATGATCGTATTCTGCTCATGAATAAATAATTTTTTTCTCATCAGTTTTGCTGCAAAACCCACTGGGAGTGAAATATACCCACCGAAGACAAGTACTCGAGATATTTTGTATTTCTGAATCAACCACATTACCTTCATAAGACATAATGCAAATTTGAATGGATAGCTAATTAATGAACTAATCTTCTTTCCACGAAATCCACCGATAGCAAGGGAAATAAAAAATATCTTTTTTTTATCAACAATTCTATTTTCCATGCCATTAGGCGTTCCAGCCCAAAATAAATTAAATTTTTTATTGATTAATTTATCAGCAACTGCCATTGCAGGCATGATATGCCCACCGGTACCTGCGGCAGCAATTAGAATCGATTTAGTATTAGTTTCTTTTTGCTTTGATTTTATTTTCATAATCAATTCTCATCAAAATACCACTCGCAATAAATGTTACTAACAATGCGCTACCTCCGTATGATACAAAGGGTAAAGTAAGTCCCTTGGTTGGGAAAAATCCAACATTAACACCAATATTAATAATTGCTTGTGTGCCAAACCATATAGCAATTCCCTGCGCCAAAAGAGCAGAAAAGTTATTTCTTAATTGGGTGGATATTTTACTTATTCCAAAAATTCTAATTATCATCAAAATATACAAGCAAATAATTAAGGTAAAGCCAAACAATCCTAACTCTTCAGAAAGTATTGCTAAAACGAAGTCTGTATGGGCCTCGGGTAGATATTGTAGTTTTTGAATACTCTCACCTAAACCAACCCCAAAAAAATCACCGCGCCCAATAGCGATTAATGAATGAGATAACTGCCATCCTTTTCCATATAGGTCTTCAAAAGGTGCTAAAAATCCAGTTATTCGATCCATTCGATAGGGTGCAATTTTTAATAATGCATATACACCTATTGGGACTGAAAGTGTAAGACCAAGTATTATTTTTAATGATATTCCACCCAGAAATAAAATTCCTAAAGAAATACATACAACCACAACTAATGCACCAAAGTCTGGTTGATTGATTAATAATGTACCAATGATTGCAATCGCTAAAGAGATAGGTAAAAAACCTTTTGTAAATGTTCCAATTTGACGAGATTTTCTTAAGACATAATCTGCAGCATATATTATGGTAAATAATTTTACTATTTCAGATGGTTGAAAATTCATAAAGCCCAACGGTATCCATCGTTGACTGCCGTTAACTATTTTTCCAATTCCTGGTATAAGAACAGCTATCAACAATATTAATCCTAGGATAAAAAATGAAGGAGCAAATTTTTGCCAGAAACTTATTGGAATTAGGAATGCAATAAATCCACAAAACAAAGATATGATGAGATATATAAAATGCCTTAGCAAATAATAGTAATTTTGATAATTAGAAATCTGTTTTAAGGCTGCTGCATCAACTGAAGCAGAATAAACCATAACTAAACCAACCCCAGATAAAATCAAAATTATCCACAGTAACAGCGGGTCATAATTAGGCTGATTAAAATTATTTCTTAACTGCATTTAAAAATTTTTTTACATACTTCAACAAATTGATTGCCCCTATCTTGATAATTCATAAACATATCTTGACTTGCACAACCTGGTGATAAGAGAATTATTTCATCTTTTTTAACTATTTTCTTGATTGACTCTAGAATAGCCTCTAACGAAACAAAACACTTCATATCAAATTTTATTTTTTTATTCAAAAGGTAGTCTTTGATAATCACAGCATCTTTTCCATATAAATTTAAAGATATCAATTTTTCATTAAAAAAATTTTCTATTCCATCCAGCGGCTGATTCTTTAAGTCACCTCCAAATAGCAAATGAATTTTTCCATTTAATGAATTTAATGCCGATTTGGTAGAAGCCAGATTGGTTGCTTTTGAATCATTAATAAAAATATAATTATTATCTATTGAAAGATATTCAAAACGGTGTGGTATTCCTTTTTGATTTCTGAAAAAATTCCTTACCTTTTCAAATGAAATGTTGCAATTCATAATTTCTAGTAGTTTCAACAAATACATAATATTTTTCACATTATGAACACCTTTCAAATATGGGGTGTCAATCCTGTAAATTTTATTTTGTTTTTTAAACGTAAAAAAATCAGTTTTTATTTCTTCAATGTGAAAATCTTTTGGGTCTATGGGAAAAGCATTAGCATGATCATTTACAACTGCAGATTCTTTGTCATGAAGAATAGTTTTGGAATGATTGGCTAACTTTAACTTAGCATTTTTATAATCTATAAATGAATCATATCTGTCCAAATGATCAGGCTCTATATTAAGAATGACACCGTAATCAAAAACTGTCATCTTATCTAATACTTCAATCTGATAGCTTGATAGCTCTACAACAATATAATCAAACTTATTTTGAGTCGTTAATATATTTAAAATTGGTATACCGATATTGCCAACAGCTATCGATTTTAAATCATTGAATGATAAGATCGATGCAAGCAATGAGCAGAATGTAGTTTTTCCATTTGTGCCAGTTATTCCAATTAATTTAGTTTTCTTCCTGTCAATTTGATTTAAGAAAAAAGTATCATTACGAATAGGGATCTTTTTTTTTATACATTCTTGAAAAAATGATTTTCTTAAATCCACTCCGGGACTAACAAAGCACTGCTCGATAATTGATAGGTCGTTAATCTCATTTTCATTTTCACTGTATTCAATATTATTATTTTTAAAGAAACTTTTCTGGTCTTCTGATAATTTTTTATTGTCTATTACTATCAGCTTATTATTTTTTTTTAATAAATAAGAAATGATTGATTGGCCAGTAATGCCGAAACCATAAACAATCGTTTTTTTTTGAAAATTCATTAGCGAATTTTTAAACTAGCTAATCCAATTAAAACGAGCACCATGGTAATAATCCAAAATCTTATTACCACCTGATTCTCATTCCATCCTTTTTTTTCATAATGATGATGCACCGGTGCCATTAAAAATATTCTTTTACCTGTGCCATATTTATTCTTTGTGTATCTAAAATATAGAACCTGGCTTGCTACTGAGAGTGTTTCCATCACAAAAACACCGCCCATAATAAATAATACTAATTCTTGTTTTACCATAATTGCAATTGCTCCAAGAACAGCACCTAGTGATAATGAACCAATATCACCCATAAAAACTTCTGCAGGATAGGCATTAAACCAAAGAAAACCCAAACCTGCACCTGCAATTGCTGCACAAAATATAGTAATTTCCCCAACTCCATTAAGAAAGGGTAATTGAAGGTAGTTTGCAAAAATTTGATTTCCAGTAACGTAGGCAAAAACAGCTAATGCTGATGCAATCATGACTGTAGGCATAATTGCTAAGCCATCTAATCCATCTGTTAAATTAACTGCATTACTGCTTCCTACAATAACTAAATAAGACAAGATAACAAATCCGATAGTGCCAATATATAAATAGGTAGACTTGATGTAAGGTATGAGTAAATTCATTTCATCCGAATGACTGTTATGTTTTAATAGAAAATAAATAGCTACAAGCGCAATGGCTGATTGAGATATATATTTAACTCCTGCCGACAAGCCCTCAGAGTTCTTTTCTTTTATTTTTTTTAAATCATCTAAGAAGCCAATTAAACCAAATCCTATCAAGATAAAGAGCAATTGCCATAAATAAGAATTTTTTAAGTCTCCCCACAAAAGAACTGATGCAACAATCGATATTATTATTAATAAACCTCCCATTGTCGGAGTGCCCATCTTTTTTTGATGATCTGGACCATATTGTCTTACGTACTGAGAAAGACTATATTCGCCCATGATTTTTATAAATAAAGATCCAAAAAATAGAGAAAACCCAAGTGCGGTAATAATGGTTAAAACAGCTCTAAATGTAATGTAATTAAAAACATTTAAAAAATTAAGATCTAATTGCAGATATCTTAGTAATTCTAATATCATTGAAGCCGCCCTTTTAGTTGAGAAACAATATTTTCAAATCCCATAAATCTTGATGCTTTTACCAAGATTATTGTATCTTTTTTTATTGCAGGAAGGGCTTTATCTAACAAATCTTCATATGTCGAAAAATTTAAAATTAAATTTTCATTATTTTTTTTGATAGCAGCCTTAAATGCCTTTCCCATAGTTAAAACAATATTAATCTTAGTTTTTAATATTTCTTCAATTATTTGAAGATGATATTGATCTGTTAATTGACCTAATTCTCCCATATCACCGATGATCAATATCTTGTTCTTTTCTGATTGATTTAAATGATCAATTGCAGATATTAATGAGGATGGATTTGAATTATAACTATCATCGATTAACTCAATGTTATCTTTAAAAATATATTTTTTAAATCTACCGTTAGTAGACTCAAGGTTACCAAAATATTTTTCTAATTCTTGAAAATCTATTCCAATGTTTATCAAAGCAGCGCATGCAATGGCAAAGTTTTGAAGATTATGTTGTCCAGTTAATTGGAATTTGATTTTTATTGATTGAAATTTGTGTGTTAATTCGATCATATTAAGTTCGCAGCTCTTAAAACTTAATACATCTGAGTCATCATTGTTATTTGAAATACAGAATGTTTTTCCAGGAGATTGATTTAAGATCTGAAAATATTCATCATCTTTATTTAAAATTTTTAGTTCATTAGTCTTTAAGAAATTAAAGATTTGTTTTTTTTCTTCTGCAATTTTTTCTTTTGAACCAAAATTTCCTATATGCGCATCACCAATATTCGTAATGATTGAAATATTTGGACGAATAATATCAGCTAAATGAATAATCTCACCAGGATGATTTGTTCCTATTTCAAATACAGCAAATTTTTCAACACCTTGAGACTGTAAAATAGATAATGGCAACCCAATTTCGTTGTTGTAATTGCCTTTTGTAAACAAAACAGCATCATCGTTGAATTTATTTTTTAAAAAATGGACAATTAAATCTTTAGTGGTTGTTTTACCATTGCTGCCTGTGATAGCCACTTTTGTTAGGGATAATTTTTTAAGAATTAATTTCGATAATTCAATTAGAAATTTTTTACCTGATTCAACAACTGCATACCTTGCATTATATTTTTGTTCTTTATTTGTAATAAAAAACAATGGCTTTTGTTTTAATACATCATCAATAAAATTACTTCCATCAAATTTATCTCCTTCTAGTGCTAAAAAAATTTCATTATCTTTAAAAGTCCTCGAGTCTGTATTGACATCTGATGAATCAAACAACAAATCATCAGCAAGATCATTTGATTTAATAAATAGGTGCTTAATGTCTCTTATATGGAGCTTCATGATTATTTTAATTTATATCCATTACTACTTTTTTATCAGAAAAATCAATTTTTTTGTTTTTAATAATTTGGTATTTTTCATGACCCTTGCCAGCAATGACTACGATCGGGTAGTTGGTTTTTTTGATGGCATATTCAATTGCTTTTTTTCGATCTAAGATAATTTTTTTTAAACATGAAACACCTTCACATATTTGATCTGCAATTTGATTAGGATTCTCATTTCTAGGATTGTCATTTGTGATGCAAACAAAATCAGCGTAATGATTTGCTACATTTCCCATCAATTTTCTTTTTCCCTTATCTCGATCTCCCCCACAGCCAAACACAAGCAATATTTTGCCTTGATATATTTTTTTTATTGTTTGAAGAAGTTTTTTTAGCCCATCTGGTGTGTGTGCATAATCTATGATTACTTTCTTTTGTATGTTATTAATAGTTTTATTAATTACGTTCATTCGCCCATCAGGAACGGGAAGTCTTTTAATTACTTCCGTAACTTTATGTATGTCTATTTTTTTTAAATAACAAATACAAATTGCACTTATTAAATTATATAAATTAAATTCTCCGATTACATTGGTTTTAAAAGTATGAATTTTATTGGCTATTTGTAAACTAAACTCCGAATATTTATTAGTCAAAAATTGTTGCTTAATGTTAATAATTTTTACGTTAGCTTCTTTACTAAACCCAAATGTAAAAATTTTTTTGTTAAGTTTTATCAAATTATTTGCCAGTCTCATGCCATAAGAATTATCAATATTTATTACAGATTCTTTTTTTACGTTTTCTATGAAAAACCTTTCTTTGGATAGAAAATAATTATTCATTGTTTTGTGATAGTCCAAATGGTCACGGCTTAAATTTGTAAAGATTCCATATTCAAAATTTAGCTCATGAATTCTCCCTTGATCAACCCCATGCGAAGAAACCTCTAATACAAAATTTTTAATATTTTTTTGTATCCCTTTGTTAAAAAGACTGTATAAAACAAAAAGGTCAGGGGTGGTATTGATTACGACTTTATCTTTAGAGATCGTGCCGATCAATTTTGATGGTTTTTCAAGTTTACTTAATAGATGGTTTAACCAAAAAGCGGTTGATGTTTTACCATTTGTTCCGGTTACGCCATAAAGTTTGATATGCCTATTTAGATTACCATACACCCTATCCAATACCTTTTTTTGTTTCCAGGCAAGATCGCGAACCCCTAAAAATTTTATTTTTGGGTATTTTTTTAGATAAGTACTTGCATCAAAATTAGCCTCCTCATACATAATGAATGATGCCCCATTACTAATTGCATGATCTATAAAATTACGACCATCACTGATTTTTCCCGGATAAGCACAAAAGACATACCCTCTTTTGACATGAATACTATTGTTTGTGATTTTTTTAGGACTTGGGAGAGATCTATAATTTTGCATCACCAGTTTGTGGTTTCACCATTTTATTCATTAGATTTTCATTTAACTCTTTATCATAAGGTACATCGTAAAGTTTGAGTGCATTTTTCATCACATCCTTAAATATAGGTCCTGCAACAGCGCCTCCATAAAAACTTTTTTTTGTAGATGTATCCACAATCACTGCAGCAATGAATTTAGGATCGCTACTTGGTGACATTCCAATGAATGAGGCAAAATAATCTTTTGAATATTCCCCATTATGATATTTTCTTGCTGTTCCAGTTTTTCCAGCTACTGTATAACCAGGTATTCTTGCTTTAGTTCCAGTTCCCTCTTCTTCTTCAACAACTGACTTCATAAAATCCTTCATTATTTTACTTGTTGATGAACTTAATACTCTCTCTGTCTCAACAAAGTTATCATTTTTATAAAGCTTTGGTTTTATCATCAAACCATCATTTGCAAAAACTGTATATGCCTTGACTAGTTGTAATAAGTTCATATTTACACCATACCCATAAGTTAAGGTGGCATGATCAATCTCTTTCCAATTGGAATATTCAGATAAACGTCCATTTGACTCTCCTGGCATTCCAACATTAATCTTCGCACCAAAACCTAATTTATTATACAAACCCCACAAATCTTTAGATTCTAACCTTTGGCCAATCTTTGTTGCCCCAACATTCGAGGACTTCTGAATTATTTCTTTTACTGACATCTGGTCTTGAGGGTGATCATCTTTTATAACTCGACCGCCAACTCTAATAAAACCATCTCTAGTATCGATTATTTCATTATGCTTTATTTTTTTCTTTTCCATTGCGTATGCTACTGAAATTGGTTTTAAAGTTGATCCAGGTTCAAAAACATCTGTTATTGCTCTATTTCGCATTGAGTCGTAACTTTTAACAACACCATTTGGGTTGTAAGAGGGAAAGTTTGTCATTACTAAAATATCTCCATTTTTGGCATCTATTAAAATGGCTGATCCTGAATTAGCCTCATACCTACCGATATATTTTTTTAGTGCTTCATATGCAATATGTTGCAGTCTATTGTCAATAGTAGTTAAGATGTCTGATCCATTTTTAGGTAATTTAAAATCATTCAAATCATCAATTACTCTTTTTACCCCATCTACAACTACCTTTTTATGACCCTTTTCTCCTTTAAGGATGGAATCCCATTGTCTTTCTAATCCCTCAGTTCCCTCGATGCCATTCAGATCTGTTTTTCCAACAACATGTGCTGATGCCTCTCGGTTTGGATAATACCTGGTATATTTTTTTTCAAAATTTAAAACTGGAATTCTCATTGCAGTTAATTTTTTTGCTGTTTCTGGTGAGGATCTTTTTTGAATATATATATATCCCTTTTTCTTGTTTTTAATTTTGTTTAAAAGTATTTTTTCATCAGTTTTTAATATTTTTGAAATTTCATTAATATTTTCTTTTGTTAAATTGTCTGCAATTTGATCATTATGTTTTTTTGGCAATTTATGTGAAATTGAAAGTCCAATATCAAATGTAGGGCTGCTTACTGCCAACAAATTATTATTTCGATCGTATATTTTTCCACGGTAAGATTGCAAGACTTCATTCTTTACAATAAATCCATCACCCTTATTTTGTAAGAAATCTTTTTTTATTTGTTGAAGATAAAGTGCTCTTGAAAATAACATTAAAAATAACAACAGTATAAGAGATAGAACTACTCGCCTTCTATTTTTTGATAATTCAAAAATGTCACTCTGGTGGCTAAATTGTTTCATTTGTTTTCCAGCTGAATAATATTCTTAGAATTCGGTTCAATCATATTTAGTTTATTTTTGGCAAATTCTTCTATACGATTACTGCCTGATTGATCGGTATTTTCAAGCTCTAACTTAGTCTGTTCTTCTTTTAACTCAATTTCTCTCTTTTGTTCGGAGTCTAGTTGAGAAAAATTTTTTCTATACAAGTGTTCCGAATTAACTTTTAGCAATGCAAAGATAATAAGAATTACAAATAACAATAAATTTAATTTGATCATTTTTTTTCCACACCCCTTAACCTTGCACTTCTTGAGCGGGGATTAGCTTCTACCTCTTCAGTTGAAGCAATCAAATTACAAATAACATTTGCTTTGGTCTTCTCGTGATGATCTGTGTTCCGGATTGGTATAAATTTTGGAATTGTGTCAGGAGCTAGTTTTGTTATTTCTTTGATAAAATTTTTAACTATGCGATCCTCTAAAGAATGAAACGTCAAAGCCAAAAGCCTTCCTTGTGGTTTTAGTACATCAAATAACAACGGGAGTGCCTCTTTCAATTCATTTAATTCTTGATTTACTTCAATTCGTAATGCCTGAAAAACTTTCGTAGCTGGATGTTTTCTGGAATTAGTGTAAGGCACAGATTTTTTTACTATATTTGCAAGCTCTAAAGTTGAAGTAATATTTTTTTCATTTCTAATCTTGCAAATATTAGAAGCTATTCTTTTAGCAAACTTTTCTTCGCCATAGTCTCTAAATATTTTTATTAAATCTGATTCGTTATATTTATTTACAACCTCACATGCATCAAGTGTTTGTGATTGATCCATTCTCATGTCAAGCGGGCCGTTATGCATAAAACTAAAACCTCTTGATGCATCATCTAATTGGGGTGATGAAACACCTAAATCCATAAATATCCCATCAAGACTTTTTTTTTTAAAGATTTTGCAAAATTTAATATGGATGAATGATGAATTTCAAAACGCTCATCCTGAATTGATTTAGCTGAATTAATTGCCTCATGATCTTTGTCAATGGCGATTAATTCGCCCTTTTGTTCTAAACTGTCTAATATGATTTTGGAATGGCCGCCACGCCCAAAAGTACAATCCAAATATTTGCCATTTTTATCAATAATTAAATGTTTGGTTACTTCATATCGCATTATTGGGAAATGTCTAAAGTTATTCATAAAGAAAATCCTTCAAGTTCATGAAAGTTTTCAAGATTTAAATTTTTTACTGTGCTGTTAATTTTTTTGGACCAAGTGCTCTTGTCCCATATTTCAAAATGAGACCCTTGACCTAATATGATTATTTCTTGCTGGATTCCTGCAAATTCTCTTAAGGACGCTGATAACAAAATTCTGCCTGTTTTATCTGGATCAACTTCATCCGCATACCCAACCAGGAGTCTTTGAAGGGTGCTAATTTTTGGATCAAAGCTTGAGAGGGACATTAATTTTTTTTCTATTGCTACCCAGCTGAGAAGGTTATATAAGACTAAACATTTATCTGGATGAGCGGTAACGACAAGAGAAGAATTTTGCTCAAAAAGTTTGTCCCGAAATTTTTTCGGTACGGCCAATCTAAATTTATCATCCAAAGCAACAATGCTTGAACCTCTGAACATCTGAAATCCCCTAATGTTTAAGGGGAATGTGAAATAGCTAACAACCCTTAGTAATGTTAATTATTTCCCATTTATTACCACTTTTTCCCCTCACGTACACTATAGGCAAAAAAAAAGCGCTTTGCAAGCGCTTTTTTTAATGAAGTCAATAAGTTAGCCTATAAGCCGGGTTCTGTATTTGTGCAGTCATTCATCTTGAATAATGATTACTCATCATCTCTAGCGGCCTACCCGATGACAGTACGAGCCATACTATCGTCATCCTATTTGGCCTTGCTCCTGGTGGAGGTTACCGCGTTTCACCGTAACTAAATACGCTCGTCTCTGTGGCCCTATTCCTCATTTCACAATGGTTGGCTGTTAGCCAACACCATGCTCTTCGGAGCCCGGACTTTCCTCTATAAATAGCGACTGCCCGGCTAACTTGGGATTATTATAACTCCTTTGCTACAGACCATGAAATCTTTTGATTAGCCATAAATGGGATTATTTCTTGATCACCAACAGCATATGATGGCTGAACTTCAAATTGCTCTTTTTTAAATGTTATTTTTTTATCTGTTTTTACTAAGTTATAAAAATTAGTACTATTGTTCACAGAAAAATCTTCAAATTTATCTAATGCCCCAGCTTTATCAAATGCTTCTAGATAAATAACCAATGCCGTTGATGCAGAAAAAATACCTGCGCAGCCACATGAGCTTTGTTTTTGATTTTTATAATGTGGCGCACTATCCGTCCCTAAAAAAAAACTTTTATTACCAGAAAACGCGGCTTCGGCTATTGCTTTTCTATGGATTTCTCTTTTAACTACGGGCAAACAATAATGATGAGGCTTTAATCCTCCTGATAATAAATCATTTCTATTCAGAATTATATGCTGAGGAGTGATAGTGGCTGCAACTAAATCGGAAGATTTTTTAACAAAGTCAACAGCATCTTTTGTTGAAATATGTTCAAAGATTACTCTTAATTTAGGAAAATTCTGAGTGATTGATATCAATTCATCGATGAACAATTTTTCTCGATCGAATATATCTGTTTCGGGATTATTCACTTCCCCATGAACCAATAAGGGCAAATCATACTTCTCCATCCATTCAAAGATCTTATAACAGTCTTTAATATTACCAACACCATTGGATGAGTTTGTTGTTACTCCAGCTGGATAAAGCTTTATGCCAATCAATCTTGGGTCTAACGCCCCCTCACTTATATCAATTTCTTTAATATCTCCTGTTAAATACATAGTTACAAGAGGTTTAAAGTGTGAATATCTTGAAACTGAATCAATTTGGTCAAAATACTCTAAAGCTTTTTTATAGTTTGTAACTGGATCTTTTAGGTTAGGCATAGCCACAGCATGATGAAAGTGTTCTGCAGTAGCATTAACTGCAAAATCTAATAAATTGCCCTCTCTAAAATGAACATGCATATCATTCGGAAGTTTAATTGTAATCAATTCACTCATTTTTTAGATCAATACCTATATTGTAAATATCCTTTTTATTACCATTATAAAACTCTGAAACAATAGCAGCAGCTTTCTTTAATGGTAATTCTTTCATCAATATTTTTAAGAGAGAAATTTCCTCATTAGATATTAACTTCTCTTTAATTTTATTTGGGATAACTATAATAACAAATTCACCCTTTATTTCTTCAGGTGTGTCTATAAAGTAACGAAATAAATTTTCTGCAGAATCAGAGTAAAAAGACTCAAATAGTTTTGTCATCTCTCTCGCTATGAATAGTTTGGTTGATGGCGATATAAAATTAACAACATTCTCCAAAAAACTTAAAACTCTTTTTGGCGATTCATAGAATATGGTTGGCTTTTGTTGTTGGTTAACTTGATTCAAAGTTTCTTGAATGGCAATTAATTTGGTCGGTAAAAACCCCACGAAGTTGAATCTTCCATCATCGATTCCGGATACTGAAAATGCTGCAGTAATAGCAGAAGCGCCAGGTATTGGTACTACTCTGATATTTAGAGAGCGTGCTTGAGACACTAAGAACATACCTGGATCACTAATACAAGGCGTGCCTGCGTCTGTCAGATAAGCAATTCCTTCGCCTTTTTGAGCAGCTTCGTCAATAATTTTTAATGCAGAAGATTTTTCATTATGTTGATGGATTGTGTAAATTTTTTTATTTTGAATACTCAAGTGATTCAATAATTTTTTTGTAACCCTTGTGTCCTCACAAACTATGACTTTGCATAATTGAAGAGTTTCTATAGCTCTTAAAGTGATGTCTTTTAAATTTCCAATTGGAGTAGCAACAATATATAGTTTAGTTGACATTTTTTTACCTTGTTTTAATAACTCTAGTATACAATTTAAAAAATGAAATAATTTTATTAAACAAATGCCTATTAAATTTTTATCATCATTACTTATACTTTTTACTTTATCGGCATGTGCACCAACAGCAATAGTCGCGATCCCCTCATCCATTGCAGATAGGAGAACTACTGGAGTTCAAGTTGAAGATCAAACAATTGAATTCAAAGCAACATATGAATTTCAACAGATTGATGGCAACTTTAGCGTAAGTGTAACAAGCTACAACCAAAATGTTTTAATGACAGGTGAGTCTGAATCTCAAGAATTAAAAGATAAGGTAGAGTCTACTGTTGCAAACATAGAAGGTGTCAAGGCCATATATAACGAAATCTTGGTATCTAAACCGCTTGCTCTAAAAGAAAAAATAAAATCGAAAACGAAAGACTATGGAATTACAACCAATGTTAAGGCGAGGCTTTTTAAAGAAGAAACAAAGTCAAACCTCTCTCCAGTCCATATTAAAGTAGTCACTGAAAGACAAATTGTTCATTTAATGGGCATCGTGTCTGCAAAAGAAGCTGAAGAGGCAGAAAAAATTGCAAAAACAAGCAAAGGTGTTGTGAAAGTTAAAACCTATTTCGAGATTGACAATCAGTACAAAAAGAATTGATTTATTTTAGAAAAGTTTTATAATTAATTAACTAGTCGGTATTACCCAACTTCATCTTTAAATTAATATCCAACAAAAAATAAACAATCATGAGCGATAATATAATTAGTGTAACTGATTCAACATTTGAGCAAGAAGTTCTAAGTTCTGAGATACCAGTATTACTTGACTACTGGGCAGAATGGTGTGGTCCATGTAAAATGATTGCGCCTATTTTGAACGATATTGCTGATGAATACTCTGGAAAAATTAAAGTAGCTAAGCTTAATATTGATGAAAATCCAGGTACTCCAGCTAAATTCGGAGTTCGTGGAATTCCCACGTTAATGATTTTCAAATCTGGTTCCATTGAAGCAACTAAGGTAGGAGCCATGTCAAAATCTCAGCTATCTGCGTTTATTGATTCGACAATATAATTATGCAAATCTCAGATCTCAAACATTTACCAGTAACAAACCTTATTGATCTAGCAAATGAAAGTAAAGTTGATAATGCAGGTCGTATGCGAAAGCAAGATCTAATCTTTGCAATTTTAAAAAACAAAGCTAAAAATGGCGAGACCTTATACGGCCAAGGTACTCTAGAAGTTTTGCCAGATGGATTTGGCTTTCTCAGATCAGCTGATACATCATATCTTGCCGGCCCAGACGATATTTACGTATCACCATCGCAGATAAGAAGATTCAATCTTCACACTGGAGATACAGTGGCTGGAGAAATTAGAACTCCCAAAGATAGTGAAAGATATTTCGCATTAGTTAAAGTTGAAAAGGTTAATGAAGAACCGCCCGAAAACACAAAGAATAAAATTCTTTTTGAAAACCTTACTCCTTTATTTCCAACTGAAAGACTTAATCTCGAAAGAGATATTTCCAGTGAAGAGAATATTACAGGCAGAATAATTGATATGATTGCCCCTATTGGAAAAGGGCAAAGGGGCTTAATAGTTGCGAGTCCAAAAAGTGGTAAAACAGTCATGATGCAAAATATTGCTCATGCCATCACCGCAAACCATCCTGAAACAGAGCTTATTGTCTTGCTCATTGATGAAAGACCAGAAGAGGTCACTGAAATGACGCGATCCGTTAAAGGTGAGGTGGTTGCCTCAACATTTGATGAACCAGCTACACGGCATGTTCAAGTCGCTGAAATGGTTATTGAAAAGGCAAAAAGAATGGTTGAGCATAAAAAAGATGTTGTGATCTTGCTTGACTCTATTACTAGATTAGCCAGAGCCTATAACACAGTTATTCCATCATCAGGAAAAGTTTTAACAGGCGGTGTAGATGCAAATGCTTTACATAAACCTAAAAGATTCTTTGGTGCTGCCAGAAATACTGAAGAAAGTGGCTCATTAACTATCTTGGCTACAGCTTTAATTGATACAGGTTCAAAAATGGATGACGTCATTTACGAAGAATTTAAAGGCACTGGTAATATGGAAATTCATCTGGATAGAAGAATGGCAGAAAAACGCTTATACCCAGCTATAAATGTTAATAAGTCTGGTACTAGACGTGAGGAGCTATTAATAAGTCAAGATGTGCTACAGAAAATCTGGGTCTTAAGAAAACTGCTCTATCCTATGGATGATATTGAAGCTATGGAATTCCTTATGGATAAAATTAAATCAACCAAGACAAATGATAACTTTTTTGACAGTATGAGGCGTGGATAATCTTGCTTTTTTGGCAAATTAATACGATAATACGCAACTTAATTTATATTTAGACCAATTATTATGAAAAAAGATACGCATCCAAAATATCCTGAGATAAATGTTACTTGCAGTTGTGGAAATTCCTTCACGACTAAGTCAACAGCGGGTAAAGATTTAAATATTGAAGTCTGCTCTCAATGTCATCCCTTTTACACAGGTAAACAAAAAATTGTTGACACAGCAGGTCGCGTTGAGAAGTTTAAGCAAAAATATGGAATGTAATTCATTTTTATAAAAAAATTAGGCAGCAAAGCTGCCTTTTTTTTTGTATATTAATTTTATGAAATATTTTTTAGATCATGACTGGCAAGGAAACATGCAAACCCCAAAGAAAAAAGTTGGGGAAAAAGCCAAAATCAATTTTCTAGTCATTTTTGCAACAATATACTTAGTTTTTGGGCTATTTTCTCATAGTCCATGGAGACCATTAGAAACAAACTCTTTTAGTATATTTACTAATATTTTTTTTAATGGTGACATTTTAGCTCCTCATCTTGCTAGCATTAATGGTTTTGATCATGGTCATATCTATGAAACTCTTGGAGCGATTTTTGCAAAAATTATTTTTTTTCTAGAGCCCCACAATGCTGCACGCTTGAGCAATCTTTTCTGGGTTGCTTTAACAATGATAAGTATTGGCCTAACTAATCGCGAGTTAAGAGGTTTTGGTTACGGAAGACAAAGTAATATTATCTTTTTATCATCTGTTGGACTTTTTTTTACGCTTCACACTTTCACTCATGAAATAGCGATCTTAACTGCAGCAAGCATAAGTCTCTATTCATTTTCTCTTTCGCACAGAAGACCTTTTCGGGCTTCTATTTTATTGGGTGTTTCTTTAATCATTGGTTTGCTATCCAAGGGATTGATATATTTAATTCCAATAATTGGAGTCACTGCCACACTGGCAACACTTCCGAGTTGGAATTATAAAAGAACTATTATTTTTGCTGGGTTGGGTCTGTTATCAAGTCTATTTTTTATAGGTATCTGGTTGTTCCTGCTCTCTTTGTATCATCCTGGCAGTTTAGAAAATTTTCTATCGCCAACAATAAATTTTTCAACTCAAAATATTAAATACTATTTTTTAAATATGCTTTGGTTTGCATGGCCGGCAGTGCCATTATTTATTTTCACATTATTTAATGAACTATCGACTTTTCTTAAATATAAAAGAACAAACTTGCCATTAATTTTTATTGCTTGGTTTTTCTTGCTTTTAATATGCGAAAGTCAAGTTAGCCAAGTTAAGTTAATGATTTTATTGCCTGCTATAGCGATCATGGCAAGCACATCTATTGACACTCTACAAAGAGGAGCATCAGGGGCTTTAAATTGGTTTGGGATCCTTATTTTTTCTGCAATAACATTAATACTCTGGATTGGTTGGTTTGCATTAAGTTTTGGTATTCCATATAAAATTCATGAAAGAATGGTTTATCTTTCAGGAAACTTCTCAC
The DNA here is from genome assembly GCA_000156155.1 of beta proteobacterium KB13. Lineage (GTDB taxonomy): Bacteria > Pseudomonadota > Gammaproteobacteria > Burkholderiales > Methylophilaceae > BACL14. The sequence continues at coordinate 165,614 of DS995299.1, read as the reverse complement.
CTGAACTGAACTTTTTTCAAATTTTTCTAGCTTTAATTTTCCTTGTAGTATGGATTTTTTCACTTTGGAAAAATAATCTCACCAATCGATCCTCTGTCACTAATTGGGCCCTTGGCATTACTCTTTCATGGGTGACTACGACTCTACTATGGTTTCCTATGATTGAAAATCGGAAAGACTATGGCCAAATATTCAAAAAAATTACTGCTATTGATATCGCAAAAAATGAATGTATGTCATCAAATAATTTGAATGATAGCTACATTGATTTAATCTTCTACTTTACTCAAATTGATATTAGAAAAAATGATAAAAATTGCAAATATATAATAGCTCACAAAGACATTAGATCAGCATCTAATGACACAGAATTTAAAAGTAGCATTTTATGGGAAGGTAAAATGCCGAATGATAAGAAGACATTTTATATAATAAAAAATTAAATTAGTTTTATCGCATCTAAAACTAAATGATGAATATTATCTATATTACCCTGGTCAGCAATTTCTTTTAATTTAACTCTCATTTTTGGGGACCAAAATTTTTTAAGATGTCCAGACACTCCATCAATTGCCTCCGCTTGGTCTGGATAGGCTTCAAAAAAACTGGCAATTTGGTTTGCCATGTTGACTATGTGTTGATCTTCCATGGGCGATATTCTACTCGATTATTCTGTTTTTGTGGCTATATACAACGAATCTTTTATCTCTTGCAAAGCCAATTACTGTAAGATTATGTTGCAAGGCTAAATTTATAGCCATCGATGTAGGCGCTGAAATAGCAATCAAAATCGGAATATCTGTAACCAAAACTTTTTGCACCATTTCGTAGCTTGCTCGGCTTGAGCATACAATAAAAGAGCCGTCTAAATTATCAACTAACTTTCTTCCAATCAATTTATCCAATGCATTATGTCGACCAACATCTTCCCTAATACTTAAAAGATTTCCATCTAAATCAAATAATGCGGCAGCATGAATAGAACCTGTTTTCACTTGACCTTTTTGGCTTGATTTAAAAGCATCTAAACTTGCTGTAATTTGCTCACTTGTAATCTGGTATTCTATTTTTTCAGGATATTTTAACTTTAGTCTATTGGTAAAATACTCAAGACTCTCAATACCACAAATACCACATCCTGTTTTTCCAGATAAGTTTCTTTTTAAATGTTTTAATTTTTGAAATGGCTCTTGCGCAATTTCTACTGCAACTTCTATCCCATAATCATTTTTTGATATTTCAATATCAAATACTTCATCAATAGAAGAAATTATTCCCTCAGTAAATGAAAAACCAATAACAAAATCTTCCAAATCCATTGGGGTAGCCATCATGACAACATGGCTAATGCCATTAAAACTTATCGCTATTGGAAATTCATTTGATAAGAAATCGGTTCTACTTTGTTCAAGATTATCTGAGTCAGAAACTTTATATTCAGAATATAGGTTCTGTTGATTCAAAAGTTACACTTTTTCCTTCTTGGAATCTACAAAGGATATTTGTTCTTCACTGAAGGATTTGTATTTCTCTTGCCAGGAAGATAGCTGGGAAACTTTTGTTAATTGAACAGCAGTCACTTTGAATTCAGGGCAGTTTGTTGCCCAGTCTGAGTTGTCAGTTGTAATTACATTAGCTCCAGAGAATGGGTGATGGAAGGTGGTATAAACTACGCCAGGTTGCACACGCTCCGTCACTTTGCATCTCAAAACAGTTTCACCGGCTCGGCTTGTAATTCCAACCCAATCTCCCTCATTAATGCCTCTTTCTTCAGCATCATGCGGGTGAACTTCTATTAAATCCTCAGAATGCCATTTACTGTTGTTTGTTCTTCTGGTTTGGGCTCCAACATTGTACTGGGATAGAATTCTTCCAGTAGTGAGAATTAAAGGGAAGCGCTTATTCACTTTTTCTGTTGTTGGAATATATTCAGTAATAAAGAACTTACCTTTACCACGAACAAATTCATCAACATGCATTGTGGGTGTTCCATCCGGATGATCGTCGTTACAAGGCCACTGAATACTACCTTGTTGATCTAATTTTTCGAATGAAACATTTGTAAATGTTGGAGTAATTCTTGCAATTTCATCAAGAATTTCAGAGGCATGGTTATAGCTCATTGTATAACCTAAAGCGTTAGATAACATTTGAGTCACTTCCCAGTCCTCATAACCATTTTTCGGAGTCATTACTCTTCTCACAGGTGATATTCTTCTTTCAGCGTTCGTAAATGTTCCGCTTTTCTCTAAAAAAGATGACCCAGGTAAGAAGACATGCGCGTACATTGCTGTTTCATTTAAGAATAAATCTTGAACAATCACACACTCCATTGATTCTAATGCATGAGTAACGTGTTGTGTATTTGGATCAGACTGGGCAATATCTTCACCTTGACAGTATAAAGCTTTAAAAGAACCATCAATTGCCGAATCGAGCATGTTTGGAATTCTTAAACCAGGCTCAGACTGAAGCGATACTCCCCAGCTTTTTTCTAGCATCTCTCTTGTTTCTGAATCAGATACATGTCTATATCCAGGAAATTCATGTGGAAATGATCCCATATCACATGACCCCTGAACATTATTTTGACCCCTTAGAGGATTTACCCCAACACCTTCACGTCCAATATTTCCAGTTGCCATTGCTAAATTAGCAATACCCATTACCATTGTTGAGCCTTGGCTATGCTCTGTTACACCAAGACCATAATAGATTGCACCATTATTTTCCGTAGCAAAAAGTCTTGCCGCTTGCCTTATAGTCTCTGCTGGAACTCCTGTTTCCAAATGCAATACTTCTGGAGAATTTTTTTCAAGACTCACAAAATCAGCCCATTTTTTAAATGAATCTGTTTCGCATCGAGCATCAACAAAACCTTGTTTAACTAGATTTTCTGTTACTACAACGTGTGCAATGGCATTTATAATGGCAACATTAGTTCCTGGCTTAAGTTTTAGGTGATAATCAGCTCGTATATGTGGAGACTTATTAACAAGATCAATCTCTCTAGGATCGACAACGATCAATTTCGCACCTTGGCGAAGTCTTCTCTTCATTTGTGATCCAAAAACTGGATGTCCATCTGTTGGATTGGCACCTATTACCATGATCACATCTGATTTCATTACTGAATCAAAATTCTGTGTCCCAGCTGACTCACCAAGGGTTTGCTTTAATCCATAACCGGTTGGAGAATGACAAACTCGGGCGCAAGTATCAATATTGTTATTACCAAAACCAGCTCGAACTAATTTTTGCACCAAAAATGTTTCCTCATTAGTACACCTTGAGGAGTTGATAGCACCTACAGAGTCCGTTCCATATTTTTTTTGAATTCTTTTAACTTCACTGGCAGCATAGTTGATAGCTTCATCCCAGGTCACTTCTTGCCATGGATCATGAATACTTTTTCTAATCATTGGAGTTGTGATTCTATCTTTATGCGTGGTGTAACCCCATGCAAATCGACCTTTAACGCATGAATGTCCATGATTAGCGCCTCCATTTTTATTTGGAGTCATTCTTACTAATTCTTCACCCTTCATTTCTGCATTAAATGAGCACCCCACCCCACAGTAAGCACAAGTTGTGGTCACTGACTTTTCTGGGACCCCAGATTCAATAACTGAATTTTCCATTAACGTTGCAGTTGGGCATGCCTGAACACAGGCGCCACAAGAAACACATTCAGAATCAAAGAAATTTTTATTGCCAGCAGAAACTTTTGATTCAAAACCACGGCTATCAATAGTTAAAGCAAATGTTCCTTGAGTTTCTTCACAGGCCCTAACACACCTGGAACATACAATACATTTAGATGGGTCAAAGGTAAAATATGGGTTAGATTGATCTTTTTCAGAGTTAAGGTGATTTTCACCTTCATACCCATAACGTACATCTCTTAAGCCAACAGCTCCTGCCATGTCTTGTAATTCACAATCACCATTAGTGGAGCAAGTAAGGCAGTCCAGTGGGTGATCTGAAATGTAAAGCTCCATCACACCTTTTCTGATATCTGCAAGTTTAGGTGTTTGGGTCGATACAACCATACCTTCATCAACTGGGGTTGTACATGATGCGGGGTATCCGCGACGGCCTTCAATCTCAACCAAACATAAGCGACAAGATCCAAAGGGTTCTAAGGAGTCAGTCGCACAAAGTTTTGGAATGCTTGAACCGAGCTCAGATGCGGCTCGCATGATTGAAGTTCCTTGAGGAACAGAGATTTTTTGACCATCAATAGTTAACGTCACCATTGTGGCGCTATCTTTTTTTGGTGTCCCGTAATCTCTAGTATCATCCATAGCTATAACCTTTTATTCAATAACTTTATTTTATGTCTCTGATGGCTTAGATTCAACCCCAAAATCATTAGGGAAATACTTCAGTGCGCTCATGACTGGAAAGGGCGTCATCCCTCCCATTGCACAGAGTGAACCATTAACCATCGTGTCGCATAGATTTTCTAACAATGCTACATTTTTTGGCTGCTCATCTCTGGCTACGATTTTATCAATTACTTCCATGCCACGCGTTGATCCAATCCTACATGGAGTACACTTACCACATGATTCTATTGCACAAAACTCAAATGAATATCTTGCCATTTCGGCCATATTGACATCCTCATCAAATGCCACGATACCTCCGTGACCAACAACCGCATTTAATTTTGAATACGCTTCATAATCTAATTCAATATCAAAATTTTCCTCAGCGATAAATGCACCAAGCGGACCTCCAACTTGAACGGCTTTGATCTTCTTACCCGTTGCCGATCCTCCACCAAAATCATACAGCAGTTCTCTTAATGTTATGCCAAAAGCTTTTTCAATTAAGCCTGTTTGTTTCAGATTTCCAGCTAGCTGAATTGGTAATGTGCCTTTTGATCTTCCAACACCAAAATCAGCATAATATTTAGCTCCTTTTGACATAATTATTGGGATTGTGGCTAAGGACACCACGTTGTTCACAACAGTGGGTTTTCCAAACAAGCCCTCAATTGCAGGCAGTGGTGGTTTGTACCTTACCAATCCTCGCTTGCCTTCCAAACTTTCAAGTAACGAAGTTTCTTCACCGCAAATATAAGCTCCGGCAGCTCTTGTCACTTCTAATGTGAAGTTTTTGTTGGAATTTAATATATTTTGTCCCAAATAATTATTTTCAGTGGCAATTTTGATTGCCTTATTCAAGACATCTTGTGCATGGGGATATTCAGATCTTAAGTAAATGTATCCATGGTCTGCATTAACTGCGAGACCTGCAATAATCATTCCTTCTATCAGCATGAATGGATCATTTTCCATAGTCATGCGATCAGAATATGTGCCAGAATCCCCTTCATCTGCATTACAAACGATATATTTTTGAGTCGATTCAGTATCTAAAACAGTTTGCCATTTAATACCCGTTGGGAATGCTGCCCCACCCCTTCCTCGCAAACCAGAATCCTTTACTTCGTTGACAATCTGTTGTGCTTCCATGTTAATAGCTTTTTTTAGTCCTACAAAACCTTCATGGTCAATATAGTCTTTTAATGAAAGAGGGTCTGTAATACCAACTCTAGCAAACGTAAGTCTTTCTTGATTTTTTAACCAAGCAATCTCATCTGTTTTTCCAAGGTATTTGTCATGCTTGCCACCTTCAAAAAACTTAGCGTCGAATAAACTAGAGATATCCTCCTCATTAATCGGGCCATAAGCTATTCGCTCGCCATTGTATTCAACTTCAACAAGAGGTTCTATCCAGAAGAGACCTCGTGATCCATTTCTAACAAGATCAATTTCTAAATTCCTTTTTTGTGCTTCAAATTCAATTTTGTGCGCAACCTCATTCGAACCCAAGGATTGAGCAGTTGAATCAATCGGAACAAAAATCTTAATTGTCATTTATTTTATATCCTCAATAAGTTTATCTATTTTTTCTTTATCGACTCTACCGAAAACATCATCATTTATCATAATTGAAGGAGAACAGGCACAGTTTCCCAAACAATACACTGGCTCTAAACTAAATTTTTGATCATCTGTCATTTCGTGGTAATCAATACCTAATTTATCTTTTAAATAGGTTTCAATTGATTTCGAATTCATTGCCTGACAGGACTCTGCTCGACAAACTTGAATAATATTTTTACCTGCTTTCTTTGTGCGGAAATGATGATAGAAACTGACAAATCCATGTATTTCTGCCACGGACAAACTCATCGCATGTGATATCAGTGGATAGCTTTCCTCTGGAATGAAACCTAAATCGTCCTGAATAGCATGCATCAAAGGAAGGAGCCCACCAGGAACATCTTTATATTTCTGAATATGTTGTTGTATTTTAATCTTATCCATTTAGTCTAAATTGGTTGACCTTCTCCATACCCCCATTATACTAAATGTTGGAGACTTTTTTACTAATAGAAATCATTAAAGATAAGCATTATTTGCATGTTACAAGACCCTTTTAAGCGAAAAATAAATTATTTAAGATTGTCGGTGACGGACCGCTGTGACTTTCGATGTCAATATTGCATGAGTGAAGATATTGAGTTCATGCCAAAACATCAAATGTTGACGATTGAAGAGATGAATCGACTAGCAAATATTTTCATTAATTTAGGTGTTGAAAAGATAAGACTTACTGGTGGAGAGCCTCTTGTCAGGAGAGGTGTGAATGAATTAATCGATAAGCTTAGTCAAAATAAAAAACTTAAAGAGCTTACCTTAACGACCAACGGATCCCAGCTTGATCAAAAACTTGACGTGCTTAAACAATCAAAAATTAAACGCATCAATGTCAGTTTGGATAGTTTGTGTTCTGAAAATTTCAAAAAAATCACCAGGATTGGTAATTTAAATGAAGTGCTTGCTAACCTTGAAATTGCAAAGGAGTACTTCCAAATAAAATTAAATACTGTTTTGATGAAAAATATTAATGATCATGAGATTATTGATTTAGTCTCTTACGCAGTAGAGCAAAATTTCAATATCAGTTTTATTGAACAGATGCCTTTGGGTGAGATTGGCTATGATCGCTCCACAAGTTTCATCAACAGCAACGAGGCAAAAAAAATCATAGAAAAAAAATATATTCTAGAAGAAAACAATAAAAGAACTGGCGGTCCAGCAGTGTATTGGAAAATTAAAGGCAGCAATTCTTTTGTAGGATTTATTTCTCCTCATAGTCATAATTTTTGTGATTCATGTAACAGAGTGAGAGTGAGTGCCGATGGATATCTGCATTTGTGTTTAGGTCATGATGAAAAAGTGAATTTGATTGAGCCTTTGAGAGATCATGATACAGACCATGCCGTTGAAAGATTAATTATTGACTCTTTATCAAACAAACCTAAATCTCATGAATTTAACCTAGAAAATAAAACAAATGTGATTAGATTCATGTCTCACACAGGAGGATAATTGAGAGTTGATGGTTTAATTATTGCTGGAGGGCAATCGTCCAGGATGGGGCAATTTAAAGCCTCGGTTAATTTTTTAGGACAGCCATTAATTAATCATGTTTTTGAGCGCCTTCAAACTCAAGTCGACAGTATTTTTATTAACAGTAATCGCCTAATACCTAGTCTTAATTTAAAAACAAAAATGATTGAAGATGAAATATCAAATTATCAAGGTCCGCTCGCTGGTCTTCAAGCCGGTTTAAGAAAAATTAATTGCCAATGGTTACAAATTGCTCCATGTGACACCCCTTTTATTCCTCTTGATTTGACAGAAAAACTGATATCCACAGCGATTAATACAGATAAACCAATCATCGTTCCATCAGTCAGTGACAGATTGCATCCTACTCTGGGATTAATGAATCAATCCATACTGCCTCTTTTGGATCAATTTTTAGAAACGGGGCAAAGGGGTTTTATCCAATTCATTGAGCATGTTGGCTACTTATCTACCCCATTTGCTGATGAAGAATCTTTTACCAATATTAATTCACATGATGATGTAAAAAAATATGAAAAAAATTAACTTAACAGATCTTTATGAAGACAAGGGGTGCTTATCTGAGTATGATCCCAACTCTCTAAGTTATAACAAAGCTATTCTTTATCTTGAGCAGCTCATTCAACCCATCAAAAAAACTAAAAAAATTTCTATTGAAGATGCAGAAGGGTATATTTTAGCCAAAGATGTGAAGTCATCCATAAATGTTCCAAATTATGATAATTCGGCAATGGATGGTTACGTTTTTCGGCATCAATCACTAAAAAAAAATAATAATAAAGTTAAGTTGTTTGGCAAAATATTAGCTGGTCATCCAGTCGACTCTAACAAAACAAGTAATGTCTGTTTCAAAATTATGACTGGTGGAATGATCCCAAAAGGGTTCGATACCGTAATACCTCAAGAGCTAGTCAAAATTGATAATGATTTTATCTGTTTTGATTTTCAGCCAAAAAAGGGGGCGAACATTCGCAAAACTGGTGAAGACATATCAAAAAATGAAATTGCGTTAAAAAAGGGAACATACATAAATCCCTTACATATTGGCTTATTAGCCTCTTTAGGAATTTCTCAAATAAAGGTATTTGAGCATTTAAAAATTGGTTTCTTTAGTACAGGAGATGAAGTAGTTCAACTCGGTGAGAAAATTAAGCCTGGTCAGGTTTATGATAGCAATCGTTATCTGATTAAATCATTCATTCATAAAATGAATCTTCATTTTAATGATTATGGAAACCTATCAGATAATAAACCTAAGCTGGAAAAACAACTTAAAAAAGCCTCCGAAGAGAATGATTTAATTATTACAACCGGCGGAGTATCAGTGGGTGAAGCTGATTACATGAAAGAGGTTCTGTCAAACATAGGAAAGGTCCTTTTTTGGAAAATGTCTATTAAACCTGGTAGGCCGATGGCTTTTGGTAAGATTAAAAAATCTTTTTATTTTGGATTGCCCGGAAACCCAGTTTCTGCTGCCGTGACCTTCCTTCAATTTGTCAAACCAAGCATTAAGCTCATGATGGGTAATTCTCGGTTTGAACCAACCCCAACTCTAGAAGCAAAATTAGGACAAAAAATCATTCGAAAAAAAGGTCGAACTGAATTTATTCGAGCTCACTTGAAAAAAACTGTGAAAGGTTATCATGTAAAACCATTGGCTCAGCAAGGCTCCGGCATGTTGAAATCGATGTCAGATGCAAATTGTTTTATTTTCATGGCTGAAAAAGAGGAAGTTTTAGAAAAAAACACCAACGTTAAAGTCATACTTTTTGATGGTTTAATTTAGAGAATTTACCAAAAAATACTATAATTAACCCTTCAATGATGCCCGCAACACAAAAATACGAAGTGAAGTTCCTTGAGACAGTAATCTTGTCTCTGTTGATGCATGCTTCTTTGCTGGTCATTATTCCTAAAATGCAGCAGGATGACTTTGTTGTCCCAGAGATCTTAAATATTGAAATTGATCTAATTCAATCTGAACCACCCCAAATTAACGAACAACCTAAGAAGATTGATCCACCGAAACCTGAAAAAAAACCTGAACCATTAAAAGAGATAGCACCCATTCAAGAGGAAGTTTTTGAGGAATTGCCGGAGCCTATCGTCGAAGAAATTTCGGAGTACATTGAGCCCGAAGAGAGTAATCCAACAGAATCAGAAGAATCTGCTCCTATAGAAGAGGTACAGGAATATATTCCACCACAACCTTCTCCAGAAGTAGTTAAACAAGCAACCGACAGCTATACGAATCAATTGACCAGGGCCATTGCTAAACAAAAAAAATATCCCAAAATTGCCCAGATGCGTCAATGGCAAGGTGAGGTATTGTTAAATATCGAAATCGATCCTCAAGGTAATCTTGTAAAAGCAGATATTCTTGAGGAGTCACGACATAAAATACTCAATAATGAGGCAATCGATATGGTGAAAAGAGCATCGCCATTTCCTCAACCTCCAGAAGAATTAAGACTTAAAAATTTCACTGTACTCGTACCAATATCTTTTAAACTTGAGTAAAGTTTAATTGTCATAAATTCGTAATAACTCTTAGGTAAAATACAAAAATGAAACTAAAAAACTTCTCACTTCAAGGCACCAATGATCTCAATTTTGAATTAAATAACTTTTCAGGAAAAAAATTAGTCATCTATTTTTACCCAAAAGATTCAACTCCAGGATGTACCAATGAAGGCATTGATTTTTCAACCAAGCTGCCAGAGTTTAAAGCCAAAAATTGCGAGGTGTTTGGAATCTCAAGAGATAGCTTGAAATCTCATGAAAATTTCAAAAAAAAATACAACTTTGATTTTGAATTGCTTTCAGATCCCGAAGAGATTGCTTGTAATTTGTTTGACGTTATTAAAATGAAAAATATGTATGGGAAACAAGTGAGAGGTATTGAGAGAAGTACGTTTGTTATTGATGAGGATGGCCAAATCATTAAAGAATGGCGCGGAGTAAAAGTAAATGGTCATGTTGATGAAGTCCTTGAATTTTTAAATTCTTAAGAAATACAAATCTATGGTAAATAAAAAAACAAAACTCTTTGTGTTAGACACAAATGTATTGCTGCATGACCCTAGCTGTTTATATCGTTTTGAAGAACATGACATTTATCTGCCAATGGTGACTCTAGAAGAACTTGATAATATTAAAAAAGGTGGTTCCGAGGTTGCTAGAAATGCAAGACAGACCAGTCGTTTCATTGAAGAAATTATTGCTGACACAGAAACCAACCTTGATCAAGGATGTGTCTTAGATAAGTTCAGTAAAAATACTGGTCGTCTGTTCTTACAAACCCAGCCGATTGATTATGAGCTTCCTATGTTGGCTGGAAGTAAGGCAGACAATCAGATTCTCGGAGTCGTCCATTTCCTTAAAACAGAATACTTTAAGAGGGAAGTTATTCTTGTCTCTAAAGACATTAACATTCGTATTAAAGCGCGCGCTCTATCTATTTCGGCCGAGGATTATTTTAACGATAAAGTGCTTGAGGATACTGAACTACTTCATTCTGGAATTACTGAATTACCAGAATATTTCTGGGAAAAACACAGTAAAGATATGGAATCCTGGCAAGAAGAAGGAAGAATGTTTTACAAATTAACCGGGCCGCAATGTAAAGATTTTGTGCAAAATGAATTTGTTTATTATGAGTTCGATAAGCCGTTTCATGCCATTGTTCGTAAGGTACAAAAAAATACAGCCACGTTAGAGATTGTTCAAGATTACTCGAATTCTAAATTTAATGTTTGGGGTATCAATGCGCGCAACAAAGAACAAAACTTTGCGCTTAACCTCCTGATGGATCCTAATGTAGACTTTGTTACCCTGTTAGGTCAAGCGGGAACTGGTAAAACACTATTAACTCTTGCTGCGGCCTTACAACAAACTTTGGATCTTAAACTTTACTCGGAAATAATTATGACTCGAGTGACCGTATCTGTAGGTGAAGATATTGGTTTTTTACCAGGAACTGAAGAAGAAAAAATGAATCCTTGGATGGGAGCATTAGAGGATAATTTGGATGTTCTCAATAAATCTGATGACACAGCTGGGGACTGGGGTAGAGCGGCAACCCAAGATTTAATTAAATCTAGAATTAAGGTGAAATCCTTAAATTTTATGCGAGGACGGACTTTCCTTAAAAAATTCTTAATTATCGACGAGGCCCAAAACCTGACTCCAAAGCAGATGAAAACTCTTATTACTCGAGCCGGACCTGGAACCAAAGTAGTTTGCTTAGGTAACATTGCGCAGATTGATACGCCCTATTTAACTGAGGGTAGCTCAGGTTTAACTTTTGTTGTGGATCGATTTAAAGGCTGGCAACACAACGGGCATGTCACCCTACAAAGAGGTGAACGTTCACGTTTAGCAGATTATGCAGCAGAAGCTCTCTAACCAATCATCTGTTCATAGCAGAGGGTTTTACTTTTTTTTAAGTGCCCAGTTTTTATCAGCATTAGCTGATAATGCTCTTTTGTTCGCTGCCATTGCCCTTTTAGCAAATATGCAAGCACCTGAATGGCATCAGCCTTTATTACTTCAATTTTTTGTCATTTCTTATATATTCTTGGCTCCCTTTGTGGGAGCAATTGCAGATGCATTCCCAAAAAGTAACGTCATGTTTTTTTCAAATGCCATTAAGCTTATTGGAAGTCTTGCGATGTTAGCTGGGGTTCCTCCATTATATTCCTATGGCATTGTAGGCATTGGTGCAGCATCATACTCACCAGCAAAATATGGAATATTAACTGAATTATTACCATCAAAAGAATTAGTCGCAGCGAATGGGTGGGTTGAAGGTTTGACTGTTGCGGCAATTATTTTAGGTGCTATTGTCGGTGGCATATTTGCTAATTTCTCACCTCAGATTGCCATCATTATTATTTCTTTTCTTTATTTAGCTGCAGCGATCTGTAATCGTTATATTCCGTTTGTGCCGATTGATCATAAACTGAATACTAAAAATCCAATCTACCTACTAAAAGACTTTTTTATTTCTTTGAAAAAATTATGGGCAGATCCACTCGGTCAACTTTCATTAGTTGTGACCACATTGTTTTGGGGTGCGGGTGCAACTTTAAGGTTGGTGGTAATTGCGTGGGCAGCTTTTGCTCTGTCATTCGGTTTAGATAAAGCTACCATGCTTACTGCGATGGTGGCATTGGGGGTAGCGATTGGATCGGTAATAGCTGCAAAATATATCAAAATGAAAGATGCGGTAAATATTTTAATTATTGGTTTTTTTATGGGCGTTCTAGTCTGCGCGATGATTTTCCTCAGTTCTTGGCAAAGCGCAGCATTTAATTTACTTTTAATTGGTATTTTCAGCGGGATTTTAATTGTCCCGATGAATGCCTTATTGCAATATCGTGGTCATAAACTCATTGGGGCCGGACACTCGATTGCTGTTCAAAACTTTAGTGAAAATCTTGGAATCTTAATTCTAAGTGGGGCCTATACATTTATGGTCAAACATTCACTTCCAATTAATGGAATTGTTTTTATTTTCGGTTTATTTGTTGCCCTGACCATGATCATCGCCTTGATTTATTATGAAGATGCTGGCAATTAGACTTAATGCAGTTTTACTCTCGCCTCAGTTCTTCTGGAAATAATCTTACTTAGCAACCTAAAGACAACACTCACTATTCCATGCAAAGCTGACAGATGCATTTGATAAAGCATGAGATACATTAGGCGAGCAATTAATCCCTCAATGAACATACTTCCCCCAAGGAGTGAGCCCATTAAATTACCTACTGTCGAATATCTTCCTAAATTAACTAAAGAGCCATAATCTTTGTAAACATACTTGGGTAATGCCTTGTTAGGTTTTAATATGCGAGATTTAATAGATTTATAGAGCATAGAAGCTTGTTGGTGTGCAGCCTGTGCTCTTGGAGGCACTAATACATCAGAGCCTGGTTTAACTGGACATGCTGCGCAGTCGCCAAATGCAAAAATATTAGCATCTGATGTGCTTTGCAATGTCGATTCAACCTTGATCTGATGAATAGAATTTGTCTCTATGTCCTTAATCTGAGATAAAAATTCTGGGGCCTTAATTCCTGCAGCCCACACCACGAGCGAGGAAAGAATTTTTTTTCCAGACTGAGTTTCAATACCCTCTTTTGTAACCTTAGTCACACGCTCCGCTAAAAATAGTTTTACATTTAGCTTGCGTAATTCGGATTCCACAGACGCACTAATTTTTGGAGGTAAAGCTGGAAGTAATCGATTGCTTGCTTCAACCAGATAAATACTGATATCTCGGTCAGGATTGACTCGATCCAATCCGTAAGCTGTCATCTCACGAGTGGCTTTGTGAAGCTCAGCTGCCAACTCAACCCCAGTGGCTCCCCCGCCTACAATCACTACCTCTAGCTGACCTGGCCGGACCGAACCTTTTTGAGTTTGGGCTCTTAAAATTGAATTATGTAATTTTTGATGAAAGCGTTCAGCTTGATCTTGGGTATCCAGGGCCACTGCAAATTCTTTTGCGCCTGGGATATTAAAATCATTGACTGTACTTCCAACAGATAGGACCAAGGTGTCATATTTAATCTTACGCAAAGGTATGATTTCAGTTCCATCTATATCGTAGGTTGGCTCGATAGATACAGTTTTATTCTTACTGTCTACTTGGTTGACACGTCCATATCGAAACTTGAAATGATGCCAATGTGCTTGAGCCAGATATTCCAGTTCATCTTTGTCAGGGTTTAGACTGCCTGCTGCAATCTCATGGAGCAAAGGCTTCCAGACATGAGTTTTTTTGGCATCAATTAATATAACTTCAGCAATTTTTTTCTTGCCTAGGGTATTGCCTAATTTTGTTGCTAGCTCAAGTCCACCTGCACCGCCACCAACAATCACTACCCGATGTATATTTTCCAAATGTTATTCCTTCTATTCGTTACCAGTTAAATCTTTGCTGTTACTTCTTACGAAAGCGATGATCTTAAGTAACTCATCAACAGTTACACCATCATCTGCTGCCATAATACCGAAGCCTTTGCCACCCATACCGCCGTTTGTACCAGCCCAGATAGTTTCAAACATACCTTTGTTGGTTGCATCTTTAGCATAGTTATATTTAGGACCAGTTAGACCTGGACCCACTTGGCCTTTAGCTGTTGGGCCGTGGCACTGTGTACATGACCACAGGTTGTAACGTTTTTTACCTGTTTTAATTGCTTCAGCGTCACCAACGTAAATATTTTTACCAGTGGCTAAGAATTCTTTTTCAGCATCTGTTCCAACTAATGCTTCTTTAGGGAATTTAATTTCACTATTGTCAGTTGTTGCAACGAACTTGACAGTTTCTTGTTTGATGTCTGAGATATCTGAGGCTTGATCTATAGATTGAGCTTGATCTTCAGAGGTAAGATTATTATCCTCAATTTCTGGATCACTATTATTTTCTGAACATGCCAGTAAAAAAAGTGATAGTAAACACACGCTAATAAACTTCATAACCCTCCCAGATCACAAAAAAAACGGCTGATAAATTATCAGCCGTTATTATAAACTAGATGTAACTAGTTAGTAGCGAAGAATTACAGACCTTCGTTACCAGTTAAATCTTTGCTGTTACTTCTTACGAAAGCGATGATCTTAAGTAACTCATCAACAGTTACACCGTCATCTGCTGCCATAATACCAAAGCCTTTGCCACCCATACCGCCGTTTGTACCAGCCCAGATAGTTTCAAACATACCTTTGTTGGTTGTGTCTTTAGCATAGTTATATTTAGGGCCAGTTAGACCAGGGCCCACTTGTCCTTTAGCTGTTGGACCGTGACACTGTGTACATGACCACAGGTTATAACGTTTTTTACCCATCTTAATTGCTTCAGCGTCACCTACGTAAATATTTTTACCAGTGGCTAAGAATTCCTTTTCAGCATCTGTGCCCTCTAGCGCTTCTTTAGGGAATTTAATTTCACTATTGTCAGTTGTTTTAACGAACTTAACATTAGCATAAGCCAATGTTGAGATGCCAACGAGTGCAGCTAATAGTGATGAAACTACTACTTTCTTTGAAAACATATTTTCTCCTATTTATTTTGTAATCCAAAACAATATGGACTGTCCATATCATCAAGACTATCAAAATTGTTTAATAGTTTAATAATTTATAACTATCAGGGTTATTTAAAAACTTGATCTGAGGTAGTCAATATCTAACAAATATTATATAAAAAAAGGGGTGAAAATACACCCCTTTTTACACATTTTTTTACAATTTATTTACATTTTTAGTTCTTATGACGCTTGTAACCGTCTAAGTTACTCCCAAATACCGGTTCTGCGTGTGGGA
>DS995299.1:2389-149076 GCA_000156155.1 beta proteobacterium KB13 | reverse complement strand
AGAATCGGCACATACTTTAAATTCATTATCACCTGGGACTCGTCTCACTTCGCCGACTTTACCATCATTTAAAATATCATTTGCATAGACTTCCATTATTGAAAATGGAGATGCCAATACCGCCAAAATTCCTAATAATCCTTTTTTTAACATGATCAAACTTTCCTTAAATTTATTTATTGTTCGTGATTATACACAAAAAAAAACACCCTACCGAAGTAGGGTGTTTGTAAGACTAACTAACTAGTAATTAGTTTCTTATAATTCGAAAATTATAAGCTAAATACTGTTAATGCACCACCGCCAGGAGCAGCGTTGTATTTTGTTAGTTCTTTATAACCACCAGCAGCACCAAGTGCGTCTGTGTCATTTGTTAGACCTAGGTTCATAGCAACACCAGCCCAACCACCGATACCAGAAAGCACACCTACGTATTGCTTACCTTTGTGGCCGTATGTGAAGGCATTACCAATAACACCTGAACCAACTTGGAATTTCCAAAGTTCTTTACCGCTTTTCGCGTCAAGAGCTTTTAACCAACGATCTAAAGTACCGTAGAATACTAAGTCTGAGTCAGTAGTTAAAGCACCGCCCCAAGCTGAGAATTTCTCTTTGTTGTACCATACTTTTTTGTTAGTCATTGGGTCATAAGCAGCAAAACCGCCCATAACACCGTCAGGACCAGCGAACATTGTTAATGTCGCACCAACCCATGGCTGACCAGCAACGTATTTAGATTCAACTGGCTCGTATGTCATACATACGTGGTTCATTGGTGAGTAGACTAAACCTGTTTTAGGTGAGTATGCAGCAGGCTGTTGGTCTTTAGTACCTAAAGCAGCTGGACATGTACCTTTAGTGTTGTAGTCTTGGTGAGTTGCGTGTTCTGCAACTTTGTTTGGAACACCAGATTTAAGATCAACGTCTGTTGCCCAGTTCACGAATGGGTGAACTTTTTCAGCAGCAACTAAAACACCGTTGTCAGCTTGCCATGTGTAAGCAAAACCGTTTCTATCGTGGTGCCAAGCGTATGTTTTACCACCTTTGTCGAATAAGATAACTTCGTTAATACCGTCGTAATCCCACTCGTCGTGTGGTGTCATTTGCATACCCCAACGTGCCATACCTGTGTCTAAGTCACGAGCAAAAACTGTCATAGACCATTTGTTGTCACCTGGACGTACGTCTGGGTTCCAAACTGATGGGTTACCTGTACCGTAGTACACTAAGTTTGTTTTTGCGTCATATGGCCACCAGCCCCATACAGAGCCACCACCGTGTTGCCAGCCGTCTTTAACAGCTTGTGGTTTTAACCATGTTTTAAGACCTAAGTCAGCTTCGCCGCCTTTTAATTGGTCAGTAGGGATTTTTTTGAAAGAACCACCTTGTTTGTTACCACCGTTTACATCTTCGTAAACTGATAGAGCTGAGTATAAAGGTGTGTCTTTGTTGAAGTCAGCGCCGATAAGAACTTCTTTATCTGGACCTGTTGAGTATGCTTTCCAAGCTACTGAACCGTCTTTAAGGTTAAGAGCTGTGAAGAAGCAACGAACACCAAATTCAGCACCTGAGCAACCTTGAAGAACTTTGTCTTTGATTACGTGTGGAGCTGATGTGTTTGTAGCACCAACTTTAGGATCTGTAATTCTAGCAGTCCATACTTCTTTACCAGTTTTAGCATCTAAAGCAACCATGATACCGTCGTTCTGTTGAAGAAGGATTTTGCCGTCACCAAAACCTAGACCACGGTTAACGTTGTCACAGCATAATACTGCTTGAACGCTAGGATCTTGTTTTGGGAAGTATGACCAAACGATTTTTTGATCGTTGTTAAGGTCTAAAGCGTAAACGTTGTTTGGGAACGCTGTGTGAACATACATTGTGCTACCAATAACTAATGGTGCACCTTCGTGACCACGGTTAACACCAGTCGCGAATGTCCATGCAGCTTTAAGGTTCTTAACGTTACCTTTGTTGATTTGTGTTAATGCTGAGTGACCATTGTTTGAGTGGTTACCACGTGGGTGAGCCCAATTGTTCGCATCAGCAATAGCTTTTTCTTGATCAGCAGCAGCTGAAGCAACCATAGGTGCTGCAGCAGCAAAACCAGCTACTAAACCAAGAGCTAATTTGATTTTATTTAATTTCATTATATAAACTCCATAGTTAAAACTAAGGGTTAAAAAAGAAGCAAATAAAGCCCCCTCTATAAAAAATACACAGTGGATTTTATTTACTGTAGCACTAACTTCATGTGCTTGAAAAACACTTTATACCCATCTAAATTAAATTGCAACACTTTTGTTACAATTTATTTACATTTATTTGATTTAAATTTTTTATAAATAGATGTTGTGAAGATCTATTAAGCTTAATCTATATATAGTGTTTTTTTTAAAAAAATAAGCATAGTTTAGTACGTCATATATAATAAAAATTTGAAAATAACGTAATTTTTTTGAAAGTTTTTTATTTATGAAAACTCTTTATCCAGAGATAGAACCCTACCAAATACACCATATACCAGTAGATTCGGGGCATACGATATATGTTGAAGAGTCTGGAAATGCATCAGGCCAACCCATTATATTTCTTCATGGAGGGCCTGGTGGTGGGACAGGTCCTAAGCAAAGACGTTTTTTTGATCCTGACCACTATCGCATCATCTTATTTGATCAAAGAGGGTGTGGTCAGTCATCCCCTGCTGGTGAAATTGTAAATAACACGACCAACGATCTTATCAATGATATTGAAACAATTCGGAAACATTTAAATATCGATAAGTGGTTTTTATTTGGTGGCTCTTGGGGCAGTACATTGGCACTGGCATATTTTGTAAAATTCCCAGAATTGGTTAAAGGTCTGATACTAAGAGGAATTTTTCTTAGCAGACCATTTGAACTTGACTGGTTTTTAAAAGATGTTGAGATATTCTTTCCAAAGAAATATGAAAAACTATTATCTTTTCATCATTCGATAAACAAAAAATCACTGGTGACTGATTACAGCCGCTTAGTTTTTGGAAAGGATATAAAACTTGCTGAGAAAGCTGCCCATGCTTGGAATAGTTTTGAGGGAAGTATTTTAAAACTCACTTACGAAGATCAAGAAGAAGCACCAACGATTAATTATCCAGAAGAGCTGGCTCGAGCGCGAGTGCAATTACATTACATAAAAAATAAGTGTTTTGTCGATGGAGACTCGATTTTGGAATCAATTAAAAAATTGAATGAAGTTCCCACCGTTATCGTGCAAGGTCAATATGATATGGTATGCCCTCCCCAAACAGCAGATGACTTATATAAGTTAATGCCTCATGCTGACTTCAGATTGATTCCGGATGCTGGTCATTCTGCTTCAGAGCCTGGAGTTACTGACGCATTAATTGATGCAACTGAGATCTTTAAAAGGTATTCCTAATTGAAAGATTTTATTTGGAAAAGTAAGTTTTATTTCGCTCACTTTTCACAAAATCTTAGTCAGCATCGATTCTTATCATTGTGCGCTACTACCAGCTTTTATTTTTTATTCACCTTGATTCCTTTTATTATTCTCATCTTTCTTATACTGAGCAAGTGGGTTTCAAATTCAGAAATTATTTTTAATGAGCTCCAAAACATCACGTCAAACTTATTGCCTGAAATGTCAGAAAAAATTATGCTGCAAGTCAAGAAGTTTACCGATAGCTCAAAGGGTTTAGGTTGGTTTTGGTTCTTTATTCTCTTTTGGGCGGCCAGTCCGCTTGCAAACTCTTTAAGAAAAAACTTCCTCATCATCTTTAATAAGAAAATAAAACGTAAATTTTATGTAAATAAATTTATTGATATCGTTATCCTTTTATTAGTGATTTTTCTTATTTTTATCTATATCTTTATCTCCAAGTACCTTGTTGACTTAGCAGGATTATTTCATTCGCTCATTCCAGTTAGTGAGAAATCAGTAGTGCTAATTTTATTCTCCAGTATTTCTCTAATAATGTTTATCGCTATTTTTTTCAAGATAATGACACCTGAAAAAAAATTACCTCAATCTTTATTATTGATTGGTGCGGCCGCATCCTGCATTGTTTGGATATTTTTGCATGAAATGTTTGACCTCATTATGAGTATGAGTCAATCCTATGGAATCTTTTATGGCAGTATGAGAAATTTATTTATTTCATTAATTTGGCTTTTTCTTAATGTTGCTGGGTTTTTAATTGGGATTGAGTTGATAGCCTTTATATTCAACTTGGAGGTCTATAAATTTAGGACTTTATTTCTTCATCCTTCCAAATCATTATTAAAAATTTTCTTTCACTCCCATATTATTCGTCTTCAAAAAAAAGAGGTCCTTTTCAGTTTCGACTCGCCATCAACATCAGTTTATTTTATTGTTGATGGTCAAATCAAAACAACAATAAATGGAAATGAAAGGTTATTTCACAATAATCAATATTTCGGTGAATTGTCTGTGATTAATAATACAAAAAGATTAGGCGAAGCTATTGTTGTTTCTGACTGGGCAAAGATCATCAAAATTCCCAACTCCACTTTTAAAAAATTATTAAGTGAGGATATAGAGTTTCAAAACTATGTTTTAAGAAACTTAAATAAAATTATTATTAATTAATTCAGGATTCGGTTTCAAATCAAATGCGATACAAATTCTCTCTTCATCAGAAGTAAATGGAATTGTGCGGTGAAAAACAGATGATGGAAAAAATATCACATCTCCCTCTTTCGGAAGTATCACTTTTTTAGGAAAATCATTATGTTCAACAGGATAGTTATCTCCATGAGTACTAAGTTCAATTGCCCCTTCATCTGCATTATCTCTGTGCTGAGGAATTTTAAGATAAACTGCACCACTAATCCAACCATCCTCATGAATATGAGAGGTAAGATGGCCTCCTTTTTTCATTCGAACATACCACGAGCTGCTAAAGCTGATCTCTTTAGGGAACATTTTTATAAATGTACAAGACTTTTCTTGGTTCGACTGAAAATACAATTGAATGAGTTTTTTTAAACTCTCAGATAATGTCCTAAAAGAATTTTCTGAACGTTGAAATAAATTACCTGAGGACTGAGTTCCATTAAACAGCCGACTTTGCTTGCGATCAGATATCTCTGCTTGTTCAATATCGTTGAGTAATGATTTTAGTAATGCTTTATTGTTATCTACCAACTCAGGGACTTGAGCATGCATCACAAAACTCAGTGGATCAGGACAAAAATTATAAACATCCTGTTTGTTAAAATTAATCGAAAAATGAGTTGAAAGGGTAGCTAAGAGAGGTGAGGTATGTTTTTTTCCAATTACTTTTTTTAATTTTTTTTCAAAGTCCTGGTACTTTTTTAGTTTGTAGAGACAATGTAGTGCTCTTGAGTCTGAATCAAATATATTTGCTTTTTCAAAATGAGGGAATGCTTGATCTAATAAACCATGATCATAATAAAAAATAGCTAATTGATAATTCCCTTTAGCATGGGTTGGATCGATTTCAATTGCCTTTAGAAGAAATTTTTTTCCCTCATCCACATTGCCATCATGCCAAAGTGCGTCCCCTATGTCTGTAAAAAATTCTGGGTTATCGTTTTCGATATTAATTGCATTTGTGTATTCAGTAATAGCTAGTTTTAAATTTCCCTGATTTCTCAAAGCTCCAGCTAAATTAAAATGAGTCCTTGATGCTTTAGCAATGGCTAGTGATTTTTTATAAGTTACAATCGCATCATCTAATTTTCCCAATTGCTGATAAACAGACCCTATATTATTGAGTGCTTCATAAAATCCCGGCTGGATTTCTAATGCCTTGTTATAATTTTCTAATGCCAAATCAAATTCACCTTTTTTTTGATACAAAATACCTTTATTAAAATAAACTTCTACAAAATCCGGCTTGATGGATAGTGCTTGATCATAATTTTGCAATGCGCCATCAAAATCATTTAAGTTAAATTTAACGGCGCCTAAGTTAAAAACAATCTCAGGAATCTGATTATTTAACCGAACGGCATTCTCATAACAATTTTTAGCATTCATCAAATCATTTTCTCTCTCATGGCTGGCACCCATGATATTCCAGAGAAAAATTTGATTAGAGTGATGTTTTAAAAAACTTTTAGCAAGCTTAATTACCTGCGAATGATCTCCCGAGTTGTGAAGAGCAATCATTTTTTCAATATCGGTTTGTGTAAATGGTTTCATTGTCATTTGCAAAGATTAAATTTATTTATTTACGTTCAATTAATCAAAATTAACATGCTAAAATATGGCCGCTATGGAAACTATATCTACTATAAATTTTATTGGAACAGCTTTATTCGCTATTGCAATTTTACATACTTTTTCTACAAAGTACTTTGAACATCTAGCTCATACTCACAAAAAATTTTCTGGCATCCTTCATCTTCTTGGAGAGGTAGAAATTGTGTTTGGCTTTTGGGCTATGGTTTTAGTGATCTTTATGTTTGTTTTAGAGGGCAGCTCCTCTGCTGTTGGCTATGTTGATTCACGAAATTTTACCGAACCAATGTTTGTTTTTGTGATAATGGTCATTGCTGCAACTAAACCTATTTTAGAATTTTCAGAAAAAATAGTGGTATTGATGAGTAAATTAATACCAATAAAGACTGAAGTTGGAATGTTTTTTCTTTTGCTGAGTTTTGTTCCTTTATTAGGATCTTTTATCACAGAACCAGCAGCCATGACGCTTGCTGCATTACTTTTAGGTAGACTTTATTACAGCAATAAATTAAGTGATAAATTTAAGTATCTAACTCTTGGAGTTCTCTTCGTTAATATCTCAATTGGAGGTACCTTAACTCCTTACGCTGCACCTCCAGTATTGATGGTTGCTGGAACTTGGAATTGGGATATCTTATTTATGATGGAAAATTTTGGCTGGAGGTCAGCGATTGCGGTTCTGATTAATGCATCAGCACTAACATTTTTTTATAAAAAAGAGTTATCTAAAATTAATTTCAACGCTCAAACAAAAAAAGGTGTTCCTTTTGCCCTAACAGTTACCCATCTTCTATTTCTGTTAGGTGTAGTTATTTTTGCCCATCACCCAGCTGTATTTATGGGGCTTTTCTTGTTTTTTCTGGGAATTACCACCGCATACAAACATTATCAATCTGAATTAATTTTAAAAGAAGCGCTATTAGTAGCCTTCTTCCTAGCAGGCCTTGTGATGATTGGTGGTGTTCAACAATGGTGGCTCCAGCCAGTTCTCGTTTCAATGAGTGATAATGCCGTTTATTTTGGCGCCACAATTCTTACTGCTTTCACAGATAATGCTGCTTTAACTTACTTGGGCTCTCTTGTTGATGGCCTGAGCGAACCTTTCAAAATTTCATTAGTGGCAGGAGCAGTGACAGGTGGAGGATTGACTGTAATCGCCAATGCTCCTAACCCAGCTGGGATTAGTATATTAAAAAAATATTTTAATGAGAAAGCTGTTAGTCCTTTAGGGTTGTTATTAGGGGCATTAATACCAACCTTGGTCACAATTATTTTATTCAGGGTAATATAATTTGAAAGATTCAACAGTTCATATTGATGGTAAGGCCCTCTCAACTGCAAGAGAGAAGGCTAAGATTTCAGTCAGTGATGCTGCATCTGCTTGTAGTTTATCCTCTCAACAAATTCTTTCATTGGAGACAAATTCCGATACTGGATTTTTCAATAATAAATTTAAGATAATCTGCGCAAGAAAATATATCAATTTTTTAAAAATCAATCCTACAGATATTATTTTATCTAATAATAATGATTCAACCCCTAAAGAAACAGATCTTAATATTGCTGATGAGGAGACTTCAGCAGAATCACAACATCAATCACAATTCGCTCAGTTAAAAATTGAAAAAAATATAAAAACTTTAGTTGCTTTTTGTTTGTTAGGAATTGTGTTACTGGCGCTTTACTTCTCCAATCAACATGATGAATCAGAAAATATTTTAAATGAATCTAACTCAGAAATTGAAATTGATAATGGTTCAAGCTCTGATGAAACAGAAGAAGATCAAATTTCTTTATTTGAGTCCGCTGACGAAAACTCTGCTGAATCAATTGAACAGGGCGAGCAAGAACAAAAACTGACTGTTCTTAATGATTCAGATTTTGAACAAGTCAATGAAACATCATGTAATAATATTTTTGAATCAAATGAAATTCAGAATTATCGCACGCCTAATGTACCAGACAAACCCGACAACTATGTGCACATTAAATCTAATCAAGAAATTTCTTTATGCATTCAATCTAACGTAGGGGATGTTAAATTGTTTACAGTAAGTGATAATAATCCGCTCACCTTTAGGGGTCAGGCTCCTTTTACTCTTCATATTCCCAACCCAGACGGTGTTCAAGTTTTTTTTCAGGGTTGGCAAGTCTGGTTAAATCCAAATTACCAGATTGTTAAACTTAATTCTTATCAAGATCCAAACTTAGGAAGCCTCGAGTAGCTCCAACCAAGAGGTTGTAAACTTCAAACTTTTATTTAATTGTCTCATATGCCATTTACCATCTTTAGATTGCCAGCCGCTCATAATAATGTTCGCATGATATTTATCTCGAATCGCGTCAATGGTATTCGATAAATGATGCCCTTCAGGTTTCGCTGAATAATCTTGATTTAAGTTTGTCGCCCTTCTTAAATCACCTAAAATAATCCCAGCTTTATGGTAGTCGATACCCTGATGGTATATTTTTTCTAACCCATGCATTGCTAAACGTAATAACTGTTGGTGGCTATCCGTGTAATCATAATGTTGCAATCGAATAACATGCTGCATCCTATGCTTGCTGCTAAATGGATTATTGCGCATAAATAATGTCATTTGCTTGGCTGTCAATTGCTGCTTTCTTAATTTAATCGACGCCCTTTGGACAAAAGTCGCTACCGCATCAGCCATGTCTTCATAACGATTAATCTTTTGCCCAAAGCTTCTTGAACATACAATTTGTTTTTGATCAGGCTTTATTGATTCAATCGGGTAACATTGAATGTCATTCAGCTCGTATACCATTCTTTCTATATTGATACTGAACATTTGTTTCATCCATTTTGCATTAGCTGTCTTTAAATCATGTACTGTCAATATGCCTAATTCGTTTAATCTTTTTTTTAAGCGTACGCCAACCCCCCATAATTCACCTACAGAGATCTCGCACATTAATTTAGTTAAAGTTTTAGGGTTGGACTCTGAAAAACAGACTACTCCATTAAACATGGGATATTTCTTTGCCATGTAATTGGCTAATTTTGCCAAGGTTTTTGTTTTTGCGAAACCGACACAGACAGGCAATCCAACATTTTTTAATATAGTTGCCCGAATATGCTGACCATGTAACAAATAATTTTTTTGATTTATTTTTAAAAAAGATTCATCAATCGAATAAATTTCTTGATCCTGAGATAAGTGTGCTAATAACTGCATCACTCGATTACTCATATCAGCATAGAGAGGGTAATTGGAAGAATAAACATGAACGTTATTTTTTTTAATCAAATCCTGCGCCTGAAAAAATGGCATTCCCATTTTAATACCAAGGGCCTTTGCTTCGTTGCTCCTGGAAATAATACAACCATCATTATTACTTAACACGACAACAGGAACATATTCTAAACTTCTATTAAATACACGCTCACAGCTCACATAAAAATTATTAACATCAACCAGTGCAATCATTATTTAAACTTACGCACCGATCCTGTTACCACCCCCCAAATTTCAAATTGACTACCCTCTTCAATATAAATTGGCTTAAATTCTTTATTGGCTGGCATCAGATAAGGCCTTTTGTTGTTTTTAGCCAACACCTTCACAGTAAATTCGCCATCAATCGATGCCAGTACGATGTCATTAATTGAGGCTGATTTCGAACGATCAACAATGACAATATCGTTATCCAAAATTCCTGCGTCGATCATGGAGTCTCCTTTAATTCTCACAAAAAAAGTTGCTTCAGTCTGGCTGATCAAATACTCATTTAAATCCAACCGACTCTCGGCATGATCATCCGCGGGAGAAGGAAAGCCTGCAGGCACCTTATGGCTGAATAGAGTTATAGGGAGAGGCTTTTGAACAGATAGTTGTATAAAATTAACGACATTCGAATTAGTTTTTTTAGTGCTAAGCAAGAACGATTTAACATCACCCATGCGGCTTATTGGGATACGCACCACCTTCGTTGATTCTGCATATAGGCCGCTGCCTTTTTTGCGACCAGCTCCTTTTCTTGCACCGCCTCTTTGATTTTTTTTAATGTTCATATTTTGAATAATGTAACATTATTCAAAATTTATTTCTATTCATTAGTGTTAAATAATTGTAAAAAATTTATAAAATTAGTGTTGACAAGTAAATTTAAAAACGGCAAAGTGAAATACAAGCTCTCAAGAACAGCAGTTTGTGGGCATTTTGAGCTAATATCAGTTTTATGATTTAGCAAAAAAAAATTTATTCAATTTAAAATATGGAGGAATAATAAATGAATAAAGGCGAACTAATCGAAGCAATCGCTAGCGCAACAGGATCCACAAAGGCTGATGCCGGACGTGCTCTTGATGCAACCATCGAAAATATCACTAAAGCTCTTAAAAAAGGTGACACGGTAACATTAATTGGATTTGGTACGTTTAAAGTATCAAAACGTGCTGCTCGAACAGGCCGCAATCCTCAAACAGGTGCTGAATTAAAAATTCCAGCAAGAAAAGTTCCATCATTCAAAGCAGGTGCAGGCTTAAAGGATGCAGTAAACTAATTCAAAAAATATTCATTTTAGAATATAAAAAAACCCAGTTAAAACTGGGTTTTTTTTATCTCTCTTTACCTTTCTAATTCTTTACATTTTTAGCAAACATTTTATACAGCACCGGTAAAACCAATAAGGTCAAAGACGTTGATGTAATCAATCCACCAATCACAACAATCGCCAACGGCTTTTGCACCTCTGATCCAGGACCTGTCGCAAATAAAAATGGAATCAGCGCCAACATTGCCACAGAGGCAGTCATCAATACAGGCCTAAGTCTTTGTTTACATCCTTCAATAATCGCGGTATCAATCTTCATTCCTTCTTTTTGTAAACCCTGTATGCAAGAAATCAACACGACACCGTTCAAGACAGCAATTCCAGCCAGTGTAATAAAGCCAACCGAAGCAGGCACTGATAAATATTCACCTGTAAGGGCTAGTCCAAAAATCCCACCTATACTTGCGAATGGCAACACGGTAATAATTAATGTAGCAAAACGAACAGAATTAAATAAGAGAAATAAGAGGAAGAAGATACCTGCAATGGTTAATGGAATAATAATTGATAAATGCCCCAATGCACGAGTCATATTCTCAAACTGTCCACCGTATTCAATATAATATCCGTCAGGCAGATCAAGTTTTTGGTTAATAGCCTGTTGTAGATCTGCAACCAAACCACCTAGGTCACGACCTTCAACATTAATGCCTGTATACACTCGTCGTTTAGCAAATTCACGACTAATACGTGCTGGTCCATCACGAGTCTCAATCGTAGCCAAATCGCCTAAAGAAACACGTGAGCCATTGGGTGAGGTCAGCATGATATTGCTAATCACATCTTCATCATCACGATACTGAGCTGGGAATCGGACTGCTGCGCCAAAGTTTCTTTGTCCCTCATATATTCTCGTCGCTTCTTTCCCACCAATAGCCATCTCAATTAGATCATTAATCTCAGAAACATTAAATCCGTGTCTTGCAATAGCTGAACGATCTAAGACAATGTTGAGGTATTGTTGCCCTGTAATTTTCTCAACTTTAATTCCTGTGGCTCCTTCAATCCCTTTCGCCAGCTCGGCCACTTCATCCGCTTTTTTTCTTAAAATTTTTATATCATCGCCAAAAATCTTAACTGCAACATCTGCCCGAACACCTGTGACAAGTTCGTCTACACGATCAGAAATAGGCTGCATCATTGTTAATACAACTCCTGGTAAAAATTTAATCTTTTCTTTAATAGCGCTCGCAATGTCATCCTGCGTCCACCCATCGGGCCATTCATCTTTAGGTTTCAAGCTAACCAATGGAGTTGATTCATTTTGCGCTTGTGGATCAGCGGGGCTCTCTCCTCGACCTAAAGCGCTCACTACTGATTTAACACCTGGGACCTCCATGATTGCCTTCATGGCTTTAAATTCCATATTGATTGACTCCTCAATGGAAATATTTGGAACACGATCAATACCAGGCACAATTGAACCTTCTTTCATTTCTGGAATAAATGACGTGCCTAAAAAAGGAATAGTTAAGACGGAAGCTATAAATGCACTAACCGCAATAAATACTACTTTTTTTTCATTGGAAAGCACCCTGCTTAATATGTCTAAATATGGAGTTCTAATTTTTTGGATAATCTTTGTATCATCGCCAGAACCTCCATTTAAAAAGTAACTACATAATGCTGGAGATAATGAAAAGGATAAAATTAAAGAAATTGTCAAAGCGATGGCAATTGTAAGAGCTAAAGGAGCAAACATCTTGCCCTCCATGCCCTGCATCGTCATTAGTGGTAAGAACACTAAAATGATTATGCCAACACCGAATAGGACTGGTGTTGCCACTTCCTTACAGGCATTAAAAATAACATTATTTTTTTGCTGATTACTTCTGAGATGTCCTAAGCGATGAAAGGTATTCTCTACAATGACTACAGAACCATCAACCATTAATCCGATAGCAATAGCCAAACCACCTAATGACATTAAATTTGCAGAAATACCCAAATGATTCATTACCATGAAAGTTATTAGAGGTGTTAAAACAAGGGTCATGACTACAATCATGCTGGATCTAAAATCACCCAAAAATATAAATAATATCGCGATCACCAAAATGATTCCTTCTATTAAAACCTTAACTACCGTTTTAATAGCAGCATTCACCAGTTCACTTCGATCATAATATGGAACAATTTTTAATCCTCCAGGAAGCATTTCGTTATCATTGATTTCTTGGACTCGCTCTTTAATATTTTTAACAACCTCTTTCGCATTGCCGCCCCTCAACATCATCACCACACCACCCACTGCTTCACTGACGCCATTTTTAATTACTGCTCCCACACGGACTT
This sequence comes from beta proteobacterium KB13, assembly GCA_000156155.1. GTDB lineage: Bacteria > Pseudomonadota > Gammaproteobacteria > Burkholderiales > Methylophilaceae > BACL14. The sequence goes on along the minus strand of DS995299.1, from coordinate 135,972 downwards.
CGTAACCAATTTTAACCTCACCAATATCACGCATATAAATTGGGATACCGTCTGTTTCTTTTAATACAATATTTTCTATATCATTGACTGTTTGTATCAGACCTTCACCTCTGATTAGGTATTGTTGTGCTCCTTTTGGTAGCACCCCCGCTCCGCTATTGATATTATTTTTTTCCAATGCTTCAAATACTCGAGACATTTTTATTTTGTAATGTGCTAACCTGTCAGGATTTACTAGGACCTGGTACTGCTTTACATAGCCTCCTTGTGAATTAATCTCAGCAACACCGGTAATATTTCTAAGCAGAGGTCTCACTACCCAGTCATTGATTGTTCGGCGATTGGTTAATTCTGGGACAGTTAATTGACGACTTTCTTCGCCAGGCAGCTCAAGAGTATATTGAAAAATCTCCCCCAAACCTGTGGAGACAGGGCCAAGAATTGGTGATATGCCTTTTGGCATCACATCTTGCACTTGCATTAACCGCTCCATCACCAACTGTCTTGCGAAATAAACATCCGTAGCATCATCAAAAACTAGAGTAATTAGGGAGAGTGCGTCCTTGTTTAATGATCTCATTTCAACCAAACCGGGAAGTCCAGTCATGGCTATTTCAATTGGAACTGTGATGAACCTCTCAACTTCCTCAGGTGACTTCCCGGTTGCGACAGTTGCTACTTGAACTTGAATGTTGGTGACATCAGGAAAGGCATCAAGTGATAATTTTTTTGCAGCAAAAAATCCACCTACAATCAACATGGCAGATATAACCATGACGATTAATCGATGATTTAGGGATCCTTTAATAAAAGCTTCAATCATGTCGAATTATTCTTTGGTATAAAGACGCTCATTGTTTAAATGAAAAGCACCATCAATAACAACTTCCTCACCTTCAAGCAGACCGTCATCTATGTGAACAAATTCTTTATTTTTTATTCCTAATGTAACGGGGCGAAGTAAAAACTTATTCTTTCCTGTTTTTACAAAAATGTTAGGGATATCATCGATCGACACAATCGCATTAACAGGCACCCCTACTTTTTCAATTTTCATACCAGAGACTTTCATGGTTATAAGCATGTCTGGTTTTAATAGGCCATGATTGTTATCAATTTCTGTACGGATAGTAACTGTTCTTGTAACAGGATCAACGATATCCCCTAGGTAGGAAATTTTTCCTTCAACCAGTTTATCCTCATAGGCTGGAACATCAATAAGAAGATCATCACCTTCTTTTAGAAAGCCAATCTGACGTTCAGGGATTTGAGCAACACCCCAAACTTCATTAAGCATAGCAATCGTAAAAATATCTTCCGTTGGGTCAACAACTTGTCCTACATTCACATTTTTTTTGATAATTTTTCCATCTATTTTGGCTACGATATTTGTAATTGCATCAATTTGGGTTTCAGATTTGATCGCTTCAATTTCTGCAACCGTCATCCCCATTACAAATAACTGATCTTTACTAGCCTCCATATCAGCTTTAGCTGATGATAATTCTGTTTTACGTTGTAACTTCTGTGCCTCACTTACGACATCTGCATCAAAAAGCAGAACAGCTCTTTCATAAGCTTTTGTTTTTAATTCCACCATTTGAACTGACTTTATATAAGCAAGTTGTTGTTTTGCTAGTTCCGTGCTGTTGATTACAGCCAAAACATCTCCCTGTTTTACCGGGTCACCTAATTCTCCATTAATCTCAATAATTCTTCCTTGAACAGGAGAACCTATTCGTGCCAATAATTTTTGTTTTACTTCAATGCTGCCAGGAATATCCAACGTTCTTTTAATTGGAATAATTTTTGCAGCTTCAAATTTAATCTGCTTTAACATGTCTGCATTAGCGATTACCTCATTTGGGTTAATTTTTTTTGGATCTGCAATCTCTTTATCGCCGCCGCATGACCCCAAAATTAAAAAAATTAATAACAGTAAGTATCTTGTTTTCATATCACTCCATTATTTTTGAACCTAGTAATTGTTCCATTTCCATAATTGAAACAATATAATCAAGTCGTGCTGACAGATAATCTTTGCGAACAACTCGCTGTGTTCTTTGTGCATCTAAATACTCTAATATACCTCTTTCTCCATACCGATAGGCTGCCTCAACCACCTTTAAAACAGACTCCGCTTGAGCCAATAAGCTTTCTTCAAAAGTTAACACCTGCTCTTTTGCAATTAAATAACGCTGATAAGCAGCATCAATATCTCTTTTTAACAACAATGATTGTTGGTTGTAAGTCGCTTCCACTTCTCTTAAATTAGCCTCTGCCTGACCAATTTGACCCTGTCTTTGATTCCAGATTGGTAAAGGGATACTCACACCAAATGTATAATTTCTAATGCCTGGATCTTGATTGACACCAGCACTCAAGGTTACTCCAGGATTAACAAGATTTTTTTCTAATTTAATTTTATTTTCAAAAACTGATGAAGCAGCCTTTAGTTGTTTTAATCTGGGGCTGTCAGCGATTAAGTCGGTTACATCTGATTTGCTGATATTGATATTGGACTCGGGAAACTTGCCTTCGAGATCAAAATCATCAGGCATATTTTGCCCAATCAAACCTTTTAAAAAAAACTTACTTTCTTGAATCCTTAATTTCGCTGCCTGAGCATCACGTTTAGCCGCCAATAACTCTGTATCTGCTTTGATCAACTCATATCTCGGAGATTCACCCACATTGACTCTCAGCTCAACACGATCTCGAATATCTTGTATGACTTTTTGATCTGCATCGGCAATTTTTAAAATTTCCTGGTTATGAATCACATCATAAAATGCTGATTTAATACTCAACAGTAGATTAATTTTTGTTCCACGGTTTAGTTCATCAACAAATTCTAGATTGGATTCCGCTATGTCTTTTCTTGATCTACGAACATCTGAGAACTCAAGTGGTTGCGATATACCCAGCGCCCAGTTTTTATCATTTTCAGTGGGTGGTGTTCTGGTTTTTGTAGGGCCTACTGCAAGACCGACCGACGGGTTTAAATATTGCTCTGCAACAGTGATGCCAGCCTTGGCAGCATCTTGTTTGGCTTGGATCACATCAATCACAGGATTGGCTTGATTCGCCATATCAATAAGATTGTCGAGGGTGTAGATTGGATTTGAAAACAATTCAAGTGATACAAAAAAAATAAAAATAAAGTATTTTGACTGTTTTGAAATCATTACAATATATTATAAGGTATTCGCATTGCAAAAACAGAATTTATGAGGAAAAAATGAGTAAAATTTTTATTACTGGAACCAATCGCGGCTTAGGTTTGGAATTTGTTAAACAATTCTTAAACAGAGGTGATGAAGTCATTGCAACCTGCCGCAACTTAGATAATGCAACAGAGTTAAATCAGCTTCAAGATAATCCAAACTTAGAAATTTTTTCTCTTGATGTCGCCGATCATAACGCCGTGCAAAAATTACAACAACAACTTGCTGATCAGCCCATCGATATCTTTATCAACAACGCCGGCATTTGGCGAAGTAGTCAATTAGGAAATATTTCTATTGATGAGTGGATGGAAAGTTTTCGAATTAATAGCATCGCACCTATTAAAACTATTGAGTCGTTTCTCCCAAATATAAAGTTAGGGCAAGACAAAAAGGTGGTTTCTATTACAAGCAAAATGGGAAGTATTGATGATAATACCAGTGGTGGGTCGTATATTTATCGCTCTTCAAAAACTGCCCTAAACTCAGCCATGCAAAGCATGCACCATGATGTTAAAAATCATGGCATTGCCACCTGCACTCTACATCCTGGTTGGGTTCGAACCGACATGGGTGGCCCTGGAGGTTGGATTGATGTGGTTGAAAGTGTTTCTGGCATGATCAGAGTTATTGATCAACTATCAATTAATAATTCTGGAGAGTACATTGATTACGCAGGAAAAATTATCCCTTGGTAATGCTCTATGAAGAAGCTGAAAAATTTTTATGTAAACAAGGTGAAGATTGGTCAACGCTTATTCAAGAAATTGGTCCTTGTCGTTTAAAAGTTGGTGATGAGCTCTTGGCGCATCAAAGTATTATTAAAAGTGTTTTTTTTCAACAGCTTCATCCAAAAGCAGCTTCAACAATTTATCAACGCTTTTTAGATTTATTTAACAATGTATTTCCCACAGAGCAGGACATCATTAAAAATAAAGATTTACTGAGCTCAATAGGACTGTCAAATCAAAAAGCTCAAACGATTCTATCTATTGCTGACGGCTATTTAAAGCAATTCATTCCTAATGAAAAAAAAATAATGCTGCTTAATGGCCAAGAGATCATTGAGCAATTCACCCAAATTAAAGGGGTTGGTGTATGGACTGTGCAAATGATGCTTATTTTTAATCAAGGTCAGCCAGATATTATGCCGTCTTCAGATTTAGCGATCCGTAAAAAATATTCTTTCTTTAAACAAAGAGATTGCCTAATCACTCCAACTCAATTAATCAAAGAAACCGAATATTTAAGTCCTTATCGAACTATTGCAGCCTGGTATTTATGGCAAATAAAATAATTTCTATTTCTTAGCTTTTTTCTTCACCGAGCCAGACTGAGTGTGACAGGAGCTGCCTCTTTTATAAGCACACATGACTGTTAAGAGATCAATGATGAGTTGAAAAATTACTATATAAGCCAACACCTGAACAATGTAGCTGCCCCAATTGATTGAAACAAGATCCATCACAGGTTGGCTCATTGAGCTTGCTCCAAGACACATAAAAAATACTCTTGTATTTTCATACAAAGTAACTCCATCCTGGACTACTGAAGTTACTGCAGGAACAAAAGTTAAAGTTAAGAGTAAAAATATCCAAAAAAATACACGAACAAATGCACAACGCATAGCTACAACTCCTTTTTAATTAGTAAATGAAAAATCTCTAACAAAATGACAAGAATAACCACCGGGATTCTTTTTTATGTAATCCTGATGATCCAATTGTGCAGGATAGAATGTCTGAAAAGGAAGAACTTCTGTCACCACCGGATCTGGCCAATGACCGCTTTGATTGACTTTGGTAATGACTTCTTTAGCGATCTGCTTCTGTTCATCATTGAGATAAAAAATAGCAGAACGATATTGAGTCCCAATATCGTTACCTTGTTGGTTTTTAGTTGTTGGATTATGCATCCGGAAAAATTCAAACAATAATTGTTCTAACGATATAACTTTCTCGTTGTAAGAGATATAAATTGTTTCAGCATGGCCAGTTGCTCCTGTTTTAACATCATCATAAGTCGCATTCTCCAATGAACCGCCTGAAAATCCGACCTCGGTATTAAGTACGCCAGGAAGATCTTGCAGCAAATACTCCAATCCCCAGTAGCAACCACCAGCTAAATAAATTTCTTTTTTTTGCATTGAAAAAACCGTAAACGATTGAGTAATTAGCAGGAGTCCTGCCAATAAAAATTTCATAAATTAATTACGCACAATCACCAAAAGCTTCAAGATATCTTGTCTGGCATTCTTTGTCTTCGCTTAAACACTTTTCAATATCTTCAGGCATTAATTTTTCTTTGGGTAATTTTTTATCTTTGGATAAGGTTTTCATTACCTCGAATCCACTAGTGTGATAGCTAGGCATCGTCTTTCTCCTTGTAGGATCAAATTGTTATAAATTAGCTTTTGACTAAATTTATACGATTAAGGATAACAAAATAAGTTCAGGAAGGGCAAGATAAAATTAATTAGTTAACATACAAGTTCCCTCTCGCATTCGAGAAGAAAATTGTTTGTCTTGTTTTTCAAATTCGGAATAATCTTTCAACAACAAGTTGTATCGATTCAAATATGTTTTTTGGTAATGAGCAACAGTTTTAGAATCTATTTCCTGTGTGTATTTCTCACACACCAATTCTTCTTCGCCTAACTTACATTCTGCAAGACTGTAGTTGACATGATTTGTTTTTAATCCCACCTGGTCATCATAAACCCACAACTCTTTTTGATCATCAGATGCCTGTTCTGCCCATTCATTGCTGGTGGTGATTTTCAAATCACACTCAATATTTATTGTTTTTGCATGAACAAAAGAAAAACAAAAAACTAGAAAAAATAAAACAAATGACCTTAGAGAAGTCATAAAAAAATCCTTTTGTTATTTTTAAAAGAAAGAAGTAATTACCAGCCTAATTCACAAATCAAATTTTCATCACCAAGCAGTTTTTCGCAACGTTCTGGGTAAATATAAAAGTAACCAACGATTAAAAGCAAAATGATAATAATGTAAGTAACTTTTTTCATAATTCCTCCGTATTTAATTTAAAAGAATCATTAGTTATATTATTGTGATGATAAATCTAATGAAAAGTTACATTTATTTTTTATCTTTATTTTTTTCTGGTGGCTTCTGTTTAGTTAATTTTTGCTTTTTTTCTTTTTCTTTCAATTTTGCCAGCTCTTGCAACACTGTAAATCCGCTTTCAAAGAAATTTGCCATGAGATTTCCTTTTATTATTTGCTTAATCGCTCAAAGTCATTATTATAAATAATATAAAAGCTATAAACACATAAAAATAATGAATGAATTAATTATTAAAAGTTTTTTAATTAATACCTACTCACTGATTTGCCTACTACCTGAAGAAATTAAAAAAATTTCATCGTCTTCAAATAAATTTTCAGACCGCGCCTTGTTTGATAAAACTATGGAGGACATTAAAGATTTTTCTCCCTTATTTACCAAAGAAGCACTTAATACAAGTTTAAATAATGTAAAAAATCTAAATAACAATGAATGTCAGATTTATCTGAGTGCTTTAGAAGACAAATTTAAGAACATTACCAAAGCATCTGAAATTATTTCTAAAGAAGATACATCCTTTATCAATCGAGTAGAGATGGAAAAAGAAGATTTATTGAATAAATTTGAATAAAAAAAGCTCATAAATTCATGAGCTTTTTTGCTGGATATAAATCAATCATTCATGGCTACTTCAAAATCCTCGGGTTCTTTCACTGGTAAATTATCTAATGCAATCTTTGCATCTGTGTTACCTCGGTCAGCAGATCGCTGATAATAATCTTTTGCAGTGTCTAAATCGACAGAGGTACCCAATCCTTTTTCATTCATCAGTCCTAAATGATAATCTGCTTGAGGTAAGTTGTAATTAGAAGCCATTTGATAATATTGGTAAGCTTCCATATAGTCTGTTGCTTTTCCCATACCGTAAAAGTGAATGTGAGCGATATTTAAAAATGCTTCAGGTTGATTGGTTTTTGCAGCTTTTAGGTAATGCTGCAAAGCTTTTTGATAATTTGGATAGACGCCATGCCCATAATGCTCCATCAATCCTAAATTAAACTCTGCTTCAACTTGATCTTGTTTTGCGGCTTTTGTATACCAGTGATGGGCTTTAAGGTAATCTTTTTGGTGATCGTTATAGTGGTACTCGCGTGCCAAATTAAGTTGTGCTTCAGCCAAACCCTGCTCTGCGGCTCGCTGATAATATTGTATAGCTCCATCATAATCATAATATTCTCCGATTCCTGTCATCATTAGTTGTGCTGCATTGAATTGCGCTTCTTTTAAGTCTTGATTGGCCGCCTCTTTAAACCACAGTAACGCTTGATCTAAATTTTTCTCAACACCTAAACCATAACGAAACATCTGTCCCAACTGAAATTGAGCTTCCGCCATGCCTTCCACTTCTACTTCACAATTGTTTTTTGCAACAACTTGATTGGATGCAGCTTGTTTGAAGTATTGAAATGCTTGCTGTTGGTTGGATGCTGTTCCAATGCCATAGCGGTGCATCAAACCAAGGTTGAATTGAGCCTCTGGATAATTGGCTGCGATGGACTGATAATACTCAATTGCTTTTTGATAATCTTTAATAGTTGACAAGCCATAGCGATACACTAACCCTAATTTTGCTGTCGAATCTTGATTGCCACGATTGTGTGCTCGCTGATAAAGGTCTAACGCTCTAGCTAAATCTTTGTTTAAAATTGATCCTTCAAAATAATGATTGGCAAATAAATGTTGAGCATTGCTAATGACGCTATTGGTCATTTGTGAATAGAAGCCATTAAATTGCCCATTGGTAAAATTAGTTTGCCAAAAGGTTTTTTCTTTACACGGATTCTTTTCTTGGACTTTAACTTCTGGTGCTTGAATCTCATTCGCTGTAACAGCATTCGAGATCAAGAATACATTAGCAAGCACTGCAGCAATTGTTTTAATTTTCATTTTTTAACCCTTAATTGATTAACTACATTAGATAGATGTAGCAATGATTAAAGGTCAGGAATTATTTCTTTTTACTGTTTTGATTAATTAAATATTCATAATTCAGGCGACCATAATCATTCCCCAACGCGGCAGCGCGCTTATAGAACTCAATTGCTTTGTCATGATTTTCTTCCCCATCAAAACCCATGTGGTAAATCAAGCCTATATTAAATAAAAGGTTGGGGTTACTGGGATATTTTTTAAGTAATTTTAAACATCCTTCGAGATCGATTTGATCTGGATCACAGCCACCAATATTTGTTGGCAGAGGATTAGTCAAATAACGATGGCCAAACATAATGAAAGTGCCGTTGTTAAACCATTTCTTCCAAAACAATTTGGGATCCTGTCCTTCTAATTCTTCCTGGGTGTGTGTCAGTTCTAATGGAAGTGGTTTGGTGAAATGCACATATTCTTTGGTGGCGTAGACCCCTGAGGCACCAAGAATAAATGCAAGAATCCAATTCTTATATGCAAATGATCTTTTTTGCTTTGGTATAAGATAACGATCTTGTAGAACTTTACCTATTCTTTTCTCAAAGGCTTGTTGACGTCTCTCCATCAAATACTCTTCAAGGTTATCTTCCTTAATCATAATATTTCGAACCATACGAGCGATCACACGCCACTTAGGATCCATGCCTGGTACTTTTTTACCTTGCAATACACTAATAAAGTTATCTTGTATTTGTTGTTCACTCATGATGTTTCAATTTCTTTACATTCTTCAAAGTATGGAATCAATTTCTTTTTTGATTGAGATAAAAATTCTTTAGTTGCTGCATAAGAGCGGCCTATTCTGATGGAAATATCTTTAACAGGCACACCATCTTTTTGTAAATTAATGGCATAGTGGCGATCTGGCATCTCTTCTTTAAATAATTTAAATTTTTCCTCAATACAACTTTGCTGATCATCATATTTTTGATCATGACTGACCTTCACATCTTCATCGCCCTTAAGATTTTCAAGGTCTTCTGATGCAACACTAAACATGACATCATTTTTTCTATTTGATTTACGATAAAACTCATTCATATTATTTCTTAGAATCTGCCACAACCATGATTCAAATTTACCGTCCTCTTTAAGGGTGTCGATCTTTTCAAATACCTTAATAAAAGTCTCTTGAATCACATCATCGGCATCCTCATCATTTAATTTATTACTCAATAAAAACCTGAAGGCTTTTTTATAAAAAAAGTTATTTAGAGCCTTATAGGCAACATTTAGCTTTGCTTTGTCTTTCAATTGCTCTAGCACTTCCCCTGCAAGCATTCTTCCTCCGGTTTTACTCTTATATAAATGTGATGCAGCAATACTCAATAGGTCAGGATTTTTTATTCAATTAATGAATGAAATTTTTTTCCTGACTTTTTTAAACTCACTCATCTATCAATTAAGGAGGCTTAATTCTCTCTTCATTACCTCCAGCACCATGGTTATCTGGTGTTTAATATGATAACCGCTTACTTCCCTGAAACACCGCCTGACTAGCCGGCGGTTCAAATAGGCTAGTCAATAATCTTATTAACATCTTAACTATGTTTTAATTTAAATAAAATTTTTATTGTCTTAATTTGATAAAGTAGAAATAAAAAAAGCTTACATGAACTGTAAGCCTTGTTTTTATTGGTGGGCCCACCTGGACTCGAACCAGGGACCAAAGGATTATGAGTCCTCTGCTCTAACCAACTGAGCTATAGGCCCTATTTAGATTAATCTTTTCCTTCAAGAAAGCTTTTTAATCGATCAGACCTTGTTGGGTGTCTAAGCTTTCTTAAAGCTTTAGCTTCAATCTGACGGATTCTTTCACGAGTAACATCGAACTGCTTTCCAACTTCTTCTAACGTATGGTCTGTATTCATTTCAATACCAAACCTCATTCTCAATACTTTAGCTTCTCTTGGAGTAAGCCCTTCAAGAATTTCATTAGTCACATTTCGAAGACTTGAATAAACTGCAGCATCATCTGGAGTCAATGTACCAAGATCTTCAATAAAATCGCCTAAGTGAGAATCCTCATCATCACCGATTGGAGTCTCCATTGAAATTGGCTCCTTAGATATTTTTAGAATTTTTCTGATTTTATCTTCAGGCATTTCCATTTTCTCAGCCAAGACTGCTGGCTCTGGTTCTTGGCCTGTTGCTTGTAAAATCTGTCTTGAAATTCGATTCATCTTATTGATGGTCTCAATCATATGCACTGGGATACGGATAGTTCTTGCCTGATCGGCAATAGATCGAGTGATCGCCTGACGAATCCACCATGTCGCATAGGTTGAAAATTTGTAACCTCTTCGATACTCAAATTTATCGACTGCTTTCATTAAACCAATATTTCCTTCTTGGATAAGATCTAAAAATTGCAAGCCACGATTGGTATATTTCTTAGCTATTGAAATCACTAAACGTAAGTTAGCTTCAATCATTTCTCTTTTTGCACGTCTTGCTCGAGATTCCCCTCTCGTCATTTGGCGGTTAATCTCTTTGAAATTTTTAATAGGGATACCAGAGAAGTCTTCTAATTCTTTTAATTGCGCCTGTTGGTCTAAAATTGAATGTTTTAATTTTTCTAGATTAGCAATGTAAGGTTTATCTTCCTTCATCTCTACTTTTAACCATTTATTACTGGTTTCATTTCCAGGGAATGATTTGATGAATTGGGTTCGAGGCATCTTAGCTTGGTTTACACAAAAATCCATGATGGTGCGCTCATGTGAGCGAATCTGTACAATGAATTGTCTAACTTTGTCACACAAGACTTCAACAAGCTTTGCTGAAAATCTAAAATTAAGTAATTCTTTTTGTATAACATCCTGGTGTTTCTTATATTCTGGGTCATCAATCCATTTATTTTTCTCACGCAATAAGGCTAACTTTTTATGCGCCGATTTGATTTTTTTAAATCTTTTCAGAACTTCCTCTGTTAACACTTTCAAATCTTCTGAAGACATGCCTTTGCCATTATCAGAAGATGATGAATCATCGTCATCGTCATCACTATCTTCATCATTTGATGACTCTTCATCATTCATGCCAAGAGCTTCATTTAGCTCCTTCTCAGCTTCTAGATCAATTAAACCATCAACAAATTCATCCACTGATAATTCTCCAGCCTTTACTTTGTCGCCCATTTGCATCAGATCATCAATAATGCCTGGGCATGCAGAAATGGCTTGAACCATATGCTTTAAACCATCTTCAATTCTTTTCGCAATTTCAATTTCTTCTTTTTTATCAAGCAAGCCCACCTTACCCATTTCACGCATATACATACGCACAGGGTCTGTCGTTCTTCCAAACTCTGAATCAACAGTAGCTAGTGCTTGTTCTGCTTCTTCTGCTGCCTCTTCGTCAGTAACAGGAGCAGGCGCGTCATCCATTAATAAATTCTCTGCATCTGGAGCTTCGTCATAGGTTCGAATACCCATGTCATGGATGATAGAAATAATTTCGTCAACTTGATCAGTTTCAGATATCTCATCAGGAAGGTGGTCATTAATCTCAGCATGTGTCAGGTAACCGCGCTCTTTACCTAAGATGATTAACGCTTTTAGCTGATTTCTTCTATTTTCAGCTTCTTTCGGATTGGAAGCCTCATCCAGATATAAATCTTTTAGCTTTTTGACACGAGGTTTTCTTGTTCTTTTAGGAGTAACTTTTTCTTCAGGATTTTTTCTTGGTCTTCCCATGCGTGAACGCCTTAAATTAATTAACAGAACGACCCGACATGATAACAAATTCACTCTTTTTCATCAATATATTTGGTATAACTTGGTTTGATTTTTAAATGTAATTATTTCTTATAATTTTTCAGAAATTCTTTTTCCTCATCACTTAATTCACTTAATTTTTTATTTTTAAGTGCTGCAAATTGCTGAGATTGTTGAGTCTTATTTAATTGATGACTAAAAGAATTTTGAATACCCTTAAACTCTTCAAGCAAATCAATATTTTCAGAATAATCCATCATCTGTTTTTGTAATTCATTCAATATATTTTCATCAACTTTATTTACTAAAGAATGAAGTAAGCTAGCTGTATTTTTAATGTTTGAATCATTCTCTTCCAATAATTTTTTAATTTTATTAAACAGTTCATCCTCAATTAAATTACTCTGAAAAAATACTTCATCATCACTATTAAATAACTCTGGTTTCATGACTAATATAAGAATATATTTACGCTTCGCTGTTAATGAATTCCTCGTCGATGGCGAATATTTGATTTGTTGTGAAGAAGAATAATTTTCAGCGGACTCAATCCTCATCATCTTTTCAATTTCTCTCTGTGAAAAGTGAATTAAGTCTGCAATTCTTTTAATGAGAAATATTTTATATTTATTAGAATTTATTTTTTTATAAATTGGCTCAAAATTATTTATAAATTTAATCTTATTTTCCTGGCTAGTTAGATCATTCTTTTCAGTTAATCTTTTAACAATGAATTCAGTTAAGGGAGTCGCATGATCGATGTATTTTTTGAAATCTTGAATTGAGTTTTTTGTTATGAATGTATCTGGATCTTCACCTTCGGGTAAAAATAAGAAATAAAATTCGTAATCATCCTCTAAAATTTCAACAGCAGTATTTAGTGCCTTCCAAGCAGCCTCTTTTCCGGCATGATCTCCATCAAAACAAAAAGTAATTTTTTTTGAGTAGCGAATTAATTTTTTTAAATGATAAATGGTTGTTGCTGTTCCTAAAGTTGCAACTGCATTTTCAATGCCATGTTGATATAAAGATATGACATCCATATATCCTTCTACAATCAAAATATTATTATCTTCTCGAATCCCTTTTTTAGCTTGAGGGAGACCATATACTTCGTAACTTTTTTTGAATAATGGAGTTTCTGGTGAATTGTAATATTTGGGTTGATCTTCCTTATTTATTACCCTGCCACCAAATCCAATAATATTGTCTTTAGCATTGATAATTGGAAAGATAATTCTATTTCTAAATCGATCATATATTTTCCCAGAATCGTTTTTTTGTACTAATCCAGCAGTTTGTAATTTTGGCTCTTCATAGTTTTCAAATTCTTTTTTCAATCCTTGCCAATCATCACTCGCATATCCAATCTGAAATTCACGGGCAACAGTTCCAGTTAATCCTCTTTTTTTTAAATAATTAATTGCTAATTCTGAAGAGCGCAGATTTTTTTTAAAATGTTGATTAGCTCTCTTTAGAATTTCTTCTAACTTAAACTCATCTGCTTTATCTTTCTTTACATTAGATTGATCATTTGGCACGGCTAACCCAAGCTGATTTGCAATTGATTGAACAGATTCAATAAATGTTAATCCGTCATACTCCATCAAAAAACTAATGGCCGATCCATGGGCGCCACATCCGAAGCAATGATAAAACTGCTTGGAGGGGCTTACTGTGAAAGAGGGAGATTTTTCTTGATGAAAGGGGCAACATGCAACATAGTTTGCGCCAGCTTTTTTTAGTTTTACTCTTTGATCAACAACATCGACAACGTCAATTCGATTTAAGATTTCTTGAATAAAGGACTCCGGGATCATCACATAATGATAACTGAAATTATTTCAATTTTTATAAGTGATTTATGAGAGTTTTTGTCTGACTAATTTTGATACTTCACCCATATCGGCACGGCCAGCTACTTTTGATTTGAGTACACCCACAACTTTACCCATATCTTTCATATCAGCAGCTCCAGTTGCCGCTATTGCTTCTTCAATGAATTGATTTATCTCTTCATCCGATAATGGTTCTGGCATGTATTTGGTTAGTACTTCAATCTCTAATTGTTCTTGATCAATCAAATCTTGTCTATTCGCTTCTTGATAAGCTTCGATTGAATCTTTTCTTTGTTTAAGCATTTTTTGGATGACAGTTAGAATTTGGTCATCATTTAATTCAATTCTCTCGTCAACTTCTTTTTGTTTGATAGAGGCCTGAAGAAGGCGAATAGCTCCAAGTCGAGCCGTATCTTTGGCTCGCATGAAGGTTTTCATATCATCTGAGATTAATTGTCGGATCGACATCTCGGAGGGTTTAGTACATTTTTGGAGGTAACATTTGGTTGCGAAGACGTCTATATTGTCTTTTTACCGCAGCCGCTGCTTTTCTTTTACGCTCCCATGTAGGTTTTTCGTAAAATTCTTTAGCACGAAGATCATTCATAAGACCTGTTTTTTCAACAAGACGCTTAAATCTTCTTAATGCAACGTCAAATGGTTCGTTCTCTTTTACTTTAATAGTTGTCATAAATAATTATTTTATTAATAGTTCGTTTAAGGTCCGCTATTTTAATGCTAATATCATTTTTTTTCAACAATAAATTGTCAAAATGTTAATCTTAGGTATTGAGTCTTCTTGTGATGAAACGGGTTTGGCCCTTTATGACTCAGAATCAGGTCTAATCGGACATGTTTTAAATTCTCAAGTTGATTTGCATCGTTTATACGGTGGAGTGGTCCCAGAGCTAGCATCACGCGATCACATTCGATTCATACTCCCTTTGTTAGATGAATTATTCAAAAAAACTAACAAAGACGTTACCGATCTTAATGCCATTGCTTATACCAAAGGTCCCGGGCTTTCAGGAGCTCTTTTAGTAGGAGCCAGCGTCGCAGAAAGTTTGGCTATGAGTTTAGCCATTCCAACAATCCCTATTCATCACCTTGAAGGACACCTTTTATCTCCCTTTTTAGAAAATAATCAACCTGAATTTCCTTTTTTAGCATTGCTTGTCTCGGGAGGGCATTCACAACTCATTCACGTGAGAGAACTGGGTAATTATGAGATTATTGGAGATACGCTTGATGATGCAGCTGGGGAAGCCTTTGACAAAAGTGCCCAACTCCTAGGCCTTGGATACCCTGGTGGCGCAGCATTATCAAAACTAGCCACTTCCGGTTCTTCGTTTTATTCACTGCCAAAGCCATTGATTAGCAGTGATGATCTCAATTTTAGTTTTAGTGGATTAAAAACGGCAGTGCTTAATCTGGTCAAAAAAGAACAGCCTTTGGATGATGCAAAAAAAGCGAATATTGCTTATGCATTCCAAGAGTCCATCACAGATGTCCTCACCACGAAATGTTTAAAAGCGCTTAAAGAAAAAAATTTGAGTTGCTTAGTTGTTTCTGGCGGAGTAGGGGCTAATAGACAATTGCGAGACAAGTTAAAATCACTTGCTGAAGAACATAGTTTTCAATTATTTTTCCCCAGTCTGGAATTTTGTACTGACAATGGGGCCATGATTGCTATTGCCGGATTTTTTAGGCATCAACTTTCGATTAACAAAAATTATGAATTTTCTGTCAAACCCAAATGGAAACTTACAGAAATTTAATCTTCCTATTTAAAATTGGATTCTTTTTTTTCAATTAAATTTTTAATGTTTTCTTTATGACGGTAAATTAATAAGACACTTAAAAAGAGACTAAGCCATAAAAAACTCTGATCAACATTCATGAAAAACGCCATCAAAGGTAAACATAATGCTGCAGTGATGGCAGACAAAGAGGAAATGCGACTTACCAAAAAAATAACTAGCCAAATGATTAGCACTAAGATTGCAACATGAATATCAATTGCTAATAAGACTCCCAAGGCGGTAGCAACCCCTTTACCACCTTTAAATTGATGGTAGACAGGAAACAGATGTCCTAAAAAAACTGCCGCTGCAATAAGTAGCACTTGTTCATAATTAAGATTTAAATAAAATTCTGCTATCAAAACAACAATTGTCCCTTTGAGCATGTCACCCAGAAGTGTTAATAGTGCAGCTAATTTTTTTCCCGACCTCATGACATTAGTCGCTCCTGGATTTTTTGAGCCAAAACTTCGTGGATCTTGAATTTTAAAAATCTTGCTTAATAAAATTCCAAACGAAATGGATCCTATAAAATAAGCTAAAATAATGCAGATAAAATTAATCATATTTAAATTATAAGGGATTGCTATTCAGATGAATAATCAAATTTTCATATCCAATTTTGTTGTTCCGATTATTATTGGAGTACCAGATTGGGAAAGAGCTATTCCACAAAATCTTTACATTGATTTGAATATTATTCTTAAAAAAAATGATGCCTTCAATTCGGATAATTTAGAAGGCACTATTGACTATAGCTCTGTAATTGAATTAATTAAATCACTGGCTGATGAAAATAAAGATATCTTACTTGAAAGTTTTGGAGAAAAAATAGCATCTCAAATTCTTCAAAACTTTCCTGCCCAGTCTCTTACCTTGAAAATATCAAAGAAAAAAATAATTCCAGATGCTGATTTCGTTGGTATCATTCTTAATCGATCGATTTAACCTCTTGGGTGATGTTTTTGATGTAAATCTTTCAATCTCTCGCGGGCCACATGAGTATATATTTGCGTAGTCGATATATCGCTATGGCCTAACAACATTTGTACTACTCTCAAATCTGCGCCATGATTCAACAAATGTGTGGCAAAGGCATGCCTTAACACGTGTGGAGAAATTGCATGCTTTATCCCTGATGCAACTGCATACCTTTTAATTAAATACCAAAAGGCTTGACGAGTCATAGCAGCACCTCTCAAAGTTACAAAAAGGTACTTTGATTTTTTCTCTTTTAAAAGATTATCTCGCGAAGATTTAAGGTATTGCTCAATCCAGTGAGAAGCCTCCTCGCCCATCGGAACTAGTCTAGTTTTATCCCCTTTGCCTGTTATTCTGATCACGCCATCATTTAAAGAAACTTCAGTGACCATAATGGTGATTAATTCACTGACTCTTAAGCCACATGCATACAATAATTCCAACATGGCTCGATCTCGTAAACCCTGGTCATCAGATATATTAGGTGCATTGAGAAGCTTCTCAACCTCATTTTCATTTAAACTTTTTGGGAGTGCTTTTGAAGGTTTAGGAGCCTCAATCATTAATGTAGGATCCTCATGAATAATATTTTCTCTTACCAAATATCTATAAAACCTCCGTAAACAAGCCAATAGACGTGCGATACTCCGTGATTTTGACAATGGAAAACGATAAGCCAAATATTCTTGAATTTCACTTTTTGTAATATGAGCAATGTCGCGATTAGAATACCAGATGGCTAGTTGCTTTAAATCATAACGATAGCTATCTAATGTATTTTTTGATAAGCCATCCTCTAACCATAAGCTATTTATAAATTGATCAACAATTAAAGGTAATTCTTTAGATGCTTCATTCATAATTGAAATTTATTATGGCATAAAAAAAGCCCCTAGTAGGGGCTTTTCATTTTGTTTTAAGAATTTAATTAAGCATCTTTCTTATCTTCAGCCGGAGCTGCATCTTGAGCTGGTGCTTCAGCCGGAGCTGCATCTTGAGCTGGTGCTTCAGCCGGAGCTGCATCTTGAGCTGGTGCTTCAGCCGGAGCTGCATCTTGAGCTGGTGCTTCAGCCAGTTCTACTTCAGGAATTGCTTCAAATTGTGAATCCGATTCACGTGCTTTTAATCTTTCTTTAATACGCGCAGACTTACCAGAACGTTCTCTTAAATAGAAAAGTTTTGCACGACGCACGTTACCACGTCGTTTGACTTCGATTGAATCGATTAATGGGGAGTGAAGTTGGAATGTTCTCTCAACACCCTCTCCAGATGAAATTTTTCTAACAATAAAAGATGAGTTAAGCCCTCTATTTTTTCTGGCAATTACAACACCCTCAAAAACCTGTACTCTTTTTCGGTCTCCCTCAACAACGTTTACACCAACAGCAACGGTATCACCAGGAGCAAATTTAGGAATTTTTTTGCCAAGACGAGCAATTTCTTCTTTTTCGATAGTTTGAATAATGTTTGTCATATCTATTTCCTCTTTTTCAAATCTTGTTCCTGCTCACTTAACGCTTCCTGAAGCAGCCCAGATTCTTCTATTGTTAATTCCTGAACATCTATTAAGTCAGGTCTTTTTTTAAAAGTTTCTAACAAAGCGGTTTTTTTTCGCCACCTTGATATCAGATTATGATCTCCAGATAATAATACATCTGGTACCTTTAAATTCTCAAAAACTTCAGGTCGAGTGTACTGAACATGATCGAGAAGTCCTTTATAGAAAGAATCATCCTCAAAAGATTCATTGTTATTTAACACTCCAGGAATTAGCCTGGATAACGAATCAATTAAAACCATAGCCGGTAATTCTCCACCTGTCGTCACAAAATCTCCAATAGAGATTTCTTCATCCACATAATGATCTATCACTCTTTGATCTATACCCTCGTATCGACCCGAGATTAAAATCATATTATCTATCTTTGATAACTCAATTAGTTTTTTCTGATCAAGCCTCTTTCCTTTGGGGCTCAAATATATCACTTTAGAGTTATGTACTTTCTTATTCTCATGATTTTTTTTGATGTCTCTTATGGTTTTCACAAGAGGCTCAATCATCATTACCATTCCTGGTCCGCCACCATAAGGTCGGTCATCAATAGTGTGATGAACATCATTTACATAATCACGAGGATTCCACAGATTTAAATTAACCTTGAAATCTTTCAATGCTCTACTGACCACACCGTCAGATTTAATTACTTCAAACATTTGAGGCATTATTGAAATGACATCAAATGTAATCATTAAAATTCCTTATCCCAGTCAACCTCTATGAGCTGATTATGAGTATCCACTTTTTTAATTACTTGTGGAATATAGGGGATTAGTCTTTCTCTATCTCCTGAAACTACCAACACATCATTGGCGCCAGTTTCAATTAAACCAACCACTTTACCCAAATCTTCACGGTCAACATCAATCACTTTTAAACCTATCAGATCATCCCAATAAAACTCATCTTCAGGCAACTGGGGGAGCTGATCCCTTGCAATTGCTAAGAAATATCCTTTATGCGAGATGGATTGGTCTCGATCAGTTAATCCAATATCAGCTATGACATCCTGACCTTGAATCTTTATTTCTTTAATTTCAACACGGTTCCAATCTTTTTGATTTCTTGATAAAAACTGTGTTTTGTACTGTATAAAATTTTTAGCTGTTTCGGTAAATGGTCTTATCTTTACCCAACCTTTAATCCCATAGGCAGAAATAA
The DNA here is from genome assembly GCA_000156155.1 of beta proteobacterium KB13. Lineage (GTDB taxonomy): Bacteria > Pseudomonadota > Gammaproteobacteria > Burkholderiales > Methylophilaceae > BACL14. The sequence continues at coordinate 116,668 of DS995299.1, read as the reverse complement.
TTTTTCCTATGATGACTAGGTTTTCCAACAATTATTCTTCTTTAGGCGCTTCCTCAGCAGGAGCAGCTTCCTCAGCAGGAGCAGCTTCCTCAGCAGGAGCAGCTTCCTCAGCAGGAGCAGCTTCCTCAGCAGGAGCAGCTTCCTCAGCAGGAGCAGCTTCCTCAGTCACAGGCTCTGCAGCTGCAGCTTTTTCAGCTTCTTTTTTCGCTTTTTTTGCTTCAGCCTTTTTCAAATCTTTTTGTTTCATTGCTTCAAGACCAGCCGGGCCTTTTGCTTGCAACTTAATAATTCTAGACATTGTCTCTGAAATTTGAGCGCCATTATCTTTCCAATAAGCAATTCTTTCTTGATCAAGCCTTAGGCTTTCAGCTCCAGATTGCGCCATTGGATTGTAGAAACCAACACGCTCAATAAAACGACCATCTCTTCGTTTGCGTGAATCTTGAACCACTACGTTGTAATAAGGTTTCTTCTTTGAACCGCTTCTTGATAATCTAATAATAACCATAAATAATCTCTAAAAAATTTTATACAGAAAAGGGTGGGATTTTACGCTATTTTTTGTTGTTTTGGCAAGTTTTCTTGAAAATTAGTTATCGACATTTTGATAGGGTGTTGGATCTTTAATGCCTGCTTTTTCAAATCCCTGCCTTCTAAGGTAACAAGAATCACATCTACCACATGCATTACCGTTTTGATCGGCCTGATAACATGAAATACTCATTGAATAATCAACGCCTAAATTACAGCCTTTTGTAATTATTTCATCTTTTGTTAATCCAATGAGAGGGGTATGGATATTGAATGGGGTGCCTTCTATGGCTGCCTTAGTACCAAGATTGACCATTTTTTTGAAAGCATCTATGAATTCTGGCCGACAATCAGGGTAGCCTGAGTAATCAACTGCATTGACCCCCAGAAATAAATGACTTATTGCCAAAGATTCAGCCCAAGCTGCGGCAAATGACATCATAATGGTATTTCTCGCTGGAACATAAGTCACTGGAATGCCCTCAGATCTTTCTTCTGGAATAGTCATATCATGGTTAGTTAAAGCCGAGGATTTTAACCAACTCATATCCACATTAATTTCACGAAACTCAGCAAGATTGTATTTTTTTGCAATATTTCTTGCGGCCTTTGTTTCAGAGGAATGCCGTTGACCATAAATCACATGTAATGCATAGCAATCAAATCCATCATTTTGCGCAATGGCTAGTGTTGTAAGCGAATCCAGCCCGCCTGATAATAATACAATGGCTTTTTTAGACACCTTTTTTATCTCCCCATAATATTTTATGGAGTTGAACCTGAAGCCTCACATTCAGTTGATGCTTTAATATCCACCCTGCTAATTGTTCATTTGCCAGAACTTTATATACTGGGGAAAAAAGAATCTGGCCTTGATTGAGCTGATATTTTTTAATGATGTCCATCGACCAAGAAAAATCCTCATAATCTTGAATTACAAATTTAATTTCATCATTCGTTCTAATATTTTCTAAATTTGGCCAAAAATTATTTTTATCTTCATTAGATTTAGGAGTTTTTACATCCAAGATAATTTTAACTTTTGCGTGAACATCTTTGATATCTAAAGCCCCTCCTGTCTCTAACGAAACTTGATATCCTAATTCACACAATTGGTTCATTAAGTCTATACAGTTTTTTTGCGCCAATGGTTCGCCGCCAGTAACAGTCACATAATTGGTATCAAACTGTTTTATTTCTTGAATTATTTCTTCAATTTCTTGTTGTTGACCCTCATGAAATGCGTACGCCGTATCACAATAGGTGCACCTCATGGGACAACCCGTCAATCTAACAAAGACCGTCGGCTTTCCAATTCGGGACGACTCACCCTGAATCGAATAAAAAATCTCATTGATTCTTAATGTTGACATAATCTTTTTTTAAAGCTTGATTGATTCAAGAGCTTTTAATCTTTTCTTAGCGCTCTCGATAATGGATGCATTTGGATATTCTTTAATGATTCTTCTTAAGGTTTGCTTTGCCTTGGTAATCCGAGTCAATTGTATTTCTGTATTAGCTTTTCCATATAAAATTTCTGGCATCAGCTCATGATCAGGGTGATTGGCAATCAACTTGTCATAAGTGCTCAATGAGGCCTTGTAATTTTTTAGTGCAAATTGTATGTAACCAATATTTTTCTTTGCCTCAACAGCTCGCTGAGAATTTGGGTATGCAGTTACAAATCGATCAAATAATTCAAATGCCTCTTTATATTTTGTTGATGTCATTAGTCCTTCAGCATCACTAAACATATTTTGTTCTTGCTCCTCATCAATCAAAGGAGGTAAGTTGTCGCTTTCTACAATATTTTCAGGATTATCATCGCCTGATGACTTGTCTTCATTTTCTAATTCTTGCGCGATATCATTTTGGATAGATTCAATAGAAGGGGTTAAATTTTCTTGATCTTTTACTTGAGCATCTGCACTCTTTAAGTCTAATTTATTTTCTTTAATTACTTCCTGTTCAGTATTGGAATTATTTTTGATTGAATTTAATTCTTCTTCGATTTGAATAAATCTACTTTCGATATCTTGATAATTTATCTTTTGACGATCTTGGAAGCTATCAAAATTAAACTGTAAAACTTCGACATCACCTCTAATCTTGGCAATATCATCAAATATCTCGTTGATTTTGGTATTGAATTGTTGAAGGCTTCCGCCTTGAAGAATTTGCTGAAGATCAATCACTTTCTCTTCTAGAGAATTTAATTGATCATTTTTTAAAGAATTGAGCTGGCTTTGCAGGTCGTTAATTTTTTCTCTTGCTTCCTCATCTTCAAGGAAAGCATAAGAATTAAAAGATAAAATTAATAAACCAGCCCATAGTATTCTTTTCATAAATCTACAAAGTAATAATTATTCTACTTCGTAGCTAATATCGACACGTCGATCTTGTGAACACTCATTACCTTGGCAATTTTGATTAGCTTCCTCTTCACCGTAACTTACAGTTTCGATTTGTCCATCGCTAGCTCCTGATGTATTCATCACATCTTTCACTGACACTGATCGCTTCTGACCTAATGCGAGGTTATATTCATGTGAACCTCTATAATCGGCATGGCCTTTTAATGTCATTTTGGCTGCAGGATGATCGGCAGCATATTGTGCGTGAGCATTTACAATATCTAAATACTCAGGTTTAACTTCAAACTTATCAAAATCAAAATAGATACTTCTTTGTGTTAAGAGACTATCTGATCTTAATTTGTCAAGACCAAGATCATCAGTTTGAGTTTGATCGGCTGCTACTCCTGCTTTTGCGTCAGATGGAGCCTCAGCGTCTTCCAAAGGAGTTGAGCTACAGCCCGCAAGAAGAGCTAAAGTAAGACCTGCGAATACTAATTTTTTCATTGATTTATCCTTTCATTAAAAATCAATTGGAGACCAAGTGGCTTCATAATTTCTTACTGAATCCGTATTGATCACCTGGGTTTTAAAACCATTTAAAGAAACAGTTGAAAGCGATGTTTCTTTTTCTGAATCCTTATGTGTGTATAGTACCATATGTCCATTCGGACTGAAAACAGGTGCCTCATCATTTCTTCCCTGAGTTAATTTTATGACTTGATTAGAAATTAAGTTTTGAACACCCACTTTAAATGCACCGTTATCGTTTGTAATAAAAGTGAGTAATTTTCCGTCTGGAGATAGTTGAGGGCTGACATTATATTTCCCCTCAAAGGTAACCCTCTTTATTTGTTCAGTTTTTAAATCAATTTTGTAGATTTGCGGACCACCTCCTCTATCTGATACAAAATAAATTGATTTGCCATCCGGAGCCCACACTGGTTCTGTATCAATGGATCGGCTCCTCATCAATCGTTTGATATTTTTACCGTCCGCATTCATTACATAAATCTGGGAAAAGTTATTGTAGGTCAATACAATAGCGAGCTGTTTATTATCAGGTGACCATGCTGGGGCGCTGTTATTTCCTTTAAAATTTGCAACCAACTGTCTTTCACCATTTTTTAAATTTTGTACATAAATAACAGGTTTCTTTTTTTCAAATGACACGTAAGCTATTTTTTCTCCATCCGGAGACCAGCGAGTTGAAATAATTGGTTGGTTAGAGGTGACAATTGCCTTTTTATTAAACCCATCCATGTCAGAGACATTAAGCTGATATTTATTGTTATTTATCTTTTGTACAAATCCAATCTTGGTATGAAATACGCCCTTACTTCCTGTAATCTTTTCATAAATTATATTTGAGATTTGATGTCCAATCTGACGGTCTTGTTTTATGTTTCCTGAATATTCAGAGGACACCATCATTTTCTCTTTAAATACATCAATCAGTTCATAGACCACTTTGATTTGATTATCACCTCTCTGCACACGACCAATGACTAAGAGCTCAGTCTGCAGGCCTGACCAAAAACTGTAATCTACATCGTTTAAGGAAGTTGGCAGTTTATTAACACCACCGGTATCAATCACTCTAAAAAAACCCGATCGCGAAAGGTCAGATTTAATCACATTGTGAATTTGATTTTTTTCATTTTCAATCAAGTCGTCTTGAAATGGAATGACAGCCACTGATAATTCATTGGCTTTGCCACCCAAAATATCAATCACCTCTATGGCGGGAAGAGGAATTAAATAAAATAGCGTAATAAATAAGAAAGCAAGTTTTTTCATTGAGGCTGTCCGTTTGGATAAAATTTTAATTTAATTTTTTTAAGTTTGGTAAAAATTTTTGGGTCTGTTGGCACTGGGAGTGGTTCAGATTGATATATAGCTCTTTCCACGGCTTCATCGCAGCTTAAATTTCCACTTGAATTTTTCAAGACTGGATCATTTAAAAGCTCCCCTGATGGTAATAATGTAATTTCAAAGCTTAAGCTTAAATAATCCAAACCACATAAATTATTATTTACATTCTGTTGTATTTTTTGCTGAATTAACGCCTTATATTTATCAATCTCTGATTTATTTTTACCAGCTTCCATATCTTGATCTGCTTGAATCGCAATTCTTTCCGATTTCTTTTTATCCTCTGAAATAATTTCTTGATCAGCATTTTGAGCATCTTGTTCTAATAACTCTTTTTGTAATTTTTCTAATTGCTCTTGCTGAAGTAATTGGTCCTGGAGTTGTTTGATCTGCTCTTGTTTTAGAAGCTCTTGTTGTATTTTCTTAATTTGTTCTTGTTTCTTTTTTTCTGCTAGCTCTTTTTCTTTTTTCTTCTTAAGGTTAATTTCAGCTTGAGTATCTTTAATTTGTTGATTCACTTTGGGAATTGATTTTTCAGCTTTTGCAGGCTCGACCTGTTTTGGTTTTGGTGGTGTTTGAGCTTGTTCTTTCACTGTGGGGACAGCTTCCCATAATTCTACTTCACCAAAATAAGGGTATTGCGGGGACCATTGCACAGTAAAAATCATGACAAAAAGAATAGACAGGTGGATAAGTAAAGAAAATAAATTTGACTGTAAATTTATATTTTCATCGTAATTCATTTTAGGTATCAATTACTTTTCTGGTTTAAGTAATAAGCCTACTTTATGGATCTGATTTTGTTTCAATAAATCCATAACCGTGACCACATTCTCATATTGCGTCTTTTTGTCTGCTGCAATCACGACAGATAGCTCTGGATTTTTTTCAAGCTTTTGATTTAATTTAATCAACAATGCATCCGCTTTGATTTTTTTTCCTTCCATCTCAAGACTGCCATCTTTTTTGACAGATACTGTGATCGGGGTATTTTGTTGTTTTAAATCTTGGCCCACACGAGGTAATTCAACCACTCCGGGATTGGTCATCGGTGCTGTAACCATAAAAATCACCAATAACACCAACATTACATCAATGTATGGAACCACATTGATATTGTTCATTAAGCGACGTTTTTTCATTACGCTCTACGATCCACGTTATTAATAAATTCCTCCATAAAACTCTCATAACGAATAGCCAATCGATCCACCTTGGCTGCAAATCTGTTGTATGCAATCACCGCTGGGATTGCAGCAAATAAACCAATGGCTGTTGCGATCAATGCTTCAGCAATGCCTGGAGCCACTTGAGCTAAGGTAGATTGAGCAACATTAGAAAGACCAATAAAAGAATTCATGATGCCCCATACTGTTCCAAACAAACCAATATAAGGACTTACAGATCCAACACTAGCTAAAAATGGAAGATGTCTTTCAAGGGAATCAAGCTCTCGATTATATGCAACTTGCATAGCTCGACGAATACTTTCTTTACTTTGTTTGTCTAATTTTTGATCTTTCGTACTCGCTATAAATTCCTTATAGCCAGCAAAAAAAATTGATTTTAATCCGCCGACATTATTTGAAGAATGACTGGCAGACTCATAGAGCTGCTTAAACTGAGCTCCTGCCCAAAAATATTTTTCAAATTCTGTAGCGTGCTCTTCTGCATTTTTTATGGTTTTTATTTTAATGAAAATATATTTCCATGAGAAAACAGAGGCAGCAATTAAGATTAACATCACTAATTGAACAGGAATGCTTGCTCCCATTACCAAGGATAAAAAGGAAAGATCGCCACCTAGGCTCATTATTTATTCTCCATTAATAATTTTATTTCATTTGGGATTCGCATCGGCTTCATCGAAATAGAGTTAACTGATGCAACAACAACTCGAGATTCAATTAAAAGCTCAGATGAGCGAAAAATTTTTTGCTCAAGCTCAATTTTCACTGATCCCAATTTATCCAATTTTGTTTGAACCTCTATTTCATCATTAAAAACAGCGGGCCTAGTAAATTTTATATCAATTTCATGAACAACAAACATTAAGTTTAGATTATCTTTTAACGCTTTCTGATCAATTTCAAAATCTCTTAACCACTCCGTTCTGGCTCGCTCCATAAATTTTAAATAATTGGAATGGTAAACAACGCCCCCACTATCGGTGTCTTCATAATATATTCTTATTGGCCAGTGATGAACCAGTGCTACCATAAATTTTTCGTATTATTCGATTGTTCAATTGGAATATTAAAATGCTTCAAACTCAGATCTGTAGCTATTCTTCCTTTAGGAGTTCTCATCAAGTAACCTTGCTGAATTAAATAGGGCTCAATTACATCTTCAATCGTTTCTTTTTCTTCACCGATCGCAGCCGCTAAATTATCAAGGCCAACCGGTCCTCCTTTAAATTTTTCAATGATTGCCAACAGTAATGCTCGGTCCATATTATCTAATCCAATTTTATCAACATCTAACATTTTTAATGCGGCATCGGCTGTTTTATCGTTAACATTTCCATCTGCTTTGACTGAGGCATAATCTCTCACACGTCGTAATAATCGATTAGCAATTCTAGGCGTACCTCGTGATCTTTTAGCAATTTCCGCTGCACCTGAGTCATCAATAAAAATATCAAGCAACTTCGCTGATCTTTTCACAATTCTGATTAGCTCATCCTGCGAGTAAAATTCTAATCGAGAAACTATTCCAAAACGATCTCGAAGAGGGTTGGTTAGCATTCCTGCGCGAGTTGTTGCTCCTACAAGGGTAAATGGAGGCAAGTCCAATTTCACTGAGCGAGCTGACGGTCCGTCCCCAATCATAATATCAAGATGGTTATCTTCCATCGCAGGATATAAAATTTCTTCAATAATCGGTGACAACCGATGAATCTCATCAATAAATAAAACATCATTGGGCTCAAGATTGGTGAGGAGTGCTGCTAGATCTCCAGCTTTTTCCAACACAGGTCCTGAGGTTTGTTTTAAACCGACATTCATTTCACGGGCAATAATATGAGATAAAGTGGTTTTCCCTAAACCTGGAGGACCAAACAAAAGCACATGATCTAAAGCCTCCCCTCTTTGCTGAGCAGCTTTAATAAAAATTTCCAACTGATCTCTGATTTTTTCTTGGCCAACATATTCATCAAGGTCTGCAGGACGTAGGGATTTCTCGAGAATCTCCTCATTCTCTTTCGGAGTGGTAGCAATAAAACGATCTTCTTCAATCATGATTAACTAGACAACCATTGTAATGCTTGTTTGATTCCCTCATTCACATTAATATCTTCATTGAAATTTTTAATGACTTTTTGGATATCGCTTTTAGAATATCCAAGCGCCTCTAATGCATCCATAATATCAGTTAAATTTTTTGAATGCTGAGATGATTGTTGTAGCTTCAGATCTTGTTTATCTTTTAATTCGACAATTAATCTTTCCGCAGTCTTTCTGCCAATACCAGGAATTTTTACGAGAAGAGAGACGTCTTGTTGTTCAATGGCGTTAGAAAATTGATCCATGGATACACCACTTAAAATTGAGAGGGCAACTTTAGCTCCAATGCCGTTAATTTTAATTAAGCTTTTAAAGGATGATTTTTCCTCTTTGGTAAGAAACCCGAACAACAACTGAGCATCTTCACGAACTACCATGTGAACATGAAGAAAAATGTCAGATTGCAACTCTGGTAGATGATAATAAGTCGACATGGGGACTTCAATTTCATAGCCAATGCCACCACAATCAACTTGAACCCAAGGAGGTGACCTATCAATTAAAATTCCGCGAATACTTCCAATCATAAAATTCGACCACCTTTAAAATTAATTGGGGAATTATCTTGGTTAATTTGCATGACTTGATTGTGACACAATACGCAGGCAAGTGCATCCGAAGAATCTGGGCCCAGGACCTCTGGAAGATTTAATAGTTTTTGCACCATTGATTGCACTTGAATTTTTTCAGCATGGCCATTTCCCACCACAGACTTTTTAATTTGCAGAGCGGTATATTCATATATTTGCAGCTGGTGTTGAATTCCTGCTGCCATGGCCACCCCTCGAGCCTGTCCTAATGCCAAAGAGCTATTTGCATTCATATTTACAAAAGTTTTTTCGATGCACATTTGATTGGGCTGGTGTTTAGATACAATCTCTGATACTTCATCAAAAATTATTTTTAATCTTTCAGGGTAGGGTAGTTTTTCCGAGGTTGTCTTAATGACGCCACTTGTAATGTAAGTTGTTTTTTTATTTTCACAATCAACTATGCCATATCCCGTGATTCTTAATCCTGGGTCAATTCCAATTACCCTAGTTGAGGTCAAATTAGTTCTCGATTACAGCGTTGGTGTATACCTCTTGCACATCATCAAGATCATCAAGCACATCGAGAATTTTTTGCATTTTTGTACCCTCGTCTCCAGATAACTCCACTTCGTTATCTGCTTTCATTGTTAATTCGGCCATCTCGAATTTTAAATTTTCTTTTTCAAATGCTTCTTTAATGATTAAAAAATCATTTGGTGGAGTAATTACCTCTATGGAACCATCCTCATTAATCTCAACATCCTCAGCACCTAGGTCAATCGCTTTCTCCATGATCTCTTCTTCATTAGATCCTGGAGCAAAAAAAATACTGCCACAATGTTTAAACATGAAAGCAACACAACCATCCGTACCTAAATTTCCACCATTCTTAGAAAAAGCATGGCGTACATCAGCGACAGCCCTATTCTTATTATCAGTTAAACAATCAACAATAATCGCTGCGCCATTAATTCCATAGCCTTCATAACGAATTTCCTCGTAATTCACACCCTCGAGTTCACCCGTTCCTCTTTTGATTGCTCTTGTAATATTTTCTGCAGGCATATTTTCATCTTTTGCTGCCGCTATAGCAGCACGTAATCTTGGATTGAAATTTGGGTCACCGCCACTCATCCTAGCTGAAACAGTAATTTCTTTAATTAATTTCGTGAATATCTTTCCTCTTTTAGCATCCTGGCGTCCTTTACGATGCTGAATGTTTGCCCACTTGGAATGTCCTGCCATAAGTTTTCCTAAAAATTTTTATTATATATTTTATCATTTTGAGCCTTCGCGTGAAGCCAAAAGGATCATAAATAAAACTCCACTAAATATCATTATCAATCCAATACCTTCATTAATTTTTAATGCCTCATGAAGTTCAAGAAATGCAGCCAACGATCCTATGACTGGAGCCAATAATGAAATAGTCGATACCTCGCCAGTTTTTAAATGTTTGACTCCATAATTCCATAATAACCAAGCCAAAGCATTGCAAAAAATAATATTAAAAAGCGAAGCCTTCCAAAAATATGGATTGATCTCGTAAATTTCGATACCTTTTGCAAGAATAACAATAAGGATAGGTAAAGAGCCCAATAACATTTGCCAGGCAGTCAGATTTAACAGATCAACTTGAGGATATTTTTTATTATATTTTTTGACACTGATCACCCCACAACCCCAAAAAAAACCTGCGCTGATCGCAATTAACATGCTGTTAAAATCTGCATTTTTGTGGACAGGATCAAATATGAGTATCAATCCAATCAAACTGACAGCGATTGCTAAAATTTGTTTATTTGTCATTTTCTCCTTTAAAAAATAGAGAGCAAGCAAATTAGCCCATATGGGCATCGTAAAGGTTAGGACGGATGTTTTTGCTGTTCCGCCATTAACTAGAGCAACTAAAACCAGAACAGTGAACCCAATCATCTGAAACATGCCAATTAAAAAAACAAACTTAAAATTTATAATTTTTAATGATTTCTGCATGAGTACTAAAAGCACCAACAGTATTAAGGCGCCAAAAAAGTTTCTTATAAACGCAAATTCCCAAGGCCCAACTAATTGAACCGCTTGTTTCATCACCACCCAGTTATAACCCCAAAAAAAAGTCATTAAAACAACACTTAAAATTGGCAGAAGTTTCAATTTAAAAGAATTTTGCATGTTTTATAAAATTTGTTATTCTAGCTTTTCTGAATTTACTAATTATGCATTATGAAAACAGCGCAGCAAATATTAAATGATAAAAAACACAATGACATTCTTTCTGTTGAACCTGATAGACCGGTAATAGATGCATTAATTATCATGGCAGAATATAAAATAGGGGCTTTGCTAGTAATGCAAAAAAATAAACTGCTTGGCATCATTTCAGAAAGAGATTATGCCAGAGAGATAGTGTTAAAAGGTAAATCCTCAAAAGAATGCTTGATTGAGGAGGTTATGACAAAAAATGTCATTACTATTGATGCCAACGATACCTATGACAAAGGTTTGGAAATAATGACAGAAAATCATATTCGTCATCTTCCGGTTATAGAAAATAATAAGGTGGTTGGGATGTTGTCTTTAGGTGATTTAGCTAAAGAAACAATTACCCATCAAAGGTTTTTAATTGACCAGCTAGAAAGTTTTATTAAAAGTTAGTCACCAATAATTTTGACCAACACTCTTTTCTTTCTGCGCCCATCAAACTCACCATAAAAAATTTGTTCCCAAGGACCGAAGTCTAAATTTCCATCCGTCACAGCAACAACGACTTCTCTACCCATTACTTGCCTTTTCATATGGGCATCTGCATTATCCTCACCCGTATCATTATGACGATAACCACTAACGGGCTCATGTGGGGCTAGTTTTTCTAACCACTTTTTATAGTCGCTGTGCAGGCCTGATTCGTCATCATTGATAAAAACACTTGCGGTGATATGCATTGCATTAACTAAAACTAATCCTTCACTAATACCGCTTTCAGCTAAGCATTCTCTAATCTCATGAGTGATGTTGGTAAAATGCATTCTTTCAGGAGCATTAAACCATAATTCTTTTCTGTAGCTTTTCATTGATCAAATCCTTTTTTTGCTGATTCATAATAATCATACCAAATCTCAGCCATATCAGTATCTCTAAAATCTTTGAAACAAGGCGTACCAAGAGTGTAATGAATTAATTTTGCATCTGCATTTTTTTCATACTCACACGCCAGCCAATTCCATTCAACAGGAAGCTCACCAATGTCATTGTCATCCAACCAACTAAACCGATGCAAAAATTTACCAGTCTGGTTCGAAACAAACTCAGGGGTTAAAATTTTATGTTTTGGATGAGAACAATTCCACAAGATGACACTAGACCAGTTTTTTCTGGGATAATTTTCATTAATGTTTCCTAAATATTTGATTGATGCCTTAGTTTGATAATCATGCTTTACCACCATGAGAGCTTTATTGGGATCAGCCATACCTATCAACTCTTTTAAATCAGCTTGGCAAATCATATCTCCATCAGCAAAAATTGCCCACCCATTGAATTCATTCAAATAAGGAGTTAAAAATCGAGAGTAAACAAAATCATTACTGCGATCCTGATGAGTTTCATTAAATTCTTTTAATTGACTTAAAACTAGTGGTGTAATTTTTACTGGAATCGACGTGTTTTTAATCACTGAATGACAAAAGACATGGTAAGCAATTGCTTCTCTTTCATCATATCCAACATATAAATTAATCATTGACATCTTAGTTATATGGAAAGATCAGCTCGATACCATTCCCAGCTGGATCTTTGAAAAATATTTGACGGGTTCCAATTTCGGGGATTTCACGAATTGAAAACTTAATATTTTTTTTAGTTAGTAGGTCAATATACATATCCTCATCTTGACATGTAAATGCCATATGGTCGAATGTGGAGTTAACATTCAACTCATTAACGATGTCATTTTTTGAAAAACTTAAATGTAATACATCTTTTTGATTTGCATATAACCAATAGCCCCCATTCTTAAACGGTGGACGATGGCCTAAATTTAAGCCAACTATTTCGATATAAAAATCTTTTAAAACTTCAATGGTCTCTTCATCAGCCCTTAAGTTGTAATGATTAATTCCTTCAATCATATTTAAAAATTAACTGGTTGAAACGTTTTGATTACGGACACGAATGTGCAACTCTCTTAACTGTTTTTCATCAACCTCATTCGGTGCTGATGTTAATAGACACTGAGCTCTTTGAGTTTTAGGGAATGCAATCACATCTCTAATTGACTCTGCTCCAACTAATAACGTGGTTAAACGATCTAAGCCAAAAGCCAATCCACCATGAGGAGGTGCTCCGTATTGAAGTGCTTCAAGGAGGAAACCAAATTTTTCATTTGCCTCCTCATTAGAAATATTTAAAGCTGAAAATACTTGTGATTGAACAGACTGATCATGAATACGAATTGACCCGCCGCCAACTTCCCAACCATTAATAACAAGATCATAAGCCTTTGACAGACATGCTCCTGGATCAGAGGAAAGTAATTTTTCATGACCATCTTTCGGAGAAGTGAACGGATGATGCAATGCGTCCCAACGATCTTCATCTTCATTAAATTCAAACATAGGGAAATCAACCACCCATAGAATTGACCACTCATCGCCTGAAAGTATTTTACGATCATGACCAATTTTTTCTCTTAAGGCTCCAAGGGCTTCATTCACAATTTTTTCTTTATCCGCGCCAAAGAATATCAAATCCCCATTTTCAGCTTGTGTTTTCTCAATAATTGCTTTCAATGCTTTTTCATGGATATTTTTAACAATTGGGCTTTGGAGCCCTTCTTCATTAAGCTTGGTCACATCATTAATTTTTATATATGCTAATCCCTTTGCTCCATATATCCTGACAAATTCCGTGTATTGATCAATTTCTGATCTTGACATATCTGCTCCAGATGGAATTTTTAAGGCAGCGACGCGACCACTGGTTGAATTCGCTGGAGTAGAAAAGACCTTAAAGTCGACATCTTTCATATCCTCAGTTAATTCAATGAGCTCTAAATTAACACGTAAATCAGGCTTGTCGGATCCATATCTCGTCATCGCCTCTTTGTAAGTTATTTCCTGAAATTTTTCTGGCAGATCTACATTTAGCACATCTTTAAATACTTTTTGTGTTAACTTTGCAGCAATATTTTTTACATCTTCCTCTTCAACAAATGATGCTTCGATGTCAATTTGAGTAAATTCAGGCTGTCTGTCTGCTCTTAAATCTTCATCCCGAAAACATTTAGCAATTTGAAAATATCGATCAAATCCAGAAACCATCAATAATTGTTTAAACAGTTGTGGAGATTGAGGTAGAGCAAAAAATTCTCCATGATGCACTCGTGATGGTACAAGATAATCTCTCGCACCCTCAGGTGTGCTTCTAGTTAATATCGGTGTTTCAATTTCTATGAAATTATCTTCATCTAAAGATTGGCGAACGCTCTTGGTGATCTCATAACGTACCTTTAAATTTTTCTGCATTTGATCACGACGCAAGTCAATGAAGCGATTTTCTAAGCGGATAGTCTCGGTAATATTTTCATCATCAATGACAAAAGGTGGCGTTAAGGATGCGTTGATAATTTCTATTTCAGAGACAAGCATTTCAACTTCCCCAGTTGGTATATTTTTATTGACTGTTCCCTCTGGACGTTTACGAACCTTGCACTTAACTTTTAAGACGAATTCACTTCTAACAGTTTCAGCAATTTTGAATGCTTCAGGTGTGTCTGGATCAATCACAATTTGGGCAAGACCTTCCCTGTCTCTTAAATCAATGAAAATTACACCGCCATGATCTCTTCTGCGATGAGCCCATCCACATAGATATATTTCTTGATCAATATGGGATGCATTCACATGCCCACAATATAAAGTTCTCATAATAATTATCTCTTAACTCTGTTTGAACGTGATTTTGATTTAGGAGGTACAACTCCCATGGAAATTACATACTTTAAGGCTTGGTCTACGGAAACATCAATTTCCTTAATTTTATTTCTGGGCACCATTAAAGTATATCCTGACGTTGGATTAGGCGTTGTAGGAACATAAACATTAACATATTTTCCCTTTAAAATTTTGGCTATTTTCTCATCGGTATCGCCAGTGATAAATGCAAAGGTATAATTTTTGGCATCGGGAAACTCAATTAAAACTGCCTTTGAAAATGCATTAGAGTTATTAGAAAACAATGTGTCTGAAACTTGTTTGATTCCTCCATAAATAGATTTAACAAAAGGAAGTTTATCGAAGATAACTTCATACAAGGAAATTAATCTTTTCCCAAAAAAGTTATTAGCAATCAAACCAACTACAAAAATTGAGGCCGCTGTTAAAACAACTCCAACCCCAGGAATATTGAATCCAATTAACTGATTAGGTTGATATTCGTATGGTAAAAATAAAACCACCTGATCAAGAAAATGTGCCAAAGAATAAATGACCCAGAAGGTCAAGACAAGAGGAATAAGGACAATGAGTCCAGTAAGAATATTTTTTTTAAACATTTTTTTGGTTATCCGTCTTTACCGAAGCTTCAGGAGCAGTTGATTTCACTTCTTTTTTTGTCACAGGTTTTTTAAAATCTGTCTCATACCAGCCCGATCCATTCAGTTTGAATGCAGGAGCAGATAACATTTTTTCAAAAGTTTCTTTATTACATGCGGGGCAGATTTTTGTAACGGCCTCTGAAAGCTTTAAAAAAAGATCATCAGAATGAGAGCAGCTAGAACATTTATACTCGTAGATCGGCATTTTTTTCTCTAAAACGGAATATCGTCTTCAAACTCATCAAATGAACTACTATTTGATGATCCTGATTGATTGTTACGAGAGGGGGTTTGATCAAACTCATTTTTATTATCAAGCTGAGAGCTTGTTTGAGATTCTTGAGCAGGCGCACCATCTCTTCCTCCAAGCATTTGCATCGAATCAGCAATAACTTCAGTGGTGTATCGATCCTGACCTTCTTTAGTTTGCCATTTTCTTGTTTGTAATCGACCCTCAAGATAGACTGGACGTCCTTTTTTTAGGTACTCGCCAGCAATTTCCGCTAACCGTCTATACATAACAATATTGTGCCACTCTGTTTTTTCTTGCCTTTCCCCAGCTTTATCTTTCCAAGAGTCAGTAGTTGCAATGCTGAAATTACACACTGCATCTCCATTGGGCATGAATCTAACTTCAGGATCTCTTCCTAAGTTACCCATAAGAATAACCTTATTAACTGATGGCATTTTTTTCTCCTAAAATTTTCATAACTTTATTGTTATCAAAATTTGCATTATGTTTTAATTTTATAATTATATAGCTTTCGTTTGGGAAAATTAAGGCTTCATCAACAAAATCTAAGCTTTGAATCTTATTAAAAACAGCATTTTTAGATTTATCAGATTGATTGAAAAATTCAGGTTTTATCTTTATTACCATATCATTTTTGCTCGAGGGGAAGATAAATCTAATCATCAAGACTAACCAGCCAGCTAAAAGAGCTGCACTCAAGATAAATATAGCTTGATCGTTAAATTGCGTAGCAATAAATCCACCTAAAATTCCTCCTACAAATATTCCCAAAGATTGCGATGTATTATAAGCGCCGAGAACCAAACCTTTTAAATTTTTTGGCGAGAGTCTACTGATTAAGCTTGGTAAGGTTGCCTCTAAAAAATTAAAAGCAATAAAATAGATTAATAAAGTGATCATGACAGATTGTTTACTATCCGACCAACTTATAAAGAGATATTGCACAAATATAAGTAGAAAAATATTTAGTAAAAAAAAGCTTCTCAGCATCTTTTTCTTTGAGGATAAAATTATCATCGGAATGATGGCAAGCATGGACAAAAAAAAGACAGGCAAATAAATTTGCCAATGATATTTAATCGGATAACCGATCTTATTAAGCATCAATGGAATCATCATGAACATAATAATTTGAGATGCATGTAAAGCAAAAATTCCATAATCAAGTTTCAAAAAAACTTTATCAAAAATAATTTTTTTTATAGGGTAATCAATTTTTTCATTCCTTGAATATCTTATGGGGTTAGGAATGTAATAAATAACTACTGCTATTGCGATTAGTGACAGAATTGCAATTAGCATAAATATATTTTGAAAGCCCAGATAAGTATTTAGAATTGGTGAAAGTACAATCGATATTCCAAAGGTAAGGCCAATGGATGCTCCTATAATTGCCATGGATTTTGTCCTTGCTTTGTCCGTAGTTAAATCAGCAAGTAATGCTAAAAGAACAGCTGATATTGCCCCAGCCCCTTGAAGGGCTCGACCCAATGTAATCATAATTAATGACTCTGAGAAAAAAATAACAAGCGAACCAATGAGAAAAATACACAAACCAATAATGATTATTTTCTTTCTTCCAAAGCGGTCGGATAATATTCCAAATGGAATTTGGAATAGTGCTTGCGTTAATCCATAAATACCAAACGTAAGACCAATTAAAAAGGTTGAGGCACCAGCTCCTAGCTCGGATAGATAGATTGACATTATTGGGAGAACAATGAACAAGCCAAGCATTCTTAGCATATAGATGAATGCGATACCTAATGTTGATTTGATTTCAAACGAAGTCATCTTGAAGTATGTATTACATAAATAATAAATTTCTCGTATATTAACAGGTTATGCAAAAAAATAATGACAATCTAATTATCAAAGGGGCTAGAACTCATAATTTAAAAAATATTTCTGTCGCCATGCCTAAAAATAAGCTAATTGTCATTACCGGACTATCAGGATCAGGTAAATCATCACTAGCTTTTGACACCATTTATGCTGAAGGACAAAGACGCTATGTGGAATCACTCTCAGCATACGCAAGACAATTTTTAGATAGGATGAATAAGCCAGATGTGGATTTAATTGAAGGCTTATCTCCTGCAATATCTATTGAACAAAAATCAACATCACATAATCCTAGGTCAACCGTGGGAACGGTTACAGAAGTCCATGATTATTTAAGATTACTTTTTGCACGAGCAGGTGACCCGCATTGCCCTGAGCACAACCATAAATTAGAGGCTCAAACTATTTCCCAGATAGTTGATAATATTTTGTTACTAGGAAACGAAAAAAAAATTGTCATCTTATCTCCAATTATTAGTGAGCAAAAAGGAAGTCATAAAGATCTAATTGATGAGCTCCGGTCTCAGGGGTTTATAAGAATACGACTTAATAATTCGATTCATGAAATCGATGATTTGCCAGAGATTGATAAAAATAAAAAACATACTATTGAAGTGGTTGTTGATCGTCTGAAAATTGATGCAACTTCAAAACAAAGAATTACAGAGTCTATTGAGACAGCTGTGAGGTTATCGAAATCAAAGGTCATTATTTATGATATGGATAATGACAGTACTCATTTATTTTCTACAAAATTTGCGTGCCCAGTTTGTGATTTTTCACTTGAAGAATTAGAGCCAAGAATATTTTCTTTTAATAATCCCATGGGTGCATGTCCCTCCTGTGATGGCCTTGGAAACAAAACATTTTTTGACTCCGACAAGATAGTGGCGATGCCTGACTTATCCCTATCAGCCGGGGCCATTAAAGGCTGGGATAAAAGAAATCATTTTTATTATCAAATCTTAAAGTCACTCGCTGATCATTATCAATTTGATATTGATACACCATTTAATGAATTAGCCCAAGAAATTCAACAAATTATTCTTTACGGAAATAATGAAAAAATTGATTTTTCATATCTCAGTTCTGATGGAAAAATTTACAAAAAAAACCATGTCTTTGAGGGGATAGTCAATAATTTTACAAGACGTTATCGTGAATCTGATTCCCATTTAGTAAGAGATGAGTTGGCAAAATACCTCAGCCATAAAGAATGTCCTGATTGCCAAGGCAAAAGATTAAAAAAATCATCACTGAGTGTATTAATAGATGGCTACGATATCCATACAATCTGCGACATGTCACTGAAAGAATGTCATCAGTATTTTGAAAATTTAAATTTAACTGGATCAAAAAAGCATATTGCAGAAAAAATAATCAATGAGATTAAAAGTAGAGTCTTTTTTCTTAATAATGTTGGACTTAATTATCTGAGCCTATCTAGGACAGCGGATACACTTTCAGGAGGAGAGGCTCAAAGAATTAGATTGGCCTCTCAAATTGGTAGCGGTTTAACAGGAGTCATGTATGTTTTAGATGAACCTTCTATTGGTTTGCATCAAAGAGATAATGATAGGCTTTTAGAAACATTAAAAAATCTTCGGGATTTGGGTAACACAGTTATTGTAGTTGAGCATGATGAGGATGCTATCTTAAGTGCTGACTATGTAATTGATATTGGTCCTGGCGCTGGGGTACACGGTGGTGAAGTGATTGCTTCTGGCTCGCCTCAGGAAATTTTAAAAAATAAAAATTCACTGACTGCTCAATATTTGTCAAAAAATAAAAAAATTGAAATTAACAACCATTCAAAGACCACCAATAATTTTATTAGAATTAAGGGGGCAAAAGGTAATAACTTAAAAAGTATTGATGTAGATATTCCTGTTGGTCTATTTACTTGTGTCACAGGGGTTTCTGGAAGTGGTAAGTCGACTTTAATCAACGACACACTTTATCTATCTTTGTCGAATAAATTAAATCGAAACAATCATGAAACAGCCCCGCATGATGAAATATTAGGAGTAAATTTATTTGATAAAGTCATTGATGTAAATCAAAGCCCGATTGGTAGAACGCCTCGATCCAATCCTGCTACTTATACAGGTTTATTCACGCCGATTAGAGATTTATTTTCTAAATTACCAGAAAGTAAATCAAGAGGGTATGGTCCAGGAAGATTTTCTTTTAATGTCAAAGGAGGAAGGTGTGAGGCTTGTGAGGGTGATGGTGTTTTAAAAGTAGAAATGCACTTTCTTCCTGACGTGTATGTTAAATGTGATATTTGCCAAGGACATCGATATAACCGTGAAACTTTAGAGATTAAATATAAAGGCAAAAATATTCACCAAATTTTATCCATGACCGTTGAGGATGCCTTTCAATTTTTTGAGTCCATTCCTGTCGTCGCAAAAAAATTACAAACCCTTTTAGATGTAGGCCTTGGATATATTACCCTTGGTCAAAATGCTACCACCTTATCTGGAGGAGAAGCCCAAAGAGTTAAATTAGCACTAGAGTTATCCAAGAGAGATACAGGGAAAACAATGTACATTCTTGATGAACCTACCACAGGACTTCATTTTGCTGACATTCAATTACTCTTAAATGTTCTTCATAAGCTTCGAGATAATGGAAATACGATCGTTGTTATTGAACATAATTTGGATGTCATTAAGACAGCAGACTGGATCATAGATTTAGGCCCTGAAGGAGGTTCAGGCGGTGGCGAAGTGATCGCATGCGGTTCTCCTAGAGAATTAGCTAATGTTGCAAAAAGTTATACAGGACAATATTTACAAAAATTATTTTAAGGGATGTTTGAGTAATCCATCCTCCTAAAAATTTGGTTTGTTTTTTTTGTTAAAAATTCTGAATGTCTATCTTTCTGATACTTTCTCGGATTGGTTAGCATGGATGCAAGTTTTGCCGACTGATATGAGCTCAAAGACATTGGGTCAACATTAAAATAAAATTGTGATGCATTTTTAATCCCATAGAGTCCATCACCCCATTCTGCAATATTTAAATACAGCTCTAATATCCTTTTTTTACTTAAAAACATTTCTAAAAATATAACAAGAGCCGCTTCATTGATCTTTCTATAAATATTTTTTGATGGACTAAGAAATAAATTTTTTACTAGTTGTTGTGAAATTGTTGAACCGCCACGTTTATTTTTTTGATGAAGATTGTCAATATATGCATCTTTAATTGATCTGATATCAATTCCAGAATGCTGCATAAACCGATCGTCTTCTGCAGCGACCACCGCTCTCTTCACCGAGTTATTGATCATTTCATAAGCTACCCAATCAATTTTGATTTTTTTTACATTATCAATTCCCAATTGATATTTCATCATCGAAGTCGTTTTTGGATTAATAGATTTGAACTTGTAAATCTCAATAATTTTTGGAGTCAGAAAAACTATGTATCCAATTGTTAGTATTGAAATTGCAACAAATATTTTTTTTAAACTAGAGATGATCTTAAAGATTCCTCAACACTTTTAGATTCGACTTTTTGCCCATGCCATATTTCAAAACTTGCTGCTGCTTGCTTAACAAGCATGCCAAGCCCATTAAAGGAAGTTAAGTTATTATCTCTTGCATTTTTTAGGAATGCCGTTTGTTTACCATACATCATGTCATAGCAAATAATTTCCTTACGGCAGTCATTCAAAGATATTGGGGATAGGGAGTTATCATCAACGCCTGCAGAGGTGGCATTAATCACTATATCAATCTTATTAAACTCAATTTTTTCCATCACTGAAACTCTTTTAAAACTTTCATGCCATATCTCAGCCATGTCAAATGATTTCTGTATGGTCCTATTCCATAGATAAAGATGAGAAATTTTTTCACTGAATATAGATGGAATAACCCCGTTAGCAGCGCCACCAGCCCCAAGCAATAATACAGAAGAGTTGGAAATAGACCCAATTTTATCTATTAGATCATTCACCAAGCCAATTCCATCAGTTGTATGTGCTGCAATCGAATTATTATCAAAACATAACGTGTTTGCAGAACCAGTTAAGTCAACTTCTGAAGTTCTTGTTGTCGAGATTTTTGCAGCGCATCCTTTAAATGGAAGGGTGACATTTGCACCTGAGTATCCTTTATTAATTAAATTTTCAATTGTCGATGTAAAACTTATGTCGTCATCAGCCATAATTTTTTCATAAGTTAAATCTATCGAATACTGCCGAGCAAATTCTGAATGAATTTGTGGTGACAGTGAATGATTAATTGGATTACCTATGACAGCAAATTTTTTCATTTTTTCCCATTTTTGCACTAATATAGTGCATTTACTAGTTAATTTGTATTAAATTTGACCAAAAAAATACTTTTTTACATTTAAATAAGGCTTATTTGTTAATGATCTACTAATATATTACATCTATTTTATTTTGGCATAGATGTTGCATTAATAAAAAGTACATAACTAAACTTGAGAGGAAATTTTACTATGGCAGTTTCAGATGTAATGAAAATGGTAAAGGACAACAATGTAAAATTTGTTGATTTTAGATTTACCGATACAAAAGGTAAAGAACAGCATGTGTCTGTTCCTGTATCCGCTTTTGATGAAGACAAATTTAAAGATGGTCATGCTTTTGATGGCTCATCTATTGCAGGTTGGAAAGGAATTAATGCGTCAGATATGTTGCTCATGCCAGATCCAGACACAGCAAAGATTGACCCTTTTTTTGAGGAAACGACACTTACTCTTACGTGTAATATTGTTGACCCAACAGACGGTAAACCATATGACAGAGACCCAAGAAGTATTGCTTTAAAAGCTGAAGCATATCTCAAATCCACAGGGATTGGTGATACAGCCTATTTTGGTCCAGAACCAGAATTCTTTGTTTTTGATTCAATTACTTGGAAAACTGACATGAGTGGCTCTCATGTAAAAATTTACACTGAGGAAGCCACTTGGGATTCTGAAAATAATCATGAAGGTGGTAATGTTGGTCACCGCCCAGCAGTCAAAGGCGGTTATTTCCCCGTTCCTCCAGTTGATTCTCTGCAAGATCTCAGATCAGCCATGTGTATGACACTTGAACAACTCGGTGTTCCTACTGAGGTTCATCATCATGAGGTTGGCGGTTCTGGACAATGTGAAATTGGAACTCAATTTTCTACATTAACTCAAAGAGCTGATTGGACCCAAATTCTAAAATATGTGGTGCACAATACAGCTAATAACTTTGGTAAAACTGCGACATTTATGCCTAAACCAGTTCTTAATGATAACGGTTCAGGTATGCATGTCCACCAGTCGATCTGGAAAGATGGAAAAAATATGTTTGCTGGGGATGAGTATGCGGGTTTAAGTGAAACAGCTTTATTTTACATTGGTGGGGTAATTAAACATGCAAGAGCATTGAATGCAATTACTAACCCATCCACTAACTCCTACAAGAGATTAGTCCCTGGATTTGAAGCGCCTATCAAATTAGCTTACTCTGCAAAAAACCGCTCTGCTTCAATCCGAGTGCCATTCGTTTCAAGTGATAAAGCTAGACGAATTGAAACACGATTCCCTGATCCAACAGCGAATCCATACCTAGCTTTTAGTGCATTATTGATGGCTGGTCTTGATGGTATTCAAAATAAAATCCATCCAGGTGAGGCAGCAACAAAAGATTTATACCATCTTCCACCAGAAGAAGATGCAGCGATCCCAACTGTTGCAAGATCTCTCGAGGAAGCTCTTGAAGCATTAAACGAGGATCGTGCATTCTTAACTCAGGGTGGTGTATTTACTGATGACTTTATCGATAGTTTAATTGAATTAAAAATGGATGAAGTAACTACACTCAGAATGACACCTCACCCAGTTGAGTTTGATTTATATTACTCAGTGTAATATTTTATTTTCGGGGTGATTTTTCACCCCGAATTATTTTTAATGTCTCCGCCAATTAAAGAAAAAGAAAATAACGAATTAGAACAGTTAGCAACATCCGTTGTGCTGCTTGATAAAAATCTCAATATTAAATATTTAAACCCAAGTGCAGAAATTCTTTTTCAAATTTCTTTAAAAAAAGTAAGGGATAAACAAATTTCTTTAATTTTCGAGGATATTGATTATTTAAAGTATCGAATTGAAAAATCTGTACAGCGCTCCTCCACCTACAAAGAACATGAATGTCAAATTAAAATAAAAGATGTTATCAAAACTGTGACATTTACTGTTACGCCATATGACGATGAAGATTATGAGTTTATTTTAGAATTTATTGAGATGGATCAGGTTCTACAGGTAGCAAAAGAAGAAAGAATGATATTGCAACAAAAAGCCAACTCTGAGTTACTAAGAAATCTTGCGCATGAAATTAGAAACCCTCTTGGTGGAATTAAAGGCTCAGCTCAACTTTTATCTGATGAGGTCAATGAGGATTTATCTGAGTACATACAGATCATCATTTCTGAAAGTGAACGTTTACAAAGATTAATGGATAGCTTATTGAGCCCACACAAAATACCGAAATTTGAAAAAAATAATATCCATGAAATATTAGAAAAGATTCGTAGCACTCTTAAATTAGAATACTCCGAAATTGAATTTATTAGGGATTACGATATATCTATCCCTTTAATATCTTGTGATTATGAAAAAATTTACCAAAGCCTATTCAATATTGTTAAAAATGCTTGTGAAGCCTTAACCTCTTCGCCATTTGAAGAAAAAAATAAAATTAAATTTGTTACTCGCTCTGAAAGAAAAGTAATATTTCATAAGAAACTTCACCATACGGTTTTAAACATATCCATTATTGATAATGGGCATGGAATTCCTAAAGAAAAAATTGAAGAAATATTTTTTCCACTTGTTAGCGGAAAAGATTCTGGGACTGGACTTGGGCTACCGCTGAGTCAAAACTTTATCACGCTTCACAACGGCATAATTGATGTTAATAGTCGACCTGGTGAAACAGAATTTAAAATTTTATTACCAATACAAAATTAAATATGAATTCTTCTAAAAAGAAAATATGGATTCTTGATGACGATAAGTCAATTAGATGGGTTCTTCAAAAGGCCTTAGAAAAGAATAATTATACTGTATTAGCATTTGGAAATACCAACGAGGCTATTAATCAATTCAATCATGATATGCCAGATCTTATTGTTAGTGATATAAAAATGCCAGGCGAATCTGGACTTCAGTTCCTGGAAAAAGTGAAGGGAAAGTTTCCAAATATTCCTGTAATCATCATGACAGCATTCAGCGACCTTGATTCAGCAGTTGATTCCTATTCTCACGGGGCTTATGAATACCTACCGAAACCATTTGACATCGATAATGCAATCAATGTAATTAACTCTGCATTTAAGGATGAAGCAGATGAATTGAATGATATTGACAGTACAAATAAAATTATTGGGACTTCAAAAGCGATGCAAGAGGTTTTTAAACAAATTGGTAAGTTAAGTAAGTCTGATGCATCTATCCTTATTACTGGCGAAAGTGGTACTGGAAAAGAATTGGTAGCAAAAGCTATTCATGATAATAGTCTTAGAAAAGATAAACCGTTTGTAGCACTTAATTCTGCAGCCATTCCCAAAGATCTCCTTGAATCTGAGTTATTCGGATATGAAAAAGGTGCTTTTACTGGAGCAAATTCTTCGAAAAAAGGATACTTCGAAGAAGCTCAGGATGGAACTTTATTCCTTGATGAGATTGCTGATATGCCAATTGATCTTCAGTCTAAACTTTTAAGAGTTTTGAATGATGGCTCTTTTCAAAAACTTGGAAGTAGCTCTGTAATAAAAGCAAATGTGAAGATTATTGCTGCAACTCATCAAGATTTACAAGATAAGATAAATAACCAAACTTTTAGAGAAGACTTATTTCACAGGCTTAATGTTATAACCATTCAGCTTCCACCTTTAAGAGAAAGAGAAAACGATATCACTCTTTTGGCAAAATTTTTCCTGAATCAGAGTGCTCAAGATTTAAACACAAGTATCAAATATCTTAATGAAGAAACCCAAGACTATTTCAAAAAGCTCAACTGGACTGGCAATATTAGACAGCTCAGAAATATTTGTCATTGGCTAACAGTAATGTCGCCAGGAAAAGAAATTGGGGTATCCGATTTGCCAACAGAACTTTTAAAAGAAAACATTTATAACAAACCATCTTTTAATTGGGAAGATAACCTTGAACTGGTTATACAAAATGATATTTTAAATAATGAAACTAATATTTATGATACATATATTGAAAAATTAGAAAGCATTTTGATTAAATCGGCCCTGAAACACTGCAGCGGAAAAAGAATTAAAGCGGCACACATTTTGGGAATTGGAAGAAATACGATTACTCGCAAAATAAAAGACATCAATATTAGTCACGATGAATAAATTAATTCATGATGATTTGCTTAATTTTATTAATTTCCTTGTCCCAAAAACCATCCTTACTTTGATGAATTAGTTGAATAGATGGATACCAGATGCATTTATCATCTTGACTAAACCAGTACCACATTTTTCCATGACTTTTGGGAACCAAAACAAAAGTCTTAACTCCCAACGACCCTGCGAGATGGGCTGTGACATTGCTAGTTGTTACCACATAATCACATTCTTTTATTAGTGCTGATAACTTGCTTATATCATTGAAATAATCTAGATTTTTATCGTAATATAAATTGATACCTAAATTTTTTTCGGTATCTTTTATATCTTGAATTACATCGCCATACTGGAGACTAATAAAATTTAAATTTGGTATATTTAAAATCGGTGCATAATCAATGAGAGGTAAGCTTTTATCTTTTCCGTTGCTTTTATTAACACTACTCCATGATAAGCCAATTTTTTTATTCTTGTTTTTCAAGGCTGGGGGGAGTTCATATTTATGAGTCACAAGATCTCTGGCTAACTGCAGTGAGTTTTTAATATTAGCCTCATAATGCAATAAGCTTCCTATATTTATCTTTGTATATTCTTGTGAATTATTTATTAAATCATCACACTCGGACTCTTTAATGATAGTAGTATCATTAAATGTATTTTTTAAAAGATCAAATAATTTGTCGGTAGTTATGTAGGTAGTATTTTTGTGCCTATTAACAAAAGATGGCAATAGCCTTAAGAATATAAGCTGATCTCCAATCCCTTGCTCTTGGCCAATGATTACCTTCGTGTCATTTTTAATTTCTGGTAAATGAATATCGTTAAACATACCGTATCTATTATGGCTTGTTTTGACTCTATAGCGGTAATACACGGGTGCTTCTTTAAAATCTTGTTCAAACAATAAACATAGCCCCATATGAAAATTGCCATCAGGGTTGTGTGGTTCAAGCTCAAGGTAGCGATTCAAATACTTCTTCGTATCAGAAATATTTCCATTTTTCATATGAACCACTGCCGTCTGAAATAAAATTAAATTGTTCTCTGGATCGATTTCCTTACATTTTTGAATACTCTCCATCGCCTCATTAGTTTTTCTTAACTTCACTTGCTGAGCGGCGAGAGTGATCCAGGCGTCAAAATTATTATCATTTTTTGTAATACTTTTTTGCAGATATTTGATTGAATTAACTTGATCCTCGTTATTTGAATAAGCAATACCTAAATTGTAGTTTAGGAAATAATTTTCTGGATCTAAATTTAACCCCCTCTGATAAAGACTGATGGCTTCCTCGTACATTTGAAAATAATTGAGGCTAAAGCCATAGGCAATATAAATATTTAAATTTTTTGGGTTTGCCTCAAGCAGTTTTTCAAAAATTTCTAGAGATTTTTCTTTGTTATTTTTATTTCGAAGAGCGATTGCATAATTTAATTCAAAGACAACACTAGACGAATGAATTCGATCTTTGAGCTGAATTATCTCATCCCATGATTGTGTTTGTCTCAATAACTCAGCCAGATTATCCACTATCTTAGAATCGTATTTAACCTCTAGGGCACTATAAAAGTACCTTTTAGCCTCAGCCAGATTTTTTTTTTGAAGCTGAATAAACCCACAATTAACCAGTGAGTCAAATTGCCGCGGGTATTTACTAAGGACTTTTTTTAAAATCACCTCGGCTTCATTTAAATTACCTGTTCTTAGGAATTCAAAGGCTTTTTTTAATTGGGTGGAAACGTTCATTTACGAAAATTATATAATAAAAAAAACCCCACCGAGGTGGGGTTTTTTAATCTTTAAGAATTATAAAATTCTAGAAGAATAAGATCGCACCTAATGAGAATGTGTCTTGCTCGTTCTCATAAGCACTTGATTGACCTTCTGATGTGATCTTGTTGTACTCAGCAACTAAGTTTAAGTGCTTAGTTAATGGGTGGTATGCACCAACAGTCCAACGTTCATTTTTCTCGATTAAGTCATCATCTGATTCACCTGATGCTTCATCAAGATTAGATACACCATAAGCAACACCAAGTTTTGTACCAGTTGGGATCACGTATGTAGCTTGTAAGTAACCACCGTCTGATTCACGTTTCTTGAATTTACCACCTGTACCTTGTGCGCCAAGGTTACCAAATAGTGTTGTACCAACGCCGTCACCATCATAGTAGTAAGCAACTAAGCCTAAGTTACCTGTTGTGATGTTAGCACCGATATCCCATGCTGTTGCTGTGTAGCTATCGATTTCAGCAGTAGTAGTTACTGTACCGTCGTTTACAGTATCGCCAGTTACGTCATAAGATGCACCAGATACCCAAACTTTACCAGCAACGTCACCAGTCCACTCATACATAGCCTGAGCTTCAATACCAAGTCTGTCTTGGTTTAACTGACCACCAGCTGTAACACCAGCTGTTGTTGTAACTGTTGAGTTAACTTGGTTAGGGTTAGTAACAGCAATAGTAGCTGTGAAACCGTTCATGTTAGGTGTTGTATAAGCAACTTGACCTTTCCATGCTGGGTAGATGTAACCAGAACCGATACCACCAAGAGTTGTTGCACCGCCAGAAACACCAGCGCCACCACCAACACCTAGAAGTGTCATGTCGTTAAGGATAGCTTGACCAGCAAAGATACCTAAGTCTTTACCAAGTTTAACTGTACCCCAAGATTTGTCACCAAATGTAACAAACGCTTGACGATTAAGAGGTGTTTTGTTGTCACCAGCTGCTGTGTTATCAGACACGTTTGGCTGGAATGAAATTGTGAAAGACACATCAACGTCGTTTTGACGTGTTGTACCAGTAAAGCCTAACCATGCTGGTAAAAGGCCAGTGTTGATACCAACTGTGCTACCTTCACCGTCAGCATCTTCAACGCCAGCTAAACGACCGTTAGCAGCTGGAATGTTGTTTCCGCCTTTACCTTTGTCCATGTCAGAAAAATTAACAAAAGCGTTAACGTTACCGTTTACGTCTAATGTCCAATCACCTGCAGGAATTACGATACCTGCGTTTGCAACTGAAGCTGCAGATAAAACTGCACCAGCAACTGCTAATTTGATTTTATTATTCATAAAAATCTCCTAAGTTAATAAATACTCCCAAACAAGTTGAGAGAAAGTTCGCGAACTTTCTCAACGTAGAAACGTTAAGAAGTTAGATACATTATGCGCAAATTTTGAATTAAAGACTAGAAAATAGTGATTTTTTAACAACAAACTTGAAAAAATGTTGTATTTTTGCAACAAAATAAACAATTAATCATTTAAATCAATGTTTTATGGATATTATTGGCAAACCGATCTGTCATTCCCGACAAAAAATCAGCGATAGAACGGTATTTTTTATCTAGGGCTTTGTATTCTTTGGGTAACTCATCAAAATTATCAACGTAGTAAGCAAATAAATCTGAAATTACTTTTTGAGCATTGTTGGTCATTTTATTTACCCTTGGATGTTCATATAGATTTTTACGCAAAAACATCCTGCAATCATCTATTTTTTGCCTGACTTTTGGAGACATACCAATCAATGGTATTTTACAATCCCTAACATCACTTAATGATTCTATCTTGACCTTTTCTATTAACTGTTTTGAATGGTCAGTTACATCATTTATGAGAATAAACATCATACGTCTCAATGTTTCATAAACATAAATTTTTTCATCGCCATCTTTCCTGTCGGTTCCTAAACTAATATAAATCTCTTTAAAGAAATCTAATTCTATTAACTTAGAGACAGGAAGAATTTTTGAACGGTAGCCATCCTCAAGGTCATGAATGTTGTAAGCGATACTGTCGGCGATATCTACGATTTGAGCTTCAAGACTTGCTTGGGTTTTATTAATAAATCTTTCTCCAAGCGTACCAAGTTGAATAGCATTTTTTTTTGAGCAATGCTTTAATATTCCTTCTCGGCTTTCAAAGGTTAAGTTAAGACCAATGAAATCTCTATACCTTTTTTCAAGCTTGTCCACTACGCGCAGTGACTGATAATTATGCTCAAAGCCACCATGACTTTTCATACAAGCATTTAATGCATCTTGTCCAGCATGGCCAAAGGGGGTGTGGCCCAAATCATGAGCCAAAGCGATTGTTTCTGATAGGTCCTCATTGAGCTCTAAGGAGCGAGCAATCCCTCTAGATATTTGTGACACCTCTAATGAATGGGTCAATCTTGTGCGAAACATGTCACCTTCGTGATTCACAAACACTTGAGTTTTATACATTAATCTTCGAAATGCAGATGAATGAATGATTCTGTCTCGGTCCCTTTGAAAATCATTTCTCAGAGGTGACTTAGTTTCTAAATACTCACGCCCTAATGAATTATCCTCTGATACAGCGTATTTTTTCATTTTTTTTGATCATATTATACTTAGCTTTTAATAACCTCAGCTAATGCACTAGATGAATAATTATTGGTCACTATGGCTTTTCCAATTCCTTGCTGAAGGACCAAATAAATATCCTTGTCCTTATTTTTTTTATCTAATTTCATTGCACCAATAAAATCTTCATAGCTAATATTAGGTTTTTCAATTGGTAAGTTGGCTTGAAAAATAAGGTTTTTTATTCTATCGAACTCAGATTCAGTGAGCCACCCGTGAACCAACGACACCCTTGCTGCAAGAACCATTCCGCAGCCAACTGCTTCTCCATGAAGCCACTCGCCATATCCTAAACAATTTTCAATCGCATGTCCGAAAGTGTGACCTAAATTCAGAATTGCTCGAATTCCAGACTCTTTTTCATCTTCAGACACAACCTTAGCTTTTACTTCACACGATCTGTAAATGACCTCCCCTAAATGTTCAAAATCTTTTTGTTTTAAATTTTCAATATTATTTTCAAGGTATTTAAAAAAATCTTTATCCCAAATTAGGCCATACTTAATTACTTCAGCAAGCCCTGCTGATATTTGTCGATTATCAAGTGTTTTTAAAACATTGAGATCAATTACTACGGCTTGTGGCTGATAAAAAGCACCGATCATATTTTTACCCAACAAGTGATTTATACCCGTTTTTCCGCCTACTGATGAATCAACCTGAGCAAGTAGGGTGGTTGGTATTTGAATAAATGGAATGCCCCGTAGAAATGATGCTGCCGCATAACCGGCTATATCTCCTACAACACCACCACCGAGTGCCAAAATTGTAGTATCTCGATTACACTGATTCTCCAGTAATTTTGTGTAAATATGATTTAAAGAATCATGATTTTTATATTCCTCACCATCATCAATAATTGCCTCCACTACTTGATAGCCATCTAATATATTTTTTAAATTCTCTAAATATAATTTAGAAACTGTTGTGTTTGAGACGATACAAATAGTTTTTGTTTTGATGTGCCTTGTAATTATTTTTTTATCTTCTAGATGACCTCTGCCGATATATATAGGATAAGATCTATCTCCAAGCTCAACATTTAAAATTTTCATTTAGCATCCATTTTTTCTATTATAAATTTAATGACATCAATTGATTTCATTTGACTTGTATCAACCTCCATATCTGCAAGGTCTTGATAATAAGGCTCTCTCTCTTCTAATATTCTTTCAATAACCTGCTCTTTATTATCAACGTTAAGCATAGGTCTTGAATTATCGTTCTTTAATCTATTACAAAGGGTTTGATGATTTGCTTTTAGATAAATAATTAAAGCATTGTGCTTAATAAGCTGAGTCCTGCTCTTCTCATTAGTTACAATTCCTCCACCAGTTGAAATTATCACTTTATCCTTAAGAATTGAATCATTAAGCACTTGGAGTTCTCTCTCTCTAAAGCCTGACTCACCCTCAATCTCAAAAATTGTATTGATTTTGACACCTGACTTTTCCTCGATGGTTTTGTCAAGATCAATAAAATCGTAATCCAATTTATTAGATAAAAGTTTTCCGATTGTAGTTTTTCCAGCCCCCATCATTCCAACTAATATTATTTTTGATACCATATCTAATATATAATCTTTCTTTAATTATTCATTATAAAGTATATTAAATACTCTAGATTGATCATGAACTCAATCAAACAATTTTTGATAATCTCAACCTCAATAATCTTATCTTTAATAGCGTTAATCTATTATGTCTACCTTCTCATTGTGCCGTCGCTCCCACCTATAGATAATTTATCCGACTATCGACCTAAGGAACCGCTTCAGGTTTTCACAAAAGAAGGAGACTTAATTGCAGAGTTTGGCGAGGAACATCGAGATTTTATTAAAATTGATAATGTTCCTCAGAAAATGATCAATGCCATCATTGCTACAGAAGACAGAAGGTTTTTTGAGCATAATGGGATCGACTTCGTTGGAATATTTAGAGCTACATACAAAACACTTCTTGGAATCAGTTTTGAGGGAGCAAGTACAATTACCATGCAAGTAGCACGTAATTTTTTCCTCACATCAGATAAAACCATTAAGAGAAAAATTAGTGAAATTTTATTATCTTTAGAGATCGAAAAATATTTATCTAAAGAACAGATTCTTGAACTATATATGAATCAGATTTACCTAGGACAAAGAAGCTTTGGTTTTAATTCTGCAGCTAATACATATTTTAGCAAAAATCTAAACGAACTTAATACCGCAGAAATGGCCCTATTAGCAGGGCTCCCCAAAGCACCTAGTCGATACAATCCTTTCAATAATTATGAATTAGCAATTAAAAGACAAAAAGATGTATTAGCTAGCATGTTAAGACATGGATTTATTGATGAGCCCACATATATCATTGCATTAGATGAGCAAATTAATCTTAAAGAATCAAAAATGAAGAAAGATGTTGATGCAGAATTTGTTGCTGAAATGGTTAGGAAAGACTTATTTGATGAATTTGGAGAAAAAATTTATTCGAGTGGATTAAAAGTCTTTACAACTATTAAAAGCTCAAACCAAAAGTTAGCTAACTTAGCAGTTAGAGATGGGATTATCAACTACATAAATAGACATCAACCAAGAGAAGCTGATGGTATTTTTGATTTAAAAAATTTTATTTCAAATGAAAAAATAGAAAATGAAGAAGAGCTAAAAAAAGAAGTAATCATTTTTTTAAAAAAATTTTCTGCTTATGGGGATTTTATTCCTGGGGTTATCACCAAATTACAACCCTTAGAAATTGAAGCAATCTTAAAAGATGGAAGAACCATAAATGTATACAAAAAAGGTTTGAAACTTATTGAAAATGATAAAGGCTACGAAGATCAGCCAAAAGAATACAGAAGAATAAGAGAAGGAGGAGTTTTTCACTTTACAAAAAAACGTAATGAATGGATCATCACTCAATTACCAAAAGTCGAATCTGCACTTATAGCAATGGACCCAAATTCAGGAGAGATCAATGCGCTTGTTGGAGGATTTGATTTTCAAAAAAATAAATTTAATCATATTACCCAAGCTTATCGTCAACCTGGATCAATTTTTAAACCCTTTATATATTCCGCAGCCATTGAAAAAGGAGTTACGCCTGCAACACTTGTAAATGATAATTTTTTCTTTATGACGGCTGATGAATTAATGAGCAAAGAAAATTGGGAGCCAAAAAACTACAATGATAAGTATGAAGGTCCTACACGATTAAGAGTAGGTTTGAGTAAATCAAAAAATATGGTGGCTATAAGAACTCTCAAATATATTGAGCCTAAATATGCTCAAGATTACGTTACAAGATTTGGTTTTGACAAAAAGAAAATTCCTCCTTTTTTATCTCTAGCGCTTGGCGTTGCAGAAGTAAAACCTATCAATTTAATTTCCGCATTTGCTGTTTTTGCAAATGGAGGATATTTAAAAGAACCCTATTACATCGATAAAATTATTGATTCAAATGATCGAGAAATAAAATTAAAATCAAGCATCACCAATGAAGATACTCCACGAATTATTGACCCAAGAAATGCTTTTATTATGGACTCAATGCTAAAAGATGTTATCAAAGACGGAACAGCTAAAAGAGCACGAATTTTGAAACGAACAGATATTGCAGGTAAAACAGGAACAACAAATGATCTCGTGGATGCATGGTTTGTTGGTTACAATCCTGACCACATTGCCCTTACATGGTTTGGTTATGACACACCTCAATCACTTGGTGAACATGAAACTGGTTCTCGGGCAGCATTACCAATTTGGATTGATTACATGAAGGGGGCATTAGATGGACTTCCAGAAAAGATTTATGCAGAGCCTGAAGGAATTATTCCACATAAAATAAATCCAGTTGATGGAACATTAACCTCCAATGATGATGAATCTGGCATTTATGAATATTTTTATGAAGAATTTTATCCTCAAGATAACGCCTTCTTTATGATCAATTAATATGAAAAAGTTATCAGATCAACATGTTAAAAAACATATTGCCTCCATGGCCGCTGAGATTATTATTGAAGAGGGAGTAAGTGATTATTTGTATGCCAAAAAAAAAGCTGCAAAATATTTAAATTACACTTCACACCAAACACTTCCAACTAATAATGAAATTGATGAAGCAATAAGAGAGCATCAAGCCACATTTCCAATCGACAACACAGAAGATTTTATTTTTTTTAAAGAAATTGCTATTAAAATCATGCATGAACTGGAACCGTTCAACCCTCTGATAACAGGAACACTTCAAGAAGGCAGAGTAACAAATAATCAAAAAATCCTAATAAATCTTTTTGCTGATAATTTTAAAGAAATTGAGTATTTTTTATTAAGTAATAATTTCCAATTCAAAACTAAAGACCCAAAAAGGCTTGATCATTTTTTGATTAAATATATTTTATTTTATGAAAATATTGAAACAGAATTAACAGTGTTTGATATTTTGGAACCAAGACATAGTGATAAGAATAAAAGTATGATCAAAGGCAGAGGCATCAAAATTGAAGACTTCAAAAAAGTGGAGTCAATGAGAATCATCTCTTAACCACTTCGCAACATCGACCGCAAAATAACTTAAAATTGCATCAGCACCAGCTCTTTTAATCGATAAAAGTGATTCAATCACTGTGGCCTTTTCCCCAAGCCAATTATTTTGTGCGGCAGCTTTCAGCATAGAATACTCACCAGATACCTGGTAAGCAAAAGTTGGCTTATTAAATTCTTTTTTTATTTTATAAATGATATCTAAATAGAGTCCTGCAGGCTTCACCATCAATATGTCAGCGCCTTCATTAACATCTAATAAGGCTTCATGAACTGCCTCATCTGAATTAGCTGGATCCATTTGGTAACTATCTTTACTTGCATTGCCTAAATTATTTTTTGATCCAACAGCCTCTCTGAAAGGGCCATAAAAGGATGAAGCATATTTAGCAGTGTATGAAAGTATCTTGATATTTTTTTTATCGTGCGACTCTAATGCTTCACGGATGGCACCAACTCTTCCATCCATCATGTCTGATGGCGCAACTACATCAGCCCCTGCTTCTGCATGGCTCAATGCTTGTTTTACCAAGACATCAACTGTTTCATCATTTAATACATAACCATTTTTATCAATCAATCCATCTTGCCCATGAGAGGTATATGGATCAAGAGCCACATCTGTGATGACACCCATATCTGGAAATTCTTTTTTAATTGCACTGATAGTGTTTTGCACCAATCCATCATCTCGAAATGCCTCATGCGCATTTTCAGATTTATATTGATCCTCAATTACTGGGAACAAGGTAACGGCATTAATTTTTAATTCTTGCGCTTCATGAATTTTTTTTAAAAGCAAATCAAGACTTAAGCGAGATACGCCAGGCATGGATTGAACAGGTTCATTTTTTTTAATTCCATCTAAAACGAATACCGGCAAAATTAAATCATCTGAGGTTAATTGATTTTCTCTCATAAGGGATCTTGAAAATTTATCAGACCTCATTCTTCTCATTCTATTAATAAGCTTCATACTATTTAGTCTCAAATAATTTATTCAATGCCTCTCCAGGATTTTCATGGCGCATAAATGATTCACCTATCAAGAATGTATGCACATCATTTTTATTCATGAGCTCAACATCTGACTTTGTAAAAATTCCAGATTCAGTAACAACTATCTTCTCTTTTCCAATTTTATTTTTCAGGTCAAGAGTTGTGTCCAGTGTCACATCAAATGTCTTCAAATTTCTATTGTTGATCCCAATCAATTCTGTCTGAAGTTGTAAAGATGAGTCAAGTTCTTTTGCATCATGAGCCTCGACCAACACTGCCATACCTAGATCATGAGCAATTTTTTCATATTCAACTAATTGTTGATCACTAAGTATTGCTGCAATTAATAATATACAATCCGCACCATTAATTTTGGATTCATAGATTTGATAAGGATCAACGATAAAGTCCTTTCTTAAAATAGGAAGGTCTACTTCTTGCCTTACTAAATTTAAATATCTTAAATCTCCTTGAAAATATTGCACATCAGTTAAAATCGAAAGACATGCAGCCCCATATTCTTCATATGATCTTGCAATATCTACAGGATTGAATATTTCTCTAATAACACCTTTTGAAGGGCTAGCTTTCTTTATTTCAGCAATGACAGATGATCTACCAGACAAATAATTTTTTTTTATGGATCCCACAAAATCACGGCAAGAATCTTTTAAATTGTTATGTGCCTTAATTTGATTAAGACTGACGTGACCTTTTAGTCGTTCAACCTCTTGAAATTTGGTCGCTTCAATTTTTTCTAAAATATTACTCATTTGATTCTTTTACTAATTCTTTTAATTTATTTAAAGCATTACCATCTTGAATTGATTTGACTGCCAACTCTTTTGCGTCATTTAAATTTTTCGCAAGCCCCGCAACATAAATGATTGCAGCTGAATTCAAAAGCACAATATTTTTTGCTGGCAGGTCTTCTTTATTTAAAATTTTTAAAATAATTTCCTTAGATGCATTTACATCAGCGGCAAATAAATGTTTATTATCTTCTAAATTAAAACCAAAATCATTGGGGTGTATTTCATAATTAGTAATACTCCCGCTATCCAGTTCAGAAATGAATGTTTTGCCAGACATCGATATCTCATCCATACCATCGTGCCCATGAACAACTAAAACTTTTTTTGATTCAAGTTTCTTTAACACCTCTGAAAATATTGAGGTTAATGATTTATTAAAAACTCCTATCACCTGTTTTTTCGCATTCGCTGGATTGGCAAGAGGTCCTAACACATTAAATATGGTTCTGATGCCCAGATCTTTTCTTATTGGGGCGACATGTTTCATGGCAGGATGAAAATTGGGCGCAAACATGAAACCAATACCAATACTATCAACCAGTTGTTTCATCTTTATATTATCAATTGACACATTCACCCCAAGACTTTCAAGCACATCCGCACTTCCGGAGGATGATGAAATTGAACGCCCTCCATGCTTTGCTATTCTGACCCCAGCACCAGCAGCAACAAAGGACGCACATGTTGATATGTTAAAAGTCTTTAACCCGTCGCCTCCAGTGCCACAAGTATCTACAACATCATCGTCTAAGTCTACAGGGGTAAGATTATTTCTTAACACTTGAGCCGCAGCAGAAATTTCATCAATAGTCTCACCTTTAATTGACAGGGCAGTCAGGACTGCTGAAACATAATTTGGTGATAACCCGCCTGACATAATCGATTGCATTAAATCAGTCATCTCGTTATGACTTAAATTTTCTTTAGCTATTAATTTTTTTAAAAAATTACTCATAAGTTTCTAAAAAATTTTTCAACAAGTCATGTCCATGCTCAGTCAAAATTGACTCAGGGTGAAATTGAACGCCTTCAATTGGAAGAGTTTTATGTTTTATGCCCATGATCTCATTATCATCTGTTGACCAAGCAGTTATATCAAAACATTCAGGGCAGCTCTCCCTTTCAACCACAAGGGAATGATATCTGGTGGCTGTGAAAGGATTAGATAAATTTGCAAATACACCTTGATTATCATGTCCGATTTTAGAGGTTTTGCCATGCATTATTTTTTTGGCATGAATTATTTTTCCACCAAACGCTTGAGCAATTGATTGATGTCCAAGACATACTCCAAGTAAAGGAATCTTGCCTTGAAAATAATGAACGATTTCAAGTGAAATACCTGCCTCATTTGGTGTACAAGGTCCAGGAGATATAACAATATAATCTGGTTTCATCTTATCAATTTCAGTAACTGAAATCTTATCGTTTCGGAATACCTTTACGTCTTGGCCAAGTTCAGCAAAATACTGTACCAAGTTGTACGTAAAAGAATCGTAATTATCAAGCATCAATAACATTATCCGAAATCCTTCTCTGCTATTTCAGCAGCTCGCAAAACCGCTTTTGCCTTATTGTTTGTTTCATCCCACTCATTTTTTGCTATTGAATCGGCAACCACACCTGCCCCAGCCTGTACAAATAGCTTTCCTGATTTGATTACTCCAGTTCTTATAGCAATCGCAACATCTAACGTACCATCATATCCGATGTAGCCAACAGCGCCTGCATATACGCCACGTTTTGTTGATTCAAGTTCATTGATTATTTCCATAGCGCGAACTTTTGGGGCTCCACTCACTGTTCCGGCTGGGAAAGTAGCTTTCAACACATCCATGGGTGATAAATTTTCTTGAATTGATCCCTCCACATTCGATACGATATGCATCACATGTGAATACCTTTCTATTGTCATTTTATCAGTTACTTCAACACTGCCTGGTTGAGAAACACGACCAATATCATTCCTTCCTAAGTCCATCAGCTGAATATGCTCAGCAATCTCCTTAGGGTCATTTAATAAATCTTTTTCCAAATCTTTATCAAGCTGACTATTCTCTCCTCTTGGCCTAGTGCCTGCAATTGGACGCACTGTAACGGTGTCATTTTCTAAACGAACCAAAATTTCTGGTGAAGCACCAACAATGAAGTGATCATCAAAGTGATAAAAAAACATGTAGGGAGATGGGTTAATGCTTCTTAACACTCTGTAAAGGGAAATTGCGGGAAGCTGAAATTTTTTTACCATCCTTTGAGATAAAACAACTTGCATTACATCGCCTTCGACGATGTATTCTTTTATTTTATCCACCGCTTGATGAAAATTCTTCTCACCAAATTCAGATTCTGCTTTGACATCATCAACTTTCTTTTTCGATTGAGCATCTTCATTTTTAAGTTGCGATTCAATCATCAATTCAATATTCGTTAGTCTGTTGATAGCATGATCATAGGACGATAAATCATCGTTCGCATAAACAACTATGGATAATTTCCCCGTCAAATTATCAAACACAATAACCTCATCAGATTTCATTAAGTGAATATCAGGTAAATCTAAATCATCTTTTGTAAATTCTTTGATGAGCTTTGGCTCAATATAGTGAATGGTTTCATAGCCAAAATATCCAGCCAAACCTCCTGAGAAACGCGGGAGGTCTAAATCTTTAGGTGTCTTATAATTGGCCAAGTATTGATCAATGAATCCAAGTGGATCTGAATTATTTTCAGTAAAAATCGTTTTTCCACTCTCAATAACTTCAACAGTTTTTTGTCGAACTTGGATTAATTTTTTGGCTGGCATGCCAATGATTGAGTATCGCCCAAAATTTTCTCCACCTTCCACCGATTCAAGCAAATATGAGTAAGGGCTATTAGCAACTTTAAGATATATAGATAGAGGAGTTTCAAGGTCAGCATAGCAAGTTTTCACAAGAGGGATTCTGTTATACCCCTGGGATTGGTATATTGAAAACTGCTCTTTGGATAGATTAATTTCCATTAGTTAATGCACTAAATGCTTCAGATCGCTAAATTGTTGGAGCGCAAAACTTACGGGGAAGTTTTCTATCGGTTCTTCGTATTGATAACCATACGGAACAGTTGCTACACTGACTCCTGCATTATTTGCTGCCTTAATATCATTACTTGAGTCACCAACCATTAAAGTTTCCATCTCTGTAACATCTAATTTTTTTCTCACAAAATCAATTGAATATTGATGAGGTTTCTTAAACTCCATTTCATCGCCGCAAATTATACAATCAAAAAATTTTTCAAAGTCTGATTCTTCTAAAATCAAATATGTATGACACGATGGCTTATTAGTGACACAGGCTAATTTAATTTGTTTGTCTTGTAAAAATTGAAGAGTGCTTTCAACGTCATCATAAGGCTTGCTTTGTTTTGCAATTCTTTTATAAAAATTATTAAACAACTTTAAAGCCTTATTTTTTTCTGTATGGCCTTTTTCATTTGATGCCAATAATGATTGATTAACTAAATTATCAACCCCTTTGCCAATAAACTGCCTGATTGTATTAAAAGAAAGAGTTTCAAAATTTAAAGCCTGTAAAGTCTGATTCATTGCCATAGAGATTTCTGGAGCAGTGTTAAACATTGTTCCATCAAGGTCAATGAGAATAGCTTTTAATTTTGTGTTTGATATTCCAGCTGTCATATTTTTTTAAGCACTGGCTAATGAGTCTCTTAATTGTTTGATAATGGTATTGTATCGATTTGGGTCGCTATCATTAGCTGCGCCAAAAACCGCCGATCCTGCAACAAATGTATCAGCCCCTGCTCTTGCAATATCAGCAATATTATTGGCATTAACCCCACCATCAATTTCTAACCAAATCTCTCTTCCTGTTTCTTGTGTGTAAGCATCAATTTTTTTTCTAGCTGCTTTTAATTTTTCTAAAGCAGAAGGAAGGAATTTTTGACCTCCAAAACCAGGGTTAACTGACATCAATAACACCATGTCAACTTTATCCATGACATAGTCTAAGTAATCGAGAGGTGTTGCTGGATTAAAAACTAATCCAGATTTACAGCCTTGGTCACGAACTAAAGATAAACTTCTATCGATATGATTTGAGGCTTCAGGATGAAAGGTAATGATGTTTGCGCCTGCTTTAGCAAAATCTGGAATAATTCTATCCACCGGCTCAATCATCAAATGAACATCAATTATCGCATCTGTGACAGGCCGAATTGCTTCACATACCAATGGACCAATAGTTAAATTTGGAACATAGTGGTTGTCCATTACATCGAAATGAACGATATCGGCGCCTGAGGTAATTACATCACTGACCTCTTGTCCTAATTTCGCAAAGTCTGCAGACAAAATACTTGGCGCAATCCTAAAGTCTTTACTCATACTTTTAATCCTTAATATCTAATTAGTCATGTAAAATGAGTATTTTAACTGCTTTTACATAATATTAGTAACAACGTAAACAAATTTCGCGACGATCTACATGAAAGTAACTGTCCTTGGCATTAACCATAAATCTGCTCCTGCCTCGCTAAGAGATAAATTTGTTTTTAATCAAGACTCCTTAACAAAATCATTAAATGAATTTAAAGCTAATTTAAAAACTGGAGTTGTAATTTTATCAACCTGCAATAGAACAGAAATATATTCATCCGTGTCAAATGATAAAGTTTTAGGAGAATGGCTGTGCAAACATCACAACGTAAAAATAAAAGAAATTAATGATCATTGTTATTTTTTAAATGGATTTGCAGCACTTCGACATGCCATATCCGTTGGAGCAGGTCTGGATAGTATGATTATTGGGGAACCTCAAATCCTTGGCCAGGTGAAGCAAGCTTATCGTATTTCTGAAAATGGCAATTTACTAGACAACAATTTAATACCTTTTTTTAGCAAAGTGTTTGAGTTATCAAAGATAATTCGTTCAAAAACCCAAATAGGCACTAATTCAACTACCATTGCATCTGCTGCCGTTAGACTGATTACAAAAATTTTTGGGGCCATCAGTGACCTTAATATTTTATTCATTGGTGCAGGAGAAATGAATGAATTAAGTGCAAAATACTTTGCAAAATACTCCCCAAAAAAATCCACAATAGCCAACAGAACCCTAGATAAGGCATCCAAGCTAGCAAAAAAAATTAATGGTGATTCATGTTTAATCAGTGACGTTGAAAAAATCATTCATCAATATGATGTTGTAGTGTCATGTACTGGCAGTCAATTGCCCATCATAGGTCTTGGTATGATCGAAGAGGCTATCAAGATAAGAAAACATAAACCCATCTTCTTTGTCGACCTGGCTGTTCCAGCAGACATTGAAAAAGAAATAGAAAACCTTGATGATACCTTTTTATACAACTTAGATGATTTGGCGATGTTAGCCCAAGAAGGCATGGATCTTCGCACACAAGAACTTGAAAAAGCTTTTAGACTTCTTGATAAACTTTTAAATGATTATCTTAAAAATCAAAACACAAAAAATGTTCCTCTAACTATTTCTCTAAAAAATCTTTTTGATGATACAAAGTCAAGAGAGCTTGAAAAAGCGATTAAAGATATTCAAAAGGGTATTGATCCAAAAGAGGTATGCGAAAAACTTGCCAGGAACATTACTAAAAAATTACTTCATTTTCCAACGAAATCTATTAATGAAGATAAAAATAACGCCAAGCTAATTAAACAAATATATAAGTTAAAGGATTAAGTAATGAAAGACTCCATGAAGAATAAATTAGAAAATTTAATCCTAAAATATGAAGAATTAAATAATAAATTGAGCTCGGAAGGAATCACTTCTGATTTAGATCTATTCAAAAAAATATCAAAAGAACATGCTGACCTAACACCTATTATCGAAACTTATTCGGGATATAAAAAACTCGTCAAAAATATTGAAGAAGCAAAAGAAATGTTATCCGACCCTGAGATGAAAGAATTTGCTCAAGAAGAAATTGATAACAGTAAAGATGAAATCATAAATTTTGAATCAAAATTACAAACACTTTTGATACCTAAAGACCCTAATGATGATAAAAATATTTTCCTAGAAATCAGGGCTGGTACTGGCGGTGATGAATCTGCTTTATTTGCTGCGGATCTTTACCGAATGTACACGCGTTATGCGGAAAGAAATAATTGGAATGTTGAAGTTATTTCATCAAATGAAAGTGGGCTTGGAGGTTACAAAGAAATTATTGCAAAGATTAACGGTGACGGAGCTTACTCAAAGCTAAAATTTGAATCTGGTGGGCATCGTGTGCAACGTGTTCCTGACACAGAAACACAAGGAAGAATTCATACTTCTGCATGCACTGTTGCTGTATTGCCTGAGGCAGATGAAATTGAAGATGTAGATATCAATCCTGCAGATATCAGAATAGACACATATCGTGCATCTGGCGCCGGTGGACAACATATTAACAAAACTGATTCTGCAGTTAGAATTACTCACGAGCCAACTGGAATTGTAGTTGAATGTCAGGATGATCGCTCACAACACAGAAATAAAGCTCAAGCGATGAGTATTCTTGCAGCAAAAATAAAAGACAATCAAATTCAAGCTCAGCAATCCCAACGTGCCAGTGAAAGAAAAAGTTTGATCGGTAGCGGGGATAGAAGTGAAAGAATAAGAACATACAATTTTCCTCAAGGAAGAATTACTGATCATCGTATTAATTTAACTCTCTATAAGATAGATTTTATTATGGACGGTGATCTTGAAGAAATGATTAATGCTCTCTCTCTTGAGCACCAAGCATCACTTCTGGCTGAAGAAAATGAGTAATGACTTCAATTAGTCTTAGTCAATTAAAACATGAATGTACAAAATTATTATCGGATAATTTAAAAATTTCATCTAGAGAAATATCTTTAGAAGTAAATCAAATTTTACTGTTTGTCCTAAAAATAGATAACTCTCAATTGCTTTTAAAAAAAACAATAAGCAAAGCTCAATATGAAAAAATTAAAAAATTTGTCAGTGTCAGGGCATCAGGAAAACCCCTCGCCTACATTTTTAAAGAATGGAGTTTCTATGGGCGATCTTTTTATATTAACTCATCGATGTTAATTCCCAGACCTGAGACAGAATTAATCATTGATATATTGAAAGAAAAAAATATCTTAAATGATAATGTCGAGCTTTTAGATTTGGGTGCTGGCAGTGGATCAATTGGCATTTCAGTTAAATTAGAAACAAAAAACAAAATTAATCTTCATTTAAGTGATATTTCGAAACGATGCGTTCATGGTATTAAAAAAAATCTACAAAAATTTGACATACAGGCTAAAGTTTATTTGAGCAACTGGTTTGAAAATATTCCGAACATAAAATTTGATCTCATTATCTCTAATCCACCCTACATCTCTTATAAAGATCCTCATTTAAATGAACTTCACTTTGAACCGAAGCGCGCATTAGTATCAAAAAATGACGGGCTTGCTGATATTCATAAAATTATCAAAAATAGTATTCACTATCTAAATAGACAAGGCTTAATTATTATTGAACATGGTTATAATCAAAAAGATGAAGTACAAGAGATTTTTAATAGGTATAATTTTAATCAAGTTAAATCTTATAAAGATTTATTAGGCCATTACAGAATCACTAAAGGGTTATTTTCTTAAATTGGGTAAATCGGTTGGCATTGTAGAGTCAAAAATATTTCATTGTGAGGATGAGCTGGCACTGGTTTGTGGCAAAAAGCTCAGTGAATTTGATTTGATTTATGAAACCTATGGTAAATTAAATAACAACAAAACAAATGCTATCTTTATTCCTCATGCCCTATCAGGGAATCACCACATAGCAGGCAAATATCATAAAAATGATAAATATTCAGGGTGGTGGGACAACATGGTTGGACCAGCCAAGCCCATAGACACAAATAAATATTTTGTTATTGGCATTAATAATCTTGGCGGTAATGATGGTTCTACATCTGCAAAATCAATAAATCCAAAAACAAAAAAAGTATGGGGATCCTCATTTCCAATTTTAACGGTGAAGGATTGGGTTGCCTCACAAAAAAAATTAATTAATAGTTTAGGTATTGAAAAACTTTATGCAATTGTTGGAGGAAGTTTAGGTGGAATGCAAGCTATGCAGTGGTCCATTGACTTTCCTAATGCAGTTGAAAAAATATTATGTATTGCTGCAGCTCCTAGTCTTACCGCGCAGAATATTGCATTCAATGAGGTTGCCAGACAAGCCATTCTTCAAGA
The DNA here is from genome assembly GCA_000156155.1 of beta proteobacterium KB13. GTDB lineage: Bacteria > Pseudomonadota > Gammaproteobacteria > Burkholderiales > Methylophilaceae > BACL14. The sequence goes on along the minus strand of DS995299.1, from coordinate 72,034 downwards.
TGATAAATTTTATAAGGGAAATTTTTATCAAGAAAAAACAAAACCAAAAAAGGGGCTTCGAATAGCTAGAATGCTTGGTCATATCACCTATCTTTCAAATGATTCTATGGATAAAAAATTTGGAAGAAAATTAATTCAAGGGAAATATAACTATAATTTTCAACAAAATTATGAAATAGAATCCTACTTAAACTATCAGGGTGATAAATTCGCAATGACTTTCGATGCAAATACCTATCTACGAATGACTAAGGCACTTGATTATTTTGATCTCGAAAAAAATTTCAAAAATAAATTATCAAAAGTATTTGCAAAAATAAAAGCTAAATATTTGGTTATTTCATTTTCAAGTGATTGGAGATTTCCTCCATCACGATCTAAAGAAATTGTAAAAGCTCTCTTAGATAATAATATCAATGTCACATACGCAGAGATAGAAGCTGAGACAGGGCATGATGCATTCTTGTTAGAAAGTGAACATTATCATAATACGGTGAGGAACTATCTAAGGTCCTAATATGAATAGACTTGATTTTATTAAAATTTCTGAGTGGATAGAACCTAATAGCAAAGTATTAGATTTGGGTTGTGCCGATGGAGCTTTATTGAAATATTTACAAGCAGAAAAAATGACTACTGGCTATGGCATCGAAATCACTCCAGCAAATATTGAAAAAGGAATTAAAAATAAAATAAATATTATCCAAATGAATCTTGAGGACGGCTTATCTGTTTTTGATAATCAATTTTTCGATACGGTTATCTTATCGCAGACCCTACAAGCCATGGTCAACATTGAAAAGATTATGGATGAAATGAAAAGAGTTGCAAAAAATATCATTGTTTCATTTCCTAATTTTGGTTATTGGAAAAATAGATTGCAAATTATAAATGGCAAAATGCCAAAGTCATCAGATTTACCTCATGAGTGGTATAACACTCCAAATATTCATTTGTGTACAGTGAAAGACTTTTATGATTTATGCGAAAAAAAACGTTTAATTATTGAAGATCAGTTATTTCTTTCTGAAAATCAACCAATCAAATATTTTTCTAACTTAAGAGGGTCAATTGGTATTTTTAAATTAAGCAAATAGCCAATGAATAAATACCTAAAAGTTATTCTTAATAAAAAAATGGGCATATGCTGCCTAACAGGTTTTTCTTCTGGCCTGCCGCTTTTTATCTTAATTAGCTTAATACCCGCTTGGTTAAGAATTGAAAATATTGACTTAAAAGTTATCGGATTATTTTCTCTAATTCAGCTACCTTTTACTTGGAAGTTTATATGGGCTCCGATATTTGATCGATATAGAATTTTAATGGGGCGACGGCGGGGGTGGCTAATTGTTTTCCAAATTTTATTACTTTTATCGATAGCATCACTTGGTTTTTTCAATGCAGCGATAGATTTAAAAACAATCGCTTTAATTTCATTTTTAATTGCAATCTTTAGCGCGAGTCATGATGTCGTTATTGATGCTTACAGAAGAGAAATTCTGGATGATGCTGAACTCGGTATAGGAAATGCAATTCATGTGAATGCTTATAAAATTTCTAGTTTAATCCCAGGATCTCTGTCACTTATTCTTGCGGATATGATCTCATGGCAAAATGTTTTCCTAATTACATCCCTATTTATGTTTGTTGGAATTGGTATGACCTTAGCAGTCAAAGAACCTGACACACAATATATTCAACCAAAAAATTTTAAAGATTCTGTGATTCAACCTTTTATCTCTTTTTTCAAAAAGAATGGCAGGGAAAATGCTTTGTATATTTTATTATTCATATTCCTATACAAGCTGGGTGATAGTATGGCGACAGCATTAGTTACACCATTTTACATTGATCTCAATTTTTCGATGACTGAGATAGGAATTATTGCGAAAAATGCAGGGCTGTGGGCAAGTGTGATTGGGGGCTTTCTTGGTGGGATTTGGATGATCAAAATTGGTATTAATAAGGCTCTTTGGATTTTTGGTTTTCTCCAGCTGGTTACAATCATTCCATTCATTGTCTTATCAATGGTCGGACATAACCTTATTTTATTAGGAATCACAGTCGGTTTAGAATCTTTTGCAATGGGTTTAGGTACAACAGCATTAATTGCTTTTATATCTAAACAGACTGATCCTAGATACACGGCGACTCAATTTGCTATGTTCACAAGCCTTGCGTCTATCCCAAGATCCATCACCAATGCTTCAACAGGCTTTATAGTGGAATCACTAGGGTGGACAAATTTCTTTTATTTATGTTTTATGCTGGCCATCCCTGGAATGTTATTACTTCTGAAAGTTGCTCCTTATAAATTAAAATCATAATCAACTATCAATGGGGAATGATCACTAAATCGCTCCTCCTTGTAAACAACAGCATCTTTTATTTGAAAGGTAAGGCTAGGTGACGTCATTTGATAATCAATCCTCCATCCAACATTATTTGCCCAGGCCTGACCCCTGTTGCTCCACCATGTATAAGCCAACTCTTCTTCATTCGGATAAATATTTCGATAGGTATCTTTCCAACCTATTTCCTCTATTAAATTAGTTATCCATGCCCTTTCTTCAGGCAAAAATCCGGAATTCTTTTTATTCCCTTTATGATTTTTTAAATCGATCTCTTTGTGGGCAATGTTTAAATCACCACACAGAATAATTTTTTCTTTTTTTTGGGTTTTCAAATTTAATAATTCGGTCATGAATTTAAGAAAATTAAATTTTATTTCCTGGCGAATATCGCCACTTGAACCGGATGGAAAATATGAAGAAATTATCGATACATCATCATAAATTAATTCAATATACCGTCCTTCATCATCAATAGTGTCAAAATTTAATTTGGAAATTATTTTTTTTGGTTTTATTTTTGTATATATACCTACACCACTATATCCAGGCTTCTCAGCATATGAAAAATACCCAGCATACCCATTAATATTAAGCATTTCTTCGGTCATATCTTTCTCTTGAGCCTTAAGTTCTTGAATGCAAATAAAATCAGCATCCTGTATTCGCATCCATTCAAAAAATCCCTTTCTTAAAGCAGATCTGATACCATTTAAATTAACTGTTATAACTCTCATATATGAATACACTTTCTGAACAATTTATCAATTTTACCATTTCAAATCAGATACTTAAATTCGGAGAATTTAAAACCAAAGCAGGAAGAATTTCTCCTTATTTCTTTAATTTAGGCCTTATCAATAACGGTAAGGATTTGAAAGAATTAGGAGAGTTTTATAGGGATCTCATTGAAAAAAACAATATTACTTTTGATTTATTGTTCGGTCCGGCATACAAAGGAATATCGATAGTCAGTGCAACAGCAATAGCGTTTGGAGATGCAAAGATAAACTTTGCTTTTAATAGAAAAGAAGTAAAAGATCATGGTGAGGGAGGTCAAATTGTTGGACATCCTATTCAAGGCGATGTGGTCATCATTGATGATGTTATTTCGGCAGGAACAGCTATTCGTGAATCAATAAATATTATTAAAGCACACGGGGGGAATCCAAAAGCAATTATCGTGGCTATTGACCGCCAAGAAAAAGGTCAAGGTCATGAAAGTGCCATACAAGAAGTTAAAAATGATTTCAATATTGATGTTTTTTCTTTGATAAATCTAGATGATGTTATAAATTTCATCAAGAAAAATAAGGAATTGAATCAATACTTAGAAAAAATTGAAAATTACCGAAGTGTTTATGGAGCCTAAACTTTATCCAGCTCGCCCTTTAGGAGTTCACTAACCTGACCTGGGTTGGCCTTCCCTTTAGATAATTTCATAACCTGGCCAACAAGCGCATTAAAGGCTTTGTCTTTACCAGATTTAAATTGTTCTACCATGGCTTGATTATGTGCAATAACCTCCTGAACCAAAGGAAGAATCGCTGATGCGTCACTGACTTGTTTAAGGCCGAGTGACTCAATAGATTGATCAACATCTACTTTTGGATCATCCCAAAGCAGATCAAAAATTTTCTTCGCCGCATTATTTGAAATAGTCTTGTCCATTATTCGACGAATAAGCAATACAAACTGATCTTTATTGATTGGGGATTGGTTAATACTTAATTCATTATCATTTAATTTTGCAAATAAATTTACCACAATCCAATTCGCTGTAATTTTTGGATCTAGTCCTTCAGAAATCAATGATTGAAAGAATTCATAAGTTTGCTTATTGGTAGTGATTATTGAAGCATCTGCATCATTCAATTTAAAATCCTCTACCAATTTTTTAATTGACTCCTCAGGAAGCTGACCCAAAGTCAACCTAATATCATCAATATCTTCTTGAGTGATTTTTAGAGGAAGCAAATCTGGGTCTGGGAAGTAACGATAGTCATTAGCCTCTTCCTTAGATCTCATAGCTCTCGTTTCACCGTTATCAGGATTAAATAAAACTGTGGATTGAACTATTTCATTTCCATCCTCAAGCTGTTCAATTTGCCAATTCACTTCGAAATTGATTGCTTGCTCCATATTTCTAAATGAATTTAAATTTTTAATTTCCCTTCGAGTGCCAAGCTTGTCAGAACCACTCGGCTTAACAGAGACATTGACGTCACATCGAAAACTACCCTCTTGCATATTTCCATCGCAAACTCCGATCCATTGGACCAGATTGTGTAATTTTTTTGCATATGCAATTGCTTCTTGAGCGGAGTTCATATCAGGCTCTGTCACAATTTCAAGCAAGGGAGTCCCTGCACGATTTAAATCGATACCTGTTTGATTATTTAAGATTCCATGGACAGACTTACCGGCATCTTCTTCAAGATGAGCGCGCAGGATTCTAATTTTTTTATTATCACCAATTGTTAAAAAACCATTGTTCACGACAGGTAATTCAAATTGACTAATTTGGTAACCTTTAGGCAGGTCAGGATAAAAATAATTTTTTCTAGCAAATACAGAATGCTCAGCAATGTCAGCATTTACCGCTAAACCAAACTTAATGGCTTTTTTGACAGCTTCTTTATTTAGCACCGGAAGAGTTCCAGGATAGGCAAGGCTGACTAAACAGGCATTTTCATTGGCTGGCATGCCAAAAGAAGTGGGGGCACCAGAAAAGATTTTTGTCTGGGTGGTTAACTGTACGTGAGTTTCTATACCTATTACAATATCCCAGCTCATACAGCAGCCTCTGGAGTTTTTTGATGCCAATCAGTTATCCGCTGATATTGATGGGTAAAATTTAATATCGTGGCCTCATCGAAATAGTTTCCAATCAGCTGAAAACCAACAGGCATCTTGTTTATAAACCCTGCAGGAGAACTAATCGCAGGAAGTCCGGCTAGATTCGTTGAAATTGTGTACATATCCTGCATATACATTGAGACAGGATCTTCTGTTTTGTCACCAATTTTAAAAGCTGTTGACGGGCAGGACGGAGCCAAAATTAAATCACATTCTTTAAAGGCATTTTTAAAATCATCAGCTATTAGTCTTCTAATTTTTTGTGCTTTTAAATAATAGGCATCGTAATATCCAGCGCTAAGAACATAGGTGCCCACTAAGATTCGTCTCTTAACTTCCTCTCCAAATCCCTGCTCTCTGGTTTTTAAATACATTTCTTCAAGATCTTTAAACTCTTTCGCTCTGTATCCAAACTTCACTCCGTCATATCTGGATAGGTTACTTGAGGCTTCTGCTGGTGCTATCACATAATAGACAGGTATTGAGAGATGTGAATTGGATAGTGAAATTTCCTTGAAGTTAACTCCCATTTTCTGATAGGAATCGATCACTTGCTCTAATACAATCTTCACTTCCTGGTTTAAATCATCATTAAAGAACTCTTTTGGTAGTCCAATTGTTTTGCCTTTAATTGGATTATCAAGACTTTTTAGATAATCAGGAATATTCTGTTTGATTGAGGTCGAGTCTCTTGTATCATGGGCTGCCATGACCTTCAGCATTAACGCACAATCTTCAGCAGATTTTGCGATTGGGCCAGCTTGATCAAGACTGGATGCAAAGGCAATCATGCCAAAACGAGATACTAAACCGTAGGTCGGTTTTAAACCTGTAAGGCCACATAAAGATGCTGGCTGTCGAATAGATCCACCCGTATCTGTTGCTGTTGCAGCCGGCGCCATACCAGAAGCTACAGCAGCTGCACTTCCACCAGAACTTCCTCCTGGGACATAATCTAAATTCCATGGATTCCTAACCTTGCCATAGTAAGATGTTTCATTTGACGATCCCATAGCAAATTCATCCATGTTAGTTTTGCCAAGATTGACTGCGCCGCTTTGGTTGAATAACTCGATAACTTTGGAGTCATAAGGTGAATAAAAATTATCAAGCATTTTGGAGCCACAAGTTGTCTTCCAACCCTTGGCACAAAAAATATCTTTTTGTGCAATTGGAATTCCCGTCAATTCATTCATGTTGTCTTGACTAATTCTCTTGTCAGCATCGCGAGCTTGCTGAAGACTTTTCTCTTCATCAAGGGTAATAAAAGCATTTATTTTAGGATTAAATGTTTTTATTTCATTCAAAAAAAACCTGGTCAGCTCCTCGCTTGAAAATTTTTTACTTGAAAGCCCCAAATTTAATTCTTTTAAAGATAAATTCTTCATAACTTTACTCAACTACCCGAGGAACTATAAAATAATCGTCATTAGATTCAGGGCCTAACTCTAAGAAATCATTTTTTTGATTTTTTTCTGTGACCACATCTTCTCTGAGTGGCTGAGTAATATCTAGGGCGTGTGACATGGGGTCAATGTTATCGGTGTTAACTTTCTGCATGGAATCAATGAGCTTAATAATTCCATCTAATTTGGAGAGGATAATTTCTTCATCTTTAGAATCAATATTAATTTTTGCTAAATGACTCAGTTTTTTAATATCTTTGTCTGTTAGGGCCATAAATATAAGGATATAATATTCAGAATGCAGTATTATACATGGACAAAAGTATTCATAAATAGTTTGTAAACATAATTTAATCATGAAGAATTTTTTAAAAAACCTTTTTTCTGAACAAGACATGGCTATTGATCTTGGTACAGCTAATACCTTAATTTACGTTAAAGGCAAAGGGATTGTATTAGATGAGCCATCAGTTGTGGCTATGAGATATCAAGCAGGTCCTACAGGATCTCAACCTAAAACAGATATTCTTGCAGTTGGAGCCAAAGCAAAAACCATGCTTGGTCGCTCACCACAAAATATTACTGCGATCAGACCGATGAAAGATGGCGTCATAGCCGACTTTAACGTCACGGAAGAAATGATCAAATATTTCATTAATGAAGTTACTTCAAAAGGTTGGTTTTCACCCAACCCAAGAATCGTCATCTGTGTTCCGTATGGTGCTACTCAAGTTGAACGAAGAGCAATTAGAGAATCTGCTGAACGTGCAGGAGCTAAACAAGTTTACCTAATTGAAGAACCCATGGCAGCCGCAATTGGAGCAGGGCTTCCTGTTAATGATCCGACAGGGTCCATGGTCATTGATATTGGTGGAGGAACTGTTGAAGTAGGTGTAACCTCCCTGGGTGGAATTGTATATGCCATTTCGGAGAGAGTTGGTGGTGATAAAATTGACCAAGCGATCATTGATTATATGCGACGCAACTATGGCATGATGATTTCTGAACCTACTGCAGAAAAGATCAAAAAAAAGATTGGCAGTGCTTTCCCTTTAAGTGAAATTTTAGAAATGGAAATTACAGGGAGAAGTATGTCAGAAGGTCTTCCTCGTAAGATTATTATCAGTAGTAATGAAATTCTCGAAGCTCTTGCTGAGCCATTAAACGCAATAATTAGTGCAGTTAAAAATGCACTTGAAAAAACACCGCCAGAGCTTGGAGCAGATATTGCTGAAAATGGTATGGTCCTCACTGGTGGAGGGGCCATGCTGAAAAACTTAGATAGGCTTTTATTTGAAGAAACTGGGATCCCTGTATTGGTAGCAGAGAATCCATTAATGTGTGTCGTGAATGGTTGTGGGATGGCTCTTGATTCTTTGGATGAATTTAAAAATGCGTTTGCAAATGATTAATGTTCTTATCCTCAAAAAAAAGTAAAAATAAAACACTTTTCTCAAAAAATGAAATAAATCTTAATCTGTTAATTATTTTATTAATCATAAATTTTTCAATTTTTTCAACTAATCAGGACAATAGATATCTCAATCAAATAAAAAAATCACTTCAATTTGGACCTCAGTCTATTAGTTTAATTTTTGAATTTGGAGCCAATTTGCTTAATGACGTATCAAGCTATTTTATTTTCAAACAAAACCTTCTGAGTGAAAATGAAAAACTCCAAAAAGAAAATGCTGAATTAAAAGCCCATGTCATGCAAATGGCGGATATCGAGTCAGAGAACCGCGAATTAAATAATAAATTGAATATCCAAAAAAAATATTTTAAAGACTCTCTCATCACACAAATTTTAAATTTAAATTATCAAGGTCAAAATCATCATTTTTTGGTCGACAAGGGTGAAGAAGATGGCGTATATATAGGGCAAATTGTTGTAGATAAATCAGGTATTGTTGGACAGGTTATTGCAGTAAACAATAACAGCTCTGTAATTAGAACAATATTATCCAATCAGCTATATCTGACTGGTTACATCAAATCAGGAAAAAATATTTATCAATCGCTCATCCAAGGTGATGGAAAAAATCTCACAGTAAATTATTTCAACAAAACCAACAAAATTAATCTTGGTGATGAAATATTTACTACCGGCGATAATTTGAATATACCCAAAGGCTTGAGAATAGGTAAGGTAAAAAAATTTCTTAATACTGAATTGAATGATTTTTATAAACTAATCATTGAACCATCTTCAAACCCATACAAAGAAAGATTCTTGGTGATCGTTAAATAAATATGATTAAATTTTTTCAGATAAAGCTCTTTGTCCTCAGTGCTGTTCTTACCTTATTGGCAAGCCTCTTTGATATCTTTTACCCTACAATTAGTTTGATTATTGCTTTTTTTATCTATTGCTTTTTTGTCTCTACTGATGGATTTAAATTTTTCTGTGTATTAATTAGCGGCTTTTTATTTGATGGTTTTTTTAACTTTAATTTTGGCACATGCAATTTAATTTTTTTAAGCTTAGTATTTTTTGATTTAATCTTAAAGAAGTTGATTTCCATAAAGAAAAAACAAAGTAATTACTATTTTATTTTATTGATTGTATTAGCGCAGCTTATTTTTCTCTTACTTCACCCTTTAAGCCAAAATTTTATTCCTTATTTTATTATTAACAGCTCTCTCAGTATTATTTATCTTATATTATTAATTAGGTATGCTGAATAGTCGACTCATACTCGTTCAAAGATTTAATATCCTTATTGCATTTTTATTTTTAATTTTTCTTTTAATATTTCTAAGATTATTTTGGTTACAAATATATAAAAATGATTTTTATCTTGAAAGTTCAAAATCAAATTATGAGAGAATCGAACCTATAAAGCCACTGAGAGGTCTTATTTTTGATAGAAATAACAATATCCTTGCAGAAAATATTCTTACTTATAATTTAGAAATTAATATTGAAAATAAATCTAAAGAAGACCTGAATGCAATTATTGAAGAATTATCAAAAATACTTTCCATATCTGAGCATGAAAGAAGTCTATTTTTTAAAATTCGGTCCGATCGAAAGTTTCTCAGAAAAATTCCACTGAAAACTAATATTAATAATGATGAATTAGCCTTTTTTGTTTCAAAAATGTTTTTATTTCCTGATGTTAATTTAAAAGAAGAGTTTTTAAGAAGCTACAAATATGGCATAGAAAATGCACATTTAATTGGTTACATTAATCGAATATCCAAGAAGGATCTTAAAAAGATCGAAAATGATCCTGAGAAATTAGGTAACTATTTTGGAATAACTCATATCGGTAAGCAAGGAATTGAAAGTTCATTTGAAAATAGCTTAAGAGGTAAGTCAGGTTTTAAAAAAATCAGAGTCAATGCCAGAAATTCGTTTATTGCTGAAATTGAAAACAAAAAAGCTTTTGACGGACAAGATTTAACCTTATCAATCGACCTTGATCTTCAAAAAAAATCACATGAACTTCTTAAAGGCTATAGAGGTTCATTAATCATGACAGATATTTCAAATAATGAAGTATTAGCCTATCAAAGCAACCCTAGCTTTGACCCAAATCTTTTCGTAAATGGAATAGGTTTTTCGGAATGGGATAAATTAAATACAGATCCTAACAAACCTATGCTGGATCGGGTTACTAATGCCGTGTATCCACCAGGCTCTACTATAAAACCCTTTCTTTCCATAGCTGGTCTTGAGAACAACGTAATTAACACTGACTATTCAATTAATGATCCTGGTTTTTACCAACTTCCGAAAACGAAGAAAATATTCATGGACTGGAAAAAGGAAGGGCATGGTAATGTCAACATTATTAACGCAATTGCTGAGTCTTGTGATGTTTATTTTTATGATTTAGCTTACCGATTGGGTATTGAAAAAATGGATAAAAGTTTAAGAAAATTTGCTTTTGGTCAAAAAACGGGAATCAACTTACCCACTGAAAAAAGGGGAATCCTACCGTCACCTGAATGGAAATTAAAACGTCATAAAAAAAAGTGGAATACTTATGAAACCATCAATACCTCAATTGGACAAGGGGATTTTTTAAGTTCCCCAGCTCAACTAGTTCATGCTTTAAATATATTATTGAATAACAAGAAAATGCCTCCGTTGAATTTAATAAAAAATCAATCTACTGATGTCCCATTGAGCGTAGAAAAAATTACAGATGAAAAATATATTGAAACAGTCAAAAGAGGGATGCAAGAAGTAACCAATTCAAACGGAACATTTAGATCTATTGCCAATAACAATAAGAATAAAATTGCTGGGAAGACAGGAACAGCACAAGTTTTTTCTTTGAAAAATCAAGAATATGATGAAGACAATATTGCCGACCATCTCAAAGATCATTCCCTATTTATTGGCTATGCTCCATATGATAACCCTCAAATATCGATTGCTGTTATCATTGAAAATGGAGGTCACGGGAGCACTGTTGCGGCTCCAATTGCAAAGAAAATGATTGATTTTTATTTTGAAACAATAAAATGACAAATTTTTTCACCTTTTTATTTTCTAGAACAGATAAACAATTATTTATCCTTTTGTTAATCATATTACTTTTTAGTTTAAATTTAATAGGACAAGCTGCGGGATTTCACTCTCCTTTCTTTTTTAAGCAACTTTTTTTTATTTTTACTGGCCTCATCATATTTATGCTGGTAAGCATTTTAAATCTAAAATTCTTATTTAGGCATTCGTTAATTATTTATATGTTATCGATTCTGCTTTTAATCTTAACTGCTGTCTTTGGAACTGAGATTAATGGATCCAAGCGCTGGTTAGATTTTGGGGTATTTAAACTCCAATCATCAGAAATTTTGAAACTGACATTGCCGATTTTTCTTGTTTCACTCATCGAGTATTTTAAAAATAGATCACAAACTTTGAGCGAATTAGTATTTCTTTCAATTAGTTTTATTCCATTTTTTATTATTTTGAGACAGCCTGATCTTGGCTCTGGGCTAATTATTCTCTTTTCTGGATTGATTATTATTTTTCTAAATGGACTGAGTTTAAAAAAGATATTAATTGGGATTTTGGGTTTTTTAATACTTTTACCCTATGCATGGTTAAATATCCTTAAAGATTACCAAAAGGGAAGAATACTAAATCTTATTGATCCCTTCAGTAATCCGCTTGACGGTGGCTACCATGCAATTCAATCATCAATAGCTATTGGCTCTGGTGGTTTGTTTGGAAAAAGTTCTGAATTCTCCAGTCAACATGACCTTTTATTTCTTCCAGAAACTCATACTGATTTTATTTTTGCCGTATTATCTGAAAACTATGGATTTTTAGGAAATATCATTTTTTTCTTAATAGTCTTTTTATTTATCTATAAGTTAGTAATCATTTCCATTAATCTTCACTCCCACTCCCATCGATTACTTGCAATGACCTATGTTATGATTTTTACTATATGTTTTTTAATAAATATTGCCATGGTCTCGGGTCTTTTTCCAATTGTTGGAATTCCTTTGCCATTGATTAGTTACGGAGGATCTTCTCTATTTATTTACCTTATTATGTTTGCTTTAATCAATTCATTAAACTACAACAAAACATTAATCGCTGATTAGTTATGAAATTTTTATTGGTATTTATTTTTGTCTTATTAAACTCTTGCTCCACGGTAAAAACCTCCTCAGATAACAAAGGAGCCTATTACCAAGACGATGGGCCCCATGAAGTCATAGATGTGAAACTCGAAAATATTAAGAATGCTATTCCAAAAGTTGAGGCAATTAATAAAAACACAAAAAAACCATATAAAGTTTTTGGCCAAAAATATATTCCCATGACAAAAATAGTGCCTTTTAAAGAAAAAGGCTATGCATCATGGTATGGAAAAAAATATCATGGAAACAAAACCTCTACTGGAGAAATCTACGACATGTATGCTATGACAGGTGCGCATAAAATTCTCCCCTTACCTTCATATGTCAAAGTGACAAACTTAAAAAATAAGAAATGGGTGATTATTAGGTTGAATGACAGAGGGCCCTTTTTAAAGGATAGAATAATTGATCTCTCTTATGCTGCAGCGCATAAATTAGATATTATTGAAAAAGGGAGTGAGTTAGTTGAGGTTGAATTAATCAACCCTAAAGAGTATGAAGAGGCAGTGGTAGATAATCAAAGTAATGACGAAAATTATTTACAGGTAGGTGCTTTTAAGGATTTTATCAATAGCCAAACATTGCTTGATAAAATTAACAACTTAAAAATACTCGATGACTATGAAGCAAAAAATATCCAAATCAATAATTTATTTCATATTTTGATCGGGCCTATCAAAAATAGTGGTGAGCTTAATAAAATTAAAGAAAATTTAGAATCAGAATATAATCTCACTGTATATGTCAAAAAATATCATTAATGAACAGGAATCTTTGATTAAGTTTCCATGTAACTTTATCATTAAAGTTACTGGGGTTATGAAAGATAATTTCACCCACTCCATTATTGAAGAAATAAATAAGGTCGATAAAAGTTTCAATGCTTCAAAAATAGAAATACGGCCAAGTCAAAAAGGAAATTATATTGGTTTGACTTGCAATGTTTATGTAAATTCTAAATCAGATTTAGATTTAATTTATCAACACCTATCCTCTCATCCTGATACAAGATTTGTCATCTAAATTTAAAATTAAATATTTTAGAATCGAAGATTACAATGTAATTTTTGAGGATATGAAGGAGGAGATAAAAAAACCTCTAGATATCAATCAATTTTGGACTCTTGAACATTACCCTGTCTTTACCTTAGGTGTGAATAAAAAAAATATTGTCCTGCCCGATACAAAAATTCCAATTATAAGCTCAGATCGAGGAGGAAAAATTACCTACCATGGCCCTGGCCAGGTCATTATTTATACATTTATTAATCTCGATCAATTTAGTATGACGATAACTAAGTTAGTCAGAATTTTTGAAGAATCGATAATAGAATTTTTATCCCGATTCAATATATCTGGTAAGCAACAAGCTGGTGCGCCTGGTGTATACGTCGATTTAAAAAAAATAGCCTCTATTGGACTAAGAGTTAAAAATAATCAAACGTATCATGGGATCAGCATTAATAATAATATGGACTTGTCGCCCTTTAGTCTTATTGATCCATGTGGTTATAAAAATTTACAAATGACACAGCTAAAAGATTTAGGAATTATTTTAGATAATAAAGATGTAGCTGATAAAATAATAACCATTATAAAAAACAAATTAATGGAATATGAAATTACCAGGGACTAAAGACAGTCATAAAGATAAAGTTTCTCGCAATCCGATAAAAATTTATCCTAGTGTTCCAAAAAAAAAGCCTGACTGGCTAAAAATAGATTTACCTCATTCAGAGAACTTTAAAAAAGTAAAAGAAATTATTCATCAAAATAATTTACATACTGTTTGCGAGGAAGCGAGCTGTCCGAATATTGGAGAATGTTTTAGCAAGGGTACGGCAACATTCATGATTATGGGTGATATTTGTACCAGACGCTGTCCATTTTGCGACGTATCACATGGAAGACCACTGCCCCTAGACAAAAATGAACCAAAAAATCTAGCCGAATCAATCTACAAACTTAATTTAAACTACGTCGTAGTAACCAGCGTTGATCGAGATGACTTAAAAGATGGTGGAGCTGGACACTTTGTTGAGTGCATTGACTCTATTAGAAAAAAAATACCAAGTATCGAAATAGAAATACTTATTCCTGATTTTAGAGGAAGGGAACAAATAGCGATTAACTCTTTTGCAAAATCACTCCCTGATGTTTTAAATCATAATATAGAAACCGTTCCCAGGCTTTATAAAGAAGTAAGACCGGGATCAGTTTATAGTCAATCTCTAAAATTATTAAAAGATTTCTCTGATACCTACTCTGAATTAGTTACAAAATCAGGGTTCATGATTGGCCTAGGCGAAACATTTGAGGAAATCGAAGAAACGCTTGCCGATTTAGCCGAGCACGATGTAAAAATGGTGACTATTGGTCAATATCTTCAGCCATCAGTGGATCACCTACCAGTTCATACTTATCACGACCCAGCTTATTTTGAACGAATTAATCAGGTTGCGAAACAGTTTAATTTTTCATCAATTGCCTGTGGTCCTTTTATTAGAAGTAGTTATCATGCAGATATACAAGCAAAACAGTTATCATGATTCCTGAATTAAAAACTACCATCAACTCTGAATTTTTAAAATTAGAGAATCTTATTATTAGAAATTCGTGTGAGATTGAACAATGGTTTAGATCAAAGTGGCTTGATCAAGAAGCGCCTTTTTATGCATCGGTTGATTTAAGAAACTCTGGTTTCAAAATATCTCCAGTTGATACAAATTTATTTCCTGCTGGCTTTAATAATTTGAATCCTCAATTTGAACCTCTGGCCATCCAGGCTACAACCATTGCAATTGAGAAAATTTGCCCCGAAGCATCTAAGATAATCATTATCCCAGAGAATCATTCACGAAATATTTTTTACTTTAAGAATTTACTTAGCTTAACTGAGATTTTTAAAAACGCAGGGCTTGAAGTAGAAATTGGTAATTTAGATTCTTCTTTTCAAAAGACAGAATATGATATTGAAAACCAGAAAATTGTTATCTACCCATTAAAAAAAGAAAATAATAAAGTTTTCATTGAGAAAGATGGCGTTAAATTTACACCATGTTCAATTTTATTGAATAATGACCTCTCATCTGGCGATCCAAAATTTTTAAAAGATATTACACAAACCATTCTTCCAAATACCTCTGCAGGTTGGTTTAATAGACGTAAATCAAATCATTTCAAATTTTATAATGAGGTAGCTAAAGAATTTACAGACTTTTTAAACATAGATGAGTGGCTTATAAATCCTTACTTTGATGTTCATGAGGATATGGATATAAATAATGAAGATGATTTAAAAATAATTGCAGAAAAGTCCGAGTTTTTACTTAGAAAAATTAAAGATAAATACACTAAGTATGGCATCGATCATCAACCATATTTAATAATCAAAGCAGATGCGGGAACATATGGCATGGGAATTATTACTATTCAAGAGCCAAGTGAAATAATGCAACTGAATAGAAAAAAGAGAAACAAGATGAGCACCATCAAAGATGGCCAAAAAGTGTCAAAAGTCATTATTCAAGAGGGAATTCACTCTGAGGAGATTTTAAATGAGGCCGTCAGTGAGCCGGTTGTTTACACAATTGATCACTATGTGATTGGTGGTTTTTACAGAGTTCATACATCAAAAGATAAAAATGAAAATTTAAACTCTCCTGGGATGCAATTTTTTCCAACACCTTTTGAGCAATCCTGTCTCATGCCAGATCAAGGACGTGATTGTAATGATCCACCAAATCGATTTTATGTTTATGGAGTTATCGCACGATTAGCTTTACTTGCTGCAGCACGGGAAATATATGGCTAAATCCATCCTATTTATTATCGATCCAATCCAAGCTTTAAAAAAAGATAAGGATACAAGCCTCCTTTTGATGAAAACGTCCATGGAAATTGGTCATCAGGTTTTCTTTTGCACTCACACTGATATCATTTTAAAAAATAATATT
The DNA here is from genome assembly GCA_000156155.1 of beta proteobacterium KB13. GTDB lineage: Bacteria > Pseudomonadota > Gammaproteobacteria > Burkholderiales > Methylophilaceae > BACL14. The sequence continues at coordinate 55,849 of DS995299.1, read as the reverse complement.
CCGTATGGAAAAATAAAAGAAGTTAAAAAATTTAATGATGAATTTTCAGAGGTAGTTGAAACACAAGTTAATCTCAATCAATTGGATGCTATTTTTATCAGAAAAGATCCTCCTTTTAATAAAGATTATTTATTTTTAACTATCTCACTCAGTCTGTTAAAAAAACCAAAAATTATTAATTGTCCTCAATCGCTGCAAACCCATAATGAAAAGCTTTCCATTTTAAATTTTCCAAAATTAATTCCAAAAACGCTTGTGAGTAGTAATTTAAAGGAAATAATCCAATTCATTTCAAAATACAAACAAGTTGTATGTAAGCCTATCGATGAAATGGCTGGAAATAAAATTTTTCTTTTAAAAAAAAATGATCCTAATGTTAATGTAACTTTAGAGGTCCTTACTGATAATTACTCAACTCTAATAATGATTCAAGAATACATTCCTGAAATTAGGAAGGGAGATAAGCGAATTATTATTGTTAATGGTGAACCGCTACCATATGGTTTATTAAGAATTCCTAAAAAAACTGATTTTAGGGGAAATTTAGCAAAAGGTGGAAAAGCTAAAATTTTTAAATTATCGCCATCTGATCTAAAAATTACAGAGGCTGTTAAACCTTATCTAATGGAACATCATTTAAATTTTGTTGGTATAGATGTGATTGGAAATTACCTCACTGAAATTAACATAACAAGTCCCACAGGACTTGTTGAAATTCAAAAGTTAACCAAACAGAATGTTGCCAAGACAGTTATTCAAAACCTTTTTTAATTTACTAATTATTTGTCTGCTGCTGCTTAACAGCTCTTGTACAAAACCAAACTTCTATGAAAAAAAATTTTTAGTGTATGGGACTATTTTAGAGTTTAAATTCTTTGAAACACCAAAAAATATTGCAGATGAAGCGATGGAAAATATCATTGCACAATTAAATGAATTAAATTCAATCTTTCATCCTTGGCAGAATACTGTAATAAAAAAGTTTAATAACAATCAAATTGCAAACATTTGTGATGATAGACAAATTCAAATTATTTATAGAGCCTCTCATTATGAAAAAGTAACTAATGGTTTTTTTAATCCAGCTATTGGGGCCTTGATTGAAGCATGGGGATTTCATACTGATGAAATTGTTGAAAAAACTCCAGATGATGCTTTGATTGATAAAATTATAACTTCTCGCCCCAGCTTAAAACAACTTAATTTAAATAAGGGGTGTTTAGAAAAAGTAAATCATTTTCTCCAGATCGATTTAGGAGGAATGATAAAAGGTTATGCACTTGATTTAGCAAAGGATGAATATCAGAAACTGAATATTAAAAATGTTTTAACTAATTTTGGTGGGAATATTTACGCTCATGGACAACCTGAAAATCGCTTTTGGGAAGTTGCTATTCAAGACCCATATGATCAAACTCAATTATTAGCTAAGTTAAAACTTCCACCTGGATCCGCCATAGGTACTTCAGGAAATTATGAAAAATATTTCATGCATAATGGAAAAAGATATTCCCATCTAATCAATCCAACAAATGGTAGTGCATTTTCCAATCAATCCTCAGCGACTGTTTTTATTAGTCCTCAAGATGAAGTTGGGGTTAAGTCAGATGTCTTTTCAAAACCATTTTATTTTTCTAGTGATTTAAAACAAACCCAGTTGGATATGAATTTTAATAACTTTTTTGTTACAGATCTTAATCGTAATATTTATATTACAGAATCTATGTTAGAAAAAATTGAATGGATATTTGAGGAAGGGAAATATTTTGTTCAAGGTATTTAAACCGGGCGATTTTTTAATTCTTACACTTTTTTCCATCATTCTAATAATGTCGATGACAATTTATTTAAACTTACCTAGTGGGGATATATTGAAAATTGACTATCAAAATCAAACTATAAAATATTCATTAAATCAAAATAGAAAAATTAAACTGGGTGACTTAGATGTTGAAATCAAAATGAGTAAAGCGCGAGTCAGTCATTCTAATTGTAAGAATCAATATTGCGTGATGCAAGGTTGGATTTCACATATTAATCAATCAATTTTATGTGTTCCAAATCTTTTTAAAATGACAATTACTCAAAATACTGACGAACATGACAGCACAAACTACTGATATTCATATCATCGCAAAATTGTCTGCTATTGCAATAGTACTTCATACGGCAGAGTTTTTTCTTCCATCACCGATTTTTGGCCTGAAGCCAGGTATTGCTAATGTTGTTGTTCTTTTTGCTTACTATTTTTTTAATCTTAGCTCAGCATTATATGTGTCTCTTATACGCGTATTTATCTCGAGTTTGATACTTGGTACTTTTCTAACCCCTACCTTTTTTCTAAGCTTTTCAGGTGCCATTTCTAGTCTAGGATGCTTAGCAATTGCATCTTATTTTTTAAATAAAAAGTATTTTTCCATTTATTCATTCAGCATGCTCATGAGTTTAGGTCATGTACTCGGTCAATTTATCTGTGTAAGACTATTCATTATTCAAGATAATGGTGTATTTTTCTTGATTCCAATATTTATTATTTTTGCTTTTATTTTTGCATTGATCAATGCGTATATCGTTGACAAAATAATGAGAGTATCCAAATCGCAGATTAAAAATGATAAAATTTACCCATGAAAAAAATACTTTGTTTATTTCTATTATTCATTCTTCAATCCTGTGGAACAAAGGGTTCGTTGTATCTTCCTGAAGAGCTTTATCCTCTTGATGATTCTCAATCAAATCAAAGACCTGCTGCTGAGGAATTAGATGACTCATCAGGAACAGTGGATGAATAAATCTTTACTTCGACAGGAATCAAGCCATTATTTTATTGAAGACGTCAAACTAACAGACATCGCTCAAAAATTTGGCACTCCAGCTTATGTGTATTCGAAAAAACATATTCTTGATCAAATCAATTTTTTACAAAATGCTTTAAGCGATATTGATCACCTGATCTGTTTTGCTGTTAAAGCCAACTCTAATTTGAGTATTCTAAAATTGTTTAAAGAATGTGGTTGTGGTTTTGATATTGTTTCCGGTGGCGAGTTACAAAGAGTTTTAACTGTAGATTCATTAAACTCAAAGATTGTTTTTTCAGGAGTTGGGAAATCAGTTTCTGAAATTGAAATGGCATTAAATAATAATATTCTTGCTTTTAATGTTGAATCTGAAGAAGAGCTCTTCCGAATCAATGATATAAGTCAACGTTTATCCAAAATTGCAAAAGTATCTATTCGAGTTAATCCAAATGTTGATGCCAAAACCCATCCATATATATCAACGGGTTTGAAAGATAACAAATTTGGTATTGATGAAACAAGCGCAATAAAATTGTACAAAAAAGCAGCAAAACTTGATCACATCAAGATCACTGGAATTGATTGCCACATTGGATCTCAACTGACTGACCTATCTCCATTTGAAGATGCATTTATCAAATTGGCATCATTGATTGATGAATTAGAATCAAATCAAATAGCAGTAGAACACATTGATATTGGTGGGGGTATAGGAATTTCATACAATAATGAAGATATCTCTCCTATTGATTTTTATGTGCAGATGATAAAAAAATACCTCTTAAAATATAATAAAAAAATTATTTTAGAGCCAGGTAGGTTCTTAATCGGAAAAGCAGGCTTAATGCTGACCAATGTTGAATACATAAAAAAATCAGAACATAAAAATTTTGTTCTTGTTGATGCTGCTATGAATGATCTAATGCGACCATCACTTTATAACGCCTTTCATGAAGTAATTAATCTATCCAATACTCAAGACTCGAATGATATCTTTGATATAGTTGGTCCAATCTGTGAAACAGGTGATTTTCTTGCAAAAGACAGAAATATTAAAGCAAACCAAGGCGATATTTTAGCCATTATGGATGCAGGAGCTTATGGATTTTCGATGAGTTCAAATTATAATTCAAGACCAAGGGTACCAGAGATAATTGTTGATAAAGATGAGTTTTACCTGATTCGTGAGCGTGAAAATTTTTCCGACTTAATTGCTCATGAAGAAAAATTCTTAAAATAAAGATCATCACATCTTAAGAAAAACTATCATAAGTGCTACGATAATTAATATTTAATAAAAAAGAAAAACTAAATCTGATGGATAAAAAGATAATATCTATTTCATTAGCTAATCCAAGGGGTTTTTGTGCCGGTGTTGATCGTGCTATTGAAATTGTCGAACAATCCTTAGATAAATATGGTGCTCCTATTTATGTTAGAAATGAAGTAGTACATAATAAATTTGTTATTGAATCACTAAAAAAGAAGGGTGCAATCTTTGTCAATGATCTTAAGTTAGTACCAGAAAATTCATATCTCATATACAGTGCTCATGGTGTTTCAAAAAAAGTAAAATCTGATTCTGATAACTTTAAACTTAAAAGTATCGATGCAACCTGCCCATTAGTGACTAAGGTCCATAAAGAAGTGAACCATTATTTAAAAAATAATTATGAAATTATCATGATTGGTCACAAAGGACATCCTGAAGTAGAGGGTACACTCGGACAGGACACAACTTCAAAAAAAATGCATTTGATAGAAAAGGTATCCGATATTCATTATCTTAATATTTCTGATGAAAACAAGATTGCATATGTGACACAAACGACCTTATCACTTGATGAAACTAAGGATGTAATTAATGAATTAAAATCTAAATTTCCAATGATTGAGGGTCCAAAAGCTGATGATATCTGTTATGCAACTCAAAATCGGCAAGATGCAATTAAACAATTATTACCGCAAGCAGATATACTTTTTGTAGTTGGATCAAAAAATAGTTCTAATTCAAATCGTTTAAAAGAACTTGGTGAAAAAAAAGGAATACCAAGTATATTGATAGATGATATGTCTGATTTCAATCCTACTTGGCTTGATAATAAAAAAAATATAGCTATAACTGCGGGTGCCTCAGCACCTGAAATTTTAATCAAACAGCTTACTAAGTTAATACAATCTCATTCCAATGCAATTATTAATGAAATTGATGGTCCTAAAGAAAATATAAAATTTAAGTTACCAATCATTTAATTGTTTTGAAAAAAATACCGATATCTATTCAGGTCATTATCTTTTGTGATGATAAAAATATTTTACTTTTACAAAGAAAAGATAACCCCAATTATTGGCAGTCAGTCACTGGAAGTATTGAAAAAGATGAATCACCCAAAGAATGTGCTGGACGAGAAGTATTTGAGGAAACTGGTCTAATTGTAAATGATTATAATTTTTACTCGCTCAATCAAATGAATCAGTACCAGATTTATCCTGAATGGAAAGACCGTTATGATGAAAATGTCTCAACCAATATTGAACATTTGTTTGCCTTACAATTGCCAAAAAAAGAACATATAATAATCAACCCACAAGAACACGTTGAATACATATGGACCGACCTGGAAGATGCCATAAAAAAAGTATTTTCCTGGACCAATAGAAATGCTTTAATTAATTTTAAAAAATTTTATGAATGAAACTGTAATACAATTTGAAAAATTTCATCAACTTCAAGAAAATGATTGTCAGCAAAAAATCATAGATGCCAAGTCGAAGCTTAAAGACAAGCTGGTTATTCTTGGCCATCATTATCAAAATGAATCAGTATATCGACACGCTGATTTCACAGGAGACTCTCTCAAATTAGCTCAATATACTCAAAACCTTGAGGCGCAATATATTATTTTTCTTGGCGTTCACTTTATGGCTGAAGTCTCTAATATCTTATCTCGAAATGATCAAGTGACAATACTCCCTGATCTTTCTGCAGGATGCCAAATGGCCGATATGGCCGACCTACAAAAGGTGCAAAGAACATATCGTGAATTAAATAAAGTCTTAAACTTTGATGAAGTCATAACTCCAATTACTTACATTAATTCTGCTGCAGACTTAAAAGCCTTCTGTGGAGAACATGATGGCATCGTCTGTACCTCAACTAATGCTCCAAAGGTTCTTGAGTGGGCATTTCAACAAAAAGAAAAAGTATTATTCTTCCCTGATCAACATCTGGGAAGATGGACCGGATTTAAAATGGGAATTGATCTTGATGATATGGTTGTATGGGATCCTGATTTACCCCTAGGAGGATTAACAAAAGAACAAATACATCGAGCTAAAATCCTATTATGGAAAGGTCATTGTGCTGTTCATCAGATGTTCCGAGAGGATCATATTAAAAAATTTAGAGAAGAAAATCCTGATGGTATAGTCATTTCACATCCTGAATCGCCTTTTGAGGTCTGTGTTAACTCAGATATGGTTGGGTCCACCGAATTTATTTTGAATACCATTAAAAATGCTGAAGCGGGAACAAAATGGTTAGTTGGGACTGAATTAAATTTGGTGAATCGTCTCGCCAATGAAATGATTAAAGAGGATAAAGTGGTTAAATTTATGTCACATATCGTATGCGAATGCACGACCATGGCTAGAATAGATCCTCAACATTTATCATGGGTCCTAGATAATTTACTTGAAGGGAAAGTGGTTAATGAAATAGTCGTTCCCCCATCAATCGCTCAGTCGGCTAAAGTTGCACTGGATAGGATGATGGCCATTGTCTGATTGTGAATTATGTATCAGATCAACTTTACCCATATTGTGGCAAAACAAGACTTTTAGGATTGTCTTAGTTAATAATCAGAACATTAGAGGCTATCTCCGTTTAGAGCTAATTGATCACGTCAAGGAAATACACCATCTCACCCCTGCCATTCAAAGTGAAATGTATAAGATAATTAATATCATTGAACAAATTATCACTGATATTTATAAACCAGAAAAAATTAATTTAGCGTCCTTGGGAAACAAAACTCCCCACCTGCACTGGCATATCATTGCAAGATTTATGAATGATAATTTTTTCCCTGAGAGCATATGGGCTGATCCTGTTCGTCATAATAAATTTGAAAATTCAATAGATGAAATAAATCAACTTAAACAACAGCTAGATTTGAATTTAAATCATTAACCGTTCAACTGTTGTGTTGTTAATGATATGTGATTGAATAATTTCATCGATATCTGCGTCATCAATAAATGTGTACCAAACCGCATCTGGATAAACAACCAACATAGGTCCTTCTGAACAACGATCAAAACAGCCGGAACGATTAATTCTCACGAAACCTTTACCGCGCAAATTTAATGATTTAATTTTTTGTTTCATGTAATCAAAAATTTTTAATGCATTAAATTGTGAACAACACTGTGCACCGTCGTCCCTCTCATTAAGGCAAATAAAAATATGATATTTATAATAATTGTTCATATCATTCCATTAAATTATTTGTAAATCTCCATATCCGTCTAATCTGCAAAGTATCTACTTGTTCTTTAATTGACGGAGGAAAAGGGGCATAGGGTGATCCAAGATTCACAATTTTTTTCGCTGCATCATCTAATTGAGGTACTCCTGATGACTTATTAATCTTTATATCTAACACCTCTCCCTGGTCATTCAGTATTACCGTCATAACCAGTGACTCACTAATCCCATTTCTAGCCGCAGCGGGATAATTTAAAGCCCCTATTTTTTCTACTTTATTTTTCCACACCTGATAGTAAGACTGAAAATCACGTTCTTTAGTTTTACTAGATATGACCTTTGTTCGTTTATCAATTTTTTTCTTATCGACAATATCAGATAATTGAGACTGGATAAAAGATGGATCAAGATTAATTGGTTTTAATGTTTTCTCTTCTACTTCTTCTTCTGGTTTACTTTCTGGAGCTGAAATGATGGTTGATTCTTTAGTTTCTTGAATAATTTGTTGTTGGAATTTTTTTTGATCCTGTTTTATTTTTTTTATAACTTCTGGCTTCACCTCTTTTTTTAAATCAATCGTTTCTATATCCGTCACTTGATTAGGTATTTTCAAAATATTGACGATCAATTCTTTTTCATTAACCACCTCGTTAGATTTTAAGTTGAAAAAGTAAAAGAGGGTGCCATGTAACAGCACTGAAATAATAAAAAAGATCGAAAAATAATTTTGTTTAAGAATTTTCATTTTCTAAAAAGCTAATTATTTTACTTTGCACACCCTCAAAACTTCCATTGCTCAAAAAAACAATATGGTCATAATCAAAAATTATATTTTTTAGTTTTTCAATAAATGCAGCAAGATCTTCAGCAATAAATATTTTTGTGTCTAAGTCTGCAAGGTATTTCGCTGGTTCCCATAACAAATCTTTTGAAAAGAGCATAAATGCTGGAATATTTCTCAAAATACTTCTTAACTCTTCTTTTAAATCTCCTCTTTTCATTGTATTTGATCTAGGATCAATCACAAATAGTGTTTTATCTTTCGGGAAATTATTGCAGAATGTTTTCGCTATAAAATGTATGGCTGTTGGATGATGAGCAAAATCATCATAGATTGTTAGATTATTTTTCTTATAGATTACTTCTAAGCGTCGCTTGGTATTTTTAAATGACGACAAAGACTTTAATGCATTTTCTTCTGAGACTCCCACATGCCTTGCTGCCAAAATAGCTGCCATAGCATTTAACTCATTATGCTCCCCTATCAAATCCCAATTAAGCTTGCCTATTTTTTTTTCTTTATAAAAAAATAATTTCTCTTTATTGATCTGTTCAATATGCCATGACTCGGAAGAATTGAATTCTTCGATCTCAGACCAGATGCCCATATCTACTGTTTCTTTTGTATTTTTATCCTGTTGATTAATTATGATTTTTCCTTGTTGGGGAACGGTTCGAATCAAGTGATGAAAATGTCTTTTAATATGAGAAATATCGTCAAATATATCAGCGTGATCAAATTCAATATTATTAATCACCAAAGTCTTTGGTCGGTAATGGATAAATTTTGAGCGTTTATCAAAAAACGCTGTGTCATATTCATCAGCCTCAATGACAAAAAATGGTGAATCAGACTGTGACAAAGAGCTACTCGATGAAAAGTTTCCAGTGATCCCTCCGATAAGGTAACCGCAATCGATATCGTTTTCCCTTAAGATCCAATTGATCATTGATGTTGTTGTGGTTTTTCCGTGAGTTCCAGAGACAGCTATGACCCATTTATCATGCAAGAGGTTTTCATATAACCACTGGGGTCCAGATTGGTACCTTAAATTTTGATTGAGAATTTCTTCCATCAAAGGATTGCCTCTAGAGACAACATTTCCCACAATAAATAGATCAGGTTTTAAGCTTACTTGGTTGGCATCAAATCCTTGGGTAATCTGAATGTCTTTCGATTCTAAAAAAGTAGACATTGGTGGATAAACATTTTGATCGCACCCAGTAACCGTGTGGCCTAAATCTTTTGCAAGAGAAGCCATGCCTGCCATAAATGTACCGCAGATTCCAATCACATGAATATGCATAAAGACTACTTTATATTAGAAGATAGCAACCGTCGAGCATTATCCACATCCATTGAAGATCGATTGGCAAAATCATTTAATTGATCCGCATCAATCTTGTCGATACTAAAATAGGTAGATTCCGGATGAGCAAAATAAAATCCTGAGACAGAGGAGGCTGGAATCATGGCGTAATTTTCAGTCAAGGACATCCCGATCTCATCCGTTTTTAAAAACTTAAAGAGATCTTCTTTCACAGAATGCTCAGGGCAAGCAGGATATCCAGGTGCCGGTCTTATTCCAAGATATTTTTCTTGAATCAGTTCTTCATTGGATAATTTTTCTTTTTGTGCATAACCCCAGAGATCTTGCCTGACTCTTAAGTGCATATATTCTGCGCAAGCTTCTGCCAATCGGTCCATCAATGCCTTAAACATAATGCCGCTGTAATCATCTTTATTTTTTTCATATTGGTTCAGATAAAATTCACCGCCATCACCAGCCGTCACTGCGAACATGCCGATGTAGTCATCAATATGAGACTCTTGTGGAGCAATAAAATCGCTTAATGATAAGTTTGGCTTGGGCCTACCGCTAATAATTGGTTTTTCCGATTGTTGCCTTAACGTATGAAAGGTAAATTGTAATTTATCTTGCTCATCTGATATGGCAATATCATCCTCAATCGCATGTGCCTTACAAAAACCCACTACCGCATGAGCTTTTAATTTTCTATCATTGATGACTTTCTTCAGCATCGTTTGAGCGTCATCAAATAATTGACTTGCGGTATCACCAACCACCTCATCTTGTAAAATTTGTGGGTATCTTCCAGCCAGATCCCATGTCTTAAAAAATGGAGTCCAGTCAATAAAATCAGTTAATTCATTTAAATTAATATTTTTAAATACTCTTCTTCCAATAAACTTGGGTTTTATTGGATTGAAATTTAAAGATAATTTATTTTCTCTTGCAGCTTTTAAGCTAATGTACTTCACTCCTTTTTTTTGCCCATGAAGCTGTCGGACTTTTTCATAATCTGCTTTTAGTTTCTCGATATAGTCTACCTTGGAGTCTGGTGATAATAACGACTGCATCACAGACACAGATCGAGATGCATCCGCCACATGCACAACTGGGCCCTCATAATTAGGTGAAATCTTGACCGCTGTATGAGCTCTTGACGTGGTTGCCCCGCCAATTAACAGTGGCATTTTTACCGACCTGAAATATGGGTCTCTTTGCATCTCACTGGCAACATGAGCCATCTCTTCAAGAGAAGGCGTGATTAACCCAGATAGTCCAATGATGTCGACATTTTCTTCTTTCGCCTTATTTAAAATTTCAGCGCAAGGAACCATGACGCCCATGTTCACCACTTCAAAGTTATTACATTGGAGCACGACAGAAACAATATTTTTTCCTATGTCGTGGACATCGCCCTTGACGGTTGCAATCAGCATTTTACCTTTTGGTTTGGATTTTTTTCCCGTCCTGGCCTCTTCTTCTTCCTTTTCCTTTTCAATGAATGGAATCAGGTGGGCCACTGCCTGTTTCATAACTCTGGCTGATTTAACCACCTGAGGTAAAAACATTTTTCCTTCAGCAAACAAATCGCCCACCACATTCATGCCATCCATTAGGGGACCTTCGATCACATTGATAGGACGACCACCGCTTTCCATGATCTGTAAACGAGCTGTTTCTGTGTCTTCTTCGATGTAATTGGTGATGCCGTGGATGAGGGCATACTCAATTTTTTTCTCAACAGACACAGGCTGAGCATCAGAACCTCGCCACTCATTGGTGTCTTTTTCTTTTTTCTTTCCTTGCAGAGAACCAGCAATTTCAATCATGCGATCAGTAGCATCCTCACGGTGATTTAGAACCACATCCTCAACCACCTCTTTTAATTCTTCCGTAAGATCATCAATCACCCCAATCATGCCTGCATTAACGATACCCATGGTCATCCCGTTCTTTATGGCATGATTTAAAAATACGGTATGGATGGCCTCCCTCGCAGCCTCATTCCCTCTAAAGCTGAAACTCACGTTGGATACCCCACCAGAAATTTTTGCATGAGGCAGATTATCCTTGATCCACTTGGTCGCATTGATAAAGTCCACCGCATAATTGTTATGCTCAGCAATGCCAGTGGCTATGGCAAAAATATTTGGATCAAAAATGATATCTTCCACCGGGAAACCAACCGTGTCTTTTAAAATGTTGTAGGCACGCTCACAAATTTCAATTTTTCTCTCATAGGTATCCGCTTGGCCCTCTTCATCAAAAGCCATGACAATCACTGCTGCGCCATACTGCATACATAATTTTGCTTGATGAATGAAGCTCTCTTCGCCTTCTTTTAATGAGATCGAATTGACTATCGGTTTGCCTTGGATGCATTTTAAACCAGCCTCAATGACTGACCATTTTGAAGAATCAATCATAATCGGCACCCTAGAAATATCAGGCTCAGAGGCAATCAAATTAAGGAATGTCGTCATCGCCTTCTCGGCATCTAACATACCCTCATCCATATTAATATCGATGACCTGAGCCCCATTTTCAACCTGCTGCCTTGCTACACTGACGGCCTCCTCGTAATTTTCATCAATGATTAACTTGGCAAAAACTCGTGACCCGGTCACATTAGTTCGCTCACCAACGTTCACAAATAAATCATCGTCGCCAATAATCATGGGCTCGAGTCCTGATAGACGCATTTTTTTTACAATCGTTGGTAATGTTCTGGGTGGAATATTTTTGAGTGATTGGGTAATCGCAGCAATATGCTCCGGTGTCGTCCCACAGCACCCACCAGCCACGTTCACAAAACCGCTCTCGGCAAATTCTTTTAAGAGAGTGGAAGTATCATCAGGTTTTTCGTCAAACCCGGTATCTGACATTGGATTGGGTAATCCAGCATTTGGGTAGATACATACAAAAGTATCAGCAATGTTAGACAATTCTTCAGCATACGGTCTCATGAGTGCTGCACCAAGGGCGCAGTTTAATCCAATGGTTAAGGGTTTCGCATGTCGAATCGAGTTCCAAAATGCTGTCACCGTCTGGCCTGATAAGATACGCCCAGAAGCATCAGTGACTGTGCCAGAAATCATGATTGGGAGAGTTTTTCCTAATTGATCAAATGTAGATTGCACAGCAGCAATGGCAGCTTTACAGTTCAGGGTATCAAACACCGTTTCAATCAGAATAATGTCAGCCCCATTAGATATGAGAGTCTCCGCCTGTTCAGCATAAGAATCAAATAACTGGTCGAAGGTGATGTTTCTGGCGCCTGGGTCATTCACGTCTGGTGATATGGAAGCTGTTTTTGGGGTTGGTCCGATCGCGCCGGCCACAAATCGCGGCTTATCTTCGGTTGAGTATTTCTCTGCCGCCGCCTTCGCTAATTTAACCGACTCAATATTCATCTCTTTCACAAGGCTAGCCATGAAGTAATCTTCCTGGGCCACGCTATTTGCACCGAAGGTATTGGTTTCAATAATGTCTGCACCCGCCGCTAGGTAATCCTCATGGATTTTTTGGATGACAGCAGGCTGGGTAATACTGAGGAGCTCATTATTCCCTTTTAGGAATAATTCACGTTCGCCTTCTGGGGCCGCGAAAGATTTAAATCGCTCACCCCGGTAATCTGCCTCAACAAATTGGTGTTGTTGGATCATCGTACCCATGGCACCGTCCATAAAAAGAATACGCTTCTTTAATTCAGCCTTTAAAAAATCTTCTGTATTTTTATATGGGTCCATGGATTATTAGGGTGTGTATAAATGGTTTTCTATATGAGATTACTTTGACTGTTTAGTTTCATACTCAGCCAAGGCTTTTTCCATGGCTTCTAACTTTTCACGGGTTTTGCGGAGCACTTCGGTTTGCACATCAAATTCTTCACGAGAAACAAGCCCCAAATCAGTGCACTTGTTCTTAATTAGTGCATTTATATTGTTTTCCATGTCCTCTATTGGTGAATTTTTTAATAATTCACGAATTTTGTCAGAAATATTTTGAAACTTGTCTTTCATTGGTCTATCATATCGTTGTAAATCGTTGATTCTAACAGAGTTTTCTGATTTACATAAGGCAAAAAATTAACATTGTTATTCCCCAATAATAAATTAATTCATGCTTTGAAATTTAAGTTGGCACGGAAATTGCATTACTTATATTACGTATGTTTACGTTTTTTTCGGATCACTTAAACATTGTATAAATTTATAAAATCTTAGGAGAGTATTTTATGAAAACTTTAAAACTTGCGTTGGCAGCTGCCTTAACAATGCCAGCGATGAGTATTTTTGCGGAGGAAGCAGAATCTGAACATAGCGTTTCTTATAACGTTGGTTTATTTTCTGAATACGTTTTCCGTGGATATACACAAACACATAATGATCCCGCTCTACAAGGTGGTGTTGATTATGAACATTCCAGTGGGTTTTACTTAGGTGCATGGGCATCTAATGTCAGCTGGACTGTAGATAATGGAAGCAGCTCTTATTATGAATCCGGTGGTACTGCAGAAATAGATATTTACGGTGGTTTCGCGGGTGAATTTGGAGACTCTGGAGTCGGATATGATGTTGGTTTCTTACAATATTTATATCCTGGTGACAGACGTGATGCTGTTGCAAATGCTCACACATTAGAATTATATGGCGGTTTATCATATAAAGACTTTGGAATCACATATTATGAAGTTGTTTCAGATGCCGCTTGGACTTGGGGTAAAGCTCAAGGATCTGGAGATGATGCAGATGGAACCTTCTATGTTTCAGTAGATTTTGAGCATGACATTGGTCAATACATGAATGTAGATGGTTTAACAGCTACTCTTCATTGGGGTCATCAAAAATTTGCTGGTGCAGCAAACGATCCATACACATATGAAGACGTTTTAGTTGGAATCGACAAAGAAGTCATGGGATTAAATGTTGGCTTTAACTACACAAATACAAACCAATCTGAAACAACCTGGGGCAAAGTTGATGGCAAATACTTAGGTGAACAGAGAGGTGTGTTTTACGTGTCAAAAGAATTTTAATTAATTCTTAAAAATTTAATTTAAGGGGAATAACAATGAAATTAATCACTGCGATTATCAAGCCATTTAAGCTTGATGAAGTCAGAGAGGCCCTGTCCGATATCGGTGTACAAGGTGTCACCGTTACTGAAGTAAAGGGCTTTGGACGACAAAAAGGTCACACTGAACTCTATCGAGGGGCAGAATACGTCATCGACTTTTTACCGAAGGTAAAACTCGAGGTTGCTATTGCTGCCAAGCTCGAAAAAAAGGTAATCGATGCAATTGAAAAATCTGCGGTCACAGGAAAAATCGGTGACGGTAAGATTTTTGTATCTGATTTAGAAAAAGTTATCCGTATCCGAACCGGTGAATCCGGCGAAGATGCGCTATAAGGAGATCAGTATGAAAAAATTATTATCCAAATTAGGATTAGTAAGTCTCATCAGTCTTTTCTTAATGGGCTTTACTAATATCAGTTTCGCTGACACTAGTGTGTTCAGTGATAATTCATATCTGGTGGCAGAGATGGAAGAGATGCCAGCAGGAGATGAAGCAATGGCTGCAGAAGAAGCGACGATTGATACCGGCGATACCGCATGGATGATCGTGGCTACCATCCTTGTCATTGTGATGGCAATTCCTGGCCTAGCCCTGTTTTACGGTGGTTTAGTGAGAGCTAAGAATATGTTATCCGTGTTGATGCAAGTGTTTGTAACATTCTCACTCATGTCGGTACTTTGGGTGTTCTACGGTTACAGCTTAGCTTTCAGTGATGGTGGTGCATGGAATGATTACATTGGTGGTCTCAGTGCTGCATTCTTAAATGGTATTACAGCAGACTCTGTGTCAGATACGATTCCTGAGTTTGTGTTCGTGACTTTCCAATTAACATTCGCAGCATTAACACCGGCACTGATTGTTGGTGCATTTGCTGAGCGCATTAAATTTTCAGCACTACTTTTATTCATGCCATTATGGCTAACACTGGTGTACTTACCTATCTGTCACATGGTCTGGGGTGGTGGACTCATCGACTCATGGGGCGCAGTTGACTTTGCTGGTGGTACCGTAGTTCACATCAATGCAGGTATTGCCGCATTAGTGGGTGCAATTATTATCGGTAAACGTATTGGTCTTGGCAAAACAGCTATGGCACCTCACAATCTTCCAGCAACCATGATCGGTGCATCTTTACTATGGGCTGGTTGGTTCGGTTTCAACGTGGGTAGTGAATTAGCTGCTGATGGAACTGCTGGCTTAGTGATGATTAACACACAAGCTGCTACCGCCGCTGCCGTACTTGGCTGGTTAGCGATCGAATGGGCTGCTAAAGGTAAACCATCCATGCTTGGTGGTGCATCTGGTGCAATTGCTGGACTGGTTGCAATTACTCCTGCTTGTGCAGTGGTTGGTCCAATCGGTGCAATCTTACTCGGGTTTGTAGCAAGTATTGTTGCTTTCTGGGCATGTAGCTCACTTAAAAATGCTCTTGGTTATGACGACTCATTGGATGTCTTCGGTATCCACGGTGTCGCAGGAATCATCGGCGCGATTGGTTTAGCAGTCTTAATGGCTCCACAATTTGGTGGTGTTGGTTATGACGACGGTGTGACTATGGCTACACAACTTTGGTCACAAACTAAATCAGTGTTATTCACCATTGTATGGTGTGGTGTGATCAGCTTCATTCTATTCAAAATCGTTGACGCAGTTATCGGTCTTCGAGTGTCTGAAGAAGATGAAGTGTCTGGTCTAGATACATCATCACATGGTGAGACAGCTTACCGCAACTAAGATACCTCTCCTCTCTTCAAGATATCTTAGTGATCCTAAAAGGGTGCATGTAAATGCACCCTTTTTTTATTCATAAGGCTTAATCTTTCAGTATAATTCGCATAAGTAATAAAAAAAATAACTTATGTTTCCTAAGCTATCAAGCAATCCTTACCACCCATTTCTAAAGGCTTATCTTTTTGGTTTAATTTTTTTTAGCCTGTCAAGAATAGGGTTAATCTTTTGGCAGTTGGATGCCGTTGATGCAACCGATAAATTATTAAATATTATCGTACAAGGTGTTCGAGTGGACCTTATCCAGCTGGGATTAATGTTTCTAATTCCCTTATTAATTTTTCCACTCAGTTTCATTAATGGTCAAACAAAAAATATTTACTCTGCATTTTTAAGATTTTGGATCATTATCAGTTTTATAATTTTATTCATCATTGAAGCATGCTCAATCACATTCATCAATGAATACAATACAAGACCTAATGTCCTATTTCTAGAATATCTAAAATATCCCAGAGAAGTCTTTGAAATGTTATTTAAGGGATTTACCCTGGATGTGATTTTAGTGGTTGGGTCTGTGTTGCTTGTCTCAAGACTTATCATTCTTGCTTTCAGAAAACAAAATCAGATTGAGAATAAATTCATTCACCTAGTGATTTGGCCAATCATCCTTATCTTAATGTTGATCAGCATTAGATCGAGTTTTGGTCACCGTCCTGCCAACCCGGCAATGTTTGCTATCACCGACAATGCCATGGTGAATTCTCTTGTTCTTAACTCCCCATACTCTGTGTTTTACGCAGCTTATAGTATGAAGCATGAAGCCTCGGCCTCAAAAGTGTATGGAAAGATGGATGTTGATAAAATTTATTCTCTGACCTCCCAACATGGCCCGGCTGAATACCCAACCCAAAAATTGTTATCGCCAAGCTATCAAGGTAAGCCAAAAAATATTGTTATCCTCCTTCAAGAAAGTTTGGGATCCACTTTTGTAGAGTCTCTAGGTGGAGCGCCTGTCACGCCAAATTTAGAAAAATTAAAAAGTGAGGGCATCTGGTTTACCCAGCTGTATGCCACAGGGACACGATCTGTTCGAGGAATTGAGGCCGTCGTCTCCGGGTTCCCACCTACACCTGCACAAAGTACGGTGAAGCTCCCCTTGTCACAATCTAATTTTTTCACCCTGGCCTCTTTATTAAATGAGAAAAATTATGAAACCAGTTTTATTTACGGCGGAGAAGCCCATTTCGATAATATGCGCAATTTTTTTACTGGAAATGGCTTTAAAAAAATAATTGAACAAAAAGATTTTACTAATCCAATATTCAAAGGGAGCTGGGGTGCATCAGATCAGGATCTATATCAAAAGGCACATGAAGAATTCTTAGAACGCCACAGCCAAAATCAACCCTTCTTCAGCCTGGTCTTTACCTCATCTAATCATGCTCCTTTTGAATTTCCAGAAGGTGTAATTGATCTATACGAACAACCGCAAGCTACAGAAAAAAATGCTGTGAAATATGCAGATCATGCCTTGGGTGAATTTATAAAAAAAGCAAAACAAAGTGATTACTGGGAGGATACTATTTTCTTGATTGTTGCAGATCACGATATCCGTGTCCGTGGAGATTTTTTGATTCCAATTAAAAACTTTCATATACCTGGCTTAATCATGGGGGGCGGTATCAATCCCAAAGTCATCAGCTCAATTACTAGCCAGATTGATTTACCTGTCACCATACTCTCATTGGCAGGCATCCATGCGAAACATCCTATGATTGGACAAGACATGAGTGCTATTGATAAGTCCTATAAAGGTCGAGCGATTATGCAATACTACGATAACTTTGCCTGGATGGAGCAAGACGAACTCTTTATTTTACAGCCTAACCAAGAAATTTTTTATGGGAAATATGACTTTATAAATAATAAAATTATCCCAAACGATAAAAATAATATTAACTATGACAAACAGTTAGCACATGCCCTGCTGCCAAGTATTTTATATAGTCAGAAACTTTATAGATTGCCTCCACAATGAAATTGAGTCATATATTCATAAATTTAAAATATCTCTCACAATTTATTCTGTTTTATGTGCGATCAAATTTAAGGAATATTGAAAAAGCAGATACGCCCCATGTTGTTCCTGAAAATTTAATCGGAGTGAATATTGCCAGTAATGAAAATGAGGAAACCGACGAATACATCTTAGAAAAAATTCAGGATCTGGGAGTAAAAAACCTGAGGATATATTTCACATACCAAGATTTGAACAATCATAAAGCAAGATTGCTAAAAAAATTAAAACATTTTAGTGGATCTATCATTGTCAATCTCAGTCCTCCACCTAAAGATGCTGTTGATATTTCAACTGAGCATGGAATGATCGCTTGGAAAAATTTTATCAATAAATTCTTTAATGATTTTAAAGAAATCCCATTTGCAGTCGAAATAGGATCAACCATTAATAGACCATCATGGACAAAACTCACTTTCAAAAGCTTCTTCATGATCTGGGCCGCCACTTACTCAATGTGTCGAATTCATAAACGTTCTATTATTGGTCCAAATATTACTGATTTTGAGCCCTTTATTAATTTTGGAATATATAAATCTTTGCAATCCAAACATCAGCTGCCAGATGAAATATCAAATAATCTATTTATGGAAAGAACGATTGAACCGGAACCATATGATCGTCGTATCTTTTTGAGAAAATATCCAAAGCTGTTCAAGTTTGATATTTATAAAAAATCAGCACTATATAAAGTTATAGCAGAGCACTTTAATATAAAACCCCTGATATCTCCGTGTGCATTCTGGAGTAAAAAAAGGGTCAATAGACTCATAGAGCACCCAAATCTTCAAAGGTCAAAGTATGTGACTCGTTACTTTGCTCTGTTGGCAGCTAAGGGTGACTTCTCAAAAGTGTTCTGGGGTCCACTGATTTGTGGACGTGAGGGGCTGATCTCCAATGGCATCAAGGAGCCCGATTATCCCAAGCTAGAACAGGTCACATACTACGAAGAAGCTCGGGGTCAGATTTCTGACTTTATTATTAAAAAAATGTATTATGCCCTACGTTTTTTTAACGCTACTATCCCTGGCGCTAAATTTATAAAGGATTACGCGCATGAGCAAAATATACATATCTTAGAGTTTGAAAAGAATAATCAGATCATTCATCTTTTATGGACACAAAATAACCTGATTCAGGATATTAAACTTCACTATCATTTAAATGATTTAAGTAATGGGCAATATAAAGATCATCTTGGAAATGATATTGAAACACCTAATGCCATTACTGAAAACCCTGTCTATATTTTTTGGAATAAATCTCACCAACCAAATTTAATTCAGGCTCCCAAAATCTCTAACCGTTATTTTATTCACCACAATCCTGAAAATTATTTTTTTCTGCATGATGCCGAATGGAATGGGCTGATTAAAGTAAACAATAAAATAGCATTTAATTCATTTTTAAAGGCTTGTCATCCATCTAAACTAGTCAGTCCTGACAAAAAAGACAGTCTCAGGCTATCTAGGAATGCGGTGTGGAGTCATGATATTCCAAATTTTGGCAAGGTCGTGATCAAAAAGCCGGCACATATCTATGCACATAAACGTTACCTTGATCGACACCGTCCTAACAAATCCGTAAGGGCGTGGAATGGGGCAAATGCCTTACTTGCCAAAGGAATTAGTACCGCACCTCCAATTGCAGTATTTAGCAAAAAGAATGATAAGACAGGTCTTGAAAATTATTATATTTGTTCACACAGTGATGCATACAATTTTAACGACCTCGCTCTGCATTTCCAAACTGAAAATACATTCAAAGGTTTAAGCAAAAGACATATTTTTGAGCAATCTGCTCGTTTTATTAATGATATGCACGGTCGTGGTTTATTTTTTAATGACCTATCTGCGGGAAATCTCTTTATTAATATTAAGGATAAACATTTTGATTTTGAATTAATTGACACAGGAAGGGTGAAAAATTTTTACAGCAATCTCAGTTTCAAATCACGCAAAAAACAACGCATGAAAGACATAGTAAGACTGCTTAATAAATTTGATTGGGAGACCAGGAACATTTTCCTAAAATATTATTTTCAACTCAATAATGAATCATTATCCCTATTAGATAAATTATCCCTTATAAAGTATGATATTTTTGTTGAAACTAAAAGATTTAGAAAGAAAATACAAAAAAAACTCTCATGAAAATCATTAGGTTTTTTTCAGCGTTATTAAATGTATATTTTTGTTTCTTTTAAGTAAAGTAGGGTTACTGTTTTATACAGAATCTAATTGAAAGGAGATTACATTATGTGGACAACACCTGCTGCTACTGAAATGCGTTTCGGTTTTGAAGTAACAATGTACGTATGCAATAAGTAATTATTGTTTAGGTATAAAAAAGGAGCTTATTGCTCCTTTTTTTTATTGATCTTAAATTCTTTGGGTAACATGACCCAAATATTTCCTTGCTGTTTCATTGCGCCTGCCCTTTTTCCAGCTTCTGGTCCTGCCCCCCAATAGTAGTCTGCTCTAATTGGTCCTCTGATTGCTCCTCCTGTATCTTGTGCAATGACCAAACGATTCAGTGATTCATTTGAATTAGGAAATGTGGTCGCAAGAAATACTGGGGAGCCAATTGGTACATATCGTCTATCAATGGCGATTGATCTCTCAGCCGTTATCGGAACTCCTTGAGCTCCAATTGGCCCATCCAAGCCGATATCAAGTTCTCTAAAAAATACAAAGCTAGGGTTTTTATCTAAGAATTTTTTTAGCTTTTTCTTGTTCTTATTAGCCCATGACTTTATCCCCTGCATTGAAGCTTTATCTTTTGTTAGCTCGCCCGCATTAATTAATGCTCTTCCCATTGAGCGATAAGGGTGTCCATTTTGATCAGCATAGCCGATAGGTATCTCACTTCCATCCTCAAATTTTATTATTCCGGAACCTTGGATCTCAAGAAAAAATGCTTCGACCGCATTATCCACCCAGAATAATTCATTGCCTTTTAAGATATTCTCACTTGATGAAATTTGCTTTCTTGAAAAGTAAGGTAATAACTTATTGCCCTCAACTTTTCCTCTCAATCTTTTATATTTCATCTCTGGATAGAGCTCAGATAAATCGACCGTAATCAAATCTTCTGGTGTTTTATAAATTGGTGTTGAATATTTTTTTGTTTTCTCCCTGCTGCCATTGAGAATAGGTTGATAGTACCCAGTGATTAATCCATAATCAGTGCCATCATCTTTCCATGACTTATAGAGAGTAAAGTTTGTTTTAAAAAATTCAATAACCTCTTCAGAGGATGGATCTTCCATCAAGTTAGCAATGCTGCACACTTTTTTCCATTGTTTTTGATTAATGAGGGTAGAACAACTTTTTTGCCAAGCAGGCCACGAATCTTTAACATTGTCACTCTTTAAAATGAAGTCTATCTCATACCACTCAGATTGCCTGAGCTGACTAAATGGAACAATATTCTCATCAGACTTTTCTTTCACCTCAATAACATTACATTCCTCAGACTTTTTGATTTCTTCTGTTTCATCACATTGGCAATCTGTTTTTTCTATTTGCTTTGGAACACAGCCAATGAAAATAAAAAATATGAGCGGAAGAAGAAATTTAATCAATGCAGGCTCCTCGGCATGATCAAATCAAATTTTGGTATCTCTGCATCAAACCTTTCACCAAACTCAGTTTCCATAGAGTAGGAACCATACATTTCACCTATAGGTGTATCTATTTCAGTCGCACTGGTATAGGTAAAATTATCACCCGGATAAATGATTGGTTGTTCGCCAATAACGCCGATTCCGTCTACTGTTTTGATATTACCGTTAGAGTTGACTATCTTCCAATGCCGAGAGACTAATTGGACATTGATATCAGATTCATTTTTGATGGTCACCGAATAAGCAAAAAAATATTTGCTTTCTTCATCTGATGAGTGTGAAGGCATATATTCTGTCAGCACACTGATTTCAATTTTTTTACTCAGATGGCTCATATTATTTGATTAGCCCAGAAGTCGGTGAGCTGGGATCAGCTTGATATAATTTTTTATTCATCCTCCCGGCCAGATAAGCTTCTCTTCCTGCCTCAACAGCCTTTCTCATGGCTCCAGCCATCATGATAGGATTTTTTGCCTCAGCAATAGCCGTATTCATTAATACGCCATCGCATCCAAGCTCCATCGCAATAGAAGCATCGGATGCTGTCCCAACCCCAGCATCAACTATAACTGGGACTGATGAATTCTTTATGATGATTTCAAGATTCCATGGATTCAGAATACCCATTCCCGAACCAATTAAAGATGCAAGAGGCATAATCGCTACACAGCCAATATCCTCTAACATTTTGGCAACAATAGGATCATCTGATGTATACACCATGACCTCAAAACCATCTTTTACTAGAACCTTTGCCGCCTCAATGGTTTCAATCACATTTGGATATAGTGTTTCTTTATCTCCTAACACTTCAAGCTTCACCAAATTATGGCCGTCTAACAATTCACGAGCCAACCTCAGTGTTCTAATAGAATCTTCAGCATTAAAACAGCCGGCCGTATTTGGGAGATAGGTAAAGTCTGAGGGTGCTATGAAATCAATTAGGCTAGGCTCACCTGCATTTTGACCAATGTTGGTTCTTCTAATAGCAACAGTAACAATTTCAGCCCCAGATTCAGTTATTGCTTCTTTTGTCTCTTTAAAGTTCTTATACTTTCCAGTGCCTACTAACAATCTAGAATTAAATTCTCTCGAACCAACTATAAATTTATCTGAAGTGCTATCCACCACCAACTGCTCCGACAATTTCAAACTTATCTCCTTCTTTTACTAGCGTATCTTTAAGACTACTTTTTGGAATAATCTCACCATTACACTCAACTGCAAATTTTTTACTCGCCACACCAATTTCTTCTACTAAGTTGTATACAGTTAAATTTTCCTCAAAATTTTTTATCTCGCCATTTACCCAAATCTTCATGGTCTTTATTCGTTATGCACTAAAGTTTCTTGTAAAAAATCTAAACGACATGTCATAACAAATTGAGGCCAATTCAGCATCATATCGATCACCCTCATCCCTCATAAAGGCATGCTGTGCATTAAATTCGTGCCATTCAAATGTAATATCTGTTGATAATAACTTTTGTCTAATTTCAGACAAAGCCTCTGTTGAGACATGGGTATCCTGTTTTCCCCAAATCATTAACAGCTCACCCGAGATATCTTTCAACCGCTCCATGCTGTGTTGACCTGGCTTATTGGGAATGATGGTTGTGTGTAAGTCTGTGGCATAAAAACATGCAGTCGCCTTTATATTCTTATTTAGCGCAGCGCGAAAAGCTAAATGGCCACCAATGCAAAATCCCATCGCTCCAAAATTACCGTTATGCCAATCTTGCTCTTTTGCCCAATTTATAAGGGCGTCGTTATCACTATCGTACGACTCAACATCTTTATTTGCCTTGTCCGCATTTCCTTTATCCCTTCCTGCGTCGTCATATCCCAACACGGTTCCGATTGGATTTAACTCATGGAAAACCTCTGGCACAAGAACGTTATAACCATGACTTGCTACAATTTGTGCAGCGCGCAATATAGGTCCGGTTTGTTGAAAGATTTCAGAATAAAATAAAATAGTTGGAAACTTGCCTATTTGTGCAGGCTGATGAACATATGTTCTCATCTTTCCGGTAGGGGTATCAATATCAATATGATGGGATTTGATTAGCATTTTCTTTCCTTAATAATCAGCACTTCTTCCTGTTGCATAGTTTTCTGGGAGATCATTTTGCCATCTATTGCACGATTCACATTGATGATCTTCCATTGTTGGGCAGTATTTTAACCTTTTGTTATTACAAAATTTACATTCATTATTTTTATTTTTTTTGTGGATTTCTGTCGCTACTTTTGAACTTCCAAGACCGTATTTATTATCCATAATAAGCACCTCATGAAGTTTAATAATATATCTATAAGTTACTCTATGTTAACTATGTTATCAAGCATGCTAATTGCTCCGAACAGGATTACAATTGGAAAAAACAAAGTCCATATTTTCTTGCTCTTTTAATGTTTTAATGTTTGCCTGACTGTTTGAGAATTTCAGAATCAGCATGTCGTTTTGATAAGTCTCATCGTCTATGAAATTAAGTCTATACTCCATATTTTTTAAGATAAGCCACTTATCAATGTTTTCTTCAACACCAGAAATATCTCTCAAATAAAATTCTTTGTTTTCTTCACACTGATATAACGTTGAGTCTTTTGGAGTGGTATCAAGCTCATAATAATCGGTTGATAAAACACGGCCGATCTTGTCTGTATTGACGTAAGAACATGCTTGAAAATTTAATACAATAAATAATAAACTAATTTTTACTAAATTCTTGAATTTCACTATCTAATTCCATGAAGATTTTTGAATGGTATTCAGATTTTACCAAATTTCCTTCATCTGCATATATTTTTGATAGCAATTGATGTGCCATAGAGTGATTTTCTTTTTTGGCAAGCACTTTCATGAGTTCATTTTTCGCTTCCTCGACCTGATTGAGATGATATAAACTTCTAGCAAAATAATATTTTGCCTCAAATGCATTCGTTTCTTTTATCCATTCTTGAGAAATATTTTTCAATTCATTCCAATCTTCATCAAATAAGGGTTTAACTATTTTCATAAAGTAAGGAAGATTGGTTGGAGGTTCATCCCAAAAAGGAATCTGAGCTTGTGTAGTCACCTCTAAGCGCTCACCTTTTTCCATAAGCTCCTTAACTACCTCAATTGGGATTGAATAATATAAGGCGCCGCGCCCAGGGGTCTTAAATGTTGTAATACCTAATAGCTTTCCGGTTTCATCAAATAAACCACCACCGCTTGCTCCTAAAGAAAACCATGTTGACGACTGAATCACTTTTTTGCCCTTTAAATCAAAAATATCTCTGACTTTACCAATTGATGTCACCGGCCTGGTAGCATTACCACCATAGCTTTTAGCGATTACGTTGGTACCGTAATCAACATCCGAACTAGAACCCAATGTCACAGGCTCTAAATTAAGATATTTGAAAGTGAGAATACATATATCATGCTCCCAATCCGCGATTAATTTTTCTGGGGGATAGCTCGTTCCATATTTTGTGACATGAATGCCTGTTGAATTTGCGATCACGTGACAATTAGTAACCACATGATCTTTTGCAACCACAACGCCTGAACCCACTCCATGGTTACCTGCCTGGTTGGCAGAATGAACTTTCACTATGGAACGATTTAATTGCAATGTTAGCTCTTGGGTAAGGCCAGCTGAATTAGAAATTGTAGGGATTAAAAAAAGGATTAATAATAATTTTCGCATCGTATCTTATCAAAAGTTTATCTAACAGTTCTGATAAGATACGCAACAGTTAGTTCATGATTAACCGCATTTACTTTCACCGCAGTTTAAGCAGGTTAGACATCCATCCATGAGAATGGCTGCTTTGGTATTACATTTTGAGCATAATTGACTATCCTTAGGAAATCCAGACTCATCTAGCTGGTCTTGATTCTTATCTAAGTACTCTTTCTTTTTTTCTTCAACTAATTTTTTTTGATGTTCATCAAGCTCTTTTGTTTTCAGCATGCCAATGTCAATCAAATGTTTTTCTAAGACCTCACCGATCTCAGCAACCAGGCTTGGAACGTACTTACCACCTTTTTTGTAATATCCACCATTAGGATCAAAAACACTTTGCAACTCTTCGAGCAAAAAAGTAACATCGCCGCCTTTACGAAAAACTGCAGACATCACTCTCGTTAATCCTACGATCCATTGAAAATGGTCCATATTTTTTGAATTAATAAATATTTCAAATGGTCTTGAGTGTTCTTGATCAGTGCCTTCATTCATCACCACGTCATTGATTGTGATATACAAAGCGTGCTCAGTAACGGGTGTTTTTACTTTATAAGTAGTTCCTCGAATATGCTCTGGTCTTTCAAGCGGCTCCCCTAGTTGAACAACATCAGCCTTAGGGTCATCGTTTTTGTCATTTAATACAGAGTAACCAACAATCTTTTTTTCAATTTTCTTTACCATATTTATCCCCTAGAACTTTCCGTAATATCCTTCTTTTAAAGCGTCATACAAGTTAGCTGCGGTGTGTTTTTCGCCGTCGTATTCAACTTCGTCGTTACCTTTTAACTCGACCGTAGATCCGTCATCTAACTTGAATTGATACTTCGTATTTTCTAAATCTTTTTCGGTCACTAACACGCCTTGGAAAGCCTCTGGATTAAATCTAAATGTTGTACATCCTTTTAACCCTTTTTCATAGGCATACATATAAATCTCTTTAAAGTCTTCAAAGTCGTAGTCTGTTGGCACATTAATAGTCTTTGAAATGGAGCTATCAATCCATTTTTGTGCAGCCGCCTGAATATCCACATGATTTTTTGTTTTAATTGTAGATGAATCAATAAAATAATCTGGTAATACTTCATCCTCTTTTTCAGAAAAAGGCATGGCTTTATCATTGATCAAAGATCTGTAAGCCAATAATTCGAAAGAAAAAACATCTACTTTTTCCTTAGTTTTTTTACCTTCTCTAATCACGTTTCTGCTGTAATGGTGGGCAAAAGATGGCTCGATACCATTACTTGCATTATTTGCTAATGACAATGAGATAGTCCCGGTTGGAGCAATTGAGCTATGGTGGCTAAATCGAACTCCATTTTCAGCGATCTCGTTTCTTAACTCTTCCGGGAACTGCTGCATATATTTGCTGTATTTTCCCATTAATACTTTACCAGCAACCTTATCTCCAACCTTGATTCCATCAGCTTTCATTTCTGGTCGCATCTGAAGCATTTGCTCAGTTATTTCAAATAACTCTTCCATGATAGGTGCAGAACCTTTTTCTTTGGCTAACTCAATGCCAACTTTCCATCCTTCTTCAGCAAGTATACGAGTCACTTCTTCAGTAAATTTAATTGATTCTGGGTCACCGTATTTAATTTTCATCATCGTAAGTGTTGAGCCAAGGCCAAGGTAACCCATACCGTGTCGTCTTTTCTGCATGATTTCATCACGCTGCTTGCCAAGCGGGAGGCCATTAATTTCAACGACATTATCAAGCATCCTGGTAAAAATACTGACTACTTTTTTATACTCATCCCAATCAAAATAGGCATCATCAGTAAATGGGTTTTTTACAAACATCGTAAGATTTACTGAACCTAACAGACATGCTCCATATTCGGGAAGAGGTTGTTCCCCACAAGGGTTTGTGGCGCGAATATTTTCACAGAACCAGTTATTGTTCATTTCATTAACGCGGTCGATCAAAATGAAACCAGGCTCTGCATAATCATAAGTTGATGCCATAATTACATCCCATAATCTTTTCGCTTTAATGGTTGAATAAACCTTGCATGCAACTTTTCCAGCATCTTTTCCTGACTCTTTTACTATGTACTTTTCTTTAACCGGCCAATCGCGCCAAACTGTTTTTTCAGAATCTTTGAAGTCAAGGTTGTCTTGTTTAGCTTCTTTTTCGGTTACAGGAAATGCTAGTTTCCAATCAGAATCTGATTTAACAGCCTCCATAAATTCTTTGGTTATCAAACAGGATAGGTTGAACTGACGAAGCCTTCCGTCCTCTCTTTTTGCTTTGATAAAATCAGTCACATCAGGATGAGAGATATCAAATGTTGCCATTTGAGCACCTCGGCGACCACCCGCACTAGACACGGTAAAGCACATGCGATCATATATATCCATAAATGAAAGAGGTCCGCTGGTGTATGCGCCGGCTCCTGCGACAAATGCTCCTTTTGGTCTTAAAGTTGAGAATTCATAACCTATACCACAACCTGCTTTTAAAGTAAGGCCTGCTTCATGAACTTTATCTAAAATATCAGTCATGCTGTCCTGAACTGCTCCCGAAACGGTGCAATTAATTGTACTGGTGGCTGGTTTGTGCTCTTTCGCACCCGCGTTCGATGTAATTCTTCCTGCTGGGATAGCCCCGTGTTGTAAAGCCCATAAGAAATTTTCTTTCCATTCTTTCTTATTGGAGGGTTCTACATCCGCTAAAGCCTCTGCAACTCTTTCATAGGTATCTTGAATCGTCTCATCGACATAATTTCCATCCTTCTTTTTCAGTCGATATTTTTTATCCCAAATATCAACAGAAACTGACTGCATCTCTATTTTAGTTGCGACTTCGCCTTGGTCGGTTTTATCTGAATGGACGGCCTCTAACATTAATTTCCCCTGAAATTTATTGCAAAAAAGAATGATATTTAAGAAAATTGTAACAATTCTTTAAATCATTTAAAACCACAATATGTTGTGGTCTATGATTTAAATTTTATCATTAAATTGTGGTTGGTCAATACATAAAATTGCTCAAAATTAGTGCATTAATGATAAAAAGTATATAAATCAAAGACTTCAGGATGAAATTTTTTTTTTAGAGGTAAAATAACAATAATTATGAGATTTTTTTTATATCAGTTACTTGTTCACATACTCATTGTTTTGTCTCCTATAAAGTTTATTTACCGGAGCATCAAACAACCTGATTACTTAAAACATTTAGCTGAACGATATGGTGTATACAATCTTAAAAATATCAAAAATAATGATCTTATTTGGTTTCATTGTGTGTCTTTAGGAGAAACCAAAGCCATCAACAGTTTACTATCACACTTAGTTCCAAGATTTAAAGATAAATTTTTTTTAGTTACTCATTCAACTCCCACCGGAAGAAATACTGAAATTTATAATTCGAAAAGAATATTTCGAGCTTACCTTTGTTTTGATAGTTGGTTTTTAAATAAACTTTTTTTAAATTATTTCAAACCTAAGGTTGCGATTTTTTTAGAAACAGAGATTTGGCCAGGAATAACTAAAGAACTAAAACTAAGAAAAATTCCAACCTTATTAATTAATGCAAGATTATCGGATCAATCTCTAGCAAAATACCAACACATCAAATATTTTATTAAACAAACTTTTGATTCATTTGATTTGATCATAGCGCAGTCAGAACATGATAAGAAAAATTTCAAGTCAATTACTGATAATAAAATTCAGATTTGCAGTAACTTAAAATTTAATCAGCCCATTACAGAATTAACGCCATCTGAAAAAAATAAATTTAAAAAACTTTTAAACATAAATTCTAAAAAAGTTATTTCTTTGATCAGTTCAAGAAAAGGAGAGGAAGAGCTATTTTTAAAACAAATAAAGTTATTAAAGAACTTTAACGATTTTACATTTATGATAATCCCAAGGCACCCTCAGCGCTTCAAGGAAGTAGAAGTGCTTATATTGAAAGATGGGTATGCTTGTAATTTAGCTAAACACCCAAAAAAAACTAATCAATCCAACACCATAGTTCTTGGAAATACCATGGGTGAAATGAATAAATATATTTCGATTAGTGATTTAGTTTTAATTGGTGGTAGTTTCAAAAACTTTGGCTCCCAAAGCCCAGTTGAGTCTCTATTATTAAAAACTCCATGTTTAGTTGGTCCATCCATTTATAATTTTTTATCGATCATACAACATGGAATAGCTGCAAAAGTAATCAAACAAATTGCACCTGATACCATAGCTGTTGAAATAAATAATTTTTTTAAAACCAAAAATAAAAAAGTTTTTGAACAAAATTTAAATAAATTTCTTTTAAAGAATAAAAAAGATGAAGAGAAGGTTATTCAGCTGATTAGCAAATATTTTTAATTAATGGTGCGATTGTTTTGAAGCTTGGGTTATCAGAATTTTTTAACCATTCAAATACAATTGATTCGACATTAGTTAAAATACAACCAGCATCGCGCAGTCTGAAAATTGCATTTTGTTTATTTAAAATATTTCTTGATACTATGGCATCTTCTAAGATGTATACTTTTTTACCTTGATTAATCAAATCGAGTGCCGTTTGCAGTATGCATATGTGTGACTCCATTCCAGCTAAGATAATTTGATCTCTGGTTTCAATTAGTTTCGAATTAAACTTTGGTTCATCCACACATGAAAAAGCTGTTTTTTCAATAAAGCTTGCATGGGTTAAAAAAGGAATCATACTGGAGAGTGTTTTACCAAGGCCCTGGGGATACTGCTCAGTTACTAGAACTGGAATTTCTTCAATTTTAGCTAAAGTAGCAATAAGCTCACAACGTTGAATCATTTTATTAACCACTTCTTTAGGCATTGCGCCTGCAAGCTTATCTTGCATGTCAATAATGACTAATTGACTTCTCTGTATTTCAGCTTTCATCTTCCTGACTAACCGTTAAATATTTGTTAATTTCTTCTAGATCTTTAATCGATAAAGTTCCAACAGTATGCTTCAAGTTTAACAGATTCTTCAAATAATTATACCTGGAAGATAGTAAATCATATTTTGCAGAAAATAACATTTGTTGAGCATTCAACACCTCAACACTATTTCTTAAACCTTCTCTAAAGCCGACTTGTGTAGACTTTAATTGCAGCTCGGATGATTTTAAAGCTTGCTGATAAGCATCAATTGCTGAAAGGTTAGTTTGAAGATTTAAATACGCCTCTCTTACCTGTAATTCAACTTGCCTTTTTAAGGCTTCAGCTTCTTGAATTGACTTTTCTTTTAATAATTCTGCTTCTCTAATTTTTGATGAAGTAAACCCGCCAGAAAAAATTGGAATATTTATCTCAACGCCAATCGTATCTGAGTAATTTCTTAAACCAAAAGCATATCCATCCTTATCCCAGGTTCTCCTTCTTGCAGCAAGAGCATCTATGGTTGGATACTGATCTCCTTTACGAACATCAATTTCTTTTCTGGCAACCTCTACTTCAGCATCCTTAATTAAAATAGCTACACTGTTTTGCATTGCAATGTCTACCCACTCTTCTGGGAGGTTATCCATTTTTTCAAATGAAATTAAACTCATTAGAGGTTTAAGTGCGCCAGGTAATTCTCCGGTAATGGCTTCAATCTCTCTTTTTTTAATCTTTAATTCTTTAACTGCATTAAGCAAATCCACTTCCATTAAATCTTTTTTGGTTTTAGCTTCATTAATATCAGTTATAGATATTAATCCTGCTTCAAATTTTATTTCAGCTTCCCGAAGTTGTTCTTGAATCGCTAATCTTTGAGTTTGAATGAGATCAACTTTATCTTTTGCCAACAGTGATTCAAAATAAAGTTCGGATACCCTCATCATTAAATCTTGCTGAACTAAATGATATTTTTTATCAGCCAAACTGGTTTGTGCAAGAATTTGCTTATACGTTGAATAGGCAGAATAATTAAAAAGAGGTTGACGGATTACAACATTATAACCATAGGCATCATAATCGGCTTTAGTTCCCCTGGTAAATAAACTGCTACCAAGTGCTGCATCTGTATTTAAAAATTTTCTCTCTTGGTTACGATCATCATAATTCATTGTGGCTGAAATAGATGGAAGAAAAAGTGAACGGCCCTGATTGATTAATTCTTTAACCGCTTCATTTTGAAATTTTTCAGAAGATAAGACGGGATCATTTTGTAAGGCTTGAAGATATAACTCAAAAAGATCTTTCTCTTCAGCTGTTACATGACTGAAATAAAAAAAGATTAGAAAAAGAGTAAATAAATTCTTTAGCCTTAAAATAAAAATTTGTTTGGCTCCCATGATTCAATAAGCTGAGGAATTGAGGCCTCAAACATTGTTTGAGCACTATATTCTGAATCAGATAATCTTTTAATTACTTTTGCATGCTGAAGCGATTGATCGCCCTCGAAAATAAACAGTTGTCCATCAATATTGAGTTGCTCTCTCAATCCTGGAGGCTCTTTCACATGCGATGCAGTAAATACAATAAGGTCATATGGGGCTTCTTGGTAATACCCATTAAACCCGTTGCTTACAATGTACTTAACGTTATTTAACTTATTTTTTTTAAGTAATTGTTGTGCATGCGCAATAAACTCTGAGTCAATATCAACTGTGTATAACTCTTTAACATGACTTGCCAATAAAGCTGCAAAAAAGCCACTACCGGTTCCAATATGTAAGGCTTTCATTTTTTTATTCAACTCTAGCGAATCGATTATTTTTGCTTCAACTTTTGGAGCTAACATTGAAGCATTAGCATTAATTGGAATTTCTAAATCAGCAAATGCTATGCCTTGATATTTTGAAGGTACAAAAAGTTTACGATCGTATTTTCTAAATAAATCGAGAACAGACTCATCAAGAACATTCCATGTTCTTATCTGCTGTTCAATCATATTAAATTTACTTTTTTCAGAATGCATATATGTCTTTGAATAGTATAAAGAATAATACTTGAATTATATCTTATATTTTTGGTCGTTATGACTGAAGGCATTAACCTAAATTCATAATTTATGTACAATGTTTAAATATTTGCTGGGGGTCAATTTTATATTGTGAGAAACACCCTTGGAACCTGATTCGGATAATACCGACGTAGGGAATGCAAAAGATGCACTCCTTACTTTTCAACTTAAGGAGACTTAATGAACGCACCAGATAAGAATATTAATCAACAACCTGATTTTAATAAATCAGATGCGACGATTGATCCTAACGCATTACATTCTTTTAAAAATTCAAAAAAAATATACGTTGAAGGAAACCATAATATCAAAGTTCCTTTCCGTGAAATAAGCCTTTCTGATACTGCCTCACAATTTGGTGCTGAAAAAAATAATCCTGTTGTTGTTTATGATACATCTGGTCCGTATACCGACCCAGAATATCAAATTGATATTCGAAATGGTTTGCCAGCATTACGATCTCAATGGATTCTTGATAGAGGAGATGTTGAAGAATTAGATGGACCAACTTCAGATTTCGGTAAAGAAAGACAAAGCGATCCAGAGCTTGAAAAAATGCGTTTTAATTTAAAAAGAAAACCGTTAAAAGCAAAACCTGGGCAAAACGTTTCACAAATGCATTATGCCAAAAAAGGAATCATTACGCCTGAGATGGAATACATAGCTATTCGTGAAAATCAGAGAAGAGAGGGGATTTCAGAATTCATTCAAACCCAACACCCAGGACAAAGTTATGGAGCATCTATTCCAAAATTAATCACTCCAGAGTTTGTGAGAGAAGAAGTTGCAAAAGGAAGAGCCATTATCCCAGCAAACATTAATCACCCAGAAACTGAACCAATGATTATAGGTAGGAATTTTTTAGTCAAGATTAATGCCAATATTGGTAATTCAGCACTTGGATCAAGTATTAGTGAGGAAGTTGAAAAAATGGTGTGGGGAACTCGATGGGGTGCTGATACCGTCATGGATCTATCTACAGGAAAAAATATTCATGAAACTCGTGAGTGGATCGTTAGAAACAGTCCTGTGCCTATTGGAACAGTTCCAATCTATCAGGCCTTAGAAAAAGTTGATGGCAAGGCAGAAGATCTGACTTGGGAAATTTTTAAAGATACTTTAATAGAGCAGGCAGAACAGGGCGTTGATTATTTTACTATCCATGCTGGGGTTAGGCTGGAGTATATTCCTATGACGGCTAAACGAATGACTGGCATTGTCAGTCGTGGTGGTTCAATCATGGCCAAATGGTGTTTGGCTCATCATAAAGAATCTTTTCTCTACACCCACTTCGAAGAAATTTGCGAAATTATGAAAGCCTATGACGTGAGTTTCAGTCTCGGTGACGGATTACGTCCTGGCTCTATTTATGATGCTAATGATGAAGCACAATTTGCAGAGTTAAAAACCTTAGGTGAACTTACCAAGATAGCTTGGAAGCATGATGTTCAAACAATGATTGAAGGTCCAGGCCATGTCCCAATGCACATGATCAAAGAAAATATGGACTTGCAATTAGAACATTGTCATGAAGCACCCTTTTATACTTTAGGGCCTCTGACAACAGATATTGCACCTGGATACGATCATATTACATCTGGAATTGGTGCCGCAATGATTGGTTGGTATGGATGTGCAATGCTCTGTTATGTAACACCCAAAGAACATCTTGGCCTTCCGGATAAAGAAGATGTCAGAGAAGGAATTATTACTTATAAAATCGCAGCGCATGCTGCTGATCTTGCTAAGGGTCACCCGGGTGCACAGATAAGAGATAATGCCCTTTCAAAAGCACGATTTGAATTTAGATGGGAGGACCAGTTTAACTTAAGTCTCGATCCTGAAAAAGCAAAAGAATTTCATGATGAAACTCTTCCTCAAGAGGGTGCCAAGCAGGCTCATTTCTGCTCTATGTGTGGACCACACTTCTGTTCAATGAAGATTACACAAGATGTAAGGGAGTATGCTAAAGAAAAAGGGATCTCAGAAGAAGAGGCTTTAAAAGATGGAATGGAGCAAAAATCTATTGAGTTTGTAAAAAAAGGTTCAGAAGTTTACCAAAAAGTTTAAACTTCAATGACCTTAATCTTCTTTATTCAGGCAGTTATATTAGGAGTTATTGAAGGCCTCACAGAGTTTTTGCCTATCAGCTCCACTGGTCATTTGATCATTGGAGCTCATCTCATTAATGCCAACCATCCCAACATTGAAGTTTTTGAAATCTTTATTCAGCTTGGCGCAATACTAGCCATCATCTATGAATATAGAACTCAATTGCTTAATAAAACACTTCATCTCTCTGACCAGAAATCAAAAACATTCTTTTCAAACATCTTTTTAGCATTTCTACCTGCAGCAATTGTTGGATTAGCATTCCATGATGTGATCAAAATATTTCTATTTAATCCTATTGTTGTTAGCTGTGCTTTGATTACTGGAGGGATACTAATATTGCTGATTGAAAAGAAAACAAATATTGGATCAACAAAAACTGTAGACAATATTTCTTATAAGCAATCTCTTGGAATTGGATTGTTTCAATGTTTAGCATTAATTCCTGGAACATCCAGGTCTGGAGCTACAATTATGGGAGGGCTACTTCTACAATTAGATCGAAAAACAGCGACTGA
Organism: beta proteobacterium KB13; assembly: GCA_000156155.1. Taxonomy (GTDB): domain Bacteria; phylum Pseudomonadota; class Gammaproteobacteria; order Burkholderiales; family Methylophilaceae; genus BACL14. The sequence goes on along the minus strand of DS995299.1, from coordinate 20,655 downwards.
ATTTTCATTTTTTTTAGCAATCCCCATTATGTTCGCTGCTTCATTTTATGATTTATTTAAAAACCTTCATAGCCTTTCATCAGATGACTTTTGGTTCTTCTTAATTGGATTTTCTACGGCTTTTATATCAGCGCTGATAGTGGTTCGATTTCTAATAAAATTTGTTGCTCATAATGATTTTAAAATTTTTGCCTACTATCGAATTCTTATCGGGATCATTTTTCTAATTCTTTTTTATTAGATGATAATTTCACGGTCCCAAAAAAAATTTTCAAACAAAATTTTGCGATGGCATGAACAACATGGGAGGTATGATCTTCCATGGCAAAAAAATAAAGATCCTTACTTAGTGTGGGTGTCAGAAATAATGCTTCAACAAACACAGGTCAGCACCGTTATCCCTTTCTATATTAAATTTATTGATCGATTTCAAAATATCAAACATCTAGCTGAAGCCTCTGAAGACGAAGTCATGTCTTACTGGAGTGGTCTTGGGTTTTATTCAAGAGCGAGAAACCTTCATAAAACTGCGAGAATTATTGCCGAGCAATATTCTTGTAAATTTCCGGATACGTTTGAAAGCTTAATTCAACTTCCAGGAATTGGGAGATCAACGGCCGGAGCAATTTTGTCATTTTGCTTTAAAAAAAAATTTGCCATTTTGGATGGCAATGTCAAACGAGTGTTAACTCGTTTTTTTGGCATTCAAGAAAGTATAAGTTTAGCTAAAACAGAAAAAGATTTATGGGATCTTAGCGAACAACTATTACCTGATGGTGACATTGATATTTACACTCAAGGCATCATGGATTTTGGGGCCACATTGTGTACTCCCAAAAATCCCCAATGTCATTCCTGCCCAATGAATCAGACATGTATTGCAAAACAAAATAATTTAACCGAAGCCATTCCTGTAAAAAATAAAACAAAAACCAAGGAGGACCGATCAACTGAATTTTATATTTATGAATGTAATAAACAAATACTTTTAGTCAAAAATCGAACAGGAGTTTGGAGCGGGTTATGGATTCCTCCCCAAAAAAATTATTTAGGTAAAAAAATAAACCTTATCAAACAAGGTGAAAGACAATGCGTCTTTTCACATTATCGATTAAAGTACAAATACTTTTTAATTAAAATTACTAACAAATCAGATTTGATGGTTGATGGATTGTGGTTTGATTGGAAAGAAATACCAGAGCTTGGGCTCCCAGCTCCCATTAAGTCACTGTTAATTAGTTTAACGAACTAACTCCATATCATAATGAATAATTCCAGCATCTAAGTATTCGTTCCCTCTAATTTGAAATAAGTTTTTTTCATAAAAAGGGATAGCTTGCTCTTGGGCCGATAACATAATTTTTTTTGAATGATTCCGATCGTCAACCTGATTAATAATATTTGATAACAATAATGATCCTATACCCACTCTTCTGTATTTTTTCCTTACAGCCATCCGGCCGATATGAATTTTTTGTTTAATCAGAACCCTTGCATAGGCAATTAAAATGTCATTAGATAAAATACCAAAATGTTGTGCTCCCTCATCATCTTTATCCCACTCAAGTTCCTCTGGAATGTTTTGTTCTTTGATAAACACCTCTGTTCTTAAATCTTTAATAGTTTGAATATCTTTAGCCCAAGATAGGAGGACAAATTTTTTGTCGTTAACTTGCATAGTTTTTATTTTAAAGGCATCATCTTATTCAATTAAATAAATTATAAGGAAATATAATGTCGAAACACATTGGCCTCATATCAAGAATCTTGTTAGCTCAGATCTTTTTTATTTCTATTCTTTTTATTTTAAATAACATTATCTCCACACCAGGAGGTTATGGAATGTATCAGGATATGCTGGGGGCAAGGGGATTGCCAGGAATCATGGCGCCGATTAGCATTCTTGTTCAATTTGTTGGTGGTTTAGCGCTAATCCTTGGTTATAAAACTAAAATTTCTGCATATGTGTTATCTGCTTATTCTATTTTATGGGCATTAATTTATTTCATGAATGCGATGCAAGGTCAGCCAGTCCTTATTATGAGCCTCTTGTATGTCGCAATAGCAGGCGGTCTTCTCTTGGTTGGTGCTCATCCTGAAAATGCAGGGTGCAGCCTTGATCAAAAACTTGCAAAAAAATAATTGATGCTGTGATGGGAATAAAACTTTTATTCCCATTCCATCATTGGAAAAATGCGATTAACGTTTCTTTTATTCTGAATATCAAATAAAAGCCACTCATCTTTTTGTGAACTAGCGGCATTTTCTATTGCAAATTCAAGTGACTCTCCATTGTCTATAAACTTTCTTACGTCGTTTCTTAAAGTGACAAGATATTCAATCATTGGACGAATTGCATATTCCTTGGACGAGGGCAGTCCGTGTCCCGGAACTACGAAATTAATTTCTTGTTTATTTATTTCCTCTAATGCTTCTATGAATCCATGTATATCTCCATCAACCACTGGAGTTCTTTCAGAAAAAACTAAATCTCCTGACCATAAAATTTTAGTTTTTTCATCAAAAACAGTTAAATCTGATTCTGTATGAGCAACTTGATACGCTTGGAGTCTAATTTTTCTATTGCCCAAATCAATAGATTCAGGTTTATTAATTTCAACATATTTATTTGGCAGTATTAGGGGGCTCTGCTCCGAAACTTTTCCTAAATACCTGTCATTGATCCGTTGATAGATATCTGCTCGTGATTTCAATGCTTTAGGTAAATCTTTGTGGCCAAATATATCCGCATCCGAGAAAACAACATTTCCATAAACATGATCAAGATGAGCATGCGTATTGATGACATATTTGACAGGTTGTTTAAAGTTATCTGATATGTATTTACTTAGTTCTTTTGCAACAAGATAACTCCCGCCAGTATCAATCACTGCAATAGATTCTTCACCAACAATAAATCCGATATTACAGATATCGCCATCATAGCCTTCATCTATATCAAGATGCTTGCCGATATGAACGAATACACCAGGTCCAATTTCTTGTACAAATGCATTAACATTCACTGCAACAAGCAAAAGAAAAAAAAAGATATGGTTTTTCAGCATTAGTTTATTTGTATTGATATTTGTTATTTTAGAGTCTATATTAACTGTTTATGACAAAAGATAAAAACAGTTATTTTGGTCCAAAAAAAGATAGGTACACTAATGTAGCTATATTACTGCATTGGCTACTAGCGATTGGAATAATTTTTATGTTTGTTCTTGGGTGGTACATGCATGAACTCCCAAAAGGTGGGCCTAAAGTTTCAAGCTTTGATCTCTTTGATCTGGGGCTCTTTACTTTTGAATCATCCAAAGAAATGTCAGCCCGATCCTTTTACTTTCTTTTGCATAAATCCATTGGGGTAACTATCTTCTTTCTAGTGCTATTCAGAATATACTGGCGCTTGACCCATAAACCACCAAAAATGCTAACTTCGATGAGTGCGTTCGAAATTAAGTTAGCTACTGCAGCCCACCATGCACTGTATTTATTGATGTTCTTAATCCCACTGAGTGGAATCATCATGTCAATTGGCAGCAAATATGGCATCCATTGGTTTGGCATTCCGTTTCTTCCTGGAATAGATAATGAGACCCTCAGGGACTTATTCAAAGAATTTCATGAAATTTTTGGCCAAATTTTATTGTTATTCTTTATCCTTCATTTCGCAGGTGCACTTAAACATGCCTTAGTTAATAAAGACGGTGTCCTCAAAAGAATGTGGTTCCACAAATAATTCAAACTTTTTACTGATAACAATTTCAAATTCCTATGCGGAATTACATTATTTTTTCAGATCTGGATGGGACGCTTCTTGATCATAAAACATACACTTTTGAACCAGCCTCCGAAGCCCTATCTGTTTTAAAATCACGCAAGATTCCTTTAATCCTTTCCTCAAGTAAAACGAAAGCTGAAATTGAAAAAATACAGTCCAAATTAGCTCTTAAAGATCCTTTCATATTTGAAAATGGATCAGGTGTTTTTTTTAACAATCAAGTCGTTAGCTTTGGCGTTAACTTAACCGAAATTCACGACAAAATAATTCCTTTGCAAAAAACTTTTAATTTTAATTGTTACTCTCTGCTACCGATTGAACACGCGGTTCAGCATACTGGATTGGCAGAAGAAGAGGCCAAGCTTTCTCAACAAAGGCAGTTCTCAGAACCCATTATTTGGCTTGATGATGAAGAGAAAAAAATTGAATTTATACAAATAATTCACCAATTAGGATTGCATGCTGCCCAAGGTGGTCGATTTTTAACCATTTCATCGCACCACGATAAAGCAAAAGCACTAAAATGGGTCAAAAATACTCTCGAAAAAGATTGTCAAACAGAATTTATCAGCATTGCATTGGGTGATGGAGAAAATGATATTAATATGATTGACGCATGTGATATTAAGATATTGATTCAAAATAACAATGAACACTTGCATAAACCTGGCTGGGTCATGAGCAAGATGTGTGGACCCTCTGGCTGGAATCAAGAAATAATGAAAGTATTAAATAATGAGTGATTTTTATCAAAATGGTATTATCAGCACCCTTCATAATTTAAGAACACAGTCCTTAGGTGATTTAGAAAAAAATTTAGAGTCATTTGCAAAATCAAGGCCGATGACTTTGGTCCTGCCGAGTTTATTTTCTGAACTTGAAAAACCAGCACTTCAATTAATTGTGGACGAGCTAAAGAAAGTCAAATATTTAAATTCGATTGTTATCGGTTTAGATCAAGCGACAAAAGAGGAGTACAAGTATGCTTTACATTTTTTCAATCAGCTTCCTCAAAAACACTTTGTCTTATGGAATGATGGACCACGTTTAAAAAAAATAGATGAGAAACTCAAATCATTTGGTTTATCTCCTAGAGAGTTAGGCAAGGGGCGAAATGTCTGGTTTTGTTTTGGATTTGTCCTCGCAGATGGCAGCGCAAAGTCAGTCGCTCTGCATGATTGCGATATCGTGACTTATAATCGAGAACTGCTAGCACGTTTAATTTATCCAGTTGCTAATCCAAATTTTAACTATCAATTTTGTAAAGGTTATTATTCAAGAGTGGCTAATGAAAAAATTAATGGCAGAGTCTGTCGTCTTCTAGTCACCCCTTTGATACGATCTTTAAAAAAAATTTTCAATGACAATGAATATTTAAATTACTTAGATAGTTTTAGATATGCATTGGCTGGAGAATTTTCAATGCGCACTGAAGTACTTAATGATATTCGTATTCCAAGTGACTGGGGTTTGGAAATAGGTGTGCTTTCTGAAGTGAATAGAAATTATTCAAATAATCATTTATGTCAGGTTGATATTGCCGATCATTACGATCATAAACATCAGGACTTAAGTTTAGATGATCAAGAAAAAGGATTATCAAAAATGTCGATTGATATATGTAAATCCATCTTCAGAAAACTTGCAACCAACGGACATGTTTTCAATTCTGAAACCTTCAGATCCATCAAAGCTACATATTTTCGTATTGCTCTAGATTTTATTGAAACTTACAACAATGATGCCCTGATGAATGGACTTAAATTAGATATTCATTCTGAAGAGAAAGCTGTTGAAATGTTTGCACAAAATATTCTTGACGCTGGAAATAGCTATCTAGACAATCCAATGGAAACGCCATTTATACCATCTTGGACAAGGGTTAATAGCGCCATTCCGGATTTACAAAAAGAATTTATATCAGCGGTTACAGAGGATATGAATGAGTTTTCAAAATAAAATCAGTGAGCAAATACTTAACCACCTCAATATCATTTATCCCAAATCAAATAATGCCCATTTAACTAAGAAGATCTTTTCTATTTTTTTTGAAAAAAAATCACCCAAACAACATTTAATTCAAAACAGGTGGGATGAGTCAGATGTTGCCTTAATTACTTATCTTGATACATTCCATAATGATAATGAAAAAAATATTCAGACTTTGAATAAAGTGCTAAATGCTTATCTTCAAGACAGTGTCTCAATTATCCATCTCCTTCCTTTTTTTCCCTATAGTTCAGATGATGGTTTTGCTGTTATTGATTATTTAAATATTAAAAGAGGGCTAGCTACCTGGAGTGATATCAAAAAACTTTCCTCAAAATATAAAATTATGGCTGACCTTGTAATTAATCATTGCTCCAGTCAATCTGAATGGTTTCAACAGTTCTTAAACAATCAGCTTCCAGGGAAAAAATTTTTTTTAGATTATGAAGATAAATTTGATACTTCTAAAATCGTCAGGCCCAGAAGTCATGATTTATTGCAGTTATTTAAAATAAAAAAAAATGAAAAATATGTATGGTGTACTTTTAGTAGGGATCAAGTAGATTTAAATTTCAAAAATAAAGATGTTTTAATTGAGTTTTTAAAAATTATTAAATTTTACCTAGACCAGGGTATTTCAATTTTAAGATTAGATGCTGTTGCATTTCTTTGGAAAGAGCTTGGAACAAATTGTATTAATCTGAATGAAACTCACGAAATTATAAAGTTATTTAGGCTGCTGCTCGATGCTAGTTCTCAAAAAACATTTTTAATTACAGAGACCAATCTTCCAAATAAAGAAAATCTTGATTATTTCGGAAATGGCAATGAAGCGCAATTAATATATAACTTTTCACTTCCGCCTCTTATTCTTTATTCCATGCTTTATGGTAATTCGACTATCTTAAGAAAATGGCTGATGTCTATGCCTCCTCCAATGGAAGGGACTACTTACTTTAATTTTATCGCCTCTCATGATGGGATTGGCATGAGACCTGCAGAGGGATTGATACCGGAAAAAAATATCAAAGCCATCTTAAAAAGAATGAAAGAGTTTGGGGGCGAGGTTTCTTACCGCAAAGTTGAAAATAAAAATAAACCATATGAAATTAATATTGCGCTAATTGATGCCCTTAAGGGAACAATTGATAACCTAGATAATTTTCAAATCCAGAGATTTATATGTGCGCATGCAATTATGTTAAGTCTCGAGGGAATTCCAGCTATCTATGTTCATAGTTTTTTTGGCACGGAAAATGACTACGCCGGAATGCAATCAACAAAACAGAAAAGAAGTATTAATAGAAAACGATATGATTTAAAAGACCTAAGTAATAAGATGAATAAAAAAACAATCCATGCTGCTGTTTTAAAACAACTTAATTCTTTAATTACGATTCGAAAAAAACAACCAGCATTTCATCCAAATGCAACTCAATTTACATTAAACTTAGGAGAAAAAATATTTGCCTTATGGAGACAATGTCAAAATAGAAAACAGAGTATTTTTGTCCTATGTAATATTACGAATCAGAAACAGCCCGTTGATCTCAATGAAATAAACTTAATTTTTAATAAAAACTGGATGGATCTCATTTCCAATAAGAAAATTGAATCTAAAAAGGTTTCTTTAAAACCATATCAAACGATGTGGATCAGCAATTATTAATTTTTGTAAATTAACGCCAGCTTAAAATTAGCTATAATTGAAGGCATGAACAAAAAAACTTATGTCCTTCATGCTGAAGATCATGACAGAAATATATTCGATTCAAAATATGTTTATCCTGTTGTTTCACGCAGAGCTGGGGGATTGTCTTTAGGGGTAAATCTCAATACCAATAATGCATGTAATTGGCAATGTATTTATTGTGAAATTCCAAACCTCACAAGAGGTGGTCCGGAACCTATCCAAGTTGAATTGTTAAAAGATGAGTTAAACTTTTGGATTGATCAAATAATAAATTCTAACTTTTTAAAAGAAAATACTCCTCCTGGAACAACCTTTGCCGATGTAGCCCTATCAGGCAATGGAGAGCCTACTGCAGCACCAGAATTTTTAGAGGTTTTAGAAATTATCATTGCAAGTTTAAAAGAACATAAACTGATTGATAATATTCCTGTTCGCTTAATTACAAACGGAAGCTTTATCAGCAAAAAAAAAGAATGCCTTAATATTTTTAATCGCCATCATGGTGAGGTCTGGTTCAAAATTGATGCAGCGGATGAAGATTTTATAAAACTAATCAATCAAGTTAATTTAGATCCTAATTCGATGATTAATAATTTAAAAACATGTGCAGAGACCTGTCATACAGTGATTCAAACCTGCCTATTAAAAATTAATCATCAAGTTCCGACAAATGATTTTTTAAAAAATTATTCCAAATTAATTAAACCTTACGAGCAGTTAATTAAAAAAATTGATCTTTATAGCTTGGCAAGACCATCCTTACAGAATAATCAAGATATAACTATTGAAAGATTATCTTTAGACGAACTTAATCATATTAAGAACATATTACAAAAACAATTGACAATTAAAATCGATGTTTTTCCATGAGTAACTTTAGTTATTAATGTTATATTTACAACATGAAAGATATAAGTCATCTAATAAGTATCAAAAAGAAAATGGTTGTGCCGCTCTTATTTATAATCATGTTCTCCTATTTCTTATTTATTACTTGCATTGCTTATTTTCCTGAATTTTTAGGTCAGCAATTTTTTAATTCCACAATCTCATATGGAATCGTTTTTGGTTTCTTGTTAATTCTGATCATATTTATCGTCACCCTTGTGTATGTATTTTTATCAAATAAATATTTAGAACCTGAAATCAAAAAAATCACGTCATGAACATCATTGCAGTTAGTTTATTTTTACTTTTTGTATTTGTAACGCTTTATATAACCTATTGGGCAGCGAAACAAATCTCTAACCGAGACTCTTTCTATACAGCGGGTGGAAATATATCTGGTTTTCAGAATGGTCTAGCCATTTCAGGTGATTTTATGTCAGCCGCATCTTTTTTAGGGATCTCAGGTCTTGTCTTTGCAACAGGTTTTGATGGTCTCATATATTCAATTGGATTCTTAGTAGGATGGCCAATAGTTCTCTTATTAATCGCGGAACCATTAAGAAACTTAGGGAAATATACCTTCGCAGATGTGGCTTCTTATCGGCTCCAGCAAAGACCCATTAGAACATTATCTGCACTAGGCTCTCTAGCAACCGTATCTCTCTATCTGATTGCACAAATGGTTGGTGCAGGAAAATTAATTCAAATCTTATTTGGCCTTCCTTATGATTTGGCTGTTTATATTGTTGGTGGCTTGATGATTTTATATGTCACGTTTGGCGGAATGATTGCAACAACCTGGGTTCAAATCATTAAGGCTGTACTTCTGCTTTTTGGAGCGACATTAATATCTATTCTGGTTTTATATCAATTCAATTTTAACCTAAATCAATTTTTTTCTACCGCAGTGCAAAATCATGAATTAGGATCAAAAATTCTTAATCCCGGAGGCCTGATCAAGGATCCTATTTCTGCCATATCGTTGGGTTTAGCGCTCATGTTTGGTACCGCAGGATTGCCACACATATTGATGCGTTTTTTTACAGTAAAAGACTCGATTCAGGCAAGAAAATCCGTAGTCTATGCTACCGGCTTTATAGGATATTTTTACATTCTTACCTTCATCATTGGCTTTGGAGCCATCATTCTCGTTGGCTCAAATACCGACTATCTAAAACCTAATGGTGGACTAATTGGAAATAACAATATGGCTGCAATCCACCTGGCTCATGCCGTTGGTGGTGATGTGTTACTTGGATTTATTTCGGCTGTAGCCTTTGCGACTATCTTAGCCGTTGTATCAGGATTAACTTTGGCAGGTGCGTCAGCCATATCTCATGATATCTATGCCAATGTAATTAATTCTTCAAACAAAAATGAGAAAAAAGAATTATTTGTTTCAAGAATTGCCACGATTTTTCTAGGTATTTTGGCAATTTTTCTGGGCATCATATTTGAAAAACAAAATATTGCTTTTATGGTCGGGCTTGCTTTTGCTATCGCAGCCAGTACTAATTTTCCAATTATATTTTTATCCATGTTCTGGAAGAATCTTACGACAAGAGGGGCTTTTCTTGGTGGGTTAATTGGTCTTTTAGTGACCATCGCATTGGTCATCTTAAGTCCTGTTGTATGGGTAGATGTTTTCCATTTTACTGAAGCCATATTCCCTTATAAGTATCCAGCTTTGTTCTCTATGACTACAACATTCTTTTTTGTTATTTTTATATCTTTATCAGATCGATCAAGTCAGGCAATAAAAGATAAAAAAGGATTCCAAGAACAATTCTATAGATCCATTACTGGGATTGGGATAGAAGAGGGTAAAAAACATTAATGGTATTTTTTACTGTACTCTTTCAACACATCGAGCATTAATGTCACTTTAGCGGGATCAGTGAATTGGGTAATGCCATGTCCAAGATTAAATATATGGCCTTCACCATGGCCGTAATCATCGATAACTGATTTGACTGTGCCTTCAATTTTCTTATCGGATCCTAATAGGATTGCTGGGTCCATATTTCCTTGAAGCGCTACTTTATCTTTTGTTAATTCTCTTGCGGTTTTTAAACTGGTTTGCCAATCAAGCCCTATTGCATTGGATCCAGCTTTTAATTGTTGATTTATCCATTGTCCACCGCCTTTGGTGAATATTATTTTTGGCACATCACCAAAGCCAAGAATATTTAGGTTATCTATAATAACTTTCATGTAATTCAATGATAATTTTTCATATTCCAAATGACTTAATGCTCCACCCCATGAATCAAAAATCATCACTGCATCTGCCCCTGCCTTGATTTGTTCAGCAAGATATTGACTAACTGTTTCCGCATTAATTTTTAAAATATGATGCATTAGGTCATCACGCTCATATGCCATTTTTTTTACATTCAAAAAATCTGAACCGCCTTTACCTTCAACCATATATGTCGCAAGTGTCCATGGACTTCCAGCAAATCCAATCAGGGGGACTCTATTTTGTAAAGCATCTTTAATTGAACGAATAGCATCAAAAACATAAGACAATTTTTCCATGGATGGAATGTCAAGTTTGTGAACGGATGATTCATCGATTAATGGATTTGAAAACGTAGGGCCCTCACCAGGAAGAAAATTTAATCCCAGACCCATGGCATCAGGGATGGTCAAAATATCAGAGAATAAAATAGCGGCATCTAACTGAGGATAACGCTCTAAGGGCTGCATGGTGACTTCAGTAGCAAAAGATGTGTTCCGACAAAGATCCATAAAAGACCCAGCGTTTTTTCGAGTGTCTCTATATTCAGGCAGGTAGCGGCCAGCCTGCCTCATTATCCATGCAGGAGTGTAAGATGTCTTTCCAAGTCTTAATGTCTTAAGAAATGAATCATTTAATAGATTCATGATGATTATCTAGGTAGCGAGGTGCTTCCCATGAGATATTCATCAACCGCATGAGCACATTGTCTACCTTCACGAATTGCCCATACAACTAATGACTGACCTCTTCTCATGTCCCCAGCTGCAAACACTTTATCTCGTGACGTGAAGTAAGCTTTTTTGCCTTCAGTATCTGCCTTAACATTGCCACGAGCATCTTTTTCAACACCAAATTTTTCAAGAATCGATTGTTGGGGGCTAACAAAACCCATTGCCAATAAAACAAGATCCGCTTTAATTCTGAACTCTGAATTTGGTATTTCAGCCATCTTGCCATCTTTCCATTCGACTCGGCTAGCAACCAATTCTTTTACAACGCCATTGTCGCCAATCAATTCTTTGGTAGCAACAGACCAATCACGATCACAACCTTCTTCATGCGAGCTTGAGGTTCTCAGTTTCAGGGGCCAGTATGGCCAAACCATCGATTTATTTTCTTTTTCAGGTGGCTGTGGCATCAATTCAAATTGCGTCACTGATTTTGCACCATGACGATTAGATGTTCCAACACAATCCGAACCAGTATCGCCGCCGCCAATTACCACCACATGTTTATCTGTCGCCAGAATTTGCTCTGATAACTTGTCTCCAGCAACCACTTTATTTTGAGAGGGTAAAAAATCCATTGCAAAATGAACTCCATCAAGTTCTCTTCCAGGAACTGGAAGGTCTCTTGGCCATTCAGCACCACCTGATAGGATCACCGCATCATAATCTTTAATTAAATCATCAGGTTGAATATTTTCACCGACATTATGGTTGGTTAAAAAATTAACTCCTTCAGCAGCCATCTGTTCCATTCGTCGATCAATATGAGATTTTTCCATTTTAAAGTCAGGAATTCCATATCGAAGGAGACCACCAATGCGATCATTTTTTTCCATTAGATCGACATCGTGGCCTGCACGAGCTAATTGTTGTGCTGCAGCTAAACCAGCTGGACCAGAACCAACAATGGCAATTCTTTTACCAGTTTTCTTGTCTGCTAACTGAGGTTTTACCAGACCTAGCTCCCATGCCTTATCAATAATCGCATGTTCAATTGATTTAATCCCAACCGCATCGGAATTAATATTTAGGGTACAAGCAGCCTCACATGGAGCTGGACATATTCTTCCAGTAAACTCAGGAAAGTTGTTAGTAGAATGCAACACCTTGATTGCTTCTTCCCAATTCTGGCGATACACCAGATCATTCCAGTCAGGAATAATATTATTTACAGGGCAGCCATTATTACAAAAAGGAATCCCGCAATCCATACATCGGGCACCTTGGACTTTCGCTTCTTCATCCGTTAAGTGCAGAACAAACTCTTTATAATTCTTTACTCGTTCATGAGGAGGAATATTTTGTTCAGATAACCTATCAAACTCTAAAAATCCTGTTGCTTTACCCATTACACTGTTTCCTTATTCGTTTTTTCTTGTAACTCATTAAGAGCTCTTCTATATTCATTTGGCATGACTTTGACAAAATGATTCAACATATCATCCCAATTATCAAGAATATGTTTCGCCACTTCACTATTGGTATATTTCAAATGATCACTTACCAAGGTCTTTAAGGTCACTTCATCCGGTTGATTTAGATGTTGAGCTTCACTCGGTTGTAAATTCGCAGGTAAAACTTTTTCTAACGTGACCATCGATTTATTGCAATTGGCTTCAAAGGTCTTATTCAAATCAAATATATAAGCTACGCCGCCTGACATACCAGCCGCGAAATTTTGACCTGTCGGCCCAAGTACAGCGACTGTTCCGCCCGTCATATATTCACACCCATGGTTACCAACACCTTCAACTACAGCACTGGCTCCAGAATTTCTTACACAGAATCTTTCCCCAGCAATACCGCTGAAAAATGTTTTGCCAGATGTCGCACCGTACATCACTGTATTACCTACAATGATATTTTCAGATGCTTTTGCATTGAAAGTTTTCGGAGGTTTGATGATGATTTTTCCACCACACAAACCCTTGCCAACATAGTCATTACCTTCACCCTCGAGATTAAATGTAATGCCTTTTGCTAAAAAAGCTCCAAAACTTTGCCCAGCGGTTCCAGATAAATTTACTTGGATTGAGTCTTCAGGAAGTCCGTCATTGCCATATCTTTTTGCAATCTCGTGAGACAGAAGCGTGCCAGCGGTTCGATTAATATTGGTAATTGGGGTATCAACTACACAAGAACCTTTATTTTCAATCGCATCTTTTGCTTGCTTAATCAGCTTATGATCAAGCGCCTTGTCTAGGCCGTGATCTTGAGTTTCTTGATGATATGTCCCAACCTCGTCTGACAATTCTGGACGATAGAAGATTTTTGTAAAATCTAGACCGTGTATTTTCCAGTGATCTATACCAGCCTGCATGTCTAAAAGGTCTGAACGACCAATGAGATCATTGAAATTTTTAACGCCCAATTCAGCCATAATTTCTCTGACCTCTTCAGCAATAAAGAAGAAGTAATTTACCACATGGTCTGGTTGGCCTGTAAACCTTTTTCTCAACTCAGGGTCTTGAGTTGCCACGCCAACAGGGCATGTATTCAAATGACATTTTCTCATCATGATACATCCTTCCACCACTAATGGTGCAGTAGCAAAACCAAATTCGTCAGCGCCCAATAGCGCTCCAATGACAACATCTCGTCCGGTCTTCATTTGGCCGTCCACTTGTAAAATGACACGACTTCGTAATTTATTCAGCACAAGAGTTTGTTGTGTTTCTGCAAGTCCAAGCTCCCATGGAGTGCCTGCATGCTTGATGGATGAAAGTGGTGAAGCGCCTGTACCCCCATCATGACCTGCGATCACAATGTGGTCTGATTTTGCCTTCGCCACTCCAGCTGCAACGGTACCGACCCCAGTTTCAGACACCAACTTAACTGATATATCAGCCTGTGGGTTGGCATTTTTTAAGTCATGAATTAACTGAGCCAAATCCTCAATAGAATAAATATCATGGTGGGGTGGTGGTGAAATTAAGCCAACACCTGGAACAGAGAATCTTAGCTGTGCAATGTACGGACTCACTTTATGGCCAGGAAGTTGACCGCCCTCACCAGGCTTAGCGCCCTGAGCCATTTTAATTTGAATTTGATCTGCTGCCGCAAGATATTCAGCTGTTACTCCAAAACGACCGGAAGCAACTTGTTTAATTTTAGACCGTAAAGAGTCTCCTTTTTTAAGCTGAATATTTGCCTCAATTAAATCTTTACCAAACATTTCTTCCAAGCTGGAATCCTTAGTCAGCGGTATAAACCTTTTCTTGTCTTCGCCGCCTTCACCCGTATTAGATTTACCACCAATACGATTCATCGCGATAGCAAGCGTTGTATGTGCTTCAGTTGAAATCGAGCCTAATGACATGGCGCCTGTTGCAAAACGTTTAACTATTTCGGTGGCTGGCTCAACGTCATCAATAGAAATTGATTTATTGGAGGATTTAAATTGGAATAAACCTCTTAAGGTCATGAATCTCTCGGATTGATTGTTAATCAATTCGGCATATTCTTTATACGTTTGGAAATCTTTTTTTCGAGTGGCATGCTGTAATTTTGCGATGGATTCTGGATTCCACATGTGTTGCTCACCACGAATTCTGAAGGCATACTCACCACCAGCATCAAGCGCATTGGCTAATACAGGATCGTTTCCAAATGCATCACTATGTAATTTTTCAGCTTCTGCTGAAACTTCAGCTAAACCAATTCCTTCAATATTTGTTGTCGTACCAGTAAAGTATTTTTCAATAAATTTTGAATTTAAACCGATTGCTTCAAAAATTTGCGCGCCACAATAGGATTGGAATGTCGAAATACCCATCTTCGACATGATTTTATATAAGCCTTTGCCAACTGCCTTTATAAAATTAGTTTGCGCTTGATTTGCATCATCCGTAATTTCTTTCATGGTTTCAAACACAAGCCACGGACATATTGCTTCAGCGCCGTAACCACCAAGCAATGCAAAATGATGGATCTCTCTTGCAGATCCAGTATCCACAACGAGACCTGCGTTCGTTCTATTTCCCTCGTGCACTAAAAATTCGTGTGTTGCAGAGGAAGCTAACAGTGCTGGGATGGCGATCCGATCGTTAGACACATTTCGATCAGATAAAATTAAGATATTAAAACCATCACGAATGGCCTGGTTGGCTTCCTGACAGACATTATCTAAGGCCTGCTGCATTCTTAATTCGGCATTTTCTGCAGTTGATTTTTCGTAAGTGATATCAATCACTTTTGATTTGAAGTGCCCGTTAGTTAATTGCTCAATTGATTTTAATTGCTCTAATTCCTGAAGACTCAATACAGGTTGGCTTGCCTCAAGACGCCATGGTGGATTGGTTTCTTCAATACCTAAAAGGTTTGGTTTTGGTCCAATAAAAGTCACCAGTGACATCACAATTTCTTCTCTGATCGGATCAATTGGTGGGTTCGTGACTTGGGCAAACAATTGTTTGAAATAGTTATATAGAGACTTGGCTTTATTAGATAACACTGGAAGAGCAGCATCATTTCCCATTGATCCTGACGCTTCCTGACCAGATTCAAACATTGGCTGTAGGATAAATTTGATGTCCTCTTGAGAGTAGCCGAAACTTTGCTGGATATCTAAAATCGGTTGAGACATTGTTTGCGATTCTTCAACCTTATCCAAATCTCCTAAGAAAAATCTTGAATCATTGACCCACTTTTCGTAAGGTTTTGCTGATGCTAATAATTTTTTAACTTCCTGATCATCAATCACCCTGCCGGCATCAGTATCAATTAACAACATCTTGCCAGGCTCTAATCGCCATTTTTTAACAATTTTTTCTTCCGGGAAAGTAAGTACTCCCATCTCGGATGCCATCATCACCACGCCGTCATCCGTCATCAGATACCTGGCTGGTCGTAATCCATTTCGATCAAGTGTAGCGCCAATCATTTGACCATCAGTAAAAGCCACTGCGGCAGGTCCATCCCATGGTTCCATCAGAGCTGCATGATATTCATAAAATGCTTTTCTTTCCTTGTCCATCAAAGGATTACCGGCCCATGCCTCAGGAATTAACATCATCATGGCATGCGGCAAGCTATACCCTCCAGCAACGAGCAGCTCTAAACAATTATCAAAACAGGCCGAGTCAGACTGACCATCTTCGATTAACGGCCATAATTTTTCTAAATCTTCTCCAAGCAACATAGACTTCATGGTCTCATGTCGTGCATGCATCCAATTCACATTCCCCTGGACCGTATTAATTTCTCCATTGTGCGCAATCATTCTGAAAGGATGGGCAAGATCCCAGGAAGGAAAAGTGTTTGTTGAAAAACGCTGGTGCACTAGTGCAATGGCGGAGGTGAATTTTTCGTCTTTTAAGTCTGTAAAGTAAACACCGACTTCCGCCGCTAACAACATCCCCTTGTAAACAATTGTTCTGGATGACATCGATGGAATGTAAAACTTAGCGCTATCTTCCGGATTCAGTTTATTGACAGCAATTTCAATTCTTTTTCGGATGACAAATAATTTTCTTTCAAAGGCCGTGTGTTTGTCACACTCACTACTTCTTTGAATAAAAATTTGTTTGATAACTGGTTCAACCTCTTTGGCCGCATCAGCGATATCAGAATTATCTACCGGCACACCTCTCCAACCTAGAGTCGACTGCCCCTCTTCTTCTACTATTTTTTCAATAAGAGTCTCCACTTCATTTCGAAGTGAGTCATCTTGAGGAAGGAATAGCATTCCGATACCATAGTGACCAAATTCCGGCAATTTAAATCCGGCTTCATTGGCTTCGGCTAAGAAAAATTCATGTGGGATTTGACTTAATAACCCTGCACCGTCACCAAGTTTTGGATCGTACCCAGTCGCTCCACGGTGGGTGAGGTTGTCTAAGATGGTCAGGCCCTGTGCAACAATTTCATGACTTTTTTTACCATGAATATTTGCTACAAACCCAACGCCACAAGCATCATGTTCGTTAGATGGATTATAAAGACCTTGCCTCTCAATATTTGATTTTTTTGCCATAACTTTTTATCTGTTGTTTTAAATGAGCCGAACCAACAATAATACTGGTTTTATCCAGTAAATTCAATGGTTATGAGGGATTTATTCGGGTTTAGTTTAGATTTTTTGAAATGCTTTTTTGGCACATTCAATGGTGAAACTAATGTCCTCATCTGAATGCTTTGCCGAGACAAAACCAGCCTCAAATGCAGACGGTCCAAAATAGATTCCTTGGCTCAACATTTCGTGGAAAAATACATTAAATTTTTCACGATCAGACGCCATCACATCTTGAAATGAGTTAGGCGGTTGTTCGCTAAAATAGAGACCAAACATTCCTCCCACATTGCGTGCACAAAATTTGATACCCAATTCTTTAGCCGCAACAGTTAGTCCGTCTGTCAATTTTTTGGTCTGTTGAGATAAAGATTCAAAGAAACCTTTGGCCTGAATGAGTTCGAGTGTTTTTAACCCTGCTGCCACGGCCACCGGGTTGCCTGATAACGTTCCAGCTTGATAGACTGGCCCCAAGGGAGCTAATGTTTGCATGATCTCTTTGCGCCCACCAAATGCTCCTACCGGTAAACCTCCTCCGATCACCTTACCTAAAGTGGACATATCAGGGGTGATGCCAAAGAGCTCCTGCGCCCCACCCAGTGAGACTCTAAAACCAGTCATGACCTCATCAAAAATCAACACCGCGCCATGTTTTTCTGTGACACTTCGCAACGTGTTTAAAAATTCTTCTGACGGCACAATCAAATTCATATTTCCCACCACAGGCTCAAGAATGACGCAGGCAATTTCACCGCCTTGCTGATCAAACAGCTGTTGCAGTTCTTCCACATTGTTGTAGCTTAAGGTTAGGGTATCTTTGGCCACATCGGCTGGCACCCCAGCGGAACTCGGTTGACCAAAGGTAAGTGCCCCTGAACCCGCTTTCACAAGCAGGGCATCTGCATGACCGTGGTAGCAACCCTCAA
>DS995299.1:0-1272 GCA_000156155.1 beta proteobacterium KB13 | reverse complement strand
CTCAACCGCCTCTGTTATTTTATCAACTAACAGTGGTGTGTCTTCACAATCGGGGGTGATGGCATACAAGCCTTTAATGATGGGTGGGGTCGTCGTCACTGTCATCGAAGTCATTCATCCAAAAAAAACGATTGGGAATCTTCTGGCCTTGGCCAGTTTGTATGGCTGCATCAAGGGTGTGCCAGGTAAAATCTTGGCCCTCTTCAACGGCTTGTTTGATAGATAAGCCTTGCGCCACATAGGCAGCAATGGCTGATGCCAGCGTACAACCTGATCCGTGGTACTCATGGGGTAATCGCTTCCAGGCATAAGACTCGGTCTCGCCATCAAATAAATACAATCTATTTACCACATCATCGGTGGCTTCATGGGTTCCGGTGATCAACACATTTTCACAGCCGCTTGCCAATAATCGTTTAGCCGCCTCATCGATTGAAATCTCTTTCACTTGATCATCTAACTTCACCAGCTGTCTCGCCTCCATGATATTGGGTGTGAGCAGGGTCACTCGTGGCAAAATGAGCTCTATCATAAGTTGACGCATCGACTCAGACGTTAATTCATCTCCCCGGCCAGAGGCCATAATAGGATCGAGCACCACGGGAATATTTGGGTATTCATTGAGTAATTTCGCGAGCACACGAATATTTTCTTCGCTCGATAACATACCGCATTTAATTAAATCAACTTTTGAGTCATCTAAAATAATTCTCGCTTGTGCTTCAAACAACGTTGATTCCACCGGGCTCACATGATAAACACCCTTAGTGTCTTGAACTGTTAATCCAGTGATTACAGTTAACGGGTGACAGCCTAAACTTGAAACGGTTTGAATATCTGCCTGCATTCCGGCACCGCTGGTAGGGTCTGAGGCTGAAATGATTAATAAGTTAGGTGTTGTTGAGTCCATTAATTGATATATTAATCCATCATGGTATCATTTAACAGTAATTATCTAGAGTGTCTTTAAGTTCGGAGGAGGCTTAAACAATGCTAAAACAAGGTTTTTCACTGATCGAATTATTAGTAGTTGTCGCAATTATTGGTATCCTGGCAGCCATTGGCACGATAGGTTATCAAAACTACATTGACGGTACTCGCATCTCTTCCGCAGACCAAGAAAGAAATCAAAAGGCAAGAAAACTAGAAAATGACATCATTGGTGCACAAACTGGAGTTATATCAAATTACTCAAGTTGTTTTGATATGATAGTTGATCAAATTGCAGATTTTAATTCCAGTGGTTCTGACAACCCTTATGACACTAATTAC